>NZ_BAABET010000013.1:0-285859 GCF_039540295.1 Streptomyces venetus
CGCAGATCAGAAGCCTCGTCACCACCGCCGGAGGGCCCCCAGAAGCACTCTTCCCCCTTCTCAAAGAATCACCAACACCACAGCTCACACCCCACCCACCACACCAACTACGAACCTCTCAATCACAGCGCCCGCAGGCGGACGGCCCCAAACTGGTCTGCCCCTCGTGCACCGCCCGCGCCTTTCCCCTGCAGGCGTCCTCCGCACGGTCGGCCGCCCTGATGCATCTGGCCTGCCATGTCCGCGCGGACGCGCTGCCGGCGCACCTGCGCAGCTGCCAGTGCCAACTGCGGGGCTGCGTCTGGCATCCGCGCCATCGCGGCTGTGCCGGGCGGGTACTGCTGGCCCTGACCCGCGACCGCAGCGGCCGCACCTGGCGGCTGGCCGACGCGTGCGCGGCCTGCGCGGCTGCGATCAGCCACACCGCCGTGGTACCCGACACTCTGCTCAGCCCTCGCCGATCGGCCGCATCAGCCCCCGTCCCGCAGCGAGTCCACGGAGATGAGCCGCAACGGGTACGGGAGATGCTCACCCACCTCGCCTCCACACTCGGCTGCGTCACCTCTCCCGCCGCCCGGCTGCTGGCCCTGCAATGCGCCCTGCGCGCCGACACTCACGGCCGCGCCCGGCTGCCGGCCGGCCTGCTGCGTGGCATGCGCCTGCACCGGCGCGCCGAGGCGTGGCAGGAACTGGCACAGGACGGCTGGCTCGACCTGCCCGATCCCCGGGCAGCACCGTTGCAGGTGCGGTTGCTGGACGGCGCACTGAACCAGGCCCCGGGCCGTAGCGCCCGCCGGCGCGCCGCCCACTGGGCCCTCAAGCCCGCTCCGCTCATCGTTGCGGCAGCGGCAAAACCCGCAGACCGCCTGGCCGCGCTGGTCCTGGCCGCCCACACCACCGCGGCCGGCCCCGTAGCTGACATGGCCGTCGTGGCCCGTCTGTGCGGGCACTCCCCCCAGCAGACCGAAGCGCTGCTCGACCGGCTGGTCGCCGGCCGCACCCTGGCAACCTGGCACCATCAGCGCGATACCGGCGAGGTGCACTGGCAGCCAGCTCCCCTTCACCGGCCCGTCTCCGGCTCCACGGGGCCGTCTACGCACTGACCGCCGCCTGGTTCAATCTGCCTGCCGTCTCTCAGTCATGCGGCGGAGAAGAACGCAGACAGGCCCGATCTGCGGTGCATCAAAGACAGAGGGCAGGTGTCCCAGTAGCTGTCCTCGCTGTACTCGATGTGGCAGCCGAAGATTCCTCCGACCAGGGCAGCGACGTGATGCGCATGCTGATGCGCCTGGCGGGGGCCGCATCGTGTCGCGGAGGGCCAGGTCTGCGCGATCACTACAGGTTGCTGGCTGTCGGCTCAGCATCCTGTGTCCAGCGCATGTCCCACTTGGCCCAGGCAGCCGTTGCTTGTTCGCCCTGGGGCCCGATGTGCCGGAGGACCTCCAGTTGGCGGGTCCCCAGGACGGAACCCGAGATCTGGTTGTTACTGGCTGCGACAGTGAGAAGCTGCTGCAAGTCGTCTTCCGTCAAGCTGGGAGAGAGGGCGTTTACCCACTTCAGGACGGCCTCGCCGCCCTCGTAGGAGCTGGCGTCGGCAACCAGTTCGATGAGAGGCGGGATGAGTCGTCGGTCAGGGACATCGCCCAGAAATGGGGTGAGCTGCGCGAAGTGCATCTGACGGGAAACGAGAGGAATAGCTTCGCTGAGCCGATCGAGCAGCATACGGTCCACGGGAGCGGCGGGGAGGGCTCCGTTGTACAGCTGGTGAACGATGACCAACTGGTTGGCCGGCACGTTCTTGAGGAGTTCCTCGATGCGCGCGCGGGTGCCTGCGTGGAGGAGTTCCCAGACACCGGGCACATAGCAGAGCCCAGCCACCAGGGCTATTAGGCCTTCGTCGTCCAACTCATTCTGCTTGCGCTCCAGAACGGAGCGCGCATGCTCCTCGAACTCTCCAGGAGCGATCTTCTGCAGCTCTCGAGCCGTGCGGGTGTGGTTCCACCGCCAAGTGCTGTCCTTCTCCTGGTTGAAGGTCTCCTTGCACACCACTTTGATCAGGTTTGCCCGTAGCTGCGGCGTCCCGTGGTCCATGTAACTGGCGCGCAGGTGGTCAGCAAGGCGGCTGTCGTCCCGGGGGAACGATGCGGATGCGATGTCGCGACCGAATCGTTCCAGCGCTTTCCTCCCTGTTACCGCCTGATGCGACAGCACTGCGTCCACGGCGGCCCTCAGGTGGGCCCGCACCGACTCGGCCGTGGGGTTGAACAGATCATCACTGTCAGGGATGAAGGCCGGGTGTGCGCAGAGATGCCGGTCTTCGTACAGACGAAGGAGCTGGTCCCGCTCGTGCGAGCCGATGAGCTGGAGGTCTTGGTGGGCTTTGGTCAGCAACTCCCGCTCGAATTTCTGCAACTCGTTGATCTTGTTGTCTTTGATGGCTGCGTCGAGCTTGTCGCGGTGCGCCTTCGCGTTCGCGTCCCCCTCGTCGGCGAGGAAGCGAAGCTTTTCGATGAGATCCGCTGCGACGGCGATCCAGATGGCGATGAGTGCCGAGCGGTAG
The DNA here is from genome assembly GCF_039540295.1 of Streptomyces venetus. NCBI lineage: Bacteria > Bacillati > Actinomycetota > Actinomycetes > Kitasatosporales > Streptomycetaceae > Streptomyces > Streptomyces venetus. The sequence continues at coordinate 2,561 of NZ_BAABET010000013.1, forward strand.
GCACCGCCGCTGTAGGCAGCGATGGCCTCGTCGATGTAGCGGCGCGATTTAGCCGATCTCACCTGGTTTCTGATGTCTTCCAGTGCGCGCACGCCCACCCCTTCAGTAAGTTTCTGCTGTGATCAGGTTAAGGACGTGGGCGGCGGACCATCAGCCGATATCGATCGTCCAAGCCGGATACTCACCCCGGGACGTCCATCCTCGAGGTGGGTGGCATGACTGTCTGCGATCGTCTGACCGGCAGTTACAAGATCGACGGAACTTCCACCATGAACTCAGCCAGCGGTCCTAGCTTGAAGGGAGCCTCCTGCTCGGTGGTGGAAGGGGCGGGAACGTGCCGAGCGCCGCGCCCGGCCGGAAGGGCGGGGCGCGGCGCTCCGGGGTGGTCCTACTTGGTGGTGGGGTCGGTGACCACGAGGAACTGGTCGGTGCTCAGGTCCATCACGACCTGAGCGTTGGTGCCCTGGGCGCGCTGGGCGGCGGCGCACTCTTCGGTCGGCCAGGAGCCGCGGGGGCCTCCGGCGGGGAACCGCTCCAGGAGGTTCGGGCCTGAGCGGTGGTGGCGACCATCAGGTGTCGCCGCCGTTCACGCGTTCGTGGATGTCAATGAGATGGGCGATGGTGTCGGGGTTGTCCGCTAGGCCGACCCACGAGCGTGGTGAAGACGGGGATCTGGTCGCGGTCGGGGTCGAAGATGACGCAGTAGTCGCCGTACCTGTCGAGCACCCTGTCCCGCAGGACCGGACTTCAAGGGCGTCGAGGGTGAGACGGGCGTTCTCGCCAGGTGCCGGCGGCTGGAGCAGGGTGCCGGTCGCGCGCAGCAGGTCGCGTGGCTGTATGCCGGTCAGCAGCTCGTGGGTGATCCGGGGGTTGCCGCTGGTGCAGGTGATGACCGCGTCGGGGGCGTCCTTGGCGACGGCCTCGACGTCGGCGGGTCGGACGATCAGTTCGAAGGTTGCGGTGCCGTGCGGGCCGGGGGCGGGGATGGCGTCGACTCAGCCGTCGACGGCGCAGTGCTAATGATGAACCGCGCCGTAGAAGCGGTCGAGAGCCTTGCGGCGTTCCTCGGCGTCCGGGGAGCGCAGCGCCCACAGCAGCGCCGGTACCTACTCGGCCGAGCCGTACGCGTGCTCCATCGACGCCCAGTCGATGTCATGAAGTCCGTCGAACATGATCAGAACCATGCCAGGCGGCACTGACGAGGCCTGCGTGCTCACGTCCGCCCACGGCAGAGCACAGGCTCTGACACGAGGTAGCCATGTATGCAGCCTCTACCACCAGGACGGCCGGAACGGCGTCCTCGGCTGTCCACTCCCCCTCGAACCAGACGTCCGTGCTTGGTGCGGGCCTTGGCGAGCCAGGCGCCGATCTTGACGGTGTCTCCGTCGACACGGATCGTCTCGCGGGCGGCAGGGGTGCAGCCTTCGCGGTGCAGGAAGAGTTCCAGGAGCTGAACGGTCTCCTCGAAGGTACCGCGGGCGCGACGGACGGGGGTGAACGGTTTGGTGCCGGGGGTGAGGCCGAGGGCGGCCATCAGTTGCTGCTGGCCGGGGTGGAGGGGGCCAGGTGGTGAGCTGGCGGTGCAGCCAGGAGCCGATCTTCACCCCGGCCAAGAGGGTGGCGCAGGTGAGTGCGGCGGGGTCGGCGCCGGATGCGAGGTGGGCGCGCAGCAGGTGGTACTTGCCGTGCCAGTCCGCGCCGTGCAGGAGGCGCCAGTCGGTGCGGCGCGGAGCGGAAATGCGAGGAACTGCGGCTCAGCTCACCGCTGCCACGCGTAGGGCCCTGCTGAGCAGGGCAGGGTTGCCCAGGCGGCGGCGCAGTTCCCTCTCCAGCCCGGCGACCGGCACCAGGTTCTGGGGAGCCCGGGCGTCTTTGTACTCGCAGCTGGCGTACCGCGGCAGTACCAGTTGCGAGAGGTTGGCCAAGGCGATCGCCTCCGGGGCGGGGATGTCGGCGGCGCATTCCAGCCGTACTATTCCGGCCCACGGGGCGCCGGGCGTACACGGTAGGCGTAGGTACCAGGCGTGCCGGTCCCAGGAGGTGCCCATCAAGAACACCGGGGTACGTTCGCCGGCGGCCAGGGCGCTGACCATCGCGTGCAGGTCGGGCGGCAGGTAGGCGGTGCGGTGGGACTTGATGAGCCCCAGCGCTCGCGGCAGATGGGTTCGGCCGCGCAGCGGACCGTCCACCACCAGCAGGTCCGAGCCGGCGGCGACGCCGTGGCCGGCCAGGGCAGTGCGGGCGTTGGCGGCGACGAGAATTTCAAGGTCGCCGAGTCGGCGTTGCAGCGCCGCAGAGAGCAGCACTGCAAGGTTTTCTTCCTGGTCGTCAAAGGTGATGTTGGCCTGGTAGGTACCGGCCGTGGTGGGCACGTCGACGGCGTTGGTGGCGGTGGTGAACAGGCCGCGCCGGGATTCGATGGTCAGCAGGTGCGCGCCACGGTCGGGGCAGCAGCACACGGTGCCGGCTGCATAGGAGGCGCATAGTGCCATCTGGGCGTCGTCGGCGCGGTTGGCACTCGGGGCCGGTTCGGCGGCCGGGGGCTGCTCGATCCAGATGCGGGCTTCGACGCGGCGTACGCCGTCGACGAACAGGACTGCGCCGGGGTCGGTCACGTGGGAGGGCGAGATGGGCTTCCAGTCGGCCGGGGCGAGTTCGAGGTCGGGGATGACTTTGGCGGTCGAGTCCCCGATGGTGTTCTCGGCGTTTTCGACGCTGGAGCCGTAGGTGGGGTCCCAGCCGTCGACATGAAATCGCATCCGGGCCGCATGTGCCGTGCTTGTCATGTGCCTTCCCGGGTGACGACGGAAGTGTGGGGGTCGCGGTGTACTTGGAAGCGGACCGGCACCCGTTCGGCGAGCCCGGTGACGTGGGTGATCACCCCGACCATCCGCTCCCCTTGGGCGAGATTCTCCAGGGTGTCGGCGACCATCTCGAGCGAGTCGGGATCAAGGGTGCCGAATCCTTCGTCGAGGAATATGGACTCGAGCTTCGTCGCGCCGCCCATGCCGGCCAGCTGGTCGGACAGGGCCAACGCCAGTGACAGGCTGGCCTGGAAGGTTTCGCCGCCGGACAGGGTGCGAACCGAGCGTTGTGAGTCGGCGTCGGAGTGGTCGATGACGTAGAACTCGCCTTTGTGGTGGCTGAGGTCGAATCGGTCACCCGACAACCGGCGCAGCGACTGCGAGGCACCCGCGACCAGGGTGTCGAGGGCTGAATCGGCCAGCCACTGCGGGAACTTGTTGGACCGCATCAGCCTGGCCAGCTCGGCGGCCACCTGTTGCTGGGTGCGGGCGCTGTCGATCTTGTCCTGTATGGCGGCGGCGTCGGCGAGGCTGCGCTGGATCATCTCTACCCGGCCCCGGGCCCGCTCGGCTGCGACCGCTACCACCCGGGGGGCCTGGGCGGCGCGCTCGGAGCCGTCGCCGAGGTCTTGGGGATCCAGGTCGTGGTCGCGCAGCAGACCCTCCAGTTGGCCCAGGAGCTGCTCGGCTTCGCTGTGTGCGGTGTGGGCGTCGACTTGCGCGCGCAGGGTGTCCGCCTGCCGGTCGTCGGCCGCGCGGATGGCCCAGGCGGCCAGGCTGGCCCAGGCGGCGGCGAGGTCGTCGGTGTCCAGGCTCGGCGGGTTAAGGGCCGCCACCGCGTCCCGGGCAGCAGTCAGCTCGGACCAGGCGGTCGCGGTGCGAGCCTGCCACTGCTGCTGTTCGGCCTCCGCCGCCTTGAGTGCCTCGCGTGTCTGACTTGCCTCGGCTGTGGCGGTCTCCACGGCCGCTTCGAGGCGGTCGCATTCCTCCAACAGGCCCGGCAGTGCATCTGCGGGCGGCGCCTGGTCCAGCAGCGTCTGCAGTTCACTCAGGCGGTCGTTCAGGGTGCTCTGCGCGTGGTCGGCGGCTGCGCTCTGCTGGACGGCGATGGTGTGGACGCTGTGGGCGGTGGCGTGTGCTTGCTCGGCTACTTCCAGCGTGGCGGTCGCGTCCTGGTGGGCCTGATGCGAGGTGGCGGCCTCGGCCTGGGCGGCTGAAAGGTCGTCTTCCACCGTGGACCTCTGGGCCTGGGCCCACGCTTCCAGGTAGGACCAGGCGGCGGTCACGTCATGGGTGTCGACGGCAGGCGGGTCGAGTTCGGCCAGGGCGCCCAGCTGCGTGTGGAGTCCGCTGCGGGTGCGATCGATCTCCCTTTGCAGCGTGGCGACGGCCGCAGTGGCGGAGGTGTGCGCGGCTTCGGCCTCCTGTACCGCGGCACGTGCCTGCTGCTCGGCGGCGACCAACTGGTCACGGGCTGCAGCGCGTTCGTCAAGATGGGCGCGGTCGGCGTCGCAGTCGCGTTCGGTGTCGGCAGGACGATCGGGCAACAGCGTGCCCAGCCGCTCATCGAGCAGGGTGCGCCGCTGGGTCAGGGTGTCCGCGGCGCGCTGCTTGGCGGCAACCGTCGTGGTGGCGGCCTGACGCTGGGAAAGCAGGTCACGGTGTTCGCGGACCGCAGCGTCACGCGCGGCCTGGGCGGCGGCCAGGGCCGGGTCGGACAGCGGCGGCGGGAGGATGGTGACGCTCTGCTCGCAGACCGGGCAGGCGTGGCCCACCTGGAGCTGAGGGCGTAGCTGGGCGGCACCGGCGAGGGTGCGGGCTTCCTCGAGGGCGGCCGTGGCCGCGTCGAGACGCACCTGCGCGCCGGTGACCGCACTGTCGGCCTGGGCGACTGCCTCCACGGCGTCATCCAGCTCGCTGGTGGCGTCGGTGAGGGAGCTGGTGACGTGAAGGAGCTGGTCGAGTACCTCGCGCGCCTCGGTGAGCCGGCTGCCGTCGCCGGCGGCGGTGAGCGCGGAAGCGGACTGGTTGTGCCGGTCGCGGGCCGCGGCCAGCTGGGTGGCGGCGGCATCGGCCTGCCGTGCCAGAGCCACTTCCCGGCTGGTCAGATCACTGACACCGTCGGGGGTTCGGACGGGAGCCAGCATCTGTTGGCGACGCTGCAATGCCGCGTACGCCTGTTGTACCCGGTCGCGGCGGCCGCGGGTCTCCTCGGCGGTGCGGCGGGCCTCGGTGACGGCGTCTGCCAGCGCCCGTAGCCGCTCCTCGCTCTGCGCCAGCTCTTGGCGGGCACGCTGCGCAGCCGCGATGACTGCGTCGCGGCGCCCGACCAAGCCGGCCTTCTCGGTGTAGCGGTCGCGGGCAATGTTGAGGACAGCGCGCTGCGGGCCGGATTGGGCAGCTTTGGTGGCGTCGGCCAGGGTCTGGGCAGCCGCGTCGGCGGCGTCGCGGGCCTTGTGGGCGGCTGTCTGGGCCTCCACGGCACGGCGCTGCAGCTCTCCGATGCCGTCCGGGGTGCGCAGGGGGGTGAGCCGGGCGAGTTCGGTGCGCAGAGTGGCGACACGTGCGTGGGCATCGCTGGCGCGGGAGTGTGCCTCGGCGACGCGGGGCACGAGCTGGTCGACGGTGGCGGCCAGCTGTCCCAGTGCCGAGAGGCGTGCCTGGGCGTCGGCCTCGGCTTGCGGGGTAGCGTCGGCGTGCCGGCTCAGCTGGTCGGTGAGGACCGCGATCTCCTTGGCTGCTTCAGCCGCCTGGGCGCCGGCGCGTTTGCCGATGCCTTCGTAGTGGGCGGCTCCGAGCAGCTTGAGCAGGATCTGCTGCCGGTCGCGGGCGTTGGCGGACAGGAACCGGGCGAAGTCGCCCTGGGGCAGGACGACGCACTGGCAGAAGTCGTCGAAGGACAGTCCGAGCAACTGCTCGATGGCGGCGTTGAGTTCCTTGATTTCTCCGGCCAGTACTTCCGGCTGTGGCCCGTCTGCGTCGGTGACGACCGCCGTGGGGTCGGCGAACTTCACCAGGCTGACGGTCTTTTGCTGGATCTGTTGGCCAACTCGGCGGACCTCACGGGCGACTTGGTAGCGCTGGGATGCGACGTCGAAGGTGAGCGAGACCGTGCAGCGGTTGCTCGTGGGGGCGAGCGCGTAGGCGATGGCGTTGCTGCGGCCCCACCGGTAGGCCGAGCCGTACAGGGCGAAGGTCAGGGCGTCGAGAACGGTGGACTTGCCTGACCCGGTGGGGCCGACGAGGGCGAAGTAGTCGGCGTCGGTGAAGTCGACCACGGTGGGAGCGCGGAAACCGGCGAAGCCGTTGAGCTCCAGGCGAACGGGACGCATGTTGAGGGATTCCTTTAGCGGGTGTCAGGGCCGCTGGGTCAGGAGCGGGCGGTCGAGCGGGTCAGGTCGTCGTGCAGGTGGTTGAACAGGGCCGTGACCCGGTCGTCGCTGACGCCGACGCTGTGGCAGTAGTCGGAGAACAGTTGCGCAGGCGTCTTGGTCGGCTGGTGGGTGGCGATGCCCGCCGTGGCGCCGGTGCTCGCGTGGTCGGGGAGGATGCGGATCTCGAGGGCGTTAGGGAGGGCTTCCAGTAGGTCGTCGCGCATGCCGGCGTAGGCGGGCTGGGTGATCACGAGCCGGAGGTAGTCCTCGCCGTAGACGGCGGGGTCGGCGGTGAGCTGGGCGACGGTCCCCTCGATGGTGCGCAGCCTGCGGCCGGCAGTGACCGGGATGTCGGTGATCTTCGCGGGGGTGCCGGGAGAGGCTTCGACGAGGCAGACCACGTGGGTGTTGTTCTGCTCGCCGAAGTCGATCGCATAGGGGGATCCGCTGTAGTGCACCGGGCAGGCGGCCGGGATCGTCTGCCGGCGGTGCAAGTGGCCCAGGGCCACGTAGTGCGCTTCGACGGGGAAGATAGCGGCGGGCACGTGGTATTCCATGATCGATTGGGCTGCCCGCTCGCCGCCGCCGAAGACGCCGCCGGTGCACGTCAGGTGGGCCATGACGATGTTGACGGCGTCGGAGGTGAAAGCCCCTGTCAGGTTGTCCAGGACATCTCGGATGAGCTGGTCGTAGGCGCCGACGTTCTGGGACGGGGTGTTGGCGATGATCTCCGCGGCGCGGACGGCGTAGCGCTGGGAGAGAAACGGCAGAACGGCGACGTTGACGCGCTCGTCGGTGGACTTGGCGCGGAAGCTGTGCACGCCGCCCTTTGCGGCCGGGCGGGCCTGGCCATAGACGTGGATGCCGGCGATGTCCATCAGCGGCTTGTAGGCCTCGAGTGTGGCACCGTGGTCGTGGTTGCCGGCGATCAGGACGACCTCGATGTCCTGCTTGGCCAGTTGCAGCAGGGTGCGCACGACAAGCCTTTGGGCGTCCGCGGTGGGCGCGGCGTTCTCGTAGAGGTCGCCAGCGATGAGGACGGCATCGACGTCGTTGCCGACGGCTATCTGGGTGATCTCACGCAGTACGCCTGCCTGCTCCTCGAGCCGGTTACGGCCCTTGAGGGTCTTGCCGACATGCCAGTCGGAGGTATGCAGAAACTTCACCGGGTCGGTCCTTTTCGGATGGCTGAAGCAGAGCAGCGGATTGCGTCAGGCGTGATCTGAAAGCGCGTCGGCGGACGTCAGAAGGGCGGCTCGTCGATGGCCCCATCGTCGGGGTCGTCGAACCACGAGTCGCTCTGGGTCTGGGGCAGCTTGCTGAACGGGTCCGGTCGCGCCGCACCACCGGCGTTCGAGTCAGCAGGCGAGGTGCCGGTAGTGAAGGTGGGGTCGGCGACCTCGGAGAGACGGGTGGCCCAAGCGGGGAAGGGGAATTCGACGGCCAGCGGCACCGGGATCTCGGGCTGGGAGACGAACATGGTGCCGGGCTTGGCGAGGGTGGCGCGCTGCCGCTGCGAGGTGGGCAGGAAGCCATACTCAGGGCGGCCGGCCTCGGCGGGATCGAGCCGGCCGACGATCTTGATCGAGGAGTTCGACACGATGCGCCGTTCCACCTCGGAGGCGGTCTGCTGAGCGCCAATGAGGATGATGCCGAGCGAGCGGCCGCGTTCGGCGATGTCGAGCAGGACGTCCTTGATCGGTGAGGAGCCCTCGCGGGGCGCGTACTTGTTCAGCTCGTCGATCATCGTGAACAGCAGCCCGCCCGGACCGGCTTGCTCCTTGCGGTCGGTCTCCGCGGCTAGCACGACACCCACAACGAAGCGTTGGGCCCGCTCCGGCAGGTTGTGCAGATCCACGACGGTGACCTGCTGCCCCGAGGTGTCGATGGAGTGCGTGACCGGACGGTCGGTGACCGTGCTCAGGTCGCCACGAAGCAGGGGGCCCAGCGGCCTTTGGGACGACCGCAGCCGCCGCACGAATGCGTTGACGGTACCCATTCCCACCGCCGGCCCCGCCCAGTGGGCGCGTGTGCCCTCGTCGGTGACCTTCTGGGAGATGAACTCGATCATCTCTGCCCAGGTGCGGATAGTGGTTCCGTCGATGGCGACCGCGCCGTCGTTCCCTGCGGCCTGGGCCTCGTGGCGCAGCCGGCTGGTGACCTGGTGCACGACGATCGTGTACTGGTTCTTCTCGTCTTCGACGTCGGCGAACACGTACGGGAGCAGTTCGCGTTGGCAGAACTCCGCGAGCGTCCACCAGAACGCGGTGACGCCACTGGTCCGGCCGGTGACGTGGGGGCGGCCGGTGGTATCACCAGGCAGCGGCGGCGCGTAGAAGCCGGCGGAGGCAAAGGGTCGAGCGGGCAGGCCGAGCCGCGCGTACGCGGCGCGTAGCGTCTCGTCGAGGCGGGTGTTGGGCTGGTCGACGAACAGCAGGTCCTCGCCCTTGACCGAGAAGATCAGGGCCTTGGCGTTGACCGCGCGGCCTCCCAGGGCACCCGAGGTGAACAGCGAGTGCAACAGGAACAGCGCGAAGCTGGTCTTGGTCGCCACCCCGGAGATGCCTGAGATCGACACGTGGGCGCCGCGGGTACCGTCGAGGAACTCGAGGTTGAGATAGATCGGTTCGCCGTCACGGCCGATGCCGGCGGGGATCCGCGCGTCCATCTTGTCGAAGTACAAGGCGGCGTCCCGGTCAGCACCCGCCGCCCGGATCGCGACTGCGCCGGGGCGTGGCGGGACGTAGCACTCGGGCTCGACGCGGGTGGTGGTGACCTCAGCGATCTCCTGCACGGTCGCCGGCAAGATCCCGTCCGCAATGAGGAACACATCCGAGCCGAACGCGGCGCCCTCGTGGCGGGCGACCACCTCCGTCACCACCCCTGAGGTGACGACCTCGCCGTAGCCGGGGATCTGCCGACGGGTGCTGACCACGTCGTCGAGCTGCAGATACGCATCTGGGGAAAGGGCGACGTGAAACTTCAACGGTGTGGAGTCCTCAGTGCCTGCAACCTTCCCGACCTCCTGCTCGACACCGCCACTGGGGGGCAGGCCTCCAGGCGGCTGCTGACTCGTCAGGGGCGCTGAACCGCGGCCTGAGGTAGTGCTTTCGACGCCCGGGGTTTCGGAGTCGGTGTCGGTCATCGGCGGTCCCTGTGCCTATCTCATCGTGCGGCGGGGCGGCCCTGGCGGCTGGCGGTGACACCGTACGCCGGGGCGCCGAAACTACTGGGCAGTTCCACAGATTGCCGGGACTCCAAAGACGCCCAGTCCCGACGGGCACAGGGGCGGCTTACCCTGCAGATGCGCAACCCGGGCAAGGCCGGTACCCGTCAGTCCCGCCCACCGGTCCCCCAGCTCTTGAGCTCGCAACCGGACGCGTGCCAGAGCTCGTTGGCTAACTTCCCCCGCTGGAGCACTCCACCATCGACGCCGGACCACCCACGTGTTGGCCGAAGGCGCGTCGCTGATCGCCGACGGGTGATGTCGTGGTCGGTTTATCCGCGTCACAGGGCACAGGCGGATGGCGTCGGCGAGAAGCGGTCCCGCCCTGTTGTTCGTTCTCCCCGACCGCAGCATGGGTGGCCGGGCCGAAGTCGGCCTGCAGACGTACGGCCTGAACCGATCGTTCTGCCGAGCGCAGCCGAAGAGCAGGAAATTTTCGGCACACAGACATGCCAGATACATCCGCACCCCCGGCGTGCTGGGCCCGCACCACGAACGGCACAGGCGGTGAATAACCGCCTCAAGCACCCCACCCGCACGCGGTCTGCGCGCATCCTACACACGATCCCTTCACCATGCACACACATTTCGCAACCTCTCGCACCACCCCTGGAAGCAACACGGCGGCGGCCTCCCGAACGCAGCGCTGATCGGTCACGCTGCTGCGCGTCCCAGGTGAAGCTGTCCGGTCGACTCCGCTTCCCGGCAGACGTGCGGTCCCCTTCACTGAGCCCAGGCGCAAATGCTGAACGAGGCTGCTCGCTCAGCGGTGGGCTGCCATATGGTGGAGGCGGCGTGGATACCTCGGGCCACACCAAGGAAGAGCAGCCCCAGTGAGGCGGCCGATGCGACCCACTCCCCAGGCAACCGCGGCGCCGGTCACCAACATCGTCCACACCCACGGCCGCACGCAGTACGTGCACATCGGGAGTCCAACGGGGCTTGCCACCCTGAGCTGGCCGCTGCAGGCAGAAGCGTCGTAGGGACGCCGCCGCCCGGCAATGCCCGTTGCCTTCGGAGTCCTGTGGTCTTGGAGCGACGGGTACTGGGGGCCGGAGCTGTCAGACTCGCCCTGCGGGACACGTGCCGTCACGCGCTGGACGACGGTCGGTACGGCAGCCTGCTGCTTCCAGCCCCCGCTCAGCAGTCGCTGTTCGATGCGTTGGATTGAGACGCCTGACACTCAGACGACGATGCCCACTGGCACTCCCCCGCAGACCATCAGTCGCCGACCACAGCGCCGACACTTTCCCCGCGCTGATCTCGAGCCCCGCCTCCGCCAGCAGCCGGCGCATCTCGACCGCCTGGAGCAGGACGAGAGGCGTCGGCAGAGAGGATCAACATTTCGTGACCTTGGTCCCCTTGGTGTATCAGTCCAGAGGTCCCCGTGGTGAGCCTTCTGGCGGCCGGGTGTTGGCCAAGCGTGCAAATGACGTGCAGCGGCGGTGGCCAAGAGCGACGATAAGGGCGGGCGAACGGTCGTGACTGTTGTTCCGTGTCTACAAGTCGTTGCCTTCCTTACAGCCTCGGGGAGCACGGGTGTAGCGATCATGCCGGATGTTCTCCCTGGAATCGCGTTACCTGCTGGAGGAACCCAATGACCGATCGGCCTGGACCGCAGCTGCCCGACGAGCCCGAAGGCAGCGCGGAGCAAATCCCGGCACCGGCGGCCATGCCCGTCGTGAGTGCGAAGAAGGCGGAGCGTCCGTCCCCTCGGCCGGATGTGTCCTACACTCCCGTGTCCAACGGCATGGACTACCTGGTGAGCGTCTTTCAACACCTGACGGAAGGTGCGACACCTCCGAGCGCCCGTGACCTCAAGTACACGGTGCTTCACCTTCAGGCGGCCACCGAGGTACTGCTCAAGGCCCGTCTGGCGCGCGAGCACTTTAGCCTTATCTTCGCCGACCCCACCGAGGCGACTCACGACGCGTGGCAGAAGGGCGACTTCAAGAGCTGCGGCACCCTGGACGCGTTCGACCGGCTCCGCAACATCGCCCGCCTCGCAATCGAAGAGGACGACCGGAAACGGATCAAAGACCTATCGGACCACCGCAACGCCCTTCAGCACTACGGGCTGAAGCACAACGCGTACGCCATCGAGTCGCGTGCGGCGAGGGTGCTCGACTTCCTGATCGCTTTCATCCACAGACACCTCATCCCGGAACTCGAACCCGCCGAAGCTAAGGGCGTCGAGCAAGACATGGACTCGTTCCGGTTGAAACTCAAGGGCATCGAGACGCTGGTCAAGCAGCGCATGAATAACCTCCGGAGCGAGCTGGCCAAGGTCACCGACGTGACGGTGAAGTGCCCCGACTGCGAGCAGTGGGCCTTGGTCGCTAACGGCAGGGACGAGGGCCCGACCTGCCTGTTCTGCCACCAGGTATGGCCGCAGGATCCAGAGTCCGCAGCCGCCAACTATGCATGGATCATCTTGGGGCTGGACAACTACTCCGCCATCACGGACGGTGGAGACTCTCCGGTGGTCGAGTGTCCGGACTGCGAAATAGGCGCTCTGGTGATCGAAGCGGTGACCGCGGCGGGCCAGCCCGATGCAACGCCGCTGTGCTTCTCGTGCGGCACCGTATTCAAGAACTTGATCGACTGTGAAGGTGGTTGCGGGACTGTCCTCGACATCGGCCCCGACGAAGATGCGATCCACATATGTCGCAACTTCATTGAAAACCGCTACGCGCGGTTCTGATGGCCAGGCCCAGCCACTCGTCATTCGCCCCTCGTGAGAGGAGCCCATGGCTCGACGGCCGCACGAGGCAGCCCGGCATGAATGTGCGCTCCTGACGGGCTGTCCAAATGGAGATGGTCACCCTATGCGATCACTCGCAGGACGCCGCACCTGCCCGCCATGCTCAACCCGAAGGGGGGATCCCGCGTGATCGTGCTGCCGCTCGTCCCCGATGTTCCCGTCTACGGCATCGGGACGGCAGACCAGCCGTTCCCGGCAGTGGTCGGTATTGAGGAGCCGTTCGACTCGGCGCACGCGGAGATTCCGAAGGAGCTCCGCGAAAGGAAGGAACGCATCGAGGCGTTCACCCAGCAGAAGCGGACCGCGGTGGCGGCGGTGAACAGTGGGGTGCCGCTGGAGGAGGTGGCCCGGTGGGCGGAAATGCCCACCGAGGTGCTGAGGAGGATGCTGACGGCAGGCAAGCAGGAAACATGCGGTGGTACTGGCATCACAGGATCGTGAGGCTCACGGACGCGGACCCGACGCTGGAGGCGGCGCCGAGCACGAACCGCTGATCCAATGCGGCCTGCTCCTTCACGCACCGGTTGGCAACCGCCGGATGCAGGCCGCCGATATGCCGGCATGGCGCCAGCGGCGGACAGGCCGGTGGTTCTTGACTCCCCGGCCTGCTTCGCTTCCTCATTCCCGCAGCACGATCTGCTCCGTGCCTCCACGGCCTACTTGGCGCGACCCCTTCGGCGGCGCTCCCAACAAGCTTTGCAGCCTGTACCTCTTTTCGTGCGCTGGTCGGGAGTAGTGGTCCACTTGTGGCCGCAGGCTGCGCAGCGCCAAAGACACCGTTTCCCGGAACCTGGCCCAATATCCCAAGCTGTAAGCATCGCGTCATCGATTACCTTGACCAGCTCTTTCGCGAGGTCGGGGTTGAGGTCAGCCAGCGATTGCCCTGCAGCGGGGCGCCGGCGTGCTGCGCCGCGGCGTTTCACGCTGCATGGAGGACAGCCACTCTTCCGACCTGGGATTGTGCGCGCGTTTGGAGTCGCCTCCCACTCGTGGCCACAGACCGAGCACTGCCACAAGCACTTCAGCCCGCTGCCTCGCCGGAGATCTTGCGCGGTCATCAGCGGGTCGCTGATCACCTTGACGAGTTCCGCAGCAATGTCCGGTTCGCGATCCTCGAGCGACTCGCCGGACTTCGGACGGATGATCGCTTGAGCGAGTTTCTGCCGCCCACAGTCCGGACACCCTTGTCCGCGCAGCGTCCGCTTGTCGAGCCTTGCTTCCCAGGTACGCAAACACATCTGGCACTGCCAGACGCAACGGTCTGTGCAGCCGGGCGGCATCCAGTCCACACCTCGGCCTGGGTGATCAAGATTGCACCGGAACTCGTCCGCAAGATGTGGGGCAGCGTCTCGAGCCGATGGGCTAGGAGGCGCAGCGCAGACCTCGGACCACCTCCTGGTTGCTGCGGTAAGTGCGCTTGTGATCCCATCCTGGTCAAGGTCTTTCCAAGCGATGCCTTGGGCATCGAGCGATCGCCCGATCACTCGAGCCCATGACCAGGCGTTGAGCCCTGGCGCTACTTCGACGTGCACGTAGCCGTCTACGCCTAGCACTGGAAGGCCGCGATGACGTGCTCGAAGGACGGCATGCCCATTGGCAATCAGTTGCTGCGTCTTACGGGTATCCCGATCGACGCCCTCCGAGGACGCATGGCTCCCCATCGGGTCCAACTCGATGATGAGCGGCACTTCGGGCAGCCGAAGGTCTACCTCGCGGCGTCGTCCGGTGGCAAGCGTGACTGTCTGATGAAGCTCTACGACGAGCCCGGTAGCGGCAGACAGCAGCGCTGCGACCTCGAACTCCAACCGGGAGCGGCCGTGAGTCCTGCAATCGGGGCAACCATTTCCTGCGGTCCGGTCAACAACCCGCGCGGACCACAGATGCGCGCTGTCGCACTCCCATTCGCAGAGATAGTGGCTAGCCGGACCGAGACGATCAGGACCGCGGCCCGGCATCTCGATGTTGCGGCGGAACTGGCGTGCGATGTCGGGCCGTAGCGCCTTGAGGGACTTGGCGGGAGACGGGGCCCTATTGGAAGTCCGGTGACACTCAGGGCAGCCGGTCTGGTTGGTACCCGTACGGCTACTGAGCTTAGCCGACCACGTTGAGGAGCATGCGCGACACTTCCACCGACACAGGTCGGCAACGCCGCCACTCATAGCCTCCCACGGTGTACCGGGCCGGCTCAGGTTCTCAACGAACTCGTCCGCGACAAGGTCGCGACGACACGCCAGGCACAGCGGATGCTTGGCCCTGTTCCGGGCTCCACACTGCTGGCAGCGATCGGGGTCAGGCTCTGACGCAGATGCGATACCACTGCCAGGCCCAGGAGGTGGCGGGGGCGGCACGCTTCGGGCAGCCAGGGCGTACGGCTCCCCAGTCTCCTTCATCCGCTGGCGCACGGTCTTCTTGCGGGCGTTGCCCCTGGTCACGGACCGATCTCCTTCTCGGCGTGCCCCACGCGCAGCGCCGTGATAACGGCATGACCCAACCACTCGCGAATCGGAGATCCTTGGCCAACTCCCAGACAGCGTGGGTTGAGTTCCGGAGTCGCACAGGCTGGCGAAGTCAGCCGTCAGTCACTCTAGCGTGACTGTGCGTTTCTGTCCGCAGCTTGGTGAAATGGCAGCAAGCCGCCAACTGGGGGCTGATTGATGACTTACGCCTCTGGCGGACTGGTCCCGCCCCCGCGTGGGCCAGGGGATGGCCGGTGCGGGGACTTGGCCCTCTCCCGTTACTGCTGGCCGAGCCAGGCGAGAATCAGGCCACCAATAACGGTGCCCGTCGCCTGGACTGCGACGTGGACCGCGAACTCAAGGAGTCGCTGCCGCTTGCTGGGCTTGCTGTTGTGCATGAGATGTCCCCTCTCAACTGATGAAGCTTGAGAGAGAGCCCGCCCCCAAGATACCTGCTCAGCTTGCGGGTTGAAGGCCGAGCCCCGAACCCTGTGAGACGCACCACGCGAGGGAGTAGAAGGATACGCACCAGCGCACCTCGCGATTCAATGAGATGGACGTCAGAGCGCGACCGTGCAAAGAAGGGCGGTCATAGAAAGTCCTCCCAGACGGTGCCACCGTCAGCCCAGGTCCACAGCCATTCGCGTAGTGAGGCGGTTGCATGGCGCAGGCCGCCGCGAAGGCTTGCACCAGATCCAGCCATGATGGCGGCATGCTTTGTGCCAGGTTGCGTTCGTAGGAGGCCAGCCGGCGCAATCACCGGTGACCTCACCGTCCGCACCACCCTCACCGAGGACAGGGCCAGCGCGTGCATGCCGTCCAGTACATCGGCGCCGACAAGTGGTACACCCTCACCGGCGGCACCGCCCTCATCCCCACCGGGGCCTCGCTGCCTACACCGTGACCTTCTTGGCCGCATCCGCCGTGGCCAAGGCGTCGGCGTACCCAGCCGCCGCCTCACTGTCAGAGGGCGGCGTTACGCTCGCTGGCTCTAGGACCGAAAACGGGTGGGGCATGACGGACAACGCATCGATCCACGTCGGCAGTCTTCTCAGCGGAGATGACCCGATCGATGACGCCAGCCAGGACTTGCTGCAGCGTGCGGACCTCGCTGATGTGTTCGCCGTGGAAATCCGTCGAACGTCCGCGAAGCACGGCGCAGTTGTCGCACTGACGGGGAAGTGGCGTTCGGGCAAGACGTCGCTGGCGAATCTCACCTGCAGCGCTCTGGACGCGGTCGATGACGTGCACGTCGTCCAGTTCAACCCGTGGTTCTTCTCCGGCACGGACCAGCTCATGCGGTTCTTCTTCGACGAATTGGCCGGGCAGTTGCGGGACGGGCGCCGGCTGAAGGACAAACTCAAGGACGCGGGCCGCACCGTCGCTGAGCGGCTGGGCAGGTACTCAGCCGCCCTGTCGCCACTGAAGTTCGTCCCCGGAGCCGGCGTCGTCCTGGACGGCGCAAGCGCGGTCGCCGCGGGGACGTCGAAACTCCTTGGCGAGGAACAGGGGACCATCCATGAACAACGAGCGCAGCTCACTGAGCTCCTGATCAAACTGCCAGGACGGATCGTGGTGTTCATCGATGACATTGACCGGCTGTCACAGCAGGAGATCCGAGATCTCTTCCGCCTGGTGCGTCTGACCGGCTCGTTCCCGAACATCGTCTACGTCCTGTGCTTCGACCGCGAGGTGGTGGAGGCGGCGTTGACGGATGAGGCGGTCAGAGGATCCGCGTACCTGGAGAAGATCGTGAAGATGTCGGTGGAGGTGCCGCCGCTGCCCACGCAGGCACTCTCCCCGGTCATCGCGGAAGGACTGGCACAGGCGCTCGACGGGATCGAGTCCGGGCTGTTCCATGCGTCGCGGTGGCCGGACGTGCTCGTGCAACTGATTCTCCCGATGTTCTCCACCATCCGGGATGTGAAGCGGTATCTGGCATCGGTGCCACTGGCCGTGCGAAGCCTGGGTCTGGAGGTGAATCTGGTCGACGTTCTGGCACTTGAGGCCCTTCGCGTGCGCTATCCCGCAGCGCACGCGATGCTGCCGACTGCCGCAGACCTGCTGGCGCCAGCCAAGACGATGTACCGGCCCAGCACGGACCGGGCAGCACGTGAGGAAGCGTTCGTGGAAGAGTTCACCGGCCTCTTGAACGGCCACGCCCGGACGGTCGTCCACCTGCTGTTCCCGGCCGCCGAGCGGCTTTTCGGCGGCCCGAATCACGGCTCTGACTGGATCCCGGCCTGGGAGCGGGACCGGCGGGTCGCCTGCAGCACGGTGCTGGACTTCTATCTCCATCGCAGGCTTCCGGCCGGACGGGCACCCGCTGCGGGCATCGACCAGGCCGTGGCCTGCATCGGCGACGAGAGCGCGCTCGACGAGGTACTGGGGCAGGTGCCGGATGCCCTGCTGGACGACACGCTCAAGCGTCTGGTCCCCCATTGTCGCGACCTGCCTGAGGAGAGCGTGCTGTCTACGGCTGCGGCGTTGATGCGGCAGCTGCCGCGGGTCCGGCTGGGCTCCACGGGCATGTATTCCCCCGGCGGTGAATGGGCGGTGCTGAGCCCGGTGAGTGTTCTGCTGCGCAACCTCCGCGGCGACGCGGTTGATCCCACCGTCCGCAACCTCTTTCACGGCATCCCGAGCCTGTACGGAAAGGTCCTTCTGCTCGACATCGCCGCGGGCCGTCCAGGCAAGCAGGGCTTGATTCCAGATGAATCCGCCCGGTTGCTCAGGCAGGAACTTGCCTCCCAGCTCCGCACGGCTGGGCCCGAGGACCTTGCCGACGAGCGGATGCTGCTGCGAACGGTCCTTGTGGCAGCAGCAGACGGTCCGCCTGTCCTTGAGCCGGCCTTCGATGCCCGCGTCGTCGCGCGCCTGCTGGAAAGCGGAGTGGCGCCGGTACACAGCCAGACGATGGGTAGCGTGGCCGTGCGGACCGAGAAGCAGCTCAGGTGGGACTCCCTGGTGAGCGTCTACGGCGGGGAAGCGCATCTGGCCGAGGCCGTCGCGTTGTTGCAGCAGTGCCTGCAGGAGGGGACGGTCGAGCTGAACGAGGATCTGGCGGCCGCTCTGGCTCTGTACGAGAAGTACGCGACAGGCTGGCGCCCCAAGGAGTTCTGACCACGCACCATGCTCCGCGGGCGGCTCGCGCCACGTCTTCCCCATCACCGACTGCCCGCCCACCGTGCTTCGTAGCGTTCTGGCACCAGCTCAGCAAGGCACGGCCAGTGCGGAGGCCTGCGGTCAGAAGGCCCGCACCGCGCAGTGGCGCGGTCGTGCGGTGGAACGCCAGCATCGCCTGCACCGCCAAGGACTGCCCGGGGAAGGGCCTTGCCGTATTCAGCGGCAGCAGGATCGTGGTGCTCTCAGGTCCAGACATACCAAGTCGGCAAGAGCAAGGGGCTGCTCAACCAACGCTCCGCCACAATCTTCCTGTTCGTCGCGCTGACCGGCATCGGCGCCAGCTTGTTCGCCATCCTCACCGTGAATTCCTGGCCCGTGGCCGTCACCGTCGGGGCAACCGCCGCCGGCTTGTTCGTCGAGCGAATCATGGAATGAATCTGCCTCAGCGTGCCCACAACCACCTCGGTCAGTCGCGGCACTGTGCCGCGACGGCATGCTCGCCGGGCGTTACCAGTGGCGCAGTGCCTCGGTCAGTTCCTGACGCCATTGATCTCGCCCGGGATCGTCGTCGTCTGGTTCTCCGCCCAGGGCGAGGACCTGGTCGGTGATGTTGTAGGTGATGCGGTAGGCAAGCAGGGATGTCGCTGCCTCCAGCCAGTCCTCTGTCTTGCGGGTCGGCGCAACCGGGCCGAGCACCGTCACGAACCACATGGGCAGCAGTGACCTGGCCCGGATCGCCTCCGCGATGCGATTGCGCAGTTTCTGGTACAGCTGCTTCTGAGCCTCGATGCCTTCGGTGAGGAGCTCGGCGTCGCGCACCCGCGTCTCACGGTCCCGGGCCAGCGCGGCCCGCGCACGCCGGGCGTAGGGGGCACGGTGGCTTGCCGTTCGAGCGTACTGGTCAGCCTGGTGTCGGGCCGTGGTGAAGGCCTGGCTGGCCTGCTCGTGCTGGGGTGTGCCGAACGCTGTGCTGGCCAGGGTTTCGGCAGCAGTCAGGACTGCCGCGTACTGCTCGTTGCGCTGCTCGACGGCCTCTTGGTGGGAGCGGATGGAGGAGGAATTGCTGTCCCGCTCAACGTGTGTGAGAAGCATGGTGCGGGCTGCGCGGGCTTTGCCGGCGAGTACGCCAAGGGCGCGCCACGAAGCGGGAAACGAGTCGAAGTCGGCGCGGGGCATCTTGTCCGCGGCCGCCAGGTTCGCCTCCATCAGCTGGATGCGCGCGGTCAGCTTCTTCAGGGCCCGGCCGGTGTCGGCGATGTGTCCGCGGGCTTCGGTGTCCAGGTCCTCGAGGTTGCTGCGGACTTCGTCGGCCTTGTCGTCGGCGTCGCTCACCGCGCTGCGGATGCTGCGGAGTTCGTGTTCGAGGTCGTCGATGTAGCCGAAGCTTGTCTTCAGTGACTCCAGGTCGTTTTCCAGGTCCTCGATGCGGCTGTCCAAGCTCCGTATCTTGTAGCTGTAGTCGTCGCTCAGGCTCACCTGGACTGTCCCTTCTTGACCGCGTCGCCCGATCCTTCGCTGACGGTGACGGCGAGGACGAGCCACCCGATGATGGCGAGGATCACGAACCACAGTGAGATCACGCTCAAGGTAATGAGCGCGACCAGCAAGCACTCCAGGTGCAGGCCGATGGTCAAGTGCCGGTAGAAGCGGTGGTTCTTGTCCGTGACCTTCTGGAAGGAGAGGGACAGTGTGGCGATGCAGTGGGGTACCAGCACCACCAGCCACCAAGCCGAGTGCCCCAGGGCGAAGGTGAGCACGATCAGCGCGAGCGCGACAGCGGTCTGCCCCAGCCACGAGATCCGCACGATGCGCTCGCTCAGCTGCCGCTCGGGCTCAGCAAGCTTGGCGGGGATGGTCTTTTCGAATGCCAGGAGCTCGTCGGCCGCCTGGAGCAGCCGGGCGTACTCGGCACCGAAGTTCTCATCCCCTGCCTCATACCGGGCCGTCTCACCATGACGGGCGAGAAGCCTTTGCTGCAGTTGCCGGTACTCGGCTTCTATCTCATGCCGTACCTTGCTCACTGCTCCGTCCCCCTGACCACGGACCGACGTCTGACGTCCAAGGCCTTCCCACGGGCAGTACGCCACAGCCCGAAATTGATCGACGGTATCCAGCCGTATTTTCGAGGTCCGTTCCAGTCAGGACAAAGTGGGTGCCCCGGCCCGGCATCACACTCACCATCCTGAACTGAGTTCAGGACAGTCGCCAGCCGCAACTTCTTCTCACTGGTCATCACTCTCATGCTCCCGTTGTGCCGTTCCTTCCTTGTAGAGCAGACGGCAAGGCAAAACGTCCAAGGCGAGTGCGCCGGCGTCCCACCGCTTCGTCGCCGACGCAAAGCTACGGTTAACGGCGCTGCGCTTCTCGCGATCGCCCACACTGGGACTGCCGCCTCGGATGGTCCCCGCAGACGCAACTCCGCCCGCATGACCGGCCTTTGGATGCGTGCTGCAGGGTGTCTTCGGGCGGACGACCTGCGAACTCCGCGCTCAAGCCCCGGCTCAGGGTCTCACGGCGCCCGGCGTGGAGGCGCTGTGCCCTACCGGCGGAAGCCTCGCCCGGGATCGCGGACGCTGTGGCTGCCGAAGGGCTCGAACCAGGCGGCCGCCCTGAGGTCGCCCACACCCATGGACTGGTTCGCTAGGTCCTCCGGGTCTGCGATACCGCCGAGTTTCGGGTCGAAGAGCATCAGGACGTCGTGGTCCTGGAACAGCAGATCGGAACAGTCGTCCCAGCTGTAGTCGTCGCCGTGTTCGGGGAGCGTGTGGTGGGGATCCGTGGGTGGGCGATCTTCCAGGTGGGTGGGGGCGTCCTCGATGGCCAGGTGCAGGGCCATCTCCTCCGCAGTGCAGGTGGGTTCGGGCCACTTGCCCCGGGCGAGGTCTGCGGCCAGGTCGTCGAAGGCGCGCGCCATGCGCCGCCGCCATCGGTGGTCGGCCGTCCAGGTGAGCGGAGGCAGCCGGTCGAAGACTTCCCAGGTGGTGGCGTCGGCGTCCGGCAGGAACTGGTCCCCCAGGCGGTGTGCGTCGTCGTAGGCCTGGTCTGCGAGGAGAACGAGGGCTGTGTGGAGCAGGTCGGCGGTGCGGGGGGTGAGCTGCCAGCCGCACTCCTCGCAGTCGGGGTCCTCGCCCTTGCAGGGGCAGTCCCGAACGGCGAAGAGGGCGGCGAAGTTCGGCGTCTGCTCACCGGCTGCGGGCCTTTTGCGCTGCTGGCGCAGGCGCCAGCCGTGGACGAACCGGGTGACGACGGGCGCTGCGCTCCAGTCGGCCAGTTCGTCGCCGTCTTCGACGCTCAGCACCTCTGCCGCGCTTTGGTCTTCCAGCGTCTGGCTGCCAGTGACGTCGCTGTCCTCGGTGAGGGTGATCACGGCGCCGGCCAGGTCGCGTGGGTCGTCGTCGCCGAGTTCGGACGCCGGCAGCGGTTCCCAGCCGCGGCGGGCAGCGGCGTGAAGGAGCGCGTCTTCGTCGGTGATGTGGAACTCGCGCAGGTGGGTGATCCGCACGACCTTCCCCGGCAGGTCCTTGAGCCGCGGATGGCCTGCCGCTGCGGGCGCTGCCGAGGAATCCGGTTCGTCGTCGAACGGCTCCGAGTCCGGGTCCGTCGCCGTGAGCAAGGTGCCGGGTTCTGCGGGCCAGGTCCCGCTCGCGGCTCGCGTGACGGCCTGGCGCAGGGAGCCGGCCGGTGCATCCGGCATCTGGGCCGTCAGAGCGGTCAGTTCGTCATCGACGGCTGCGGCGTCACGCAGCGCCAGGACCCGGCGCAGAATGCCTGTCGCCTCGAAGGCGTGCTCAGGGTTTTTGCAGGTCAGAACGGCGGTCAGAGAACTGGGCCCGTGGTCGTGCGCCAGCAGGGCCAGCACGCGGCTCTTCCTGGAGGTGTGTTCGCACAGGAACTCGATGGCCCGGGCCACGGTCGGCGATGACGTCATCGCGGGACTCCAAAAGAGGAAGAGCGCGGGGCACACCGGACGGGCGGCGCACGCGCACAGACAGGAACCCGCTGGTGGACACGGTGCGGCCGCGTCCCCGGACGGTGAAAGAGGCAAGTTGGGGTGCCAGTTGGTGTCCTCGCTACGAACGAAGACCCGGACTCGGCTGACACAGACACTACCCGCGCCTGGCGGCGCGTACCCCGGACATCTACAAAAGAGCGGGATCTGCCGGGCACCGCCACCGCCACGCCAAAGGTCTGTCGCAAGCGGAAGAGCGGCACGCTGCGGTAGGAGATCGTGCAGCGTCTGTAACGACGGCGCGATGGGACCGTGCTGAGCAGTCCACGGGCGGCGAGTGTGACGCGGCGCAGCTCGTCGGCGAACCGGTTGGCCACCTCAGCGTTCCAGGCGGCCGTTTCCTCATCCTGGTCGGGCAGGAGGCGCGCGAGCGTCGTGCACGGCGTCACGCGGTTGCGTCGGGTCAGGTCGACGTATTCGTCCTGGCTCTCCGCGATGACAGTGATCACGCGCCGGAAGCGGTCCTCGTGTTGCTGCTTGATGCGCGTCAGGTCAGCGACGGTGTGGAGGGTACGGCCGTTCTTGCCGTCCACTTGTTCGTGGTGCGTGGGGCAGAGGATCAGCAGGTTGTCGAAGTCCGCGCGCTCCTTATTGGTCATAGAGGAGTCCAACCGTGCGGACCCCTTCTTGGCACCGCGGATGTGTGCGATCTCGCCTACCCAGTCGTCATTCTCGTTGAGCAGCCGCGTTCCGCAGCCAGGCTAGGCGCATTCGTTCCCGCTCAGTAGCCATAGCTCTCGGGAAACTTCTGTTCCTGGTGCCAGCCGCTTGGGTGCCTCTGGTTTGTCTACCTGCTTGGGTTGGGGGGGGCGAGCCCGCGTCGTCGATCTGGTGGCCATGGTTCCTCTCGTTCGCGGTGTGCTGCTGTAGGTTCTCAACTTCAGTGTCAGGCGCCGACCCTGTGACCTGGATATTTCCCTTGAGTCTCACGATGTGTCGGCAGGCGGCTGTCTCAGATCGGTGTCATTTCCTCAGGCTGGCCAGCAGGCTGCAACGCGGCCCGGCGTCACGAACCTGCATCGGCAACCATCCGTTCCACCCACTCACACACCTTCGTTGCACACGAACGTCCCGAGCGTCGTCGCCGACAAGGGCCTGCGGGACTACGGACGGGTTGATCAGCCCATAATTGGAGTCAGTGCCGAGCGACCCGGCGCATCGCACCCGCCCCGGGTGCACTCACCGCGATCGGAGAGCATCGTGAAGAACAGCGCGTTGTGGCGAGTGGTTGACAACGAGAGTGGTACCCAGTCCATCGTCAGCACGCCCTCCGAGGCGGTCGCGTTCGTCAACAGCCGGTTCGACACCGATGACGACGACGAGCCGTTCAGCATCACCAAGGTCGGCCCTCTCCTTCCGAAGCCGCTCGGGGTCATCACCGCATGGGCAGCCAAGAAGGACGGCGAGCGAACCGACGGGCGTCCTGCCCCGATCACCATCAGGCCGGTTGTGACGGACAACGCCAGCGAGTGCGATGACGTCGTACTCTGGGGCGACGTGTACGTCTCCTGGCACCACGACATGTACACCGTCGAGGAGCCGGACAGCTCCGAGTACAGCGAGGCTTACAGCGCCGCCGAGTTGAGCGCGATCCTCGACGAGTACGCCGACGACTACGAGTACGCGCCTGAAGGGCCTGAAGGGCCCGACAGCCACAGGTGGCCGAAACCGGAAGAGTTGATCACCTACGGCGCCCAGGAGTGTGCCAAGCGGTTCGGGCACCTCGACGACGACGCCCTGCTGTGGCTCGCTGCCACCCGCATCACGCTCGCCGTGTGGCGCAACACACCCGTCGAGAACTGGCATGCCGGGAAGAGTCCGCTGCACGACGGCACAATGATGCGGATCAACACGGCAACCACCCGACTCGTGCGCTCGATGCTGTCGTTCGACCATGTCGACTGGATCGGTCTCGGTCTCGCGATCGTCAACCCGTCCCGGGTTCTACCGACCGGGCAGTCTGTGCTCGAGCTCGGGCTGGCCTGCCACAACCCTGACGACCCGGCACACGAGGTTGATCCGCGCGTAGAACTCGCGGGGATGGCACAGGTCGCGATCTCATGGGGGCGAAGGTACTGCCTTACCGAGAAGGAGTTCGGCCTGCGAACCCTGATCGAATCCTTCTGCGCGTCCGACAACGGCTGGTTCGGAGCACCGAGTTGGGGGCGCATCGTCGATCGGTTCCTTACGGCTGTCGACGACCGGGAGAATGCGCACTGGCGCATACACCGGGACAAGCCTTGGTTCGACAAGTGGTTCACCAACCGGCCGGCCGACATTGCGGACACCACGGAATTTCGTCGGCTGCTCCTTGCCGGGCCCGACCTGCTGTCCGAGGAGGCCGCCGAATGGTGCGTGGAAGGTGCCATCGGCTACGTCTGCCAGGACGACCACGCAAACGGCTGCCCCCGGTGCGGTATCCCGCTGGCAACGGAGTCCTCAAACGAGTGACGGCAGTGGCCAGCGATTCTCAATCCGTGTCAGTTCGGCCAGTCACATGACGTCGCGACTGAGAAAATGACACGGGATCTGAGAACCTACAGCTGCAGGGGTTAGGTCTGGGCCATGTCGACGAAGCGGGAGTAGTGGCCCTGGAAGGCGACGGTGATGGTCGCGGTGGGTCCGTGGCGGTGTTTGGCCACGATGAAGTCGGCCTCGCCGGCGCGGGGGGAGTCCTTCTCGTAGGCGTCCTCGCGGTGCAGGAGGATGACGAGGTCGGCGTTGTCCTCGAGGGCGCCGGAGTCCCGCAGGTCGTTGATCATGGGTTTCTTGTCGGTGCGCTGCTCTGGGCTGCGGTTGAGGGTGGAGATCGCGACGATCGGCAGGCGGAGTTCCTTGGCGAGGAGTTTCAGGCAGCGGGCGATCTCGGAGATTTCCTCGTAGCGGGAGCCGAGCGGTCTGGTGCCGTAGGTGAGCAAGTGGACGGCGTCGACGACGATGAGCTGAACGCCTGCCCGGGCCTGCAGGTAGCGGCAGTGGGCGCGCAGGTCGTGGACGTTGGAGTAGGCGCCGTCCTGGATGTAGATCGGGGCGGCGCTGACGTCGGGCATCCGTCGGTCGAGGCGGGTCCAGTCCTCGTCGGTCATGGTGCCGGAGCGCATGTGGTGCAGCGCGACGCGGGCTTCGGCGGACAGCAGCCGCATGCCGATCTCGTTGCGGTCGGCTTCGAGGGAGAACACGGCGCTGGGCAGGTTGTGCTTGATGCTGGCGCAGCGGACGAAGTCGAGGGCGAGGGTGGACTTGCCCATGGCGGGCCGGGCGGCGATGACGGTGAGCTGGCCGGGGTGGAGTCCGCCGGTGAGGGAGTCCAGGTCGGTGAAGCCGGTGGGCACGCCGGGCAGGGTTGCGTCGCGGCCGCCGGTTGCCTCGATCCAGTCGAGGGTGTCCTCCATGACGTCGCCGAGCGGGCTGGCCGGCGGTAGCAGGGGGCGCCGGGTGGTGGCGGCGAAGATCTCGGCTTGCGCCTGGTCGGCGATGCGGTCCACGGCGTCCAGGTCGGCATCGGAGGCCAGGTTCTCGATGTGGATCGCGGCGATCTTGGTTCGGCGCAGCATGGCCGCGTTCTGTACGCGGTCGGCATTGGTCTGCCAGCTCCGAGCAGAGGAAGGCCCGTTGACGAGGGCGGTGATGTAGGCGGAGCCGCCGGCCTTCTCCAGGCTGCCCTGCTGGGTGAGGCGGGCGGCTACGGCGAGCGGGTCGGTGGTCTCGCCCCGCCCGTACAGGTCGAGGATCGTCGTGTAGATCAGATCGTGGGCGGGCCGGTAGAAGTCGTGCCCGTGGAGGGTGTCGACAATGTCGGCGATCGCATCCTTGGACAGCAGCATCGCCCTCAGCACTCCCTTCTCCGCTTCAAGATCGTGCGGATGGTGCAGTGCGGCGTCGTTGTCGTCGATGGTCACCCCGGTTCCCTCTCCCCCATGTCCGTTTCCCAGGTCCCGCTGGCCGCAGCACGCGGCATCAGGTCAGAGTAGCCACGCTCGGGTCTGCATGATCACCGTTTCGGCCTGCCCACCGGAGGAGGGGTTGGTCTGCTTCGCACGGGAGTTGACGGGCCTGTCGGTTCAGAGCCGCCTCGATGGCGGGGTCGGGCGGCGCAGTTGTCGGCTCCGGTCGTGGTGTACGTAAGCTGTCCGGCATCGGGGGCAGCAAAGGAACCTGGGAGGGGTTTTCCTTCACCAGACGGATATGGCGCACCGTGCCCGCACCGAGCACGTCATTGAGCCCTTGCACCAGCCGGTCCGCCACGAGCCGTGTGTTGGTCAGCCAGGCAGCCGAGGGGCCGGCCAGGGTGAGCGTCCCGGTCTCGGAGTCGAAGTCGGTGGGGACCACGTGCTGGGCCAGGGGGCCGGCCACCGAATGCCAGGCTGGCAGCGGCGAGGCCTCGGACACGGCGAACAGGTCAAGCAGGACTCGCGCGAGAAGGACCGGCGGGGTCCGTCCCCGCACGCGTTGCCGGCGGACGGCGGGGGCGCGCTCGGTGAAGCGGCCCCGCCGGGCGTCCTCGCGAGCCCGGCGCAGGGCCAGTGCCGCCAGATCGACGCGTGCCTCGCTGCCCGGGTGCTGGTCGTTCAAAGTTCGACCTGGCGGAGCGCCGGGGTACCCCAGACCCGGACGACGCTGTGGTCGGTGAAGGCGTACACCAGCCGATAGGCCGGCGCTGCCTGCGGACCCTGGTACAGCCGGCTCAGGTACTGCTCGGCTTCGGGCTCGCTGTGGCGGGGAGTGCCGCACATCTGCCAGGCCAGCCCGTTCCACATCTCGGGGACCCAGCGCTTCCTCGGCTGCGGCTGGTCCTCACGGATCCTGTGGCTCGAGGGCACGCGTGCCGACGCCTCATCGTCCTCCCCGCCGGCGGAGCGCGGATTCGGTACGCGCGTCCCCGATCGCCGGCGGGTCTCGCACAGCAGACACAGGTCCGCGGCGTCCGGGTCGACGGGGCCGCCCGGGTGCTCGGGACAGCGGGTGGTCGGCTTGGAGGTGCTGACCGCGTCGTCCAGCAGGGCCAGGGCCCGCTCGAGGTCCTGGCGGATCTCCTGAGTGTTGGTGTCGGCGTCGTGGTCTTCGAGTCGCTGCCCGTGCTCTCCGGCGACGCGAAGGGACCGTCCCAGGGCGATGAACTGGGCATGGTTCATGCGGTTCTCCTTCATGCGACACCGAGACGGCAGGGGCTTGCCGGCCGCGGTCCTACGGCTGCTGAACCGGCCTGGACGGCGAAACGCACGGGAAGGCCCCCAAGATCTCCTTCATCATGCCGGGCTGACAGCCAGGCGACCGGACCGGCCAAGGCGGGCACCGTAACCCTGGCAGCGTGCACGACCAGGACCGCCATGGCCAGCAAACTCGCTGCGCTCCCTTACGGCCCACCACCTCCGACCAGCACAAACCCCGCACCTGCTATAGCAGTCGGCGTGAGAATGACCTGGCCTTTCGTCACCCATGTCAGCAACAGGTGAGCACCATCCATCAGTGCCAACTACCAGGTCACCGAGGCTGCATCACTGACATTTAGATGACGATGCCCAGCTGACACTTCCCCGCTGACTTTCACTGTGCCTTGGGGTGATCGCGTATCAGAGTGTTTCTCCGCTGGAGCAGCTCGTTGGCGAACTCGGCCTCGGCTGCGGGGGCCGGCGTGATCTCCTCTCACAGCACCTGGCATGCAAGCCCGCGTCCGGGGCGGTTCACCGAGCTGATCTCGGCTTTTGCCAGGTCGGCTTGAGCATGTGCAGACCGAGGTCGGTCCCGTAGGAAGTGGAAAGTGCCATGCGGTCTGTCCAGTGAGCTGGTCAGTGCCTCACAATCGGCTCATTGCCCCTTCGGTACGTTTCTCGGTCATCAGTCGAAGACGATGTAACCGCCGGTGCCGACCACGTAGCCGCCCTTACCGGCGCAGTAGGCGTAAGACCAGTTCGTGGCCGCGACCTTGTTGCCGACCGCCCATTGTCCGTTTTTGCACTTGGCCGAGGCTTGCACCTTCGCCCTTGAGGGAAATCCTGTACAGGCGCCGGCACCGTAGGTGTTGATGTTGTCGGTCCAGTGTCGGCAATCGGACGAGGCGGTGGTCGGGGCTGCTTGAGCTCCGGTCGCTACAGGTGTGGCGGCTACCGAGGGGGTCGCTGCGGTGGCAACGAGGGTTCCGGTGGCAGCAGCCATAGCCATAGGCGTCAGGGTCGTGCGCATACGAGACATGTCTCTGTGTTCCTTTCGGTTGTCGCTGGCGCCGTCAAGGACCACGGTGGGTCCGAGTCCAGCGGTCGTCGCAAGGACTGGTCGTCTTGGCTGACTTGTGAGAGTCAGCTATGGCAGCACTCTGCTCCGCCGGCTTTGGGAGAATCTGCAACAAACCTTGAATTGCCTGGTCATGGAGGTGCTACCGTCGAGAACTTTTGCCCGGATAGTCGATAAAGCGCAGAGTGTCCTGAATGGAGGTAGTGTCGTGGCGTGCGCCGCGCGCAGGCGGCCTTTGTGGCAGGGCCATATGAACGTTTGACGACTTCAGCAGGGGCCACGGCTGGCCGTCAGATACCCCCACCCCGCACGTTCAGCGCATCCGAAGGGTGCCTCCGTCATCCCTGGGAGGAACCATGTCCAAGCAAGGAAAGCGATCCGACGGCAGCGGGCCCGAGAAGCAACCACAGACGGCATCGGACATGCCCGTACCCGCGACGTCCGGCACACCCGCCCGGCCAATGGCCACGAGCGCGGCCGGGATGCCGCTACCGGGAATGAACGCGGTGGCCGGCAGGCCCGCCGAAGGACAGATGCCGATGCCCGGGATGGCGTCGGCGCCGGCGCCCGGCAAGCCGGGCGAGATGCCGGTGCCCGGCGGGAACGCGCCGTCGGCGTCCGCGAGCGGAGGGATGCCGGTGCCGGCGGACGGCATGGCCGGCCGGCCGGAGCCGACCGGGCAGGCGCCGCGGCCCGGCAGTCCCCCGGGCGGCGACCGGGCACCCGCGCCGGGGGGTGCCAGCGCCCCGTTGCCCCGCTTCGGCGGGCCGGGAGGCACGCTGGCGAACGGTCCGTCGTACGAGCCCGGTGTCGTGGAGGTGCAGTTCCGCGGCGGGATCACGCCGTCCGTCCTCGAGGGCACGGACACCACTCCAGCGGAGATCCGCAGCGTGACCGAGGGGTCCCTCACCGAGTTCAACCGCATCCTGGCGGACAACAACCTCGTCAGGGCGGAACCGACGTTCCTGATCAGCCCGGAGGAAGCCACCGCGGTCCAGGCGTCCACCGCCGCGAAGGGATACGAGGCGCCGAATCTCGCGCGTTTCGTCACCCTGCACTTCGCCGACGACGCCGACACGCTCGGGATCGCGGAGCGCCTGGACGGCCTGCCCGAGGTGGAGCGGGCGATCGCGGTCCCCGCGGCGCTGCCGCCGACCGTGACCGCCGAACCCTCCACGGCGCTCGCCCCGGCGGGTCCGCAGTCGGAACCGCTGGTCGGCAAGAGCGGTACGGTGGTGGTCGACACGGTCACCGGCCTGGAGAACCAGTGGTACATCTTCCGCTGCGGTGTGAACCAGGCGTGGGG
Source organism: Streptomyces venetus (assembly GCF_039540295.1). Taxonomy (NCBI): domain Bacteria; kingdom Bacillati; phylum Actinomycetota; class Actinomycetes; order Kitasatosporales; family Streptomycetaceae; genus Streptomyces; species Streptomyces venetus. The sequence goes on from NZ_BAABET010000013.1 coordinate 31,854, forward strand.
CAGGTCCACCGGGCGGGGCGTGGTCATCGCCGACGTCGACTGGGGCTGCCGGACCTCGCACACCGACCTCGCCCCGAATATCACCAACAGGTTCAACGCCTTCGACGGCAGCACGGACGTCACGCACGGCGGGTCCGTCTCCCACGGAACCGGCGTCATGGGGCTGGCCGGTGCCGCAGTCAACAACCTCGGCATGGCGGGCGTCGCCTCCGCCGCCTCCCTCTGGGTGGTGCAGGCGGACTCGGGGACCGGCCCGGACCTCGGCGGAAACGCCTGGGCCCGGGGCATCGACTGGGTTCGCACGACCAACAGCGGCGGCCGACGCAAGGTCGTGATCCTCGAAGTCCAGACGGGATCGTTCGGGAACTACGAGTACATTCCGTCGGTCAACGCGGCCATCAAAACGGCGATCGCCGCGGGCGTCGTCGTCTGTGTGGCAGCCGGCAACGGCGACCGGGACGCCGGGATCGGTGACGACGGCAAGCCGATCCCGGAGACGGGCTCGATCCTCGTCGGCGCCACCGCCTATGACGCCACGGTCAACAAGCGTGCCTGGTTCAGCAACTACGGCCCCCGGATCGTGGTGTCCGCCCCGGGCGACAGCTCGCACGACGTGACCTGCGACAGTGGCTCCGACTCGGCGTACCGCAACAACTTCGGCGGAACGTCGGGCGCCACGCCGAAGGTCGCCGGTGCCGCCGCCCTGATGCTGGCCGCGAACCCGCGGCTCAGCCACGCCGAGGTGCGCCGCATCCTCAATTCCACGGGTACCGCGCTTACGCCCGATCCCGGCAAGGCGATCGGTAACTTCCTCAACGTGGCCGCGGCGGTACGGGAGGCGTCGGAGCGCGCGGTCAGCCGCATGGAGATCTTCGCCCGGGGCGGGGACCAGGCGGTGTGGCACAAGTGGCAGACCGCCCCGAACAACGGCTGGTCCGGCTGGGAATCCCTCGGCGGCTGGATCGACCTGCTCACCCACGGCCGTAACGCCGACGGCCGGGTGGAGATCTTCGCCCGCGGCAGCGACCAGGCCGTGTGGCACAAGTGGCAGACATCGCCCGGCGGCGGATATTCCGGCTGGGAGTCCCTGGGCGGCTGGATCGACCGCCTCAAGGTCACCCAGAACGTCGACGGGCGGCTGGAGATCTTCGCCCGCGGATCCGACGGCGCCGTATGGCACAACTGGCAGACCGCCCCCAGCAACGGCTGGTCCGGCTGGGAATCCCTCGGCGGCTGGATCGACGACCTGGAAGTCAACCAGAACAACGACGGACGGCTGGAGATCTTCGCCCGGGGCGGGGACCAGGCGGTGTGGCACAAGTGGCAGACATCGCCGGGCGGCGGCTGGTCCGGCTGGGAATCCCTCGGCGGCTGGATCGACCGCCTGGCGACGGCCCGCAACAACGACGGACGGCTGGAGATCTTCGCCCGCGGATCCGACGGCGCCGTATGGCACAACTGGCAGACCGCGCCGAACAACGGCTGGTCCGGCTGGGAATCCCTCGGCGGCTGGATCGACATGATCGCCCTCGCCCGCAACGAGGACGGACGGCTGGAAATCCTCGCCCGGGGCAGCGACCAGGCGGTATGGCACAAGTGGCAGACATCGCCGGGCGGCGGCTGGTCCGGCTGGGAATCCCTCGGCGGCTGGATCGACCGCCTGGCCGTCAGCCAGAACAACGACGGACGGCTGGAGATCTTCGCCCGCGGATCCGACGGCGCCGTATGGCACAAGTGGCAGACCGCCCCCAGCAACGGCTGGTCCGGCTGGGAATCCCTCGGCGGCTGGATCGACCGCCTGGCCGTCGCCGAGAACGCTCCCTGAGCGCACGGCCCGACAGGAACGAGCACCCTGAGGTGTCCCCCGCGGCCACTCATCGCGGGGGACACCCCTACCCGGGACGCCGCGCCCGGCCTTGCCGTCCAGGCCCGCGCCCAGCATGTCGTGGACCCAGTAGGCGCGCGAGTCGTGCGACATCGCCACCCAGGCCAACACGGTGCAGGCAGTGACGGTGACGCCGGTGGCGGCAGCTGCCCGCGTGCGGCCGGCGGAAGAGCAGCAGGGGTGCGCAGCGGATGGCGAAGGGTACTTGACAGAATCCAGCGCGTGGGAACAGCACAGCCGCATCGAGGCAGCACCTCGTATCCCAGGCCCTGCTCAAAGACTTCACGACGCCCGAGCCGAAGGGCAGCAGTCGACAGTTGCTCGGCAGCGAGATGATCCGCAGGGAACGGCCTAGCGTCTACGCTGTTGCCTTCGCTCGGCCCGCCGCTGCCGTGCAAGGCGGCGTTCCTCCTGCTGCCTGGCGATGTTGCGTGCCTTGCCCTGCGCGGCGACGCTATACCGACGTGTGGCCATGGGGGTCACCGTGCCAAACGCCAGCAGGGTAGCCGCCAGGATCCAGTACCCCGTCGACGTACCCATGGAGAAGACCGCCGAGCAGCCGAACAGCGCGCCCGCGGAGAAACCCAGCGCTGGCCGCCGATCCAGCTCGTAGAGACCCATTTTGACTGGGATCGCAAGCAACCACGGCGGGATGAAAAGAGCGCTGAAATACCGGCCCGTTCCGTCTGACACCCCGCAGCCGCCCCTGAACGAGTGGGAGCAACCCGTCTCCAGCCACCCCGCCAACCCCAACCCATGACAACTAATCCCACCGCGTTGACCACGGCTCCCGCCCATCGCCACTTCATGCCCGGATCATAGGAGCGAGGGCACGCGACGCACGCCCTGGAACAACGCTGACCATGACCCGAAAGAGACGGCCTAAGTGCTGTCCCGGATTGGATCTCGGGTTACGGGGCTTCAGTGAGCCTGGTGGCTTTGGGGGTTATCCGGCGAGGGCGAGGTTGTGCAGGCGTGCGATGCCGAGCATGGCGTGGAGAACGCCGTCGCCTCTCAAGCGGCAGTCGCGCAGGATCTTCCAGCTCTTCATGCGGGCGAAGACGTGCTCGACGCGGGCGCGGACGCTTTTTGTGTGAGTGGTTGTGTTCCTCCTTCCAGGCGGCCAGCTCCTCGCCCTTGCGCGCGCGGCGATGGGGAGTGACCAGGCCGGTGCCGCGGTAGCCACCGTCGGCGATCGTCATGGTCTTCCCGACCGCCGCCATTGCGCCAGACTCCTCCCACGCCTTGCAGTCGTTGCGGTTCCCCGCCACAGGCCGACCGACCGCGACGACAAGGCAGGAGTCCGCGTCGATGACGACCTGGTGGTCGGTGGAGTACCGGTAGTTCTTCGATTGTTCGGCGACGGTGTGGTCGCGGGTCGGGACCAGGGTGCCGTCCACGATCAGCACGGTGTCCTTGCGGTAGCGGCGGCGCTGGTGCAGTGCCAGGCGCGGACCGAGGTCGTTGATGATCCGGGCGGCAGCGGACTTCGAGATGCCGAACAGCGCAGCGAGCTGCCGCAGGGTCAGATGTGTGCGCCAGTAATCAGATTTGTGCGCCAGTAAGTAGCGACCAGCATGACCCGGTCCTCCAGCGGCAGGCCCCAAGGCCCACCGCGCCGTGCCGCGTCCGCACCCTCGCGGCGCAGCGCAGACACCAGCTTCTGGAGCAGTCGTGGGCTCAGCCCGGTGAACGAGGATATCCAGGAAGGCTCCGAGGCCCTGATCACACCAGCCACGCCAGGAGTTTGCCACCCAGCGGTGATTGGCCTCGGGGGCGCTCACGGACGTCGGTGCGCCTGCCTGCTCGCCTGATGGCGGTGCGCCGCTGCCGCTAACAGGCCGACACCTGCACAGCCGACCAGAAGGGTCCCCCACTCAGGCACATGTGCTGCTCGCAGAAGGCCGGCGACACCGAAGCTTGTATCCCACCGCGCCTCCGTGAGGGCGGAGCCGAAGCCCTGGATGACCAGAATGGCACCGAACAGCCAGAGCAGCCCCTGACCTGAGTAGTTGTCCGACTTCTTGAACTGCTTCGCCATGACGTGAGTCCTCTCCGGTGTACACCCATCGTTCTGATGCGGTTGCATCACATCGTGGGGTGTAAACGGATATGATGCAAGCGCATCGGAAAACAGGAGGAGCGGAGCGTGCCCAGGCAGGTCGACTATGAGGACCGGCGCCGCCGGATCGCCGAGGCAGTCTGCACCCTGATCGCGCGTTCCGGCATGCAGGCCGTCAGCCTCCGCGACGTCGCCGCTCAGGCGGACGTGTCCATGGGGGCTGTCCAGCGCTGCTTCCGCACCAAGGAGGACATGCTGCTCTTCGCGCTGGAGCACATCTCCCAACGCGTCAGCGAACGCGCCAACCAACGCATCGCCACAACCTCCACCCCCGAGGCCGCAGCCACTCTGCTGTCACACACCCTGGCCGAACTCGCCTTGCTGGATGAGGGATCAAAGACGCAGGCACGCGTCTGGCTGGCGTTCGTCACCCACGCCTCGGCCAACGAGAAGCTGGCCGCCGTCCTGCGCGACACCCATGCCAAGCTCCATGACCTCATCGCGTGGCTCATCCGCTATGGCCAAAACACCGGGGAAGTCCCACAGCACCTCGACCCCACCCGCGAGGCACACACCCTCCTCGCTGTGGCCGATGGCCTCACGGTCCATGTCCTCGCAGGCCACCACTCCCCGCAGACGGCGCTGAGCATCCTCCAACGCCACGTCGACCACCTGCTGCAATGAGCACCCAGCCACGGACGGGGCGCCCAGTACCAATGCACCGGGCTCCGTACAGATGCCCAAAGCCCACAGCCTGCTCAGTGCTGGTCAGGCGTTACGGGACAACCCTCAGGCCGTGTCTCTTTGGAGCAGCCTGTCTCCGCCATGGCGCCGGGGTCGCGTGAGTGGACGAAATAGTCTGCCTGACGCGGACCAGGCTCGCCCCATGACAGAGCCGCCCCTCACCCAAGCCGAGATCGTCGAGGCCGAACGAGAACTCGGTGTGTGCTCCTGCCAGAGGAATACCGGACGTATCTGCGCCAGGTGAGCGCTGGCGGGGCACTCTTCCGGCTTGAGCGGACCGGGCGTGGCTGGTGGTGGGCCGGCAATGACGAGGGGCGGCGCGAGCCGCTGGGCCATTCCCTTTCCGCACCCCGACTCCTATGCCGAGAGCGACGACGAACTGATGGCCCGTGAGCCACAGGCTGAGGCGTTCGAGGACGACGCCGCGTATCGAACAGCCTGGCGTGCCTGGACTGACGAGGCCGACAGATTCGAGGACCTGAAGACGGCCGGCGCGGTCGTCATTCAGGAGCACGGCTGCAGCTTCGCCACCCTGCTGGCACTGACCGGCTCACTGGCCGGCACGGTGTGGTGGGACGGACGGGCTACTTGTGACCGGATCGTCCCGCTCTCTTTGGACCACCTCACCGGTGCCCGGCCCATCCAACTCCCGCCATGGCTGGACCACGGTTCGTGGGCCCTGCTGCCGCAGGACTGGGGGCCACCCCTTGCACCCAGACCCTGCTGTTCACCGCTAGCGCCGAGCGCCTGAGTGGATGCGCCCAAGAACAAAGGCAGAACGAGCGTTTTTCTGGAAGCGTACTCAGCCACGGACTGGGGGCGGGACCTCGGCAGGGCGCAACCGCGCACAGATCCCCATCCCTTCGGCTTCGGCGAGCCGACCTGGCTCGTCAGCTTGCTGCGATACGCCTATCCGCCTTTGGCGCTCCGAGCGGCCCTCCTGGCCCTGCCGGATACAGAGGCAGTGATGTACGTCCACGAGGCAGAGGGAGACCCTGACTCGGAACTCTTGCAGCTCTGCTCGCCGGCACGGGAATCCCTTCATAACACAGCTGCGGAACACGCTCCTCTCGTTGTCCTCACCGAGGGCAGCACCGACGTCACCGTACCGAAGCCTGCGCTGGAGCTGCTCTATCCCCATCTGACAGACCTGGCCCGCTTCATGGATTACGGGTCTCGCCCCCAAGGCGGAGCAGGCAGCCTGGTGACGACAGTGCGCGCGTTCGCAACTGCCGGCATCACCAATCCAGTCATCGCCTTGTTCGACAACGACACTGCCGCATCAGAGGCCCTGCGCCCACTGGCCCGCGACACGCTCCCGCCCAATATCAAGATCCTGCAGTATCCACCGCGAGAACTAGCCTCCAACTACCCCACCTTGGGCCCTGCGAGCGCCGATACGCCCACAGGCAGGACCACCCGAGCGGACGTCAACGGCCTGGCCGGATCGATCGAGCTCTACCTCGGCACAGACGCGCTGTCTCTACCCGATGGAAGCCTGCGACCGGTCCAATGGCGCAACTACAGCAGTGCTTGCCAGCAATACCAGCACGATCCATCCCCCATCGACGCCCAGGATTGGGCAGGGGTGCGAGCCATCCTGGACGCTGTCATCCACGCCCTCGAGTAGGTCAGCACCAAGGGGCTACGTCTGGCCGGAGCATGCAATGACCTGCAATCGCCACTGAGAGAGGTGCCCGCGGTGTGCGGGTCGGTGCGGTCAGGCCGGGTCCTGCGGTTCCCACTGCTCCCGGCAGGCCGGGCACAGATTGCCGGGTCAGCCTTCGGCATCCGCTTCGATGAACCGCAGGCCGGCGCAGCCGGCGCAGAGCTGTTGGGACTCTGGGAAAAATCGCCAGTCCGGCTCTTCTCTCCACATGCTTGCGGGATCAACCAGGTAGCGGAAGATCCGACACGGACCGAGCCCTCTCGCTGACGCGCTACTTGGGTGGATCGGTGTAGTAGTCGTGCCGGGCCTGCTCGACCTTGTCCAGGTTGCCGGCAGCCCATTCGGCGAGGTGAGCGAAGAGCGGGGCCAGACTGCGACCCAGCTCGCTGATCTCGTACTCGACCCGAGGGGGGACCTCCGGGTGGTACGTACGCACCACCATGCCGTCGCGTTCCAGCTGCCGCAGCCGCTGGGTCAGTACCTTCGGTGTGATCGTGCCGATCCGCCGTTCCAGCTCGACGAACCGTTGCCGGCCATGCCTGTTGAGAGTCCAAAGGATCGGCGTCGTCCACCGGCTGAACACGATGTCCACGACCGCACTGGTCGGACAGGCGAGCTCCGGGTCGGTCTCCGCGGCTGCCACCCAGTCAGCACTGCCGGCCATGCACACCCCCTTGAGATAGTCACTTTCCTCTAGGTACCTACTATATCGACGGTGTTAGCGTCCCCGTGTCGCCCGGAGAGCAGCTCTCCACGACGGTCCCGCCCGCTCGGGTGGCGACAACCATGCTGAATTCACAAGGGAGTTGTTCATGTTCGTAGTGACGGGGGCAACCGGCAACGTCGGCCGATCGCTCGTGCAGGCCCTCGCGGCAACTGGTGTGCGGGTGACCGCGACATCCCGGGGGATCTCGGACACGGACGTGCCGGAGAACGTCGAGTACAGGCGGGCGGACCTGGTCGACCCTGAGAGCCTTCGGCCCGTATTCGACGGAGCCGACGCGCTGTTCCTGCAGAACGGCGGCCCCAGCGCGCACCTGCTGAGCCCACAGGACATCCTCGATGTCGCCAAGGCCGGCGGCGTCGGCCGGGTCATCCTGCTGTCCTCCCAAGGAGTTGCGACCCGCCCCCGGTCAGCCTCCCACGGGGACACGGCACGCGCCATCGAGGACGCCGTCCAGCAATCAGGCATGGCCTGGACGATCCTGCGGCCCGGTGGCTTCCACTCCAACGCCTACGCCTGGGCCGAGTCGGTCCGCGCCCGAAGGACCGTCGCCGCACCGTTCGCCGACATCGGCCTGCCGACCATCGACCCGGACGACATCGCCGAGGTCGCCGCCGCAGTCCTGCGCGAGGACGGCCACACCGGACAGATCTACGAGCTGACCGGGCCCGCACTCAACACGCCCCGTCAGCGGGCCGAGGCGATTGCCGACGCACTCGGCGAACCCGTCCGGTTCATCGAGCAGACCCGCGACGAGGCCCGTGCGCAGATGCTGCAGTTCATGCCCGAGCCCGTGGTCGAGACCACGCTGACCATCCTCGGCGAGCCCACCCTCGCCGAACAGCGCATCAGCCCCGACGTCGAGCAGGTCCTCGGCCGCACACCCCGCACCTTCGCCGACTGGGCTCAGCGTCACATCACCGCCTTCCGATAAGACCGCTTTCCCCGACCACGGCAACCCTGGCCGAGCTTTCACCTCCCACTGTCAACTGCACTCGGGCAATACGCTCACCCTGGAGTGGGGATCCAAGGTGAGCAGGTCCGGAAAACTGCTCAGCAGGGATGGGGAAATCCCAACAGCCTCAACAGAGCAGTGCTGGAGGAGCCACGGCCGGCCACCGCGTGACACCTGACCCGCGCCGTCGTTGAGCACCACGACTCCAGACGCCGGGCCCCGGAAACTTCTCCCCCGGGGCTAACAAACGCAGCGGACGGACTCGACCGGCCCCGTCAACGGGTCGACCACCCGCCGCTCAACCCCGTCCACCCCCTCGACGGGCAGCCCTTCGCGAATCTTCTTTGCGGCGCAGACGCCTGAGCCTATGCCCGGGGAGTGCCGTCCCAGCGCCATGTGGTGAGTCGAGGGTGTCCGGGTAGTTCGGCGCGTCCGGTGGCCCACAAGAAGGTCGACCAAGCATCCGTGGACGACGGTGCGTTCGGAAACAGCCGGGCGAGCACCCGCGAGCACAGATCGGCAGGCGGGCTCCATGTGAGATCGAGCCCCTGGGCCAGGTCGTGCGTGTGCACCAAAGTCTCCACGGTCCCCACCGCAGCGAAGCCCTCAGCGTCCGAGACGCCGAAGACGTGGTGAGCACGGGTCTGCGGAGGCGTCGTGCGCACCATGGCAACCAGCAGCGCACCGCTCGCCTCCAAGACCTGCAGCAGGCCGGCGGGCCCCGCCTTGCGGTTCGCGTGAATGGCGTTCGCCGGGCCGCCGGGCCGCCGGCTCCCCCATACGAAGAGCACCTCGCCACCCAGGCGCGGTGTTCGGGGGCCCAGTTGCGCAGCGTAGGCGAAGAGGTCGCCGCTGAGGTACTCGACGGTTCCCCAGCAGTCCCATTCCAGCGAACCAGCCCAGCCCTCCCAAGCAGTTGGGGGCGCCTCACGAAGGACCGCCACAGCAAGCTGCACAGCAAGGTCGAGGCCATCCACGGTGACGGGAGGCCGGGGGGCCCGGACCGCTGCACACCAGAAGTCGTCATCACCGGCTCTCCATCGGGGGCGGGGTTTTCCCATGCGCCTGCCCCCAACCTCAGCCGCAACCACACTCAGCCGAGCTCGGGACGGCTGGGCGGGGCCATGTCATGAGGCGCGGCGGACGGCGGCGACCGGACCGATGGCGTCGGGCCCGTGCTGGTCGCGGACGCGGTCGACGGCGGCTTCGGTAACCAGCCGGGCCTCGCGGGCGGTATCGCGGCTGCTCTGCTCGGCGACCTGGCCGGTGGCGACGAGGTCCTCCCCGTTGAGTGCGAGCCTGGTCAGGCGACCGCGTTGGAGGCCTGCGGCGTCCGTCAGCTGGTAGGCCACGGTGCCCAGGTCGTCGTCATGGTGGGATGGCTCGGCCGGGCGACGGGTCCTCCAGCAGCTGCCACCGGCGAACCTCAACGCCAGCGCCAACGCGCGGGCCACCTGGCCGCGCCGGAGCAGCAGCAGCCCCACTAACGGGTCCTCCAGGCCCGAGTTCGACTGCTCGGCAACCAGCCAGCTGTTACTCACTTTCGGGTGACGACCCGATCCCCTGCGAGGTGGCGCACTGTGGCGGGCCGCAGCAGGGTGTCCGAGGAGGAGTTCCATGGGCAAGAAAAAGGACGTCCGCGCGGCAAGGCCGGGCCAGGGAAAGCCCAGCCGGTCCAAGCGCGCGTCCGGCAAGTTCGTGCGCATGTACCGCCGCGACCACGCGTGGCGCGCTCCGTTCCCGCTGTGGGCGCGGATCGTGTGCGACATCCTGTTCTGGGCCGTCACCGCCGCCGCGGCCTATGTGGCCATCGGCAGCCTGTGCGGAGCAATCCTCATCGCCGCTCCCCTTCTCGGGTTCCTCGGGCTCGCATCGAGCAAGGAGCACGACGACGGCATCGACTGGACCCAGCGTACGGCTGCGCTGCTTCCTGGGCCCCCGCCAAGAGCCTGACGTGTAGGTGCGCTGCGAGAAGCACCCGCACCCGCATGGCTGCCCCGGTATCGGCCTTGCCGCGGCAGCCTGCGTTCGAGTGGCTGGAACGTCTTGGGGGGTCAGGGGGCGTCGGCGAGTTCTTCGATCTGGTGGGCGAGCCTCTGCGGGGCGTGCCGACAGGCCTCCTTGGTCACAGGCCGCAGGAGCCGCGGTCGAGGTGGAAGTAGCGGGCGTTGGCCCAGCGGCACAGCCGCATGCCGACGATGACGCCAACGATGGTGACCAGGGCGGGCAGGTACCCGCTGGCGACCTGGACGATCGGGATTGCCGGGCAGCCGCCCGAGATTGCCCAGCCCGTACCGAACAGCACTGCACCGGGGATCACACCGGCGTGGATGCGCCCCGGCGTGCGGCGGACCCGCAGCAGAGCGAACGCGCACACGATGATCACAACGGCGCCGGCGAAAGAGAGAAGCATGCGCAGGTCTTGGAAGGTGAACATGCGGTTCAGTTCGGTGTAGTCGCCGAAGCCGATGTTGGAGACCGTATAGCCGAGAGTCAGGCCGGTGATGATGTTTGCCAGCAGCATCGCGCCCCGAGTGCGCATCAGATCACCTTCCACAGCAGGAACGACACCGCGACGGCGGTGCCGAAGAATACGGCGGTCGCGACGAGGCTGACCGGGCGTAGACGGCCGCAGCCGTTGAGTCCGTGGCCGGAGCTGCACCCACCGGCCAGCCGAGTGCCGAAGCCGACCAGCACGCCTCCGGCGAACAGCAGGACGGTCATGATGGTCGGGTTTGCGGTGACTACGTTCTGGAAGCCCGGGCCCATGTCGAAGCGGAGGTCGAACCGCCCGGAGGTGACCGCGGCGATCAATCCGCCCAGGAAAATCGATACCAGCAGGGCAGCCTGGGTGACCAGGAGGGCTGGGCGCGGGCTGGTGACCGAGGTGTCCTCACTCGCCGTCGGTTCGGCGTTCGTTTCGAGCCGTTGTGACATTCCCTGCGGAGCAGCGGGCGCGGTGGGCGCGGCAGGGTTGCTGCCGAAGTGCTCCGCTGTAGCTGCGGCAAGAGCGTCGGCGAGGGCACGCTCGTCGGGGAACTCCTCGTCCATCCGCTCCAGACGGCGCTCCCTGCGCCAGTGCAACACGCGATCCCATGCGGAGGACACCCCGAAAGACCGGTCCGTGGTGAGGGTGTAGTTGATGGTGATCAGAGCGAGCCCGGCAGCGCCGGCCCACCAGGGCCAGTAGCCACTCATGCGGGGCCTCCCATCCATTCAGTGAATCGAGCCCACCAGCCGCGCTTCGCGCGGGGCCGATGTCCCGCGTGTCTGGATGGGTGGTCTGAAGGCTGTGGAAACGGTGGCGATGGTGACGGCCGGTAATGCGAGGCCGGTATCGACGGAGATGCCGCCCCGAACCAAGCCGTGCTCTCCGGTGCTGCGTTCACAGCATCTGACGGCTCAGCTGACCGAGTCGGTCCCGGCTGCGACCAGGGCGTGTTCTCCGGCGGCCAGGGATTGTGTTGCGGTGGAGCGGCCTGCTGGGGTCCTTGCTCCGGGGCGGCGTCGTACCGGTCCAGGCCGGTGGCCGCTTCTTCAAGGTGTCGCGCGCGGGCTCCGTTGGGCAGCAGGCTGATCGGCACACGTTCGCCGGTGAGTGACACCTGGTAGCGCGCACAGCCGAGCCACTGATCCTCGCTGTCACAGTAGTAGTCGCGCCAACCTTGCAAGCTCGCCCTGAGCAAGGGGAAAAGGGGGCATCCTGCGGCGTGTGAGCAACTCACGTTGCTCCCTTCTGACCGGCGCACACCACCCGTTCCGTGAGGGCGGTTGCCGTTCTCGGTCTCTTGCCCTCGCCGCGCCCGGGTCGACGATCTCAAAAAGCGCGGTGATGGCCTGTCACGATGCGGAGTACTCCCTTCCCTTCTCGACCGGGCGAGATGGAACCACTGTTTCGATGGCCAGAGCAACCTCGGGGGATTCCGGCCGTGACCGCTTGCCACCGCTGAGTGAGGCGCGCCAAGCGATATCGGTGCATTACGCACCCTCGCAGTTGTTCCTCCTGGCAGCAGGGGGCAGTTGTTCGTGGAGAGAGTGCATGTATGGAGGTCGCTTGTGGCGAACATGTGAATTCGACCGTGACGAAACTGTTGATATTACTGGTCGTTAATAAGGGAGCTACTGAAGGGGAATCATGTGCCGACGTGCTGTCTGCCACTCATGCCGGAAGGTGACCTATGAGGGCTGCGGGAGACACGTGGAGCAAGTGCTCGCCAGCGTGCCAACACCTCAGCGGTGCATGTGTGAGTCGGCGGAGGGCAAGCCGACTCGAGCGGAGCCCGATGCGGCTCTCGAGGGCGGGGCAGTGCGACACACGCACGTTCCTCGGCACATGGACGGTTCACCGGACCGATCGAAGGACGGCTGGTGGACCCGGATCATCACGTGGATGAAAAGTCCAGCGTGAAGTAAGCAGAGGGGGGAGCGCTGCCCTCCATCCAAGATCAGGGCCTTCGGCCCCGGAAGATGGAGGCCGCGGCACACCGGTGAGCCGCCAACGGCCGGCCGGTTCGACGACGAGTCCTGGGACCACCACCGCCACGGCGGCCACCAACACCGCTGATCCCACACTGCGGGCGTGGGCTGCAAGCCTCACCCACGCACCCGGCCGAGCAGGGGCCGGGTGCGTCTCGTGTGTCAGGCGGCCCTGTCGCTGACCCATCACCGATCCGGCAGTCAGCACGTACTTCCGAGTCAGGCTTTCCGTGGTCAGAGGCGACAAGGTCCTCGAGCTGGCAGGCGAGATCGGCGTTCGGGGAGGGAGGGGGCCGAACCCGTCGATGCGGTCCCCAGCGACCTCCAGGCCGTGGCTGCCGAGCCTGCGGGGATCCGCCGCCCAGGCCGCAGGGGCCCTGGGGTCGCTGTCCAGCACTCCGAGTCGTTGATCACCTGGACCGCGATCGCGCTGATGACCAGGCGAATCACCCGCCAGCGGAAGCCGTCAGCCGACATCTCGCGAAGCCGACCAGGCCTGATCAATCTCAAGGCCAGGCCCACCCCTTTGGCACTGCGTCGCCCTGAACGCCACTCGCGCCGCCCGGCACGGCCTTCAGTAGATTCGCTGTCCGTCAGGCCAAAACCAGCAGGTCACCACCGTCTGATGGCCCCGTGACAGTGTGTCCGAGCTGGACCAGCAGGCCCGAAACGGCAGCCTGCACCACCGCCTGCATACTGTCGCCTGAGGCTCCGGGCTGGTCCATCACCAGCGAGGCGAACCAGTCCGAGGCCGTCCACCGCACCAGCACCCCGGCCGGCACGTCCCTCACGGCAAGCCCCGGCCTGCCCTCCTCCGCATCCCCAGCGACCAGGTGAAACCCCGCCTGCGCCAGGGCATGCCGAACCTGCACGAGCAGGCCGGAAGGGGCAGATGACACAGGCTCCGCCTGCCCCGCATCCCGGCGATCAAGCATCACGGGTCGAATAAGAGATTCACAGGGTGACATACCAGTCATTTGCCGCATACCGTGTGGAAAGTTCAAGGCAACGACGGAGGCATAGATGGACCGCGTTGCACTTCATTCATCGGACCCACGGCTGACCATCCAGCCAATACGTCCTCCCAGCGGCGGCGACACCCTCACGCTCGCCCTCACCGGGGAACTCGACGTGCACAGCGTCACCTCCCTCTGCGACGTCGCCGTCGCCTCCGTCGAGTCCGGCATTCGCCGCCTTCGTCTCGACATGACCGGGGTCACCATGTGCGACAACGGCAGCCTCTACATGCTCCTCGGCCTCCAGCATGCGCTGCGCGCCACTGGCGGGGCCCTCGCCATCGCCACCACCAGCGCTCCCGTCGAAAGCGCCCTCACGGCCAACGGACTCAGCCACCTGCTGGAGAACTGAACCTGCACGGGTAGCGAGGACGACCTGCCGCAGCTGGTCGGCGACGTGGCCGCCGATCCTGCCGGGATCCGCCGCCCGGGCGGCCGGGACCGTGGGGTCGCTGTCCCACACGATCACTTCCACGGCTTCGGCGGTGAGGTCCAGCTCCACAAGGACGGGGCCCGGAGCGTACCTGCTGGTGACCAGCTCGCTGACCACGAGCTGGGTGACGTCCCTCGTGCGCGCCGGCACCAGCACGTCGAGGAAGGCGGCCGCGTGCTGGTGGGCGTCGGCGACGCCCCCCCCACACACACTGCGGTCCCGGTAGCAGCAGGATGCCGGGGCGACAGAGGGGACGGGAGTTGGATGGCAGGGCAGCGGCCAGCGGCGGCGTGCCAGCACGACCGACGGCGTGGGAACGCTCCAGCCCCCATACCTTGGGCGGCCTGGCGGGGGGGGATCTTTGGTGTCCTGCGGTGCCACCCGGTTCGGTTCAGGCCGCTCGGCGGCGAGACAGGACGCCCACCAGGTAGCGCAGCTCAGTGTCCTTGCGCATGCACGGCTGCGGTTGCCCTCATAGCCTGGTGTGGGAGCTCACGGCCCGTGGCATGGAGCGTCGTGCTGACCAGTAGGTTCTCGGGCTGTCTCACGGCGCGGCCAGACACCTCAAACTGATCGTAGGTCAGCTCCCGTCGTACTCATCCAGACGGCCTGCCTGCTGGGTCTGCTGCCACTCTGCGAGGAAGGCTGCCGCGGTCGGTGTCGATTCAGGGCCCTGGAGCTCGATCTGCCGAGCCACCCAACCTTCGGCATCGACCTCGAAGTAGAACCAGACGTCTTCCTCGCCCCAGTAGCAGCGCATCCATGACGTCACTGCCCCATGATGACGCTCCGTGCAGGACGGGGCGGGAGTTGCCAGAACGGTGGCGGTCAGGGCTGCGGGTAGGGCGGCGCGCTGTGGGCGCGGGGATGTGCTGAGCATCAGGTCGCCATCGATACCGCCGCCCACGACCACTACCGCAACCACCCCGCCGACGCATTACGACTCGGTCTCACGGGCTGAGCACGCATCACTCCTGGCCCGTCGCCTCACCATGCTGCAGAACTTGCGAATTTGTTGAAGCTGTGGATCCGGCTGGACTTCCAGGGCAACCATGCGGAACTGATCGATCCCCTCGCCGCACCAAGACGGTGAAAGGTCTCCAGCGGGCTCTGCCGAGCAGCAGCCGAGCCGCCGTCCTCTATGCGGGTCCGGTACAGGGAGCGCAAGTGTCGATTGCGGGAACGGTTGCGAATCGTGTTCGAAACGACCAGCTTGTGCAGCACAATGACTGGCATGACACGACTTCGCATCGCGCTCGCCAACCTCGTAATTCCCGAGAGTCCAGAAGACTCTGTGGTGCGAGCCGAGCGAGCGGTCAGAGCCGCTGCTGCTGCCGACGCGCGTATTGTGTGCTTCCCGGAAGCATACGTGCCGGGCTACCCATGGCCGCCGCACTCGCGGAATACCGTGAGCGCCAACTTCTTGGAAGCTGCGCACGAGCGCATCGCCCAGGCCGCGCGTGAGAGCCACATCTACGTGGTGCTCGGTACGGAGCGGTACGTTTCCGACAAGCCACGCCTGACCATGCTCGTACTTCGACCCGACGGCGATCGAGCGGGCTATCAGGACAAGGTGCAGCTCGATCCGGAAGAAGATTCCACCTACGAAGCGGGCAGCGATCGTCGGATATTCGAAGTCGACGGCGTCCGCTTCGGCATCGTGATTTGCCACGAGGGATTTCGCTATCCGGAGACGGTGCGCTGGGCTGTTTGCAACGGCGCCCAGTTGGTGTTCCATCCCCACTACAGCGAAGCGGAGCCCGGCGCGTTTCAGCCGACCGACTTCGCCGACCCGAGAAACTCCTTCCATGAGAAGGCATTTCTATGTCGCGCCGCCGAGAACAATTGCTATATCGCCGCCGTCAACTGCGCAAGCCCGGGGTCGCCCACGACATCCGCCGTAGTACGGCCGGACGGCACGCTGCTTAGCCATCAGCCTTACGGAAAGCCGGGGGTGTTGGTCTGTGACATCGATCCCGCCGAAGCCACGCCACTGCTCGCGCAACGCCTGAGGACTTGCTCTTGAGTTGAAAAACGCTCACTGTGTGATCAGTTCCGGACTAGTCGTGCATAGCTGTTGTCTTGTCGTGCCCGGGCAATCTGGTGCTGACTGTCGTGGCAGAGGCAGGCGAAGCCGCCTGCCTCGCAGCATCAGTGCCGCATGGCCCAGATCTACGGAGGCCGCGATGAATGGGACCTCCGAGGCGGCTGCCCCAGCCTGACGGGGGAACGATCACTCGGGAGACGATCTACAAAGCGCCGAGACGTTTCTGATCAGAGGCACTCGTGCCCCCCCGGCAAGGGCATCGAGACCTCGACGCGACTTGGCCGTCACCGCTGGACCATCGAACGCACCACGGCCTACCGCAGGCTCGCGCCCAACCGGCGCAGCAAGACTCAGGTGTTGGCGGCGCCATAGCGCAGGACATCGCCTTGCGGAAGCAGGTATCCGATGTCCCGCGTCTGCGGCGGACCACAGGGCACTCAGGACGGCCTGAAGCTGGTCGTCATCACTCGATCCAACCTCTATAGCCAGCTCGTAGTAGCCACCGGACCAGTTGGTCTGGTCCCGGAAGGCAGCAGGACTCGTCATGACGCGATCATGCGCGGGCTGATCGGCTGGCGCAGGTCCAGGTAGCAGCGCAGCCGTACTCCGGGCTCGCCGGCGTCGCGCGTCGCGTGCTGTGCAGGCGCCGTCGCCCACCGATCGGCGAGCAGTTGCTGGAAGGCCAGGGCGGTGGCGTCGTCGGCGGCCGCGATGTCGACGGCGACCAGGTGGGAGTGAGCGTGCACGATGCACCGGTGATGGGGAAGACCCGGCCCGATGCTGTGATGTGCTTTCCGGCGAGCCGCGAGGCCCTGGGACGGCCGAGTAGGTGGGGCGCGTGGTCACGACGTCGCAGCAGGCCGGCGAGGTCGCTGATGCGACGCCGTCCATTGGTGGGGCTCGGCCTGTCGGCTCGCTGCCGACAGGCCGACCGGGCTACTGGCGCCAGGCCGCGACGAGGTTCTGCACCGGGTCACCGCCTTCGCGCGCGAGGTAGAGGGCGCGGGAGCTGACCCACAGAACGGTCGGGCCGATGTGGTGCGGGTAGCGGCCGAGCATGGCCCGGAAGAACGCCTCCGGGGTGTCGTGCTCGGCCAGGGCGGTCTCGGCGTCGTCGAGGTAGCGGCGGGTCTCGGCTAGCAGCCGGTCAGCGTCGTCGTCGAGGCTGCTGTTCTGGTGGCCGGCCACGATACGGCGCGGGGCGAGCGCGGCGACGGTGTCGATGGCCTTGCGCCAGGCGCCGAAGTCGCCGTCGGCGGACTCGGCGAGGTAGACGTGGACGCCGTTGTAGAGGGCGTCGCCGGCCACCACGAGGCCGAGGTCGGGCACATGCACCACCGCGCTGTCGTCGCTGTCCGCGTGCCCCACCGGTATGAGGTGGACGTCGTGTCCTTCCAGGCCGAGGCGGTTGCCGGGCGGTGCGACGGCCGTGACCGGGGAGGCGGGGATCTGGCCCGGCCACAGGATGTCCCAGAGGGCTTCCCGGGCGGACGCGTTGTTGTGCATCTGCGCGATGGTGGCCTCGCAGGTGATCACCTGGGCGCCGAAGCGGTCGGCGAGTACGCCGGCGGTGAACCAGTGATCGCCGTGCCCGTGGGTGACGACGATGTACGTCAGCCGCTTCCCGCTCGCCTCCACCCAGTCACCGACTGCCTGTGCCTGGTCGAGGGTGAGCGGCGGGTCGACGAGCACGGCGTCCTGCGTGCCGTGGATCAGGGTGACCGCGATGGGCTGGAAGGTGCGGGGCTCTCCGTTGGGAAGCGGTCCGGGACCGGCCATGGGCAGCGGGTCCGCGACGAACACGTCGTAACCGAGGCCGGAGGTGGTGCTGGTGGACATGATGTCTCCTGTTGATCCGTGCGTGTGGTGCGCTGGTCGGTGAAGTGCTGGGTGTGGTCGGGTTGTTCACGGGCGGTCGAGGAAGTCCTTGACGTCGGCGGCGAACTCCTCGTGGTGCTGGAAGAGGAAGCCATGTGCCGCGTCCGGGTAGATCTTGATCTCCGCGTCGGGGATGAGCCCGGCGAGCAGGTGGGAGTAGCGGGGGAGGATCATCGGGTCGCTGTCGCCGTTCGCGACGAACACGGGTGCCTGGATCGTGGTCACCCGCTCCAGGAGGGCGGTGTTGGGGATGCCCCAGGCGGTGACCGCGTCGTACTGCGCCTGGCGTGTCTGCCAGGTGGTGGGTGCGTCGAATTCGGTCCGGGTGAACATCCGCCCGAATGCCTTCTCACCGGCGGAGCGGCTCTCGGTTGAGCGGGCGTAGAAGACATCGAGCACCTTGGCGGGAATGACTTCCGGCTCGCCGACGGAGTCGATGACCCACTTCGCCCACCCGTGCATCCCGGGCGCGCCCTGGGGGGCGGCCGAGGCGAGCACGAGTCGGCGTACCAGCGAGGGCCGGATCAGCGCGATCTCCTGGGCCACGAAGGAGCCCAAGGAGAAGCCGAGGATGTCAACCCGGGCCAAGCCCAGGGCGTCGAGGAAGGCGATGGCGTCCAGGGCCATCAGCTCGACCGTACTGGGCGTGGTGCCACTGGATCCGCCGACGCCGGTGTTGTCGAAGGCGATGATGCGCCGGTCCTGGGCCAGGGCGTCGACCAGTGCTGGATCCCAATTGTCGAGGTTGCCCCGGAAGTGCATGAGCAGCACCAGCGGCACCTCGCCCTCGCCGGTCTCGCGGTAGGCGTACTCGATGCCGTTGCCGGCGGACACCGTCTTGACGGGTGCCTGAGCGTAGAGCTGTTTCATCGGGCTTTCTCCCTTTGGGATCGGCCCCCCGCGGAGGTCGGGATGGATGCTCCGGCGCAGAGAAACCGCTGGTCGGCTCTGCACGCCATCGCTGTTCACCACCACGGTATAACGATCGCTATACTTCGACAGCACTGACGCTACTCCCTTCCGCAGCACATGTAAAGCGATCGATATACTTGCGGGTATGGAGACTGAGGCAGCGACCACCAAGGCCGCCCGCGGCGGCGGACGCGGCGCGCGGGAGCGCATCCTGCGGGCGGCGGGCGAGCTGTTCTACGCGCGCGGTATCCACGCCACCGGCGTGGCAGCGCTCATCGAGGCCGCGCATGTATCGCCGCGAACCTTCTATGTGCATTTCCCGACCAAGAACGCGCTGGTGGAGGAGTATCTGCGCCGGTTCGAAACGGAGACGCCGCTGCTCGCCGAAACAGAGCTGGAGCGCACCGACCTGACGCCGGTTCAGCGACTGCTGGCGATCTTCATGCCGATCGACGGGGGCCCAGCGACGGTGATCCGCGGCTGCCCGTTCCACAACGCCGTCGTCGAGGGCGCCGGGGAGCTGCCCGAGATCGCCCACCTCGCGCAGCGACACAAGCGGGCCTTCCGCGACCGCCTCGTGGCCACCGCCGCCGAGGCCGGAGCATCCGACCCGCAGGCCCTGGGACGGCAGCTGGCCGTGCTCTTCGAGGGCGCCAACGCGCTCGCGGCCTCCAGCAACGACGCGGAGGCGTTCACGGAAGCTCGGCGTGCGGCCGAGACGCTGCTGGAAGCGGCGTTGAGCACCGTCATCGGGGACCACTCCCCCGTCGACGGCCACGGCCTTCCCGGGCGCCGCCAGAGTGCCGAACAGGGTGCCGATCTTGATCGGAAAGGTGAAAGTGCCTTCTGAGGCGGGAAGACGAGGCTCGTCCATGGTCTCTGTCATCCCGCGGGAAGGAGGCTGGAGGCGGGCGCCGGGCGCGCTGATGCGAGAGGCGATCTGGTCGGGGATCTCCAGTGGTGACAGGTGGCCGGTACCGGTGAGCTCGGTGAGGGTGGCAGTGGGGATCAGGGGAAGCAGGTGCTCGCGCAGGATCTTGGGCGGGTCCACCTTGTCGTCGCTGCCGGCCAGCTCCAGGACGGGGACGTTGATCGCACCCTCGCACCCGCTCTGTCCGTGAAGTCCTCCAGCAGCGCCTGTCGCGGCCACGCGATGCGGGCTGCCTCGCCTGCGCGGGCGCTGTCCTCGTGTACCTGCCGGCGTGCCTGCGCAGACAGCCCGCCGTTGGTCGGTACGAGATCACCCTCGGGCTACCGCCGTAGTCGGTTTCCTCATGGAGGAATGCCTGCGCGAGGCAAACCCAGTGGGCCTGCGGGCGGTACGCCGGGCCTTACGCATCCCGCGTCGAGAATGGGGCGGCCTGGGCGCCGGGCCCGCCGTGGCCTCAGCCGGGCAAATGCGAGGTGAGGATGTCGGCAGGCTCGGTTGGCAGGGCGGTCGCGCCGGCTGGCCCTGTCGACGGCGCGTGGACCGACAACCGTGGTCGGCGAACCCTAGGACGGTTGCCGGATCTCTGTGACGAGTGTGTAGAGCTCGATGACGACGCCGTTCCGGGTACGAGCGATGTCCATGCCACTGACTATCGGCGGCTGTCCAGCCGGGCCGTACTGGAAACCGAGGTGGCCGATGTCGTCCAGGCCTGACGGACGGCCTACGGGGCGAAAGACCCAGTCCGGGTTCTCGGCACGCAACTCTTCGGCACGGCGTGCGAGTTCTGTGCGCCCCTTGTTGATGCGGTCCGGCTCGTGCCACACCACATCCTCGGCATAGTGCTGCGCAATGACTGCGGCCCGACGGACTGGGTCGGGCTCGTTGAACACCTCGAGGAGGTTGACTCGCACGAGGTCGGCAGAGGATCTGGTCATCGTGAGCCCATTTCCGGGAACTGGTCGTTGCAGTTCCACTGTTCCGGGGATTCTCCGTCTGCCGCGAGGGGCAGTCCCCTGCTTGGCTCCGCGGGGCTTCATGACTGCGCGCCAACGGCTGCGGTCGTCCGCAGGGGCGCGAGCGCCGAGGTCCAGGCGACAACTTGGTCGAGCATGGTGTCCAGCGCATGCAGGTGGTGGTCGCCTGGTTTGAAGACGCTGTAGTTCTCGAAGTCGGTGAGCAGAGAAAGGAGGACCTGCTGGCGTACGTCGGCCATCTGGAGTTCGGCGGCGACCAGACGCAGCTGCTCCGCGGACCGTGCGCCGCCCGCGCCCCCGTAGGAGACCAGGCCGAGGGCTTTGTTGTTCCACTCGGCGTAGAGGTAGTCCAGGGCGTTCTTCAACACGCCGGGGATGCCGTGGTTGTACTCGGGGGTGACGATGACGAATCCGTCGTACGCGGCGACGGTCTCGGCCCACTGTCGGGTGTGCTCGTTCTGGTACTGGCCGAGCGAGGGCGGCAACGGCTCGTCGAGGTGGGGAAGGGGGTGGTCGCGCAGATCAAGCAGCTCAAAGCCGGCGTCGGTCCGTCGCGAGGCACGGTCGAGGACCCACCACGCCACTTGGTCTCCGACGCGGTTGGGCCGGGTGCTGCCGAGGATGATGCCCATGGTGGTCATGGTGAGACCTGTCTTTGGTTCGCAGTGCTCGGCACCTGCGGGACATTCGCTGCCCGAGAGATCGCCGATCGAGCAGGCGCATTACCCAGCAGCCGATTGCGGGGTGCCAGAGCGGTCGGTCAGCTCGGCACGGCGGCCGATGCGGTGACGGCGGCGGCGAAGTCCGGCTGCACACCGAGCTGGGCGAGCATGACGCTGAGCCCGACGTAGCAGTTGAACTGCTTGATCTTGCCGTCCTCGATGTACCAGAAGTCGGCGGTGGGGATGCTGAGCTTGGCGCCGGTCGGCCGTATGGTGCCGGCCGGCGTTTCGAAGGGACCGGTGAAGGTGCCCTCGATCGTCAGCTCTACGGCGACGACGTTGCCCATCACATGGAACCGGTGGAGCTCACGGTGAACGTCGGGGGCCAGCGTGCCCATGAAGAGGACCACATCGCCCAGGTGCTCACCGCGGTAGCTCTCTCCGGCGACGACGTTGTTCAGCACACCGTCCTCAGCGAAAAGGTCCACGAAGCCCTGGACATCCAGGACGCTGCCCTCGGCGGCGTGATACGCCGCCCGGACGACGGCCTCTGCATCGATGGCCATAGTTCTCTCCCACCGCGAGAATCTAATCAAACACTTGATTAAAAGTGTGAGCAGCGGCCGGACCCTTGTCAAGCGATCGTTTGAATTCCTCGCGACAGGTCCCCGCTCCGCCTGGTCGACGACTTCAGGCGCCGGCCGGACCCCCTCGGAACGCTCCAGCCACCACCGGAACGAGCATCCGCTCGACCCTCTCTGCGGACTCGGCGGCCAGTTCGGCCCCGATCGGCGCCAGCGCCAGCCAGTTCAACATGCCGGCCGCGCAGCGCGTACGGAAAACGAGCTCCTGCTCGCCGACCTCCGGAAGGTTCATCGCCAGCACGCGCACGGCATGCCGCCGGGCCTGCTCGAACTTGCCGGTCAGCCGTTCCCACCCCACGGGCGGATCGATCCCGACCCGCGCCACGGTCCGCATCACGGCCAGTTCCCGCCCCCCGGCCGTGAGCGCGTTCATCATCGGCCGCGCGAACGCCTCGGCCAGTTCGTTCAGGGTGGCAGTCCCCGCCAGTGCGTCGAGGGCCTGGATCTGCGCGTCCAGGTACCGCTCCAGCGCGTGCTCGATGGCCGCGTCACACAGTCCCTTCAACGACCCGAAGTGATAGCTCACCGCGGCGACATTCGCCCCTGCACTCTGCGTGATCTCCCGCAGCGTCACGCCCTCCTGGCCACGCTGCGCCAACCGCTCCAGCGTGGCCAGCAGCAAGGCGTTCCGGGTCCGCTGACCCGCTTCACGACGGAGATCCGTCTTGTCCACCCTCACAAGTGGAACTCAAGCGACTGTTTGACTTTGCTGTCAAGCGACCGCGCCGCGGGATGGCGCCCTCCCCCGGCCTCACCATCACGTCCGCGCTCATCGAGCGCTTCGGCCTGTTCGCCATCATCATCATCGCGCTCGGCGAGACGGTCGCCGGCGCGGTCGAGGGCCAGCCCACGAGCCCGCGGGTGCCCTCACGATCACTGTCGGCCTCGTCGCCATCGTGATCGGATTCAAAGACCGAATCCCACTTCTCCGTACCCCGGCAGCACCTACATCTCGTGGTCCCTATGGAGGCCAGCGACTGTGCTCGCACGAGCCAGCCGGACCAGGAGTGCCGGCCAGCGCCCGACCAAGCCCTGATCGGACGGGGTCACTGGCCGATGGCAGCGAGTTCCGCGATCGAGTTGGCGGGCAGGGTCAGTTCGGCGGCGGCGATGTTCCTGGGCCTGGAGATCGGTGGGGTCGAGCGAGGTGATGACGCCGCCCTGGCCGTCGCGGCGACGGTCCTTGGGCGGCCCGAAGACTCCGGGTCCGGCCAGCTGCATAGCGCCGTATCCCATGCGAGTGATGGTCAGGTCGTCGGCGAGAGTCAGCGTCCGGAGCCTCGCGTGGGTCGTCCTGAAGTGTCTCCCGGGAATGTGCCAGCCATATCCGACTGGATGAAACTGCCGGGAGCGGGTGACGGCGCCGACGACGGCTTCGGCGGTGTCGCGGCGGGCCGGGCGGCGGGCCACTGTGATGTCGGGGCAGGCGTGGGCGAAGTCCATCTTTCGGCTGCCCCTGGCGGGGCTCGGCGTGCGGTGGTTGCCCCGCCGGGATTTGCTTGGTGAGTCGACACCTCCGGCTTCGCCGAAAGGACACCGTTCCATGGCTGACAGGCCCGCGATCGTTCTGGTACACGGCGGTTTCGTGGACGGGTCCGGCTGGCGGCCGGTCTACGACCTGCTCACCCGCGACGGCTACCGCGTCCGCGTGGTGCAGAACCCGACCCTGTCGCTGCAGGGAGACACCGCCGCAACGCGGTTGATCGTCGACGCTCAGGACAGCCCGGTCGTGCTGGTCGGTCACTCCTACGGCGGCGCAGTCATCACCGAAGCAGGCACCAACCCGAACGTGGCGGCACTGGTCTACATCGCGGGCTTCGTGCCGGACGCGGGCGAGTCGGTCAACACGCTCATCTCCGGTTTCCCCACCGACGTGCCCGGACCGCCGATCCTGCCGCCCAAGGACGGCTTGCTGTTCCTCGACCGGGACAGCTTCCACACAGCGTTCGCCGGCGACCTGCCCGCCGATCCAGCCGCGTTCATGGCCGACTCGCAGGTCCCCTGGGGGGTGGACGCCCTCGGCCAGCAGGTCACTCAGGCCGCCTGGCGCACCAAACCGAGCTGGTACATGCTCACCACCGAGGACAAGATGATCCCCCCACCCGCCCAGCGCACCATGGCCGGCCGAGCCGGCTCGACCACCGTCGAGGCCGCGGCCAGCCATTCCGTGTACGTGTCACAACCGGATGCAGTGGCCGACCTCATCAAACGGGCCGCGGCTGCCGTGGCGCCCTAGGGTAGGCGCTGTCCGGCGGATCAGGTGGCCGTGATGGCACCAAGTTAGTTCTCGCGGGGGGCGGGCCGGACTGCGCCTTGTTGCAAGGTGTTTGTGCCCCTCGGGCATGAGCAGGACCGCCAGTGCGGCGAAGTGGGTGATCGAGGGCTTCACCCAGCGTCGGCTTCCTGACGATGCCGCCTGGCTCACGAGCACCATCGCTCATTGAGCCTACGGATCAGTGGCGGGCGCGGCTTACGGCATCGTGGCCGGATCACTGCCCAGGCCCTCCCCTGCATATGGCGTGCCTTTCGGCGCTGCGGTGTTCGCCGGTGACTACGTCACCTTGCCGATCGCAGGGCTCGACAAGCCGATCTGGCAGTACGACAACATGGGCCAGCAGGTCGCCCTGGAGATGGTGCAGTAGTTCGTCGGGATCGTCCTTGGTCCACTTGGGCGCTTGTTCGGTGAGGGGGGGAGAAGAGTCCTTCGCTGTTGCGGGCTTCGGTGACGCCGTCGGTGTAGGGGAACAGCAGGTCGCCGGCCTCGAAGGGGAACGTCTGGACGTCGCAGGCGGTGATGCCGAAGGGGCCGCCGAATCCGATCGGGAGATGGCTGGGCGGCCCCCGTCTCTGCGCCGCCATCGT
This sequence comes from Streptomyces venetus, assembly GCF_039540295.1. Taxonomy (NCBI): domain Bacteria; kingdom Bacillati; phylum Actinomycetota; class Actinomycetes; order Kitasatosporales; family Streptomycetaceae; genus Streptomyces; species Streptomyces venetus. Next base: position 56,728 of record NZ_BAABET010000013.1, read on the forward strand.
CGACCGGCTCACCTTCAACGGCGCCATCAGAAGTCAGTGAGCTGCTCGCGAGGCCATCACTGGTGCTGCATTCCGAGCTGGTTCGCCGCGGCCTGCACGGTCTGCGTGAGCAGGACGGCAATGGTCATCGGCCCGACGCCACCGGGAACCGGTGTGATCAGACCAGCTCGGGTGAGGGCGGTGTCGTAGTCCACGTCGCCGACGTTTCCCGGGTTGTAGCCGGCGTCGATCACGACCGCGCCAGGCTTGATGTCCTCACCGCGGATCAGCCGGGGCTGCCCCACGGCTGCTACCACGACGTCCGCTTCCCGGACGACCGCCGACAGGTCGGTCGTCCGGGAGTGGCAGTACGTCACCGTTGCGTCCTCGGCGAGCAGGAGCATCCCCGCCGGTTTGCCGAGAATCGCGCTGCGACCCACCACGACGGCGTGCTTGCCTGCGAGTTCGACGTCGTACGCTTCCAGCAACCGCATGATCCCGCCCGGAGTGCAGGACACGAAGCCCGGCAGCGCGAAGCTCATCGCGGCGAAGGAATGCATCGTGACCCCGTCGACGTCCTTCTCCGGAGCGATGGCCTCGAACGCCGCTCGCTCGTCGATGTGCGGGCCGCAGGGGTGCTGGAGCAGGATGCCGTGCACTTCCGAATCGCTGGACAGGCCCGCGAGGGTGTCGATCAGTTCGGCGGTCGTGGTGGTGGCGGGCAGACCGATATGCCGGGACTTAATGCCCGCCTTCGCGCACCGCGCTCGTTTCATGCGGACGTACGTGGCCGACGCGGGATCCTCTCCTACCAGCACCGTCGCCAGACAGGGACGGGTCCCCGTGCGCCGTGAGATCTCCGCCGCCTTGGCAGCGGCCTCGTCGACGATGCGTTTGGCAAGGCTGGTGCCGTCCATGATCCGGGCCGTCTGAATCGGAGACATCGTTGCCCTCCAGGCGTTGCTGACCACTCGCCCAGGCGCACGGCATCGACGTCACGTCAGACCGCTCCCCGGTGGTGCTCCACCTCAGCGCCAGTCACGGCCCACGCTGCACTGTAGTAGACGCAGCATGCACACACCGATCAGCGCCCTCGGGTGGAAGCGACGCGCGAAGGGCCGCCCCTCCGCAATGACGCCAGATCACGTGAACACTCCTGACGCAGCCACACACGGCATCGACGCTGCGAAGCAGGTCGAGGGACGTCTGGCCCAGCCGCTTTGCCTGATCGGTGACTCGTCACTCCGAGCCGTAGTAGAGCCGGAGGAACTCCTCCATCGCCGCGTCGACGCCGGCGCGGTCACCGGTAGCGAGCAGGTCGAGCAGCAGACCGCGGACGGTGGCAAGTCCCAGCCTGGCCCGCTTCCGGGCCGCGTCAGGCTCCGCCCCCGCACCGACCTCAGCAGCTACGAGCGGCTCCAGCCAGTCCGTCACAAGGCCTTCGAGGACCGGGACGGCCTCGGGACGGCCGCGCAGCGCGTGCCCGCAGATTTCGAAGAAAAGCCGTTCCTGACCGGCCAGCCGAGGGTCCGTCAGTTGCCGCCACAGCAGCCGCGCGACATCGGCGGGCGAGAGACCGGGCTCCAGGCGCAGCCGGGACAGCACATCGCGCTGGCGCCGCTCCGACGTCCGGACGATCTCGACGAGCAACTGTTCCTTGGAGCCGAAGTAGTGGATCAGCATGCGGTGACTGACACCGATCGCGGCGCCCAGCCCGCGCAGGCTCAGGTCCGCGATGCCGTGTGCCGCGACGTGGTCGACAGCCGCGTCCACCAGTTGTGCGCGCCGATCCCCAAGCGCGCCTTGCTCAGCCTCGCCCTTGGGATGCGAGTCGTCCGTGGTCACCACGTCACGACTGTACCAATCGGTACATGCCGCATGTACCGTGTGGTACATGAAGCCTGTCACCGTGTCGATCGACGTGCCTCAGACTCCCGAGCAGGTCTACGGCTTCCTCGATGTCATGGCCCACCACGAGCGGTTCACCGACCACTACCTGACCAACTGGCGCTACAGCGGCCCCGCCCGGGGCATCGGATCGTGCGCCACGGTCACCGCTGCGCTGGGCGGCACGAAGACCGATGTCACTATCAAGGTCATCGAGGCCGAGGCGCCGCGGCGCATCGTCGAACACAACGTCAGCGCGGCCGGTCGGCGACTGGCTCACGGCACCTACGCCATCGAACCGCTGCGAACCGGTGGGACTCACATCTCGTTCACGTACACGTGGGTGCACGCCCCTCTCGCCGACCGGCTGCTGGCCCCCCTCGTGCGGAACACGATGCGGCACGCCAACCGCACGGTCATGCGACGCCTGGCCAGCGAGCTGGCTCGCCACGTGTCCGCCGCCGAATCCTGACGTCGACAGATGCTGCCCCTTCCCCCAGGCGCAGGCCTGACACACCCACGGGGCCCTGCCCTCGGGCACGGGCTCCTCTAGCCGGCACTGCGTCTTAACCAGTGCCGAGTGCGGGGCGGACGTCGCCCTCGGGGCGCTGGAATGAGGACGGATGTGCCCCGAGCGCTGACCGCCGCGGCGACGGTATCGACCGAGTACGGGACACACTGCTCGCGGCATGAGTGCGTGTTTCTGATCTGGGATGCTGCGGCAGGCAGTGGCTGATCGTCAGGGATAAGGTCGCCAGCAAGTCGAGAGCGCGTTCGGCGGATGGAGGCGGCGGGAACGTTCACTGCGTATGGCGGCCTTGACGGGAGTAGCGGTCACCGCGACGGGGTGCACGGGTCGTTCGCACGGGTGGGCCCGGGACACCACAAACAGCACCAGCCGCACGCCGAGCTCGTCCGCCACCCGGATCGATGCCAGCCTCTTACCGGTCCCCGTCGCCGACACGGACACCCCGCGTCCCCACACGCACCACCGACCAGCCCAAAAAGCTTCTGTCGCTGGTTGTTGGCAAAGTGCCGGTGTGGCAGGCCAGGAGAGGCTGATCCCGCCTCGCGCGGCTTACCTCGGCGCTCTTGGGAAACCTGCAGTTCATGAGGCTGATGACGGGATTGCGCGAAGCTGATCGAGTGGTGACGCAGAGGGTGGCCTTCCGCATCCCGCCCAGCGTCGGCAAGGTGCTTTCGGCAGTGGAGGAAACTGCTGAGAGCACCAAGCTGTGGTGCGGCGCCGCCGCCGCGATGGCGTCGCTGGGCGGGTGGCGCGGCCGTAAGGCGGCAGTCAATGGCCTGGCCGCTCTGGTTCTCGCACAGCTGATCTCGAACGGGCTGTGCAAGCAGGTGGCCGACCGGCCTCGGCCACCGAAAGAATGGTTCCCCCACGACGAGGTCGACGACCGCCCCGACTCCTCCTCCTTCCCCTCCGGGCACACCGCGGCCGCGGTGGCATTCACCGCTGCCGCGGCACCCGCATGGCCGGCCGCCGCCACGGCGTGCGCCCTGCCGACCGCCATGGTCGCCCTCGAGCGGGTGCAAAGCGGCTCCCACTACCCCACCGACGTTGCCGCCGGCGCCGCCATCGGCCTGGCCAGCGCCTGGCTCACCCGCCGTTCCCTGGGCCTGATCCTGCGCCGCTGGCTGATTTGAGCTGCGGGGAGTGGTCGCGGTTCCACAATCAGCAGACCGAGCATCCGGGAGCGCGTCAGCAAGTCGAACAGATGAGCCTCGTGATTGACGTCGCCGTAGAAACACGGTCTGTTTTCCCATCACCACAGCCTCCGGCTCGGGGAACGCTTCTGCGGCGGCCTCCGGGACGGGGCCGGCGACACGTAACTCATATCCGCGAGCCGTTGACACGCAGCTCGAGATGCGGGTGATCCTGGCGGATGTCGTCGACTGCTGCCAGGAACCGCTCCGCACGGCGGCGGCGATCATCTCCCCGAGCCGGATCTTCTGCGGAAGTGGTGCGCACGCTCGGTGAGCACCGTGGTCACCGTTTCCCCGTTCGGGGAGGCGCTGCCGAACCGCATCGGCAGGACCACAGCGCCCACTCCGGCTTCGTCCCGTACACGCTGGTGGGCGAGCAGATCACGGCGCTTGGCCGCATCTCCTCGGGGGCGTCACCGACGCTCCCGACCCTCGTCGCGTGACTTCTGGAAGGCATCCGAGATCGTCTCCGCTGCGCCGGACAGGGCCCCCTTGGTCTTGCCCCGGGCGCCGGACTCCGTGACCTGCCCCGTGAGCTCCGTGAGGCCGGCCGGCTTGCGCGGCCCCGCTTCCAGGTCGAGGCGGTTGCACGCCTCGGCGAAGCGAAGGTAGGTGTCCACGCTGGCAACCACGATCCGTATGTCGATCTTGAGGATCTCGATACCGACAAGGGAGACTCTCACGAACGCATCGATCACCAGCCCGCGGTCGAGAATGAGTTCCAGAACGTCGTAGAGGCCGCTGGAACCGCCCCCGCCACCCTGCTGCGTCGCCACCGTCATCGCGACCAACCCCTTGTTCGTCTGTCTCTGCGCGGTCCCGTCAGCGCTGCCCCTCGCTGCGACGCAGGCTTCCGGGTGCGAGTAGCCGCCACCGCCTTCGACCAAACGTACGTACGAGCTTGGCGAAGGCCTGCCGGACAGCCACACCGCAACCGCTACGAAGGCTTCGGCCCTGACCTGGCGGACGGCGCTCAGCCGCCCTTCCCTATGCCGCGCGATCACCGGCCCGGCTGCGGGGAGTGTTCCTGCACCACCAGCCGGTACGGTCCGGGGGACACGAAGACGCCCGAAATGCCCACTTCTTCATTAATTCACTGTCTTGTTCCGGTTTTGTGCGCAGTGGGGTGGTGAGCCGGAACAGAACGAGCCGCACGCGAGAGCGAGAGGGTGAGCAGTCAGTGATCACCCACGAGCAGATCCCCACCGTGCTCGACCACCCGGTCTACGACACGGACGGCAACAAGATCGGCGATGCCAAGCATGTTTCCTCGACGACACCACCGGCCAGCCCGAGTGGGTGAGTGTGAAGACCGGCCTCTTCGGCACCAGTGAGTCCTTCGTCCCCATCCACGACGCCAGCATCGTGGAAGACCACTTGGAGGTCCCCTACGCCAAGGACACGGTCAAAGACGCACCCAACGTCGACGTCGACGCAGGCGGGCACCTCTCCGAAGACGAGGAACACCTCCTCTACGAGCACTACCACATCGACTGGGACGCAGCCTGGCAACAGGCGAACCGGGCCGGCGAGGGCGGCTGGGCCCGCGCCGGCACGGGGACGTCAGTCCCCTCCGGCGACGAAACGGACGCCTTGGCGACGGCCGTGTCCGGCACCGCCCGCCCGGATGACGCCATGACGCGCTCGGAGGAGCGCATGCGCGTCGGCGTCGAGCGTCGTGAGGCCGGCCGGGCGCGGCTGCGCAAGTACGTCGTCACAGAAGAGGTGCAGCTGACGGTTCCTGTGCGCCATGAGGGAGTCCGTGTCGAGCGGGAGCCGATCACGGACGAAAACCGCGATGCCGCACTTTCCGGGCCGGAGATCAGCGACGCCGAACACGAGGTCATCCTCCATGAGGAACGCCCCGTGACGCAGACCGAGACCGTGCCGGTGGAGCGGGTACGCATGTCCACCGAGGAACACACCGAGGAGGAGACGGTGCGCGGCCAGGTCCGCAAGGAGCGGATCGACACCGAAGGCGTAGACGACGAAGGCGGGCGCGACACCTGACACAGCACCCACTTCGCGCTACGCAGGCCGGCCCGCTCGGAACCCGCTCGAGCGGGCCGGCCTTTGCCCGGCAGCCCCGACCACCAGGCGCACCCCGGGACAAGCCGGACAGGCCGCCGCACGCCGAGGCCGCGCCATACGGCTCACCCCTACATGCCCCGGTCAAACCCCGCAGACGTCCTGCTGGCCGGCAGGTCCCCTGCCCTGAACTCGTCTTTTCCGGGTACTCGCGCGCTCATCGGATGATCGGGCGCATGACGCAGCCCGGCTGCCAGAACTCACAGGGATAGGAGGTGACCGCCGTGTCGAGCAGGCAGCCGCACTATGCCGGATCCGACCGCACCACAGCCGCTCCGGGCTGGAGCCGGTGAGCGAGCTGGTGCAGCGGGCCTCGCAGCAACTGACCGAGGTGGTGCGCGGCGAGATGACACTGGCCCGAGCGGAGACGAAGGAGAAAGGCAAGCGCTACGGCAAAGGCGGTGGCCTGTTCGGCGGAGCCGGCATCGTCGGCTTCCTGATACTGCAGGCACTGGTCGCCACAGCGATCGCCGCGCCGGCGGTGCCGCTGCCGGTTTGGACGGCAGCCCTCATCGTCACCGCGGTGCCGGCCATGATCGCCGCGGGCATGGCCATGAGCGGAAAGAAGCCGGTCGAGCAAGCCACCACGCCCGCGCCCGAGCAGACGATCGAGAACGTGAAGGCCGACGTAGCCGAGATCAAGGGGAGTGCCCACCGATGACCCAGCCACCCCACGACGAGCCCACCGCCTCCAGCCCCGACGAGTTGCGCGAGCAGGTAGAGCAGACCCGCAACGAGCTCGGAGAGACGGCCGAGGCGCTCGCGGCCAAGACCGACATCAAGGCGCGCGCTCAGGACAAGACCGCCGCGGTCAAGGAACAGGCCGCCGCCAAGGCCGGCGAGCTGAAGGAGCAGGCCGCGGTGAAGGCCGGGGAACTGAAGACGAAGGCCGCTGACCTGGCGCACCATGCGCAGGACCGGCTGCCCGACCCGGTCAAGGACAAGGCCGCCCAGGCCGCCGGGCAGGCCCGGGCCACAGCCGCTCAGGCCGGTCAGCTGTGGCAGGACAAGGCGCCCGAACCGGTGCGGCAGAAGGCGGCCCAGGGGGCGCAACTGACGCGGGACAACCGCAAGGCGCTTCTGGCCGCGGCGGGGGTGGCCGCCGCGGTATGGCTGGCTTGCCGCCGCCGGAAGGGGTGAGCCGGCTTGTAGGCATGAGGATCGCCTCCGAGCCGGTCGGTCTGGACCTCGGCGCCGTAAGCGGCATGGCCGTGGGAGCGGTGTTCAAGCAGACCTGGAAGATGGTCGGCCATGACCAGGAGGCCCCGGACGGCACCGGCGAAGATCGGTCCTGGAGCGAGGTGCTGCTCGCCGCCGCGCTGCAGGGTGCGATCTTCGCCGGGTCAAAGGCGGCCGTCGACCGCGCCGGTGCCACAGCGAACTGCCGCCTGCCGCCCGCCGCTTGACAAGAACTTGGCCCGGCTGACGCGTATACGCAGGTGGAAGGCCGGTGCGAGACGGGCACCGGCCCTCCCGCTTCCCGACCAGTACCCGCACGAAGAGCCCTCGCAGCCGCCGCCGTCGGTGGGCTTCCCGTGCAGCCGCCCGTTCCGCTGACGCGCTGCTGGCCCGGGCCTTGACCAAGCGGCTCCGGAACCGGCTCCTGGTGCAGGCGACGCGTTGACCAAGGTCGCACTCCCGGTCATCGGGGTGTTGTTCGAGTACCTGGGCTGGCGAGGCGTCTCGGGACGCCGGGCGAGCCGTTCATAGTCCCGGGCATGCCGCGCCGGGCGTACAACATCCACTCGAGACTGCGCTCGACGACCCATCTGCGAGGGACCACGACGAGGCCGGAGAGGCCCTCATGTGCCGCCCCCGTCATCTCCCGGACCAGGGTGCCGACTTCGGAGAACGTGAGAAGTGGCAGACGCAACGTCAGCAGAGGAGACTTGAGCCCATGACATCACCATCCTCCACACGCGGAGAGCTGCTCCACGCGCCAGGCCCTCGCGACGCTCAACGCCCTCCGGTCATTTGACACCAGCGCCCTCGTGGATGTCCGTGTCGTCGGGGTCTACCGCGTCCTCGAGTGACCGACCGCCAGCGCAGACCCCGATCCTCACACCGTGCAGGAGAGGGGGCACGGATCGGACGTCATAGACGTGGCCGCATCGCCGCGCTCCAGGCCGGACGCGTCGCCGACGCTGCCGCCAAGCCGCAGTCCGCGCGTGGAAGTGTGTGAGGCGTTCGCCTCCCCGGTTTTTCGCCAGGGAGGCGCTGCGTGTTCGGGGTTCAGAAACAGGCTCCTGCTTCGCGCAGGGCGAGGGTAGGGCGGTGACGGGCGTCCGGCGGCGCGCGAAGGGTGTGAGTCGGCCGTGGTGTCCACGGTGACGGCCAGCCGGTAGCAGGTGGCCTGGGTACCGTGCCGTCATCTGCTGGCGAAGACTGAGGTCTCACTCTGATTCCAGTCCAAAGTAATGTGGAATTTCATGTCGCGAACTCGCGCCAAGGACAAGGAGGCGGCATGCTCGCTAACTCGTCGGCGCTGGCGGCCGGAAGGCGTCATTCGGTCGGACGACGCTGGGATGGAACCGTTCTTGCCGTGGGCCATGACGCAGCCGCTGAATGTCGTGTCGAGCGATGGGAAGACGTCGTCGCGGTGGCAGCCGGCAACGTCCATGCCGCGACGAACACGGGCAGGTCTCATACGGTGGGACTCCGGTCGGACGGCACGGTGCTGGCGACGGGGTGGAATGGCGATGGGCAGTGCGACGTCGCCGGATGGCGAGGCGTCACGGCTGTGGCCGCAGGCTGGCGCCGCACGCTCGGGCTACTCGCGAATGGCCGCGTGCTCGCGGTTGGCCGGAGTTCAGAAGGACAGTGCGACGTGCAGTCCTGGCGCGAGATGGTCGCCCTCTCGTGTGGTGACTGGCACTCGGTCGGCGTCCGGTCTGACGGTTCTGCACTGGCCGTGGGGAACAATCGACGACGGCAGTGTGCCGTTGAAGGGTGGCGTGATCTAGCCGCCGTTTCGGCCGGGTATCTCCATACCGTCGGCCTCAGAACCGACGGGCGGGCAGTAGCGACCGGAGACCGGGCAACCGGGGCGTGCGAGGTCGACACGTGGCAAGACGTGGTGGCGCTCGGCGCGGGCAGTTACCACACCGTCGGGGTCACCGCGTCCGGACGGGTCCTCGCAGTGGGAGACAACAGCAACGGACAGTGCGAAGTCGGTGATTGGCGCGACATCGTCGCCGTGGCGGCCGGTTCAACGCACACCCTTGGCCTGCGCGCCAACGGCACAGTCGTGACCGCAGGTAACAATGCCGACAGACAGTGCGAAGTCGATGACTGGTCCGGAGTCCAGCTTGCCTAGGCCTCCAGGAAATCGCGCCAACGCCAACTGACAAGCCGGTATTTAGGAGCCCCAGGGGTTTCATTCTGATTCCAGACCTTCGCGGCGGAAACGACAGGACCTGGGGCCGGGCCGTCCGGGGCATGAGTCGGACACCGAGCGCTCCGCCGCCCGGCGCCATTGGGTGTGGGGGAAGAATGGCTCCATCAGCAGTGGCAAGGCCGGGGTCTTCTACTCCAAGTAGGACCGCGCGCCGCCGACGCGGGCTCCTGCTGGGGCTGGCCGGCGCCGCCGGCCTGACCGGTCCGGCCGTGTGGTTTCTGCCCGGCGACGTCCTGCCCGGCGGCGTTTCCGAGGGGGGCTACCGGGTCGGCACGGCACTCGACGGTGACATCCAGGCCGGCATGGAGGTGACGAGCCCTCATGCGCAGATCGGGAAGGAGTGCTGGGTCGCCCTGCCCACGGCCGACAACATCTCCGATCGGCCGCTGACGCTGTTGCGCGGCGAGATCACGCGGATTCCCAAGGGGCTCAAGATCACGGGGTACAAGGCCCTCAGCCACGAAGACACCGACGGGCACCCGCTGCGCGCCTCCCCGGGTCGAAGGCTCACCCGGCATTCCGGACCTCACCACGCTGCCCGACCACTGCGTATCCAGGATCCGTCTCGGGCCGCCCCTGAAGGTCCAGGACTGAGGTCCTTCACGCCCCGGGCCCGCATCGCACGCCCTGTTCGGTGCCGGGCGCGGTGGTGGCCGGGCGTGGATCGAGCGTGGTCACCGTCGCGATGAGCCTGAAGTCGGCGCGGCTGAGCCGGGGTCGGCCCTGGCCGACTGCGGATTACTGCTGGGCGGCGTTCTGGTATCGCGGGGCGAGTGTGCTGGTGGACGAGGAGCGGAGTCCGAATTCCGCCGCGGCGATGCGCTCCACCGCGTCGCCGTCGACCAGTCCGGGCACGCACACGACCTCGCCGGTTTCCAAGGCCCTCAGCGAAGCGGTCACCACGTCCTCGACGGGCATGCCTCCGTCGTCGTGTACTCGCGCCACATCACCGGCCACCGGATCCTGGCCCTGGGTGAGATGGAACTCGGTTGCCGTCAGCCCGGGGCACAGGACCTGCACGCGGACCGGCGCACCCTCCAACTCCGCGGCGAGGGTTCGACTGAAGGTGACGACGTACCCCTTGGTCCCTCCGTAGACCGCCCGCACCGGCAGAGGGTCCGGCGGAAGCGAACCGGCGAAGGCAAGTGTGGACGCCACATTCACCACGGCGCCGTGGCCGCGTGCCAGCATGCCCGGCACGGCTGCCCGAGCGAGCCGGGTGAGCGCCACCACGTTCACGGCCAGCACCTTCTCCAACAGTGCTGTATCGGTCTCGGCGAAGGGGCCGTAGCCGTTGATGCCCGCGTTGTTCACCAGCAGTTCGACGTCGTCCTCGGCGGTTCGCCGGGCAACCCGGTCCAGGTCACCGGCATCGCCCAGATCCGCGACGACGGTTTCCACTCGTATGTCGTGCTGCCCGGTCAGCTCCGCGGCAAGTGCGCGCAGACGCTCTGCGCGACGCGCCACCAGCACCAGATCATGACCACTTGCAGCGAGCCGACGTGCGTAGGCCGCGCCGATGCCCGAGGAGGCACCGGTCACGACGGCTGTTCCCCTGGCGGGAACGGATTCGGGATGGATAGTCATGAAGTCCTCCTAAGTATTGGCGACTCGACGTATTCGCGATTCGACGTATTCGTCATTCGACGTATTCGTCATTCGACGGTGGCATCCCTCAGGTGGACGCCACCCGGGTCCAGGGCCGTCGCCGGCTACACGGCGGGGGCGTTCCTGGCTTCGCCAGTGATGATCTTCAAGGCCTCGGTGATGTGGTCGTGGTGGGTGCGGTGGGAGACCACGCAGACGCGCAGGGTGTAGCGGCCGTCGACCACCGTGCTGGAGAGCACGATGCGTTGGTGGCCGTTGATCCGCTCCAGCAGACGGCGGCTCGCCTCGTCGGCCCGCTCGGCGGCGGCCGGGCCGGGGGCAGAGGGACGAATGCGGAAGATCACGGTGGACAGGTCCGGGCGCTGCGGGACCTCCAGTTCCGCGACGCCGGACAGTGTGTCGTGGACCTGTTCGGCCAGGTCGAGCTTCTCGTCCAGAGCCGCGCGGAAGGCGTCCACCCCGTGCAGGTGCAGGGGAAGCCACGCCCGCACACCCCGGATCTCGTGGGTCAGCTCGGGCCCGAGCCGACCGGAGTCCGGGACGCTCCCCGCCGCCCCCATGTCCTGGAGGTAGCTGCCGGTGCCGTCGTGCGCGGCGTGCAGGGCGGTGACGTCGCGGACGACCAGGGCGCCGGTGCCGAACGGCATGAACAGGGTCTTGTGCGGGTCCAGGGTGATCGAATCGGCCTCCTCGAAACCGGTGAGGCGCTCCTCGCCGCGTGCGGTGAGCCGGAAGAAGCCTCCGTAGGCCGCGTCGATGTGGAACCACATGTCCTCTCGGCGGGCCAGGGCGGCCAACTGCGGCAGCGGGTCGATGGTGCCGGTGTCGGTGGTGCCTGCGGTGGCCACCAGCAGGAACGGCCGCAGCCCGGTTTCCCGGTCGGCGCGGATCATCGCGGCGGCGGCGTGAGGGTCCATCCGCAGGTCCGGGGTGTGCGGCACGGTTCGTATGTGAGCCGCGCGGATGCCCGCGAGGCGGGCGGCCTTGGCGACGGAGTGGTGGGCGAAGGCGGTCGTGTAGACAGTGCCGTCTGCGAGTTCCTCGCCGAGCCTGTCGTGGCGGGCGGCGATCGTCGCGGAGAACGTGGCCATCGAGCCGCCGCTCGTCAGCAGGCCGCCGCTGCCCTCCGGCAGGCCGCACACATCGCGGGCCATCCAGCGGATCACGCTCTCCTCCAGCGCGGCGAGGGCCGGGGCCACCGAGGCCAGACCGCCGTAGCGGTTGACGGCACGGTTGTAGAACTCGGCGAGCGCGGCCGCATACAGGCCGCTGCCCGGGATGTAGGCCAGGTGGCCCGGCCCGGCGGTCTCCAAAGCGCAGTCGGCGGCCTCATCCAGGCGTGCGAGCAGAGCCTTGATGTCGCCGCCCTGGTCGGGCGGTGGTGCCAGGAAGGACTCCACGAGCTCGGCCTCGGCCCGCGGAGACAGGGGGCTGGTCGCGGGGCGTGCCGCGAGGTTCTCAGTGCGGTCGACGACACGGTCCAGGACGAGGCGGCCCATTTCGGTCATCGTGGCGCGGTCGGGTTCCAGGGGGAAATGGCGCATGAGGCAATCCGAAAGATGTGAGGGGGTGGCAGTGCGTGTGTCCGGCGTCCGGCGTCCGGCCGGAGCATGTGACCAAGATGCGCCACCAAGTGCGGCATAGGATGGCGTATCCAGTAGCCAGTCGGGCCCGGAGCGCAGGATTGTTCGTCGGTCTGGCCGTTACGCTGCATTTCATGCCACGACCTTTGTACGACCGCATCGACCGGTCGATCCTTGACCATCTTCAGCGCCACGGACGCACCCCCAACGTCGACCTCGCCGACGCCGTACGGCTGTCGCCCTCGTCCTGCCTGCGGCGCACCAAGGCTCTGGAGGAGGACGGAGTCCTGGCCGGCTACCGGGCCGATCTGGACCGTGAGCGCCTCGGCCTCGGGCTGACGGTGTTTCTCTCCCTCAAGGTCGAGCACTCTCGCACCACCTCCCAGGTGGTCGAAGAGGCACTCAAGGCGATCGAGCATGTGGTCGCTTGCCACGTGGTCTCCGGTGACGCCGACTTCTTCGTCGAACTCGCCGTGCCGGACCTGCGCACCTTCGAGAGAGTGCTCACCGACCAGATTTTGGCCATCGGCCCTGTCCGCGACGCCCGCAGCACCTTCTGCATCCGCACCGTCATCGACCGCGGCCCGCTCCCCCTCACCTCCTGGCCTGCCCCACGCCCATGACCGCCCACACCTCGCTTCGGGACTGTTCCGAGCTCGGCCGACCTGACGGTAGCGTGATCGACATGACGGCTGGTGGCGAGGCAGCAGGGGGCGAAGCCCTGGTCGGGGGCATGGTGAACGCGGGCGCGGTCTTCCGCCACGGTGTCCTGGTGGAACGCCCAGCGCCGCGCACCGCACGCGCCCTGCACGCCCATCTCCTCGCGCTCGCGGAACACGGGTTCGACGCGGCTCCCAGGCCTGTCCGTCTCACCGAAGACGGCCGCGAGCAGCTGACCTTCATCCCCGGCGACGTCCCTCTGCCACCGTTTCCGCACTGGGCCATGACCGAGACCGCGCTGAGATCGGTGGGAAGCCTGCTGCGGCGTCTGCACGACGCCAGCGCGGCCATCGCGGTCGACGGGGGTGTCGATTGGCCCCGATCCCTGGCCGACCCGGCGGGAGGAACGACGCTGTGCCACAACGATGTGTGCCCGGAGAACGTCGTCTTCCGCGACGGCTGTGCCGCAGCACTGATCGATTTCGACCTGGCAGCCCCTGGCCGGGCAGTATGGGACGTTGCCATGACCGCCCGCTACTGGGTTCCCATGCTCGATCCCAGATCCGCGGCCGGTATCTATCCCGCAGGGCTGGACGCCCCGAGACGACTGCGGATCCTCGCCGACGGCTACGGCCTCTCCCCACAGGACCGCGCTGAACTCCCCGGCGTCATCGAACAGGCCACCGCGTCCTGCCGGGCCTTCGTCGCTGACCGAGTGGCCGACGGTGACCCTGTCTACACCCGGGCACTGTCCGAACGCGGTGGCTGGCAGCGTTGGGACCGTATCCAGGAGTGGCTGGTGACTCACCATGAGATGTTCACGGCTGCGCTGCTCAGATGATGGGCCCTGTCGTTCGCTGGCGGCAACGCTGCACGGTGGCACGACGCCCGTGGGCCGCCTCGGCGGATACCCAGGCAGTACGCCCTACCGCGGCGCCTGGAAGCCGCCGATCTCGTGCTCGAGCAGTTCGGCCAGCCGAAGCGGAGTGCGATCCTCGAACATCGGGCCGATGAGCTGCACTCCCACCGGCAGGCCCTCGGGGGACCGGCCCGCGGGCACGGCGGTGGCGGGCAGGCCGGGCATGGTGGCCACACCGGCCCAGACGAGCTGGTCGAAGTACGGGTACTCGACGCCGTCGATGTCGATCCGGCGTTCCAGCGGATCGGGGTTGTGGTCGTGTGGGAACGCGGGAGTGGGCGTGATGGGACACACCACGGCGTCGAACTCGGCGAACAGCTGCCGCCAGCCATGGCGGTGAAGCTCGCGACGGTTGTTCGCCTCCATCCAGTCGCGGTGGCTGAACACCATGGCGCGCAGCCGCGCCGCGTCGAGGCTCTGGTCGTCCGAGCTCAGTCCGGCGGCGCGGGTCCGCAACTGCTCGTAGGAGTCGACGGGAAAGCGCGCAACGGTGCTCGAAAACAGCAACTGCGTGTACAGCGTCGCGGATTCGGTCAGATCGGGCAGCAGCGGACTGTGCCGTTCGACACGGGCGCCGCCGCTGACGAGGGCGTCGGCCACCCGGTTCACCCCCGCGCGCACAGCGGACCCGTTCGGAATGAGCGGATGCTCGTCGACGACCAGGACCCGGAAGTCGCCGAGCCGCTCGTGGCGCGCGGGCGGCAACGCCACGTTGTGCGCCACACCGAGCGTCAGCGGGTCCGGTCCGGCCATGACGTCGAGGAGGAGCGTGAGGTCGCGGGCACTGCGCGCCATCGGACCGACGACGGCGAGGTCGAGGTCGACCGGCAATGGCGGTGCCGGCGGCGCGACCATGCCGCGGGGTGCCGCCAGTCCGAGTGTCGGCTTGTGCGCGTAGATGCCGCAGAAATGCGCGGGGGTGCGCAGCGAACCGGCGAGGTCGGAGCCGATGGACAGCGCGCCGAATCCGGACGCCAAAGCCGCCGCTGATCCGCCGGAGGATCCGCCCGGCGTGCGATCGTGATCCCACGGATTGTTCGTGGTGCCGTAGATCTCGTTGAAGCTCTGGATGTCCTGCAGCCCCAAGGGCACATTGGTCTTGCCGAGCACCACCGCGCCCGCGGCCTTGAGCCGCGACACCTGTACGGCGTCCTCGGCCGGCACGTAGTCCCGGTGTTGTGGCATACCCCAAGTCGTGGGCATACCGGTGATGTTGTAGGACTCCTTGGCCGTCACCGGAATGCCGAGCAGCGGCCTGTCCTCACCGTGGGCGCGCGCCTGGTCGGCGCGGCGCGCGGCGGCCCGTGCACGGTCGAAGTCCGGCACACAGATGGCGTTGATCGCCTTGTCGTCCCGCTCGATACGGGCGATCGCCTCGTCGGTCAGTTCTGCCGAGGTCACTTCACCGGCGCGCAGGGCGGCCGTGATTTTCTCGGCCGTCGCAAAAATCTGCTCCATGGATCGGACCGTATCGGCCCCCGGAGGAGGGCAAAAAATGTCGCTTCGCACAACCGGTTGGATGTCTCCATACTCATGGCTTCGCCCGCGGCCGCGGGCCCAACCGAGTCGGTGATGCCAGAGGCATCACAGCGTGATGTTCCGGATTGCGAGAGCCGTTCCGCTCGCCGCCTCAGTACTGTGACGTCGCATGACCGACACCGAGATCGAGATCACTGCAGACCTGGTGCGCGACCTGCTGGAGGAGCAACATCCAGATCTTGCAGGGCTGGCCATCCGCGAAGTGGCGGGTGGCTGGGGCAACCAAATGTGGCGTCTCGGGGACGAGTTGGCCGTGCGCATGCAGCGCATGGACCCCACCCCGGAGCTCCAGCTCAACGAGCGGCGGTGGCTGCCCGTGCTGGCTCCGCGCCTTCCGCTCCCGGTGCCGACTCCGGTGCGGTTCGGCGAACCGTCCGAGCGCTTCCCCAAGCACTGGACCGTGATGACGTGGGTTCCAGGCGAGCCGCTGGACCTCTGCTCGATCAGCCGCGGTGCCCACGCGGCCGACACGCTGGCCGGCTTCCTCCGGGCGCTGCATGTGGAGGCGCCCGCCGAGGCGCCGATCGCTACGGACCGCGGTGCGCATCCCAGGGACTGCACGGACGGCTTCGAGAACTTCTTCCAGGCCGTTGTCCCCGGCGGCATCGCTGCCGACGTCCGAGCCGTCTGGGACGACGCGGTTGCGGCCGACGCGTGGCAGGGCCCGCCGGTGTGGGTGCATGGCGACCTCCATCCCGCGAACGTCGTCGTCTCGGACGGAACGCTCTCGGGCATCGTCGACTTCGGCAGCATGTTCGCCGGCGACCCGGCGTGGGACCTCGCCGCCGCATGGGTGCTGCTACCCGCGGGCACGGCTGCACGGTTCTTCGACGTGTACGCGTGTGCAGACGAGTCGGCGATCCGGCGTGCCCGCGGGCTGGCCGCGATGAAGAGCCTCTTCCTGATGCTCATGGGGCAGAACGGAGATCGGGGTCTTCCCGGCGGCAAGCCGAACTGGGGACCTGTTGGCTGTGCGGCGCTTGATCGTGTTCTGAGGGGCGTTTGATCCGCGGTTCTTCGAACTTGTCTCGATCTTGGTTGAGGGCTGTGCGGCAGTCCGCCTTCGCTGGTTCATCGATCACCACGCGTGGTGGGGGTGGGGTATGCGAAGCACCGTCCTGGCCCGCGCGATCAAGCTCGAGCCGGAGCCGGTCGCGGCCGTGGTCGAAGTGGGCTACCTGCGGAGGCGGGCGATGCGGCCGGTGTCGTCGGACATGGATGAATGGTCACAGCCTTGCAGCCGGACATGGCGGGCGCCGGGTAGGAGCCGGGCCGCGCGCTCGGCCTGGTCCGCGGAGTCAGAAGGTCGCGGGTACCTCAGGCGACCGGCGCCGGCGGCCACGCCTGCCCGACTTGCGACGCTGACACCAGGTGTTGACTGAAACGTCAACTCATCACGCCTGAAACACAGTTGTCGCACCTCCCTCTGATTGGCAAACTCACCTCGCCGACAGAAACACGCGGACAAGCGTGCGAACGCGCGCGCGGAAGCATCGCGTCGGTGGACGGACTTACGTCATCTCACCAGGGGGAACATTCGTGAATCTCAGCCTGCCCAGACGCGTCCTGGCCCGTGCCACCGCCACCCTCGCGCTGGCGCTGGCCATGGCCACCGGCACCACCGGACTGCTCTCCGGCGCCGAAGCGCACGCGCTGCCGGTCACCCAGGGCTCCTTCAGCTTTGGCGGCGACGAGGACGACTACATCAGCGGCGGCCGGTCCTACGCCTACGCGACGGCGTCCCAGGACCGCATGAGCGTCTCCGGCAACTCCGACAACAGGGTGGTCACCGTCTCCGTCGACGGAGCGAACGGCGACTGGTGGACCCTGGACCTCGCGGCGCCGTCCGGCAAGGCCCTGACACCCGGGACCTACACGGGGGCCACCCGCTACCCGTTCAACGACGGGACCGAACCGGGCCTGTCCCTCAGCGGCAACGGCCGCGGTTGCAACCAGCTCACCGGCACCTTCACCGTGTCCGCAGTGGAGTTCGGCCCTCAGGGCTACGTGAAGAAGCTCGACGCCACCTTCGTGCAGCACTGCGAGGGAGGCACCCCGGCCGCGCGCGGCGAGGTCCACATCGAGAACCCGGCCCCGCCGGCCGAACTCGGCCTGGGCCTCGACATCGCCCTGGACGGCACCGCGAGCTCCCTCAACGGCAAGGCCGCCTTCCACGGCACGGTGAGCTGCAACAAGCCGGTGCAGGTGACTGTGGCGGGCGACGTCACGCAGGTGAAGAAGCGGGACCTCATCCGCGGTTCCTTCTCCACGTCGGTGTCCTGCACCCCCGGCGCCCCGGTCGCCTGGAAGGGTACGGCCGTGCCCACCGGCTCGGTCCCCTTCCAGAAGGGGGACGTCGAGGTCGAGGGCCGCGCGACGGCGACGGACCCGGACTACGACCAGCCGGTATCGGTCAGCGAGACGGTGGCGGTCCGTCTCACCCGGGTCTGACGCCCACGTCCTGACGCACAGCCACACCGTCCGGCCCGGGCCATGTTCCTCTCGAGGAGCGGGGCCCGGGCACCCCTGCTCCGGTCAGACCCAACGGCTCCGGTCGGGCCCCGTGCTTCAGGCTGCGGTCAGGACCCGTCGCACTGGGGTGCGTCCCGCGCCGACAAGTTCCATGCCTCCGAGCTCACCAGGTTGGGCCGCACTGACGGCCCCCAGGCGTCCATGCGCGCCAGGGCCCCACCGCTGTTCCGGATCCAGGCCTTGTTCATCGGGTCCATGAACTCAAGCCGGAGCTGGGCCAGGTCCCCCTCCGTCAGACTCACCGACGGCTGCTCCACGGCCATGGAGTCGAGCAGTGCCTTGTTGGGGACGGCGATCTGCTTGCAGGGCTGGAGGAGATCCAGGTCCCATCTCACCTTGTTCGCGGGGAGCGTGAGCCGCATCGCCATGACGCGGGAGCTTCCGTTCACCACGATCACCTCCGAGCCCATCCGGTAGAAGTCGACGAGATTCGCGTACGCCTTCTCCCGGTCCTCCTTCGACCGGCGCTCCTCCGCGGCCGCCCGCTGCTCCGCCTTCTGCGCGCGCTGGTCCTCCTTGCCGGCGTACAGCTCGGCCCGAATGCCGAGGACGAGCCCGACCAGCGCCGCCACCACCGTGACGGCGCCGACCGTGAACCGTCCGAGGTCCAGCACGGTGACGCGGTACGGGCCGGTGCCGGAGTTCTCGGGGGCGTCCGCGTCCACGGCTGGTGCGGACTCCGGCTCCGATGAGGTCTGCGCTGCGGCGGGTCCCGTTTCGGGCCATGACACGTTCTCCGGTGTGCTGCTGCCGTCACCGGTCCCGGACGTCTGCGCGAGGGCGGCAGGCGGACCGGCGCAGGCACTCGCTCCTCCCTCGGGCTCCGACGGACTCGCTGCACCTTGATGTGGGGCCATGGGGACAAGAATGCCCAGACTTCGCTGCTTTGGGAGGTAGTTGCCTGAGATGGTCCGGGTGGGGCCGCCGGCCTGCCCGGCCACCGACCAGCGCATCGGCTCGATCTCCAGAGGCATGCCGCCGACCGTGAACTGCGTTTTCCCCCTGGTCAGGGGTGGGGCTAGCTACACCCCCGTTCAGGGGGCGGACGCCATTCTGCCACCGGAGAAGTGGTTGGACACTGAGGCCCATGACCAATCCTGTGGTGCTTCCCGTGGACCAGCCGATGCAAGGAGAACGAAAGGAGCGACGCAGTGGGAGTGACTTCTCGGAATTGTCACGACGTATAACCGAGGCCGGGCTTCTACGGCGTCGTCCGCTGTATTATTCGGTGCGTTTCGGGCTGGTCGCTTTCGCTCTGGCGGGGTGCGTCGGCGCGTTCGTCGCTCTGGGGGACAGCTGGAGTCAGTTGTTCGTCGCCGTCGCCCTGGCTGTGGTCTTCGGCCAACTCGGGCTGGCTGCCCACGATCTGGCCCACCAACAGGTCTTCTCCCGTCGGCGACCCAGTGAGATGGGTGGGTTGCTGGTGGCGGACCTGCTGCTGGGCATGAGTTACGGGTGGTGGATGAACAAGCACACCCGGCACCATGCGAACCCCAATCACGAAGGCAAGGACCCGGACGTCGCGCCGGACATTCTCGTGTGGTCACGTCGGCAGGCGCGCAACGCCAGAGGGCTGCCGCGTTTCGTCGGAAAGCACCAGGCCGCGCTCTTCTTTCCGCTGCTGACCCTGGAAGGATTGAACCTCAGCTTCAACAGTTTCCGGGCCCTGAGGAATCCGTCGACGAAAAGGCCGGTCCTCGAGGGCACGCTGCTCCTTGCCCACTTTCTGGTGTATCTCGGCGGCTTGTTCGCGGTCCTCTCCCCCGCCAAGGCGCTCGTTTTCCTCGCTGTCCACCAGGGCCTGTTCGGGATCTACCTCGGTTCGGTGTTCGCGCCCAACCACAAGGGGATGCCCATGATCGAGGAGGGGACCCGGCTGGACTTCCTGCGCCGCCAGGTCCTCACCTCGCGCAACGTCCGGGGAGGCGTACTGGTCGACATCTTCATGGGCGGGCTCAACTACCAGATCGAACACCACCTCTTCCCCAGCATGCCGACTCCGGCGCTGGCCAAGGCGCAGGTCATCACCGAACGGTACTGCGCTGAGCTGGGCGTCCCCTACCACCAAGCCGGACTGATCGACTCGCACCGGGCGGCACTGCGCCACCTCAGGAGCGTCGGTGAGCCACTGCGCGCCGCGGAACGCTGACCCGGCCAGGGCAACCGTCCACCATGGGCGCCGACCGCGCACAACGGCCGGCGCCCGCCGTGCCTCGTCAGGACAGCACAGCGGACGCCGGTCACGCATGACTACTCGACGACCCTCAACAGCTTGTTCGCGGTGCCCTGCGAGGGGTTGGAGATCTTGCCGGCGGTGGCTCCGTCGGTGAGAGCCTTGGCGACCTGCTCCGGCGTGGCGTCCTTGTGGCCCGCCAGGTAGACGGCCGCGGCGCCTACGACGTGCGGCGTGGCCATGGAGGTTCCCGAGATGGTCTTGGTGCCTTCATCGCTGTCGTTCCATGCGGAGGTCACATCTGTGCCGGGGGCGTACACGTCCACGACCGAGCCGAAGTTGGAGAAGTCGGACTGCTTGTCGTCCTTGGTCGAGGAGGCGACGGTGATGGCTTCCCTGACGCGGGCCGGGGAGCCTTGCCCGGCGTCCGAGGAGTCATTGCCGGCGGCGACGCCGAACGTGACACCGGCCGCGACGGCCTTCTTGACGGCTTCGTCGAGGGCCGGGTCCGCGCCACCGCCCAAGCTCATGTTCGCGACGGACGGGCCTCGATGGTTCTTGGTGACCCAGTCGATGCCCGCGATGACCTGCTCGGTGGTTCCGGAGCCGTTGTCGTCGAGCACTCGAACGGCGACGATCTTCGCCTTCTTGGCGACACCGTGGGCCGCGCCGGCGATGGTGCCGGCGACATGGGTGCCGTGCCCGTTGCCGTCACCGGCGTCGCCGTCGTTGTCCACGGCGTCGAAACCGGAGGCGGCCCGCCCCTGGAAGTCCTTGTGCGAAACCCGCACGCCGGTGTCGATGACGTACGCGGTCACGCCTTCACCCGCGGTGTCGGGATAGGTGTACTTGCTGTCGCCGGCCGTGTCCGCCTGGTCCAGGCGGTCGAGGCCCCAGGAGGGCGGGTTGTCCTGAGTGGCTGTGATGCTGAACTTCTTGACCTGGACAACCTTGGAGACGGACGGGTCGGCGGCGAGGCGCTTGGCTTCGGCCGACGAGAGGTCGGTGACGGAGAAGCCGTTGAGGGCTGCCGTGTACGTGCGCTGGAGCTTGCCGCCGTATTCCTCGGCAAGCGCGGGCTTGTTCACCTTCTCGTCCAGCGTGACGACGAAGCTGCCCGGCACGGCTCCCTTGGCGCCGAGGCCGTATACGGTGCCCGCGGTCGAAGCGGGTTCGGGAACCATCTGTGCGTGTGCCGTCCCGAGGGTCGTCAGGGTTATGACGACGGTCGTGGCGGTGAGGAGCTGCATTCTGCGTGTGAATGCGCGAGCCGGCATGTGAGGGTTCTCCTCGTCAGGTTTGTGGGGGGTGTGGGAGTTCGGACCGAACCTGTGTCGGGTCCGCCACGAACCTGACGCATTGACGTGCCCAGATCAATACCTTGATGCCGATCAGCGCAGTACCAGCAGGTCAGCTGTGCACGAACCGGCCACCCTCTCCGACCCGTTCCTTCATCACGCGCTTGCGGCTCATGCGGATTTTGTGTTGAGGGTATGTGCCCATGCGCCCGGCACAGATGTGGTCTCGGGAAATCTGGGTAGGCACGGTCGGTTTCACAGCAAGCGATTGCGGGCCCGCACTCAGCCGAGCCTGGAATTCGCAGCAGACCGCGCCCCGCAGCAAGAACCAGGCCGATTCGTTACCCCGATCTGCCGCTCCCGCGCGATGCCGACGACTTCAGCTGTTCGGCGCCCCACATAGGTGAAGTGAGAGGCGATTGGAGCACCCCGTCGTCATCGTGCGGCGCGTCGGCGTGCGGAGCCGGCCTGGTCCAGCGCCGGCGCCGCACGCGGTGCGGCCCGCAGGGCCGGCGATTCCTCGTCGCGGGCCCTGCGGGGCTCAGAGGTCGGCTGCCTCCACCACATCGCCCAGGTCGACGAACTTGAAGCCGGTCGCGGTACGCGTGCCGCCCTCGCCGTCAGGGACGTCAGGGGTCTCGTGACCGTCCTGGACAACAAGCAGGCCGTTCGGGTAGTCGCTGCCGAGCGGGGCGTTCAGGACGGCGGCGCCGTCGCACTCCTCAGAACCGTCGAGGGTCGCCGAGGCCGCGCCGACACGGAAGCCGCCCTCGTACTCGTTGTCCTCGCTCACCTCACGGTCGTACAGGGCGAAGGTGTCGTCGCCCTGGCTGGAGGCGAAGAGGTAGCCGTCGCCGTCCGACTGCTGGAAGAGCGTCAGGCCCTCGACGTCCGCGGCCAGCCGTTCACCCCCGTAGCCGGGGTCGGCGCCGAGCGTGCACTCCTCGGTAGCCTCGTCGTAGACGCCGGGGACGCCGTACTCGCGGACCTTGTCCACGAGGACCGGCTTGATGGTGAGGTCGGCGCGCATCCGCCAGATGCCGATGTCCTCCTGGCCGGCGTAGAGCGTGCCGGTGGTCGGGTCCACCACCATGCCCTCGACCTGCGGGAGCTCGCCGGGTTCCGCGCAGGGGGACCATGTGGTGCCGTTCGGGAGGCGGAAGGACGCCGGCAGGTCGAGGCTGCGGACCTTGCGGTACGTGACGGTGCCGCTCGCGGTCGGTTTCAGCTCCACCAGCGCGAGGCTGGTCCGCTCCCGCCGGCTCACCAGGGCGTAAGTGCGACCGGTGGACTTGTCCTGCCAGGTGGCGAGGCCGTAGGCGGTGCGCTGGTCGTTGATCTCGCTCTGGTCGGTGGAGAAGACCGGGGCGGCGGCCGGGTCGGTGATGTCGGTCAGTGGGGCGCCGGGCTTCGACGGGTCGATGCGGTAGATCCGCAGCCGGTCGTTGCCGCGGTCGCTGACCACGGCGACATCGGCCCGGCCGGTGGAGGTGCGCAGACCGGTCACGAGATCGACGTTGTTGTACCGGCCCGGTGCGTCGTCCTCGGCGGGCGGGCGGGGAGCGGGGAGCGACTGCACCAGGCCGGCGTCCAGGTCGTACACGCGCAGGCCGCCCTCCTTGGCGGTCGCGATGACGAGACTGCGGCCGGGGTCGGCCGCGTTGCGCCAGATCGCCGGGTCGTCGGCGTCGGAGTTGCCGCCCGCCTCGTCGTCGTAGAGGGCGGGGGTCTCGCTGACGGGTGTGACCGTCGGCAGGCTCCCGTCGTCGGCCCCGGCCTGGGCGGAGGGCAGGAGGGCGAGCACGGTGGTGGCCAGGGCGAGGGCGGCGGTTCTGTACGGAGTGCGGTGCGTTGTCACAAGCACTTCCTTTGTCGATGTCGAGGACATGCCGATGGTGCGGCGAGAACTTTGCGCGCAGGAGACGGTGTCCTGTACACGTGATCGCAGAAGAGGCGTTTGCACGTCAACTTCCGTTCAGCTCAGAGCAGTAGGGGGCAGTTCGGCACGTGTGGCAAAGGCGCCGGCCGTTTCGCGTACACGGATCGATGCCGGATCAGGCGTCCGGCAGGAAGGGCCGAGGCATCACCGGCACTGCTCCGGCTCCCGCAGGCACGGCAGGTGTCCCTTGCCTCGGATGACGTTCTGGCTGGTGGATTCGTCGAGGTAGGCGAGGAATCCGGCGGCCAGGGAACCGGGGCGAGGGGGGCCGTAGGTGTAGGCGTACTCGATGTCCTTGTACGGGTAGGGGCCGGCGCCCAGGTCGATGTGCCGGTCGTCGGGCCAGTCGCCCGCCAGGGGCACCGCGTTCACCTTGCCGCCTCGCTGCCTGGCGAGGCCGACCTCGCTGTAGCCGAGGGCGCCGGGCCGTTCCTCGATCTTGTTCAGTACGGCTGTGGTCGAGGCGAGTTCGCAGCGTGTGACGGTGTCAGCGGCCCGTGCGGGCGGCCTGCAGTCCAATGACGTGCTGGGCGCCTGCTCCCACCCCTTGAGCACGCGGTCCTGGAAGATCTGCCGCGTACCCGACTCGTCCCCGCGGCTGACCAGGACGATCGGCAGGTCTGCGATCTCCTTCCTGCCGGGGACGACCTGGCCCCAGCGTTGGTACCTGCCCGCATAGATGTCCCGCACCTGTTGAAGGGTCAGGCCGTGCGGGCCGAGGTCGAGATCCTTGTGGGCCACGAGAGTGAAGAAGGAGAGCGCGACCTGCTTCCCCGCCAGGTCCCAGCGCTCCCCCATCGGTCCGTCCGAGAAGGCGATCACGGACCGGGCGGCGTTCGCCGACCGCTCACCCAGCTCCGCGAGTTCGGACACACCGTCCTCGCTGCCCCGCGCCTCGACCGAGATGTCGGCGCCCTGGCACTTGTTCTCGTACTGCTCGGCCAGCGTCCGGACGACGGGTTCGAAGGCGGTCGAGCCCGTCAGGGTCAACTCGCCCTGCTCGCACCCGATCGGGTTGCCGACGCGCAGCACGATGATGCCAGCGAGGGCGAGCACGGCGAGGGCCAGTCCGCCGCTGAGCAGCCGGGCCGGGAGACTGAACGTGCGCAGCTTCTCGTCCGGCTTGGGGGCGCTGTTGCGGTGGACCCGGCCGTCCCGGAGGCCGCCGATCAGCTTGACCTCCCCTTCGGCCGGGCCGCCGGAGAGCAGTACCAGCAGCTTGAAGTGGTCGCCGGGATTCAGGGGGACGCGCGGGATGGTCACCGTGCTGCCGACGTGTTCGAACCCGTTGGCGCTGGTGAAGTGACTGTTCAGGTGTTCGATGCCCGACGGCTGGGTGACCGCGACGGCCTGGACCGTTCGGCCGGTGAACTCGGCGGTCAGACCGTGGACTTCGGACGAGGTGTAGTCATTGTCGGCGACGCTCTGCGATCCGTCGTTCTCGATGCGCAGCAGCACGAGAGACGCGTCGGCCATGTTCGGAACGTCGAAGTCGCCGAGGCGAGGGTTGGACGATCCGTCGCCTATGGGGCTGTCCATCTGTACGCGGTAGCCGATCAGCTTGCGGCGTGGCACCCGGCGGTCGTACAGGAACATCGCGATGGGCACGAGCAGACCGAGGACGGACGTGCCGATGGCGATGACGTTCTCGATGCTCAGCCACTCCACTGGTGGTCCCCCGCCACTCCCAGAGCTCAGATGGTGGGGTCACCGTAAGTCCGCCCGAACGGCCCGTCAGGTCTCTGACCCCAATGTTCGCTCTACGTTCAACTGACCCGGTCAGCATGGGGCGTCCGCCCCTCCGAGGAGTCATTCCCTGATGTCCAGCATCATGTCCGCCGAGGTACGTCCCGTCCCGGTGGCCGGCAGACCCGTACCCCACCGAGGCCACGCCCTGCGTCTCGACATCCAGGGGTTGCGCGCGGTCGCCGTCGGGCTGGTGGTGCTCTCCCACGCCGGCGTGTCCCAGGTCAGCGGCGGTTACATCGGTGTCGACGTCTTCTTCGTGATATCCGGCTTCCTCATCACCTCGCTGCTGCTGCGCGAACTCGCCACCACCGGCCGGGTGTCGGTCCGTGCCTTCTACGCCCGCCGGGTACTGCGGCTGCTGCCCGCGTCGTCCCTGGTCATCGCTGTCACGCTGGGTGGGGCGTGGCTGTTCCTGTCGAAGGCGCGGCTCGCCGAGTACGCGGGCGACGCCCTCGCCAGTGCGCTGTACGCGGTCAACGTGCGGCTGGCGGCGGCCGGTACGGACTATCTCGCCCAGAACAGCCCGCCGTCTCCGTTCCAGCACTTCTGGTCGCTCGCCGTGGAGGAGCAGTTCTACCTGGTGTGGCCGCTGCTCCTGCTGCTCACCTGGCGGATCGCCCGCGGTCGGCGCCGACTGGTCGCGGTGCCGCTCGGGATTCTGTGCCTGGGGTCGTTCGCGGCGGGCCTTCTGGTGACGAACTCCGCTGCGTCCTGGGCGTACTTCGGCTCCCTCACCCGCGCCTGGGAACTGGGCGCCGGTGCGCTCCTGGCGCTGGGCGCAGGACGGCTGAAGCGGCTGCCCGCCGCCCTCGCGGCCCCCCTGACCTGGCTGGGCCTGGCCTGCGTCGTGCTGGCAGCGGTCCGCTACGACGACGCGACGCCTTTCCCCGGCTACCACGCTCTCCTGCCGGTCGCCGGTACCGCGCTCGTCATGGCCGGCGGCAGCGCGCCCACCCCGCACGGCGCGAGGTGGCTGCTGGAGCGGCGATCCCTGGTGTGGCTCGGCGGACTGTCGTACGGCTGGTACCTGTGGCACTGGCCGCTCCTGGTCATGGCCCCGGCGGCGCTGGGCCGCGCCGACGGCACGGCCGGCGTGCCGCTCGCGCTCGGGCTGTCCGCGGCGGCTCTGGGCCTGGCGTGGCTGACCCTGCGCCTCGTCGAGAACCCGGTCCGCTTCCACCGGGCCTTCCGCAGGCGCCCCCGCCGCGCCCTGGTTCTCGGGGCCGGACTGTCGGCCGGGGCCTCGGCGCTGTCCCTGACGGCGACGGCGGTCCCGCCGACGATCGAGGTCGGCGGCCCCGCGCCCGCGCTGGCGCAGGCTCTCTCCCACGCACCGGCCCCGAGGGCCCGCCTCACCGGATTCCTGACCTCGTCGCCCACCGCCCTGCCGAGCAACCTCGCCCCGCCCCTGCAGAAGGTGAAGTCCTCCCGCTCCGCGGTCTACCGGGACGGCTGCCACGTCGACGAAGCCGCCACCCGCGCCCGGCCCTGCGTCTACGGCAACCGGTCGTCCTCCCGCACCGTCGTCCTCTTCGGCGACTCCCACGCTGCCCAGTGGTTCCCGGCCCTGCGACGGATCGCGACCGCCCGCGGCTGGAAGCTGGTCTCGTTGACGAAGGCCTCGTGCAAGGTCGCAGACGTGACCATCATCAGCGGCCACAAGCCGTACACCGCCTGCGACACATGGCGCTCCGACGCCATGGCACGGATCAAGGCTCTGCGTCCCGCGCTGGTCGTCGTCTCCTCCTCGGACGCCGGAGACCCGGCCCGCCCCGCCGCCGACCCCCTCAACCAGTGGACGACCGGCTTCGAGCACACCTTCCACGACGTGAGCGCCTCCGGTGCCCGGGTCGCCGCCCTGCTCGACACCCCATGGCCCAAGGGGGATCCCATCGACTGCGCCGCCAGGAACTCGTCGCAACTACGCGCCTGCGCGAACCACTTGCCGGATGCGACCCGCGACGCGGTCCGGGGCGCCGCCATCCGCACCGCCGCATCCACGACGGCCACCGCAGTCATCGACCCCACCCCTTGGCTGTGCGCCCCCCGCACCGGCATCTGCCCTGTGGTCGTCGCCAACAGCGCCGTCTACCGCGACGACAGCCACCTCTCAGAGGCGTACGCCGAGGCGCTCGCCCCGGTTCTGGCGCCGTCGCTTGATCGCCTCGTGGGGGCGCATTGAACATCGGTCAGGGGTGGCTCAGGCGGCTTGCTGCGGAGCGGTGACGCCGGGTGAGGGCGATGGCGGTGGTCGGGATCAGGGTGAGGGCGGAGACGGCGGTGCCGACCACGGCAGGGCCGGTGCTGCCGAGCGGGGTGTCAAGGGTGAGGCCGGCGAGCCAGGAGCCGATGGCGGTGCCGAGGTTGAACGCGGAGACGGTCAGGGCCGAGGCCAGGGCGGGTGCCTGGCGTGCGAATCGGACGGCCAGGGACATCAGCACCGGGTTGGCGCCGAGGCCGAAGAAGCCCAGCAGGGCGACCAGGATGATGGTGGGCACCGCGTAGCCGGCCAGCACGGAGATCGCGAGCAGCAGGAGGGTTGCTCCCGCTGCGGCCACGAGGGTCACGGTGTGCGGGCGGCGGTCGCCCAGCCGGCCTCCGACGAGCGAGCCGGCCAGGGCACCGAGGCCGAAGCCGACCAGGACCAGCGGCACGATCCCGGACGCGAGCCCCGACCGGTCGGTCAGCAGCGGCGAGATGTAGGAGTACGCCGCCAGGACACCGCCGGTCGTGGTGGCGCAGGCCGCCAGCACCAGCCACAGACGGCCGGAGCGCAGAGCGGTCAGCTCGGACCGGATCGACACGGCCTGCTGGTCGCCACCGTCGTGGGGAACGGTACGGGCGATCAGCACGACGGCCGCGGCGGCGAGGACCGCCAGCACCCAGAACGGTCCGCGCCAGCCCATGAGCTGTCCGGCGAACGCGCCCAGCGGCACACCGACGACGTTGGCGAGCATGGCTCCGGCGCCGACGATGCCCAGCGCGCGGGAACTGGCGGCAGGGCCCGCGGCGCGTGCGGCGGCCACGTTGGCCACCGCCCAGAACGCGCCCGTGGCGATCGCGGTCAGGAACCGTGCCGCCAGGACCAGAGTGAAGTTCGAGCCGAGGGCGACGATGACGTGCCCGGCGGCGAAGACGCCCAGGGCGAGCATCAGCGTCAGCCGCTTGGGCAGCCGCAGCGTGAGCATCGCCATCAGCGGCGCGCCGACGATCATTCCGACCGCGAAGACGGTGATCATCAGTCCGGTCCGGGCGACGCTGACCTGGAGGTCGCCCGCGATCTCCGGCAGCAGACCGGCGACGACGAACTCAGTGGTGCCCATCAGGAACGTGCCGAGCGCGAGCACGTACACGACGAGCGGCAGCCGGGCGGACGGAGGCTGGGGGTCTTCAGCCCGTACGGTCTCGGCAGGAGCGTGGAGGGTTACTCCTCGCGTACTCAAGGTTCATCTCCCTGGAGGTCGTGATCGGGGTACGTCACCCAGGGAACAAGCCGCCCCACGCTTGAGGAAGGTCGCGTTTATGGGGGGTACAAACTCGACCTCCCTCTGTGCGAGCAGGTGGTTACCGTGGAGGACATGGACCCGAGCCCCGACGACCGCACCGATCACCGCACGCAGATCCGTGATTTCCTCGCCAGCCGCCGCGCGAAGATCCCCCCGGAGCAGGCCGGGCTGCCCACCAGCGGCCGGCGCCGGGTGCCCGGGCTGCGGCGCGAGGAGGTCGCCGTGCTGGCCGGGGTGAGCACCGAGTGGTACACCCGCCTGGAGAAAGGCCACATCAGCGGCGTCTCCGAGGACGTGCTCGCCGCGGTCGCCCAGGCCCTTCAGCTGGACGAGGACGAACGTACCTACCTGTTCGACCTGGCCCGCGCGGCCCGGCCCGCCAGCCGCACACCGTCGCGCCGCAAGGATGTCGCGGTCCCGCCCCGCGTCCAGTGGCTGCTCGACTCCATGACGCTGTCCTCCGCCTTCGTGCGCAACGGCCGCCAGGACGTCATCGCCAGCAACCCTCTGGCCCGCGCCCTGCACGCGCCGGTCTTCGAAAGCGAGACCACCGGCCAGCACGGCCGGCCCAACATCGCCCGCTACATCTTCCTCGATCCGGGCGCCCGGCGGTTCTTCGTCGACTGGGACGCCGCCGCCGTCGCCACCGCCGCGCTGCTGCGCGCGGAAGCCGGACGCGAGCCGCACGACCGGTCCCTGCGCGGACTCATCGGTGAGCTGTCCACGCTCAGTCCCGACTTCCGCAGCCAATGGGCCGCGCACGACGTCCGCATCCGCCACGACGGCGTCAAACGGCTGCGGCACCCCGAGGTCGGCGACCTGGAGCTGACCTACCAGTCCCTGGACCTGCCCTTGTCCCACCGGGCCATGCACGACCTGACCCTCTACACCGCCGAACCGGGCACCACCTCCGAAGACCGGCTCAAGCTCCTCGCCAGCCTGGCAGTCACTCCCGTCCAGGCGACGGAGTCCACCGACCAGCCGCGCTGAACGGCGCCGTCATCGCTCGCGCGCCGTGGACAGAACGTGGCTACACGGTCTTCAGGGGTTCCTTGAAGGACTTGCGGAACACCGGCCCGGCGAAGGGAATGATCGGTGAGAGCATTTTCGCCTTGAACGAGCTGGGATGCCGTTCGAGTTCGACGTCGACGCGGGTGCCGTCGTCCGTGGGCGTCATCTGGAAACTCCACCCACCAGACCCGAAGGGCGTCGAGTCGTGCGTGGTGACGGTGACCCTGTTCTGTGACGGGTCCCATTCATAGCGTGCGTGCTCCCACGACTTGTCGTTCCCCTCAGTTACCTCAGCCCAGGTCTCGCCCCGTTCATGGACCTGGAAGTGCTCGGCGTCGATGGAAGGCCACTGCTCGACTCGTGAGGGGCTGAAGTTGGTCAGTACCCCCATCACCTCTGAGGGGCTCATCGAGGAGTTCACATGGAAATGCAGGGAGGGCATGATCTGCTCCTGGGTTCTGGAAGGCGGAAGCGGAAAGGCCCCGTCTCTCAGCATGCGCCTCGGACTGCTCCTGCGCACGGGCATGCCCTTGCCGCACCGAGCGCTGTTCGACAGCGAGTTCCGTGCACCCTACGGCCGCACTAATGGATCAGAGAATTCGCCAAGATGATCACTAGGCCGATCAGCATGTCGAGGGCACCTGCCAGACACGAGGACGGCCATCCGTGCCCAGCGGTGCGGGCGGCCCAAGTGCCCAGGGCGAACAGCGCGGTGGTGTTGAACAGCAAGGCCGCGTCTGCGGCTGCCTCCTCCGTCCACCACCCTGCTACCGAGGCAAGCAGCAGCCCCACCGTGGGCAGCACGGCGACGACCAGTGGCCACTCGGTGAGCACCGACCGCAGTCTGCTCGTGGTGGCTGCCCCGTCACCGGACGCACGCTGGGCGATCACGTGCGCGTACCCATGGGCGGCACTGGACGCCAGCGCGGTGAGCAGCAGCCACAGTGTGTCCGCACCGGGGTCGGCTTCCTCGCCCCCGGCGTCCAGCGCGGCCACCAGGGCGCTGGCCAGCACCAGTCCGTAGATGCCGCTGAACAGCCACTGCTCAGGTGGCTGACGCCGCACGACTGCCCTTGGCGCGACGCCGTCGGGGCCGCCACTGTCAGCGCGGTCGGGCATCGCATCGCCTCGTGCGGGAAGGGGGCTGGGTCCGCACATGCTCACCCGCCTGACGTCATGGAACACGACGCCACGCGGGTGAGCGTCAATCTTGCGCCCGAACAGGGGGCTGGGCGCCATGCCGGTAACGGCCGGCCGGGCGCTCCCCGCTCGCGGGGTGAACGGTGGTGACGAAACTGGGCCCAGTTCCCGCAAGAAGAGTGAAGAAACCAGGTAGATCGGCTGTATGTTCTCCGAATCGACGGGCACGAGGACCGACGGAGGTTGATAACTATGGTTCCCCTGCTTCTCGTCCTGCTTCTGGCGCTGGTCCTCTTCGGTGCGGGCTTCGCGCTGAAGGCACTGTGGTGGCTCGCCGTCATCGTGCTGGTCGTCTGGCTGCTGGGCTTCGTGATGCGCAGCGCGGGCACAGGCGGCCGCAAGGGCCGCTGGTATCGCTGGTAACCCACTCATCAGCAGTCAGTCTGTGGGCCCCGGGGGCACCCGGGGCCCACAGGTGTGTGCGACTACGCGGTGGCCACCATCGACGCCGCCGGGTGTGGTGACGGCCCCGGTCCGCCGTCGAGCCGTCGATGGGCGGGCGCGCGCGGACCTCCGCCGGGCGAGCCAGTCCCACCTGCGTACGCCTTCAGCGGCGGCATCTGATGGGGAGGCCTTCCCCGCTGACCGGACCACGCAGAACGAGCTGTGTCGGTGCCCTGTCGGGGGATGTCGGTCGGATGTCGGTGACTCGTCAGCGGGGGCTGGCACCTTTCCGGAGACGGCCGGCCGGAACGCACCGGGCGGCCCGATTCCGAAGGAGCCACCATGCACACCCCAGTCACCATCATCGGCGCCGGCCTCGGCGGACTCACGCTCGCCCGCGTCCTGCACATACACGGGATCCCGGTCACGGTCTACGAGTCGGAGTCCTCCCCCTCGGCACGCGCGCAGGGCGGATTGCTCGACATCCACGACTACAACGGGCAGCTCGCGCTCAAGGCCGCCGGGCTGATGGACGAGTTCCACGCCATCGTTCTGGAGGGGCGACAGGCGCTGCGGGTCCTCGACCGGGACGGGACCGTCCTGCTCGACCAAGCCGACGACGGCACAGGCGGACGCCCCGAGGTACAGCGCGGCGACCTGCGACAGGTGCTGCTCGACTCACTCCCGGCGGGCACCGTGCGGTGGGGGCACAAAGTCAGCCGCACCCGTGCCCTCGGGGAGGGGCGCCACGAGGTGACGTTCGCCGACGGCGGCACCGTCGTCACCAGTCTGCTGGTCGGCGCGGACGGCGCGTGGTCGCGGGTCCGGCCGCTGCTGTCGACCGCCACCCCCGAGTACATCGGTAAGTCGGTTGTCGAGACCTACCTGTTCGACGCCGGCACGCGGCACCCGGCGGCCGCGAAAGCGGTCGGCGGCGGGATGATGATCGCGCCTTCGCCGGGCAGGGAGATCTTCGCTCACCGGGAGAAGGACGACACTCTGCACGCCTACCTGGGGCTGTCCGGGCCGCAGGAATGGTTCGCCGCCATCGACTTCGCCGATGCCGCCTCAGCCACCGCGCGGATCGCGGAGGAATTCGACGGCTGGGCGCCGGAGCTCACCGCTCTGATCACCGACAGCGACGTCGCGCCCGTTCTGCGCCCCCTCTACGCTCTGCCGCCCGGGCACCGGTGGGAGCGGGTGCCGGGGGTGACGCTGCTCGGCGACGCCGCCCATCTCTCGGCTCCCAACGGCGAGGGCGCCAACCTGGCCATGCTCGACGGCGCCGAACTCGGTGAAGCCCTCGCCGCGCACCCCGACGACGTCGAGACGGCGCTCACCGAGTACGAGCAGG
This sequence comes from Streptomyces venetus, assembly GCF_039540295.1. Taxonomy (NCBI): domain Bacteria; kingdom Bacillati; phylum Actinomycetota; class Actinomycetes; order Kitasatosporales; family Streptomycetaceae; genus Streptomyces; species Streptomyces venetus. Next base: position 89,256 of record NZ_BAABET010000013.1, read on the forward strand.
CCATGTTCCCCCGCAGCGCCGAGACCGCCACCGACGAGATGCCCGGGATCGACTCCGTCGACAACACGGCCCACGGTCTGATCGACTTGGCCGCCGAGAAGGGCCGGTGAGCCGCTCGATCCCGAACCTGACGCCCTCCTTAGCGCCCTCCGGGCCGCCTGAGCGCCTGAGCGCCTACAGGACTCATGGAGACGTCGCCTTCTGAGCGATCGCCCTGCGAGGCCGTCCGGGCTTCGCAGGGCCTCCTCAATCCGTCCTGAGCATCTCAGCAGCCCGTGCGCCTGCCCCGAGCATGAAGCCTCCGTCGCGTGCGACTCTTGCTTGGTCTATCGAAATTCGATAGATTCCCATCGCGAGTCGATTGAAGGATGGCCCATGGGAAAGCTGACAGTGCGTGCGCTGCGCGCCGTGCTCGTGGTGGTGCTCGTCGGCACCGTGTTCGTACAGGCATCGATGGTGTGGGCGTTGGTCAGTGGGAACGACCCGGAGGACGGATCGCTCCCACTGACCCCGCTGCGCGTGATCACGATCCTGGGCATGGCGTCGGTCCAGGTCACCGTGGTCTGCGTAGGGCGACTGGTGGCGATGGTGCGACGCGGAACCGTGTTCTCCCACGCCGCCTTCCGGTACGTGGACGGCGTGATCGGCGCGATCGTGACGGCAGCCCTCATGTGGTTCGCGGTCACCATCCTCAACGCGCCGGGCCAGCGGGACGATCCGGGTGTCACCGTCATCATGGGCGGCATCGGCGTGGCCATCCTGGGAGTCGCGCTCATCGTGCTCGTGCTGCGGATGCTGCTCGCCCAGGCCGTCGCGCGGGACGTCGAAGCGGCGGAGATGCAGGCCGAGTTGGACGACGTGATCTGATGCCGATCGCCGTCGGCCCCAACGTGACGGGGTCCGGCGGTCGTGCCGGAGTCGACATCGACAGAGCTCGGCCAGGCACCGGATCCGGTTGGACGCGGCCAAAAGACAAAGGCAAGGAGAGACCTCTCCTTGCCTCTCTCAACGTATAGCGCGCCGGGGGGCTTGCCGCAAGGCCCGGGTCGTCGCGCAGAATCCTCCGCCGAGGCCGCAACCGACGGAAAGTGGGGGCACGACGTGCGTGTGTCGTTGTCGACGCATGGGCGACGCGGTGACGTCGAACCAGTGATGAGGGCAACCGGTGCAGGGCGATCGAGCACGGCCGGCACGGAGGTGGCGCAGTGATGGACCGGTACGTGTTGGATCTTCAGGAGATCGACGAGACGCAGGTCGCGGTCGTCGGCGGCAAGGGTGCGCATCTGGGCGGGCTGTCGGGGATCGAGGGCGTCCACGTGCCGGGGGGCTTTTGCGTGACGACGGCCGCCTTCCGGCGGATCATGGCGGAAGCCCCGTCGGTCGACGATCTGCTCGACCGGCTCTCGCGCTTGAACCCGGATGACCGGCAGGAGATCCGCACGCTCAGCGCGCGGCTCCGCCGGGCCGTCGAGGCGGTTGCCATCCCGGACGATCTGGCGGCGGCGATCACCCGGGCACTCGCCCGGTTCGGTGAGCAAGCCGCTTACGCCGTCCGGTCCAGCGCGACGGCAGAGGACCTGCCGACGGCCTCGTTCGCCGGCCAGCAGGACACGTACCTGAACATCGTGGGATCGACGGCGATCCTCCGGCACGTCAGCCGGTGCTGGGCCTCGCTGTTCACCGAACGGGCCGTGACCTACCGTCAGAGGAACGGCATCGACCACCGCGCTGTTCATATGGCCGTCGTCGTGCAGCGGATGGTCCTCCCCCGTGCGGCCGGCATCCTGTTCACGGCCGACCCGGTGACGGGCAACCGGAAGGTCGCCACCGTGGACGCCGGCTTCGGGCTCGGCGAGGCCCTGGTCTCCGGCCTGGTGAACCCGGACGTCTTCAAGGTGCGAGGCGGCGAAGTCGTCGCCAAGGCGATCGCCGCCAAACAGCGTGCCGTCCATGCCCTGCCGGCGGGCGGGACCCAGGAAGTGGCGGTCGACTCACGGCGGCAGGAGCAGCCCGCGCTGACGGATACGCAGGTCGTGCAGCTCGTGCAACTCGGACGGCGGATCGAAGCGCACTTCGGCCGTCCGCAGGACATCGAATGGTGCCTGGCCGAGGACGGCTTCCAGATCGTTCAGAGCCGGCCGATCACGACGCTGTTCCCCATCCCGGAAACCGGCGATCAGGAGAATCACGTCTACGTCTCCGTCGGTCACCAGCAGATGATGACCGACCCCATGAAGCCCCTGGGGCTCTCCATGTGGCAGCTGACGGCCATGGCGCCGATGCACCAGGCCGGCGGGAGGCTGTTCGTCGACGTCACCCGGCGCCTGGCCTCACCCGCGAGCCGGGCCGGCCTCCTGGACGTCGTGGGCAGGGGCGACCCGTTGGTCAGGGACGCTCTGGAGACGGTCCTCGAACTCGACGATTTCGTCCCGGCTCTCCCGGACGCGGATCCGGGCGGGCCGCCGGTCGGCACCGCGCCCACCTCGATCGAAACCGATCCGGCCATCGTCACCGAGCTGATCGAACGCAACGAGGCGTCCGTCGCCGCCCTGGAACGCGACATCCGGACGAAGTCCGGACCCGCGCTGTTCGACTTCCTGCTGGAGGCCTTCGACGAGCACAAGCGCGTCCTCAGTGACCCTCTGAGCATGCAGGTGATCATGGCCGGGATGCAGGCCACCTGGTGGCTCAACGACAAGCTGCATGCATGGCTGGGCGAGAAGAACGCGGCTGACACACTCACGCTGTCCGCTCCCGACAACATCACGTCGGAAATGGGTCTGGCGCTGCTGGACGTCGCGGACGTGATCCGCCCTCATCCGGACGTGGTGGCGTTCCTGCAAAGCGTCGAGGACGAAGGCTTCCTGGACGAGCTGGCGAAGCTCGCGGGCGGGACCGAGGCACGCGACGCCATCGAGGCCTACCTCGACCGGTACGGCATGCGCTGCGTCGGCGAGATCGACATCACGAGGCCCCGTTGGCGCGAGCGCCCCACCACGCTCGTGCCCGTGATCCTCGACAACGTCAGGAACTTCGAGCCGGGCGCCGCCGGCCGACGCTTCGAACAAGGGCGTGAGAAGGCGCAGCAGAAAGAACAGGACGTGCTGGCACGCTTGCGGGCCCTGCCGGACGGTGACCGGAAGGCCGACGAGACCAAGCGGATGATCGACCGGGTCAGGACCTTTATCGGGTACCGCGAATACCCGAAGTACGGCATCGTCAGGCGCTATTTCGTGTACAAGCAGGCCTTGCTGAGGGAAGCCGAGCGCCTCGTGCAGGCCGACGTGCTTCCTGAGAAGGAGGACATCTTCTACCTCACGTTCCAGGAGCTCCACGACGTGGTGCGCTCACACCGGGTGGATGACGAACTCATCCGGCAGCGTAAGGACGCGTTCCGGTCGTACCAGGCGCTCACACCGCCCCGGGTCCTCACGTCGGAGGGTGAGGCCGTCACGGGGTCGTACCGGCGCGACGACGTGCCGGCCGGCGCCCTGGCCGGCCTTCCCGTTTCCGCCGGGACCGTCGAAGGAAGGGCGCGGGTCATCCTCGACATGGCGGATGCTGATCTTGAAGCGGGCGACATCCTGGTCACGGCCTACACGGATCCCAGCTGGTCGCCCTTGTTCGTCGGGATCACCGGCCTGGTGACGGAGGTGGGCGGCCTGATGACCCATGGCGCGGTGATCGCCCGGGAGTACGGTCTGCCGGCCGTCGTGGGCGTGGAGCAGGCCACCCGGCTGATCCGGGACGGGCAGCGGATCCGCGTGCACGGAACGGACGGGTACGTCGAGATCCTGGCTTAGGGATCCTGGTCCGGCCGTTGGGCACGTCTCCCCCGGCGAAGAGGCGGGCTCGCTCAAGCCGTCCGTACCTTCTCGGCCTCGGCGCGGGCACGGTCCGCGGCCGTGTGATCGCCGGCCAGGGCGTGTGCCTTGGCCAGGGTGTCGAGGCCGACGGCCAGCCACCTGCTGGAGCCGATCTGTCTCCAGAGGCTGACGGCGGCTTCGGCGCGTCTGCGGGCGGCTGCCGAACGGCCCACCGCGAGGTGGGCCTCGGCGAGCGCGTACAGCGTCGCCGCCTCGCCCCAGAGGTTGCCGAATTCCCGGTAGCTCCACAGGCTTCTGGACAGCAGGCGGCGGCCTTCCCGATGCTCGCCCTGCCGGACCAGGACGTCCCCGAGCCAGCACGTGGCGTGTGTGGCACTGAGGTGGTCTCCGAGGTCCTCACTGATCGCCACGGCTTGCCGGTACGCTTCGGCGGCAGCCGGGTAGGCGCCGAGTGCGCGATGGCTCTGGCCCAGACATCGCAGGGCTTGGGCCTCCCCCGGCCGGTAGCCGGCGACCCGGCTGACCCGAAGGCACTTCGTGAACCGGGCGGCAGCGGCTTCGACACGGCCCTGCTCGAGGTCGATGACGCCGAGGCCGTTGGTCGCGTAGACGAGACAGTTGACGTTGCCTGCCGATTCGGCCAGCTCGGCGGCCTCCTCGAAGTGGAACACGGCCGAGGTGTACTGGCCGAGGAGCCGGTGCACATAGGCCAGTCCGGCCGTGGCACTGGCCCGGTACGTGGGTCCCTGCCCCTCGGCGAGCCGCAGGGCCTGTTCGAAGTGGTCCCGTGCTTCCGGATAGCGGTCGAGGATGGTGGTGAGTTCGCCGAGGCAACGGTGGACCTTCGCGGCGCTGTGCCGGTCGCCGCTGCTCAGGGCCGCTTTGAGTGCCCGGTTCTGGAGCCTCTCCCAGTCGTCGAAGTGGCTGCCGACCTGGAAGAGGGTCGTGAGGGCGGTGGCCAGTCCGGCCGCGGGTGCGACGCCGTCCGTCTCGTCCAGCGCCTGCTCTGCCACGTCGATGAGGAACTGGCGTTCGTCGTTGAACCAGGTCAGCGGATCGGCGAGCAGTTGATCGGCCTCGGCGGCGGGCAGCCGCCAGGAGGCCAGGTCCAGCTGTGAGATGCCTTGGAAGTCGACGCTGAGGGTGTCCGCGGCGCGGTCGGCGAGGTGCAGGCTCGCGCCGAGCAACCGGGTGAGCGCGGCCGTGCGGTCCTGCTCCGGGAGGTCCTGCTCCGCGCGCTCCCTGGCGAACAGCCTCACCAGGTCGTGCAGTTGGTAGCGGATTCCGGTGGCGTTCGCCGAACTGATCTGCACCAGGTGTACTTCGACCAAGTCGTCGAGGACGGCCTCCGCCTCGGGCAGGCCCGCGTCCAGCAGCGCTGCCAGTGCCCAGGCGGCGAAGCTCGGCCCGGGCAGCAGGGCGATCATCCGCAGAGCGCACTGTGTCGCCGGGGTCATCTGCTGGTAGGTCAGTTCGAGGCTGGCCCGCACAGCGATGTGGCCGACGGCCAGTTCGTCGAGCTTGCGCTGCTCGTCGGCGAGGGCGCGCGCCACCTTGGCCAGGGGCCAGTGCGGTCGGGCGGCCAGCCGGGCACCGGCGACCCACACCGCCAGGGGAAGGCCACCACAGGTCTCCACGATGGAGCGGGCCGGGTCCAACTCGGCGTCGGTCCGGTCCCGGCCCAGCATCTCGCGCAGCAGGTCGAGCCCCGTCGCGCTGTCCAGTACGCCCAGGGGGAGCCGGCGTCCGCTCACCTCCGCCATGGTCGTCCGGCTGGTGACGACGGCGGCACAGCCCACACCGCTGGGCAGGAGGTCACTCACCTGCTGGGCACTGGCGGCGTTGTCCAGGACGACGAGCATCCGCCGCCCTGCCAGCAGGGTGCGGTAGAGGTGGACACGGTCGGTCAGCTCCGCGGGCACGGTGCCGCCGGGGATGCCGAGCGCGCGGAGGAAGGTGCCGAGGACCGTGAACGGCTCGGCCGGCTCGTCACCGAAGCCCCGCAGATCCGCGTGGAGCTGACCGTCCGGGAAGCGGGAGGCGAGCAGGTGCCCCGTACGGACCGCGAAGGCGGTCTTGCCCACCCCGGCGGCGCCGGTGACCAGCAACGTCACGGGACCGGGCCGTTCTTCGCCGAGCAGTCGGCGCGCCTCGTCCACCTCGTCCTCGCGGCCGACGAAGAGTGACAGGTCCGCGGGGAGGAGCCGGGGTACGAGCTGGCGTGCCATCGGCGGGGCCGCCACCGTGCCGCTCTTGGCGGCCGGTTTCGCGGTGGCGGGCGGTGCGGCGGAGCGGGGCGCGGCCGGCTCCGGGTCGCCGGCGAGGATCCGTTCGTACAGCCGCCGCAGCGCCGCCCCGGGGTCGACACCGAGCTCGTCGGCGAGCCGGCGCCGGGCGCGCTCGTACGCCTCCAGCGCTTCGGCCTGCCGTCCGCACCGGTACAGGGCCAGGATCAGTTGCCCGATCACCCGTTCGTCGAGCGGATACGCCTCGGCCCGGGCGGCCAGCTCGCTCACCATCCCGTCGTGCTGTGCCAGGCGCAGCCGCACATCGACCAGCTCCAGCTGGGCGGCCAGCCGCTCGCCGTCGAGGAGGTGGCGCTGTGCGTTGAACCACGGGGTGTCCACCCCGGCGAACGCGCTGCCTCGCCACAGAGCCAGGGCTTCCCGCCACAGAGCCTCGGCCTGCCCGTCACTGCCCGCCTTTCGGGCCCGGCCCGACAGTTCGCGGAAACGGTGCACATCGACCACCGACGGTTCGACCGCGAGCCGGTAGCCGCCGCCCCGCTCCCGCGTGATGGACGTACCGTCGGCCGCCAGTGCACGCCTCAGCCGGGAGACGTATCCGTACAGCTTCCGTCGGCCGTACACCGGCTCGGCGTCTCCCCACACCCGGTCCACCAGGGCGTCGGCCGACACCGCCTGGTCCGCGTCGACGAGTAACGCCGCCAGCACTCGCCGCTGCATCGCATGTCCCACATCGATGGCGACCCCGTCCCGCCGTGCCTCGATGGTCCCCAGGATTGCGAAGCGGATGGCCATCACACCTCCTGCGACGCCCCGATCGTCTCCACGCCACACTCTGGGCGCCACCCACCTGCGATTCCAGACGGAATCAAGCTATTCCGAAGGTTTGCCGACACCCCTTCCGGCACCGTGAACAGCACGTTCCCGTCCGACGCGTTCATGGGCCTCGCCCGCTTCCAATGCGACAGCGAGACCACTGCCGAAGGAGAGACAACGAATGAGGAAGCTCCCCATACGCCGGCAAACGAAGGTGGCGGCGTCTGCGGCCGTGCTGATGGCCGGCGCTTCGCTGATGCTGACGGCACCGCAGGCCAGTGCCAGGACGATCTGCTACGACGAGGTCGACTACGTGCGGAACTCCTCGGGCGCGAACGGCGCGTCCGGGCGGGCCAGCTTCTGCTACGACGAGGACAGCGGCTACTTCGAGACCAACACGGGACAGAACTGGGTCAAGGACCTGGTCAACGGCGACGGCGTGGCAGCGCGGTTGTGGGTGGTCTACGAGTACCCCGGTGAGGGCGTCGACCGTCAGATCCTGCGTGCCACGGACACGGTCAGCACCTCCGGGGCCACCTCGTGGGCGTGGTCCGGCTATGTCGACTACGCCGGGGCCTATGTGTGCCTGGGCACGACCGCGCCTCTGACCAGCACGGCCCGCTGCAACCTGTTGTACGACACCTTGGGCTTCTCCGGAAATGACTGACGCATGGGCTGCGCCCCGGCGCTGGGGCCGCCCGCGAGCTGTTGGGTGGTTCAGCTGGTCAGACCGACGAGCACTCGGTGCAGGAGCGGCATGAACTGGGTCTGGGGCCGGGAGGCGGCGTCGGAGGCCGCTTGGCCGGTCAAGGCCTCGGCTACGAGCGGGTGGCGTCCCGTGGCGGCCGCCTTCATCAGGTAGGCGGCCTGGGCCCTTTGTCGGTCCGTGGGAGAGCGTCGCCCGCCCAGCTCGGCTCGGGCGAACTGGGCCACGAGTGCGTTCAGCAGGCCGATGGTCTGCATTTTCGACTGCTCGGACAGGGACGTGGGGGCCAGCGCGCACAGAGCGTACTCGAGGTGGTCGAGGCCGTTGGGTCCGAGGCGGAGCGGTTCGGTGGGGATGTCCAGAAGCCACGGGTGGCGCAGGTGAACCTCCTTTGACCGGACGGCGAGGGCCAGCAGATCCTCGACGGGGTCACCGCTGAGCGGGGTGGTGAGGTCGACCTCTCCCGCCACGGCGTCCGTCATGAGGTCCAGCAGTTCGTCACGGTCGGCGAGATAGCGGTACAAGGAGGCCGGTCCGGTGGCCAGTTTGGCGGCCACCTGCCGCATGGACACCGCCGCGAGGCCCTCGGCGTCGGCGAGTTCGACAGCGGCTGCGGCGATCTGGGCGCGGCTGCGCTCGGGTGCGGGCCCACGGGCTCCGCGTTCGGGCCGTTCCCACACGGTCACCGGCTCTTCGGCCACCGGGTCTCCTGTTCTTCGCCTCGTCACGTGGCCTATCCTAATAGTGCGAACACCGATCGCAGTATCAGGAGGCGCCATGAATGAGCCGTCGTCACCGGCCTGGACCCCCGTCCGCTGGGCCGAGAACGGCAAGGTGCGGCTGGCCTACGACCAACTGGCCGCGGGCGGCGACGGGGACCCCCTGCTCCTGGTCGTCGGTCTGGGTGCCGCGCGCCAGTGGATTCCGGACGGGTTGTGCCACATGCTCGCCGAGCAGGGGTTCGCCGTGGCCCGCTACGACCAGCGCGACGGCGGCCAGTCCACCCACCTGCCGCCCAGCACCACCCGCAATCCCTTCGCCGCGCTGTTCGGGAAACGCGGTGAGGCCTACACCGCCGAGGACATGGCCGACGACGCCATCGCCGTCATGGACGGCCTCGGCTGGGACTCGGCCCATCTGTTCGGAACGTCCTTGGGCGGCGCCATCGTCCAGCGCATCGCGATCCGCCACCCCGAACGCGTCCGCAGCCTCACCTCGATGTCGGCCGTACCGGGCGACGCCAAGGGGCTGGCCACGCTGCGGTATCTGCGCACGGGGACGCTGGCGAAGCTGTCGCGGATGAAGTTTCCGGCGACACCGGAGGGCGCCGTCGAGGCGAGCGTCGCCCTGGCCCGGCTGATCTCCTCGCCCGGCCACCCGTTCGACGAGCGGGCCGCGCGGGCGACCGCCGAGCGGATCGCCGACACCGGCATCCAGGACGCGGAGGCGCAGAGTCGCCAGATCGGCGCCCAGTGGCACGGTCCCGCGATCAGTACCATCGCCAAGCCCACCCTGGTGCTGCACGGCGACGGCGACCCGCTGATCAAGATGAGCGCAGCCCGCGCGACCGCGGCCCGCATCCCCGGCGCTCGCCTGGTCACCCTGCCCGGCGTGGGCCACGATCTCCCCGAGCCCATATGGGGCGAGGTGGCCACCCGGGTCCGCCAACTGGCAGATGCCGCGCAATAGCCGCCGCTGAGGCCCTTACCTCATGGGAGTCCCACGACGGGTGGTGAGGTCAGCCGCGGGGCAGGAGGAGGCGAGCCAGGGCTGCGGTGGCGACGAGGAGGACTGCGACGGTGAGGAGGCCGATGCGCATGCCCGGGAGGGAGAAGTCGCCGCCGGGGCCGGAGAGCAGGCCGCCGAAGAGGGCGACGGCAAGCGCACCGCCGGTCTGGCGAAGGGAGTTGAGCAGTCCGGAGGCGGTTCCGGCCCGCTCCGGCGGAACGGCGTCCATGAGCAGCGCGGTCAGCGCGGGCACCGCGAGCGCACCGCCGATGCTCAGGGGCAGCAGCAGGACGAGCACCAGCCATACCGGGGTGTGCGCGGCCAGGGGCAGCATGGCCAGCATCGCCGAGATGAAGACCAGTTGCCCGGTGACGATCACCGGACGTCGCCCGATCCGCTCCGACAGGCGCGGGGACACCAGGTTGGTGGCCGTCACCACTGCCGACATGGGGACGAACATCAGCCCGGCCGCGATGGCCGACATTCCGCGCAACTGCTGGTAGTACAGCCCGAGCAGGAAGACCCCGCCGTAGAAGGCGGCGTTGACGGCGAAACCGACCGCGAGCGCGACGGCCACGCTGCGGTCCCTCAGCATGGCCGGGGGGACCATGGGGTGGCGGTGCCGGGCCTCCACCACGCAGAAGGCGCACGCGGAGGCGAGGGCGAGCGCGGCGGCGGCCAGCACAGGGCCGCTGGTCCAGCCCAGGTGGCCGCCCTCGATCACCGCGAAGGCCAGCCCGGCCAGGGCCAGTACGGCGGTGAGCTGGCCGCCGCCGTCCAGGGCGGCGGGCCGGCGCGGGGAGCGCGGTACCCGGATGAGCAGGGCCAGGATCACCGCGCCCACGGGGAGGTTGAGCAGGAAGACCGCCCGCCAGCCGGCCAAGTCGGTGAGCAGCCCGCCCAGTACCGGACCCGCGGCCATCGCCACCGAGCCGCCGACCGTCCACAGCGCGATGGCGCGGGCCCGCGCCCGGGGGTCCGGGTAGGCCTGCCGGATCAGCGCCAGGGATGCCGGCATCACGACCGCCGCGGCGGCGCCCTGCGCCACGCGCGCGCCGACCAGCACGCCGATGCCGGGTGCGAGCGCACAGCCGAGCGAGGCGAGGGTGAACAGCGCGACACCCCAGGCGTAGGCGCGTCGGGCGCCGGTGCGGTCGGCGAGGGCTCCCGCGGAGAGCATCCACGCGGCGAACATCAGGGTGTAGGCGTCGACCACCCACTGCAACCCGGACATGTCACTGCTGAGAGAGTCCCGGATCGTGGGCAGCGCGATGTTCACGGCTGAGACGTCGATGGTGATCACGGTGAAGCCGAGAAGCGAAGCGAGCAACGCGACGCCACCGTGCGGTGGCGCGGAGGGGGTCCGGGCGGGCTCGGCAGTAGGGCGGGCCTCGTCCGGCTGTCGTCGCCGCGCGGGCGGTGAGGGTTTCGGGCCGTGCTCGGAAGTGGAGGCCGGGAGCGGGGCAGGGGTGGTCGGCATGGTGCGACTCCTGGGCGAGTGACGGCTTATCAGAGAGACCGGGCGGGCGGCCCCGCGCGCCGGGCCGCGGTCCGGTGTCTCGCACCCCCTGGGCTCCGGCGGGCAGGCCGCCCGCTCCGGAAGTCACTCTGCGCCTTTCCGCGGCGACCGGGCAGACCGCACTGGACCCGGGGTGCGGCGTTCCGGGCCCTGACACGGCCCCCCACGCTCCTTGACCACCTGCGACAATGGCCGTATGGCAGCAGTGGGCACCAGGGGCACCGAGCTCGGCCGATACCTCAAAGCCCGCAGGGCGCAGGTGCGTCCGGAGGATGTCGGTCTCCCGGCCGGTGCGGGCCTGCGCCGCACCCCCGGTCTGCGCCGTGAGGAACTGGCCGCGCTGGCCGGTGTGAGCGTCGACTACTACATCCGCCTGGAGCGCGGGCGGGAGACCAACCCCTCCCCTGCCGTCGTGGACGCCCTCGGCCGCGCCCTGCGGCTGCGTGGTGACGCCTACGAGCGTCTGCACGAGCTCGCGGAACTGGCCTCCGGCCGGTTCTCCGAGCTGCCGGCCTGCCCTCAGAACACCGTCCGCGACTCGGTCCTGCGGATGCTGGAGTCGGTGCGACCGCTGCCCGCCTATGTGGTGAGCCGCTACAACCGCGTACTTGCCGCCAACCCGCCCGGCCGACGGCTGCTGCCCGGGCTCTGGGGCTGGCCGGAGGACCAGCGCAACCTGACCCGCTACGTCTTCCTCCACCCGGTCGGCCGGACGCTCTACGAGCCGTGGGAGGACACCGTCGCCCTGTCGGTGGCGCATCTGCGGGCGGTCGCCGGGGCCGATACCGATGATCCCGAACTGACCGCACTCGTCGGCGAACTGATGCTGAAATCACCGCAGTTCGCGCGACTGTGGGAGCGGTACGACGTCTGCGAACGCGGTGGCGGGCAGAAGTCCTTCCGGCACCCCAAGGCCGGACCGATGACCCTGACCTACGAGGTGATGCGGCTGGCCCGGACCGGCGGCCAGCGCATGGTGGTCTACCAGGCGGCCCCGGGCAGCCAGGACGAGAGGGCCATGCTCAGCCTGGAGTCCGCGGACAGCCGAGCGGAGTCCGCGGACGCGTGACCGAGCGGGCGGTGTCTCCCGAGCGGCTCACGCCTCGACGTGCTCATCTCGTCCTGGATCTCGTCGTATGGCGAGGTCCACGGTGCGGTGGAAAAATGGAACTGGCGCCTGTTGGACGGACAGCGCGGCGCGTGACCCGGTGAAGAGGTCGCGTTCTGTCCACAGCCACGCGTCGGCTCTGTGCGCTCTCGACGGGACGGGAGTACCTCCTTCACTCCTGTAGGAGGGGTGGTCATGGCCAAGCGTCTGGTCGTCGCTTGCGACGGAACGTGGAACTTCGCCGACCAGCCCAGCAAGACCAACGTCAGCAAGGTCGCCCTGTCCGTGCACTCGGGGCCTGCCGGCGGGAAGGACCAGCGCGTCTACTACCACGGCGGTGTCGGTACCCGCCGGACGGAGCGTCTGCGCGGCGGCGCGTTCGGCGTCGGCCTGTCCCGGAACGTCATCGACGCGTACCGCTTCCTCGTCGAGACGTACGAACCCGACGACGAGCTGTTCCTCTTCGGCTTCAGCCGGGGCGCGTTCACCGCTCGCAGCCTGGCGGGCCTGGTGCGCAACTGTGGCGTCCTGCGCCATGACCAGGCCGCCCGGGTCGAGGAGGCGTGGGCCCTCTACCGCGACCGAACCGAGAGGCCGAGCGGCGCTGCCTCCGCGTTGTTCCGCCGCTCGTACGCGCACGAGACGTACATCGACTTCATCGGAGTGTGGGACACGGTCGGTGCCCTGGGCATTCCGGCTTTGGGCCCCGGATGGCTCGGGCCGGTCGTCAAACAGTTCAACCACCGCTGGGAGTTCCACGACACCACGTTGAGCAAGTGGGTCAAGGGGGCCTTCCACGCGCTGGCCATCGACGAACAGCGCTCGGCGTTCCAGCCGACGCTGTGGCACCAGCAGCCCGGCGCCGCCGAGCAGGGCCAGGAGCTGAAGCAGGTGTGGTTCGCCGGGTCGCACTGTGATGTCGGTGGCGGATACAAAGAGACAGGGCTGTCCGACATCGCCCTGCTGTGGCTGGTCGAGCAAGCGCGCGGCCGGGGGCTGGAGTTCGATGTCGAGGCGCTCAGCGCGCCCGGGCCGGGCGAGGTGGAACCGGGCGAGGTCATCGACTTCCGTGTGCAGCCGGACCCCATGGGCGATCTGCACCCCTCGCGGACGGCGCTGTACCGACTCGCCAAGCCGCTGCACCGGCCCATCGGCCGGGCGAAGGACGACAAGGGCCGGCTCGACGGGAACGAGTTCCTGTCCGTGCAGGCCAAAGAACGCTACGACAAGGATCCGGAATACCGGCCGCCGGAACTCGAGCTGTGTCTCAACGATCCGGTGCCGGACCGGCTGGAGCCGTGACTTCCGCCAGGAGGGGCGCACTTCGGCGACGGATTCCGCACATGGCCGGGAGGAGAGTGTCACCATGCCGATGCTGCTGATCAAAGGTACGTACAAAATCAACGGGGCGAGTCCTGACGGGGACTCCGTTCGCTTCTACCCCGACAACCCCGACCAGTGGGATCTCCTGCGCGGGCGGCGCGTACGGCGCAACCGCAGCGGTGGCGCTCAGCTCCGGCTCGACGGCATCGACACCCTGGAGACCCACTACCGCCCGCCCCGCGGCCCCGAGTTGCACCAGCCGGCACCCTTCGCCGGCCGGGCCGCGGACGAACTGCTGTCCTGGCTGGGTTTCGAAGACGTACAGCGCGACACCCACGGCATCGTCACCAGCAGCAACCCCGACTCCCGGCCCGGCTACATCTTCACCCGCAACGCGGACGTCCACGGGCGCTGCGTCGCCCTCGCCGGCCGCGGCACCGATGCTCCGGGCTCGAGCGGCGAGTTCGTCACCGTCACCACGGAGCATCTGCGGGAGACGGTCAATCACCACCAGCTCGCGGAAGGCCTGGCCTATCCCACCTTCTACCGCAAGCTGTTCGTCGATCTGCGGCAGGAGATGACCGCGGCGGCCAAGCAGGCCAGGGAGGCCGACAAGGGCCTGTGGCCCAAGGACCAGACCCTCAGCGGAGTGAAGGTGGAGGGGATGTCCACCCTCACCGACAGCGCGGTGCTGCTGCCCAAGCTCTTCCGCCGGCTGGCCGACTACCTCCAGCTCAACGACGGTGACCCTTCGCTGGAGGGCCTGCCCGCCTACCTCGAGCAGCGCGAGGATCGGCTGTTCATCCTCTCGACCGGGCAGTGGACCGGTTTCGACACCGTCGTCCAGGCCAGCAACGGGAACACCGTGCGGCTCACTCACGACCCCGAGGACCTCGTCTTCGACGAGAAGTAGCCGGTCGAGGAACGTGCAGGAGCGCTGCGATGAACCTCTTGCCTGTAGAGATCAAGGTCAACGTCGAGAGCGACGTGAGAGCGGCGCTCGCGGTCCTCCGCGGGCCGCACGGGGGCGCGACGGCGACACGCCAGATCTGGTTCGCCGAGGACCGGGGCGGCGTCGCCGAGGGGCGCGTTCCTCTGCTGGAGAGTGGCGTGATCCTACGGTTCAGGAGCGGGGGCGGCCCGGACGAGCTGACGGTCAAGTTGCGTCCGTGCACCAGGGAGCAGCTGGTCGGCCGGTTCTCCGGACCGTTCGACGCGGATCCTCTCACGTACAAGATCGAGCACGACTGGTCGGGGAACCAGCATGTGCTGGCTGCGTCGCTGACGCACGGTCACCCACCGGGGACCCTGTCGGACGCGGTGGCGCCGGGGGCCGATCCCGGCGCTCCGATCGACGCGGTGCAGGACCAGTTCCTGCACGCCTGCAAGCCCACCGTCCGGATCGACGGGCTGATCGCGCTGGGGCCGATCCTGTCGACGAAAGTCGACGACGTGCCGCTCGACGACCTGGAGGTGGACCTGGAGGCCTGGTCGGTGGCCGGTATGGACTTCCTGGAGGCCTCGATCCGGGTGAAGCCCAAGGACGAGGACGACGCCGAGAAGCTCGACAAGCGGGCCGAACGCAAGCAGCGAAAGCTGGAGGATGCGGTGCGGGAGCGCGGAGTGGTGCTCTCCGAGCACCCCGGGAACAAGACCGGACGCGTCCTCACCGCCTTGGCGGCAGCCTGGCAGAACTGACGAGGCCACCGCCGTTTCCGCCGCCCTGCTCTCAGGCGTCGGCGTGGCGGCGCCAGGCCATCCTTCGCGGAGCGGCATGGTGCACGGGCTCACCCCAACGGGCAGACTGCTGACGCCACAGGCACACGTACGTCATGGACAGCAGAGCGGTGAACACCGCCAGCAGCACCACCGATACCCACATCTGCCGGCTTCCGGGGTCGTCCCAGCCCGCCACCAGGGCCGAAGCGGCCCACAAGACGGCACCCCCGGCGTAGAAGGTGCGCATCCTGCGCAGTTGCCGCAGGGCTCGGACGGACTCAGCGTGATCATTTTCGGGTGCCATGCCGACGCAAGTACCCCGAAACACGCACTCCATCAGCCCTCGGCGAGCCGCATGACGACTCGGCGTCTTTCCTCAGGACCGCATGCCGAACAGGAAGCGTGTCACGCGTGTGTGGCGTACCAACACCTCGTACGCGGCCAGGGTCAGGGCGAGGGAGATGGTCACGAGTACCGCGTACTCGACCGGGATGGGTGCCGACCAGCCCACGACGAAGTAGGCGACGGCGACGACGATGGGCTGGTGGAGGACGTACAGGGGGAGGACGGCGGTGGCGAGGTAGCCGTGGAGGCGACGGCTTCTTGTGGGGGGTGGTGGGGCTGTCGGGGTCGGCGACGTGTGTGGCGGGTGGGGGCGCGGGCGGTCGAGGAGGCCGGGGATGGCGATCACCAGGCACCAGCCGGCCGCCCCGAACAGGGCCCGGGAGGTCACGGCCAGGGGGGTCATCTGCGTGAAGGGGTCGTCGGCCGTGGTGAAGCCGGGGGCGGTCGCCGTGAACAGGAGGACGCCGAGGCAGGCCGCGAAGCGGGCGTCGCGGCGCATGGCGGTGCGCAGGCGGCCGTCGGTGGCGAGAGTGAAACCGGCGACGAAGAAGAGGAGGTAGGCCCAGCGGTGCCAGCCCGCGTAGCCCTCCTCCATGCCGACGAAGGCGCAGATCGCGGCGAAGGCGGGAGCCGGGAGGAGGATGACGCCTCGTCGGTTCAGGGTCACGGTCGCGACGCGGTCGGTGAGGTGACGGAAGGGCTCGTGGGGCAGGCAGCGGTGAAGGAGGGCCAGCATGAGGGAGAAGGTCAGCAGGAGTACGACGAACCAGAGGTGACCGGTCTCGAAGTGCTCGCCCTGGAGGAGGAAGGGGAACTCGTCGGGTTCCACGTGTGTGTCGAAGAAGTGGGGCAGGAAGTCGATGTACGACTCGTGGTAGTGAGGGTCGGACGAGCGTTGCCGGAGCCATTGTGGCAGCGGGTTCAGGAGGAGGGTTCCCAGGAGGAGGGGGACGCCCAGGCGTAGCAGGCGTTCCTTGGTGAAGGTGCCCGCGCCGCGGCGCTGGAGCGAGTGCCGGGCGCCCAGGCCCGAGATGAGGAACAGCAGCGGCATCGCCCAGACGACCCCGAACCCGGCGATGACGGTGATGACTTCGGTGGTCTCGGTGTTGGTGACGTAGAAGTCGCCCTCGGTCACGAACACCAGCGCCGAGTGGAAGAAGATCAGCCCGATGACCACCAGCATCCGTAGCGCGTCCAGTTCCGGCCGCCGCTGTTCCGGTAACGCCGGTCGGGGTGATGCTGTCTGACTCGCCATGCTGCGCCCTCCCCCGGCTCGCCCGCACCCCACCAGTGTTGGCGGGCCAGCCCGCCGGGGCCATAGCCCGCAGCTGTCCTCTTCGTCCGGATCAGTCCCGAACGTAGACGATCTTGCCGCGTACGCGACGGCCGGAGAGTTCGATCAGCGCCTCGGGGACGTCGTCCAGAGCGACGGTGCGGGTCGGCATCGCGTCGAGACGGCCCTGAGCGGTCATGGCGAGCAGGTCCGTCAGCATGGCGGCAAGTCGTGCGCGGGCCCGCTCGTCGCCGAGGGTGTACGCGGCCCCACTGGCTGGCGCGTCGGGGACGGCGGCGAGGGTGGTGGCGTCGGCCAGGGTGCACTCGGCGAAACGACCCCGTGCGCGGACGTCGCCCAGGTGCGCGACGCGTCGGCCGACGCTCACGTGCCGCACCCGCTCTCCGACGGTGTCCACGGTGCCCACGACGTCCAGGCCGAGCGTGGCAGGCCACTGGCAGAGCACACCGGCAGCACTCTGTCGCGGCTGTCCAACATGGCGAGTCGACTGGAGAAGCGGGGCTGGCAGCGCCGTCGCCCCGACCCCGCCGACGGCCGCTACACGCTCGCCACCCTCACCGACGGGGGCATGGCCAAGGTGGCAGCGGCGGCCCCGCCCACGTCGACGAGGTACGCCGCCTCGTGTTCGATCCGCTGCCCCGGACGCAGCAACGTCAGCTCGGGGTGGTCTCACAGCGCATGCTCAAGGTGCTCCAGGTGCCCTGCCCGACGGATCCGGAACCGGCCGGGGGCAGGCCGTCCCGTTCCGGCCGGGCGCCGGGGCGGGGCTGACCTCGCCCTGCTGCCACTGCGCGCCAGGCTCGACACACAGATCTCCGCACCGACTCACCACAGGTCGCATATCGTCTGATATGTGGCAGATGACGGTGATGGGATCAGTGGCGAGACGTCGATGGAGGAGGCGCTCAGTGCCACGGTGCGCCGCACCGGGGCCTCGGCGGGAGGCGTGTACCTGTTGTCGGCGGCGGAACCGGTCCTGGGGCTGGCGGCGGTGTGCGGGATGCCGGTGGCGGCCGCGTCGCCGTGGTGGCGGGTGGCGGTGTCGGCCGCGGGCCCGCTGTCGGAGGCGGTGCGGGAGGACCGTCTGGTGTGGGTGGGGCGACAGGAGGATCTGGCTCGCCTGTATCCGAACGCCGCGGCGGGGCTGCCCTACCAGTTCGCGCTGGCCTTCGCCCCGCTGCACGGAGCCCGCCGGTGGGGAGCGCTGGCGCTGGTGTGGTCCGCGAGCCACCCGCCGTCCCTGACCCGGCGCGAACGCGGGCACATTCAGTCCAGTGCCCGCCGCATCACGCAGGTACTGGACGAATCACCGGTGCCGTGGAGCATTCCGGACCAGCCCCGGGCCGTCCCCCTGCGCCATCCGGGCCCGGACGCGGCGCAGACCGGGCTGGCCGCCGCCGACCTGGTCCAACGGCTGCCCATCGGCACCCTCAGCCTCGATCTGGAAGGGCGCATCACCTACCTCAACGCCGCCGCCGCGCGACTGCTCGGCCGCAGGGCCGAGCGTCTCCTCGGCACCCTGCCGTGGCAGGCCGTGCCCTGGCTCGACACCCCGGTCCACGAGGACCACTACCGCACCGCGGTCTTCAGCCGTGAGCCCGTCGCCTACACCGCGCTGCGCCCACCTGACGTGTGGCTCGACTTCCAGCTCTACCCGAACGCCAGCGGCATCAGCGCCCTCATCTACCCCCGCCACCAGCAGCACCCCCCGGACACATCACCGCCTCGCCCCACCGCACCCCTCGGCACCGCCCCCAAGGGCGCCAGCACGGGTCGGATCCACCAGCTGACCCATCTGGCAGCGGCCCTGAGCCAGACCGTCACCGTCGCGGACGTGATCCATGTCGTGGCCGACCAGATCGTGCCCGCTTTCGGCGCTCAGGGCATGGTCATCTCCACCAACGACGCCGGACGCCTGAAGATCACCGGGCACCGCGGCTACGATCCGCGCAGCGTCGCACGCCTGGACGGTCTGCCCCTGGACACCGACGTGACACCCGCCGGCCACGTCCTGCAGAGCGGCATCCCCGCCTTCTTCGCCGACCCCGGCGAGATGGCCCGCGCCTACCCGCAGGCGCCCGCCCTCAGCGGCAAGCAGGCCTGGGCCATGCTGCCCCTGGTCGTCTCCGACCGCCGTGTCGGCTGCTGCGTGCTGTCCTACGACCATCCGCGCCGGTTCAGCGCGAGCGATCGTGCCGTACTGGTGTCACTGGGGGGCCTCATCGCCCAGGCCATGGACCGGGCACGCCTGTACGACGCCAAACACGACCTCGCCCACAGCCTGCAGCAGACCCTCCTGCCGGTGACCCTGCCCCACATCCCCCAGCTCAGCGTCGCCGCCCGTTACCTGCCGGCCGCCCACGGCATGGACATCGGCGGCGACTTCTACGATCTGATCCGCCTCAGCGACACCACCGCCGCCGCCGTCATCGGAGACGTGCAAGGACACAGCATCAACGCCGCCGCCCTCATGGGGCAGGTCCGCACGGCCGTCCACGCCACCGCCGGTACACGCCCCGGCGATGTCCTGGCCCGCACCAACCGCGTCCTGCTCGACCTGGAGACCGACCTGTTCGTCTCCTGCCTCTACATCCACATCGACCTCGCGGAGCGGCGTCTGCACCTGGCCAGCGCCGGGCACCCTCCCCCGATCCTGCGCACCTCCGCCCCCACCCCGCGCACCCGCGTGCTGGAAGTGGAGCCAGGGCCGCTGCTCGGGATCGACACCGGCTCGGACAGCCACTACCCCGTCACCACCGCGCCGGTGCCCCCAGGGTCGCTCCTCGTCCTCTACACCGACGGCCTCGTCGAAAGCCCCGACACCGACATCACCGAGTCCATCGCCACCCTCGCCCGCCATCTCACCAGCAGCGGCAACCAGTCCCTCGACGCTCTCGCCGACAGCCTCATCCACCACGCCCTCCCCCAGCACAGCCACACCGACGACATCGCCCTGCTGCTGCTCCACATCCAGTGACGGCGGATCGCAGCCTCCTCACCGCTGACGCAGACTGAAGACATGACCGACCGTGACGGCTTCCTGGCGTGGGTCAGGACGGCCCTGTACGAGGCGGAGCTCGCACTGCACAACGGCGACGCGGCCCCCCGCCGGGCGCTCTGGTCGCACAACGAGCCCGTGAGCGTCCTCGGGGCGTGGCGCAGCGCCCACGGCCTTCGGGAAGTCGGCACCCTCTTCACCGCCCTGGAAAACAGCTTCTCCGACTGCACGTCGTACAGGTTCGAGATCCAGGCGTACGGCGTTTGCGGGGACATGGCCTACACCGCCGGCCTCGAGCACACCTCCGCCTCCGTCGACGGAGAGCCGCGCACGTACACCTTGCGTGCCACGCAGGTGTACCGCCGCGAGGACGGCCAGTGGAAGGTGGCCCATCGCCACGCGGACGCCCTCACCCAGTGACGCGCGACGGTGCGGCGCGAGCTGCCGGACGTGCCCTCGCCGAACCGGGTCAGTGGCTCCACCGTCCCAGCGGCCCGTTCCAGGCTGCCGGCGTCTGTGCAGATCAGCGTAGGTTTCGGCGTTCCAGCGTCCCGCGATGACCGCCACTGGTGGTGGGCGGGACGGATCGCGGAGCAAGCTGCGGTCGGCCCAGCAGACCGCTGGGCGACCCACTTCTGCACGATGGAGATCTCGATGCGTTCGCGCTCTGCCGCCCGCTCCGCCCGCCTCGCCCTGATCGCGGTCGCCGCGGCGGCCCTCACCGCCACCGCGACCGTCAACGCCACCGCCGACAGCCGGAGCAGCACCGCACGGGCCTGCGGAACGAAGGACCTGACCTTCAAGGTCAGTTCCGAGACGCAGGCGGGTGGCTACCTTCTGGTCACCGCCAAGGCCAAGTCCGGCGTCACCTGCTACCTGGAGGGCGTCTTCCCCTCCGCGTCCTTCGGTTCCTCCGCCGACACCGAGGTGGCGCCGGCCGAGCACGCTGCGAGCGAGAACGTCACGCTCTCCGGCTCCACCGCCGCCTACGCCGGCATCAA
Organism: Streptomyces venetus; assembly: GCF_039540295.1. Classification (NCBI taxonomy): domain Bacteria; kingdom Bacillati; phylum Actinomycetota; class Actinomycetes; order Kitasatosporales; family Streptomycetaceae; genus Streptomyces; species Streptomyces venetus. The sequence goes on from NZ_BAABET010000013.1 coordinate 109,886, forward strand.
CCCCAAGACCACCGGCAACGACTTCGGCAGGGAGTTCGAGCGGCTCCACCTCTCCGTCGCGGGCGACGAGATCAACTCCATCACCCTCAGCCTCCCCGAGGCGGTCAAGGTCGACCGGCCCATCGCCACCAACTGGCACGCCGATCCCGCCGATGCGGTCCCCTTCTCCGACTGACGCACGCTTCCTCGCCCCGGTCGACGGACACACCGTCGGCCGGGGAGCCTGCTGTACGGCAGGCGCGTTCGACCGGCCTGTTGTGGTGGATCACCCGCTGTGGCGCGTGTGCCGTAAATGGTGCCGACTGTCGGGGAAGTGGTTTTTCGGAAAGTGGCGCAGCCGCACCGACGGGTCTGGTACTCCTGGGCCTCACCTGGCGGCCGGGGGGCCGCCGTAGGAGGGGGATCTGATGTCGAGGAGCAGGACGGCAGGGGTGCTGACCGTGGCCGTACTCGTCATCGTCTCGACGCCACTGGTGTGGTTGCTCGGCAGCCCGGACGCGGGGCAGTTGGTCGGTGCGTCCGTGCAGGCGGCCACAGGGGTGGCGGCGTTGGTCTGGGCCGTGTTCCGACGGGTGTCGGACGATTCCGGATCCGCGCGGCGATCCCGGGACCAGAACGTCGCGGTGGCCACTGGGCGGGCACAGGCCGAGGGCGGCGCCATCGCTTCCACCGGTGTGCGTCGACCGGCCCGGGCGCCGGGCGGATCGGCGCGGGCCGAGCGGACCGGTGACGCTGTCGCACGTGGTGAGGGCAGCCGTGCGAGCACGGGCGTCGACTTCGGCGAGTAGAGCGGGCGGTGGATCGGCGAGGGGGAGGCACATGGGACGCGGGACCGGTGGCCGCAAACGCAGGCAGGGCGGCAAGGCGGCGGGCAAGGGACGATCGTCCAAGCGATCCGCCGTCCCGCCGGACACATCCGGCGGGCCGTCCGCCGTGGCGGCACACACAGGAGACGCACGGGCCACGGACGGTGCCAGCGCCGTGACGGGTCTGCGGGGCCCCGGGGCCGGCCGGGGGGCTTCGGTCCGCCGTACCGGGAACGCCAGCGCGAACGGCCCCAACTCCCTCGCCGTCTCGGGTGCCTTCACTGTGGTGCAGGCTCCGTCGGAGCCGCTTCAATGGCCGCAGGTGGTGGGAAACCCGCCGACGCCGGCATCGCCCTTCCAGGAGCGGGCCGAGGTCCGGGAACGCATCGAGTCGGCGCGGAACCGGCACGCCACGGTGGTTCTCACCCAGGTGCTGCGCGGCGGTGGCGGAGTGGGCAAGTCCCAGCTTGCCGCCAAGCTGGCCTGGGAGGCGCTCGACGGGGGCGCCGACCTGGTGGTGTGGGTGAACGCGGCCTACCCCGGCCAGGTGGTCGCCGAGTACGCCGCTGCCGCCCGCCGGGTGGAGGCACGCGGTGCGGACGGGCAGGACGCCGAGGTCGACGCCCGGGCGTTCCTGGACTGGCTGTCCGCCACCCGGCGGCGGTGGTTGGTCGTCCTGGACGACGTGGCCGACCCGGAGGGGCTCGCCGCCTGGTGGCCGCCGGCATCGTTGCGGGGCCGTGGCCGTGTGCTCGCCACCACCCGGCGCAGGGACGCCGCGCTGTTCGGTGGCGGCCGCGCGGTGGTGGACGTCGAGGGCTACACCTCAGAAGAGGCCCTCGCCTATCTGGAAGGCCGGCTGGCGGAGGCCGGTGCCGACCACTTGCGGGACGGGACGCAGGCCGACCTCGTGGCCGCGTTGGGGTTGCTGCCGCTGGCGCTCTCGCACGCCGCCGCCTACATGGTCAACGAGGATGTGCCGTGCGGACAGTACCTGCGGCTGTTCCAGGATCGTCACCGGCTGCTGGACGAGGTGCTTCCCGCCAGCGCGGACACCGAGGGGTACGGGCGACAGGTCGCCGCGGCGCTGCTGCTGTCCCTGGACGCCGCCCAGGCCTCCGCCCCGGTCGGGCTCGCGGTGCCCGCGCTGCGCCTGATCGCCCACCTCGACCCCGCGGGCCACCCTCACGAGTTGTGGGACAGCGAGCCGGTGCTGCGGCATCTACGCGCTCATCGTGGATCGCGCCGACGCTTCCTGCGGCCCCGGACCGGTCCGGAACAGGCACGCGCCGTGCTGCGTCTGCTGCACCGCTACGGGCTGATCACCGACGACTCGGCGCACGGCAGGCGGGCGGTTCGGCTGCATGCGCTGACGGCCCGGGCGGCGCGCGAGACGGTACCCGGCCGGGACCTGCCCGCGACGGTGCGGGCGATCACGGCAGGGCTGGAGGAGTTGTGGCCGGAGCTGGACCAGATCGATTCCGACCTCGCTGCCGTCCTGCGTTCCAACACCAGTGCCTTGGCGGCTTGTGCCGAGGACACCGTGTGGGCCGACGACGATGCCCGGCTGCTGCTGTGGCGTGCGGGCAAGAGCCTGCTGGACGCGGGCGCGTTCAGCACCGCGTTCGCCTACTGGGAGGAACTGACCGAACAGGCCGGAAGACGGCTGGGCCAGGGCCATCGGCACACCCTGCTGGCCCGCAACAACCTGGCCTCCGCCTATGGGCAGGCCGGCCGCATCAAGGAAGCCATCGCCCTTCAGGAGCGCGGTCTCGCCGACTGTGAGCGGGAGCTCGGCAGCCGGCACCGGGCCACTTTCATCGCCCGGGCCAATCTGGGTGTCTCCTACCAGCAGGCCGGTCGTATCAGCGAGGCCCTCGCCATGCTGGAGCAGGTGGCTGCGGACCGCGAGCGGCATCTCGGCACCGGCCATCCCGACTTCGAGAACTCCCTGTTGAACCTCGCTCCTTGTTATTGGCATGTCGGCCGCACCGACGAGGCGATCGACATACTGGAGCGCATCGACCGGGGCCGGGGTCGCGCCGACGACCCCAACACGCTCACGGTGCGTTACGTCCTGGCCCAGTCGTACCACCTCGCCGGGCGCACCCACGAGGCGACCCGCCTGATGCAGAGGGTCATCGCCGACCGTGAACGTCAACTGGGGCCCGACCACCCGGAGACACTCGCCGCACGCGACAGCCTTGCCGCGTGCTACTTGGAGGATGAGCGCAGCCGGGAGGCCATCGCTCTGCTGGAGCCCAACGTCGATGACTGGACGCGACTCCAGGGGCCCCGGCACCCCAGCACCGTCTCCAGCCGGGCTCATCTCGCCAACGCCTACTGGAAGGCGGGCCGTCGAACGGAGGGGATCGCCCTGCTGGAGACGGTCGTCGCCGATCGCCGGCGGCTGTTTCCCCGGTCGCATCCCGAGACCGTGAAGATGGCTGCCATGCTGAGGCAGTGGCAGAGGGAACACAGGCCACGCCGACGCTGATCGGCTTCCACGCACTCCGGGGTCTCCGAGGGGCGAAGCGCTACCGCGAGCCCAGCGAGCAGTTGTTCGCGAGGGTCGCCGGATTTCGTCCGGCCGGCAGGAGGACGGTGCGGGAGGCGGGCGGCAGGTGTCCTGATCCGAGCCAGTCTTCCAGGGCCGCGAAGGCCGTACGGTGGCACGGCGTGAGCGGACGCAGTCGGTCCGGGTAGGTGTCGACCAGAGCGTCGGTGTGGGTGCCCCCCTCGATGCGGTAGTAGCGGTGCAGGTGGCCACGCCCGGCCTCGCGCACCATGCGGGCGTAGACGTCGGAGTCCCGGCCGATCGGCAGCAGGACGTCCAGGGTGCCGTGCAGGGTGATCAGTGGTTTGCCGATGCGTCCGGTGAGACCGATCTTCCGCACGGCCCTCCTGACCTCGTCGGGTCGGGCCGCGTAGTCGTAGTCGGCGTCACAGGCCGGCGTGCCCGACGTGCAGAAGGGCGTGCCCGCCTCGGTGGGCCCGTCGAAGCCGGGGTCCAGTTCCTCGCGGTAGATGCGCTGGGTCAGGTCCCAGTAGACCTCGTGGTGGTACGGCCAGAGGAACTCGGACCCGGCCGGGAATCCGGCGGCGTGCAGGGCCCTGCGGGCCTTTTCCGCTCCATGGCCCCCGGCGGCGTACCCGGGGTAGTTGCGTAGTGCCTCGGGCAGGAAGTCGAGCAGGGTGGGGCCGTCGGAGCGCCAGAGCGTGCCCTCCCAGTCCACTCCCCCGTCGTAGAGGCCGGGGTGGTTCTCCAGTTGCCAGCGCACGAGGTACCCGCCGTTGGAGAGACCGGTCACCAGCGTGCGTGACGGCGGACGGTGGTAGCGCCGGGTGACCGTGGCCCGGGCCGCTCGGGTGAGCTGGGTGAGCCTGTCGTTCCACTCGGCGATGGCGTCGCCGGGTGTCTTCCCGTCCCGGTGGAAGGCGAGGCCGGTGTTGCCCTTGTCGGTGGCCGCGTAGGCGTACCCGCGGGACAGCACCCAGTCGGCGATGGCCCGGTCGTTGGCGTACTGCTCACGGTTGCCCGGGGTGCCCGCGACCACCAGACCACCGTTCCACCGGTCGGGCAGGCGGATCACGAACTGGGCGTCATGTCTCCAGCCGTGGTTGGTGTTGGTGGTGGAGGTGTCGGGGAAGTAGCCGTCGATCTGGATGCCCGCGATCCCGCCGGGGGTGGCCAGGTCCTTCGGGGTCAGACCTGCCCAGTCGGCCGGGTCGGTGTGTCCCGAGGCGATCGTGCCGGCCGTGGTCAACTCGTCCAGACAGGCGGCCTGCTGGTGCTCGGCTCCCGGTACACGCAGCTTCGTCAGGTGTTCGCAGTGGCTGCCCCGGCTCGCCGGTGTCGCCGTGGCGGGGACGGCGGCGGAGCCGAGCGTGAGGGCGGCCAGGGCGAGGGCCGCCGGAGCGCTTCTCCGCCAGGAGCGTGGTGTGGACCGAAGGGAGAGACGCATGGGTGTGCCTCCGCGATCGCGTGCAAGGACGAGCCGGAGACTATGACGCGTGGTGGCTGCTCCATATAGGGGTGCCGACCATCATCCGCTGCTCGGCATTGGTGGCCGACACCACCCGGCCGAGGGCCCCGGAGGACGCTTGGCCCGTGCGCGCTCCTGCCATACGCGACCAGCACCCATCGGGCCATGTAGGGCCGTCACACAGGTTTTCGTCAAGCGTGGTAGCCCCGCCCATGCCTCCGCCGGCGAGCGCGCGCCGATGATGCACGCCACGCCGGTCACCGGGCCCCTGCCGGGTATCGGCGACGCGAAGCGTCCCCCACATCTGGAGGCAGTCGTCATGGGACAGTCGCATCCTCCGTACCGCTTCACCGGAGGCCGCCGCCTCATCGGAGGCATCCGCCGGTGGGTCACCGCCGCCGCGGCGGCCCTGGCCCTGACCGGTGGCCTGATCGCCGGGAGCCCCCAGGCATCCGCCGCGGGGCTGACCCAGGTCACCGGCTTCGGGACCAACCCCGGCAACCTGTCGATGTACACCTACGCGCCCGACGGGCTGCCGGCCGACGCCCCGCTCGTGGTCGCCCTGCACGGCTGCACGCAGAGCGCGAACGACTACTACGCCCACTCCGGCTGGCCGAAGTTCGCCGACACCTACGGCTTCGCCCTGGTCTTCCCCCAGACGAGCGGCGCCAACAACGCCAACTCCTGTTTCAACTGGTTCCAGCCGGGCGACAGTGCTCGCGGGCAGGGCGAGGCGCTGTCGATCAGGCAGATGGTCGACAAAGCGGTCTCGCTCTACGGCAGCGACACGCGGCGGGTCCACATCACCGGGCTGTCCGCCGGCGGCGCCATGACCGCGAACATGCTGGCCGCCTACCCCGACCTCTTCGCGGGCGGCGCCATCGGCTCCGGACTGCCCGCGCGCTGCGCGAGCGGCGTGTCCGCGGCGTACACCTGCATGTACAGTCCGCCGGACAGGAGCCCGGCCCGTTGGGGTGACCTGGTCCGCTCCGCCGCTCCCGCCGGCACGACCTCCTGGCCGCGTGTCGCCATCTGGCAGGGCACCGCCGACACCACCGTCAATCCCCGCAACGCCACCGAGTTGCGCGACCAGTGGACGAACGTGTGGGGCGTCGGCCAGACGCCCTCCCGCACCGAGAGCCTCGACGGGGGCGCCACGTTGAGCGTCTACGACGACGCCTCCGGCCGGCCCGCTGTCGAGGTCTACTCGGTCGCCGGTATGGGGCACGGGCTGGCGGTCGAACCGGGCGGCGGCACCGAGCAGTGCGGCAGTACCGGCACCTACTACCTCGACACCCTGTGCTCCAGCTACCACACCGCCCGCTTCTGGGGCCTCGACGACGACCGGAGCGCCGGCGCACTGCCCGCACCCACGGGGCCGACGGTCACCTGAACCACCCCGGTTTGGGCCTGTCCGCGCGAACAGCGCGTCGGGCAGGCCCACTTCCTCGTGTGCGGTGCGATGCGGTACCGGTCAGTCCACGATCACCCCGGCACCCGGCGCCGGTGCCCGGCCGACGAGCAGGCCGCCGAAGTTCCCCTCGACCTCCGCCTTCTCCGCCGTGTTCGGATAGGGGTTGGTGCAGGCTGTGCCCGCGCTGGAACCGGACATGAGGCTCGAGCACGGTCCGGGCTTGCGGTCCGGCAGGCCCAGGATGTGTCCGACTTCATGGGCGGAGATACGGATCGTGTCGTAACCCTGGTCGACGGCCTGGCGACCGATGTACACGGTTCCGTTGCCCAGGGTGGTGGGCAGTGCGCGCGGCCAGCCGTTGTCCGCCAGCACCCGTATGTTCGCGCGTTGCCCGGAGGCGGCCGGCCGCAGCTCGACGGCGTCGACACTCTCGTTCCAGATCGCCGCGCCCCGGTCGACCGCACTCCTGAACTCCGCCGAGCCTGCGGCGTCGTAGGTGAGGACACGGGCCGCCAGGGGGCTGCCCGCCGCGTCGTGGGAAGCGGCCACGGCCTGGCCGCCCGTCAGGGACATGGACACCAGACAGGCAGCGGCCAGGCCACCGGTCAGCATTCGGACGTGCATGATCGACCTCCTCGTGGGGAAAGGCAGTCGTGCTCATGACATTCTCTGGCTCACTGCCCGGCCGAGGTGGAAACCAATCCGTCAGTTCCACGCCATAACTCTGGGTCGGCATGCAGCACATGACATGGTTCGGCACGAACAGCCGGCTCGGACTGTCCGTACCATCTCTACATCAAGGCACCTTGCGTACAGCACGGTCCCGCCGAGGAAAGGTCAGCACCATGTCCGAGCCAACGACTCCCGCCACCGAACTGGCGTCGCAGTACATCGCGCGGGTGACCGGCGACCTGGAGGCGAACGTCAAGGAGCAGGAACGGATCAGCGCGGAGATCGCGTCCCTGCAGGAGCAGCTTGCCACCCTGCAGCGTGACCACACCGTGCTGGTGAACATGCAGCAGGCACTCGGCGTCACCAGGGTGCCTGCCGAGCCCTCGGCCGAACTTCCGAGCGTCGCGGTGCCCGCTCCGCGACGGAAGAAGGCCGACGCCGCGCCCGACGGCAAGCAGAAGGCACGCAAGTCCCCCTCCGCGCCGCGCAAGCGAGCCGCCAAGAAGTCCGCGGCGAAGACCGCGAGTACGGCGAAGACGGCGAGTACGGCGAAGACGGCGAAGACGGCGAAGGCCACGCAGCCCACCCTGGTCGAGCTGATCCGCCGCCACCTCGCCGAACAGAAGGAACCCCGCTCCGCCGCGGAGATCTCGGCAGCGCTCGGTCAGGCCCACCCCGGTCGCGACATCACCGCCAAGGTCGTACGCGTCACGCTCGAGGGACTCGTCGCCAAGAGCCAGGCCGAGCGCAGCAAGCAGGGCAGGTCCGTCTTCTACACCGCCCCCGCATCGGAGCCGGCGGTCGCGTCCGAGGAGGCCGGGGCACAGGCCGAAGGCGCCGAGGGATGACAACCTGCCCGACGGCCGTGGGTGCTACGCGGCGTCGTGGATGACGAGCTTGAACTCGGCGAGGGTCAGCAGGCGCGGGTTGGCGTCGTTGTGGGTGACGCGGAGTGCCAGCGGGGTGCCCGGGGCGACGAAGATGCCGTGGTTCTTGACGAAGTACTGGCCGCCGGGCGTGGGCGTGCGGTGCTCGGTCGCCGTGGTGTCGGCGGGGTGGGGAGTCAGGGCCAGCGGGTCACGGACGTACTGATCGCGCAGCTCGGTGTAGCCTCCGGTGCCGCCGGCGGCCTCCCACTGGATCAGCGCGTACAGGTGGCCCCAGCCGGCTTTGGACGGCCAGATGAGGCCACTGCGGTCGTCCGTCGCCCAGTCGTTCACCACGTAGCCGTCCGGCTGGGCGGTCTGGTGCATCTCGAACCGGTCCGTCGACTCCGCCGTGCCGAAGGGGAACCGGACGATCTTGTACGTGGTTCCCGGCGCGATCAGTTGAGGCGTGTCGACCTTGAGGGAACAGACCTGTACTCCGGGGGCAGCGCCGGCATCCGTAGCCATGGCTCAGCACTGCCCCGCTTCGGCCGGGGCCATGCCCCCTCAGGGCTCGCACACCAGGCCGATGACGTGTGCGGTGGCCGCGCCGTCCCGGGCCATCGCCCCGACCGGATCGCCGCTTCGGTGAGCCGTCGCCGCCGCTCGGCGGACGGCAACCGTGCCATGGAGCCCCTTTCGTGGGTGTCAGCCGCTGTGGACACCGACCTCGTAGAGGGAGTAGCCCCATCCGGTGCCGCGTTCCAGTCCCTGGACGCGTACGTACCTGGCCGGTGTGGCGGCGAATCTCGCGGTGTCCAGGCCGCCGTCGCCCGCTGTCGTGGACCAGGCGGTCCGCCAGTCGACCCCGTCGGTGGAGAGCTCGATGCGGTACGACTTCGCGTACGCGCGCTCCCAGTCGAGGGTGACCCGCGTGACGGGCCGGGTGGAGCCGAGGTCGAGCTTGTACCACTGGTCGTCGCTCCAGTCGCTCGCCCAGCGGGTGGCGCGGTCGCCGTCGACGGCGCGGTGCGGAGCGTAGCTGGTGAACAGACTCCACTCGGAGGAACTGGCCGACGTGGCCGCGCCGCTCGCGAGGTCGGTCCCGGCCTCGTGCGTCTCGGAGGCCGCCCAGGTGCCGAGGTAGGACTCGGCGCCCCGGAAGAGGTCGTCGACCACGTCCTGGCCGCCGACGCGGCGGATGTCCTCGATCCAGTCGGGGACGAGGCCGTAGTGGGCGGCGCCGTCGGTGTTCAGGTCCCAGGTACGCTGACCGGTGGTCTGCCGGTCGATGACGGAGCCGCCGTCGACGCTCCTGAAGGGGTACGTGACCTTGTCGGGGGCGTCCGCGCCGCGCGGGGCCGGCCAGCCGCCGACACCGTTCATGTCGGTGCCGTAGCCGTAGCCCACGCCGTATTTGTCGCGCAGGGCCTCGGTGCGCTTGGCCTCCGAGACGAAGCCCTCGGAGCCGTGCATGTACTGGGCGATGAAGCCGCCGAGGCCGTAGACCCGTTCGGTCCAGTCCATGTCCATCCAGCTGTGCGAGGAGAGCACGCCGGGGTAGGACTCGGACTCGAAGATGTCGAGCACCCGGCCGGCGGCCTTGACGCTCATGTGGTCGATCTCCAGCATCATCCCGCGTCGCATCATGCCGCGGGTGGCGTACTCGCCGAGTTCGGTGAGCCCTCGGACGTTGCACTGGGCGTCGGCGCTGTAGGAGGGGACCTCCGCGCCCGCGGGGAGCTTCTTCTCGGCCTCTGCGGCCGAGGCGTTGCCTATGGGGTTGTCGTGCTGGGGTCCCGTGCACTTCTCGGTCTTCCAGAAGGTGCCGGTCGACAGGAACTGGCCGACGTTGATGGCCGTTCCGAGTGTGCCCGAGTCGAAGCGGACACCGCACAGCGCGTTGTCGAACTTGTGGCACAGGAACATGCTGCGCACGCCCAGGGCGTACAGCTCGTCCAGTCCCTTGTCGATGTCGGCCTTGCCGCACTGCGCGATGTCGAGGATCTGTTTGCAGCCGAAGGGCTCGGAGGTCTCCACACCGAGGACGACCGCCAGCTTGCCCTGCTCGATGACCTTCCGGGCCTGGGAGCTGTCGGTGACGATCCGGAACCAGCCCTTGCCGGGGCCGCCGTACATCTTGTCGACGAAGGACTGCATGTCGTACGTCAGCTTGGCCTGGAGCCGGATGGACGTCATCTCGTCGCAGCCGCGGTCCTTGAAGAAGTACACGGAGCAGATGACGCCGTTGGTGACGAGGTTGTTGACCAGCACCCGCTGGCCGCCGCGCCAGGCGCGCTCCACCCAGGCGTAGTAGTTCTGCTGGTGGGTCATCGAGTCGTGGGCCGGCCAGTCCTTGAAGGTGGGCCAGCCGACCGGGTCGTGCTTGCCGTCACCGCCGTTGGTGATGAAGTCGAAGATGGCGAGGGAGCCGTCCGGGTAGTGCTCGGGACAGTCCTTGAGCGCGTCGGCGACGCCTTGTTCGGAGAACGGTTTCCCGCAGATCAGGCGTCCGCCGAAGGCCTCGTTGGAAAAGATGTGGTCATGGGCGTCGACGAAGCCGCGCACCTCGCCGGCCGCGCTGGTGCCGGTGAAGGGCTCGCCCGTGACGTTGATCCCGGAGTCCGGCGCGGGCCGTGCGGTGGGCACCCACCAGTCGGTGCCGGCCGCCGAACTCGGCGTCGGGCCCAGTGCCAAGGTGAGCACGAGCAGGAGGAGCGACGCCAGCGTGATGTTCTTGCATCTGCGGTACGGGCGTCCGGCAGTGGTCACAGCCCATGTCCCTCGGTCGGCGGGAGGGCGCGGTCGACTCGTCGGACCGTCCACGGCTGTGAGGGCCGGGAGCGAAAGCCGGGTTGTCATGACCTCGCCCAAGCTCCGACGAGCTTGGCCACTACCGCACAGCGAGTCAAGAGCCAGGGACAGATGACCTACTGACAGGGAATCAGGTACGCAGCCGACCTACTGACGGAGAATCAGGTACGCAGCCTCGCTCCCGCCCGTCGGCCCCGGGGCCGCGGCCTCGCCAGGGGGGCTCAATAGCCGAGTGCCTCTACGCGGTGCCGGTGCGGCCCGGGAGGAGGGCCCCCACAGCGCGCTCCACCTCCGTGATGCGGTCGAGGAGTACCGCCGTGTCGGTCTCCGGCCTGGTGCGCAGCAGCTGCTCGATCTGGGCGAGCCGCTCGGTGATCTCCGTGAGCCGGTCCGCGTCCTCGTCGGTCGAGCGCATCGCCAACTGGCGGTTCTTGCGGTGCAGATCGAGAAAGACGTTGACCTTGGTGCGCAGCACCCACGGGTCGACGGGCTTGGCGATGAAGTCGGCGGCGCCGATCGCGTACCCCCGGTAGGCGTAGTCCGCACCCGCCTCGGTCCCCGTCACCAGGATGATGGGCACGTCCTTGGTCTGGTCGAGACGTTTGATGTTGGCGGCCGTCTCGAAGCCGTCCATGCCGGGCATCCGGACGTCCAGGAGGACGACCGCGAACTCCTGGCGCAGCATCGCCTTCAGCGCCTGCTCCCCCGAGCGCGCCCGGACCAGGTTCTGGTGCAGCGGGCCGAGCACGGCCTCGAACGCGACGAGGTTTTCCTCCAGGTCATCGACGATGAGGATGCTCGACGGGTTGGCCAGGCTGACGCTCATCGCGCGTCCCCTGGCGGTTCGTCGCCATCGGCGTCCGTGTCCGCCGGTTCATCGGCGGCGACGGCGGGCTCCTGCTCCGCTTCCGAACAGTCGTGCTGCGGGTCCAGCAGATCGCAGATGGCCGTCAGCAGGCGGTCAATGTTCACCGGCTTGGGCACATAGTCGTTGGCGCCGCTGTCGATCGCCTTGTCGCGGTCTCCGGGCATCGCCTTGGCGGTGAGCGCGATGATCGGCAGGTGCGCGAGACGAGGAGTGTTCCGGATGGTACGGATGGCCTCGTAGCCGTCCATCTCCGGCATCATGATGTCCATCAGGACCAGGGACACATCAGGGGACCGCTCCAGGACCTCCAGTCCCTCCCGTCCGTTCTCCGCGTACCTCACGGTGATGCCGACGCGGCCCAGCGCATGGGTGAGAGCGAAGACGTTGCGGATGTCGTCGTCGACGATGAGGAGGCGGCTCCCCGCCAGGACGCGACCGGCGCGCCCGCTGAGCCATTCCTTGAGCCGCGTCGTCTCCGGCCAGGTGTCCTCGTGGCCTTCGCCGTTCCCCGGGGACTGCGTGCCCGCCTGGTCGTCCACCGGGCGGTCCGGAGCCTGGACGTCGACGCTGAAGTTCCCCGCGAGGTCCAGCACTTGTTCCGGCGACCCCTCCGCGACGAGAGCCGTCGATGCCCGGTTCTGTGCGGGAAGCGGGGGCGCGGTGCCGGCGGTGCGCAGGTCCGCCGGGCCCTGCACGGCGGTGGCGCCGGGGTGGAACGCGGGGATGTAGAGGGTGAAGCGGGACCCCACACCCGGTTCGCTCTCGGCGACGATCTTGCCGCCGAGCATCCCGGCGATCTCCCGGCTGATGGACAGGCCGAGGCCGGTGCCACCGTACTTGCGGTTGGTGGTGCCCTCGGACTGCTGGAACGCTTCGAAGATCATCGGCAGCTTCTCCGGGGCGATGCCGATCCCGGTGTCCGTCACGGAGAACGCGATGACGGTCTCCGCGTTCCTCAGCGTCTCCTCGGCGAACTGCATCCCCACCACCCGGCTGACGCGCAGCTCCACACTGCCGTCGTGGGTGAACTTCACCGCGTTGGACAGCAGGTTGCGCAGCACCTGCTGGAGGCGCTGCTCGTCGGAGTACAGCTCGGCCGGCACGTCCTTCTCGACCGCGATCTCGAAGCCCAGACCTCGATCGATGGTGAGCGGCCGGAAGGTCGCGTGGACGTAGTCGAGCAGCTTGATCAGCGGGAGGGTGCTCGGACGCACGTCCATCCGGCCTGCCTCGATCTTCGACAGGTCGAGGATGTCGCTGATCAGCTGGAGCAGGTCCGATCCAGAGCGGTGAATGGTGGTCGCGAACTGCACCTCCTGGTCCGTGAGGTGCCCGTCGGGGTTGTCGGCGAGCAGCCGGGCCAGGATCAGCAGGGAGTTGAGCGGCGTACGCAGTTCGTGCGACATGTTCGCGAGGAACTCCGACTTGTACTGCGACGCCGTCGCGAGCAGCGCGGCCTTCTCCTCCAGCTCCGCGTTGGACCTCTGGAGCTCGTCCGACCGCTCACGCAGCTCGGAGGTCAGCCGCTGGGACTCCGACAGCAGCGACTCGGTACGCGAGTTGGCGATGATCGTGTTGATCGAGACGCCGATCGTGTGGACGAACTGGTCGATGAAAGCGAGATGCACATCGCTGAACTTGCTGAGCGAGGCCAGCTCGATCACTCCGAGCACCAGGTCCTCGAAGAGGATGGGCAGGATGACGATGCTGGCCGGGCGGGACGTGCCGAGCCCGGAGTTGATCGTGATGTAGTCGGCCGGGGCGTCCGTGATGAGGATGCGCTTCTTCTCCTGCGCGGCCTGTGCGATCAGTCCACGGCCCGGCGTCCCGCTACCGGGGAGCGGACCGCCCCCGCCGGCCTGGTCCGTGCCGTAGCCGGCGATGAACTCGAGGCCCTCGCCGGCCGGCGCCCCCGCCTCGGCGAGGAAGAACGCGCCGAACTGTGCGTTCACCAGCGGGGTCAGCTCGCGCAGGATCAGGTCGGCGACCTCCACCAGGTCGCGGTGGCCCTGCATGAGTCCGGCCATGCGGGTCAGGTTCGACTCCAGCCAGTCCTTGGCGCGGGTGGTCTCGCGGAGGTTGGAGACCATGAGGTTGATGTTGTTCTTCAGTTCGGCGACCTCACCTTGCGCCTCCACCGTGATGGCGCGGGACATGTCACCCTGGGTGACCGCGCTGGCGACCTCCGCGATCGCCCGGACCTGAGTGGTGAGGTTCAGGGCCAGCTCGTTGACGTTGGTGGTCAGCCGCTTCCACGTTCCGTAGACGCCCTCGACCCGGGCCTGGCCGCCCAGCTGCCCCTCACTGCCGACCTCCCGTGCCACACGGGTGACCTCGGACGAGAACGAGGAGAGCGTGTCGACCATCGTGTTGATGGTCGTCTTCAGCTCCAGGATCTCGCCGCGCGCGTCCACGTCGATCTTCTTCGACAGGTCGCCCTGGGCGACGGCCGTGGCAACCTGGGCGATGTTGCGGACCTGCGAGGTGAGGTTGTAGGCCATGAAGTTGACGTTGTCCGTGAGGTCCATCCACACCCCGGACGCCCCGCGGACCTGTGCCCGGCCGCCGAGCCGGCCCTCCGTGCCGACCTCGCGCGCGACCCGGGTGACCTCGTCGGCGAACGCGCGCAGCTGGTCGACCATCGTGTTCACGGTCTCCTTCAGCTGGAGGATCTCCCCGCGCGCGTCGACCGTGATCTTCTTCGACAGGTCGCCGTTGGCGACCGACGTGGTCACCTGGGCGATGTTGCGGACCTGCGACGTCAGGTTCGACGCCATGAAGTTGACGTTGTCCGTCAGCTCCTTCCACACCCCCGAGACCCCGCGGACCTGCGCCTGCCCGCCCAGGTTGCCCTCGGTGCCGACCTCGCGCGCGACCCGGGTGACCTCGTCGGCGAACGCCGACAGCTGGTCGACCATGGTGTTGATCGTCGACTTCAGCTCCAGGATCTCGCCCTTCGCCTCCACGGTGATCGTCTTGCCGAGGTCGCCCTGGGCGACGGCCGTGGCGACCTGAGCGATGTTGCGCACCTGGGAGGTGAGGTTGTCCGCCATGAAGTTGACGTTCTCGGTGAGGTCCTTCCACACCCCGGAGACGCCGCGGACCTCCGCCCGGCCACCGAGGCGCCCCTCGGTGCCGACCTCACGGGCGACGCGAGTGACCTCGCCCGCGAACGCCGACAGCTGGTCGACCATCGTGTTCACGGTGCTCTTGAGCTGCAGGATCTCGCCCCGGGCGTCGACGGTGATCTTCTGACTCAGATCGCCGGTGGCGACCGCCGTGGTCACCTGGGCGATGTTGCGGACCTGCGAGGTCAGGTTCGACGCCATGAAGTTGACGTTGTCGGTGAGGTCCTTCCACACTCCCGAGACGCCCGGCACCTGTGCCCGGCCGCCGAGCTGCCCTTCGGTGCCGACCTCGCGGGACACCCGGGTGACCTCGTCGGCGAACGCGCGCAGCTGGTCGACCATCGTGTTCACGGTGAGTTTCAGCTCCAGCAGCTCGCCGGTCGCCTCGACCGTGACCTGCTGGGTCAGGTCGCCGCGCGCGACCGCCGTGGTCACCACCGCGATGTCGCGCACCTGCGCCGTGAGCCGGGAGGCCATCGTGTTGACGGCCTCGGTCACATAACGCCAGTCGCCGCCCAGCTCCTGCACCGTGGCCCGCCCGCCCAGGCGGCCCTCGGTGCCGACCTCACGGGAGACCCGGGTCAGCTCGCCGGTGAACAGCGACAGCTGTTCCACCATACGGTTCACCCCGCACCCCAGGCGCCGTAGATCGCCGCGGAGCCGGCGTCGGCCGTCGTGCAGTTCGGCGCGCTGTGTCAGGTCACCGTCAGCGACCGCGTCCAGTACGCGGGTGGCGTTCACGATGGGGACGGACAGCGATTCCAGCAGCATGTTGGCCGCGTCCACACTCGTCGTCCACTCCCCCTGGCCGGGGCTCGCCGCGAGCCGCTCGTCGAGCCGTCCCTGGCGCACCACCTCCCGGCGCACCCGGTCCAGCTCCGAAGCCAGGTGCGCGTTCCGTGCGGTGATCTGGTTGAACATTCCCGCCATCTCGGCGGGGACCCCATCGGGCAGATCTCCGATCCGTACGGTGAAGTCGCCGTCACAGAGGGATGTCATGGCCGCGAGGAGTGGACGCAGTTCGGCCACTCGTACCCACTCGCCGTCGGAGGCAGAGGGGGGCGGTCCTGCGGTCTCGGGCCGGGATTCAGCGGTCTCCCGCTCCGTGAATCCTGGCTCGGGAGAAGCGAGTTCACGGTGAGTGGCAGGGTCCATGGCAGCACATTTCTTCGGGTAAAATTACCGGTGCTTCCCCTTTAGGCTACATTCGTCCTGTATGCGTCCACAGCCAGCTGGGCAGGGGGCACCGGTGGGGCCACGAGTGGGGTCGCTTTTCGGGCCGCGTTCAGCGGCGGCGCGGATGCGTGTGCCTGCCAACGAGCTCGCGCCCACGGCGGCGCGCAAGTTTCTGCGAGCCGTCCTCGCCGAGCGGACCGCACCGCGGTTCCCCGGGGCACCGACGATCAGTTCCCGGTCCGTCGATGACGCCGTGCTCCTCGTCAGCGAGCTGGTCACCAGCGCTGTCGCACACGCCGGGTCCGAGGTCGAAGTGGCCTGCCGCCTCGAGACCGCCCCTGGCCCCCTGGCCGAACCCGCACCGGCCGAGGCCGGGTGGGTGGATGTCGTGGTCGAGGTGGTGGAGCAGGGCTCCTCGGACTGTCCCGATGACCGCAAGCGCGTCCCGAACCCCGTGCGCGGCTACGCCCGGCATCTGATGCGGGCCCTGGCCGAGTCCTGGGGCGTGACCTACCGGCACACCGGGAAGGCCATATGGTTCCGTCTCGAGTGCGCCCTGGTGGCCCCGCTCGCCGCCACGGAGCGGAGCACCGCCGTCCCCCTCCCCGCGGCCACCCCCCGTGGGCGCCCTCCCGCCGAGCCCGCCCCGCCGCGCGAGCGCCCGGGCCGCAGAGGCGAGTGGGCCGAGCGCGAGGGGCAGTGGTTCCTCGCCGAGGCCGGAGAGCTCCTCGCCGGACAGCTGGACGAGGACATGGTCGCGGCGCTCGCCGGACAGCTCCTGGTCCCGAGGCTCGCCGACTGGTGCGGTGTATGGCTGACCACGGACCATTCCGCGCTGCGGCTCTCCCGTGTCTGGCACGTGAACGAACGGCGCATCGGTCCACTCCGCCTCGCCCTGGAGAAGGACCGCCCCACCGCGGCGCTGAGCACGACCGGTGTCCCGTGGCCGTGGCCCGAGTCCGGGGGCGACGAGAACTCCGGCGGCTCGGCGCTGGCGTTCCCGCTGGTCGCGGGCGGCCGCTACCACGGCACGCTGCTGATCGGCCAGGCGGGACTGCCGGAGCTGACCGACACCGTCGTGCGGCTCGTCGAGGACGTGGCCCGGCGCATGGCCCAGGCCGTGGTCACGGCCCGCCACTACACGCGGCAGGCCAGCATCAGCCGGACCCTCCAGCGCCGGCAGCTCCCCACCTCGATCGCCGCCATTCCGGGCGTCGACACGGCGATCGTCTACGAGCCCTGGGGGGAGGGGCAGACCGTCGGCGGGGACTTCTACGACCTGTTCCCGGTGAACGACCGCCGGTGGTGTTTCCTGCTCGGCGACGTGTCCGGCCACGATGTGGAGGCGATGTCGGTCACCGGCATGGCCCGGCACCTCGTACGGCTGCTCGCACGCGAGGGTCACGGCGTCGAGTCGCTGCTCAACCGGCTGAACCTCGCCATGGCGGAGGAGGCCGCCGAGGCCATGGCGCTCCGCGGCGAACACGAGGGTTCCCGCTTCCTGAGCCTCCTGTACGGGGAACTGGAGCCCGACTCGATCGCGGGCGGCACCCGGTGCACGATCGCCAGCGCCGGGCACCCGCCGCCGTTGCGGCTGGCGACGGACGGTTCCGTGACGCCGGCCGCGAATCCGCAGATGCTGCTCGGCGTCGAAGAGCATGCGGAGTTCCACGCCGACTCCCTCACCCTCGCGCCGGGTGAGACGCTGCTGTGCGTCACCGACGGTGTGACCGAACGCCGCAACGGCTCACGGCAGCTGGACGACGACGACGGCCTGGCGGAGGTCCTGCGCGGCTGTACGGGGCTGGGCGCGAAGGCCGTGGCGGAACGGGTCCGGCGCGCCGCTCACGACTTCAGCACCGAGCCGATCGACGACGACCTCGCCATCCTCGTCCTGGAGGCGGTGCCGGCGCTCAGGACCGCGGGATCGGTGGCGACGGCTCTCCGGAACAGCGGGCTCAGGGACGGCGAGCTCCGGGGCGGTGGGCTCCGGGGCGGCCGGGCCGGTTGACGCGTCGTCCGAACCGGCGATCGGCTCAGACGACGCCCTGGGCCAGCATCGCCTCGGCGACGCGGAGGAATCCCGCGGTGTTGGCGCCGAGCACGTAGTCGTCGGCGTCCTCTCCGTAGGTCTCGGCGGTGGCCCGGCACCGGGCATGCACCTCGCCCATGATGGCGGCGAGCCGGTCCTCGGTCCGCTCGAAGGTCCAGCTGTCGCGGGAGGCGTTCTGCTGCATCTCCAGCGCGGAGGTCGCGACGCCGCCCGCGTTGGCCGCCTTGCCGGGGCCGAAGAGGACCCGGGCGTCGCGGAACACCTCCACCGCGTCGGGCGTACAGGGCATGTTCGCGCCCTCGGCCACGGCGAGCACGCCGTTCTTCACCAGCGCGACGGCGTCCTGCCTGCCCAGCTCGTTCTGCGTCGCGCACGGCAGGACGACGTCGCAGGGCACGTCGTACACCGAGCCCCTGGCCGAGAACCGCGCGCCCGGCTTCGCCTCGGCGTAGACGGAGAGGCGCGCGCGGCGCACCTCCTTGACCTCCTTGAGCAGGTCCAGGTCGAGACCGTCCTCGTCGACCAGGTGCCCCGAGGAGTCCGAGCAGGCCACCACCCGTCCGCCCAGGGCGTGGACCTTCTCCACGGCGTAGAGGGCGACGTTCCCCGAGCCGGAGACCACGACCCGGCGTCCGTCGAAGTCGTGGCCGCGGGTGGAGAGCATCTCCCGGGCGAAGTACACCGCGCCGTAGCCGGTGGCCTCGGTTCGGGCGTGCGATCCACCCCAGCCGACCGGCTTGCCGGTGAGGACGCCGGCCTCGTAGCGGTTGGTGATCCGCTTGTACTGGCCGAAGAGGTAGCCGATCTCGCGGGCGCCCACCCCGATGTCCCCGGCCGGCACGTCCGTGTGCTCGCCCAGATGCCGGTACAGCTCGGTCATGAACGCCTGGCAGAAGCGCATGACTTCGCCGTCCGAGCGGCCCTTGGGGTCGAAGTCCGACCCGCCCTTGCCGCCACCGATCGACATGCCGGTCAGCGCGTTCTTGAAGATCTGCTCGAAGCCGAGGAACTTGACGATGCCCAGGTCGACACTGGGATGGAAGCGCAGGCCTCCCTTGTACGGCCCGAGCGCGCTGTTGAACTCCACCCGGAAACCGCGGTTGACGCGCACCGTGCCCTGGTCGTCCACCCACGGCACCCGGAAGATCAGCTGCCGCTCGGGCTCACAGAGCCGCTCCACGATCCGGGCCCGCGCGTACTCCGGGTGCGCCCGGAGCACGGGGCCCAGCCCGTGCAGGACTTCGCGTGCCGCCTGGTGGAACTCCGTCTCCCCGGGGTCCCGTCGGCGGAGGGTGTCGTAGGCGGTCTCGAGGTGGGCACTGACGTCCATGCGTGCTGTCTCTCCGTTCGGTGCGGCCGGGTCAGCCGGCCTGTGGCTGTTCTGCCGCCGCCCAGCCGATCAGGGCGCCACGCAGGGCGGCCACCAAGCGGCCGGCGGCCTCGTCCTCGGTGCGTCCGCTCTTGATGAGGTCGAGGATGTCGCGTGGGTCGAACAACGCGTTCCACAGGTAGAGGGCTTCGTCGCCGAGGTCTCCGAGGCCGAGCTCGTCGGTGGTCTGCCGCAGCGGCTCGGCGAGTGCCTCGGCCTGCGGGGTGAGGTAGCCGGTGCCCTCGCGGAGCCGTTCGAGGTAGCCGCGGTGCGAGCGCATCTGGGCCATCGCGCCGCCGTGTTCGAGGACGAGAGACACCCAGTAGCGCGACACCGCTTCGAGCTTCGCCATGCCCCGGGTGGTCTGCCGTGCACTGAACTCCTTTAGCTCGGAGCCCACTTGGGCACGGAAGGCGTGCAGGATCTCCTCGACGGAGGAGAAGTGGCGGTAGGCCGTCGCGGTGGACACCTCGGCGTGCTTGGCGATCTCCGCGAGGCTGACGGGCGTGGGCGAGTTCTCGAACAGTCGCGCGGCTGCCTTGATGAGGTGCCTGCGGTTGCGCTCGGTGTCACTGCGCATGGGTCGATTCCTCGTCGTGTACGGGACGGTGCTCATCGCAGGGCCGAAAGACCGGCGGCCAGGCGGCGGACACCCTCGGTGATGGACTGCGGGCTGGCAGCGTACGACAGCCTCAGGTGCCCTTCGCCGCACGCGCCGAACTCGCTCCCGGGCCGGACGGCGACACCGTGCGTGCGCAGCGCCGCCACGACCTCCACGGACGGCAGGTCGATGTCGTAGCGCGGGAACTGGTAGAAGGCCCCTTCCGGTGCGCTGAGAGTGAGGCCGGGGATCGTGGCCAGTTCCCCGCGCATGAGTT
Organism: Streptomyces venetus; assembly: GCF_039540295.1. Classification (NCBI taxonomy): domain Bacteria; kingdom Bacillati; phylum Actinomycetota; class Actinomycetes; order Kitasatosporales; family Streptomycetaceae; genus Streptomyces; species Streptomyces venetus. The sequence continues at coordinate 129,916 of NZ_BAABET010000013.1, forward strand.
CGCCGCGCTCCTCGTACGCGGCGCGCATCCTGGCGACGTCCTCGTCGCAGCTCTCCACCGCTGCGAGTGCGGCATCCTGGACGAAGGTGCCGACGGAGCCGTTGAAGGTGTTGTGGACGCGTGCCGACGCCTGGATGAGCTGCGGCGGTCCCCAGAGGTAGCCGACGCGCCAGCCGGTCATGGCGTAACTCTTGGAGAACGTCTGGCAGTAGACGGTCCGTTCGCGCAGGCCGTCGATCGAGATCGCGGAGGTGAAGGGCCGGCCGGTGTAGTCGAGGTCGGAGTAGGCCTCGTCGGCGATGACGATCGTGGGGGTGCCGTCGAGCAGGCGGGCGAGGGCGTCGAGTTCCTCGCGGCTGTGCACGATGCCGGTCGGGTTGACGGGGTTGCAGAAGACGAAGAGCTTGGCGCCGTCGAGGGCGTCGGCGAGCCGGTCGAGGTCCCAGTGCAGGTCCGGTGCGAGCGGGACGGGGACCACGGTGCCTCCGGCCATCGCGACCAGGTCGCCGTAGAGCGAGTAGGTGGGTTCGGGGACGACCACCTTGTCACCGGGGTCGACGATGCCGAGGATCGAGGCGGAGAGCCCCGCGGTGCCGCCCTGGGTGATCAGGATGTCGGCGGCGGAGGCCGGTGTCCCGGCGGTGGCGGTGAGCTTGGCGGCGAGGGCCTCCCGCAGGGCCGGTTCGCCGAGCAGCGGTGAGTAGTGGGTGCGTCCGGCGCGCAGCGAGGCGTGGGCCGCCGCGGTCACCTTCTCGGGCGTGTCGAAGTCGGGTTCGCCCATCGCGAGGGAGACGAGGTCGCCCCGGGACTGCGGCTGCTGCGTCCGGCGGGAGGCGGCCACGATCCGGGCGACGGCGTCGGCGGTGTCGTACAGGGGCGGCTGCGTGGTGAGGGTGGGCGGCATGCGCTCCTCCTGGTGGCGGGGTGGTCAGGCCTGCGGTGCGGCGTCGGCGGGGGCGCCCGCCCAGCGGCTGATGTCGAGGTCGGCGGAGACGTCGCGCTGGTGGGTGGGGGCGACGACGATCTCCTGGAGGACGACGCGCTGGGGAAGGGCGACGGCCAGGCGGATGGCCTCGGCGACGTCCTCGGGCCGCAGCATCGCGGCGCGCTCCTCCGGCGCCGGGGGCCGGGCGCGGTTGTCGAGGATGGGGGTGTCGGCTTCGCCGGGCAGCACGGTGATCGCCCGCAGGCCCTGATTGCGGAAGGTGTTGTGCAGGAACGTCATGAAGTTGCGGACGCCGGCCTTGGCCGCGCCGTAGGCGGCGCCGCCCAGCAGGTTGGGGTTGACTGCGGCGAGCGAGGAGACGGTGACGATGGTCCCGGCGCCGCGGTCGAGCATGTCGGGCAGGACGGCCTGGGTGAGCTGGAAGACGGCGGTGAGGTTCACGTCGAGGACCTGCCGCCACTCGTCGTGCGGCAGCCATTGCGGGTTGAGCACGGAGGAGGCGCTGCCCGCGTTGTTGACGAGGACGTCGACCGGGCCGAGTTCGGTCCGCACCCGGTCCAGGACGCGTGTCACGTCGTCCGCGTCGGTGATGTCCGCGGCGAGGGCCAGAGCGGTCCCGCCCTCGGCGCGGATCGTGTCGGCGACCGAGTCGAGAGCTTCCTGTCTGCGACCGAGCAGTGCGACGGCGGCGCCGTCCCGGGCGAGCAGCCGTGCCGTCTCGAGCCCCATTCCGCTGCCTGCTCCTGTGATGAGCACGGTCGTGCGGGGCGATGTCGTCACCGTTCCTCCTCCATCGATGATATGAGGTTCATCTTGCATATGAGAATAGATTCTCAGTTCAGCTGGGACAAGGGTGCGGACGGGGATGCGGCGAAGCCGAGTGCTCCGAACGCCTCGGCAGCGGCGTGTCCGAGTGCGCGGATCTCGGCTTCACGGTGTGCGTGGCGCCGCAGCGAGGTCTCGCGGTCGATCCAGCGGAACCTCAGTTCCCGCCCCGGTCCGGCCTGCCCGAGCAGCGACAGGGAGGACCGGGCGGCGACGCCGACGATGGGATAGCCGGCGGTCAGGCTCCGGTACCGGCCGAGGACGATCAGCTCGTCCGCGTGCGGGATCTGGAGCGCTCCGACGGGCACGCCGTGCGACACGATCTCGGTGTCGTCGTCCGGGTGCAGCACCGGCCCGTGGAGCCTGAGGCCGACGTGGTCGGAGCGGGGGGTGACGACGTAGGTCGCCTCCTCGATCACCTCACGGATCCCCGCGATCGTGCGGATTCCGGGGCTGGGGACGACGTCGACGGTCCAGGGGCCGTCGTCGAAGCGCGGGACGGGGACGGGGAGCCGGAACAGGGACGCCCCGAACAGGCGGCGCCCGAAACCCTGGAACGCCGTCTTCAGCACGGCGCGCGAGCCGCGGGCGACGGACTGCCCGAATCCCATCCGGGCGTCCGGGGCCGCGCTGCCCAGCAGGGTCTGGGTGCCGAGCACCCCGTTCACCGCCAGGTAGGTGCGGGTTCCCCGGCTCATGTCGGCGCGGATCCGCATCTCCTGGCCCGCGGGCACGACCAGCGGCGACCAGCTGTCGGCGGGCGAGCCCGCGACGGTGACCCGCGCGGGCGCACCGGTCACGGCGAGCAGGACGTCGGCGTCGGGCACGAGGGCGAGTTCGCCGCCGAGGCTCTCGATCAGGGTCGCGCCGCGGGGGTTGCCCACGAGGAGGTTGGCCACGGCGGCGGAGTGCTGGTCGGCCGCTCCGCCGGTGGGAACGCCCCGCTGTTCCGTACCGCGCCGGCCGAGGTCCTGGAACGTGGTGATCCATCCGGTGCTGGTGAAGTCCAGCGTCACGGTCCTCATACGGCCACCTCCGCGGGCAGCAGGAAGCCGGCGTCCAGCGCCGCGGCCTCGTCCCGGGTGACGGGGACGAAGCGCACGACGTCGCCGGTGCCGAACGACACGGGGTCGGGGCGGGAGATGTCGACGATGGTGTGCGGCGTACGCCCGACCACCCGCCAGCCGGTCGGGCCGGGGAACGGCTGGATGATCGCGTTGGTTCCGGCGATCATGACGGCGCCTGGGGCGACGTCCGTGCGCGGCTCGGACCGTCGGCGCACCGGCCGGGGCACCTTGAGCCCGTCCATCATCGGGGCCATCGCCGCGCCGAGGAGGCAGATCGTGAAGGTGGACCGGGCGATCGCCTCGACGACGTCGGTGGCCGCCACACCGAGTTCGTCGGCGACGGACGCCAGATCGGGGCCGGTGTCGTCGTCGAAGACGACGGGGATGGCGAACGTCCGGGCAGGGCGCGAGCGGGCCGGGCCGCCCGACGGAGACGGTGCCCACCGGGCCACCAGACGAGCCGCGTACTCCACGTGCTCGGGCGCGGTCTCGAGCGGATCGAACTCGACGAGCAGGGATTCGATGCCGGAGACGACGTCGAGCACCCCGTGCGGGCGGTGCGCCAGGAAACGGTCGCGGAAGGCCACGATCCCGGCCCTGCGGACGGCTTGGTCGGCGTGGGGGATGGTCACCATCACCGCCGAGTCCCCGAAGGGCTCCACGGTGACGGCGCCGTACTGTGCTGTGGTCATCGCCTGGTGCGCCCGGCCCTCAGCCGGCGAGCGCGGCCTCCGCCTTCTGTGCCTTCTCCGCCAGGACGTCGCGCAGGCCGGCGACGTGAATGCCCACTGCGTCGAGCGCGGCACGCAGGGCCGTGCCGTTCGCGAGGACGTTCGGGTGGTCGCCGTGCAGCAGCAGGACATCGGCGTCGTGGCCGAGGGGGACCACGTTGCCGTCGACCGAGCGCACGGTGCCCTCCCGTACGACCTGCGCGGAGCGCTCGCCGATCAGCTGGGGGTCGTGGATCAGGCCGCCCTCGTGGGAGCGCGGGACGGGCATGCCGTCGTCGCCGTAGCCGCGGTCGGCCAGGAACACGTAGCCGACCTCCAGGCCGCGCTTGCGGGACTCCTCGGCGAGCAGGCCGCGCTGACAGATGACGATGTAGTCCTTGTCGTACGCGGCGATCGCGTCGGTGATGGCGCGGGCGTGCTTGGCGTCGGTCTGGGCGATCGAGCCCATCCGGCCGTGCGGGGCGACGTGGCTGATGGTGCCGCCGTGCACCCGAGCGAAGGCGTCGAGGGCGCCGAGCTGGTAGAGGACGTCGGTCCGGATCTCCTCCTCGGTCGCCTCGATGAGCCGGCGGCCGAAGCCGACGAGGTCGGGGTAGCCGGGGTGAGCGCCGAGTTCGATGCCGCGCTCGACACAGTCGGCGACGGTCTTGTCCATGATGCGCGGGTCACCGGCGTGGAAGCCGCAGGCGATGTTCGACGAGGTGACGAGTCCGAGCAGGGCGCCGTCGTCGCCGATCGTGTAGTTGCCGAAGCTCTCGCCGAGGTCGGCGACGACGGCTACGGAGTTGATTCCCATGGTGTCTCTCCTGGTGGGGGGAGGTGTGTCAGCGGGCGGCGAGCGGCTGGCCCTTGGTCTCGCGCAGGAAGGCGACCGTGACCAGGGTGATCAGGGCGGTGATGATGGAGGCGAAGGCCGGGACGAGGTTGGAGCCGGTCGACTCGATCAGCTCGGTCATCACCAGCGGGGCGCTGCCGCCGAAGATGATCGTCGAGACGCTGAATCCGATGCTGTAGGCGGAGTAGCGCACGCTGGTCGGGAACATCTCGGCGAGCATGGTGTGCACGACGGCGGCGTGCCCGGAGAAGGCGATCGCGAGGACGACGGTGCCGACGCAGGCGAGCCCGAACTCGCCGGTGACGATGAGCCGGAACATCGGGTACGAGACGAGGGCCATGGCGATCGCGGAGCCCGCGAGTACGGGCTTGCGGCCGATCCGGTCCGACAACCTCGCCATGACCGGGATGCAGACGACGATGGCGACCAGACTGACCGCGGTGACCGTGAGCGCCCGCAGCATCGAGAAGTTGTGCTCGCCCAGCGAGGTCTTGAGGTACGTCGGCATGTAGACGAAGAGCAGGTAGTAGCCGGGGCCGTTGAGCGCGGGGAGGAAGATCGTGAGGGCGATCGCCTTCAGGTGGCGCCGGGAGGTGAAGGCCTCCCTGAGCGGGTTGCGCGCGACGGTGTTCTGCTCGCGCAGCGCCTTGAAGTGCGGGGTCTCCTCCAGTCGGCGGCGGATGTAGAAGCCGACGTAGCCGAGCGGGACGGCGACCAGGAAGGGCGCCCGCCATGCCCAGGAGGTCATCGAGTCGTCGCCGAGGGTGGTGATGAGGACGGCGGAGAAGGCACTGCCGAACATCAGGGCGACGAAGGAGCCGACCGCGATGAAGCTCATCATGTAGTTGCGGCGGGAGTCGGGCGCGTACTCGCCGACGAAGGACATGGCGCCGGCCACCTCGCCGCCCGCGGAGAAGCCCTGGAGCACCCGGAAGAGGACGAGCAGGGCGGGCGCGGCCACGCCTATGACGGCGTGCGAGGGGATGAGGCCGATGGCCGCGGTGGCCGCGGAGATGAGCACCAGGAGGGTCGCGAGCAGCCCCTTGCGTCCGATCTTGTCCCCGAGGTACCCGCAGATCACGCTGCCGAAGGGGCGGGCGACGAAGCTGACCAGGAAGCCGACGTTGGTGAGGAAGAGGTTCCCGGCGTCGGCCTCTCCCATGATGTTGATCGCCAGGTAGGTGACGAGCAGGCCGTAGATGCCGTAGTCGTACCACTCGACGAAGGAGCCGACCGCGCCCGCGACGGTGGCCTTCCGGACGACCTTGCGGTTGGCGGTGACGACGTCGGCCGCTGCCGCGCCGGGCCTCTCCGACGATGCCTCGGGACGGTCTGATGGGATGTCGAGCCGATCTGACGTTGCCATACGCGTTCACTTTCGGTGTCGCGGACTCCGCGGACGGTGTCCTGAGGATCGTGCGCCGAGCGGAGCGTTGCCGGTGATCGCTCATGCGCCGAGGTGCGCCCACGAAGGTGGGGCCAGGAGGGGAAAGCGGTGACAGTGCCTCAGGGGCGGGTGACTACGGCGCCGTTCGAAGGGGCCCGCGCCCGAAGGGGCGGGCGGAGGTGTCACGGTGGAAGACCGCGGAACAGCGTCGCAGCCGAGTTGCGACTGGAATCGCGAATGAGAATAGGTTCGCATTCTCGGGTGGTCAAGGATGTGTTCACCTTCTCGTCAAACTCTCGCCGCCACCCCTCCCACACCTTGGACTCTGCGGCTCTCGCGGCGAAATGACGCCGGATTCCATGGCCCGCCCGCTTCCGACGCGACCCCTTTCGGCCACCCCTTGTGCCGGGCCCCCGATGGATGCACACTGACTGACGCGAAACGCGAAAGGTTTCGCATTTTCTGGAAGGACTCTGCGATGCCCCAGGACAACGTGCGCGTCAACACGGCGTGGGAGCGCGTCGACGAGCAGGTGCTCAAGCAGTTCCGCGACCACTCCGTGGCCAACCTCGGCGACGCCCTCGACCGGCTGAACATCGTCGACGGAGGCATCGCCCCCGTGTGGAGCGGTGCCCGGGCCGTCGGCACAGCGCTCCCGGTCCTCACCGTCGCGGGCGACAACAAGGCCGTGATCGCGGCACTCGATCACATCCGCCCCGGCGACATCCTCGTCATCAACGCCTTCGGTTACGACGGCCGCGCGGTCATCGGGGACAACCTCGCCCAGCGATTCGCCGTGCACGGCGCCGCCGGCGCGGTCGTCGACGGCTTCGTGCGCGACGCCGCGATCATCGAGGAACTCCGTGTCCCGGTGTTCGCCCGCGGGTTGACTCCCGCAGGCCCCTTCAAGAACGGACCGGGCACGATCGGCGAGGCCGTCGCCATCGGCGGCGTCGTCGTGAACCCGGGCGACATCGTCGCCGCCGACGGGGACGGAGTCATCGTCGTCCCGCCGCACCGGGCCGAGGAAGCACTCGAGGCCGTGGCCGAGATCGTCGCCCGCGAAGCCGCGCTGGACGCCGAGGTCGAGGCGCTGCGGAGCGCCGCCCGATGACCGGGGTGAGCAGGGCTCCCGGCCGCCTGCGCGTCGCCGTCGCCGCGCCGCTGTCCGAGGAGAACTGTGCGCTCGTCCAGGAGCTGGAGCCACGGATCGACCTGGTCGTCGACCACTCGCTCCTGCCCCCGATGCGCTGGCCCGCGGACTTCGCGGGCGACCCGGACTGGCGGCGCGACGCCGGCCGGCAGCGCGCCTACGAGGCCGCCATCGACTCCGCCGACGCCCTGTACGGGATCCCCGACGTGGACCCGGCCGCCCTGGCACGTGCAGTGCGGGCCAACCCGGGCCTGCGCTGGGTGCACACGATGGCCGCGGGTGGCGGCGGCCAGGTCAAGGCCGCCGGGCTGACCGCGGAGGAACTCGGCCGCGTCGTGTTCACCACCTCGGCGGGCGTGCACGGACGTCCGCTGGCCGAGTTCGCCGTCTTCGGTGTGCTCGCGGGAGCCAAGGACCTGCCCCGCCTCACCCGCCAGCAGCGCGATCGTGAATGGAGCGGCCGCTGGACCATGGGGCAGGTGAGCCGGCAGACCGTCCTCGTGCTCGGACTCGGCGGGATCGGCCGGGCCGTGGCGACGGCACTGCACGCGCTGGGCGCGACGGTCATCGGCACGAGCAGAAGAGACACGGGTGTCCCCGATGTTCCCGGCGTCTGCGCCGTCGTGCATCCCGACCGCATCACCGAGGTGGCTCCCACCGTGGACGCCGTCGTGAACACGCTCCCCGGGACCGACGCGACGGAGCACCTCGTCGGCAAGCGGTTCTTCGAGGCCCTCCGGCCCGGAGCGTGTCTGGTCAACGTCGGCCGCGGCAGCGTCGTGGACGAGACGGCCCTGGCCGACGCGCTCGACTCCGGCAGGGTCGGCTTCGCCGCGCTGGATGTCTTCGAGAAGGAGCCCCTGCCGGGCGACAGCCCGCTCTGGGACCACGAGCGCGTGCTGGTGAGTCCGCACACCGCCGCGCTCGACGCGGCGGAGGACCGCCTCATCGCCGAACTCTTCGCCGCCAACGCCACCCGGCTCCTCGACGGACAGGACCTGCTCAACCAGGTGAACACCGTCGAGTTCTACTGACCGGTCCGGAAAGTGCCCTACGCGTCGGTCTCCCAGGCGAATCCGTCCGGGTCCGTGAAGGCGCCGGCGGTGCCGCCGACGACGATCCGGTGCGAGCCGGTGCCGTCGGAGGGGACACCGAGGTCCTTCGCCAGGCCGCGGCGCTTGTACAACGCCAGCTTGACCGCGCCGGACCCGCCGGAGGCGAACTCGGCGTACTTGCCGCCGAAACTCCTCGCCACGGTCAGGCCCCGGCCGACGTAGAACTCCTTGCTCGCCTTCACGTCCTCGACGCCGAGCAGGAGGACGACGTCGTCGATCCGGCGGGTGGCAGGGCCGGTGTCCTTCTTCGCCGAGGTCGCGATCTTCCAGATCGTCCCGTCCGGGGCCTGGACGACGCCGCCGTAGCCCCAGAGCGACTTCGCGGCGGGCTTGAGCACCGTGGCGCCCGCCTCCACGGCGGCGCCGACGAAGTGGTCGACGGTGGCCGGACCGGCCACCGTGAGCGCCAGTGTGAAGCCTCGGAATCCGTTGGACGGTGCCTCGGACGCCCGCAGGCGCACGAACGCGTCCACTCCGAAGGCGGCGTAGAAACGGTGGGCGGACTCGGGGTCCGCCACCTCGAGAATGACGGATGCGATCGACGTTTCGGATGCGGTGGTTTCCATGACCACCACGCTAGGAGCCGCTCGGCGGACGGGCTTCTCGATTCCTGACCGACCTGCGGACCCTAGGCGCATCGACCGTGCATCGACTTGGCCGCCGTCCACGTCACGCGGCTGACAGGCCCTCCTCTTCCAGGCATCGGCGCAGTCGGTCCAGTCCGCGCCGGGTATGGCTCTTCACCGTGCCCAGCGGCCATCCGGTCACGCCGGCGATCTGGGTCTGGGTGAGGTCCTGGTAGAACGCCAGCCGCAGCACCCGGCGCTGGGGCTCGGTGAGCCGCGCCAGGGCGCCCGTGACGACGACGCGGTCGAGAGCCGCCTCCGGTTCGTCGTCGGAACTGCGCTCCGACGACGGGAGGAGGCCGGTCGCCAGCGTGGTCAGCTCGGAGCGGCGGGTACGGGCGGCCAGGGCGTCCGCCACCTTGCGCCGGGTGATGCCGACCAGCCAGGCGGGGAACGACCCCCGCTCGGGGGCGTAACCGTGGCGCCCCCGCCAGGCCGCCATGAACACCTGCTGGGTCACGTCCTCCGCCTCGCGCGGATCCCCCAGCGCCTGTCTGGCGAGTCCGTGGACCAGCCCGGACCACTGGTGGTGAAGCGTCGTCCAGTCGTCGTGCGGCGGGTCGACGACGGTGAGTGCGGCGGCTGGGGGCCGGTTCATGGTGAGTCTCCTCGGCGGATGCCTCCGGTCTTGTTCCAGGCTGCGGTCCGAGTGATGATGTCCTCAACTCGCATCGATTGTGCATCGACCTGGGGCTCCACGGAGGGATGTGCCATGTCCGTCGAGTTCGGTGACGACGCGTCCGCGGTGGTGGGGCTGACGACCGGGGCCCTCGCCCGTCGTCTGGGCGTCTCCCCGACCACCCTGCGCTCCTGGGACCGTCGCTACGGACTCGGTCCGGCGGTGCGCTCTCAGGGCCGGCACCGCCGCTGGGGTCCCCGGGACGTCGCGATGGCGGAGGAGATGTGCCGTCTGACGGCGACGGGTGCGCCGCCGGCCGAGGCGGCCCGGGTGGCCCGGCTGCGCTTCGGGACACCCGGCGGAGCGACTCCGCCCGCGGCATCCGGGGCCGTGTCGGCAGCCGCGTACCGGCCGGGTGGCGCGGGCAGCGGGCTTCCGCTCGGCGACGTACGGCAGGAGTGCCGGGGCCTGGCCCGTGCCGCCGTGCGGCTGGACGCCCCGGAGCTGGAACAACGGCTGGTGGAGGCCGTCGGACGGTACGGGCTGGAAAGGACGTGGGAGGAGCTGATGGTGCCCACGCTGCGTGCCGTGGGCCGCAAGTGGGAGTCGTCCGGCGACCGGTACGTCGAAGTCGAGCACCTGTTGTCGTGGCACGTCTCCGGCACGCTGCGCAGTGTGCCGCTGCTGCTGCCGCGTACGGCCCCGCCCGTCGGCGCTCCGCCCGTGGTGCTGGCCTGTACGCCCGGTGAACAGCACACCCTCCCCCTGGAGGCGCTGACCGCCGCGCTGGGCGAGCGCGGGGTGCCGACCCGGACGCTGGGAGCGGCGGTACCGGCGGAGGCGCTGCTGGCGTGCGTACGGCGCACCGGGCCCGTCGCGGTCGTGCTGTGGTCCCAGACCCGTTCCACGGCGTCCACCCCGCTGGCCCGGCATGTCGCGGGACTGGAGTGGGGGCCGTCGGGCGCGCGCCGCCGGCCCGTCGTGCTTCCCGCCGGGCCCGGCTGGGACCGCCGGGCGGGCGCCGGCTTCCCGCACTGCTCCGGACTGCGGGACGCTGTGGCGACGCTGAGCGGGCTCTACGGGGACGACAGCGGGGCCGGGCGCACGCAGCCGAGCTGATCGAGCGGTGCACCCCTCGTCCGGCGTACCCGCTCGGGTACCACCGGGGCTCGGTCAGCCTGGCAGACGCCCCGAGGAGCGCAGGGCCCAGCGGCGCTCCGCGTACGCCAGGTCGTCACGCCACAGGCGGCCCGCCGCAGCTCGCATCAGGGGGCGCAGCAGCGGGGAGGCGCGGCGGGCCACGGCGAAGCCCGGCCGGTCCGACGTGGCGACGACGGCCTCCACGACCGCGGTGCGCGGCCGTCCCAGCAGGTCCGGACCGATCGGCGTGGCATGCGTTTCCACGACCGACCCCTCCCCCTCCCCCTCGGTGATGCGCATCAGCACCGTGCGTGGTCCCGGCGCCGTGAACACGGCTCGCACCGGGACGACCAGCCGTCCGGCGACCTTGAAGGACACGTCGACCGTGAAGGAGTCCTCCTCGTCGGCCCGGCCGGGAGTCCGGACCACAGTGAGATCGACGAAGGAGTAGGGGTGGAACCAGGCGCCGTGCCAGGGGTCGAGGCGGTTGGCGACGACGTCGTCCGGCTCGCAGACGCCCATGCCGGTGTACAGGGCGGTCAGCGCCTCGTCGGCTGTCGGGCGTTCGGGCACCGCCGGACGGCTGGTGGCCGGCTCGCCTCCGGCCTCGTCCAGCCGTACCCAGAGCAGTACGCCGTCGTCGTGGGCCGGCCAGGGCTCCCAGCCCGCGAACGGCCGTCCGTCCAGGGCCATTCCGTGCCAGTGGCAGACCAGGGTGCCGCAGCGGACCGGGCTGTCACGCAGCGGGGCGCCCAGATGCGGGCAGCTGCCCGGCCCGGCCACGAGATCGCCACCGGCGTTCCGCCACAGCACGACCTCGCGCCCGGCGACGGTACGCGCCAGCGGCCGGTCGGGGCGCAGGTCACGTGAGGCTCCGACGACGTACCAGTTGCCGGTGGGACGGGCCTGGGCCCGCTTGAGGGCTCCGGCGATCAGAGCGGGACGGGCTTCGCGCCAGGTGGGACGTTGCCGGTCCCAGACGACCGGGGTGCGGCGCAGGCTCAGCGGCAGACGCCTCGGGCCCCGTGGCCGTGCGGGGCTCATGTGTCCTCCTCGGCGTACGGACGGACGGGATTCACGCGGCCTCCTCGGGACGGGGACGGTCGGTCTGCACGCGGCACCCCAGGCACGACGGACGGGACGCACGCGGTCTCCTGGCACGTGCGACGCACGGTCTTCGCACGGCACCCCAGGGGACATGGGCGGGCGGGATGCACGCCGTCCCCCGGGGACGGGGACGGTCGAACGGACGGGATCCCCGCAGTCCCTCGGGGACGGGACCGGTCGGACTTGACGCGGCGCCCTCAGGACACGGACGGACGGGGATCACACGGGCTCCCGGAGACGCGAGGCGTGGCCGCCAGTTGGTCCTCGGTGGGCGGGCGGACGTCGTCATGCGACCTCCTCGGGACGGACGTGCGGCCGGGTGAGGGGGAGGGGGCCGGGGGTTGCCGGCCCGGCCGGTGCGGGCGGCCCGGCGGACGTGCGGCGGGCGGCGAGGCGGGCCGCCGCCACGCGCAGCAGGCCGTCCGCGGCGACCACGGCCCGGCGCCGTCGCGGCACCGCGGCGCGGCGGTGCAGCACGGCGTACCCGGTGGCGGCCACGGCGTCCAGGATGCCGCCGTACAGGACGAACGCGGTGCGGATGCAGGGCCGGGAGTCCGGCGCGAGCATCGCGATGCCGGGCGCGGCGCGCCGGTAGGCCGCTCGGGTGAGCGACTCGAACTCCCGCAGCGCCGCGGTGACCCGCCGGTCGGTGCGGCCGGTGTCCCGGCCGTGGCAGAGCAGCTCACGGTGGGCGCCGTGGCAGTCCAGCAGGTCCTGTGGCAGGTAGACCCGGCCACGGTCGAGGTCCTCCCCCACGTCCCGCAGGAAGTTGGTGAGCTGGAAGGCGATCCCGAGCTCGGCCGCGTGCGGTGCGGCTTCCTGACGAGATGTCACGGTGCCGAGCACGGGCAGCATCTGCAGGCCGATCACCGCAGCGGAGCCGTGCATGTAGCCGCGCAGGTCGTCGTAGGTGGCGTACGAGGTGACCGTCAGGTCGCTGCGCATGGAGGCGAGGAAGTCGGCGAAGTGCCGGTGTTCGACGGCGTGGCGGCGTGCCGTGTCGGCGAGGGCCCGCACCACCGGTTCGGCGCCGCTGCCGCGGGCCAGGCCGCGGGCGAGGTCGTCGTCGAGCCGGTCCAGGGCACGGGCGCGTTCCTGCGGGCCGGCGTCGCTGTCGAGGGAGTCGACGATGTCGTCGGCCCAGCGGGCGAAGCCGTACAGGGCGTGCACGGCGGGACGCCGGTCGGGGGTGAGCAGGCGGGTGGCGAGGAAGTAGGTGCGCCCGTGCCGGGCGTTGAGCTCACGGCAGCGGGTGTAGGCGGCGCGCAGGGCCGGGTCCGTGATGCCCGCGGCATCCAGTTCCCGCATGGTCATGGACGGGCTCCTTCGGGGTGGACGGGCGGGAGGGCCTGCGCTCTGCGGGCGATCACGCCGGGGCTTCTTCCGGGCGGGGCCGGGCCCGGCCCGGGCGGGAGGAGGTGCGGCTGCCGCCGGTGATGCGGGCGGCGGCCAGCTTTCCCGACAGCAGGACCGGCGGGACGCCCACTCCGGGTGTGGTGCCGCAGCCGGCGAGAACGGCGTTGACGGTGCCGCGCACCAGGTTGCGGGGGCGGAAGGGGCCCGTCTGGACGAAGGTGTGCGCGGCGGAGAACGGCGTGCCCGCGGCATGCCCCTGCGCGGTCCAGTCGGCCGGTGTGACCAGGCACTCCTCCTCGATCGCCGAGGCGATGCCGTCGAGTCCCCGGCGCTCCAGCTCCCGCAGCAGTGCGTCGCGGTAGCGGGGTCCGAGGTCGTGCCAGGCGGCGGGGCCGGGGCCGATGCCGGTGTGGGGGCAGGGTGCCAGGACGTAGTGCAGGTGGCGGCCCGGCGGGGCGAGCGCGGGGTCGGTGGCGGTCGGACGGGTGATCAGCAGCGAGGGGTCGCTCATCAGCCGGCCGGCGCGGGTGAGTTCGTCGAAGGTGCTCCGCCAGGCGCGGCCGAAGGACAGGGTGTGGTGGGCGAGCTGCGGCCAGGTGCGGTCGCAGCCGGCGTGCAGGATCACTGCCGACGGCGCGTGCCGCAGTCGCACCGGGCGACGCGGAACACGCCCCAGGAGCCGGTAGGCGACCGGCAGTTCCGGGGTGAGGACGACGGCGTCGCAGGGGATGCGTTCCTGGTCGGTGAGCACGGCGGTGACGCGTTCGCCGGAGCGTTCCAGCGCGGTGACCGGCCGCCCGTAGTGGAAGGTCGCACCGGCCGCCCGGGCGGTCTCGGCCATGGCCCGGGGCAGGGCGTGCATGCCGCCGCGCGGGAAGTACACACCGGCCACGGTGTCCATGTAGGCGATCACCGCGTAGGCGGCGAGGGCGCGGGTGGGCGGCACGCCCGCGTACAGGGCCTGGAAGGTGAAGATGCGGCGCAGCCGTTCGTCGCGCAGGTGACGGGCGACGCCGGCCTCCCAGCGGCCGAAGCCGCCGAGCGCGGCCAGCCGGACCAGGTCGGGTCCGAGCAGCTGCCGTGGGGAGTCGAAGTCGGCGTCGAGGAACCGGTTCCGCTCGGCGCGGTACAGGGCGGTGAGCCAGTGACGCAGCCTGCGGTACCCGGCCGCCTCGGCGGGACCGGCGAAGCGTTCCACCTCGGCTTCCATCAGGTCGGCGTCGGTGTGCACGTCCAGTGCGCTGCCGTCGGCGAAGGACGCCCGGTAGGCCGGGCGCAGCGGGATCAGCTCGACGCGGTCGTTCAGGGAGGCGCCGACGGCGGCGAACGCCTCGTCGGCGATCTGGGGCATGGTCAGCACCGTGGGCCCGGTGTCGATGTGGTAGCCGCCGCGGACGAGCCGGCCGGCGCGCCCGCCCGGTCCCTCGTCGCGTTCGACGACGGTCACCCGGCGCCCGGCGCCGAGCAGGTGCAGCGCGGCCGACAGGCCGGCCAGGCCCGCGCCGACGACCACCACATGGTCGGTCGGCCCCTTCAGGGTCCGGGTCATCGCACGGCCTCCGCTCCCCCGGCGCCGAGAGCGGCGGTGAACGGCGGACCCCCGGCCGGTTCGGGCGCGTGGCCGGGTGTGCCGGTGATCGCTGTGAGCAGGGTCCGCAGGGTGGCCGCCGGGCCCGGCTCCGGATCGGCCGCCGCGAGGTGGCGCAGGGCCTGGCGGCGCAGCCGCTCGATCTTCTCCTGGACGAGGTCGCGGGTGCCGGTGGCGGTCAGCACGTCACGGACCCGGTCCAGGCCCGTCTCGGTGAGGTCGGCGCGGCCGAGCGACGCGTCCAGGACGCCGAGGGTGGCCGAATCTCCGTCGGCGGCGGCGCGGGCACGGGCCAGCGCCATGAGGTAGGTGGGCTTGCCTTCCCGTACGTCCCCGCCGGACGGCTTGCCCGTGACGTCCGGGTCGGCGAAGAGGTCGTCGAGATCGTCCCGCAGCTGGAAGGCGACCCCCGCGCAGCGGCCGGCCCGGCACAGTGCCTGCGTGGCTTCCTGGTCGGCGCCTGCCAGGGCGGCTCCGAGTGCGAGGGGGCGCTCCACGGTGTACAGCGCGCTCTTCAGACAGGCCGCGCGCAGGGCGCGGGCCGGCGTCGGCTGCCCGGTCGCCTGGCCCTGCATGTCGAGGTACTGACCGGCGATCGTCTCCGTCCGTGTGCCGCGCCAGATGTCTCGGACTCGGGCGGGGGCCTCGGGCGGCAGATCGTCACCGTCCAGCAGGAGATCGGTCATCACGTCGTCCGCCCAGGCGAGCGCCAGGTCGCCGGCGAGCACGGCGGCCGCGTCACCGAGGCGTCGCGCCGCGCCGCGCGGGATGTCGCCGTACTGGCGGGCGACGGCGGTGTGCAGGGCAGGGCGGCCCCGGCGCGTCGTGGCGGCGTCCATCAGGTCGTCGTGGACGAGCGCGCAGGTCTGCAACAGCTCCACTGCCGCACCGGCGTGCAGCGCCGCCCGGACCTGTGCCGGGGTGCCACCGCCGCAGGCGCGCAGCGACCACCACAGCAACCGGGGGCGGATACGGCGTCCGCCGCGCAGGGTGAAGTCGGTGACCCGCGCGGCGAGGTCCTCCGCGAATACGGCGTCCAGTTCGCGGGCACGGGCCAGCCGGGCCGCGAGGATCCGGTCCAGCACCGCGCGGACCGCCGCGATCACGTCGGCGTCGACGACGCCGGGGTCCGTGCCGACCTCATCCAGCCGCTGACCGACACCCTCGCCACGGCCAGATCCGAGGACGTCGGCGTGATCAGGCCGGCCCTCGTCGTGGCCGAGGACTTCGGGCCGGCCGGCGTCGTACGCGTCCGCCGCCGTGCCGCGGCCCGTGGCCCCGTCGGTCGCCGCCCGGCCCGAGGGGGCCGGCGGACGCCCGCCGTGCCGCGCGGCCACGTCACCCGGTGGCCCGCCCGGCGGTGCCGTCGAGTGCCGGAAGGTCGCCCGGGTGGAGCACATCGCGTTCCTCTCGACCGTGGTCACATCGTTCACGTCGAGACACATTCCGCGTGCGGTGCCGAACCGGATGCGCCGACCGGGTAATCGCTCGCCGTCATGGCACGCGTCCGCGACACACGGCACGCGGCCTGCATCCGATCGGCCGGTACGGCCGGAACACTGGTCGGCACCGGGCGGAGGGTTCGTCAATGCCGGTGCCGGACAAGGAGGCGCGGTGGTGGTTCTGAAGGCCGATGTCGCCGTGGTGGGGGCCGGAGCGGCGGGACTGTCGCTCGCGCTGCGTCTGGCCCGGCCGCCCGTGAGCGCCGTTCGGCTGGACACGGTGCTGCTGGCCGCGCCGCCGGGTCCGGTCCGCACCCCACCGCGCACCTGGTGTTTCTGGGAACAGGGCGGCGGGCCGTACGACGACGCGCTGGCCGCGTCCTGGGAAAGGCTGCGCGTGCGCGGCGCCGACGGCACGGCCGTCACCGCGGGGATCACTCCGCTGCGCTACAAGATGCTGCGGTCCGGCGCCTTCGAGGCGCTGGCCGCCCGCGCGTTGGCGGACGGGCCGGTGTCGCGCGTCGAGGCGACCGCCGAGCGGGTCACGCCGGTGCGGGACGGTGCCCTGGTGCACGCCCGCCGCGCCGACGGCGAGGGTGTCGTCGTCCGCGCCCGCTGGGTGTTCGACTCGCGTCCCCTCCCCCGGCTCCCACCCGCCCGTACGACGCTTCTGCAGCACTTCCGGGGCTGGTTCGTCCGTACGGCGCGGCCGGAGTTCGACCCGTCCGTCGTGGAGCTGATGGACTTCCGCACCCCGCAGCCCGCGCACGGGCTCTCGTTCGGGTACGTGCTGCCCGTCGGCCCGCACGAGGCGCTCGTCGAGTACACGGAGTTCTCCCGCCGGGTGCTCGACCGCGTGGAGTACGACCGCGCGCTGCGGGACTACGCGGAGCGGGTGCTCGGCCTGCGGGGCTTCGAAGTCACCGCGTGCGAACAGGGGGTGATCCCGATGACGGACGCCGACCTTCCCCGGCAGACCGCGCCGTGCGCCTTCCGGATCGGCGCCGGCGCCGGCGCGACCCGCCCCTCGACCGGGTACACCTTCAGCGCGGTACAACGGCAGACCGGCGCGGTGGCGGACGCGCTGCACGGCGGACGGCATCCGCTGCCGCCCCGTCCCCACTCCGCCCGTGCCCGCCTCATGGACTCCGTGCTGCTGCACGCCCTGGACCGCGGCCGGGTGGACGGCCCCGCCTTCTTCACCCGTCTGTTCCGGGAGGTGCCCGCGCCGCGGCTGCTGCGGTTCCTGGACGGCCGTACCAGCCTGGCGGAGGACCTCGGGATCGGGGCGCACGTGCCCGTCGCCGCGATGCTCGCCTCCGCCCTCGCCCTCCCGCTCGCCCCGCGCCGGTTCCCGCCGGCCACCTGACACCGGAGCCCGACCGTATGCCTCTTCTGCGCGACGCCGATCTGGCCGGCGCCTTCGACCACGCTGCCCGCAGCTACGACACGCTCGTGGCCGCCAACCCCGGTTACCACGCCCACCTGCGTCGTTCGGCCCGCCGGCTCGGCCTCCCACCGGACGGCGGCGGGCTGCGGTTGCTGGACCTCGGATGCGGCACCGGAGCGTCCACGGCCGCCCTGGCCGCCGTGCTGCCCGGCGCGGACATCACGGCGGTCGACGCCTCGGCGGGCATGCTGCGGCGCGCGTCCGGCCGCCCGTGGGGGCGGGCGGTGCGGTTCGTGCACGCGCCGGTGGAACGACTGGACGAGGCAGGGGTGAGCGGTCCGTTCGACGCGGTCTTCGCCGCTTACCTGCTGCGGAACGTCGCCGACCCGGACGCCGTGCTCGCCACGGCCCACCGGCTGCTCGCACCCGGCGGCCGCCTGGCGGTGCACGAGTACGCCCTGAGCGGGCGGGCCGCGCACCGCGCGGTGTGGAGCGCGGTGTGCGGTGGGCTCGTGCTGCCGGTGGCCACGCTGCTCGGGGACGGGCCGCTCTACCGTCATCTGTGGCGCAGCGTCGTCGGCTTCGACACCGCGGGGGCCCTGGGCCGGAGAGTCGAGCGGGCCGGTTTCGAACGGGTGCGGGTCCTGCCGCTGCCCGGCTGGCAGACCGGCATCACGCACACCGTGGTGGCCCGCCGGCCGGCGACGAACCGGTGGCAGGCCCAGGCCGACGACGGTGTCGGTGTCGGTGAGGCGATGGGTGCGCGACCGCGCCCGGTGCGGGGCGCGAGCGCGGAACCGCGCGGCGGGCGGGACCCGCGATGACCGTCGGCCCCCGCCGCACAGCGCGCCGCCCCGGGCGGGACCGGCTGGCCCGGCTGCTGCCCGCGCCGGGCGGAACGCGCCGCGCCGATCCCTCGGGCGCCCCGCACGCCGCGGTCGTCGGGGGAGGCATCGCCGGGCTGACGGCCGCCACGGCGCTCGCCGAACGCGGAGTACGAGTCACCCTGTACGAGCGCGAGCCGCGGCTCGGCGGACGGCTGGCCGGCTGGCCCACCCGGCTCGCCGACGGCAGCACGGTGACGATGAGCCGCGGCTTCCACGCGTTCTTCCGCCAGTACTACAACCTGCGGGCCCTGCTGCGTCGCACCGATCCGGCGCTGTCCCGCCTGACCGGCCTGCCCGACTATCCGCTGCGTCACTCGGGCGGCGGCCACGACAGCTTCCGGCACGTCCCGCGCACACCGCCGCTGAGCGCGCTCGGCTTCGTCGCGCTGAGCCCTTCCTTCCGTGCGCGCGACCTGGTCCGGATGAACGCCCGTGCCGCGCTGCCGCTGCTCGACGTGCGGGTGCCGGACGTGTACGACCGGCTCGACCAGGTCAGCGCCCACGAGTTCCTGGACCGGATCCGCTTCCCGGCGGCGGCGCGGCACCTGGCCTTCGAGGTCTTCTCGCGCAGCTTCTTCGCCGACCCGCGTCTGCTGTCGGCGGCGGAGATGGCGCTGATGTTCCACGTCTACTTCCTCGGTTCGGCCGAGGGCCTGCTGTTCGACGTGCCCGGCGAGCCGTTCCCCCAGGCTCTGTGGGACCCGCTCGCCGCGTACCTGACCCGCCGGGGAGCCGACCTGCGCACGTCCACACCGGTCGAGGCGGTCACGGCCCTGCCCGACCGTGGCTTCACGGTGGCGACCGGTGACACCGAGGAGCGCTGCGACGCCGTGGTCCTGGCCCTCGATCCCAGCGCGCTGCGTGCCGTGGTGGCCGGGTCCGAAGGGCTGGGGGACGAGTCGTGGCGCGACCGGGTGGCACGGCTGCGCACCGCGCCGCCGTTCCTGGTGTCCCGCCTGTGGCTGGACCGGCCCGTACGCGATGACCGGCCCGGGTTCCTCGGCACCAGCGGGTACGGCCCCCTGGACAACGTCAGCGTCCTGAACCGCTGGGAGGGGGAGGCCGCCCGCTGGGCCGCCCGCACGGGCGGCTCGGTGCTGGAACTGCACGCCTACGCGCTGTCCGGTGACGCCGGCCGTGAGACACGGCAGAAGGAACTGCTCGCGGAACTGCACCGGGTCTACCCGGAGACCCGCAGGGCCCGGGTGGTGGACGCCCGCCACGAGTGGAGGGCCGACTGCCCGCTGTTCCCGGTCGGCGGATACGGCGACCGGCCTGCCGTGGGCACGCCGACGCCCGGCCTCGTCGTCGCGGGCGACACCGTGCGCACCGGGCTGCCGGTGGCGCTGATGGAACGCGCGGCCACCAGCGGCTTCCTCGCCGCCAACGCGTTGCTCGGCCGCTGGGGGCTGCGCGGGCATCCGCTGTGGACGGTGCCTGAGGAGGGCCGTGGGGCTCTGCTGCGGTGGGTGGCGCGTGCGGCCCACGACGTGTGAAGCACGCGGGGACGCGACCGGGTGGTACGCGGTGCGGGCCGCGCACCATCCGTGCGCGGTGCGGGCCGCGCACCGGACCCGGTGGCGGCCCGCTCTGTCGCGGCCCTCTCAGCCCTGCTTGTCGCGGGCCCGCCGGAACCGCTCCAGGCCCTCGGACAGCGGCACGACCGGATCGGGGTAGTCGAGCGCGGCGCGGTCCAGGCCGGGCAGCTTCCACGGCTCGTGGACGGCCGGGGCGCCGAGGCCCGCCAGTTCGGGCACCCAGCGCCGCACGTAGGTGCCGTCCGGGTCGTACCGCTTCGCCTGGGTGACCGGGTTGAGCACCCGGTTGGGCCGTGTGTCGGTGCCCGTGCCGGCCATCCACTGCCAGTTGAGCTGGTTGTTGGCGATGTCACCGTCGACCAGCCAGTGCAGGAAGTGGGCGGCGCCGATGCGCCAGTCGACGTACAGGGTCTTGGTGAGGAAGCTCGCGGTGAGCAGCCGGGCCCGGTTGTGCATCCAGCCCTCGTGGCGCAGCTGCCGCATCGCCGCGTCGATCACCGGGTAGCCGGTGCGGCCCTGCCGCCATGCCTCGATGTCGTCGCCCGCGGTGCGTTCGGTACGCCATCGGTCGCGTTTGCTGCGGTAGTCGGTGTGGGCTGCGTCGGGGCGTGCGGCGAGGACCTGGCGGTGGAAGTCGCGCCAGGCGAGCTGCCGTACCAGGGCCTCGGCGCCCGGCCCGCCGTGGCGGCGGGCCCGGTGGATCAGCTCCACCGGGGAGAGGGTGCCGAAGTGCAGGTGCGCGGAGAGCCGGGAGGTGCTGTCGGCGCCCAGGTCGTCGCGCGTGTCGTCGTAGGCGCCCAGACCGCGTCGCCAGTAGGCGCTCACCCGTGTGCGGCCCGCGCTCTCGCCGCCGGCGGGGAGGGCCGGCGAGATGCCGGGGACGTCGTCGCGTGCGGGCAGCGGCTCTCCCTTCACGTGCTCGGGGACGAACACCCGGCGCGGGGCGGCCACGACGTCACGCAGCCGGGCCCGCGCCCACTGCCGGTGGTAGGGCGTGAAGACGGCGAAGTGGTCCGCCCCGGAGGGGGTCACCTCGCCGGGTGAAACGGCCACGGTGACGGCGTCGTGGACGAACAGACGGCGCCCGTCGGCCTCCAGCGCGCGCCGCAGTCCGTCCTCACGCCGGGTGGCGAACCGGCTGTGCGCCGCCGCCATGTGCACCTCGTCGGCGTCCGCCTCGGTCACCACACGGCACACCTCCTCCACCAGGTCGCCGGAGCGGACCACGAGCCGTCCGCCGCGCTCGCGCAGCGAGGAGTCGAGGTCGGCCAGGCAGTCGGCGAGGAAGGCACTGCGGTTGGGGGCGGCGAACCCGGCCTGAGTCACGGCTCGGTCGCGCACGAAGAGCGGGACGACCGTGCCGGCGGAGTCCAGGGCGGCACGCAGCGGCGGGTGGTCACGCAGACGCAGGTCGGAGGTGAACAGAACGACTGAGACGTGCATGGGCTTCAGCCTCTCTCCGGTGGTTCACGGCGGCCGGTCCGTACTGCACTGTCTTCCGGCGGCGAGGCGGGTCCGGATGCGGTTCCGGACTCCCGTGCTTCCGTGCGCTCTTCCTGGAGGCGGATCGCGGCGCGGACGATGTTGCGGGCCATGCCGCCGAAGACGACCGCGTGGAAGGGCGAGACGCTCCACCAGTACAGGTGACCCAGCAGTCCGTGGGGGTGGAAGAGGGCGCGCTGGCGGTACCGGACGGGCCCTCCGGCGTCGCTGTCCACCCTCATCTCCAGCCAGGCCAGGCCGGGCAGCCGCATCTCGGCGCGCAGCCTCAGCAGCCGGCCGCGCTGGATCTCCTCCACCCTCCAGAAGTCCAGGCAGTCGCCCGCCCGGAGCCGGCGCGCGTCGCGTCGGCCCCGGCGCAGGCCCACGCCGCCCGCGAGACGGTCCAGCCGGCCGCGTACCGCCCAGGCCAACGGGAACGAGTACCAGCCGTTCTCCCCGCCGATGCCCTCGACGACCTGCCACAGCGCGTCGGGTGCCACGTCCGCCTCGAGTTCGCGGTGGTCGGTGTAGAGGCTGCCGCCGGCCCAGTCCGGGTCGGTGGGCAGGGGGCCGCTGGGGGCGCCGGGCACCGAGGCGGACGACCAGCGGGTGGTGACCTGGGCCTCCCGGACGCGTTGCAGCGCCAGGGTGACGGCGCGGTCAAAACCGAGTGGGTGTCCCGGTGGGCTGGGCACGTACTGTTCGATGTCGCGGTCCCGGCACACCACCTCATGGCGCAGGGACTCCGTGAGCGGGCGGGCGATCGAGGCCGGCACCGGGGTCACGAGGCCTACCCAGTGGCTGGAGAGTCCGGGCGTGAGCACGGGCACCGGCACGATGAGCCGCCGGGGCAGCCGGGCGACGGCGGCGTACCGGCGCATCATGTCCAGGTAGGTCAGCACCTCCGGGCCGCCGACGTCGAAGGCACGGTTGACGTCGGGGGGAAGGCCGGCACAGCCCACCAGGACGCGCAGCACGTCCCGTACGGCGATCGGCTGGATGCGGGTGCTCACCCAGCGCGGGGTGATCATGACCGGCAGGCGCTCGGTGAGGTAGCGCAGCATCTCGAAGCTCGCGGAGCCCGAGCCGATGATGACGGCCGCGCGCAGGACGGCGGTCGGCACACCCGAGCCGAGGAGGATGCGGCCGACCTCGGTGCGGGAGCGCAGGTGCGGGGAGAGATGTGACTCCGGTACGCCGGCGGGAGTGAGTCCGCCGAGGTAGACGAGGCGCCGGACGCCGACCCGGCGCGCCTGCTCGCCGAAGACGCGGGCGGCGGCACGGTCGGTCCGTTCGAAGTCGTCTCCGGTGCCGAGGGCGTGTACGAGGTAGTAGGCGACGTCCGCTCCGGCCATCGCCCGCGCCACCGATCCGGCGTCGGTGACGTCGCCCCGGACGATCTCCACCCGGTCCGCCCACGGGTGGTCGCGCAGCTTGCTCGGCGTGCGGACCAGGCAGCGCACCCGGTGGCCGGCGTCCAGGAGTTCCGGCACCAGCCGCCCGCCGATGTAGCCGCTCGCGCCGGTCACGAGGCAGGTCGAGGCGGCAGGCCCCGCCGGTCCCTTCCCGCTGCGTCCGGTGGCTCGTTCGTCGCCCATGTCGCTGTCCCAGCCCGCCCGTCGTCGGCCGCGGAGTCGTCACATCCGCCTTCCGGACTTCTACCGTGCGGGCGCCCCGGCCGGATGCGCCCGGCGCGTGCGGCGGCCGGGTGACGCGGCGGCGGTACGGCAGCCGCACCGGCATCGGACTCGGTCCCCTTGTCCGATGCCGTCCCGCTTGCCGGGACGGGTCTTCGTCGTGACGGGACTCCTCCGCGAACGGCGCAGGTGAAGCCAGGGAGGCGGCGCCCCCGCGGCCGGGCGAGAGCCCGCCCCCGGGGGCGTCGTGTCACTCCTCGTCGCGCAGCCGGGCCGCCAAGGAGGTCAGCGGTTCGGTCTCCTCGGTGTGGCCCAGGGCGGTCAGGCGGGAGACCGCCGTGTCGAGGCGGGCGAGGGCGGGGGCGGGGCGTTCCAGGTAGATGCCCTCCACCGCGCCCGCGAGGCGGACGCACTCGGCCCACTCGCCGGCGTGGTCGTCCTCGGGTCCCGGCTCGCCGAGCAGGGCGAGAGCCTTGTCCAGGGCGGCCAGCGCGTCCTCGTACGCGCCGGCGTAGGCGTTGACCCGCCCGTGTTCGTAGGCCAGGGCGGTGTCCAGGGAACGGCCGTGGGCCTCGTAACCGGCGGCGCGGGCCTCGTCGGCGACGCGGCCGGCGTCGTCGAGGTAGGCGAGGGCGCCCGGCAGGCCGTCGGGGCCCTGCTGCTGAGCCTGGAGGCGGGCGAGCTCGCGCAGGCCGTTGCTGAGATGCTCGTAGCGCGGGGCCTCGGCGTGGGCGGCGAGCGCCTGATCGGCGGCTTCGCGGGCCCGGCCGAACTCACCGGACTCGCCGAGGAGTACGGCCGTCTCCGCGGCGATCATGGCATGGCTGCCCCGGTCGTCCTCCCAGCCGGCCGACTCGGCCGCGAGGGCGACGAACTCCGCTGTGGCGGCCTTGAGGTCCTCCCCCGTGTGCAGTGCGCGGGCGCGGGTCAGGCGCAGCTGGGCCACGAGCCGGTCGTCGACCTCTCCGGCGGCGACGTCCGGTTCGGCCAGGACGGAGTCGAGCAGGGCGATGCAGTCCTCGACGCGTCCGAGGTCGAGGCTGAGCTGGGCGGCGTTGCCGTAGGTGCAGAACGCGTCCGTCCGGCTGCCGCGGCGCAGGTCCTGCTCCGCGGAGCGCGTCAGGTGCCGCAGTGCCTCGTCGGGGCGGCCCAGGTGCATGTGGGCCTGGGCCAGATCGCCGTGGAGGCGGGCGGTGTCGACGGTGCCGGCCGGCCAGTCGGCGGCCCGCCGCAGGCCCTCGGTGAGGTCGGCGTGCGCGGCCTGCGCGTCCTGGAGGCCGAGGTGGAGGCGGCCGCGCAGCCCGAGTGTGCGGGGCAGGTGCCAGGCGGGGCCGTGCGCCGTCAGCCGGTCGAGGAGGGCGTCGATCTCGGTGACCGCGGCGGGCAGGTCGCCGGAGATGGCGTAGGTGCTGGCCCGCAGCAGGAGGGCGCCGGAGATCTGCGTCTCGACGTCGTGCCGCGTGGCGAAGGTGTGCAGCAGTTCCACCTCGGCGAGGACGGGTGCGACGTGCTCCTCGCTCCCCGTGGTCTGCAGGCGCAGGGCGAGCGCGGTCGCGCGCAGCCGCAGCAGGCGGGCCTCCTGGTACGGGGCGAGGCCGGACGTCTCCTCGTGCAGGTGGACCATGGACGCGTGGGCGGCGGTCAGCGCGGCGGCCTTTGCCTCGGCCGCGTCGGCGCCCTCCGTGGCGATCTCGGCCGTTGCCAGCAGGGCTCCCGCCCGGGCGAGCGCCGCGTGAGCCGGCTCTCCGGCGTCGTCGTACAGGGCCGCGGCCTCCTCGTGGAGGGCGGCGGCGTCGGCGAACTCGTCCTTCTCCCCCGCCCGGCCCGCCTCGTCGGCCAGCCGGTCGGCGCGGAGCCGGACGAGCGGGTCGACGGCCGGGTCGTCGGGGTGAGTGTAGTCGCGGGCGGCGACGCGTGTGCGCAGCCGTGTCCAGCAGGCCGGTGCGTCCGGGTGTCCCTGCTCCTCCAGCGTTCGGGCCCGCAGGATGAGCTCGGTCAGGTCGTCGGGGAGGGCCGCGGCCGTAGGGGTGGCGGGTGCGGTGACCGGGGCGGCCGGGGTCACGTCGTCGAGGGTGCGGGTGCGCAGGGTCAGTTCCAGCGCGTCCATGAGCGGGGCACGGTCGAGGCGGGCCTTGCGGCGGTCGGTGTGGGCGGTGGTGCCGTTGCGGTCGTCGAAGCGGGCCGCGAGGTCGTCGGCGCGGGTCCGTACCTCGGCGCGCAGGCCGGCCACCGTCCAGGTGCGGCCCGCGTATCCGGCGGCAGGCAGTTCGCCGTGGCCGAGGAGTTCGACCCGCTGGAGGAGGACCTCCACGCCGGTGAGGAAGTCGAACAGGTCCAGCGGCGAGTCGACCTCGTCGAACAGGCCGCGGTTCTCGGCGAGCAGTTCCAGGCCGCGGGCCTCGTTGCCGGTCAGCGCGCAGAACTCCAGGTGCCGGCCGACCTCCCCGGACATCGAGGGGTTGCGGCGGCAGCCGCGGTAGCCGACGAGGTGCAGTTCGCGCGCCTGGTCGGTGCGGCCGGTGCGAAGCAGCGGCAGCAGGGCGTACGAGAGGGAGCGGGCCGGTTCCTCCTGGCAGGACTCCTTTCCGGCCAGGACGGGTTCCCAGGCGCGCAGTGCCCGCTCGTCGTCGCCCGCCGAGAGGTGGTACAGGGCGCGCTCGCAGATCTCGCAGGCCTCGCAGTCGCTGAGCCGGGTGCGGGTGCGGCCCGCCCACAGCTCGTAGGCGAGGGTGGTGTCCTCGCCGACGTGCGAGGCGAGCTGGTACGCCTGGCTGTAGTAGGGCTGGAGGCCGAGGCCGGCCTTCTCGTACCGGTCGCGCATCTCGGTCAGCCACTGGCGCATGCTGGCGAGCGGTACCTCGGGCAGCGCGCGCAGGGCGTTGGCCACCCACTTGAACCGCCAGAACAGCATGTGCCGCAGGCGCTCGTCGAAGACGTCGGGCTGTTCGTCGAAGAGGGTCAGCAGGCGGGCGAAGACGACGGGCGACTTCCGGGGTTCGGAGCCGTAGGTGTACGCCTCCTGGAGTTCGAGGAGCGCGTGGACGAGCGGGACGGGCTCGTCGAACTGCTCGGCGGCGTCGACGAGTTCCTCGGCGGTGACGGTGCGGGTGCGGCCGTAGGGGCGCCGGTCGTTCTCCTGGAGCGCCTGGTACAGCTCGTCGGTGGTCTGGGGTGCGGTCGTCGGCATCGTCAGCTGTCCTTGCGGAGGGCGTGGGCGAGGAGATCGAGGAAGGAACGGTTGATGAGGCTCGACTCGGCGGGCCTGAGGGGGCGCCGGGACAACATCGCGGCCTGCCCGTAGAGGGCTTCGGCGCTGGTGCGGGCCAGTTCGGGTTCGTCGATGGTGACGGCGGTGCGGACCAGCGGGTTGAGCTGGTTGAGGATCAGCTGGGCGCGCGGTGCCTCCTGGCGCAGGGCGCCGAGGATGTCGCCCCACAGGCCGCCTTCCTGCTCCCGGGCGAGCTGGGAGCGGGTGCGCTCGTGACGGGCCTCGCGGCTGTCGACGAGGAGGGCGGGGGCGGAGGCGGGCTGGAACGTGCGCAGCGCGACGTCGCAGTCGAAGACGGCGAGGGCCTCGCGGGCCTGGGCGAGGTAGGCCGCGGCGGCCAGTTCCGTCTCCCGGTCCACGGGGTCGAGGTGGGCGGTGAGGGTCGCGGGGTCGAGGTCGGCGACGCTCGCCTCGGGCCTGATCTCGGGCAGTCGGTGGACCAGTTCACGGTCGTAGGTGTAGCCGCCGTTGACGACCCCGAGCCCGGCGGCCGAGGCGATCGCGGCAACTTGCCGGAACTCCTCGACGCTCGATGTCACGAGCACGGTGCGGTGGGTGCGGGCGAACTCGTCGAGGGTGGTGTGCCCGTCGGTGGTCTCGAACGGCAGCCAGGGCAGCAGCATCCGCAGGATCTCGTCGTCGTGCACCGCGAGCGACTTCACGGCCAGGTGGTGGGCCTGGAGGAAGCGGCCGAGCAGGTCCGGGTCGCTGGCGGCGGCCCGGGCGATCCAGTCGCGCAGCCGCTCGGCGAGGGCGTCGCGGACGGCGGCGAGGGTGTCGTCCTCGTAGAGGGACTCCCGGGACGCGGTCGGCCGCAGGCTCTCGGCGTCGACGACGCAGCGGACGAAGAACGCCCAGTCGGGCAGGATCTCCTCGGCCTGCTCGGACAGCAGCATGCCCTTGACGTGGACGCGGTGGCCGTGGCGGCGTCCGGCCGGTACCGCCTCGGGCAGGACGCACGCGATGCCCTTGAGGCCGACGGCCGGCAGGTCCAGCTCGATGGTGTCCAGCGGCTTGAAGCCGAAGACCTCCTCGCCGTACGCGGCCAGCGCGCGGGAACGGGCTCCCGGTGTGGGGTAGGTACGAGCCCAGGGGGCGGGCTCGGGGTTGACGGACACGCCCGGTCCGTCCGCGCGGGCGGCAGGACTTGTGCCGCCGCCTGTTCCGTCGTCGAAGGTCACCGGGTGGCGCAGCAGGGAGCCGAAGTGCCGGGCCAGGGCGTGCACCTGGGCCGGGCGGGTCCACTCGCCGGCGTCGGTGCGCGGTGTCAGGGTGACGGTGGTGCCGGGCCGGGGGCGGGCGGAGGCGGGCAGGGTGCGGATGGTGTAGCTGCCGTCGCCGCGTCCGCGCCATTCCACGGCGGGTGCGTCGGGGGTGCGGGCGGAGCGGCTCAGGACGTGGATCTCGTCCGCGACCAGGAAGCAGGAGAGCAGGCCGATGCCGAACTGGCCGATGAAGTCACCGCGTTGTTCGGCTATGCGGTCGGCGCGCTTGCTGCTGCGGCCGATGGTGGCGAGGAAGGTGTGGACGTCGGCCTCGGTGAGACCGACACCGTCGTCCTCCACACGTACGACCGACCCATCGGCGTACAGGCGGACGCCGAAGGCGTCGGCGGGGGCGTCCGGTTCGAGGGCGTGCCGGGCTGTCAGCGCGTCCACCGCGTTCTGCATCAGTTCGCGCAGGTACACCCTGGGACTGGAGTAGAGGTGGTGGGAGAGGAGATCGACGAGGCCGCGCAGGTCCACCTGGAAGGTGCGGTCGGCGCCGGCCGGGTTCGTGGCGGTGTCGGGCAGAGTCATCGGGCAGTCCGGGGTGGGAGGAAGGACGGGTGGCGGGACCGGCGGCACCGGGGCGCCACGTGTGGCGGGCGGCCGGGTACGGGGCCGAAGGGCGCTCAGGCGCGGCGGTACCTGCGCGCGAACTGCTTCTCGGGCTCTGCGAAGTAGATCCAGGGCCACTTGGTGTAGGCGCCGTCCAGCGTCTGGAAGACGCGCCGGATCGTGTGTCGTTCTCCGGCCAGCGACAGGGCCATGGCGAACATGTTGAAGTCGTGCTGCCAGCCCGGGCGCCACACGTAGGCGGGATGGAGGATGCTGTGGTCCGCCGCCTCCCGCAACTGTGCCTGGATCTCGGAGGTCACGAGGTAGTCCCCACGCTCCGACTCGACCCACTCCTCGATGTACGCCATGGCGATCACGCAGCCGAGGCGGTGTCCGTGCGGGGCGCGGGCGGACGCCTCCTGGGCGAACGCCAGGGCCTGCCCCGGCTTGCCGCCCCAGCGGGGCTGCAACTGCGACAGCCGCTCGAGGTGGCTCTCCAGGTCCAGCGGGTCGCGGCGCAGGGCGGCCTCGAACCGGGTCTCGTTGACGGCGGGGCCGAGCGACATGCCGCGGCCGGAGGTGAGGAGGTGGCGCCACGGCGTGACCCATTCCGGCCGCAGCTCGGCGGCTTCGAGCAGTTGCTCCTCGGCCAGCCGCAGCCGTTCGTGGAAGATCCGCCACTGCTCCTGCGTGACGTTCACGGCCAGGTCGGAGGTGCGCGCCTCCCAGCCCCAGCTGATGTGGCGTGCCCCGGATATCAGCAGGGCCGTCGCCCGGTGCTCCTTGTCCTCCTCGACGGCCCGGCCGATCCAGTCCTGCACACCGTCCAGGTCGGCGAGCTCCCCCAGGACCCGGTGGTCACGGCCGAGATCGAAGGGCGCAAGGGCCGCCTTGACGGCCTCCCAGTCCCCCGCGTCGGCCGCCTCCACCAGCGCGAGCACCCGCGTGTCGCCGAGCGCGCGCAGGGTGTACATCCCGTTCTTCTGCCTGCGCGGGACGGGAAGGACGTGCGGATCCGCTACGGGTCTCTCCGCTCCCCTGCCGAACAGCCTGTTGAACATGCCGCGCCCTCCCCTGGTCCCGCGTGATCTTCGGGTGCAGCATAAACGGCACCACCGACAGCGCTTCCACAGGGTTTTCACCACTGCTCCACGAGTCCGGTTCGGCGCCCTCGGGGTACTCGGGGGCCGACCGAAAGGGGATGGGATGTCGGTCGACCTGGTCGGCTTTCTCGGTGTGGTCCTGGTGGCGTACGCGGTCCCCGGTCCGGACTTCCTCGTCGTGGTGAGATCGGCGGCCGAGGATCCGGCCCGGGGGCGGGCCGCGGCGCTCGGGGCTCAGGCCGGGCTGTGTGCGCACATGGTCGCCGCCGCCGTCGGGCTGTCGCTGATCGTCACCCGCTCACCCGTGGTGTACGACGCCGTCAAGCTGCTCGGCGCGCTCTACTTGGTCTGCTTGGGCGTTCGGGCGGTGCTGGCGGCGCGGCGGAAGGCAGCCGGCACCGGCGCGCCGGAGGACGGCGGCCTCCCGCCCGGGGCCGCGGTGGACAGGACAGGCGACGGCCGCGGGCGGTCCGGCTTCAGCCAGGGCTTCCTCACCAATGTGCTCAATCCCAAGGCTGCGCTGTTCTTCATCAGCGTCCTGCCGCAGTTCGTCGACGGCAGCGGTTCGACAGCACGGCAGATCTTCTTCCTCGGCGCCCTGGACGTCCTCATCGGGATCGTCTACTGGTTCGCCCTCGTCACCGTCGCCGCGCGGCTACGCACCCTCCTCGCCCGCCCGAAGGCCCGCCACCGGTGGGAACTGACCACCGGATGGCTGTTCATCGCCCTCGGTATCGGGGTCGCCGCAGCCCCTTGAGCGCCTCACGGCGGATCAGCCGCCGTGAGTGAACACCTTGTTCTGGGTGGAGCCGGTGGAGCACAGCTTCTTCTCCTCGGCGGTCATCTTGCGGGACCTGACCACGACCGCGCTGTGCTTGCCGTCCGTGCCGTTCGGAGCCGGGCCGGTGACCACGTCGGGGACGAACCAGTAGTAGTGGCCCCACTTGGGGTCGTCGTAGTGGGTCTGCCACGTGCCGGATATCCGCTGCATCACCTGGGAGCGGGAGATCCAGCCCACGTGTCCCGGCTTCACGTTCACGGTGAAGGAACTCGTCTCGGTGTGCGAGCTCTGCCAGGTGTAGTTGTACGTCGCGGTCACGCTGGCCGTGATGATGCCTTCGATGCCTCCGCCCACGGTGACCGAGCCGCCCACCGAGTGGGAGGAGCCCACGGTGTCGGCCCATGACATCGACTGGGACGCGGCCGAGTCGGTGCAGTTGAAGAGAAGGTCGGAGACCTGACGGGGCTCACCGAGGTAGGCCTCGCCGATCTGCGGGGAGTTGAAGCTGCACTTGCCCTCCCCGGAAGAGCAGTCGGCCATGAGCTGCTCCGCGGTGGGCTGTTCCTCGGCCGCTGCGGGCACGGCCGCCGCGATCATGCCGAGTGCGGTCGCCGTGAACGCCAGCGTGCGGCCGCCGTACCGCAGGGCGCGGTTCGTCGTCATCGTTGGTGCCTCTCACCAGTGCGTGGGGGGATGGTGGCCGCACCCCCTCTGTAACAGGAGGGTGTGCAGTCACCGCGTGGTGCCAACGAGGCTCACGTAAACCGCAGCCCAACTACACCAAGGAACAGCAAAGTTGTGATTGATGACCAGAACTTGTGCACAGTCAACGGACACCGGCACCGCGAACCGACGGCGGTGCCGATGGCCGAGGCGGTCAGTTGAGGGGATCGAGCGTGAGGTAGGCCTGGCGCGGGCTGCCGTCGTGGACGAGCGACTCGTGATGACCGACGTCGTCGAAGGCGAACGCGTACGCCTTGCCGTCGACGGTCTGTGCGTGGATCTTGCGCGCGTAGTGGTTGGTGACGTCGTCCTTGTAGAAGGAATCGGCCCCGGAGTCGGGCTGGTTGGGGTTGACCAGCAGGGTGGAGCGGTTGAAGCCGGCGCACAGGGTGCGCGAGATGGGGCCGCGTACCTGGTCGTTGGGGGCGTCCAGCTTCCGGTGACAGCCGAAGATCGAGGCGGCGTCCGGTTTCTCGAAGCTGGTGACGGTGGCGCCGGAGCCGTTGGTGAAGTTCATGACGCCGCCGGAGACCCGGCCGTAGTACTTTGTGCCGGGCTGGTCGGCGAAGGGGGTGACCGTCAGGGTCGAGGTGGCGTACTTCTGCCAGACGCGGTTGACGTAGTCGTCCATGACGGTGGCGGGCAGCGCGCCGGTCTCCAGACCGTACAACGGTGACAGGGCGCGCAGTACCGTGCCGTCGGCGCGGGTCTGGATCAGGTTGGCCCAGCCTCCGGGCTGCCCTCTGAGGGCGTTGAAGAAGCCGGTGTAGCCGCCGGGCTTGAGCCGGCCGGTGCTCGCGGTGCTGCCGTCGGCTCGTTGCACTCCCACCGCGTACGGCGCGGAGAACATGTCGACCTGTGTGCTGTTGATCCACAGGCCCGAGTCGTTGAGTGTGTACTCCGACCAGTTGAACAGGATGTTGCGGTTGGGGTCGGCCGGGTTCTGCACAGCGGGCTGGACCAGGCCTCCGGTGGTCAGCTTGAAGACCAGTTTCTGGCCGTAGGAGAAGTACACGCGGCCGGAGAACTTCGGCATGCGGATCGTGGTCGACTGGCCTGACGCCGGGCCCGGTATGGATGCGTCGGGGGCGGGGGTCGGCGGGTTTCCGCCCGCAGGCCAGGGGTGGAAGGTGCCGCCCGCGTCGGCCCAGCCCTGCCGGCCGGTCGACAGTTCCGTGCCGAGGTTGTAGATGTACACCTGCTCGCCGCGTGCCGAGTTGTTGGTGATCTTCAGGGGGATCGTCGCCGGGACGGCGGCGTGGGCCGGCGCACTCGCTCCGGTGGCGAGAAGGGAGCCGGTCAGGGCCGTCGCGAGGGACAACCCCACAGCCGCAGCCCGGCGCCTGAGGGTCCGTAACATGCTCTGTCTCCGTTCGACGGTTGGCCGATTCGGGCAGCTCTGAGAGCGCTCTCAGCGTGGCGTGTTGGTACGGACCTGTCAATGAGGGGGGCGGCACCGATGCGTGCCGCCCCCGGCGTCAGCTGTCGAGGGCCCCGCGGACCTCGTCACGCAGGAGACCCACGTAGTCCCGGGTCCAGCCCTCGACCGTGGCCTGGTCCCAGAGGTCGGCCGAGTACTCCACGAAGCCCCGCAGTTCGTCCCCGGCCGGGACCAGTCCGAAGGTGAGTTCCGTGCGGGACGCGGCGGGGGCCAGATCTTCTATCGCCGTGGTCAGCCCGGGCAGTTCGACCTCGGCGTCCAGAGAGCTCTGGTACGCGAAGCCGACGTCCAGCCGGTCCGGCACCTCGACACCCGTGCGCTCCCGCAGCGCCGGGGCGATCACGCGCACCGGCAGGGCCCGGTCCATGCACTCCACCGCCGTACGGGCGATCCGGTCCGTCAGGGCGCTGAACGAGCCTTCCGCCCCGTCGCGCACCGGCAGGGCGAAGCCGGTGATCGTGCAGGCCAGCAGGGACTCGAACGCACGACGCTCACGGTTGGCGTAGGAGATGTTGAACATGACGTCGGCCTGCCCGGACTTCTGCGCGAGCATCCGGCCGAGGGCTGCCGCCGTGATCACGAACGGCGTCGTGCCCCGCTGCCTCGCCAGGCGTTCCACCGCGGCCCGCACGTCGGCCGGCACGGAGAACATCACGGAACCGCCCCGGCCGCTCGGCTTCTCGGGCCGGGGCCGGTCCAGGGGCAGGCCGACGGTGAACGGCACGCCGTCGAGCTCGCGCAGCCAGAACCGCAGCTTGCCCTCGTCGGCCGCCGTGTCCGCCTGGTCCCGCTGCCAATGGGCGTACTCCACGGGCTGGCACCGTACGGGCGGAAGACCGTGCGGCGTGCCCCGCAGGGCGGAGCCGTAGAGCGCGGCCAGCTCCTTCAGGAGCAGGCTGACCGACCAGCCGTCACACGCGGAGTGGTGCAGGACCAGGAGCAGGACCCAGGTGCTCTCGCCGGTGCGCAGGAGGCGCACGGCCAGCGGTGTCCCGCGCGTGGGGTCGATCGGTGTCTCGGTGGCCTCCGCGCCGGCCCGTTCCAGGGCTGTCCGCCGCTCGTGCGGGGGCCGCGCGGTGAGGTCCTCGACCGGCAACTCCACCGGCCCGGGCCTCAGGACCTGCTGCTCCCAGCCGTCCCCACTGCGGGCCAGGCGGGTCCGCAGCCCCTCGTGCCGCTCGGCCAGCCGGGTCAGGGCGGTGCGCAGGGCCGATACGTCCAGGTGGCCGGAGAGGGTGATCCGCAGCGCGACGTTGAAGACCTGTGGGAGGGGGTGGTCGGCGTGTACCGCCGCGAACCGGGACTGCTGCGCGGTGGCGGGCGCCCGGCGTTCCGTCGTGCCGGGTCCGTCGCCGGCCTCAGGTGCGGGGACCGGCTTCGTCTCAGGTGCGGGGACCGGCTCCGTCTCGCTCGCCGAGGAGGCCAGTCGGGCCGTCATGGCCCGCAGCGTCGGATCCTGGTAGAAGCTCAGCATCGGGTACTCGGTGCCGAACTCCTCCCGGACCTGGTTGACCAGCCGCATCGCGGTGATCGAGTGGCCGCCCAGGTCGAAGAAGGAGGCGTCGGCCGCGATGCCGTCGGCGTCGACACCGAACTCGGCGGCCCAGAGTTTCCGCACGCGCCGTTCGATGTCCGTGTGGTGACCGGCAGTGGGCTCACGGCCGCCGGTGGCGTCCTGGCCGTGCCGCCGCGGCGTCGTCACGAGGTCGGGTGCGGGCAGCGCTGCTCGGTCCAGCTTGCCGTTCTCCGTCGTGGGAAGGGCGGGCAGGATCCGCCAGGCGCGTGGCACCAGGTACTCCGGAAGCCGGGCGGCCAGTTCCTCGGCCATCAGGTCGGCGAACGCCTGCCGGTCGTCGGCACCCGGGCCGATCGGGTCGGCCGGGACGGCGTAGGCCGCGAGGTACGCCTCGCCACGGTCGTTGCGGCGGGCCGGCACGGCCGCCTCACGCACCCCGTCCAGGGAGTTGAGCACCTGGGAGACCTCCTCCGGTTCGACCCGGAAGCCGCGGATCTTCACCTGGTCGTCGGCCCGTCCCCGGAACTCCAGTGTCCCGTCGTCGTTCCAGCGGACCAGGTCACCCGTGCGGTACCGGTGGGCGTCCGGGCCACCGTCCGGGTCCGGCAGGAAGCGCTCTTGCGCGAGTTCCGGGCGGTGCAGATAGCCCAGTGCCACGCCGGGGCCGCCGACGTACAGCTCCCCCACGGTGCCGACCGGCACCGGGGCGCCGGACGCGTCGAGCACGCTCAGCCTCACGTTGTCGACCGGACGACCGATCGCGATCGCCCGGGCGGGGTCCTCGCCCGGCAGGACGGTGTGCGTGGTGCACAGCACGGTGACCTCGGTGGGTCCGTACACGTTCACCGTCTCGTACGGCGCCTCGGGCCTCGGCCGGGTGCGCAGCACGTCGCCGCCGAGCAGCAGGTGGCGCAGCGGCGGCTGGTCGGCCGGGGGCAGGCGGAGTACTTGTCCGCCCAGGGCGGTGGGCAGGATCGAGAAGGTGACGTCGTGCTCGGCGTACCACCGGGCCAGGGCCCGCGGATCCCGGCGCAGTTCCTCGTCGGCGATCGCGACCGACGCGCCCGCCGTCAGGGCCGGCCAGATCTCCAGGAGTGAGGCGTCGAAGCTCTGGCTGCACACGACGGCGCTGCGGTCGGCGGGGGTGAAGGCGAAGCGCCGGTGCTGCCATTCGCACAGGTCGACGACGCCGCGGTGCGCCACCACGACACCCTTGGGGACGCCGGTGCTGCCCGAGGTGTAGAGGGCACAGCACGGGGACTGGGCGCCGGAGGCGGGCCCGGCTCCGTGCCGGCGTGGTGCGGTGGCGTCGGGCGGGACGACGATCACGTGGCCGGGCAGCTTCAGGGCGGCCGCCTCCTCGTGGCTCGACACCAGGGTCCGGGCCCCGCACTCGGCGATGACCTGCTCGGCACGCGCCCGGCCGAGGACGGGATCGAGCGGGACGTAGGCACGGCCCGTCCTGAGGACGGCGAGCATGGCGACGACCAGGTCGGCGGAGCGCGGCAGCCACAGGGCCACCGCCTCGTCGCCGCCCTCGGTGTGCTGCTCCCGCAGGGCGGCGGCCAACTGCTCGGCCCGCTCGTCCAGTTCGCGGTACGTCAGTCGGCTGTCGCCGCTGATCACCGCCGTGCTGTCCGGCCGTGCGGCTGCCTGCCGGGCGAAGAGGGCGTGGACGGTGCTGTCCGCGGTCGGACGGGAAGGGCCCTGCTGCCAGGTCCGCGGTACGGGGTCGCCCTCGGCCGCCGTCTCGGCGACCGCTGGCGCGAGTCGTGACAGGGGCGCCTCGGGTGTGTCGGCCGCGGCCGTGAGCAGGTCCCGGAAGCCGGCGAAGAACCGGTCGACGGTGTGCTGGTCGAACAGGTCGGTGTTGTACTCCAGATGGCAGCGGATGCCCTGCGGCTGGTCGGTGAAGTAGATGGTGAGGTCCGTGAGGGACTTGTCCGGGCCGGTGTCCAGCGGTGTGGCCTCGATGCCGGGCAGGTCGAAGCGGAACGGTTCGGCTCGCTGGAACTCGGCGAAGGCCTGGAACACCGGTGTCCGGTCGACCGCCCTGGCCGGGGCGAGCGCGCGGACCACCGTCTCGAAGGGCACATGGGCGTGGTCGTACGCGTCGAGGGCGACCGTGCGCACCCGCTCCAGCAGCGCGGTGAACGCGGGGTCGCCGGACAGGTCGAGGCGCAGGGCGAGGGTGTTCACGAAGAAGCCGAGCAGGTGCTCGGCGCGTTCGGGACGGTCCGAGATCGGGGTGCCGACGACGATGTCGGTCTGCCCGGTGACGCGGTGCAGCATCGCCGCGTAGCCGGCGAGCAGGGTCATGAACAGGGTGCTGCGGCGGGTGCGGCTCATCTCGCGCAGGCGCTGGGAGAGTTCCGGATCGAGGGTGTGGAAGACCGCCCGGCCGTGGGAGGTCATCACCGCGGGGCGCGTCCGGTCGGTGGGCAGCGCGAGGACGGGCAGCTCGCCGCCGAGGGTACGGCGCCAGTAGTCGAGGTCCTCGTCGGTCCAAGAGGCGTTCGCGGCCTGTTCCCTGGCGTGGTCGGCGTAGCTCCAGGTGAGGGCCGGGAGTTGGGGGGTGGTGCCGTCGCGTTCGGCCCGGTAGAGGGCTGACAGGTCGCGGGCGAGGACGGTGGCGGAGGCCGCGTCGACCACGATGTGGTGGAGGGACAGGACGAGGACGTGCTCCGTCTCGGCGCACCTGACCAGGCGGGTGACGAACAACGGCCCGTCCGCCAGGTCGAAGCGGCGTGCGCTCTCGGCCGACAGGACGTCCCGCAGGGCGGCCCGGGGGCTGCCGGTGGCGTCCACGAGCTCGAAGTCGGGCTCGGCGGAGGCCCGCACCACCTGCCGGGGCCCGCCTGCCACCTCCCGGAAGACCGTCCGCAGGCCCTCGTGCCGGGCGACGAGCCCGCGCAGCGCCGCGCGCAGAGCGGTCACGTCCAGGGGGCCGTCGAGGCGGATCGCCTTGATCTCGTTGTAGGCGGTGCGGCCCGGGAGCAACTGCTCGAGGAACCAGATCCGTTCCTGGCCGGGCGACAAGGGGGCGTCGACGACGGCGGGTTCGGCTGGTGGGCCCGCCGGGCTCGTGGACACGGATGCCGGGGCGGCAGGGGCCGGGCGGCCGTAGTGGCGGCGCAGCGTGTCGAGGCGTGGGAGGCCCGCGCGCAGCTCGTCCGCCGCGACACCGAAGTCGACGAGCGCCACGATCTCGTCCGCTCCCGCCGCCGTCACCGCGTCCACCACCGGGCGGACGCTGTCCGCCGTCCCGATCAGGGCGCGCTGGTCGCAGTAGCGGCCGTAGGCGCGGCGGAACACCGTCTCCAGGTCGTCCTCGCTCAGGGCGGCCAGATCGACGCTGTGCCCGAGGCTGTTGGTGACGCCGCTGAACAGGGACAGGGATGCGCGCATGTAGCGGGACAGCGGTTCGAACGCCTCCGCCCGCGCGGTGTCGTGGGCCTCGGCGAGGTAGGTGTGCAGCAGGACGGCCACCCGGCCGGTGTCCGGGTCCAGACCGTGACGGGCCCGGGTGCTGCGGTAACGGGCGATGTTCTCCCGGAGCTGTTCGACGGTCTGGGTCATCAGGTTGGTGACGATGCCCAGGTCGTGGCGGGCCGCCAGTTCGTACGAGGCGGGGTTGCCGACGACCGCGGTGTACATGGGCGGAGCGTCCTGCACCGGCCGTGGGAAGAGCCGCAGGTCGGCGTCGCCGTCACCCGTGGTGCGGCGCACCGTGTCACCACGCCAGAACTTCCGTACCTCTTCGAGCTGTTCGTACATCAGCTCCTTGTGCCGCCCGAACCGGTCGGGGAAGAAGGCGAAGTCCTTGGAGCTCCAGCCACTGGCGACGCCGATGCCGACGCGCCCGCCCGAGAGGTTGTCGACCATCGACCACTCCTCGGCGACCCGGATCGGGTCGTGCAGGGGCAGCACTACGGAGCCGGCGTTGAGGCGGATGCGCTCGGTCTCACGGGACAGCGCGGCCGCGAGCACGGCCGGGTTGGGGAAGAGGCCGCCGAAGGAGTGGAAGTGGCGCTCCGGCATCCACAGGGCATGGAAACCGTGCAGGTCGGCGAAGCGGCCGACCTCCATGAGGAGTTCGTACCGGCCCTGGCGAGGTGCCGGGGTGCCCTGGGGGTAGTCGCCGAAGAAGTAGACGCTGAAGTCGGGCGTGCGCGGGGCGGCTTCCTCCCCGGGTGCCGTGCGGGATGCGGTGACTGCCGCGGCGTTCCAGGCCATGGCGGCCACCGGGGACGGTGCGGGTGCCGGCGGTGCCGGCTGCGGGGGCACGGACGCGGCCGGAGCCGGTTTCGCCGAAGCCGTCTTCGGTGCGACGGGCCGCGTGCCCGGGAAGAAGCCCGCCGACCGCAGCTCGCGCAGCGAGTCCCGCACGGCGTCGGCGACGAACTCGATGTCACCGTCCGAGTGGGCCGTGGAGAGGAAGAAGTTGCGCCACTCCCAGACGTGCACGCCGCGCAACATCAGGTGGTGGTAGAGCAGCTCCATGTCGGCGCGGTGCTCGAAGCGGAACTGGGAGCCGAAGTGGGTCATCCGAAGCGGGTACTCCTCGGCCTCGAAGAAGCCGTTGAGCGTCCCGGCCAGTTCGGCGGTACGCGCGTTGAGGCGCTCCTGGAGGCGCGGGCTGTGCTCCTTGAGGTGGGTCAGTACGGCGCGGGCGGCGACCATCGACACGGGGTGCTGGATGTAGGTGCCGCCGAAAAAGGTGGTGTCGGAGGGCGGGTAGCTGTCGTCCCCGTACGACCAGTAGCCGCCGTCGACGCCGTCCATGATGTCGGCACGGCCGGCGATGGCGCCGATGGGGAAGCCACCGCCGAGCAGCTTGCCGTAGGTGGCCAGGTCGGGGGTGACGCCGTACAGTTCCTGCGCGCCGCGCGGGGCCGGGCGGAAGCCGGTCAGCATCTCGTCGAAGAGCAGGACGATGCCGTGGCGGCGGGTCAGCTCCCGGAGCTTGCGGACGAACTCGGCCGGCCGGAGCGAGGGGTGTCTGCTCTGCACGGGCTCCACGACGACCGCGGCGATGTCGTCGGCGTGCCGGGCGATCGTCTCCAGGGCGGTGTCGCTGCCGTAGTCGAGCACCAGCAGATCGGAGACGGCGGCCTGCGGGATGCCTCGGGAGACGGGCACAGTGGTCTGCTCCGTGCCGCCGGCCGAGGCGCCGCCGCCCGAGGCCCGGCCGAGGACGTTGTCGGCGTGGCCGTGGTAGGCGCCCAGGAAGGTGACGATCTTGTCGCGGCCGGTGGCGGCCCGGGCGAGGCGGATGGCCGCGGAGTTCGCCTCCGTACCGGAGTTGGCGAAGGCCACCCGCTCGAAGCCGGTGAGTTCGGCGAGGAGTTCCGCCGCCTCGCCGGTCTCGATGGCGCGGGGACCGAGCTGGATGCCGCGGGACAGGTGCTCGCGCACGGCCTCGGTGACGAAGTCCGGCTCGTGACCGAAGAGGAGGACGCCGAAGCCCATGGTGATGTCGACGTACTCGTTGCCGTCGACGTCCTCCAGCCGGGCCCCGCTCGCGCGGCGGCCCGCGATCGGGTACATCATCTCCTTGGTGCCGCTGCGGAAGCCGACGACGGCGCGGCTGTCGGCGAGGACGCGGCGGTAGCGCTGGGCGATCCGTTTGGAGGTCGGGGTTCTGGCGGTGTAGCGGCGGACGAGGTCGTCCAGGTGGGTCTGCTGGGAGGGCGGCGAGGCGTCCCGCACCATGCCGGAGCTCCGGGCGACCGTCACCCTGGGGCCGTGCACGCGCGCCGGCTCCGGAGCGGGCGTGCCGGTGCCGGCGTTCATCTGCTCGGTGATGCGCAGGGAGAGTTCGGCCATCGCCGCCAGGTCCTGGTCCAGGGCGGCGGATATGCCGCTCAGGCGGGTCACTTGGCCACCGCGCCGTTGAGCCGGTCCGTCGCCGTGGCGGTCTGGAGGGCGAGCAACTGGGAGAGCTGGGACATCATCTGAAGCTGTATCTGGGACAACTGGTGGATCTTGTGCGCGAGGTCCTCCAGTTCCTCGCGGGTCGCGTACTCGGGGGTGGAGACGGTGGCGGGGACGGGCTCGGGAGCGGGCACGGGTAGAGGCGCGGGCTCGGGCAGGCGCGTGGGCGCGGGCGGGGATGCGGGCGCGGTCATGGTGGGCTCAGGCTCGGGTTCGGTGGCCGCGGGCGCCTGCGCCATGGCTTGCGAGGGCGGCTCCGGCATCCGCGCGGCGATGAATTCGGCGAGCCTGCGCGGCGTGCCCGTCTCCTCGAACAGCTGCCGCATCGTCACCTTGACCTGATGCTCCTGCTCCAGCTCCCGCAGCACACTGATCATCTGCAACGAGTCGGCGCCGAGGTCGAAGAAGGACGCGTCCGCGGCGGTCGCGGACGGATTTTCACCGAGGTGCCGGGCGGTCGCTTCGACGATGCTGTGGAGTACGCGTGCGACCGCTGCCTCTTGCTGCGCCACTTCTGTTCCCTTTCTCGCTGCTGATCTCGTGCTCAGGGGCGTCAACCGGGGCCCCGTCCAGTGGTCCTGGTGCTGGAACCGGTATCCGGGCAGCGGGACGCGCCTTCCTCCGCTGCCGGCGAGGAGTACGTCCCAGCCGACGTCCGCTCCGGCGCAGTGCAGCCCTGCGGCCGCGCCCCAGAGGGCGCCGAGCCCGGTGCCGCGCCGCAGGGACGGCAAAGCCCTCACGCCGGGCAGCGCCCGGCGGGCCAGTCCGCTCAGGGTGGTGTGCGGCCCGATCTCGAGGAGTATGTCGGGCTGCTGCGCCGCGACGGCGCGCAGCGCCTCGTCGTAGCGCACGGGCTCGCGGGTGTGCCGTAGGAGGTGGTCGGGGTCCGGGACCCAGCCGGGCGGGCGGGTCACTCCGTCCAGTGCGCTGACGAACGGGACCCGCACGGGCCGGAACTCCACGTCGTCCAGGACCTTCCGGAACTCCTCCAACACGGGTTCCATCAGGGCGGTGTGGAAGGCGCGGGTCACGGGCAGCCGCTGCCCCGGGGTGCCGCGGTCGTCCAGCAGCGCGCACGCCCGGTCCACGGCGGCGACGGGCCCGGCGAGGACCTGGGCGCGGTCCCCGTTGGTCACGGCCGCCTCCAGCCCGGGCACCTCGGCGGCCAGCGCGAGGGCGGCGGCCCGGTCGAGCGGCGCGGCCACCATCGCGCCCGGCGCGCACCGCTGCTGCATCAGCCGTCCGCGCTCGGCGGTGAGACGCACACCGTCCTCGAGCGACAGGGCTCCGGCCGCGTACAGCGCGGCGTACTCGCCGACGCTGTGCCCGGTGACGGCGGTCGGTTCGACACCGGCTTCGCGCCACAGCCGGACGAGTGCGCACTGAAGGGCGAACAGCGCGGGCTGGGCGAGGTCCGTGTCCGGTCCGTCCTCCGGCGGTTTCTCCCCCGGCCCGTCCGGTGAGGCCGCCCCGCGCAGTACCGGAAGCAGCGAGTCACCGGTGCGGCCGCGGTAGTGGTGCTCGCAGGCGTCGAGCACCTCGCGTACGGCGGGGAAACGCGCGTAGAGCGCGGCGGCCGTGCCGGGGTACTGGCTGCCCTGTCCGGTGAACTGGAACACCACACGCGGGGCGCCTTCCCCGGGGCCCGTCCCCGTGGTCGCCGTCGCCCCGGCGGTCCCGGCGAGCCAGGTGTCGAGGGCGTCGGCGAGAGCCTCCGGGGTGGAGCCGCGGACGGCGAGCCGGTGACGGCCGTGGGCGCGACCGAGGGCCGCGGTGGTGACGAGGTCCGCCGGGTGCGGTGCGGGAGGCCGGCGTAACCGGTCGCGGAAGGCACCGGCGTTGTCGACGAGGGCCTGCGGGCTGCTGCCCGAGATCAGCAGCACGTCCGGAGGGGAGGCCGCGCCGGTCCTCGGCGCCGGTTCGGGGGCCTCCTCCAGGATCAGGTGGACGTTGGTGCCCCCGACGCCGAGCGAGGTGAGGCCGGCTCGGCGGG
The DNA here is from genome assembly GCF_039540295.1 of Streptomyces venetus. Classification (NCBI taxonomy): domain Bacteria; kingdom Bacillati; phylum Actinomycetota; class Actinomycetes; order Kitasatosporales; family Streptomycetaceae; genus Streptomyces; species Streptomyces venetus. Next base: position 171,369 of record NZ_BAABET010000013.1, read on the forward strand.
GCTCGTCGCTCGCGGGCCAGGGCCGCGCGGTCCTGGGGATGTAGAAGGGGCTGTGGTCGAGGTCGAGGAGCGGGTTGGGTGCGCTGAAGTTCGCCATCGGCGGGATGACGCCGTGCCGCAGGACGAGCAGGGTCTTGACGAGGCCGGCGAGCCCGGAGGCGGCGTCGAGGTGGCCGATGTTGGCCTTCGTCGAGCCGAGGGCGCAGTAGCCGTCGCGATCTGTGTCCTCGCGGTAGGCGCGGGAGGCGCCGTCGAACTCGATCGGGTCGCCCTTGAGCGTGCCGGTGCCGTGGGTCTCCAGGTAGCCGATGGTGTCCGCGCCGACGCGGGCGCGTCGCAGGGCCTGGCGGATGGCCGCGTACTGGCCCTGGGCGCTCGGGGCGGTGAAGGCGGTCTTGCCGGCACCGTCGTTGGTGATGCCCCATCCCCGGACGACGCCGTGCACGGTGTCGCCGTCGGCGACGGCCCGGGCCAGCCGTTTCAGTACGACGGCCAGGACGCCCGTGCCTCCCACGGTGCCGTCGGCGCCGGCGTCGAAGGCCCGCAGGCGCCCGGACCTGGAGAGGATCGAGCCCTTGACGTGCCGGTAGCCCAGGACCTGCGGCACGTGGACGGCGGTGGCGCCGACCAGGGCGATGTCGCAGTCGCCCATGAGCAGCGACTGTGCGGCCGACTGCACGCCGACGAGGGAACTGGAGCAGCCCGCTTGGAGGTTGACGGCGGGGCCGGTCAGGCCGAGCCGGTAGGCGACACGGGTGGCCGTGAAGTCGGCGTGGTTGCCGACCGTGATCTGCATGCCCGCCGTCCAGTCGGAGACGGACTGGCTGGGCAGGACGTTGTTGAGGAGGTAGTGCTGGAAGGTGTACAGGTGGTATCCGGTGCTGGCGAAGACGCCGACGCGGGTGCCGTCCCGTTCGCCCGGGTAACCGGCGTTCTCCAGGGCGTGCTGGGCGCATTCCAGGAACATGCGGTGCTGCGGGTCGGTCAGCCGGGCCTCGCGGGCGCTGATCGCGAAGTGCTGGGCGTCGAAGCCGGCGATGTCGTCCAGCACCCCGGAGGCGCCTACGAAGTCCTCCGCCCCGTACTCCTCGGCGGGAACTCCGGCGGCGGCCAACTCCTCGGCGGTGAAGCGGGTGATGACGTCGGTGCCGTCCCGGACGATCCGCCAGAGGTCCTCGGGGGTGTCGGCGCCGGGCAGCCGGAAGGCCATGCCGATGACGGCCATTCGCGGGTCCGGCTCGGTGGTGTTCATCAGCCGCGTCCCTCCGTCACCGTCGGTTCGTCACGGCCGGCCGGTTCCTCCGCGGGCTGGGCCGGTCCGGTCCTGCCCCGGCTGACCAGCAGCAGGAGCAGGGCAGCGCACAGGGCGATGGCGAGGCCGTGGAAGGCGGCCACCACCTGGAGCGGTGAGTAGGTCTCCAGGAGAGCCCCACTCACCAGCATGCCGAGGCCGAAGCCGGTGTTCTCGGCCGATGCGGAGAGCCCGAAGAGGCGGCCGCGCTGCTCGTCGGGGGCGGTCTGCAGCCTCGACACGTACACGATCTCGGTGAATCCGTCGGCGGCTCCGGCGACGAGGGCGGCGATGACGGCGGGGACGGTGGGCAGCCCGCTGAAGACCGCGATGAACCCGGCCGACATCACACAGGCACCGAGCGCGAAGGCCCGCTCCCCCGGTGTCCGCCCGGACTTCTTGGTGGCCCGGCCGATCACCTGCTGGGCGACGATGTTGCCGATGGCCCAGGTGGCCCAGAACTGGCTGATGAACGTGGCCGGATGGTCGGGGTCGAGGCTGCTGGAGTAGAGGGGGAGGGCGACGTTGTGGGACGAGGAACCCAGCCCGTCGACCGCCCTGATGACGATCATCGCCATCAGCAGCGGTGCCGTGCCCAGCAGTACGCGGGCCGTCAGGCGCCCGGTGCCCGAGGCCTTCGCGGAGCCGCCGCCCGTGGCGTCGGCGCCCGCCCTGGTACGGACGGGAAGCAGGAACAGCACCGTCGCGGAGACCAGGAACGTCGCGGCGTCCAGCGCGAAGGCCGCGGAGTAGCCGAGCTGCGCCACCACCAGTCCCGAGGAGGCGAAGCCGGCGATCATGGCGAGTGAACGTCCGGTCACCAGCAGGGCGTTGGCCCTGACCCGGTGCTCGGCGCCGACGATCTCGGGGATGCTGCTGCGCAGGGCCACCTGGGAGAGCGTCGAGCAGCCGCCCGTGACCACGGCCAGGGCGTACAGCAGGCCGACACGCATGCCGTCGGGAGCGAGCAGCAAGGTCAGCAGTGCCACGGCCTGGCACAGGTCGGCGCCGACCATCAGGCGCTTGCGGTCGTAGAGCGAGACGAGGCGCCCGCTCACCCAGCCCGACACGACGTTCGTCGCCAGGCGGACGGCCATGAAGAGGCCGGCCGCCAGCGCGCTGCCGGTGGCGTCGTAGACGAAGACGTTCAGCGCCACCATGTTCAGATAACTGCCGTACGCCGAGATGCCGTTGCCCAGGACGAGCAGACGGAAGTACCTCATGCACCTTCCCCAGGGTCTGCATGAAGGGTGTGACCGGTGTGGGACCGGGCCCGCCCGGTCCGCCTGCTCAGTGGTGAGACGGGATCCGGGCGGGCGGCAGGACCAGCACGGAATCCGTTCCCCCCAAAGGCCGCCGGTCGGCGGCCAGTGGTCCGCAACACAAGCAGACGCGGACTGGCGCGTTCAAGACTCGGGAAGTGGTCCAGACGACTTCCGGTCCGGATTTGGCGATTTCGCAGCGCTCGGGGGTGGGGCACGTGTCAGTGCCCCACCGGATTGCCTGCGTCAGGCGGATCGGTTGCGGCGCTTCTTCAGCCACCAGGCGCCGGCGGCACCACCGAGGACGAGGACGGCAGGGCCGATGCCCAGCAGCACGGACGAGGACATGCCGTCGTCGTCCTTCGTGTCGTCAGCCACCGGCCGCGCGGACGACGCGGGGCCCGGCTCGTCCGAGGCGGTCCCCGTCGACGGAGCGGGAGTCGTCGGTTCCTCCTCCGGGGCGGGGCTCACGAACTCGGCGCCGGGAGCGGCGGCCTTCAGCTTCAGCCGGGGTGCGGGATGCCCGTGCCCGTGGCCGTCGCCCTCGGCTTCCTCCTCCAGCTGGATCCAGCGGTCGATCTTGCCGTCGCTGTAGCTCTGCAGGGTCTTGAAGACCAGCTCCTTCGCGTCGGGCAACTGCCGTACGGTCACGACGTACTCGGCGTCCTCGCCCACGGCGAGTTTCGGCCCGGACACCGTGTAGCCGCGTCCCGTGGGGGCGAACTTCCAGCCCTCGGGGCCCTTTTCGTAGGTGATGTCCTGCGGGGTGATGCCCTCGGGCAGGACCACCTCCAGCTTGCTGATGCCCGCCGAGGCGGACTCCGACTCCGCGGAGAAGGTCAGCGAGACGTTCTTGTCGAGGGCGCGGGCGCCCTCCGCCTCCACCTCGGCGTGGGCCGCGGCCGGACCCGCGGTGGCGACGGTGATGGCGCAGGCGAGCGCGCTGAGCGCGACGGCGGTGGTGCAGGTCTTCCTGGTCACGGTGTGTGCTCCAGCTCTCTGTCATGCATGGTCTGCGGGGGCGCCGGCCTGCCCGGCGACGAGCGGCACGGCGGAACCCGTGAAGGGGTGACGTGAGTACGGCCGGGCGTGCGTGTGCCACGGCCGATGCCCGGGGCGCGCCCCGGGGAAAGCCGGCTGTCGTCAGGCGACAGCTGTCCCCGTGGGCGGACCGCGCGAGGTGATCGCGTGACAGAGGAGAAGCCGCCGGGGCTTTCGAGCGGAGCGGTTCCGGGCACGGACGCGCGGCCGGTGCGGCGGTGCGGGCAGTCGCAGGAGCAGGCGCAGCGGCGCCACGAGCCATCCGGCGAGGGCCCTCAGGATGCGGAACGCGGCGCGCTCACCGTGCGCGAGCCACAGTCCGCACAGCAGCGCGGCCAGCAGGTGCGCGGCGAGCATGCCGGAGGAGGACACACCGCCCACGCCGTGATCCGGCGCATGGGCGGCTCCCGTGTGGTCCATCGGCCCCATGGGGTGGGCGATCCCCGGGCCGTGGCCGGTCGGGTGGCCCATGGCCGGAGGGGCCACCGACTGGACGAGTGAGAAGAACGCGTGGAGCAGGGCCTGGGTGGCGACCGCGACGGAGCCGACCAGGGCCGGACCGCGCTCCCGGCCGGCCAGCCGCCAGGCCGTGCCGCCGGTCGCTGTTGCCCCGACCGCCATCGCCCACCAAGGCACCGCGGTTGCCGACATCATGACGTGGCCCAGGGAGGCGAGCAGCACGCAGACCGCCGCGAAGACGGCGGCCCTGAGCGTGCGGGAACACCCCCCAGCGGTCATGGCGCCTCATCCTCGCAGTCCGGCTCCCACACGTCACGTGACGGTACGGAACCGCCCCCGGTGCCCGACTCAATCCACCCGCCGTGATCCACACCACAAAGAGGGAGGGCGCGGTAGTTCAGTCGCCCGGGGTGTCATGGACGTGCTGCGCGAGCGGGGCCACCGGGTGCCGGAGGACGTGGCGGTGATGGGCTTCGACAACTGGCGGGTCCTGACGTCGGCGTCCCGGCCGTCGCTGACCAGTGTCGACATGAATCTCGAACAGGTCGGGCGAGCAGCCGCGCACGCCTTGTTCACGGCGATCTCCGGCACGCGTCGTTCGGGCGTGCAGATGCTGCCCTGCCGGGTGGTGATCAGGGGGTCGACGGTGCCGCTGTCGTGAGCCCGGGCTCACGGGTCCTTTCCCTATGAGCCCCCGCCCCGGGCGCTCATAGGGAGAGGACCCCTCACGAGGCGAGTCGGTCGAGCGCGACCAGGACCGGTGCCACGCCGTCCTCCTCGGCCAGTCGGCCTGCCAGGGCCTGGGCGCGGTCGCGGTGGGCGGGGTCGCTCACGGCCCGGCGCAGGGCGGGTGCGAGTGCGTCGGCGGTGAGGCGGCGCAGGGGTACGGCGCAGGGTGCGGTGCCCAGCTGGACCAGGCGGGCCGCCCAGAAGCCGGCGTCGAACTGCACGGGCACCGGGACGGTGGGGACGCCCGCGCGCAGTACGGCGGCGGTGGTGCCGGCTCCGGCGTGGTGGACCACGGCGGCCATCCGGGGAAACAGCGGCGCGTGCGGCACGTCGCCGACCGTGATCACGTCGTCGTCGCGGGCGGCGAGACCGGCCCAGCCCTGCTGGATCACGCCCCGCAGTCCGGCCGCGCGCAGGGCGCGCACGATCTCGCGGCTGATGCGCTCGGGGTCCGGCACGGTGGCGCTGCCCAGGCCGACGAAGACCGGGGCGGGCCCGGCGGCGAGGAAGTCCTCGAGTTCCCCGGGCAGCGCGCGCGTGTCGTACGGCCACCAGTACCCGGCGATCTCCAGTCCGGGTCGCCAGTCGCCGGGGCGCGGCACCACCAGTTCGCTGAAGCCGTGCAGGACGGGCCAGCGCGCCCGCTCGTGGGTCCGGCGGCCGGCGGCCGCGCCGCGCAGGGCCATCCCGTGCCGGGTGCGCAGTCTGCGCACGGCCCGGGTGAAGACCCGGTCGACGGCGGTGACGACCGCCAGTCCGCCCAGGTGGTTGCCCACGATGCCGAGTGAGCGTCCGCCGAGCATGGGTGCCCCGAACTCGCGTGTCGGATGCTGGGGTTGGAGGAACAGGCCCAGGCTGGGCAGCTTCAGTCCGTCCGCGATGGCACGGCCCAGCGGTGCCACGGCACCGGCGGCCAGCACCACGTCCGCACCACGGGCCGCCCGGACCAGGGAGTCGGTCATCTCCTCGGCCGCCGACGTCGCCATGGCCACGGCGCGCAGCAGTTTGCCGAGCCCAGTGGTGCTGGCGTGCAGATCACGGCCGTGGTCGGAGTGCAGCACGGCGTACGGGTCGACCGGAGTCGCGTGGAAACGCACCCCCGAACCGGCGCTCAGCGGCTCGAACAGGCCGTGGGTGGCGAGCGTGACCTCGTGCCCGCTCCGCGCCAGCCCCGCCCCCAACCCGGTGTACGGCGCGACGTCGCCGCGCGACCCCGCCGTCATGATCACCACCCGCATGCGTCCCAGTGTGGACCGGCCGGAGGGGCGACACGCTGTGCACGGCGGCACGTGGACGAAAATCGCCGATGCAGGGGGGCGACGGGACCGGAACTGTTCACCGGCCAGCTCAGGTGCCCGGGCCGGTCCGGGGCTTCACGGGCGTGCGAGCGCCGCTGTCAGGTGCTGGTGTCGGTGCTGGGCCTGGACCCGATCCGCATGCCCGGGCGGCGGCGGTGGACGGTGACGTAGGACAAGCCGCCGTCGCCCGCGATCAGGCCGCGGGCACTGCCGTGCGGCAGCCAGACCAGACTGCCGGGAGCCAGGGGCTGTGGGTCCGCGTCCCCGGCCAGGGTGCCGTCCCCGGCGACGACGAGCAGGAGGACGTCGAGGTCGGGCTCGGTGTGCGTGTCGACACGCCCGCCGGGCGGGACGCGGACGAGGTTGGCGTCCAGTTGCCGTCCCGGCTCGGACAGGCGCCACAGCGCACCCTTCGCGGTCGAGTCGGTGGACACGATCGACTCGGTGTTGCCCAGAACCCGAGGTACGGGGGTACCGGCCGCGCCGGGGGGCGTCTCTGCTTCAGTCATCGATGCGTCACCTTGCCACACGCGCCCACCGCCGGGCCCGGCCGGGTGCGGTCTGCTGCGGCTCCTCGTTCCCATCGGGCTGTCACCGGCGAGGACCCGCCGCACCCGGGCGCCCACCTGCTCCGCGTGGCCGCCGGCACGGTCAAGGTCCTCGCTCTCCTCGCGCCGCCTGTCAGCGCGACAGCCGCTCGCCGCGGTAGCGCTGGGCCAGCCGGGCCAGGGCGACCGCGCCGAGCAGAAGGCCGAAGTCGCGCAGCGCGATGTCGTAGTAGTCGGGGATGGTCAGCAGGTTGACGATGATGCTGGCCAGCCATCCGGCCACCAGCCAGCCTCCGAAGCGCGGGGCGACGGCGACGACGAGGCCCGCGAGGATCTCGATGGCGCCGACGGCGTACATCGCCGCCTGGGCGCTGCCGGGAACGACGTCGTCGATCCACGGTGCGAGGTAGGTGGGCCAGTCCACGAGCAGGTTGGCGAACTTGTCCAGCCCGAACAGGATCGGCGCCACGGTGAAGCCGACACGCAGGATGGCGAACGCCTGGTAGCCGGGGTCGGTGAACACAGCCCTCCGGGAGACGGCGGGCTCCGTTGTGGTGGTTGCGGACGACATGACGCCTTCTTTCTATCGACAACTCTCACTATCGATAGAAGCGCGTGCGGCTTCTTTAGTCAATGGCCGTGGGTTTTACACTGGTGTTCGTGGACCACCCGGAAGAAGTACCCGACACGGCCGTCTCCGCGGTCGCCGCTCTGGACGAGCCGACCCGCAGGCGGCTGTACGACCACGTCGTGCGCCAGCCGGGGCCCGTGAGCCGCGACGATGCCGCCGCCGCCCTCGGGCTGGCACGTCAGACCGCGGCCTTCCATCTGGACCGGCTGGCGGACGAGTCACTCCTCGACGTCGTCTACGAGCGGCGCAGCGGCCGCACCGGCCCGGGAGCCGGCAGGCCGGCCAAGCTCTACAAGCGCTCCACCACGCAGGTCACCGTCAGCCTGCCCGAGCGCCACTACGAGCTGGCCGGACGCCTCCTCGCGCAGGCCGTGGAGGAGGCCGAGGCCACCGGCGAACCGGTGCGTGCCGTGTTGCATCGAAAGGCCCACGACCTCGGTGCACAGCTCGCCGGACAGGGCGGCACGACCGTGCTCGGCCTGCTGGAGCGGTACGGGTTCGAGCCCCGTTCGGACGGTGCCGCGATCGTGCTGGGCAACTGTCCCTTCCACACGCTCGCCCGCGAGCACACCGAGACCGTCTGCGGCATGAACCTCCACCTGCTGCGCGGCGCCCTCCAGGGTCTCGACGAGAGCGGACTCCAGGCCTGCCTGGCCCCGAGTCCCGGCTATTGCTGCGTTCGTCTGGAGCCGGCCTCCGCGCCCGCCCGGGGCAACCCGGACAGTGCGCAGGGCGTCTTTCCGGGCGGACGGGACGGATCCGCCGCCCGTCCACCAGGAGACGGGGACCAGCATGAGTGACAAGGCCCGCAGACTGTTCGAGGCACTGGACCTCGATCAGGACGGGATTCTCACCCGCGAAGAGGTGATCGTCGCCCTGCGGACGAAGGGACCGTCCCTGGCCGCCTCGGGCGTGGTGCCGTTCTGGGGTGTCCAGGACGCCGAAGCCTCCTCCGCGCTGTTCGACACCGCCGACCAGAACGGGGACATGGTCGTGACGCTCGAGGAGTTCGCGGCGGTGGTGGACCGCCGGTTCGGCTGGAGCTGACACCGGGCTCCGCGGCCCCCGCGGAAGCGGTGGGCGACGCCGCGGAAGCGTTCATGGCCGGTTTCACTCCCTGTGAGGGCGTCGGCAAACGATCGATGCACGCCCACCGCACAGTCGCGGGATTCCCTTCCGCGGTGATCAGTGCGTCACGCCGGTTCGTCGGGCACCGGGTGGGTAGGTGGTCTGCTCTCGACACCGGAGGTGGACGATGGACATCGGTATAGGCCTTCCCAACACGGTTCCGGGGACCGAGGGTTCGGTTCTCGTGGAGTGGGCCCGGCGGGCCGAGGAGACGGGGTTCAGCACGCTCGGCACGATCGGGCGGCTGGTGTACCCGGGCTACGAGGAGCTGGTCGCGCTGAGCGCGGCCGCGGCGGTCACCAGCCGGATCCGGCTGACGACGAGCGTGCTGCTGGGGCCGCTGTACACCAACCCCGCGCTGCTGGCGAAGCAGGCCGCCTCGGTCGACCGGCTGTCCGGAGGGCGGTTCGTACTCGGTGTGGGACTGGGCGGGCGTGACGACGACTTCGCCGCGAGCGGTCTGTCCACCGAGGGCAGGGGGCGTCGGCTGGAGGAACAGCTGACGGAGATGAAGCGCGTCTGGTCGGGCGAGGAGCGGGGGTTCGCCGGTGCCATCGGTCCGGCGCCCGTGCGTGAAGGCGGACCCGAGCTCCTCCTGGGCGGCTCGACCCCGGCCGGTTTCCGACGGGTGGCCCGGCTGGCCGACGGCTGGATCATGGGCGGTGGCACGCCGGAGATGTTCGCGGAGGCCTCGGCCGGCGTCGATGCCGCATGGAAGGAAGCGGGGCGCGCCGGCACGCCCCGCAAGCTCTCCCTCGCCTACTTCGCGCTCGGCCCGGACGCCCGGGCGCACGCGGACGGCTACCTCAAGCACTACTACGGCTTCCTCGGCGACGCCGCCGCGCAGATCGCCGCGAGTGCGGCGGTGAGCGCGGAGATGGTCACGTCGTACGTCGACTCGTTCGCCGCCGCCGGCTGTGACGAGCTCATCTTCGTTCCGACGGCGTCGGGGCTGGAGCAGGTGGGGCTGCTCGCCGAGGCGACCGGCTGAATCGCCGGCGCGCCCGGCCCGTTCAGCGGAACCGCCGGTCAGGCGCGACGTGTTCGCCGTCGGGCACTCCTGCGGAGCCGTGTCCTCCCCCGCGGTCCGGAGGAGAACCCGGCTCCCCGTCAGGCCGGTGGCTCAGGAAGACTGTGCGTTCTGGTACAGGTTCTGCGCGTCCGCGCCGAAGTACGGGCCGTACATGGCGTTGGGCAGGAAGTTGTACTTGAAGCTGTTCACCGAGGACTGCAGGCCCGTCCCGGTGGCCTCGTCGAACTGGGTGAACCACGGGCCCCCGCTGGCGCCGCCGGTCATGTCGCAGGTCAGTCCGTGGTCGCCGGACAGCAGGAAGTCCCGGAAGGTGGTTCCGCTGCAGTAGACGAACTTCTCGCCGTCGTACGGAGCGGCGGCGGGGAAGCCGAAGGAGTACATGGCCTTGTTGTAGCCGGTGTTGAAGGCCAGGCCCTGGCCGCCTACGACATCGGTCAGTTTCTTGCCGTCGAGCGGGGCGACCACGGCCGCGCCGATGTCGTAGTTGATGTCCTCACTGGCCGTCCACTGCGGTGTGGAGAGGGTCTTGGCCGCCGTCCAGGTGCCGTAGGGTCGCTGCCCGTCGTGGTAGCCGGGGACGAAGACCCAGTTGGTGTGCCAGGCCCCTTCCAGCTTCACGCAGTGGCCTGCGGTGAGCACGGTGCTCTTGTTGGCACTGCTGACGGCGTTGCCGGAGCACGACGCGGTGCGGCCCTGGTAGGTGAAGAACACGCGCCCCGCGGTGCCGGCCACCGCTCCGCCGCCGGACCAGGGGCCGCCGCCCTGGGGGAACGCCAGCGGGCCCACGGCGGAGGCGGGCGCGCTGGGCGCGACGACGGTCGCCTTGCCCCTGCGGGGCGCCGATGTCCGCACATCGGACCGGTCGACGGACAGGACGTCGAGCGGGGTGGCCTCGCGCATCCGCTGCGGGGTCCAGAAGGCGAGGGCGCGCTCCCGCGCCGAGGGGGCCACCGCTCCGGGGTCGGGCGCGGCGCTCGCCGGTGTGGCGGTGACGCCGGTCGCCAGCAGCGCGGCGACGCCGGCGAGTACGCCGAGAACGGAGCGGCGCACGCGGACGCCGCCGGACGGGCGGGGGCTACGGGGGCTGCCTATCACGCGGTCTCCTTCTGCTGTGGGGGCCGGGTGACGGTGTCCATCCACCCGGTCAGGCAGGGGTGTCACTGTGCGCAGTCAGGGGGCAGCGTGCCACCGGGAGACCGAATTGGACAGGTGCATGTCAGAAGGATGGCCGAAACGCCGCACACTCTCTTCGCCGGGCACGAGAAAACCCGGCCTCCACGGGGTGGAGGCCGGGTCCGGGAAGCCGGGGCCGGGGGGTCAGATGGTGGGGCCGGTGCTGCCGCCCGGCTGGATGCGCCCGCGCCAGGCGCCGGACTCGGCTCCGCGCTCCTCGATGTACTGCTTGAAGCGCTTCATGTCGCCCTTGACACGCCGGTCGATCGTTCCGAGCATGTCAGCGGCCTTCTCGGCGGCTCCGCTGGTCTCGACGTCCATCACGAGCTCCACCCGGGTGCGGGTGTCGTCCACACGCTCGAAGCGGACCGAGCCCTTCTGGTGGGTGTCCCCGCCCGTCGTGCGCCAGGTGACGCGCTCGTCGGGCAGCTGGTCGACGATCTCGGTGTCGAACTCGCGCCGCACCCCGCCGATCTTGGTGGTCCAGTGGTTGTGGCGGTCGTCCAGTTGCCTGACCTCCTCGACGCCCTCCATGAAGTTCGGGAACTCCTCGAACTGGGTCCACTGGTTGTAGGCGGTGTGCAGGGGGACGTCGACTTCCACGGTTTCCTTGACGGTGCTCATCCTCATGCCTCCGTTTTCCCTGATCGACTACGGGAGGCCCGTCGGCCCACACAGGTCCGGGCCCGTGGCGACGGGTACCCGGGATCTTCCGGTTGCCACACTCGTCCGGGCGGGCGGATCAGACGACGGGTACCGGGGCCCCGGCCGCCTCCGAGCGGAAACCGTGGCCGAGCTCGGGCGCGAGGCCGTGGTAGTGGCGGAAGTTGTAGATGAGCGGGCTCCAGACGGCCGGGGCGATGTGGTTAGCCCCGCTTCGCCTCCGGCACCGGGATCGCGCCGGTGAGCGGTGCGCGACGTTCCACGTGCGGGCGGGACGTTTCGGGCCGCGCCGAAGTCTGACCGGACCAGCAGGCGATCGGCAGGTCTGCCGACAGGGGGGTCGCTCAGAACCTGTGCTGCTGCTGCGGCTGCCCGTGCGGCCGGCCGCCGGGGCCGTCGCCCGCGCCCTGGGCCTGCAACTGCTCCGCCTGCTCCTTGGTGATCTTCTGTTCCGCCCCGCAGAAGGTGCACTGCGTCAGGTACTTCGTCGAGATCGGGAACAGCGGTACGAAGAAGAGCGTGAACTTCGTGACGCGCTTCCTGAGCGTGTGGGCGGCGGGGTTGCCGCACTGGCCGCACACCAGCGTCAGTATCGCCAGCTGGTACAGGTAACCCTTGGTGCCGAAGATGATCACGTGACGTCCTTCCCGGTCGGATCTTCACCCAGTGTCCTGTATCGCGGTGCACCAGGACGAGTCGGCACCCGCCGGGGATGCACCCGCCGGGGGCCCGGACCGCCCCGAGGCGGTCCGGGCCCCCGGCCGTGCCGGTGTTCAATCCGACAGGGCCGCCAGCACCACGGTCTTCGCCTCCTCCTGGACCCGGCCGAGGTGGTCGGGGCCGAGGAACGACTCGGCGTAGATCTTGTACACGTCCTCGGTGCCCGAGGGGCGGGCCGCGAACCAGGCGTTGTCCGTCGTCACCTTGATGCCGCCGATGGCCGCGCCGTTTCCGGGGGCCTCGGTGAGCACCGCGGTGACCGCGTCACCGGCCAGGGTGTCGGCGGTGACCTGTGCCGGGGAGAGCTTGGCGAGGAGGGCCTTCTCCTCACGGGTCGCCGGGGCGTCGATCCGGGCGTACGCCGGTGCGCCGAAGCGGTCGGTCAGACCGGCGTAGTGCTCCGACGGGGTCCTGCCGGTGACCGCCGTGATCTCGGAGGCGAGCAGCGCCAGGATGATGCCGTCCTTGTCGGTGGTCCACACGGAGCCGTCCCGGCGCAGGAAGGACGCCCCGGCCGACTCCTCCCCGCCGAAGCCGATGGTGCCTTCGACCAGCCCGTCCACGAACCACTTGAACCCGACCGGCACCTCGACCAGTTCGCGGCCGAGGTCGGCGGCGACCCGGTCGATCATGGCGGAGGACACCAGGGTCTTGCCGACGCCGGTCGTGGCAGGCCAGCTGTCCCGGTGGGCGTAGAGGTAGGAGATGGCGACGGCGAGATAGTGATTGGGGTTCATCAGGCCCGCGTCCGGGGTGACGATGCCGTGCCGGTCGGCGTCGGCGTCGTTGCCGGTGGAGATCTGGAACCGGTCGCGCTGCTCGATGAGCGAGGCCATCGCGTACGGCGACGAGCAGTCCATACGGATCTTGCCGTCCCAGTCCAGCGTCATGAACCGCCAGGTGGGATCGGTGTGCGGGTTGACCACGGTGAGGTCGAGGCCGTGCTGTTCGGCGATACGGCCCCAGTAGGCGACGGACGCCCCGCCCAGGGGGTCCGCGCCGATGCGCACTCCGGCCGAGCGGATCGCGTCCAGGTCGAGCACGCTCGGCAGGTCGGCGACGTAGGTGCCGAGGAAGTCGTAGCGGCCGGTGGTGGGGGCGGCGAGGGCCCGGGCGTAAGGGATGCGCCGTACGTCCTTCAGACCGCCCCGGATGATCTCGTTCGCCCGGTCCTGGATCCAGGACGTCGCGCCGGAGGCGGCCGGGCCCCCGCTGGGCGGGTTGTACTTGAACCCTCCGTCGGCCGGCGGGTTGTGGGACGGGGTGACCACGACGCCGTCCGCGAGCCCCGTGGTGCGGCCGCGGTTGTGGGTGAGGATGGCGTGCGAGACGGCCGGGGTCGGTGTGTAGCCGTCCGCCTCGTCGATCAGCACCGTCACCTCGTTGGCGGCGAACACCTCCAGCGCGGTGACCCGCGCGGGCTCCGACAGGGCATGGGTGTCGGCGCCGAGGAACAGCGGGCCGTCGACGCCCTGGTCGGCGCGGTACTCGCAGATGGCCTGGCTGGTTGCGGCGATGTGGTCGTCGTTGAACGCGCCGGCCAGTGACGAACCGCGATGTCCGGAGGTCCCGAACGTGACGCGCTGCCCCGGGTCGTCCAGGTCGGGGTGGAGCGCGTAGTACGCGGTGACCAGACGGGCGACATCGACGAGATCTTCGTGACCGGCCGGACTGCCCGCTCGCTCGTGCTGCATGGGCCCGCTCCTCCGCATGGGTTGATCCTTCGCTTGCGGTCTCATCCTTCCTCGTCAACGCCGTTCGGCGCGAGAGGGGCACCATGTCGGGGGCCGGATGTGCGCCAAGCCACGCGACGGGCGGGTGCCGACACCGGTGCCCACAAGGAGGCGGCGCCGCGTACCACCGAAACGTCCGGTGATGCGCAGCGCCGCCTGCCGGCCTTGCGGGCGTCGTGTCCGGCACCCTTCGCGGTGGTCAGATCCGCCCGCCGGTCATCCGGGTGAGGGGACCGTACGTGTGGCGTTCCGCCCGGCGACCCACCGCGTACGAGGCGGCGCTCAGGGCCGTCAGGCCGGCCCCGACGCCCGCGGCGACGAGCTTGCGGTGGGCGATGACCGTCCAGGCCGTTTTGGCCGTGGCCGCGACATGGCCCGAGGCCGTGACGACCGCCTGGCGGCCCGCCTCGACGCCCTTGGCCGCGGTCTGCACGGCCGCCGACGTCGCCTCGGCGGAGCGTTCGGCGCCGGACTTGACCGCTGACGCCGCGTCATCGGCCTTGGCCGACGCGCGCTTCGCCGCCTGGGACGTCGACGTGCTCGCCTTGTCCGCGGCGCCGCTGGCCTTGGACTGGGTCGCCTGTATGGTTGCCGGCTTCTGATTCGTGCGCTTGTTCTCTTCCGTCATGGACACCGACTTGCCTCTGACTCCGGCGGCAAACACATTCGGTCGCGCACCATCCGGCCGGTGCAGGGCTGAGCACCTCGCCCGAGGGGTAGGCGAACCCCAGGCAGGACGACGTCAGAACACGAGAGAAGGTGCGGCATGGCCGGCATTCTGAATCGCATCAAGCAGTTCGCCCGGAGCCCGCAGGGGCAGCGGGTCGTCGCGGAGGCGCGGCGGGCCGCCGCGGACCCGCGCAAGCGGGCCCAGGCGCAGCGCCTGCTGGGCAGGTTCCGCGGCCGCCACTGACCGGACAGCGCGCCCTGCGCATCCCCGGCTCCAACTCCGCGCGCGGCCAGGAGTGTTCATGCTCGGCATGGGCACTTGGGTCGCACCACACCGGAGAGGAGCTGGTTCGATGAACAGGGCGGGCAACGGCAGGAAGGTCTGTGCCTTAGGCGTCGCCGGGGTGCTGACGGGAACGGTACTGGCCGGCTGCGGCGACGACGACGGAAGCGGATCCTCACAGCGGGGCGGCACCCGGGAGCAGGGCACCCAGGCAGTGCGCTCGGCCTACGACAGGACGGCCGAGGAGGACACCGCCAAGGTGAAACTGCGGGTGCAGACCTCGGCCCAGGGCCGCTCGGAGACCGCGAACGGGCAGGGCGCCGTGGACCTGGAGGACGGCGACAGCGTCCTGACGCTCGCGGTGCAGGGGCAGCGGATCGAGCAGCGTGTGATCGATCAGGTGCTGTACCAGAAGATGCCGAAGGGGCAGGCCCCGGGCGGCAAGCCGTGGATCAAGATCGATCTGGGGAAGGTCGCCGCGGAGCGGGGTACGGGCGATCAGTCCCTGAGCGACCCGGCACGGTCCGCCGCCTACGCCAAGGCGATCACCGACAAGGACGTGACGAAGAAGGGCACGGCCACGATCGACGGCGTGCGGACCACGCGCTACCGCGTCTCCGTCGACGTCGCCGAACTGCCCGACGGCGACACCCTGAGGAAGCAGGTCGGCCCCACCCTGCCGATGGACGTGTGGCTCGACGACGAGGGCCGTATGCGCCGTCAGCAGATCGACATGGCCGTCAAGGCCGCGCCGGGGTCGACGCAGCGGTCCTCCACCGACGCCTCGACCTCCCCAGGGAAGGTCACGGTGCGCACCGTCATGGACCTCACCGACTTCGGCACCGAGGTCGAGGCGGACCCGCCGCCCGCCGGGCAGGTCACCGACATGACCGGTCAGGCCCTGGAGCAGGGCAGGAAGGGCGACGGGCGGAGCTGATCCCGGTTCCGTACGCCGCACGCCTGCCGGGGACGACGCGGCGGCGCCGCGGCCCGGCCCAGGTGTGAACGCCTTTGTTCGAACGCGTTCCAAGTCTCGGGGCAGGCCGCGCCGGGAGGCGCTTAACCGGGTCAGATGCGTCATCGGGCAAGATGGGCCCATGAGCGTAGTCAAGATCAACGTGCTGACCGTGCCCGCCGAGCAGCGGGAGGTTCTGGAGAAGCGGTTCGCCTCCCGCGCGCACACCGTGGAGAGCTCCGACGGCTTCGAGTGGTTCGAGCTGCTCCGCCCGGTCGAGGGCACCGACACCTATCTCGTCTACACCCGGTGGCGTGACGAGGAGTCGTTCAAGGCCTGGATGGAGGGGCCGATGAAGGCCGCGCACCAGGGCGGCGGCGAGGGCGGCGAACGGCCGAGGCCCGCCGCGAGCGACTCCACGCTGTGGTCCTTCGAGGTCGTGCAGCAGGCGGGGCCCAAGGGCGCCTAGCCTCGGCGGTGCACGCAAGAGAGGTCCCCCGCGCCCGAGCGGCACGGGGGACCTTCGCATGATGCCGGGCATTGCCCTCAGGTGCGCCAGGTGCGTGAGGGCGCTGCGGTACGGCCGACCGCGGCCGCCAGCTTGCGGAGCCGGCGCCAGTCCAGACGCGGCTGCGCCTCGGGGACGCCGGGACGGTCACGGGGCACCCGGACGCGCAGGGCCCGGCGTGCGATGCGGCAGTGGACGGGAGCGGGCAGGGTGAGCGCCTCGCCGTCCAGGCCGACCTCCAGGTTGGCTTCGTCGCCCTGGACGACGACGTGCTGGGCGGTGAGGACCGTGAGCCCCTCCGGGCGCGGGGACAGCAGGAGTTCGGCCGCTTCCACCGCGCTGTCCACGCGGAGGGCGAGCACCCCCAGCTTTCCGGAGTTGAGCCGCTCGCGCCGGCCGAAGCCGAACGGGTCGTCCATGCGGTACGGGTTGTTGCTCACCAGGATGGCCTGCGGATCGGTGACGGTGGTGCCGTCGGCGGTGGCCGTCAGACGCGGGCCGCTCTGCCGGGTGAGCAGTTCGGGCAGCCGCTCCAGCGCCGCACCCACCTTGTCCTCGCGATAGCCGGGGCTCTGGACGACGGCCCCGTACACGCCGAACGACGCGTTGTTGACGAACGGCCGGTCATCGGCGAACCCGAGGTCCACACGGAGTTCGACCCCGTCGGTGAGGGCGTCGAGACAGGTGGACGGGTCGTCGCGGTCGAGGCCCAGGTCCATGGCGAAGTGGTTGCGCGTACCGGCCGAGATGACGAGGAACGGAAGGCCGTGTTCCGCCGCGACGGCGGCCACCAGGGCCTGTGTGCCGTCGCCGCCCGCGACGCCCAGCAGGTCGGCCCCGTCGGCCACGGCGGCTCTGGCGAGCTCGGTGACGTCCTGATGCCGGTCCGGGTCGAGCAGGACGACATGGGCGCCCAGCGCCTCGGCCTTCTCCTTGAGGGAGAACTTCTCGACCTTGCCTCCGCCGGAGCGCGGGTTGAGCAGCAGGAAGGGGCGCTGCGGCGGCGGTGTGCGGTACTCCTTGGCCCGGACCGGCCGCAGGCCCGTGCTGCGCAGCGCGTAGCGGCCGCTCCAGACCGCGAGGCACCACAGCAGCAGGGACGCGAAGACGACCCACAGCAGACCGGCGGTCGCGAAGAGGGTGATGACGGCGACGGGGCTGGCGGCGGCCAGCGTCGCGGCCGCCACGCGTACCGGTCCCCGGCGGGACAGGACCCACCAGAGTGCGGCCGCGGTCAGGGCGAGGCCCGCGATGCCCGCCGCGAGCAGCAGCAGTCCTTTCAGACCGCCGGAGACGAGGGGCAGCAGAGCCGCCAGGGCGGCCGCTGCCAGGGCTCCCCTGGCCGCCCATCTCTGGCGGTGGTGATACCGCTCGCTCATCGCCGATGCCATCTCGTCCTCCGCTCGAAGACCGGTGCGGGCACCCCCTCGGAGACCGCGCCCGGCCATGCAACATGGTGCCCGCCGACGGAACGGCTCGGCCACCGCCGTACCCGACGGCTCCCCGCCTGCGGGGACGTCGGACGTGAAGATCCCCGGGGCGGAGCCACCGGTAGCGTACGCGGCTCTTCCCGCAGGGTTTCGCGGGCCGGGGCGCGACGGCGCGCGCCTGCATCGTCACCGGGCCCGGCACCTCTCGACTCCCCCGTGACCTGTTCGGTCTTCTCACGCAACCCGGCTACCCGCCTTACATCCACCGGCCGTACCTGTAGGCTGCCGTGCTGATCATCGGCCGACACGACCGACAGGCCGACATGACCGACAGGGGGGCTCCGTGCGGGCCACAAGTACCGTGACGACCGCGCTCGCATGCCTGCTGGCGGCCACCGCCCTGGCAGGGTGCGGCGCCGGCGGCGACAGCGAGGAGAAGTCCGCCGGCGCCCTCCTCGACGAGGCCAACGCGACGATGCGCAAGCTCGGCTCCGTCACCGTGGACATCACCAACCGCACGCCCCGCGGATCCGTCACCAGCCACCTCGTGACCGACCTCGGCAGCCGGTGCAGGTCCAAGACCACGTGGTCGGCGGGTGGCACCCTGGAGCAGATACGGCTGGGCGAGACCGACTACGTCCGGCCGGACCGGGCCTACCTGCAGAAGTGGAAGAAGTACCCGGGCGCCACCGGCGAGCAGCGACTGTGGGTGAAGACGCCGGTGGACCAGGCCGGTTCGGGCGTCGGTCTCACCTCGTGCGAACGGCCCTTCGACTCGTTCGGCACGGCGAAGAAGGGCGGCTCCGTCCGCGTCGGGGACACCGAGGCCCTCCGGCTGATCGTGACCGACAAGGCGGACAAGGAGGGGACGTACACCTTCTACGTGGCTGCCGAAGGCAAGCCGTACCTGCTCAAGACGGTCTACAAGAGCGCCGCGCAGCAGACCACCACCGCGTTCAGCGGCTTCGACGCACCGCTCGGCATCCAGGCGCCGAAGGCGGACAAGGTACTGAGCGTGCCCGGCGGCAGCCGCTGAACCGGCCCCGAGAGGGGCAGCGCTTTCCGTTGGAATTCGGCAGGAACCGGCCCAGCGGGGCGAATCGGCCCACGAGGGCTTGACGGGGGCGCGACGCGCTCGGCCTACTGGAAGGCGCGGCCGGCCGAGTCGGGGGGCCGGTCCGGTGCCGGCTCTCCCGGGCCACATCACTGCGCCGTCCCCGCCGAGACACTGGTCAGGGGTCCGATGGTGCGGCGAGGATGGGCAGCGGTGGTGGGCCTGGTGGCCTGCCTGCTGTTGTTGCCTCTCGTCGCCCCGGGGCCCGCGCCCGGCGGCCGTGCGGCGGAGAGCGCGGTGACCGCGGCCGTCGACCGGGACGTGGTGGAGACGCCCACGGCCTCAAGCGCCGCGAGTACCGGGGGCGACGCGGCCGGGGAGCCCTGTCCGTGCGGCAAGGAACCGTCGGTTCGGCGACCGGTGGCACGGACGCCACGGGCCGCGGGAGCGGCCGGGGCGAGCGTCGTGGCGACGGCCACGCCCGGCGTGGACCGGGGCGGCACGGACATCGGCGCGGCGAGAACGGGCGGGCGTTCGGGGGCGGTCGCGTCCGCCCCGAACGCCGTCGAACTGCAGACGTTCCGCTGCTGAGTGACGGCAGTACCGACAGGGGCCTGCGCCGTGCGGCCCGGGTACTGCCTGGTGCCGGTACGCCGTGATGTGCGGGCCTTCGTGTGTCCCCATGCCGATGACACAGGAGGCAGAGTTGCCTGGAAAGCGTGTTCTCGTTCTGCGGCCGGACGAACTCGGCCCGAGCGACCGGAAGATGTGGCGGGAGATCCGGACGGAGTCCCGGGCCCCGTCGAATCCCTTTCTCGACCCGGTGTTCACCACGGCCGTCGGTCAGGTCAGGCCGTCGGCGCGGGTGGCGGTGCTGCAGGACGACGGCACCCCGGTCGGGTTCTTCCCGTACGAAAGGGGGCCGTTGGGGCAGGGCCGGGCCATCGGGCTCGGTGTGTCCGACAGCCAGGGAGCCGTGTTACGTCCCGGGATCCGGCTCGACGCCCACGAGTTGCTGCGCGCCTGCGCGCTGTCGTCCTGGGAGTTCGACAACCTCGAAACCGGCCAGGGGGTGTTCCTGCCCCATGCGGTCGAGGAGCTCGCCTCCCCCGTCGTCGACCTCGGTGAGGGATTCGAGCGGTACACGGAGCGGCTGCGCGCGAGGTCGGCGAGCTTCCTCAGACAGACCAGGGCCAAGGAGCGCAAGCTGGCCCGGCAGGTCGGCGAGGTGCGGTTCGTGTACGACGCCCGGGACCCGGAGGCACTGCGGGCCTTGATGGAGTGGAAGTCGGCCCAGTACCGGCGGACCGGCCGGCGCGACCGCTTCGCGCAGGAGTGGATCGTCCGGCTGGTGGGGCTCCTCGGCGAGAGCGAGGAACCGGAGTGCCGAGGCGTGCTGTCCGTACTGTACGCCGCGGACCGGCCGGTGGCCGCGCACTTCGGGCTGTGCTCCCGCACGGTGCTGTCCTGGTGGTTCCCGGCGTACGACCGTGGCTACGCCAGGTACTCCCCCGGCCTCGTGCTGCAGTTGAGGATGCTGGAGGCCGCGGCCGCCGCCGGCGTGGAGACGGTCGATCTGGGGAGCGGCCCCGCCCGCTACAAGGAGTCGCTCAAGACCCGTGACGTGCCGGTGTACGAGGGCGTGGTGGTACGGCCGGTGCCGGGCGGGGCCGCTCACTGGCTGGGCCGGGAGCCGGCACGGGCCGCCCGTCGCTTCGTGCGTAACCGGCCGCTCCTGGCCCGCGCGGCGGCACGGACACTGGCGGAAGCGGGGCGGCTGCGCGACCGGTGAGGACGGGGCGGGCGGTGCCACACGGTTCGCCGCCCGAACCGGCCCTTGTCACTGGGGCGCGTCGCCCGGACCGGCCGGTGTCACACGCGCGTGTGGCCTCGGGTCCGCCGACGGGCCCTTGGGGATCGACCAGGATTTCAGCACGTCGTCCGCCTGCAACCGGAAGTCGAAGTGCGTCGTGCTCGCGTCGTGGATCTGCACGACGAACCGGGGCCGGTCCCCGGCGGGCGTTCCGGCTCCCCGGGGCTCGCCGGTCCGGTCGACGTCGCGTTTGCCGCGGTAGTCCCGCAGCCGGTCCCGCTCAGCCACCCGGCGTCACACGGGCGCGCCTCAGCAGCGCCGTCCGGCGTGACACACACGCCTCACCAGAACCACCCGGTGTCACACACAACGCACGCCGCCCGGGCCCCCCGACGTCACACCCACGGGCGCCGGCGTCACTCCCACGCGCGTCACCCGGACCGGCGTGTCACACGGGGGTGCCGCCCAGCCGGTGGGTGCCGGGCGGGCTGGCCACCCTCGCCGGCTGGGCGCCCTCACCGGCGGTGCGCCCGGCTCCTGGGAACCGGGCGCACCCGGTCACCTGGTGGCCGTCCAGCTGTGGGCGACGTCCACGATGACGCGTCCGTCGAGTTGCAGGACCCGGAACGGCAGCCGGGCGCGGACACCCAGCCCGATCTGGGTCTCGCCCTCGAAGCTGCCGGCGAAGCGGGTGTCCCGGAACGTGCGGTAGCCGGCGAGGTCCACGCCCGGCAGCGGGCGCCCCGCCCGCGCGGGGTACGTGGCGGCTCCGGTCTCCGGGTCGTAGGCGGGCGCGGCCACCCGCACCTCGAGGACGGCCCCGCCGGCCACGGGGATGTGCCGGCCCGAACCGTCCTGGTGGAGCTGGTCGACGTAGCGGACCGAGTAGCCGACGTCGCTGCCCGCGCCGGGCAGATCGATGACCATCCGGTCGAAGCAGTCGTGACGGCCGGTCCGGATGTCCCTCACCGGCGTGAGCGTGGCGCTGGTGTCGGTCTTGGCGACGCTCCCCCAGCCGGTCGGGCACACCGTGGCCGCCGCGGACCGGGCGGCGACCGGTGCGGCACCGGCCGGGACCGCCGCCACGCCCACCGTGGCGCCCACGAGCGCTAGAGTCGCGCATGCCGTTCTGATTCGTACCATTATCGCCCCCGAGGCTCGTATGTTGCTGGTATGGGGTGAGACGGTCGGGTGGACCGAAAGGTTGCGCTGACCGCGCCGGACCGCCGTCCATGGCACATCCTGGTGGGGAGCGATGGAGTCCGGTGCGTCCGTACCGGGAGGACGCGAGATGGATGAGGCAACCGCCGTACCGGACGGGCCGCGGTCACCCGGTGGCCGGAGCCTGCGCGGTGGTGAGGGCCGGTTCCGGACCGGGGACACCGGCCGGTTCGAGGACGCCCTGTCCGCTCCGCTGATCGAGGCCGTCCGGGACCTGGGCGGATACGGCGGACTGGTCTACCTGCGCTCCCGTGACCTCCGCTCGCTCGTTCTCGCGATGGTGACCGGAGTACCGCGGTCGCTGCTCCGGGCCTGGTGGCGGGTGCCGATCAGCGGTGCCCTGCCCATGGCGGAGGCGTACCGGCGCGACGAGACCCTGTGGCTGACGGACGAGCGCGCCACCATGGTGCGCTTCCCGCACTTCACCGCCGGGCTGCCGTACTCCTTCGGCTCGGCGCACCAGCCCGTCCGGTCCGGTGGTGAACCCGTGGGCGTCCTGGTCGTGCTGCGCTCGGCCGCCCGGACGCCGATGGAGGCGGAGGCCGTCGATCTCGCGCTGCGCCCCGCCGAACGGCACATGGAAGAGCGCCTCGGCCGCCTCGCCGCCGGCCGGACCGGGCCGGGCAGCGCCGCGTACCGGATCGAGTACGACGACGAACCGGTCAGCGTGCGGCTGCCCACGCCGTCGGTCCACCCCGTCCGGGTCGGGCTCATCGACTGGGACCTGGACAGCGACCGGTGCACGGCGGACGACGAGGCCCTCGCCCTCCTGGGCATCGACCGGGTGGGCTTCGGCGGCCGGATGGCGGACATCGAGGCCCGCGTCAGCCCCGACGACCTGCACGAGCTGCGGGCCGCCCGGCACGACGCGGCCACCCGGGGCCGGGTCAGGTCCCGGCGCTTCCGGGTGCGGGACGAGTCCGCCCACGGCCGGGAGAGCGGCTACCGGCCCGTAGAGCTGTGGGGCCATCTCTCGGACGGCGGAGCCGGGTCCGCCCGCGTCCTGGTGGGGGCGCTCGTCGACGCGGTCGGCGGACTCACCGCGGCCGAGGCCGCCGAGCGGCTGCCCGACGGGCTGTTCTCCCTGGACCAGGACGGCCGCCTGACGTACGCCAACCGCCGCTGCGAGGAACTGCTGGGCTCCGGCCGGGAGGAGCTGCTGGGCCGCTATCCGTGGGAGGTGATCACCTGGCTGCGGGATCCGGCGTACGAGGACCGTTACCGCGCGGCGATGCTGTCGCAGGAGCAGGTGTCGTTCCTCGTGCGGCATCCCGCCGGGAACTGGCTGAGCTTCGTGCTCTACCCGGATGTGCACGGACTGACCGGCCGGGTCCATCCGACCGTCCCGCCCTACGGGGCCGACGCGGGCGGGCCGGGGCCGGGTGGCGCGGCCACGGTGCGGCCGCCCAAACCGGTCGCCACGGCCCGGGCCGGGGCGCTCTACCACGTGGTGCAGATGGCGAGCGTGCTGACCGAGGCGGTCACCGTGCGCGACGTGTGCCTGGCCGTGTCCGAGCAGCTGCTGCCGGCGTTCGGGGCGACGGAGCTCGCCCTGTACACGGTCCGCGAGGGCCGGATGTTCCTGCTGTGGGAGTCGGGCTACCCGGAGGGGTTCCTCACCCAGTTCGAGGGTGTCACCCTCGACACGCAGTTGCCCGGCGTCCACGCCCTGACCACGCGGCTGCCCCTCTTCTTCGAGTCGCCCGAGGACCTCTCGATCGCCTACCCGGGCATGGCCCTGGACCGTATGAGTGCCTGGTCGTTCCTGCCGCTGATCGCCTCCGGCCACCCCATCGGCTCGTGCATCCTGGGCTGGGACGTCCCGCACCGCTTCACCGCCGACGAGCGCTCCGCCCTCACCGCGCTGAGCGGGCTGGCCGCGCAGGCCATGGAGCGGGCGCGGCTCTACGACTCGGAGTCCGCCGTCGCCCGCGGCCTCCAGGAGGGACTGCTGCCGCACCGGCTGCCCGCGGTCGAGGGGCTGCGCACCACCGGTCGCTATCTGCCGGGCACACGGGGGATGGCCATCGGCGGCGACTGGTACGACGTGATCACCACGGGGCGTGGGGTGGCGCTGGTGATCGGGGACGTCGAGGGACACAGTGTCGGCGCCGCCGCGGTGATGGGGCAGTTGCGCAGTGCCGTGCACGCCTTCGCCGCGAGCGAGAGCCCGCCGCAGGAGGTCATCACGCGCACCAACCGGCTGCTGGCCGAGCTGGAGGCGGACGCCTTCGCCACCTGCTGCTACATCGAACTCGACCCGCGTACGGGGCATGCCCTCGCCGTGCGGGCCGGGCATCCCCCGCCGCTGCTGCGCCGTCCCGACGGGCACGCCGAGACGCTGGACCTCGCGGGCGGGGTCATGCTGGGAGTGCAGCCGGACGCGGTGTACCCCGTCACCGCGCTCACCCTGGATCCCGGCAGCGTGCTCGCCCTGTACACCGACGGGCTCGTGGAGCAGCCCGGCAGCGACATCGAGACGGGCATCGAGGAGATCCGCCGGCGCCTGGCCGACACCTCGGCCGACTCGGTGGAGCATCTCGCCGACCGGCTGGTGCGGACGGCGCAGCGGGCGAGGGAGCGGCCGGACGACGTGGCGCTGCTGCTGACGGCGTATCGCTGAGGGGCGGGCCGCTGCCGCCGTGGGCGATCGACCGGCGGAAGGGTACGGTGGTCGGGACGGGCGAGCGAGGCGGTGGTGACGGTGGACTGGCAGCGGTACGCCGAGCAAATGGCGCTGCTCGCCCGGGACCTGCTGGCGCAGGACTCCGTGCAGGCGACGCTGGACGAGATCGCGGCCTCGGCGGTGAAACTGGTCGAGGGCTGTGACGCGGCGGGGGTCCTGACGGTGTCCAAGGGCCGTGCCGTGACGCTGTCCGTGTGCGGCGACATGGTCGAGGAGTCCGACCGGTTGCAGGGCGCGCTGGGCGAGGGGCCGTGCTTCGACGCCGCACGCCGGGTGGACGGCGAGCGGCTGTTCCGCATCGCCGACATGACCGAGCCGCAGCCGTCCTGGCCGCGGTTCTCCCAGGCGGCCCGCGACCTCGGGATCGGCAGCATGACCGGCGTGCTGCTGTACACCGCCGAGGAGGACTTCGGCGCGCTGAACCTCTACTCGCGCCGTGCCGGGGCCTTCGGCAAGGACATCGAGGCGGCGGGCTGGCTGCTCGCCTCCCATGCCGCCGTCGCGCTGGCCACCGCCCGCACCGTCGACCAGCTGGAGCACGCCCTGGAGACCCGGCACGCCGTCGGCGAGGCCATGGGGATCCTCATGGAACGTCACCGGCTGGGCGAGGACGAGGCCTTCGACGTGCTGCGGCGGATCTCCCAGCACCACAACATCAAGCTGCGCGACGTGGCGCGGCACGTCCGCCCCGACCCCCCCGAACAGGCCTGACGTCACGCGGTGCCGTCGGCCCGCAGGAGGAGCACGGCGATGTCGTCGGTGTGCCGTCCGGTGGGCGCCGTGTGCCGGACGAGCCTGTCGATGAGCCGTTCCAGGTCCTGGCCGTCGCCGGCGTCCAGATGCCCGGCGAGGTCGGACGTGGTCCGGGTGGCGTCGGTACCGGGCAGCTCGACCAGCCCGTCCGTGTACAGGGCGAGGGTGGCACCGGGGAGCAGGGGCGCGCTGGTGACCGGGTAGTGGACAGCGGTGTCGATGCCCAGCAGCGGGCCGGGCTCGACGTCGAGGACACCGGCGGGGCGGCCGGCCGGGCGCAGCAGCGGAGGCACGTGTCCGGCGCTGGCGAAGGCCGCCTCCCGGCGGGCCAGGTCGAGATGGACGTAGAGGCAGGAGACGAGCAGTTCCGAGTCGAGGTCGCCCAGCAGCCGGTTGGTGCGGGCGAGAACCTGGTCGGGTGCGGCGCCCGCGGTGGCGTGTGCGTGGATGGCGGTGCGGACCTGGCCCATCAGCGCGGCGGAGGCGATGCTGTGTCCCTCCACGTCGCCGATGACGGCGGCCGCGGTCGAGCGGCCCAGGCGCAGGAGGTCGAAGAAGTCGCCACCGACCTCCAGTCCGTGACCGGTGGGCAGATAGCGGGCGGCGACCTGGAGCCCTGGGAGCCGGGGCAGGGCCCGGGGCAGCAGGGCGCGCTGGAGTTCGTGGACGAGACGGTGCTGGGCGTCGTAGAGCCGGGCGCGGTCGAGGGCCTGGGCGATCAGGCCGGACAGCGAGGTCAGGACGGCGCGCTCGTCGGCGGTGAAGGTGTGCGGGTGGTCGTAGGACAGGATGCAGCAGCCGACCGGCCGCCCCGAGATGATCAGTGGGAGGAACGCCCAGGCCTGTTTGCCGCTGATCTGAGGCGCCCTCGGGTAGGTGCCGGCCAGCTCCGCCGGGTCGGCGAAGAAGGCGGGGGCGCCGCTGGCCAGGACCTGGCCGGCCGGGGTGAGGTCCGTGTCGAGGGACAGGGCGTCCAGTCGTTCCATGACCTCGTCCGGGTAGCCGTGGTAGCCGGTGATCTTCAGACGGCCGGCGTCGGCAGCGGAGAGCACCATGCCCTGGGCCCGGAAGGCGGGCAGGATCTGGTGGGCGAGCAGTGCCACGAGGTCGTGCACGGTCACCGTTTCGGTGAGGGCGGCGGCCAGGTGCACCAGTTGGTAGAGGCGTCCCGTCGGTGCCGCCGCGGCGGCACGTGCGGGGGCGGGCGGTGGCGGGCCCTCGGTGCGTTCTGCGGTCGGGACGACTCGGACGCTGATGCCGCTGGTGTCGGGGTGGAGCTGGAAGGTCAGCCACTGGTCCGGCGGGCGGAGCGCGGTGAAGGACACGGGCGCCCGGCTGAGGACCGCCGTGCGGTAGTGGTCCTCGTAGACGGGGTCGTCCAGCCAGGACAGGGACTGCCAGGGCCGCGTGCCGAGCAACCGGTCGGCGTGGCGGCCCATGAGGCGGGCGGCGGTGGCGGTGACGAACGTGACGCGGCCCTCCAGGTCCAGGGCCAGGGCGCCTTCGGGGAGGCGTTCGAGGTAGTCGGCGGCGGCGAGGCCGGTCTGCACGGGGTGATGCGCCGCCTCGACGGGGACGATGCGCGGCTGGTCGGGCAGGGTGGGCGGCCGGGTGGCGTCGTCCAGCAGGCGTGCCATGCGGCGGGCGCTGGAGGCGAGGTGGCCGCGTTCGCGCGATGTGACCTCGCGGGGACGCGCCGCGGGCCACATCAGCACGATGCCGCCCCAGCGGCGCCGCACGCCGGTCAGCGGGACCGCGGCCAGGGCGAACGGGTAGGGCAGGACGGCGGCGGCCCGCGGGTAGCGGCGGGCCATCTCGTCCTGGCTGCCGATGGACACGAGTGTGTCGTCGTGGATGGCGTCGGTGACCGGGACGGGCGCGGTGAGGGGCAGGCGCTGCCACGGGGCGCTGAAAGCCACCGGCAGGCCGCACAGCGCCACCAGGCGCAGCACGGGCTCCGTCTCCTCGATCAGGTACAGGCCGCCGATGGAGGCGCCGGAACCGCGCACGGTGTCGGCCAGGGCCGCCCCCAGGGCGTCCTCCAGCGACCCGGCGCCCCTGGGCGGCTGGTTGCCTCCGGACATGTTGGCCTCCCGCTCTAACCCGGACGCTACGCCCAGCGGGGCGCGAGGGCATGTCGGTGCGCCTGTGCGCCCGGACCTGGCGGGGCCGGCGCGGCCTGCCGGCAGAATCGAGGGCCTGAGCGGCGACCGGGAGGCCGATCTTGCAGACTCTTTCATCGCGCGATGGCGCTGGCCGTCGCCGTCAGCGCGGCGATCCGGAGCGGCGATCTCCCCGGGCTCCGGCAGTTGCTCTCCGACCACCCCGGTCTGGCCGCCGCGCGCATCACCGAGCAGGGTGAGGACGGCAGGGGCACACACAGTCTGCTGCACGTCGCGACCGACTGGCCCGGTCACTTCCCCCCGGGCCCGAGGTGGTCGCCGCGCTGGTCGCCGCCGGGGCCGATCCCGACGCCCGGTTCGAGGGTGCGCACGCGGAGACACCGCTGCACTGGGCCGCCGGCAACGACGACGTGGCCGCCCTGGACGCGCTGCTCGCCGCCGGGGCCGACATCGAAGCCCCCGGCGCGGTGATCGCCGGCGGCACCCCGCTCGCCGACGCCCGCGCGTTCGGCCAGTGGCGGGCCGCGCACCGGCTCGTCGAGCACGGCGCGCGCACCACCCTCCAGGACGCCGCCACGATCGGCCTGCTGGACCGGGTCCAGGCGTATGTGGAGGCCGACGGGCGGCCGTCGCCCGACGAGATCACCAGCGCCTTCTGGGGTGCCTGCCACGGCGGTCACCTGGCCACCGCGCAGTACCTGCACCGGCACGGCGCGGACATCGACTGGTGCGGCTACGACGACAGGACCCCGCTCGACATGGCCCGCGCCCAGGACGCCGAGGATGTCGTGCGGTGGCTGCGCGGGCTGGGGGCGAAGAGCGGGTCGTAGCGGCGGCTCGCCCCGGCTCCGTGCGGAACCGGTCGCCTCACAAGCAGTAGCGCACCAGCCATTCGTCCTGGTTGTACGCGGTGCGCGCCGGGTCGGGGGCGGTGGCCGCCCGCTCCTCGACCATGTCCTCCACACGCACCGGCTCCGGCAGTGCCCCGAAACGGGCCCGGCGTACGGCGGCCTCCGCCTCGCTCCCCTGCTGCGACGTCGCGTCGTCCACGGCGATTCCCCTCTCCGGCCGGCTTCCGGCCGATCGGCCTCCCTGGGCAAAGAGTTGACGCGCGACGCGCGTGCATGGTTCCCGTGACATCGCTCAGCCGTGGACGTCGGCGGGCCATCCACCCCACGAACTTCGTGCCCGGCTGTTTCCTTCCCGACGCTCCAGTGATAGTAAACCTTCCTATCAGTTCTGCACGGCCCGCTCTTCCAACCCCCACCCCGCTTGGAGGCACCGTGAGACACCCCGCAACCCCGGCGGCGCGCCGCACCGTCCTGGCGCTGTTCGGCGCCGCCCTCGTGGCCACCCCGTGGCTGAAGCCGCCGCACGCCACGGCGTCCGTCCGGGCCGTCGGGCTCGACGACCCGGCGAAGAAGGAGATCGCCATGCGGCTCGTGTCGAGCGCGGAGAACTCCTCGCTCGACTGGAAGGCGCAGTACCCGTACATCGAGGACATCGGCGACGGCCGGGGCTACACCGCCGGCATCATCGGGTTCTGCTCCGGCACGGGCGACATGCTCGACCTCGTCGAGCTCTACACCGACCGCAAGCCCGGCAACGTCCTCGCGAAGTACCTGCCGGCGCTGCGCGAGGTCGACGGTTCCGACTCGCACGACGGGCTCGACCCCGGCTTCCCCGGCGACTGGCGCAGGGCGGCGCGGGACGACGTGTTCCGGCGGGCGCAGGACGACGAGCGCGACCGGGTGTACTTCGATCCGGCGGTGCGTCAAGGGAAGGCGGACGGGCTGCGGGTGCTCGGCCAGTTCGCGTACTACGACGCCATCGTGATGCACGGGGACGGCAGCGACCCGCTGAGCTTCCGCAACATCCGGGGGCGTGCCCTGCGCACGGCGAAGCCGCCGGCGCAGGGCGGTGACGAGGTGACCTACGTCGGCGCCTTCCTGGACGCCCGGGTGTGGGCCATGAAACAGGAGCCGGAGCACGACGACACGAGCCGGGTCGACACGGCCCAACGGGTCTTCCTGCGCAAGCGGAACCTCGACCTCGACCCGCCGCTGGACTGGAAGGTCTACGGCGACAGCTACCACATCGGCTGACCGCCGCCGACTCGCCGGAGCAGGCGCACCTCGTCCTGCTCCGGCGAGCCGATTGGTCCGTCAAGACGGTACGGAAGTGGACCTCCGGCCGGACCGCGGCGCTGCCTAACGTCGCCGGCATGTACGCCACCACCGCACGGGGAGCCCTGCTCGCCGCATTCGCGTGTGTCCTCGTCGGAGGGTCCTTCACGGCCAACAGCGTCCTGGCCGACTACCCGTACGCGGGCGGCCAGTTCCTGCGCTACGGGCTGGCCTGCTTGCTGCTGGTCCCGTGGGCCGGGAAGGGCGCGGCCGGCCGCCTGAGGGCGCTGGCGCCCCGTCAGTGGGTCCGGCTCGCCCTGCTCGCGGCGGTCGGCATGGTGGGTTTCAATCTGGCCGTCATCGCGGCGGAGCGCACCGCGGAACCCGCTGTTCCCGGTGTGTTCGTGGGCTGTGCGCCGGTGGTCGTCGCCGTGCTCGTGCCCCTCCTGGACGGGCGCAGGCCCGGGCGGGCCGTTCTGTACGGGGCGTTGCTCGTGGCCGTCGGCGCCTTCACCGTCCAGGGCTGGGGGCGTACGGACGGCGCCGGCATCGCCTTCTCCGTGTGTGCCCTGGCGGGGGAGGTCGGGTTCGCCGTGCTCGCCGTGCCTGTCCTGCGGCCCCTCGGGCCCCGGTTGCTCTCCGCCACGGTGTGCGCGGTCGCCGCGCTGGAGTCGGCGGTGGTCGCGGTGTCCTCCGACGGCACCGGATGGCTGCGACGACCGGACGGCGTCGAGGCCGCCGCGTTGCTGTGGCAGGCGGTGGTGGTCACCGTGGTCGGCTTCGTGTGCTGGTACATGGGCATGCAGCGGATCGGCGCCGAACGCGCCACGCTGTTCTCCGGCCTCATCCCGGTCGCGGCGGCGTGCACCGCCCCGCTCGTCGGCACCGGCTCCTTCGGCCTCGCCCAGGCGGCCGGCAGCGCGCTGGTGTGTCTCGGCGTCGCCCTGGGGTCGGGCGCACTGACACGGGCGGAGAGCGGACGGGCCACACCGCCGGCGGCCTCCTTTCGGGGGAACGGCAGCCCGCGGGGGCGTATCGACGCCGCGTCCGACATGCCGGAGTGATCCCGCGCGCATCTAATGGACGGCATCGAACGTCTCGGCCCACACGGGAGGCCACGTCCATGCCGCACACCCGCACCGGTGGAGGGACCGACAAGGCCGCGCGTGCGGGTGTGCTGCGGCGGCTGGGCGAGTGGTGCGCTCACCACTTCGTGGTCGTCATCCTCGCCTGGCTCGTGGCGCTGGTGGCTCTGCAGGTCGTCAGCCGTGAGTTCGGAGGGGCGTACTCGGACAACTTCAGCCTGCCCCAGGCGCAGGCCCAGAAGGGCCTGGACGTGCTGAAGGAGCACGATCCGCAGGCCGGCGGCTACAGCAGCCAGATCGTGATGCACGACGACCAGCAGCCCCTGACCGCGCTGAGCTCCCAGATGTCCACGACGGTCGCCGACCTGGAGAAGCTCCCGCACGTCCTGTCCGCCCAGAACCCCCTCTCCGCCCCGAGTTCGCCGAGTGGTCAGTCGCAGCAGAACGTGGGGCCGCTGTCGGACGACAAGAAGACGGCCTACATCACCGTCCGTTTCAACGTGCAGCCCTCGACGCTCGGCGGCGACTACCTCAACGGGGTCGACACCGCCGTGCAGCCGTTGCGGTCGGCCGGCGCGGAGGTCGAGTACGGCGGCCCACTGGGCGAACTGGCCCGGCCTGCCGCCGACGACCGGGTGAGCGAGCTGATCGGTTTCGGCGTGGCCATCGTCGTCCTGCTGGTCGGGTTCGGCAGCGTGATCGCCTCCGTCATCCCGCTGCTGAGCGCGCTGATCAGCGTCGTCGGCGGTCTCGCCATCCTCGGGCTGCTGGCGGCGGCCTTCACCTTCGCGACGGTCTCACCGACCCTGGCCACGATGATCGGCCTCGGTGTCGGGATCGACTACGCGCTGTTCATGCTCACCCGGCATCGGCAGAACCTCATCGACGGCATGGACCCGGTGCGGGCCGCCGGCCAGGCCGCGAGCACCAGCGGCCACGCCGTCCTCGTCTCCGGATGCACGGTCATCATCGCGCTGGCGGGCCTGTCCGCGTCCGGCGTCTCCTTCATCTCCCTGCTCGGGCTCGCCGCCGCCGTCACCGTCGTCTCGGCCGTCGCGGGCGCGCTCACCCTGGTACCGGCCCTGCTCGGCCTCATCGGCCGGCACATCGACCGCTACCACGTGCGCCGCCCCATCGCCGAGAGCGACGCCGAGGCGGGTGAGACGTCGCAGGGCACCTGGCACCGGTACGCGCAGCGGGTGGAGCGCAGGCCCCTGCGGTTCCTGTCCGGGGGTGTCGCCGTGGTCGTGATCCTCGCGATCCCGCTGTTCTCCATCCAGCTCGGCCACATCGGTGACGGCGCCGACCCGACCTCCTTCACGGACCGGCGGGCGTACGACCTGATGAGCGACGCCTTCGGGCCGGGCTCGAACGGCCCGCTCACGGTCGTCATCGACCAGACGGACGTACCGCAGTCGCAGCGCTCCGCCCTGGCGTCGAAGGCCCAGCAGACGCTCGACAAGGTCGAAGGCGCCGCCACCGTCACTCCCCTGACGCCCACACAGGACGGCGACGTCCTGATCGGCACGGTCTACTCGACCAAGTCCCCGCAGAACTCCGCGACCACGGACCTGACCAACCGTCTCGTCGACGACACGCTGCCGGACGCCGTCCAGGGCACGGACGCCAAGGGGTACGTCACCGGTACGACGGCGACACAGGTCGACTTCCGGAACATCGTCGCCGCCCAGCTGCCCGTGATCATCGCCGTCGTGGTGGGCCTGGCGTTCCTGATCATCCTGGCGGTGTTCCGGGGGCTGCTCGTCGCCGTCAAGGCGGCCGTCCTCAACGTGCTGTCCATCGCCGCCTCGTACGGGGTCGTCGTCGCGGTCTTCCAGTGGGGCTGGGGCGGTCCCGCACTCGGCGTCCACGGCAAGGTGCCCATCGAGAGCTACGTGCCGATGATGATGTTCGCCATCGTCTTCGGCCTCAGCATGGACTACGAGATCTTCCTCCTGTCGCGTGTCCACGAGGCCTGGCTCCGCACCAGGGACGCCAAGGGGTCCGTAGCGCACGCCCTGGAGATCACGGCCCGGGTCATCACCTGCGCCGCGCTGATCATGGTGAGCGTGTTCGCGGCGTTCCTCATCAGCGACAACATCGTGGTCAAGATGCTCGGCCTGGGGCTGGCCGTCAGCGTGCTCATCGACGCCACCGTCGTACGGCTGCTCATGGTGCCGGCCGTGATGACGCTGCTGGGGCCGCACGCCTGGTGGACGCCGCGATGGCTGGACCGGGTGCTGCCCCACATCGACGCCGAGGGCGGACGGGCCTAGCCCGCGACGCGGGTGTCATTGCAGCACCAGGTGGACCAGGGCGAGAGCGCCGACCGACACGATCAGGGTCCGCAGGACGGCGGGGCTGAAGCGGCGGCCCGTTCTGGCTCCGACGAGACCGCCGAGTGCGGATCCCGCGGCGATGAGCACGACGGCCGTCCAGTCGAAGTCGGCCCAGAAGAGGAAGAGCACGGCGGCGACGGTGTTCACGACGGCGGCCAGGACGTTCTTGACCGCGTTGAGCCGCTGGAGCGTGTCGTCGAGCAGCATGCCCATGAGGGAGACGTAGATGATCCCCTGCGCCGCGGAGAAGTAGCCGCCGTAGACGCTGGCGAGGGTCAGCCCGATGAACAGCAGCGGGCCACCGTCGCGGTGGACGGAACCGCCCTCACGGCGGCGACGGCGCACCCTTGCGGCGATCAGGGGCTGGCAGGCGACCAGGACGAGGGCGATGCCGACCAGGGCCGGGACGATCCGCTCGAAGGCCGACGCGGGCAGGGTCAGCAGCAGCACGGCACCCGTGAGGCCGCCCAGCACGGCACCGGTACCGAACCACAGGACGCGCCGCCGCTGCCCCTTCAGTTCCTCGCGGTAACCGATGATCGCGCTGATGGAGCCCGGGACGAGTCCGAGCCCGTTGGACACCGTGGCGGTGACCGGCGGCAGGCCGGTGGCGAGCAGCACGGGGAAGGTGATCAGTGTTCCCGACCCGACGACGGCGTTGACAGCGCCCGCGCCCGCACCGGCCCCGAACACGGCCACCATCTCCCCCGGCGTCATGCCGACCCTCCCCCGGCGGCAGCGCCGCGTGTCGCGTACTCGGTGATGTTCATGGGGTCACGCTAGAGGGCGGGCGGTTCGGCGGTCGCCGAAGGGTTCCGGCGACCGCATCGTGAAGCCTGGCCGGGCCCCGGCGGCACCGGAACGGCGGCAGGACCCGCGGGGGCCCTGCCGCCGTTCTTCGGTGTGCTGGTGACTCCGTGTCAGCCGCGCCTGACGCGACGGAGGACCACGAAGCCCGCGATGACCAGGACGGCGCCCGCCGCGCCCGGCCAGAGCTGGGCGCCGGTTTCGGCGAGGCCACCGCCGCCTACCGCCTGGGGCTCGGTCCGGGGCGGGACCGACGGGGTCGGGGCGGAACTGGTCGCGGTGCCGACCGCCTGGGACTGGCCGAGGCCGTCCGTGTCGTCACCCGTGTCGTCCTTCGCGCCGCCCTGTGCGTCGGCGCTCGCCGTCCCGGCCGCGATCGTCGCCCGCACCTCGGGGGCGCCGGTACCGGTGGCCTTGCCGCCCTGGTCCGCCTCGGGGGCCGGCTTGTTCGTCGCCTGCGGCTCGGAGGCACCGCCCTTCCCGTCCTCGTCGCCGTCGCCCGCGTCGGTGGGCTTTCCGCCGGCGTTTCCGCCCTGTGAGGCGTCAGGCGTGCGCGTGGGCTGCTCCTGCGGGGCATCGGGAGTCTTCGTCGGCTCCTCCTGCGGGGCCTCCGGCGTCTTCGTCGGCTCCTCCTGCGGGGCATCGGGAGTCTTCGTCGGCTCCTCCTGCGGGGCCTCCGGCGTCTTCGTCGGCTCCTCTCCGGAGCCGGGCTCCTCACCCGGCTCGGCACCCGCTCCGGCTCCGCACTTGCGGCCGTCGTTGATGCAGTCGACCATCTCCCGCATCAGACCCTCGTCGAAGACGTTGATGAAGTCGCCGTGGTCCGTGACCGGCTTGTGCAGCTGCTCCGGGAAGGAGTCCACCGCGAACAGCGGTGTCGTACGGCCGCCGTCCTCCAGGCTCGGCGCGTCGACGTCGTAGACGATGCGCTGGACCAGCTGCGGAACGGGCCGGAAACCGGACGGGCAGTTGCCCGCGGCGTCCACGAAGGCCATGTGCGTACGGTGGTTGGCGCTGTCGATGTTGCGGCCGTCCCAGCAGCTCTGGAACCTGAAGGTGCGCACGACGTCGCTGCCCTGCGGGCACAGCGGGTACTTGTCCTTCAGCTGCCGGTCCTCGAAGCCGGTGCAGCTCCACGAGGCGTTGGCGTTGGCCGGGCCGTTGACGAACGACTTGGCGTCGCCGGTGATGATGCGCAGCAGCCGCGGCATGGCGGTGACCTTGCCTCGGGGGTTTCCCTCGAAGTTCAGCGTGACCTGCTTGGGCGTGACGATCTCGCCGGCATTGCCTTCGATGCCGCCGCCGGGCTTCTCGGCGTCCTGCTCCCGGCTGCCGTTCTGGAGGCGCAGGACGGGCCAGTAGTAGGAGGACTTGTCGCCCTCGTCGGCGCAGCTGGTCTCGGCGTTCGCGAGGTCCTGGTCGGCGGCGAAGGCGTTGTTCGCCTGGTTGCCGACGTAGTCGTGGAAGTGGTGGGCGCCGTTGGTGACACCCGGGGCGGCGATGATGTTGTCGGAGTTGAACAGGCCGTTCTCGTTCACTCCGCAGTCGGTGGCGAAGGTGCCGCGGGAGGCCTGCTCCTCCTGACGAGGGCCGCCGGCACCCGGCTGAACGCTCGTGATGGGTGCGAAGTCGGCCGCGACGGGACCGTTGCCGGCCTGGCCGCCGTTGTTGCCCTGCCCCTGGCCGCCGCCCTGCTGGTCCTGGCCGCCGCCGCCCTGCTCCTGGCCGGGCTGCTGGTCGCCTTCTCCGTCCTGGCCTTCGCCCTGCGCGGGGGCCTGGTTGCCGGAGTCCCGTACCGCGCAGGCCGCGAGGGCGTCGAGCCCTGCGGGACGGTCCCCGACGCGGTCGATGGCGATCGCGATGCGTTCGAGGGTCGCGGCCCGCTTGTCCTTCAGTGGGTTCATGATGGCGTTGCCGGCGAAGTCCGGGTCCTGCTGCGCCTGTTGCGCCGACTCGCTCAGCCGCTGGTAGGCCTTGGCGATCTGCTCGTCCAGGAGGGCGAGTTCCTTGTCGACCTCCGCCCTCGCCTGCTCGGGCACCGAGGTCAGCCGGCTGCCGACGTCGGGGCAGTCGATCGTGGTGCCCGCGGTCCGAACCCCCGTGCCGGACCGCGTCCGGGCGGGATCGGTGCCCGAACCGCCGTCCGTGGCCGAGGCGTAGACATTCGCCGCCATCAGGCCGCCTCCGCCCAGGATCAGCGCGACTGCGGCGAAGGTCGCGCGCCGTGGGCCTGTAGGGCGTCTTCGCGTGTTGCGTCCCAAGGGTGCTCTCCTGCGCTTGTGGCGTGCGGGGCACAAAAATCCCCTCGCCCCATACGCACGGGAGCGCCTGAGCGTTCAAGCCTTTCGAGGATTCTTCGGAAACTCTCAGGAAGCACACAGGACCCGAGCCCCCGCCGGACCACATCGCCCGGCGGGGAGCCGCAGGTCAGCGGAAGTTCACGTCACTGCACAGGAAGTAGGTCTGGTCCATGTGCGAGGCCTGCCAGACCGTGTAGACGACGTGCCGGCCGCTCAGCCCCGAAGTGCTCACCGGGATCTCGTAGTTCTGACTGGGCGCGTACCTGCCGGTGCGCGCGACGAGCCGGAGGTCGTTCCACGTCAACGGCTGGGTGGTGGGGTCGAAGCCCTGCCGTGTGACGTACACCAGGAAGTAGTCGGCGCCGTGACTGGCCTGGTCGTACAGCTTGACGGTGAAGTTGCCGGAGATGTCGGTCGTCTTCCAGGCGCCCACCGTGTCGAGGGAGTTGTACCGGCCGCCCTCGGTGCGTCCGCCGCTGCACAGCTGCCCGTTGGGGACCACGGCCTGGAAGTTGCCCGCGGAGCCGTTGCGGTACAGGCCGTTCCAGTTCCACATGGCGTTGGGGTTGTCCTGCCACGCCTGCCAGCACATGGGGTCCAGCCGGGCCATCTCGGGGTTCTGGAAGTCGCTGCCCCAGCGCAGCCAGCAGCCGTAGTTGCGGGAGGCGGGGTCGACGACCGAGCCGTGGGCGACGGCCGTTCCGCTCCACGGGATCAGGCTCAGCAGTGCGGCGACCAGCACGCTCAGGACGAGCGCCAGACGTGACCGGGCCGCACGCCGAGGCGCATCATGACCATGACAATTCATGATCTCCTTCTTTCGGATGTGGGGGTTGTCGGTGCTTCGTGGGGAGCGCGGCAACGCGTGGGAGCGCTCCCGCAGTGCACAGGCTGCGCCCGATGCCCCCGGTCGGCAACCGGTCGATTGCGCCACTTCCCCACCGTCTGGCGCGTTCCATGCGTTCGACGGACGAGCCGTCAGAGCCGGTCGAGCTCCTTCGTGGCGCGTCCGAGGTAGGTGGCCGACCCCGGCTCCGGGACGTCGAGCCGGTGGAAGCCCAACCGGTCGTAGAAGGCTCCGGCCAGGGTGTTGGCGGTGGCCATGACGAGGTGGACCGCCGGCACTCCGCGGTCCTGGAGCGCCTGGAGGAACGTCCGCGTCAGACGGCGTCCGTGACCACTGCCCTGCCACTGCGGCAGCAGGTCGATGTGCAGGTGCGCGGGGTATGCGGCCAGTTCGGGGACCACCATCCGCTCGGGGTGGTGCAATGCGCGGTGCGGACGCAGATGTTGTCGAGAGCCGGGCGGTCCTGGGGGCGGTAGGGGCGGATGGACGGGGAGGTGGTCATGGCGGCATCGTGGGCGGCGTGGGAGCGCTCACAAAACCCGGTCCGGGAAGCGGTGCGCCGAAGCGACTCGGGCTCACCTGCGGGGCGGCTCCCTCGGGTGGCCCACTCCGGCACGCGTGGCCCGGCTTAAGGGCATCGCCCGGGGTTACCCGGTTCACATGGTGAAGCTGCATGTTCCGGGACGGAAAGAACACCACGAGCCCGAGACCCCGCCGGAGGACCCCGGTCCGGACCCCGAGGTGGAACGGGCCGCGCCTGACACACCGAGCGAGCTGCCCCGGAAGTCCTGGGGTGCGGTGCTGAAGGGGAGCCTGCGGGAGTTCCAGGACGACGAGCTGACCGACCGGGCGGCGGCGCTGACGTACTACGGAGTCCTGGCGATGTTCCCGGCGCTGCTGGTGCTGGTGTCGATCCTGGGCCTCACCGGCAGGTCGACCACGGACAAGGTGCTCGACAACGTCCGGCAGCTCGCCCCCGGTTCGGCCCGCGACATCATCACCCGGGCCGTCGAGCAGTTGCAGGGCAACGCCGGTGTCGGCTCCCTGATGGCCGTCGTCGGCCTCGTCCTCGCGGTGTGGTCGGCCTCCGGCTACGTGGGGGCGTTCATCCGCTCCGCCAACGCCGTCTACGACATCCCCGAGGGCCGGCCGGTGTGGAAGCTGCTGCCGGTGCGGGTGGGGGTGACGGTCGTACTCATGGTGCTGGCCGTGTTCAGCGCGCTGATCGTCGTGTTCACGGGCGCGCTGGCCCAGCGGGCCGGGTCGACTCTCGGGATCGGCGACACCGCGCTGACGGTGTGGTCGATCGCCAAATGGCCCGTCCTGGTCGTACTGGTCACGATCATGATCGCGATCCTGTACTGGGCCACCCCGAACGCCAAGGTGAAGGGGTTCCGCTGGATCACGCCGGGAAGTGTGCTGGCCCTGCTGATCTGGCTGGTGGCGTCCGCCGGTTTCGCGGTCTACGTCGCCAACTTCGCCTCGTACAACAAGACCTACGGCACGATGGCGGGTGTCATCGTCTTCCTGGTGTGGCTGTGGATCACCAACCTGGCGATCCTGCTGGGCCTGGAGTTCGACGCGGAGACGGTGCGGCAGCGGGCCATCGCCGGCGGTCATCCGCCGGAGGCCGAGCCGTACACCCAGCCGCGCGACACCCAGGCCTGGGACGAACAGGACCGGCGCCGCGTGGAAGAGACCTGACCCGCTTCAGCCCATGAGCCCGGCGGCGACCGTCGCCCCCAGTTCCCAGCACCTCTCGACGTCGTTCTTGTCCGGCTCGCCCGTCACGGTGACGGCCTCCGCGGTGCGGCGCCAGTCGAGGCCCTTGGTGATCGACTCGATGCCCCGCACCGCCCCCGTGACGTCGTTCCCGCCGTGCACCCAGTAGCCGAAGGGGCGGCCGCGGGTCGCGTCCAGGCAGGGGTAGTAGACCTGGTCGAAGAAGTGCTTGAGAGCGCCCGACATGTAGCCGAGGTTCGCGGGGGTGCCGAGGAGGTAGCCGTCGGCGGCGAGGACGTCGGAGGCGGTGGCGGACAGCGCCGGTGCACGGACGACCCGCACGCCCTCGATCTCGGGGTCCGTCGCGCCGGAGACGACGGCTTCGAACAGCGCCTGGCAGTTGGGCGACGGCGTGTGATGGACGATCAGCAAGGTGGCCACGTCGCCCGAGCCTACAAGTCGTGAGGATCAGGAGTGAGCGGCGCGAGATCTGGTACCCGGCCGTCGCTCTCCGTACGAGAAAGGGAGGTAACCGCCTTGTCCCAGGTAGAGGAATCCATCGAGGTCCGCGTCCCGGTGCACACCGCGTACAACCAGTGGACGCAGTTCGAGACGTTCCCCGAGTTCATGGACGGTGTCGAGCGGATCGAGCAGCGCACCGACACCCTGACGCACTGGGTGACGAAGGTCGGCGGCCAGGAGCGGGAGTTCGACGCGGAGATCACCGAGCAGGTTCCCGACGAGCGCGTCGCCTGGACGACCGTGAGCGGCGAGTCCAGGCAGGCCGGTGTGGTGACCTTCCACCGCATCCAGGACGACACGACCAAGGTCATGCTTCAGATGGACTTCGACCCCAGTGGCGTGGCCGAGACGGTGGGCGACAAACTGGGGTTCGTCAAGCGGCAGGTCTCCGGTGATCTGGAGCGGTTCAAGCGGTTCATGGAGGCCCGTGGGACGGAAACGGGCGCCTGGCGCGGCGAGGTCTGAGCCGGGGCAGGAGAGGGCGGCCGCCACCACGCGCGCGTGGTGGCGGCCGCCCTTGTTCCCGTTCGCCGGTCACGCCGGTACCGGCCGGGCGATGCCGCTCCTGAACGGTTCCCTGGCTCGCTGGGTGAGGTCGCCCAGGCGCAGGGCGAGTCGGGTCATGGTCTCGTAGAAGCGGTGCACGGCCTGGAGGCGTTCCAGGCGCGGGGCCAGCGCCGAGAGGGCGATGGCCAGGGCGACGCCCGCCCAGGCCACGGGCCCGAGCGGGGTGCAGCCGAAGAAGTGGCTGACGCCAGGGGTCTGGACGAGGGCGACGAGCACGGCGGCGGAACCGAGGGCGGTGACCCAGACCAGCGGGCTGTGACGCCGGCCGTAGAGCGTCTGCGCGAGCTGCGCGCCCACCACACCGCACAACGCCATGGTGGTGGACCGGCGTTCGGTGCCGGGGGTGAGGCGGCCGATGAGGTACGCCGTGACCGCGCCGAAGCAGGTGGTGATGCCGCGCCGCCGGATCGAGCGCAACAGGGGCGCGCCGAGGGCGTCGAGGCCCATCGGGCCGCTCGCGGCGTGGTCCGCCGTCGAGGGATCGTCGCTCGGGGTGACCGCCACCGCCATCGCCGGGAACATGTCCGTGAGCAGGTTGACCAGCAGCAGCTGACGGGTGGACAGGGGCGAGGCGCCGGCCAGCAGGGTGCCCAGGATGCTGAAGCCGACCTCGCCGGCGTTGCCGCCGATGAGGATGCTCACCGCGTC
The DNA here is from genome assembly GCF_039540295.1 of Streptomyces venetus. Classification (NCBI taxonomy): domain Bacteria; kingdom Bacillati; phylum Actinomycetota; class Actinomycetes; order Kitasatosporales; family Streptomycetaceae; genus Streptomyces; species Streptomyces venetus. The sequence continues at coordinate 211,536 of NZ_BAABET010000013.1, forward strand.
GGCGACGCTGCGCCACAGGGCCCTGCCCTCGGCGACCGCGTCGACCAGGACGGACAGGTCGCCGGTCGTGAGCACCAGATCGGCGGCGTTGCGGGCCGCCGCGGAGCCGCGGGCCTCGATGCCGACGCCGACGTCGGCGGCGCGGATGGCGGCGGCGTCGTTGGCGCCGTCGCCCGCCATCGCCACGACCCGGCCGGCCTGTTGCAGGGCCTCCACGACGTGCAGCTTCTGCTCGGGTGCGACCCGGGCCACCACGCCCCCGCCGCGCAGGACCCGGCCCCGTTCGCGGCGCTCCATGGCGACCAGTTCGTCGCCGGTGACCACTTCGGTCTCCTCCGGCCAGCCCAGTTGCAGGGCGATCGCGCGGGCGGTCTCCGGGTGGTCGCCGGTGAGCATCACGGGCAGGATGCCGGAGCGGCGCAGTTCCGCCAGCAGTGCCTGCGAGGTGTCGCGGGGGACGTCGGCGAGCGCGATCAGCCCGCTGAACTCCAGGTCGGCGAGGGGCGCGTCGAGTTCGGCCTCGGCGTCGCCGGCCCGGCAGGGGCGGCGGGCGACGGCGAGGACGCGCAGACCTTGCCCGGCCAGTTCGTGGGCGGTGTCGGTCGTGTGGCCGGGCAGGTCCCGGCAGGCGGGCAGGATCGTCTCGGGGGCGCCCTTGACGACGAGGACGTCACCGAGGTCCGGATCGCCGTCGCGGCCGACGGCCGCGGCGTAGCCCCGGCTGGCTTCGAAGGGCAGCTCCCCGGTCGGTGTCCAGCCCTCGTCGGGCGGGGCGACGTCGAGGACGGCCTCGTCGGTGGCGTGCGCGACGCGGCGGCCCTGTCCCGTCTCCTCCTGCGGGCAGGCGCGGGCGGCCAGGCGCAGGATCGGTGCGGCCTCTTCGCTGTCCACCTCGAGGACGGTGCCCTCGGCGGTGGCGACGCGGACCAGGCGCAGCCGGTTCTCGGTGAGGGTGCCGGTCTTGTCGAAGCAGACGGTGTCGACCCGTCCGAGCGCCTCCAGGGTGCGCGGGGTGCGGACCAGGACGCCGCGCCGGGACAGCCGGCGGGCCGCCGCCATCTGCGCGACCGTCGCCACCAGCGGGAGGCCCTCGGGGACGGCGGCGACGGCGACCGCGACTCCGCCGCTGACGGCGCGCCGTACGGGGCTGCCGCGCAGCAGGGAGAGCCCGGTCACGGCCACGCCGCCCGTGAGGGTCCCCGGCAGCGCCTTGCGGGTCAGCTCCTGGAGCCGGGCCTGCACGCCGGCCGGCGGCGGGGTGCGGGCGGCCAGGGTGACGGCGCGGCCCGCCTCGGTCTGCTCGCCGGTGGCCACGACGAGCGCGGTGGCGTTCCCGGCCACCACGGTCGTGCCCTCGAACACCATGCAGGAGCGCTGTGCCACCGGGGCGCCGGGAGTGGCGTCGGGGGCCTTGGTGACCGGCAGCGACTCGCCGGTGAGCGCCGACTCGTCGACCTCCAGTCCGTCGATGTCGAGCAGCCGCGCGTCGGCCGGTACGACGTCGCCGGCGCCGAGGGTGATCTCGTCCCCGGGCCGCAGCCTGGCCGCGTCGACGGTGACCGTGCGCGTGCGGCCTTCCCGTCTGCGGGCCTTGGGTTGCTGGCGGGCGGCCAGCCGGGCCAGTGCCTGCTCGGCGCGCAGCCGTTGGAGTCCGCCGGTCACTGCGTTGAGGTCCATGGCGCCGACCACCAGCAGCGCGTCGACGAGCGAGCCGAGCAGCGCGGAGGCCACGGCGCCCGTGGCCAGGACCGGGGTGAGCGGATCGTCGAGTTCGCGGCGTACGGCGCCGGCCGCCTGCCAGGTCCAGCGGGCGGGGGTGAGCAGGGGGTGGCCGGCCAGCTGTGCCGCCTGCTGTCGTGAGCGGTCGGCGAGCAGGGCGATGCCGCGAGGCTCCTCGTCGGTGCCGGTGGGCCCCAGCCGGTCGCGGGCCTCGTCGGCCTCCAGGGCGTGCCAGGGGATGTGCAGCCGGGGCGGGGGCGGGGTGGCCCGGGCCACCCGGGTGGCTTCCAGCCAGCCGGCGAGCAGGGCGTTCGCGGCGGCGATGTTGACGGGCGCGTGCCGGGTGAGGGGCCAGAGGCCGGGCCGGCGCGGTGCCTGTCCGCCGCGGGCGACCAGGAGACCGGACAGGGCCGCGCCCGCGCGGGCCAGCGTCTGCGAGCGGCGCCCGACGCGCCGGGCCGCGGGGATCGCGGTCAACAGCCGCCAGACGTCGGCGAGTCCGCCCGGGGCCAGGGCGTCGGCGCCCCACGAGACGGCCGTCCGGCCGTCGGTGAGGGCGATGGCCACGTCACCGGCGGGCAGCCCGGCCGCCACGTGCCCCTCGCCGGACTCGCTCAGCCGGGCCACGGTCACCACCACGTGAGCGTCGTCCTGAAGGGCTCGTACGACGTCGGTCAGGGTCTTCCCGCTCGGGGCGATCTCGTCGGCGAGCCGGGTGATGTCCTTCAGGTCGGAGCCGCCCACGATCACGACATGCAGTCCTGCCCGTCGGGCGGCGTCGAGGACGGCCTCGGCGAAGGGGTCGACCGGGTCGTCGGGCAGGCCGTCGGAGTCCTGGCCGGCCGTGGAGCGCCGGCTGCGCAGGGCGTCGGCGTGCAGGACGAGGGCGTCGGCGATCTCCAGTTGCCGCAGGCGCTCCCCACTGCGCACGAGGATCCCGGAGCGGGCGAGGAAGGTGCCGAGGGTCGCGTTGAAGGCGGCCGGGCCGTACCGGGCCGCCTTCGGGGATCCGGCCAGGAGCGCTTCGGCCGCGTCCGTCGCGGCATGCGTGACGAGGAGGGCTGCGGCTGCGCCGGCGAGGCTGCCGGTGCTCGCGTGGGACGCGTACTCCTGGGCGGGGGTCACCCGCAGCGGCGGACGGGTGCCGGTGGGGTAGGGCAGGCTGGTGCGCCCCTCCAGGACGAGGTCGTCGTGCAGCGCCTCGAAGGCCGCGGCCCTGGACACGGCCTCGGTGAGCTGGGCGCTGCGCAGCACCCCGTCGAGGACGAGCGCCAGCGGGGTCTGTCCGGCCCCGTGGGCGGCGGCGTTGGCGGCGGCGAGGACGACTTCCGTGCCGAACCTGCCGAACCGCTGCTGGAGGAGCGCTCGGAAGCGGGGATTCTCCCGCAGCAGCGTGACGCTGGCGGTGACGACGCGTGAGGTGGGCGGCAGGCGCAGGGACCGGCCGGTCAGGGCACCCGCCGCGCCGGCGGCGTCCAGCAGGATCGCCGCCGTGGTCGCGCGCACCTCGCCCGGGTCTCCCGGGTGGGTGGCCTCCTGGGCGACCGGGTCGGCGCCCTCGCTCAGACCGAAACGGGCGGCGAGCTCGGCGGCCCGTTCGGTGACGAGGTCGGTGGCGGCGTCCTCGGCGGCGGTGATGACCAGGCGGGACAGTCCCTCGTCCCAGTACGCCGTGACCACGTCCGGGTGTTCGAGCAGTTCCCAGGCGACCTTGCGGGCGAGAGGCCCCACGTCGCCCTCGGCCCGCCGCAGGGCGACGTGGACGCGCTGCCCCGCCGTCCAGTGCTGTCCGCCGGTCAGGGCGTTGCGCGCGACGTTGCGGACGCGGCGGGTGGTGCCGTAGACGGACGTCACCGTCCGGGCAGTGCTGCGGGCGGCGCCTGCGGCCGCCCCGGCCACGGCCCCGACGAGCGGGGCGGCGTCGAAGCGTGTGAACATCTGCTGTTGTCCCGACTCAGCCGGTGGACCGGCTGTCGTGTCCGTCCCGGTCGGCCTGCTCCCGGTCGTGCTCCTCGGCGTGCGGGCCGTGGTGCGTGGCCTCGGCGACCTGTTTCAGTGCGGAGGCGGTGGCGGTGTCGCCCACTTTGGCGGGTTGTTCGTGGACGTGCTGTTCCGGTGGGTCGTGCCGGTAGTGGGACGAGGCGAGCTTGTCGCCGGGGCCGTACGACGAGGTGTCCGGCTCGGCCTCCGCGTCGGTCCCGGGGCGGCGTTCGCGGGTCCGGACGGCCTGCGTGCCGCCGTTCGACGGCGCACCGTCGGGCTCCTGCCCGGGCCGCGGGCGGGTCAGCCAGGCGACGGCCGCGCCGGTCAGCGCGACCGGCCACTCCACCACTCCGGCCACGCCGAGCACACCGGCACCGGCGTACACGGCCATCCGGCGGCCGCGCGGCGACACCGCTTCTATCCGCTCCAGAGTGCCCCCGGCCACCTTGCCCACCTGCCCCGCCCCCGGCAGATGCCTCAGTCCCGAGGCGACGGCCCGCAATGGCTGCGGAAGATCGGGCGAACGTGCTGTCTCCTGGTTCATGTCGACCTCCACGAGCGCGTTGTCCAGCGGCTTCAACCGACTTCCCGGCCTTTTGCCCCATATTCCGCCTTTATGGGAGTGAACGCTTGTCGTGCGCGGCCCGTGGCCCGTGGGGCGGCCCTCATGGGGAGGAGGGTGCGGCTGCCCGGTAGATCCATCGGCGCCGCGGGTGACCGGACCGGACGGGGCGTCCCGGACGGGCGGATCGGACATGCGGACCGGACAGGGCGTCCCGCACGGGCGGACCGTGCCCGAAAACGGCCCGTGGCCCGGGCCTCTCCGCGGCCTTCCGTGTCGGCCCGGGAGCCTCGGGTACTCAGAGCAGGCACGGAGGCCGTCTCGGGTCCGGGCGGCGCGTGGCAGTGCGCCTGCCCGGTTCGGCGAATGGAGTGGTCATGACGCAGAACGGTGATGACGCGACGCTCGTCCGGCGGCCGGGGGTTCCCGGCCTCCGGCCGGCCCCGGACCTGTCCGAGCCCGCGCCACCACAAGACCCGCAGGCCGACGAGCCCCCGCAGGAACTGCCCCTGGACCGCAACCAGGCACTGCTGGAGGCGGCCAAGCAGGTCGGTGCCCTGCTGAAGCGGCAGGGGCACCTCTTCGCGCTGGCCGGGAGCGTCGCCGCCTACGCCCACGGCGGCGAGAAGAACCTCCAGCACGACGTCGACTTCGCGATCCGCCCCGAGGACGCGGACGCGGTGGCGGCCACGCTCCAGGAGGCCGGGCTCACCGTCTACACCCCGCCGGAGGACTGGCTGCTCAAGGCCACGTGTTTCGGCCAGCCGGTCGACATCATCTTCGAGCTGGCGCACCAGCCGGTCGGCGCGGACATGCTGGAGCGGGCGGAGGAGCTCTCGGTCGACTCGGTGCGCATGCCCGTACTGGCGCCGACCGACCTGCTGTGGAGCCTGGTCGCCGCCTTCTCCGAGCACCACTGCGACTTCGGCGCGGTGCTGCCCATCGCGCGTGCCCTGCGCGAGAAGGTCGACTGGGAGCGGGTGCGGCGCGAGTGCGGGGACGCGCCCATGCCTGCCGCCTTCTTCTTCCTTCTGGAGCGCCTGAACGTCATCTGATGCGGAAGGAACATCCATGAGCACCCACGGAACGGAGCAACCGGGCGGCCAGGAGCCGGCGCAGAACCTCGACTACCGGATCGCCCACCTCCAGGACCGCCTCGCCTCCGGCGAGCTCGGTGAACTGGGCGTGCGGGTCGAGGCCCGCGGCCAAAAGGTGCTGCTCACCGGCACCGTGCCCTCGGCGCCCTGCCGCGACGAGATTCTGCGCACCGTCCACGAGGAACTCGCCGGGATCGCGGTGCACAGCGACCTCGTGGTCACCGAGGCCTCCTCCCCCGACCACGCGGAGGAACTCGCATGATCCGCATCGCAGCCGTCGGAGACATCCACATGGGCCCGGACAGTCAAGGTCTGCTCCGCCCCGCCTTCGAGACCCTCCCCGAGTGCGCCGACCTCCTGCTGCTGGCCGGGGACCTCACCCGGCACGGCACCCCCGAGGAGGCCCGGGTGGTGGCCCAGGAGATCCGGGACCTCGGTGTGCCCGTGGTCGCCGTCCTGGGCAACCACGACCACCACGACGACAAGCCCGACGAGGTCACGGCCATCCTCCGGGACGTCGGCGCCCACGTCCTGGAAGGGCAGGGAACGGTGCTGGAGAGCGGCGGGTCACGGATCGGCGTGGCCGGCACGAAGGGGTTCGGCGGCGGCTTCGTCGGCCGCTGCGCCGGGGAGTTCGGCGAGCCGGTCATGAAGGAGTTCGTCCGGTACTCGCGCCGGCGCGCCGATGCCCTGCGGGCCGCTCTGGAGCGGCTGGGCGAGGAGGGCTGTGACGCGCGGATCGCCCTGACGCACTACTCCCCCGTCCCGGAGACACTGGCGGGCGAGCCGCTGGAGATCTATCCCTTCCTGGGCAGCTATCTGCTGGCCGAGGCGATCGACACGGCCGGCGCCGACCTCGCGGTGCACGGGCACGCGCACGCCGGCTCGGAACACGGCATGACGAGCGGCGGCGTGCGGGTGCGCAACGTGGCCCAGCCGGTCATCGGGCGGGCCTTCCACGTCTACCACCTGCCGGTCCGTGACCACGCGACCACCGGGGCCGCCGCACAAGCCGCCCGCTAGACACCCCACTCCCCCTCCGCCGCCGGCCGACGCCGGCGGCGTTTTCCTTTCCCCGGCGACGGGTCGTGCCGAGCAACGCTCCCGTACCGCCTCTGGTGTGAACTCTCCGCACGTCGTGCCGATTCCGGGCATTTTGTCTGCTTAGCATGCATGCTCCGGGCTCCGCACGTCGGCCATGTCCCCGTCCTCCCGGGGCGCGACCGCCCCGTACGAGAGGACACCAGATGGCGCTGACGGGCCGTCGAATCGCACCGTCCGAGCATGCCTTCTCCCCGCACGACGACGTATTGCGCACCGCGGCGCAGCACGTCGCCCGCCGCCGCTTCCTGACCGTCACCGCGGCCGCGGCGATGCTCGCCTTCACCACCAACCGGCCGGCCCGCGGCGTCACCGCCGCGCCCGAACGCGACGCCACCCGCATCTCCGCCGACCCCTTCACCCTCGGCGTGGCCTCCGGCGATCCGCTGCCCGAGTCGGTGCTGATCTGGACCCGGCTTGCGCCCGAGCCGTTCGCGGCGGACGGCGGCCTGGGCCAGGAGCGGGTCGTCGTCGACTGGGAAGTGGCCACGGACGAGCGGTTCGTGCGGGTCGAGCAGCGGGGTGCCGCCACGGCCCATCCCGAGTACGCCCACAGCCTGCACGTCGACGTCAAGGGCCTGAAGCCGGACAGCCGGTACTACTACCGGTTCCGGGTCGGCGCGTGGATCAGCCCCACGGGCCGGACCCGTACGGCACCCGCCGCGGGCAGCGACACCTCCGGCATGCGGTTGGCCGCCGTGGCCTGCCAGGCCTACCAGGACGGCTACTACACGGCCCACCGGCATCTGGCGCAGGAGGACGTCGACGTGGTGTTCCACCTCGGCGACTACCTGTACGAATACGCCGTGGACTCTGCGGGCGGGGCCCGCCGCTACACCGACCGCACGCTGCCCGACGTGTTCAACCGCGAGACGACCACCCTGGCGGACTACCGGCTGCGCTACGCGCTCTACAAGAGCGACCCGGACCTGATGGCCGCGCACGCCCAGCACCCGTTCCTGGTCACCTGGGACGACCACGAGACGGAGAACAACTACGCGGGTGCCGCGGCCGAGAACGGCAGTTCCCCGGAACAGTTCCTGGCACGACGCGCCGCCGCCTACCGGGCCTACTGGGAGAACCAGCCACTGCGCGCCGAACAGCTGCCGCAGGGCCCCGACGCCCGGCTGTACCGTCGGCTGGCCTGGGGGTCGCTCGCCCAGTTCGACATCCTCGACACCCGCCAGTACCGCTCCGACCAGGCCTACAAGGACCAGCCGCACGCACCGGGCACCGAGTCGGACGACCCTGCCCGCACCCTCACCGGCGCCGCGCAGGAACGCTGGCTGCTGGACGGCTGGCGGGCCTCGAGCGCGGTGTGGAACGTGATGCCCCAGCAGGTGTGCTTCGCCCAGCGCAAGTTCGACCTGACCGCGCCGGCCCGGGTCTCCATGGACGCCTGGGACGGCTACCGCGCCTCGCGCGAGCGCGTCATGGCGGGCGCGAAGGCCGCCGGCATCGACAACTGGATGGTCCTCACCGGCGACGTCCACGTCGGATACGCCTTCGACCTCAAGGACGACTTCGACGACCCGGGGTCCAGGACGCTGGGCACGGAGTTCACCTGCACCTCCGTCGCGAGCGGCGGGGACGGGGCACAGAAGCCCACCAACTGGGACACGTACATGAAGGCCAATCCCCACATGAAGCACTACGACGGCCGGCGCGGCTACATCAGGGTCGAGCTGGGCCGCGACAAGGCGCAGGTCGACTTCCGGACCGTCTCGGGCATCACGAAGCCCGGGGGCACCATCTCGACGACCGCGTCCTTCGTCACGGAGGCGGGTTCGCCCGGCCTGAAGTCCGCGTGACACGCCCGGTGCCCGCCGTACTGCACTTGGCGCCCTTCCCCGCGCCGAAGCGCGAAACGGGGCGGCCCGGGACATCACTCCGGGCCGTTCCGGCAAGGCCTACGGCCTCGCGACAGTCCCACCGTGCCCGAAGGAGACACATCGAATGGTCCACAGACACGCCGTGACCGGCCGCCGGGCGGCCCTGACCGTGCTCGGCGCGCTCGTCGCCACCGGGATCCCCTCCGCCGTGGCGGCCGAGCCGGCACCCCCCGCGGGCTCGCTGCCCTCGGCCGCCCAGACCGTCGGCGCCGACCGGCCGCCGGCTCCGGTCCTGCACGCCATGGAACGCGACCTCGGGCTGACCGCGGCTCAGGCCACCCTGCGGCTGGTCAACGAGGCGGAGGCGGGCACCCGGGCGGGGCGGCTGCGCAACGCCCTGGGCAGCCGCTTCGCGGGGGCCTGGCTGCGCGGCACGACGTCACAGGAGCTGTTCGTGGCGACCACCCAGGCGGCGGACGTGCCCGCCATCAAGGCCCAGGGCGCCAAGGCGGCCGTGGTGAAGAGGACGCTCCGCGACCTCGGCGCGGCGAAGCGGAAGCTGGACGCGGCGGCGGCCCGGGTCAGCACCCGCGACACGCCGCTGTGGTACGTCGACGTCCCGCTGAACCGGGTCACGGTGCAGGCCAGGAGCAAGGCCGCGGCCGCGGCGTTCGTCAAGGCCGCGGGACTGGACGGCAAGAGCGTGGGGGTCAAGGTGGCGGCGAGCAGGCCGCGCCTCCTGACGGACCTCACCGGTGGCGACGCCTACTACATCAACGGCGCCGCCCGCTGCTCCGTCGGCTTCTCCGTCACCAAGGGCACGCAGCAGGGCTTCGCCTCGGCGGGGCACTGCGGCCTGCCGGGCGACAGGACGACCGGGTACAACAACGCGGCGCAGGGCACGTTCCAGGCCTCCACCTTCCCCGGCAGGGACATGTCGTGGGTGGCCGTCAACGACCAGTGGACGGCGACGGCGAACGTGAAGGGCGAGGGCGGGCAGAACGTTCAGATCACCGGCTCGGTCCAGGCGCTGGTCGGCGCCGCCGTGTGCCGCTCCGGCTCCACCTCCGGCTGGCACTGCGGCAGGATCGAGCAGCACGACACCAGTGTCAGCTACGCCGAGGGCAGGGTGGACGGGCTGACCCAGACGACGGTGTGCGCCGAACCGGGTGACTCCGGCGGGCCCTTCGTCGCGGGCACGCAGGCGCAGGGTGTGACGTCCGGCGGCAGCGGTGACTGCGCGAGCGGCGGCACCACGTTCTACCAGCCGATCAATCCGCTGCTCAGCCAGTACGGCCTCACCCTGAAGACCGCCGCTGCGGCAGCCACGGCGCCGCAGGACAACGCCGCGCCGACCTGGAGCGCGGGCCGGGTCTACGAGGCCGGTGCCACGGTGACCCACGCCGGTGTGCGCTACCGGTGCCTGCAGACCCACCAGGCCCAGGGCGTGTGGGCGCCCGCCGGCACTCCGGCCCTGTGGCAGCGGGTGGTGTGACGACGGGTCAGGGCTGTCCGGCGCCGCTGCGGCAGGTCGCCGCCGGCGCCGGGCGGGCCCCGCTACTCCTCAGCCAGCAGCGCGTACGCGGCGGCCAGGAACGGGTCGTGGGCGCGGAAGCGACGGGTGCACAGCGCGGCCAGGGCGGTGCCGGTGTCGGGGCGGAACCCCAGGAACGCCTGCTGGCCGAGGGTCGCGCCGCTGTGGAAGTACATGGGTCCGCCGTCGGTCGGGTGACGGAACCAGGCGATGGTGTGGACGTGGCGGTGTCCGATGCCGCGGCGGAGCACGGGGCGGCGCACCGCGCGCAGGGCGGCGGCCAGCTGTCGTGATGCGCCGGCCGGGTCCAGGTGCGCTTCGAGGAAGGTGAGCAGGTCGTGCGGCGTGGCCCGTACGGCGCCCGCCGCCTGGAAGCCTCCGGGGTCGAAGGCGGGCACGGGTGACTCGCCGTCCTTGCCGTGTCCGGTGGCGTCGAGCCCGGAGCCGTCCGCCCGCAGGGCCGTTCCGTTCAGGTCGAGCGGGCGCAGGACCTGCTCGGTGAGCAGGTCCTGCCACGGTGTGTCGGTGGCGGCGGCGAGCGCGTGTCCGAGTACGGAGACGCCGTAGTTGGAGTAGCGCCACCGGGTGCCGGGCCGGTGCCGCGGCCGGTGCCGCAGGAAGGCGTCGACGACCCGCTCGGCGGGGAAGCGGGCGTAGGGGTTGGTGCGCCACGCGGGCAGGCCGCGGAGGTAGAAGCCGGCCGGCAGGGCGGGCAGTCCGGAGGTGTGGGTGATGAGGTGGGCGAGCGTCACCGGGTCCGGGCCGGCGGGCCGGCCCCGGTCCAGGAACACTGTGGCCGGTTCGCCGCCGGTCAGCCGGCCGCCGTGGATCAGGCGGGCCAGCGTCAGGCCGGTGAACGTCTTGGTGGCCGATCCGATCTCGTAGCGCAGGTCCACGCGGGGAAGCGGTGGGGGCGCGGCGGTTCCGCCGCTCAGGACGGTGCGGCGGCCGTGCCGGGACAGGGCGAAGACGACGTCCGGGGCGTCGGACGCGACGACGGCCTCCGCGAGCCGCTCACCGAGTGCCCCGTCGCCGCGGGGGGCGTCCGGCGACGGGACACGCGGGGTGGCGGTGGCGGTGGCGACCGCGGCACGGGGAGCCAGGGGTTCGTCGGCCGACGCGGCACGGAGGGTCGGGGGCTCGTCGGCCGACGCGGCACGGAGGGTCGGGGGCTCGTCGGCCGACGCGGCACGTACGGGAGCGGAGCGATCGGTCGAGACGACACGCGGGGGCGGGTGATGGGCCGTCGGAGTGTGTCCCCGGGTCGCAGGGCTTTCGTTCCTCGCCGTGTCACGCACGGGAGGGGATCGATCTGCCGATGCGGCACCCGGGGGCGAGGCCTGAACCGTCGCAGCGTCCCCTGGCCGGATTCGATCCGCCGACGCGGCGAGCGGGGGCGGAGGGTCGTGGTCGTCGGGTGGTTCGCCCGGCCACGGTGTGGGGCGGCCGGGTGTCATGAGGCCTCTGCCATGCGGGACAGGGACCGGGACGTGGCGAGTACGGAGGCGTAGGCGGCGACCAGGGTCGGGTGGTAGACGATGTCGAACACCTCGTCGGGGGTGCCCTCGGGCATCGTCCGCAGGGCGGGCATGGCGCCGTCGGGCTGCTGTGCGGCGGCGAAGCCCTCCCAGGCCCGTTCGTCCAGGGTGGGGAGGGGCAGGCAGGCGTCGACCACGAGCAGTTCGCCGAGCAGGTCCCAGCGTTCGAGATCCAGCCAGTCGTCGATCCAGACCGGCAGCCAGGTCGCGAGGTACTCGGCGGTGCCGGGCGGCAGACCGTCGGGCCGCTCCCCCCAGTCGGTCAGGTGGAACACGTTGTGCGTGACGTCGTAGGCGATGTGCCCTTCCACGGTCCAGGGCTCGGGGGCGTGGGCCAGCCAGGTCGTGCCCCGCAGTTCGGCCTCGGGAGGCCGGGGCGTGAGGCCGAACCGGCGCTGGAACGCGGACAGGCCGAGCCGCCGGGTGGGGGTCGCCTCGAACGAGACCCAGCTGTCCAGTCGGTGGTTCAGGGCGGCCGCCCGCTCCACCTCCGGCTGGCTGTACCCGAGTTCCTTGAAGGGCAGGTACACCTCGAACGGGATGGGTGAGATCGGCTCCGTGAGCTGTCCGCGCACCAGCATGCGACCGCCGTCCAGCGTCTCGCGCCAGGCGTGGTCGAGCAGTTGCCGCGCCAGCTGGGCCTGGCGCGATCCCGCGACACCCTCGCGGAACAGCACCTTGCAGATCATGGCGAGTTCGCCGATGGGTTTGAAACGCTCCAGGAAGCCGATCTCGGGGTCGACGTCGGGTTCCAGCCGGAACCCGTCGCGATGGGCCCACAGCCATTCCAGGGCACCGGCCCCGACATTGTGGATCAGACGGGTGTCGGTCATCCCAGCACTCCTTGTCCGCCGGGCCGTTGGTGGGTGTCCGCCCGGGCCGCGTCGTCGAGACGCCGGGTGGTCAGGGTTGCCGCGAAGGCGGCCATGAGGGTGGGGTGGTAGTGGGTGAGGAAGTCCGGGCCGCTGTCGTGGTCCGCGCCGCTCCCCCGCTCCGGCACCGCGCCGGAGGGGTGCTGTACGGCGGCGATCCGCGCCCAGGCGTCCTGGAGAGCGGTGGGTTCGGGCAGCAGGGGCAGGCTCGCCGCCACAGCCAGCAGCTCACAGCCGAGGTCCCACATCCCGGCGTCCAGACAGGTGTCGAGCCAGGGCGGCAGCCAGTCGGCGAGGTAGTCGGCCAGGTCCGGTGGTACCCCGTCGGGTCCGGCGCGCCCCCAGTCGGTCAAGTGGAAGACCACATGGGTGAGGGAGTAGCCCGAGGACTCCTCGAAGGTCCAGGGCTCGGGCAGCCCGGCCAGCCAGGTGCGCCGCAGCGCCTGCGGCATCGCGCCGGTCTCCCGGATGCCGCTGCGCGCCTCGGCGTTCAGGACGCCGAGGCGCCGGGTGGGTTCCTGCTCGGTGAGGCGCCAGCCGCGGGTACGGGCGACCGTTGCGGTGGCCGCCTCGTAGCCGGGGTGGCGCAGGCCCGCCGCGGCCATGGCCGCGTACACCTCCAGCGGGTAGGTGGCGAAGGGCTCCAGCCGTTGCAGGCGCACGAACAGCTCTCCCTCGTCGGTCTGCTGCCAGGCGAAGGCCATCAGGTCGGCCGCGCACGCGTGCAGCGGATCCGGGGGCGCGGTGTGCCGGGTCACGGTCGCGCACACCTGGGCCAGTTCCCCGAGCGGCTTCCAGCTGCGGTTCACCTGTCCGTCGGCGGCCAGCGCGTCGTCGCCCAGCGCGAACTGCGCGCGCTGGGCGGACACCCACGCCAGTGCGTCCTCGGCCACCTGCCGTGTCCCCCGTGCCTCCCTCACACGAACGCTCCCGCCCGCATCAGCCGTGCCGCCCTCACCTGCAGCTCCACGAGCGGATCCTGACCGCCCATCAGCTCCACGAAGTCCAGGCCGTTCTCGAGTCCCAGTGTCGGGGGCACGCCCTCCAGCAGCGTCAGCCAGCGTCCGGCGCCGGCCGCCTGCCGCCAGTCCCTGCGGCGTACCGCGCGCACGAAGCCCCGGGCGACGTCGACGGGTCGCTGCCCGGCCGCGCGGGCGACCGCGCAGTCCTCGCCGGGCACGGCGAGGGCGGCCAGCACCGCGAGCTGGTGCGTGAGGAGTTGCCAGGTCGTGCCCTCGAGCCAGGCGGTGTCGGGTTCTTCGTCCGGGCCGTCGGCGTGGCCCGGGTCGAGCCGCCGCAGCGTGCGCCGCATGGCCCAGTGGCTCCACACGACGGTGGGGCCGGCGCCGGTGCCCGGTGGGTAGGTCTCCACGGCTTTGCGGAACACGGTGAGTTCGTCGGGCAGGGGTGGAGTGCGCAGAAGGGTGCTCGGCAGCAACGCGTCGGCTCCCAGCACGCGTACGGCCGCGAGGGCGAGGCCCCCCGCTTCCCCGTCGGCCGCCGCGGGGGCGGCGGCCGCACGAGCGTGGTCTCCGCTCCGAAGAGCGGAGACCACGCCGGAAGCGAGGTCCTGCACCGCGCCCTGCAAGAGGGGCGAAGTGCCTGACTGCTTCATGGTTGCTCCTGTCGGTCCGCTCAACCCTTCTTGGGGCGCGGGGTGGGCGGCGACAAGAGCAGACCGAATCCACCCTTGAACAGGGCGAGTGCGGCGCACTCACGGCTGTCGCGGTAGATACCGTCGGCTTCTGCGGGGTCGAGTGCCGCCTCGATGTCGGCACTCTGGATGCCCGTCAGTTCCTCGGTGAACTTCTCGGTGGAAGACATTGCACCATCTCCTAGCAGGAAGCGGATGCTTTCTTCTCTAGTGCACCTGATTCGGACAAAACATGCCAACTTACCCATGAGTTTATTTACATCACATGTTCAACATCTCGCTCATGAGTAACTCGGGCCTGCTCCGCCTCAGGCCACAACCCGCAGCGTCCGGACGGAGGAGTCGGACGCGTCCGGGATGAGGACGCCGTGTTCGGCACCGCTGCGCAGGTAGTCGAGGACCTCGTCGGTGATGACCTCGCCAGGCGCCACCACGGGCACGCCCGGCGGATAAGGGCTGATCATCTCCGCGGCGATCCGTCCGGCGGCCCGCTCGGCGGGCACGTGCTCGACCGGGGCGAAGAACGCCTCGCGGGGCAGCATCGCCTGCTGAAGTTCCAGCGCGGAGGGCTCGGGGAGCCGGACCGGCGGGCGTCGTTCGACGGAGTCCGCGTGCTCCACCAGTGCGCGCAGGGCCGACACCAGGATCTCCTCCGTCTCGTCGTCGTCGGCGTGGGTGATCGAGGCGCTGATGCGGCAGGAGTCCGAGCCGCCGACGTCCACGTGCCGGTGCGTGCGCAGCCACTCCGCGGCCTGCATGCCGCTCATGCCGAGTTTTCTTACGTCGATGACGAGTTTGAGCGGGTCGAGGTCGGCGGCCAGTCCCTCCTCCACGACCTCCCGGCCCATGGGCCGCAGCCCCGGCAGGTCGGCGACGGCCGCCCGGACGCGTTCGGCGCGGCGGACGGCGGTGCCGAGGAGTTCGCGCCCCTGTTCCACCATGTGGCGGCGCCAGCCGTCGAGTGTGGCGTACACCAGGGAGGAGGCGCTGGTGGTACCGAGCAGGTCCTCCCGCTGTGCGAGGACCTCGGGCGACACGCGGTCGTACTGCAGGTGGAACACGGAGCTCTGCTCCACCGCCCCGCCCATCTTGTGCACGCTGGTCACCACCAGGTCGGCCTCGGCGTCCATGCCCCAGGCGGGCAGGGCCGGATGGAACGGCAGGTGGGCGCCCCAGGCCTCGTCGACGATGACGGGCACGCCGAACTCGTGGCACACCCGGGCGACTCCCCGGATGTCGGCGCAGGAGCCCCAGTCGGTGGGCGTGATGAGCAGCATGCCCTTGGCGTCCGGGTGCTCCTCGAGGCGCCGGCGGACGTCGTCGGCCTCGGGCGGGTGGGCCAGGTGGCGTTCGGCGTCGAACTTCGGGTGCACCCAGATCGGTTCGACGCCGTTGACGACCACGGCCGCGATGACGGCCTTGTGGGCGTTGCGCGACAGCAGGAGCTTCTCGCCGGGGCCGGCCGTGGCCAGCATGGCGGTCTTCACGGAGAGGGAACTGCCGCAGGTGGAGAAGAACGCGTGCTCGGCGCCGACCGCGTCCGCCATGAGTTCCTGGGCCCGGCTGAGCACTCCCTGCGACTGGCGGCGGTCGTCGAGTCCGTTGAGGGAGAGCACGTCGGAGCGGAACACGTCGAGCCCTACGATCTCGGCCACCCGCGGGTCCGCTCCCCGGCCCTGCTTGTGGCCCGGCGGGCCGTAGGCGATGTCGCCGCGGCGTCGGAAGTCCTCCAGCGCCTCCAGTACGGGCACGCGCGAGTGGTCCATGGTTCCTCCCAGGTCCGGCCCGCCCGGCCACCGCCGCGGCGTCCACGCTGTCGTGGCCCGGCGGGTACACCGACCGTGTTGCACCGGGGCACGCGTCGAAACGCCGCGTCGGCTTGAGGCTCGGCAGGGGGTACTCGCGTGTGTGTACATCGCTGCGCCGTATCGCCGGGGACGGTTCCGTCCGTGGGCGGGTGCGGGTTCGTCGTGGTTGATCGCGCAGTTCCCCGCGCCCCTGAGGGCAAGGGCCGCACCCGGCCACCGGACCGGACTCGCTGCGCCGTACCGCCGGGCGTGGTTCCGTCCGTGGGCGGGTGCGGGTTCGTCGCGGTTGATCGCGCAGTTCCCCGCGCCCCTGAGGGCGAGGGCCGCACCCGGCCACCGGACCGGACTCGCTGCGCCGTACCGCCGGGGACGGTTCCGTCGGTGGGCGGGTGCGGGTTCGTCGCGGTTGATCGCGCAGTTCCCCGCGCCCCTGAGGGCGAGGGCCGCAGCCGCCCACCGGACCGGACTCGCTGCGCCGTCCCCCCGGGGACCGTACCGTCCGGGCGCGGGTGCGGGATCGGCGCGGTTGATCGCGCAGTTCCCCGCGCCCCTGAGGGCGAGGGCCGCACCCGGCCACCGGCCCGGACAAGACTGCGCCGTACCGCCGGGGACGGTTCCGTCCGTGGGCGGGTGCGGGTTCGTCGTGGTTGATCGCGCAGTTCCCCGCGCCCCTGAGGGCGAGGGCCGCAGCCGCCCACCGGACCGGACTCGCTGCGCCGTACCGCGGGTGCGGGATCGGCGCGGTTGATCGTGCGGTTTCTCGCGCCCCTGGGGGACCGGGACGCTGTGGGTGTCGTGGGGGTGTGGGGTGAAACCCGGGCGGGGACGCAGCGAAGTCGTTGTCGGGGAGGTCGCGTGGACCGCATGCGCGAGGACGTGCACCGGGCCGTCCGTGAGGAGGTGGCGGCCCGGGCCGGTGGGCTGTGGGACGTGGCTCTGCGGCTGCACGCCGATCCCGAGTACGCCTTTGCCGAACACCGGGCGGCGGCACTGCTGTCGGGGGAGCTGGAGCGCGCCGGTTTCACCCTGGAGCGCGGCGTGGCGGGGATGCCGACGGCGTTCACCGCACGCTCGGGCCGGGGCCGGCCCACGGTGGCGCTGCTGATGGAGTACGACGCTCTGCCCGGCCTCGGCCACGCGTGCGGCCACAACCTCATCGCGGCGGCGGGGCTGGGAGCGGCGCTGGCGGTGGGCTCCGTGGCAGAGGCCACCGCCGGATCGGTGCTGGCAGTGGGCACGCCCGCCGAGGAGGGCGGTGGCGGCAAGGCCCTGGAGGTGGAGGCCGGGGTGTTCGACGACGTCGACGCGGCCCTGATGTTCCATCCGGGTGTGTACAGCTGGGCGCGAGCCCCGCTGACCGCGCAGGCGCAGTACCGGGTGGCGTTCCACGGCCGGGCCGCGCACCCGACGGGGAACCCGACGGAGGGCGTCGACGCGCTCGCGGCGCTCGTGGAACTGTTCAACGTGCTGGGCGTCCTCGGACGGCGACTGCCGGAGGGCTCGCATGTGCAGGGCATCGTCACCCACGGCGGCACCGCCACGAACATCGTCCCGGAGTACGCCGAGGGCCTGTACGGTCTGCGCGCGGCGACGACCCCGGCGCTGGAGGACCTGGCGGAGCGGCTGCGCCGGTGCGCCGACGGTGTGGCCCGGGCCACGGGCACCACCGCCGAGGTGGAACAGGCCACGGTGCGCTACGAGCACTTCCGGGACAGCGAGGTGCTGTCCGAGCGGTTCGCCGCGCACCTCGCCCGGGCCGGGATCCCGCTGTCACCGCCCGTGCCGGGCGTGTACCTGGGATCGTCCGACATCGGGAACGTCAGCACGCGGGTACCGGCCATTCACCCGTTCGTGGCGATCATGGACGAGGACGGCTCCGACCACACCCCGGAGTTCGCCGAGGCCGCCGCGTCCGCCCGGGCGCGAGAGGTGCTGGTCGCCGTGACGGAGGCCCTCGCGTGCACCGCCGCCGACGTCCTGCTGTCCGGGGAGCTGCGCGCGCAGGCATGGGCGCGGCACCGGGAGGCGCGGACCGGGTGAGTCTTCCGTCCCCGGTGGGGAACCCGGTCCATCGCCGTACCCACGACACCTTGGAGAGGGCCATGAGTCTGTTGCGTGTGCTCGGCCGCCCCATGCTGGCCTCGATGTTCCTCACGGGCGGCCTGAACTCCGTACGTGATCCGAAGGAGGTCGCCTCGGCCGCCGAACCGGTCGTACGGCCGGTCACCGATCGCGTACCGGCGCTGCCGGACCGCACCGAGCAGGTCGTACGGCTGAACGGCGCCGTGCAGGTCGTGGCCGGGCTGATGCTGGCCACGGGTCGCATGCCGCGCCCGGCCGCGCTGGCCATCGCGGCCACCCTGGTGCCCACGACGCTGGCCGGCCACCGTTTCTGGGAGGCCGAGGATCCCTCGGAGCGGGCCCAGCAGCGCATCCACTTCTTCAAGAACATGTCCATGCTCGGCGGGCTGCTGATCGCCGCCGACGACACCGGCGCCCGCCCCTCGGTGCTGTGGCGCGGCACCCACGCCGCACGTGGCCTGCGGCGCGACGCGGGTCTGGTGCGGCGCTCCGTCCGTGCCACCGCACGTCCGGCCGCGGCGGCCGGACGTGTCCGGGCCAAGCTCCCCGCCTGAACCGTCGGAGCACCCCTGCCGGAAACATGCGTTAGCCGCCTGAGGCCCGAGGGGACCCGGGGGCTGGAGGTGAAAGACATGGGACACGGAGGAAACGTCATCGACGAGCTGGTGACCGATCACCGCGAGGTCGAGGAGCTGTTCGGCAAGATCGAGGGGCTGCCGTCCGGCCATGAGGACCGCAAGATGTACGCGGACCAGGTCACGATCGAGCTGGTGCGGCATTCGGTGGCCGAGGAGGCCTACCTCTATCCGGCCGTGCGCGAGCACGTGGCCGGCGGGGACGCCCTCGCCGACCAGGAGCTCGAGGACCACGCCACGGCTGAGCGGATCATGAAGGACCTGGAGCGCTGTGACCCGGGCGACGCCGACTTCGACCGGCTGATGGGCATGCTGATGAGCGAGATCCGGTCGCACATCGCGGACGAGGAGGGGAACCTCTTCCCGGCGCTGCGGCAGGCTTGCCCCATGGACGCGCTCAACGAGCTGGGCGAGAAGGTACGGAAGGCGAAGAAGACCGCCCCGACCCGGCCCCACCCGGCCGCGCCCGACAAGCCTCCGGCGAACAAGCTGCTGGCTCCGGGCACGGGGATGGTGGACCGGCTGCGCGACGCGCTGACCGGCCGGGGAAAGTCAGAGTAGCGCGGCCGTCGCCGCACGAATGCGGGGCCCGTCGCCGAGGCGACGGGCCCCGCACTGTGTCCAACCACACTCGAGGCACCAAATCCCCCGTGGGCGGGGCTCCTTACGGCTCGCGGGGGTGGCGACGCGAAGGCGGCGAGGACGACTGCGGGGTCGGATCTGCCACGATGGTCGGCGCCGTGTTCCGGCGAGGGGAGCCACCGAGCAGCGTGGCCGGTGCTTTCACTCCCCGTCCTCCTCGTCCTGAGTCCCCGACTCGTCCAACGGGTACCGCACTGTGTCTTCCTCGCCTTCCCCTGCCCCGCCCACTTCGCGCTCGCCCTGGCGTTCGCTGAGGTACCGCAGCATGCGCTGGTGGTCCGTCGCGAACTTCGTGTCGAACGCCGGTACGTGGATGCAGCTCACGGTGCAGAACCTGCTGGTCCTCGAGATCACCGGGTCCGCCGCCGCCACGGGCCTGTCCATGTCCGTGCAGGCCGCCCCCGCCCTGCTGATGAGCGTCCTCGGCGGCGCGGCCGTCGACCGGTGGCCCCGCAAGCTGACGGCTGCCGTGAGCCAGGCGCTGCTCGGCGCGATCGCGTTCACGACGGCCGTCCTCGTGGCGCTGGACCAGCTCGGCATGACCTCCCTGATGGTGCTGGCCGCCGCCACGGGTGTCGTCGCGACCGTCGACAACCCGGCGTGCGCGCTGCTGGGCAACGATCTCGTTCCCGCGGAGGACGTGCCCTCGGCCATCGGGGTCGGAGCACTGGTGCACCAGTCGGGGCGGCTCGTGGGAGCGGCTCTCGCCGGTGTGGCGGTCGGGTTCCTCGGTACGTCCTCGGCGTACTTCGCGAACGGGGTGTCGTTCCTGTTCGTGGCCTCGGTCATTCCGTTCCTGCGTCCGGCGGCCGGTGCGGTGCGGCAGGTCGCCGTGGACGCCCGTCAGCACAGCGGCGCCCGCATGACCGTGCGCGAGGGGCTGGTGTTCTTCGCGCGGCGGCCGCGTCTGACGGCGCTGGCCGGTGTGACCGGGATCAGCGCCGTGTTCGGCCGCAACTACCAGCTCACCCTGGCCGTGCTCGTCACCGGTCCGCTCGCGGGCGGGGCCGGTTCGTTCGGCACGGTGTCGACCGTGCTCGCCGCCGGCGGCATCCTCGGCGCGGTGCTCGGCGCCCGGCTGCGGCGGCCGTCGGTGTGGCTCGTGGGGGTGCTCGCGGCGGGCGGCGCGCTGCTCCAGGTGGTGGCGGGGCTGTCGCCGTCCGTGGCGGTGCTGATCGTGCTGGTGCTTCCGATGGCCGTGGTGGAGTCGGTCTCCGACACCGCCGGTACGGCCGTCCTCCAGACCGACCCACCGGCGCACCTGCGGGGACGGGTGCTGGGTGTGTGGGGCAGCATCGGCACGGTGTGGAGCCTGGGCGGGCCGCCCGCGCTCGGCCTCCTCATGGAGCTGGCCGGGGCCCGCGGCGCCCTCGTCATCGGGGGGCTGCTGATCGCCGGTGCGGTCGGCGCGGGCCACCTGCTCCGGCGGCGGCGGTCCACGAGGCCGATGGTGCTCCGCACGGAGGAGGGCGACGTGGTGGGGCAGCCCACGCTGAGCACGGCGGCCTGAGCGGGGCACACAGCGGCTGTCCGCACAGGGGCGGGCGGGTCAGCCGGCGCCTGTCGCGGCGGGCTCGGCGTCGAGGACCTCGCAGTAGGCGGCCTCGGTGGCCGCGGCGACCCGGCCCCAGCCGAACCGGCTCAGGACCCGGCGACGACCGGCCGCTCCGCAGGCCCGGCGGACCGCGGGGTCGGCGAGGAGCCCGGCGACGGCGCGGGCCAGGGCCTCCGGGTCGTGGGGCGGCACCAGCCGCCCGGTCCCCGGGTCGGCGACGGTGTCGAGCTGCCCGCCGACCGCGCCGGCCACGACGGGCACACCGCAGGCCATGGCCTCCAGCGGGACGATGCCGAAGGGTTCGTAGGAGGCGGGGCACACCACGACGTCGGCGGAGCGCAGCAGGGCGGGCACCTCCTCTCTGGGCACAGCGCCGAGGAAGCGGACCCGGTCGGCGACGCCGGCGCCGCGGGCGATGTCACGCAACCGGCACACCTCGGGGTCGCGGTCGAGCCGGTCCGAGGGCGGCCCGCCGGCCACGACGAGCTCGGTGCCCGGCAGCCGGGCCAGCGCGGCGAGGGCCACCTCGGCGCCCTTGCGCGGCACCAGCCGCCCGAGCTGGAGCAGCCGGTGCGCATACGGTCCGCGCGGTGCGGCCGGGCCAGTGGGGGTGAACCAGTCGGGGTCGACGCCGCAGGGCACGATGACGACCTTGTGCGGGGGTATGCCCATGCGGGCCAGTTCCGCGGCCTCGTCACGGCAGGTGGCGACGACGCGGTCGCAGCACAGTCCGATCTCGGTCTCGCCGGGTATCCGCTCCGGCGCACCGGCGTCGGTGCGACGCAGGTGCCTTCGCTTCACCGTGCCGAGGGCGTGGTAGGTGTGCAGCAGGGGCAGCCCGTGTGCGCGGGTCGCCCGCAGCGCGGCCAGGCCCGACATCCAGTAGTGGGAGTGCACGAGGTCGGGGGCCCGGTTGCGCCAGCCGCGCGCCAGGTGGCGTCCGAACGCGTCCATGTGGGGCAGGAGTGCGTCCTCGGGGAGCGGTTCGGCCGGTCCGGCGGGCACGTGGTGCACCTCGACGCCGTCACGCAGTGCCACCCGCTGGGGAAGGTCGGGTGCGTCGCGGCGGGTGTGGACGGTGACACGGTGGCCCCGGTCGGCGAGCGCGCCGGCGAGGCAGGCGACGTGGACGTTCTGGCCGCCGGAGTCGACCCCGCCGAGCGGGGCGAGCGGGCTCGCGTGTTCCGAGACGAACGCGATCTCGAGGACGCCCGGGGCGAGGGAGCCGCCGAGCGGTCCGTTGGGGGTGGGGCTGAGCGACGGGGCCATGGGCACACCTCCGTGATCAGGCGCTCCGGTGCGGCCGGGAAACGCGGGAGCGTCGGGTGGCGCGGGCCAGGAAGCCGGGACGGGTCATGACAGCAGCCGTTCCCTGACCGCCGGGGTGGGTGCGGGCAGGGGCTCGAAGGGCTCGAGCGGGGTGTACGGCCGCGCCTTGCGGTGCTCCAGTCGCCCGCGCAGCCAGTGCCAGGTCGCGGCGGGCGGGACGAGCACGCTGGTCACGGTCATGGTGAGCACCTCGTCGCGGGTGCGGGGACCGGGCAGGACGCGGGCCAGGGCGAACTCGGTGGTCCCGGCCAGCCATGCGGCGGCGCAGGCTCCGGCCGTGCGGTGCCGGCCGAGCAGGGCACAGCCGAGCGCCGTCACCGCCGCCCCGGTCATCGCGAGGTGTGCGGGCAGGCGCCCCCGGTGCGCCTCCGCCCGGCGCCACCAGTGACGGCCGTGCAGCCGGGTCATCAGCACGTCGTCGGCGTGGCCGGCCTGGAGACGGACGGAGATCCAGCGGCCGGCCGGCCGTACGGGGCGGGTGGTGGTCCGGCGGCCCCCCGTGAGCGTCCAGCCAGCGTCGACCATGCGCAGGGCGAGGTCGGCGTCCTCGCGGGAGGCTCGCCGGAAGCGCTCGTCGAATCCGCCGACGGCGGCCAGCGCGGCCCGGCGGTAGGCCATGTCGGCCGTGATCCAGCGGGCTGCGGCGAGGCCGGCCCTGGTGCGTTCCCAGTCCGTGGGGCGGCGGTCGGTGGGCCGGGGCACCTCGATCCGGGCGGTGATCCCGGCGGCCCGCCCGGTCGCCGCCGCCAGGTCCAGGGTCAGGTCGTCGGCCCAGGTGGGGCCGGGTACGACGTCGTCGTCGAGGAAGACGACCCACGGCACGTCACCGGCGGCCCGCCAGCCGAGGTTGCGGGCGGCGGCGGGTCCGCGCCCGCCGCCGGGCACGACGACGGTGCGTGAGCGCAGGGACGGCGGGACGTCGGCGGTGAGGGGCGGCCGGGACGGGCCGGGCCGGTCGTCGACGAGGACCACCCGGACCGGTCGCGGGCCGGTCGCCTCGGCCAGCGCGTGCAGGCAGGCGCGCGGGCCGGGACGGCCGTGGGTCGGGACCACGACGGCGTAGTCGGTGTCCCGGGTGGCGGTGCAGGACTCGGTCATCGCGGGTCTCCGGCGGGTTCGGTGCGGAACGGTTCGGGGTGGCGGATCGTGCGGGAACCGAGGGCCGGCAGGGCGCCGGCCAGGTCGGCACCGGCGTCACGGCCGGCGGGCTGTGTCCATGCCCTGGCGGCAGGCCCCTCGCGGGCGATACGGGACTGGGCGGCGCGGTTCCTGGAGATGCGCATGGCGGTGGCGGGCCTTTCGGCGGGTCGGAGAGCCGGGTCGCGCTCCCAGGGGGGTGCGCGTGGCACGGGCCGGGCGGCGCCGAGGGGCGGGTCAGTCGTCCGTTCCGTACTCGCGGAACCAGGCGATGGTGCGCCGCAGGCCTTCCTCGGCACGCACCCGCGGTTCCCAGCCGAGCTTGTCGCGGGCCAGGGTGATGTCGGGGCAGCGCACGGCCGGATCGTCCACCGGGCGTTCGATGAAGCGGATCTCCGACGGGGACGCGGCGAGTTCGACGACCAGGCGCGCCAGGTCGAGCATGGTGATCTCGGTCGGGTTACCGATGTTGACGGGGCCGCGCATGCCGTGGGCGGCCGCCGCGAGGACACCGCGGACGGTGTCGTCGACGAAGCACAGCGAGCGGGTCTGACGGCCGTCGCCGGTGACGGTGAGGGGCTCGCCGGCCAGAGCCTGCCGTACGAAGGTCGGCACCGCGCGTCCGTCGTGGCCGCGCATGCGGGCGCCGTAGGTGTTGAACAACCGGACGATGCAGGTGTCGGTGCCGTGGGCCTCCGCGTGGGCGGTGGTCAGCGCCTCGCCGAACCGCTTGGCCTCGTCGTAGACGCTGCGCGGGCCGACGGGATTGACGTTGCCCCAGTAGCTCTCGTCCTGGGGGTTCTGCCGCGGGTCGCCGTAGACCTCGGAGGTCGAGGCGAGGACGAAGCGGGCACCTGCGGAGTGCGCGAGGTCCAGGGCGTTGCGGGTGCCGACGCTGCCCGTCTCCAGGGTGTGCAGCGGCAGTCGCCGGTAGTCGGCCGGGGACGCCGGGGAGGCGAAGTGCAGGACGAGGTCGGGCGCCCGCTTGATCCTCGGTCCCTCGGTGACATCGGCCTGCACGAGTGTGAAGCCGGGTTGTTCGAGCAGCGCGGAGATGTTCTCGGGCCGGCCGGTGCTGAAGTCGTCCACGCAGGTGACGGCCGCGCCCGCGGTCAGCAGGGCGTCGCACAGATGGGAGCCGACGAACCCGGCGCCGCCGGTCACGACGGCGTGTTCCCAGCTCCGTGAGAGGGCTGTGGTCATCTCGGTCTCTCCTCCGTCGGCGGCCCCACGCTCAGCGTCCGCCGCCCGCGCGGGCGGGGCACGGTCGCGTACGGCAAACGGGTGCGTCACGGA
The DNA here is from genome assembly GCF_039540295.1 of Streptomyces venetus. Taxonomy (NCBI): domain Bacteria; kingdom Bacillati; phylum Actinomycetota; class Actinomycetes; order Kitasatosporales; family Streptomycetaceae; genus Streptomyces; species Streptomyces venetus. The sequence goes on from NZ_BAABET010000013.1 coordinate 235,912, forward strand.
GGGTGACAGGGGGGCCGACGGGGCTCCCACACCGTCGGCGCGGCCACGCCGACGACGAGACCGGGTCAGGCGAACAGGGTGCGGCCCGGGTTCAGGCGGTCGAGGAGCTGGCCGTGATGGAGCCCGGCGACGGGAGCGAGCAGGTCCGGGTGGCGGAGCAGAGCCGCGGCGCGGCGGTCGCTGTCGTCCGGGTCCACCAGCCGTCGGAACTCGGCGCGCGTGCCGCTGCTGTGGCTGCCCTCGGCGAGCGCGGCCACCGCCTGTGCGGCCAGCTCGGCGTCGGTGAGGAGACTGGCCGCCCAGCTCGCGACGACCTCGTCCACCCAGGTGCGCCAGGCGTGCGCGTCCACCTCGTCGCCCAGGGCCGCGTCCACGCCGGTGACCCAGTCGAGCCGCGCGGAACCGCCCGGGCCCGACACTCCGAGCAGGGCGGCGTCCATCTCCGTCGGGTACCTGAGCCACGCCGCGACCGTCACGGCCTGCCGGGCCTGCACCTCGCACAGGGCGGAGGCCAGGGCACCACCGGAGGCGGGGAAGGAGCGGGTCAGCCACTGGGCGGTCGCCGCGATGACAGGGGAGAGATCTGCTTGCACTGCCGGGCCGTCCGGAAAGGGTGGGGAAGGGGGGACCTGGTCGTAGACGGTAGCTGCCGCCGCGCGGGGCGGGACGTGATCGGGGCCTCGTCCCGGACGTGGTCTCGGCCACATCGAGGGAGCACGTGGGGAGGGACGCCGGCTCCGTTTCGCCGCGGAGGCGCCGGGCACCCGGGCCGCGTGCTCTTCCACGGACCCGCGACGTCCGGCGAACCCCCGGCCCGCCGCCCAAGAACCCGGCGGCCCGTGCGCACGCTGCGGTTCGACGGCTGGATCGCGGGGATCGGAACGGCGTCCGGCGCCCGCGTGGTGCTCGGTCACTGGGTGCGTTCCCCGTTCGGGCCGTTCAGTGACGTGATGTTCGAAGCGGCGGGCGGGCACCGGCTGCTGCTGGCGCCGTCGCGGGAGACGGCGGACTTCGTGGCGAGCACGTACGTCTTCGACGAGGTCCGGGTCGCACCGGTCCGGGTGCGGGTCACCGACCGCCGGCACTGGGCTGTCTCCGCGGCGTCGCTGGAGCTGCGTTTCCGTACGGGCCGCAGGAGTGCGACGGGGCTCGCGCTGCGGGCCGTACCGGGCCTGATCGCCACCCGTCCGGGCTGGATCGCACTGTGGGACCGGCCGGCCCGGCTGCTGCTGGGCGCACGCACTCACGGCAGTGCCCGGCCAGGCCGTCACCAGTGGTACGGCGCCCGGGACCTGCGCCCGGTGGTCTCGGCCACCGCCACCTACGAGGGCGCCTGCCTCGGCGCACTCGCCCCGGTCGAGCCTCCCGTGCGGTTCGGGTTCGGCTCGACGCCCAGCAGACCCTGCGTCGTGCGCGTCACCACGAGCGTGGCCGTCGAGCGGGGCCGGAGCAGGACAGGAGCAGTGTCATGACGGAACGGCGAGCGGACGCGCCGGGCGCCGGGCGTGCCCCGGCCACCGACCTGGCCCTGCTGGGCATCTATCTCAACGACCATCTCGCCGGCGCCACCGCCGGGACCGCGCGGGTGCGTTACCTGCTGCGCTCGTGCCGGGGCACGGCGCTCGGCGACGCGCTGGCTCCGATCGCCGCCGAGATCGCCGAGGACCGGTCGAGCCTGCTCCACATCATGCGGCGGCTCGACGTGCCGGTACGGCGCTACAAGGTCTACGCGGGCCGCGCGGCCGAGCAGGTGGGGCGGCTGAAGAGCAACGGCAGCCTGGTGCGGCGGTCCCCGTTGAGCACGTTGTGGGAGCTGGAGGCGCTGGTGCTCGGTGTGACGGGCAAAGCGGCCGGCTGGGACACGCTCCGCGAACTGGCCCCGATGCTCGAACGTCTCGACGCGCGGCAGCTCGACGACCTCGCCGAACGGGCCCGGCGGCAGCGCGCCACGCTGGAGGAACTGCGCCGCAGGCAGGCCGTGGTCGCCTTCCGCGAGACCTGACGGGCCGGCCCGGCCCGACTGCCCGGGCTTACCAGAACCTGCTGCTGAGAGCGGGCTGGTGCGCCAGGTGCACGGCGTCCCGCAGCCGCAGCGCGACGCTGATGGTGGCGCGCAGGGCGGAGGGACGTACGGTCTGGGCGGTCTCGGTGGCCAGAACCAGCAGGCAGGCCGCGGCCTGCTCGACGACTTGCACGGGGAGCGTGAAGTCGCTGTCGGCGGCCGCCCGGAACGCCTTCAGGGGGATCGCCGCCCCGTCGATGGCCCGCTGCGCGGCCTGCTCCAGATGCTGTGCGGCCTGTTCGCACACGGGGGCGGGCAGAGCGATGGTGGGCTGGAACGAAGAACTCGTCATGTGCCACTGCTCCCCCGCCTGTGGCCGGTTCTGTCGGCGGACGGCGGGATTTCACCGTCCCGCGTGACCGGCGGGTGGCGAATGTCCCGGAATCGAAACGGCCGTCAAGCGGGGTGCAACGAGGGCCGGGTGCGGCGGGTCCACTCCTGCGACCACGAACCGAACACAACGGGGGTAACCAGAATGTTCCGCAACGCTTCACGCCCGGCCCGGTGGCGCGCGTACGCCGTCGGCTGCGTCGCCGCCCTCGGCATCGCCGCCGCGGCGCTTCCGGCCGCCGCCGCGTCCGCCGTCGACGGCAACGACCGGTACACCGCGCAGGAGATCCACACGTTCCTTCAGGACTTCTACGGGGAGCACGGGCCCGGGGACTTCACCCGCAAGTACGGCATCTCGCCGCAGCTGAAGGAGAAGGTCGCGGCGAACCCCGAGTTCGACGTGCTGCTGTGTGCGCAGAACATCCCGGTGTCCATCGACGTCGGTCCGGTGACCACGGCCCAGTCGGCGCGGGTCGGGTGGGCGACGGTGAGCACGCACTGGAACGGCGGGGAGGACAGGGCGGACTTCACTGCCTATGTCGACCTCGACGCGACGCGGCCCCTTCAGCTGCTCGATGTGGACTGCGGGTTCGAGGGGTGAGGTGTCGTGTGCGGGTGCGTGGGGGCTGGTCGCGCGGCTCCCCGCGCCCCCGAAGAGTGCGAACGTACGCTGTTCGTTGATCGAATCCGGCGTCGACGAGGAGCACGTATGACCGCCCGTTCGGATGCCGTGGCCCGGCTCACCGCACACGAGGTCACCGGCGAACGGTCTCTCTCGGGGTCCCTCGCCGAGGTCACTCTCGACGACGGGCGGGTGGTGGTCGTCAAGCGGTCCGGCGACCCGGGGGCGACGCGGGCCGAGGCGGCCGGGCTGCGCTGGCTGGCCGCCACCGGCACCGTGCGGGTGCCGGAGGTGCACGGCCACGACGACGACTGGCTGGTCGTCGACCGGATTCCGGAGGGACGGCCGAGCCGGGACGCGGCGGTCGCCTTCGGCCGTGCGCTGGCCGGTCTGCACGCCGCCGGGGCGCCCGCGTTCGGCGCGCCGCCACCCGACGGGCCCGCGGACGCGTACATCGGGCTCGCCCCGATGCGCAACGAGCCCGGCACCGACTGGCCGCGCTGGTACGCCGAGCACCGTGTACTGCCGTATCTGCGGCGCGCGGTCGATCAGGGCACCGTCCGCCCGGGTGAGGCGAGCGTCGTGGAGCGGCTGTGCGAGCGGCTGCCGGAACTCGCCGGGCCGGCCGAGTCGCCCGCGCGGCTGCACGGGGATCTGTGGAGCGGCAACGTGCTGTGGGGAGCCGACGGGCAGGTCTGGCTGATCGACCCGGCGGCACACGGCGGACATCGCGAGACCGACCTGGCGATGCTGCGGCTCTTCGGCTGTCCCCATCTGGAGCAGGTGCTGGACGGCTACGAGGAGACGGCGCCGCTGGCCGTCGGCTGGACCGACCGGGTCGGTGTGCACCAACTGTTCCCGCTGCTGGTGCACACCGTGCTGTTCGGCCGGAGCTACGCGGAACAGGCCCTCGCGGCCGCCCGTGCGGCCCTGGCGCGGTGACCGGTCAGCGGTTCACCACGTGCCGCGTGTCGGGGACGCAGTGGGTCATGGTGAGTCCCTCGACGTCGCGCGGCGGGTTCTTGCCGAGCTTGGACAGCCGTTCGCGGTCCTCGTCCGTGAGGTCCTGGCTCGCCAGGGGCTGTAGATCCGCCACGTCCTCGGGGCCGATGCCCAGTCCCTCGCCGACCCGCAGGCCGAGGTCGTTCTCGACCAGCAGGAAGTGCCAGACCATGCGTTCCTGGACGGCCCGGTCGCACCGGGACAGTTGACCGATGAAGTTCTTCACCAGGTCGTCGCGCTCCCAGTCCTCCAGGAGCAGATAGCGCTGTCCTGCCTGGAGGTAGTCGTTGGTGCGCGGGATGCGCTTACGGGTGAGACGGCCGCGGATCTCGGGCCCCTGCTCGTCGTGGGTCGGGTAACGGGCCTCGCGCAGGCCGCCGGTGATCGACGGCTCGTAGTTGACCTGCGGGTTCTCGCCCGCACCGTCGACGTGGTACGCCATCTGGCCGTCGCGCTGGTTGGTGCGCACCCGCGCGTTCTGCGCCTGGTTGACGGGGAGCTGGAGGTAGTTCGGGCCGACCCGGTAGCGCTGGGTGTCGCTGTACGAGAAGGTCCGGCCGACGAGCATCTTGTCGTCGGAGAAGTCCAGGCCGTCGACGAGAACGCCGGTGCCGAAGGAGATCTGCTCGTTCTCGGCGAAGAAGTCCGCCGGCATCCGGTCGAGCACCATCCGGCCGACCGGCCTGGGCGGGAAGTCCTGCTCGGGCCAGGTCTTGGTGTCGTCCAGCGGGTCGAAGTCGAGCTCCGGGTGGTCGTGGTCGTCCATCATCTGGACGAGCAGCTCCCACTCCGGACAGTCACCGCTCGCGACGGCCTCGTACAGGTCCTTGGTGGCGTGACCGAGCGTGTCGGCCTGGACGTTGGCCGCGTCCTCCTCGGTCATGCTGCGTACGCCCTGCCTGGGCATCCAGTGGTACTTGACGAGCTTGGTGTCGCCGTCGGCGTTGACCCACTTGTACGTGTTGACGCCGAAGCCCTGCATATGGCGGTAGTCCGCGGGGATGCCGCGCGGACTGAACAGGTTGACCAGCATGTGCATGGCCTCGGGCGTCTGCGACATGAAGTCGAAGATGCGGCGGGGCTGCTGCTCGAAGGTCACCGGGTCCGGTTTGAGGGCGTGGATGACGTCCGGGAACTTGATGGCGTCGCGGATGAAGAAGACGCCCAGGTTGTTGCCGACCAGGTCCCAGTTGCCGTCCTCGGTGTAGAACTTGACGGCGAAACCACGGGGGTCCCGGGCGGCTTCGGAGGAGTCGCGTCCGCCGATGACAGTGGAGAAGCGGACGGCCACGTCCGTGCGCTTGCCGCGCTCCTGGAACAGCTTGGCCCGGGTGTAGCGGCTGATCGGCTCGTCGCCCCAGGTGCCGTACGCCTCGAAGTGGCCGTAGGCCGTGACACCGCGGGCGTGCACGACGCGTTCGGGGATGCGTTCCCGGTCGAAGTGGCTGATCTTCTCGAGGAACTGGTAGTTCTCCAGTGTGGCGGGGCCTCGGGCGCCGACGGTGCGCTGATTCTGGTTGTCGAAGACCGGATGGCCCTGGCGGTTGGTGAGGACCTCGCGGTCGTCGCCCGGAGCGGGACCGGTGCCGGATACGTCCGTCATGAGCAGGGGCTCCTTCGGCTCGGGGCCGGCGGCCGACCGGGTCGGCGCCGCGAGCAGCCGCCCGGCCGGTCGTGGCGGACCGCCCGAGTACCCGGTGGGGCGGGCTCAGTCACGTATCCCGGGATCTCTCCCGGCGGCGGTGCTGTCCCCGGGGCCGGCCGGTGTGGGGAGGACGCCGCCGCTACGGTGCGTCACATGTGGGGCCGACGGCCCCTCTCCCGCCGCGGGAAGCGCTGGTCGGCCCCGGGCAGCGTCGGCTCGAGAACAAGTGGACGCTGCACGCGGTGGGATCGGCCAAGACCTGACCGGTATTCCTCCGTCTTTCCAGACCCTTGCCGGGGCTTGGGGCCGGTTGGTCAGCGCGTGATCCGGCCCTCGACCGCGGACCGGATCTCCGTCAGGAGGGCCGGGTAGTCCTCGCCGTAGGTGACCACCGCCGCGAAGACCGCGTCGACGGCGGCGCGGAGCGGGTCGGGTTCGGCGGCTCCGGTGACCGCGGGGAGGGCCATGTGCGGCTGCGAGACGCGCACGGACGGATCCGGCGCGCCGACGGTGAACATGACGGCGTACGAGGCCGGGCCGTCGGCCCGCGCCGGGCTCTGGGCCTTCGCCACCGCGGCCGCGGGCCCCACCACGACCGGCGCCACACTCTGAGGCCGCGGCTCGGGGGTTCCGGTGGACGCGGGCGGCTGGAAGGGGGGTCGTTCGGGCGGCACGGCCCGGCCGACGGTCCTGTCCGGGAGGCCCGGGTCGGAGGCCAGGGTGTCCCACATGCGGGCGTCGTCGTCGAAGGGCGACGGCAGTGGACTGCCGTCGGCCAGGGCGGTCAGGGCGTCGGCGACCCAGTGGAGGGCGGTGAGCCCGGCCGCCTCGCAGGCCCGGCGGGCCGCGAGCAGGGCCACCGCGCGCTGGGTGCCGGGGCCTGCGGCGTCTATCGCGTGCAGCAGGGCTGGGTCGAAGTCGCGCAGGCCCCTGACGTTTCCGCCGACGTCACGCAGGGCCTGGCTCGGCAGCTGACCGCCCCACTGCCATCGTTCGAAGGCCAGCAGCCGTTCCCGTTCCGCCGACTCCCGTGCGAGGCGGGCCTCGCGTTCGGCCTCGGCGCGTTCGGCCGGGGTGGGAGGGGGCGGTTGCCGGCGGGCGTAGCCGTGCCAGTACGCGGCGGTCCGCGAGGTCTGTCTCAGGACGCGGTCCGGCTCGGGCGGGGCGGGCCAGAACTGCAGGAGGTAGCGGTCCAGTTGCGGCTCGTCGTCCAGCCGGGTGTCCTCGGCGCTCGCCCGGTCCATGCCCTGCGCGCAGTACCGCACCCGGTAGTCGATCACCTCCAGATCGAGCTGCCAGGAGGCCTCGCCCGCCCACTGCACGAGCGCGCTGTCCGCCGAGGCGGGGCGGAAGGACACCTCCACCACGTCCTCCCAGGCCGGGTCCAGCGGCGGCGCCTGCTCGTGCACCTCGACCGTGAAGCCGACATCACCGGTGTGCAGACCGGTGCTCAGCCACAGGGCGCCCGGGGTCGCCGCTCCGCACAGCCCCGCGCTCTGCCCGGCGAACGCCTCAGCGAGGCCCGGCCCGAAGGTGTCCGGGTCGCTCTCGACGTAGATCTGCCCGTAGTGCACATGGACCTCTCCCTCGACCGGCCTGCGCACCATGGGCTCCTCCTCGGGTGGAACGGGTGTCCGGGCTTCGGGCATCGTGGCATCCGCCACTGACAACGAGGCGTGAGTGCGGGAGAGACCGAGGATGCAGCCAGGCGGGAACGACGAGGCGCCCGACACCGCGGAGCTCGCCGCGCGGCTGGGGCACGTCTACTGGATCGGAGGCGGGAGCGGCGCGGGCAAGTCGACGGTCGCCCGTACGCTCGCCGACCGGCACGGGTGGCGGCTGTACGCGACCGACGACGTGATGCCGGAGCACGCCCGGCGGACCACGCCCGAGGAAGCCCCGCTGCTGCACGACTTCCTGGCCATGGACATGGACGAGCGGTGGGTGAACCGGTCCCCCGGGACCATGCTCGAGACGTTCCACTGGTTCCACGGGGAGGGCTTCGGCCTGATCGTCGAGGACCTGCTCGCCATGGGGCGGGAGACCTGTGTCGTCGTCGAGGGTTTCCGGCTGCTCCCCCACCTGGTGAAGCCGCTGCTCACCGGTCCCGGCCATGCCGTGTGGCTCCTGCCGACGGCGGAGTTCCGTCAGGCCGTGTTCGCGGTCCGGGCCGCGGCAGGGACCGGCTTCACGGGAAGGACCAGCGATCCGGAGCGGGCGGACCGCAACCTCGCCGCGCGTGATCACATGTTCACGACTCGCCTCCGCGAGGAGACCGCATGTCTGGGACTCCCCGCCATCGAGGTCGGCGTCGCCATGACGGAGGACGTCCTCGTCGAACGAGTGACCGACGCATTCCGGCTGTGACCCCGTACAACCTCCGCCCGGCGCAGGGTGGGTGTACGCCGGCTGAGTGCGGCACTCCCTCCACCCCGGCACCAAGAGGGCCCGGGCAGCGCCGGTCGGCGCCGTCCGGGCCCTCGCTGCCCCGTCGGGCCTCAGCCCTCGTTCAGGCGGGCGCGCAGAAGTCCCTTGCCCAGTTCGGCACCCTTGCGGCTGTCCGCCTGGGCCTTGCGGAACAGATCCGCGACCTCGGTGTCCTTGGCGCGCTCCGCGTCCTGGATGTAACTCTCCAGGCGCAGGGCGTTGTTCAGGCACGCCTCGACGTACCAGATCAGGTTGTAGTCCTTGTCCTGCGTACCGGTCACACCGCCGGTCTCCGTCTGGCTGCTCATTCGGACCTCCTTCTCGCGGGGCGGACCTCTCAGGCGCCGGACGGGTACCCGCCCTCCGAGCGGCCACACGGACCGTTGCGGTCACTTTCGGTAGCCGTGCGATCGCATGCCTGACGACGAGCGTCGCTCCGCCGGGACAGACCCGCACGGATCATCAACTCCCCTACCCTGTAAGGCAATCCAGACAGTTATCGCAGAGGCGAACAGAAATGGTCCAGTTTCAAAAGGAAGTGGTGCTCCACCGTGCGAGATCGGTCTGTGACGGTGTGTACTGTGCTGCGGGTAGCTCGACAGAGCGCCTCGGACCACGCCCTGCCCGCCTCCCCCTGGAACCCACTCGATGATCGATCTACCGGACCTGGCCGTCGGTGGTCTCGCCCTCGGCACGCTGTCCGCGTTCGCCCTCGGCGGCGGGCTGCTGCGCTCGCGGCGGCAACTGAGCGCGCAACGGGCGAAGACGACCGCCCTGCGGGCCCAACTCGACGGAACCTCACGGGCCTTCACGTCCGAGGTCGAGCACTTGGCGGCACGCCGGGTGCCCGCCGCGGCCCGGCAGGTGGCCCATCCGCACATCGCCGTGCCCGGCCCGCTGAACCCGCAACTCGCCGGTTCGCCCCTCGGTGTCGCCCTGGAACAGGTGATCAAGGGCCTGCACACCGAACTCGCCGCACAGCGCACCCGCATCGACGCGGCGGCACAGGCCGGGATGCGCGGGGCCACCCGGGAGATCCAGGCAGCGCTGTACCGGTTGCAGGACGCCCTGCGCGGTCTGCAACAGCGGTACGACGAACCCGAGTTGGCCCAGATCCTGTTCGCACTGGACCACGAGAACGAACAGTCCCTGCGGCGCGCGCAGGTCGCGGCGGTGGTGTGCGGGGCCTGGGTGGGGCTGGCGCGGGAGGAGTCCCATCTCGTCGACGCGGTGACGGGCGGTCAGGCGCGGCTCCCGGGCTATCAGCGGGTCCGGGTCCACAACCACCTGGCGGCGGGCACCGCCCTGGTGTCGCATGCCGTCGAACCGGTCGCCATCATCGTCGCCGAACTCCTCGACAACGCACTGCGGCACTCCGCGCCCGACACCGACGTCGTGGTCAACCTCGAGGCCGTCCACCACGGTGCCTGTGTCACCGTCGACGACGCCGGGCTGGGCATGACGCAGGACGAACGGGCCCGTGCCCAGCGGATGGTGGGCGGTCGCGAGCCGATCCTGCTCACCGAGCTCGGCGACCCGCCGCGCATGGGACTCGCCGCCATCGGCCAGCTGACCCGGCAGTTCGACCTGAGCGTGGACCTGTCCTCCCCGTCCCCGTACGGCGGTGTGCGGGCGGTGCTGCGGGTCGACAGTCGTCTGCTGAGCCGGATCGACCCCGAGGAACTGCCTCCCGCGGCCAGCGCCCCGCGTTCGACCCGCAGGGCGGAGCGGGACGCCAAGGGCGGGCCGGTCTTGTCCCGGAGCGCCGAAAGCGCCGGGACGCGCGCGCCCGGCGGGCCGGGGGCGGCCCCCGCCGCATCGTCCCGGGGGCCCGAGCAGGCGCCGGCCGACGCTCCCTCCCGGGGACCCGAGCCGACGCCGGGGACACCGTCCCAGGAACCCGGGCCGGTCCCGGCCGCCCCGTCCGACGCGCCTGAGCCGACCGCCGAGCCCCGGCCGCCCGCGCCGCAGTCCGCCGCCTCGGTCCACAGCTCAGAACCGCAGTCCGCCGCAACGGGACACGGCTCAGAACCGCAGTCCCCCGCCTCCGACCACGGCTCAGCACCGCCCTCCGCCACCGGCGCTCACGGCTCCGGGCGGTCTCGCAGCACCACCGGCCACGACCACGGCTACGGCTCCGACCGGGACGAGCAGGCCGAGCCCCCGGTCTCCGGCCACCACGGCCCCCGGGACAGCGGCGGCCTCCCCCAGCGGCGGCGCCGCAGCCGGATCACGCCCCCGGCGGACGCCGCCGCCCCGGCCACCGCACCCGCACCGACGCCCGCGCCGCAGCGCTGGCCGCGGCGCCCCGAGGAGTCCGCCGCCGCCCTCGGCGCGCTCCAGTCCGGCACGGCGGCCGCGCGCTTCGCCGCCCGGCCGAACACCGGCGCCCTCCCGTCCGTACCTGATGGTGCCCCGGCCGCGACCACGGCCGACGAGGCATCCGACGACACCGACCGACACCGGAACGACCATGAAGGGGGAACGGCTCGATGACCAGCCGCGCAGCGGGGGACACGGCATGGGTGCTCGAACCGGTCCTGGAGGTGCCGCACGTCGTGGCCGCCGTGCTGCTCACCCGGGACGGGCTCGTGACCGGCTACACCGACGCGCTGTCGCAGCCGTCGGCGGAACGGGTCGCCGCCATCACCAGCACCGTGCAGGGCGCGTGCCGTACCGCGGCGGCGGCGTTCGCGGACTCCGACCGGGCCGAGATACGGCAGGTCGTCATCGAGTCGGACCACGGCTATGTGCTGATCGTGCCGACCGACCACGGCACCTGTGTGGCCGCGTACGGCGACCCCGAGGTGCGTCTCGACCTGCTCGCCCACCGTGTGCACTCGCAGGTCGCGCGGCTGGGTGAGAAGGCGATGGCCGCCGGGCCCCGAGGTGCCGACGGCGACACGCCGGCATGACCCCCCGCCGGGGCGGCCGTCCCCTGGTTCCCGCGTACCTGTCGACCGGCGGAGTGGCCCGGCCCAGCCGCACCCATCTGGAGCGGCTGTCGGTCCTCACCGGCAGCGGCGAGCCCGCCCCCGCCGGTCTCACCGCCGCGCAGGCGGCCCTGTTGGAGGAGCTGGAGTACGGGGCGCTGACGGTGGTGGAGGCCGCGGCCCTGCTGCGGCTGCCCGTCTCCGCGGTGCTGGTGCTGGCCGCCGACCTCATCGACCACGACCTCGTGCTGGCCCGCGCGCCGATCCCGCCCGCCCGACGCTTCGACCCCGACCTGCTGAAGAGAGTGGCCGATGGCCTCCGCGACCTCAAGCACCGTTGACGCCGCCGCCGGCGGTGACGGCATCCATCTCCCGGACACCGCCCGCGACCTGGTGAAGATCCTGGTCACAGGACCCTTCGGGGTGGGCAAGACCACCCTCATCGGCTCCGTGTCCGAGATCCGTCCCCTGCACACGGAGGAGCAGCTCACCGAGGCGTCCGCGCAGGTGGACGATCTCGCCGGGGTTCGGGACAAGTCGACCACCACGGTCGCCATCGACTTCGGCCGGATCAGCCTGGCGGGCGGCATCGTGCTGTACCTGTTCGGCACGCCCGGACAGGAGCGGTTCCGGCCGCTGTGGGACGACATCGCCTACGGGGCGCTGGGCGCGCTCGTCCTGGTCGACGCCCGCCGGATCGACGCCTCGTTCGACGTGCTCGGGCTGGTGGAGGAGACCGGGCTGCCGTACGCGGTCGCCTTCAACACCTTCCCGGACGCGCCCCGCCACCACACGCCCGAGCAGCTGCGCGCCGCCCTGGACCTGGAGCCGACGACGCCGATGGTGACCTGCGACGCGCGCGAGCCGAACTCCTCGATCGACGCCCTGCTCGCCCTGGTCCAGCACCTGATCGACCATCGACCCGCGGAGCACCGGTGACCCACCCCTCCCCCGCCGAGCAAGCCTTCTCCCTCGCGACGCCCGTCCGCCTGTGGGAGGACGGCTTCGCCCGCGATCCCGACCCCTACTACGCGGCCCTGCGCGCCCAGGGCCCGGTGGGCTGGGCGGAACTCGCGCCCGGGGTACCGGCGTACGTCGTCACGGACCGGCGGGCCGCGCTCGACCTGCTGCACGACACGGAGACGTTCTCGCACGATCCCCGGCCGTGGGAGACGACCGTTCCCGACGACTCCCCCGTGCTCGCCATGATGCGCTGGCGGCCCAACACTCTGTTCGCCGACGGCGCCGCCCACATCCGTTACCGCACCGCCCTGATCGACGCCTTCGACCTGGTGGAGCCGCACGACCTGCGGGCCCGGGTGCACCGGGCCGTGCACCTGCTCGTGGGCCGGTTCGGGCCCCGCGGGGAGGCCGACCTGGTCGGCGAGTTCACCAGGCCGCTGGTGGCGCTGGTGTTCAACAGCCTGTTCGGGCTGCCGGAGCGCGCGAGCGACCGGCTCGACGCCGCGCTCGGCAAACTGATCGAGGGCGGCGCGCAGGCGGCGGAGGGCGAGGCCGAGTACGCCGGGTACGTGCTGGAACTGATCATGGCCAAGTCCGAGCGGCGCGGCGAGGACCTGCCGAGCTGGCTGCTGGACCATCCGGCGGCTCTGACCCCCGAGGAGGTCACCTGGCAGGTGTTCCTCACCCTCGGCGCGGGGTACGAGCCGACGGCCAACCTGGTGTCCAACGCGTTGTCCCGGATCCTCGGCAACCCGGCCTACTACTCGACGCTCACCAGCGGCGCCCGCCCGGTGACGGACGCGGTGCTGGAGGTGCTGCACCACGAGACGCCGCTCGCCAACTACGGTATCCACTACGCCCGCACGTCCGTCACCTTCCACGGCGCGTGGATCAGGTCCGCGGTGCCGGTGGTGATCTCGTACGGGGCGCTGGCGCAGGCCGCCGAGCAGGAGCGCGGCGGGGACCGCCACCCGGGGGACGCCTCGCATCTGTCCTGGTCGGCGGGCCCGCACGCCTGCCCGGTCAAGCAGCACACGCTGCTCATCGCCACCGAGGCGATCGAGCGGCTCACGCAGTGGCTGCCCGACCTCGAACCCGTGCTGCCGCGTGAGCGCCTCACCTGGCGGCCCGGTCCGTTCCACCGCTCGCTGACGGCGCTGCCCGTCCGCTTCAGCCCCCGCTCCCCCGACCAGCCAGGAGGACGACCGTGACCGTGACCGACCGCATCGCTCTGGACCCGTTCGGCGCCGACATCCCCGCCGAGAGCGCCCGGCTGCGCGCCCTCGGCCCGATCGTGCCCGTGGAGCTGCCGGGCGGCATTCCCGCCTGGGCTCCCACGCGCTACGACACGCTGAAGGAGCTCATCCTCGATACGCGGGTCAGCAAGGACCCCCGGCTGCACTGGCGGCTGTGGCCCGAGGTCGGTGAGCATCCGTCCTGGGTCTGGATCCTGGGGTGGGTGGGCGTGGTCAACATGCTCTCCGCCTACGGCGCGGACCACACACGGCTGCGCAAACTGGTGGCGCCGAGCTTCACGCACCGGCGCACCGAGGCGATGCGGCCCCGGGTGGAGGCGATCACGACGGAGCTGCTGGAGGCGCTGGAGGCGGCCGACGGCGAGGTCGTGGACGTCAAGGACGCGTTCGCGCATCCGCTGCCGATGCGGATGATCTGCGAACTCTTCGGGGTTCCGGACGAGTTACGCGAGGACACCGGCCGGATGATCGCGGCCATCATGGACACCACCGATCCGAGCCCGGAGCACGCGGCCTCCGTCCAGCGGCAGATCGGCACGGTGCTGCCCGCGCTGGTCGCCCACAAGGTTGCCCACCCCGGTGACGACATGACCACCGAGCTGATCCGGGTCCGGGACGAGGACGGCGACCGGCTCAGCGACGAGGAGCTGCTGCACACGCTGCTGCTGGTGATCGGCGCCGGTTACGAGACCACGGTCAACCTCATCGGCAACGCGGTGGTCGCCCTGCTCCGCCGGCCCGAGCAGCTGGCGGCCGTCCGGTCCGGGGAGATCGGCTGGGAAGCCGTCGTCGACGAGACGCTGCGCGCGCACCCGTCGATCGCGTCGCTGCCGCTGCGGTTCGCCGTGAGCGACCTGACCGTCGGCGGCGTCACCGTCCCGGCCGGTGACGCCATCATCACGACGTACGCCGCCGCGGGGCTCGACCCCGAGCACTACGGTCCGGACGCCGACGTCTTCGACGCCACCCGGGCTTCCGACGATCATCTGGCGTTCGGGATCGGGGTGCACCGCTGCATCGGCGCGCCGCTGGCCCGCCTGGAGGCACTGACCGCGTTGCCCGCGCTGTTCGACCGGTTCCCCGGGCTGAGCCTGGCCGTCGGCGAGGAGGGGCTGCGACAGGTGCCGTCCTTCGTCGCCTACGGCTGGCAGGAGATACCGGTGCGCCTGCGCGGCTGAGGCTGTCGCCGGATCCTGACACCGAGGCCGGTGCGCGGGAGCGCGACCGGTCCCCCGTTCCGGTCGTGCCCCCGCGGTTCCTCGAACCTACGTCCAGGGCCGAGGCCTTGTGAATCGTGCCGATGCCCGTTGCGGGCTCAACAAGGCTCACCCGTGCACAGCTGAGTCCGGATGGCCCGGTTTCGTCCCGCCGAGGCCTGGCCACCCGGTTGTCCCCGGGCAGGACGGCTCACGTGGAGCGCTGGAGAACGGGCAGGTCGAGGTCGCCCACCAGCAGGTGTGCCAGCACGACCTCGTACAGGTCGGTGCCCGCGGCGAGCAGCTGGCGTTCCAGGACGGGTTCGGCGCTGCGGACGTGTTCGCGCACGGTCTGCGCGTGCACGCCCAGGGCCTGCGCGGCGCGTTCGGCGTTACCGCCGGCGGCGATCCAGGTGCGCAGGGTCCGCCGCGGGTTCCTGGCGTCCGCGTCGAGCCGGCCCAGCAGGTCCTGCGCCCAGGTGCGCGCGGGCCCGGACAGCAGGTCGGAGAGCCCGGGCCCGCAGGTTCCGGTGGTGCGGGCGAACGGGGTGTCGGGCAGGCCGATCCGGGTGTTGAGCGCCAGGTGGACGACGGCCCGCACGGTGAGGTCGGCGAAGTCGGTGCCGAGCAGGGCCTCGACGCGTTCCATGCGGGCGCGGACGGTGTTGCGGCTGACGCCGAGGACCTTGGCCGCGCTGACGGCGGTGAACTCGAGGCCGAGCCGGGTGGTGGCGAGGAGTTCGGCGCGGGTGTGGTGCGGCAGGCTGTCGAGCGGGTGCAGCAGGCGGGCCGTCCAGGCGCGTAGCGCCTCCGGGTCCATGAGGCGTTCGGGGTGGGTGCGTTCGGCGTAGACCGCGGTCTTGTCGGGCCGGAAGTGCGCGACGGCGAGGGCGCTGACGGCCTGTCCGTAGGCGGTCGCGGTCCGGGCGAGGCTCTGGCGGACGCTGCCGCCGAGGAAGGTGTCCGCGTGCCGTCCGACCAGTGACCGCAGGGCGTCGCCGGTGGTGTCGCGGGGGCTGACGACGATCACATGGCCGTCCATGGCCGGGCAGCGCACGACCAGGGCGTCCTCCCTGGTGCTGTCCAGGCACTCCTCGGCGATGCGGTCGCGGGCGGCGGGTTCGGACTCGACGACGTACACGCATGCCGTTTCCGCGTCGAGCAGGCCGGGCCAGAGTCCGGCGGCGACGCGGCGGGCGGCGACGGTGTCCTCGACCATCAGCAGTTGCAGGATCGCCAGGCGCAGGTCGGAGGTGGCCCGCTGGAGCCGGAGCCCGGCGGCGGTCGACTCGCGCGCGGTCAGCAGCAGCTCGATGACCGGGGCGGTCTGTGTGACGACGTCGGAGGTCCGGCGGTCGAAGGGGGCCCTGCGGGAGACGGCCAGGACGCACGCGTGGGACGGGTGTTCCACCCGGACCAGGCGCAGGTGGCGCTCGTGGCTCTCCCAGGCCGCGGAGGCGATCCGGCCGCTGGTGATGTCCGTGACGAGGCCCTCGTCCAGGGGGATCCGGGTTCCGGCGACGAGGTTCCCGGCGGCGTCCTGCAGGGCCACGGATCCCCGCACGGCTCCGGAGAGCCAGGCGACGACCTTGCGGACGTCCCGCGCGGCGGGGCGCAGGTGCTCGAGCAGTTCCTCGGCCCACGCCGCACCCACCCCGGCCGGCGTCTCCTGCTGCCGGTTCCCGCCCTCTCGGCCCGCCACGTCGGCCTTCCCTTCGCTTCCCGCGCCGCCTCCGGCGCACCGGTCGGGGACGTTACCTCACCTGGCCCGGTCTCTCGTGCGGGACCGACGCCCATCGAGCCCGGTCACAGGCCTGGCACGGCACCCTGCGCCACCGCACCACCGGGTCGGCATAAGCTCGACGGATGGCGAAGTACTACGACGTGCACCCCGACAACCCCCAGCCGCGCACCATCGGCCAGATCGCCGACAGCATTCGCGCGGACGCTCTTGTCGCCTACCCCACGGACTCCTGCTACGCACTGGGCTGCCGGCTCGGCAGCCGCGACGGCATCGAGCGGATCCGCACGATCCGCAAGCTGGACGACCGGCACCACTTCACCCTCGTGTGCCAGGACTTCGCGCAGCTCGGCCAGTTCGTGCGGATCGACAACGACGTGTTCCGCGCGATCAAGGCGTCGACCCCCGGCAGCTACACGTTCATCCTGCCCGCGACGAGGGAGGTGCCGCGCATGCTCCAGCACCCCAAGAAGAAGACGGTCGGCGTGCGCATCCCCGACCACGTCGTCACCCAGGCCCTGCTCACCGAACTCGGTGAGCCGCTGCTGTCCAGCACGCTGCTGCTCCCCGGCGAGGCGGAGCCGATGACCCAGGGATGGGAGATCAAGGACGAGCTCGACCACGTCCTGGACGCGGTGGTCGACTCCGGCGAATGCGGCACCGAACCGACGACCGTCATCGACTTCTCCGGCGGGGAGGCCGAGATCGTGCGGCACGGCGCGGGCGACACGTCCCGGTTCGAGTAAAGGAGGCGCCAAAGGGCGTTCACGGGAACACCGGCTCCCAGGGGCGGGCGACCCGCCCCCGGAAAGCGCGTGCCACGATGACCGTGATCCGTCCGGTGACGCGGACGGGTTCCGCCCCCACACCCCACAGAGAGGCAGCCCAGCCATGACCGCCGTACAGGGAACCGCTGTCGACATCCCCACCGAGGACGGCACCGCCGACGCCTATCTGGTGCATCCGGCCGACGGGGCCGCCCACCCGGCGGTCCTGCTCTTCATGGACGCCTTCGGCCTGCGTCCGCAGCTGCGGTCCATGGCCGACCGGCTGGCCGGTGAGGGCTACACGGTGCTGGTGCCGAACCTCTTCTACCGGCACGGCCGTGCCCCGCTGTTCGATCTGCCCGAGTTCATCGACCCCGAGGCGCGTCCGGAGATATTCGAGCGCATCGGGCCGGTCATGCAGTCCCTGACGAACGAGCCGGCGATGCGGGACGCCGGGGCGTATCTGCGCTGGCTGGAAGGCTCGCCCGCCGCGGCCGACGGGCCGGTCGCGCTGACCGGCTACTGCATGGGCGCCCGGCTGTCGCTGCTCACCGCCGGGACCCACCCGGAGCGGGTCGCGGCCGCGGCCGGCTTCCACGGCGGACACCTGGTGACGGAGACACCGGACAGCCCGCACCTGGTGGTCGGCGACATCACCGCCGAGGTGTACTTCGGCCACGCCGACCAGGACCACTCGCTGCCGCCGGAGCAGATCGAGCGTCTCGAGGCGGCCCTGACCGCGGCGGGCGTCCGCCACCGGTGCGAGGTGTACGCGGGCGCGCCGCACGGGTACACGCAGGCCGACACGGCGGCGTACCACGAGGAGGGCGCCGAGCGGCACTGGTCGGCGCTGCTCGACCTGCTGAAGCGCACCTTCTGACCCATATCGGCCGCGGATGAACGGGAGTTGACGGCCTACCGACGGTAAGGGCTTGCTTTCCCTGAATCCCTGCGCGTAGATCTTGCTGGACACCAGCCATGACGCAGGGGGGAGTTGGCTCATGGACGGCACGGTCGACGGGTTCCGCTACGGTGCGGTGACCCCGGTGGCGGCTTATCTGATGGCCTGTCTGGGAGGGGCGCTCGGGCTGCGGTGCATCGTGCGCTCGCTGCCGAACGCGCGGTCGTGGAAACCGGGCTGGCTGGCGTTAGGCGCCACCTGCATCGGCTGCGGCATCTGGACGATGCACTTCATCGCCATGATCGGCTTCCATGTGCAGGAGACCCGGGTCCGTTACGACGTGGCCACGACGGTGCTCAGTCTCGTCGTGGCCGTCGTCGTCGTGGGCATCGGCGTGTTCATCGTCGGCTACCGCGGCACGGGCGGTTCCGCCCTGGCGGTCGCGGGGGGCGTCACAGGGCTGGGGGTGGCGGCCATGCACTACCTGGGGATGGCGGCGATGCGGCTGAACGGCGACGTCGCATACGAGCCGGTCGGCGTCGTGCTGTCCGTGCTGATCGCCATCGCCGCCGCGACCGCCGCCCTGTGGTCGGCCGTGACGATCCGCGGCTTCCTGACGAGCCTCGGGGCGAGCCTGGTGATGGGTGTGGCGGTGTCCGGGATGCACTACACGGGCATGGCGGCCGTCAGCGTCCATGTGCACGACACGAGCGGCGGCACGTGGGCCGGCGAATCGCCGATGTCCCTGTTGCTGCCGATGCTCCTGGGACCGGTCGTCTTCCTGCTGCTGGCCGGGGTGGCGGTGATGTTCGACCCGCTGCTGGTGATGGCCGAGCGACCTTCCGCAGCGCGCCGGGGCGCCTGCGCCGAGAGCCCGGACTCCGGCAACTCCGTCAGGACACCGCGCACTTCACGGCACCGGAAGGGGTCACCCGCCCGCAGGCGGTGAGGAACCCGCCGCCGACCGGCTTCTAGATCATTGTTACGGTGCACCGGTGTCTGACTCCTCACGCGATACCGCCGAAGGCGCCGGCTGGGGCACCACCGAACGGGGCGCGTACCAGCAGTTGATGCCGCGAGACGTCGAGAAGATCTCCTGGCTGAACCCGAAGACGCTGTGGGCCGCCCGCAACGGCGTGCTGGCCTCCTGGTTCGGGGACCCGACCGGCCGCACCCGCAGCCGGTGGGTGGCGCAGCGTGCCGCCACCGGCGCACCGGCCGACAAGGTGATCCGGCGCGACGACCCCGACCGGTTCTCCTTCCTGGTCATCGGCGACACCGGTGAGGGCGACGACCCGCAGTACGCCGTCGTACCCGGCCTTCTGAAAGCCGGTCAGGACACCAGCTTCGCCGTGCTGGCCAGTGACGTGATCTACCCGGTGGGCAGCGCGGACGACTACGGCACGAAGTTCTTCCGCCCGTACCAGGACTACCGGGCGCCGATCTACGCGATACCCGGCAACCACGACTGGTACGAGGACCTCGGCGGCTTCATGCGGGTCTTCTGCGACGACGCCCCGCCCCTGCCGCCCGAGCCCCGGCCGCGGCCGCTCGGCCGGGCCTGGCTCCGGTCGCTGCTGTGGCACCGGCCGCGTCCGGACGACGGGCAACACCTCGCCGAGGAACGCAAGTTGCGGTCCGACACCGCCCAGCAGGCCGTCCAGCCGGGCCCGTACTGGGCGATCGACGCCGGGCCGGTGCGGATCGTCGGCATCGACACCGGGTTGCTCGGCACCCTCGACGCCGAGCAGGGCGCCTGGCTGCGCGAGGTCTCCCAGGGGCCCCGCCCGAAGATCCTTGTCACCGGCTCACCCCTGTACGTGGACGGCAGGCACGAGCCGTGCGCCATCGAGGGCGGCGGCACCGTCGACGACATCGTCCGCGACCCGGCGCACCACTACGTCGCGGCGATCGGCGGCGACATCCACAACTACCAGCGTTACCCGGTCCGGCTGGCGGACGGGCGCACCCTCCAGTACGTGGTCGCGGGCGGCGGCGGGGCGTTCATGCACGCCACGCACACCATCCCCCGCGTCAACGTCGCGGACGTCACCGAGCAGGACTTCCGCTGCTACCCGCTGCGCGGCGACTCCCTCGCCTTCTACAGCCGGCTGTACGGACGCAGGCTGGGTATGCGCCGCTTCTTCACGCTCACCGAGGCGGAGGCGACGGCCGTGATCGCCGAGCGCCTCGGCATCAAGCCGGCGCGCGCACCGCGCACCTCGGCGCGTGTGACCCGGCGCGTCCGGCTGGTCGCGGGGCTGCTGGGCACCGGCCGCCGCCCCGAGCGGGCCAAGCGGTTCCGGCTGCCCGTGCGCAAGATCTACACGTCGCTGTTCTCGCCGAGCTCGGCGACCTACAGCCCGCCGTTCTTCAAGTGCTTCCTGCGCCTGGACGTCTCCCCGGAGTCCGTGCGGCTGCGCTGCTACGCGGCCACCGGCAACCGTGCCCAGGAGGTCGACCCGCCGGTGGAGGACGAGGTGACGATCCCGCTGGGCTGATCCGGCTGTGCTGATCCGGCTGTGCTGATCCGGCTGTGCTGATTCCGTGCGGCGGGAACAGCAGGGCCTGACCCCGGGTTGGCACGGGCGTACGCCATTGAATCTTCAATGATGGAGGGCCCGTGTCACCGACCCCACGACCGCTGCGCAAACTGGGCTTCCTGACCATCGGGCTGTTCGACGGGGCGGATCCGCGCCGCGGCCACGAGTCGACGCTGGAGATCATCGAGCTGGGCGAGCGGCTCGGCTTCGACAGCGCGTGGGTGCGCCACCGCCATCTCCAGTACGGCATCTCCTCGCCCGTCGCGGTGCTGTCCGCGGCCTCCCAGCGCACCAGCCGCATCGAGCTCGGCACCGCGGTCATCCCGCTCGGCTGGGAGAACCCGCTGCGCCTCGCCGAGGATCTGGCCACCGTCGACCTGCTGTCCGGCGGCCGGCTCAACCCGGGCGTCAGCGTGGGCCCGCCGATGCACTTCGACCAGGTCAAGGACACGCTCTACCCGGACACGGCCGACGCCGAGGACTTCGGCTATGCGCGGGTCGAGCGGCTGCTGGACTTCGTGCGGGGCAAGCCGGCCACGGACTTCAGCGGCGTGGAGGGCTTCGAGGTCTTCTCGGACCGGGTGCAGCCCCAGTCCCCCGGGCTGGGCCGGCGCATGTGGTACGGCGGTGGCAGCCTGCGGTCGGCCCGGTGGGCGGGCGAGCACGGCATGAATCTCCTCACCAGCAGCGTCGTGAAGGCCGAAGACCCGGACGGGCCGCACGACTTCGCGGAGATCCAGCTGTCGCACATCCGCGCCTTCCGGGCGGTCCACCCCGATGGTGAGGCGGCCCGGGTCTCGCAGGGCCTGGTCGTCATCCCCACGGACTCCGCCTCTTCGGAGCAGCGCGCACGCTACGAGGAGTACGCCGCCCGGCGTCTGCCCCGTACCGCGTCACCGCAGGGCCCGGCGCGGCTGCTGTTCGCTCCGGACCTGGTGGGCACCTCGGACGAGATCGCCGAGCGGCTGCACGCGCACGCGGCGTTCCGGGAGGTGGACGAGGTGGCGTTCGCGCTGCCGTTCACCTTCGAGCACGAGGACTACGTGCAGATCCTCACCGACATGGCGACGAAGCTCGGCCCGGCGCTGGGCCGGCCGCAGGGCGCGTAGGTCCGGCGCGAGACCTGCCGCTGCCCGCCGAACCGGCGCCGGGGCCGCGAACGGCGGGGCGGGGGCCAGGTGCGCGACTCGGGCGCCCCGCCGTCCGCCGGATCACCACCGCCCGGGTGCCGTGCCGGTGATGGGCTCCGATGCCTTCCCGTCCACCCCGACCGGCACGTCCCCGGCGAGCATCACCCGGTGCATGATCCGCGGGTGGTCGAGGTGGGCGGTGTCGCCGGGAGCCAGGTGCATGGTGGCGCGGTTGTCCCAGAACGCCACACTGCCCGGCTCCCAGCGGAACCGGACCGTGTACTCGGGCCGGACCGCCTGCTCCAGCAGCAGGTCCAGGATCGCACCGCTCTCGGGCCGGGAGAGGCCGGCGATCTGCTCGACGTAGTAGCCGTTGACGTACAGGACCCGTTCCCCGGTCTCCGGGTGGACGCGCACCAGCGGGTGCAGCGTCGCGACCTGATGGTCCAGCAGGTGGCGGACGTAGGCGTCGTCGCCGGGCCGGGGCTGGTAGCCGACGCCGAGCCGGTGCTCGGCCCGCAGCCCGTCGGCGAACTCCCGCAGCGGCGCGGAGAGTCCGGAGTACGCCGCCGCCAGGTTCGACCAGGTGGTGTCGCCGCCGTAGGGCGGGACGGTCTCCGCGCGCAGGATCGTCGCGGCGGGCGGGTCGACGCGGGCGCCGTGGTCGCAGTGCCAGCCGCGCAGCAGGGTGTGCCGGCGCCGTCGCAGCCACTCGTCGTGCTCCATGCCGAACCTCCCGCCCAGTTCCAGCCGGTCGGCGGTCGTCTCGATCTCGGGGAAGCCGGGCGGCGAGGCCTTGCCTCGGCGTGGCAGCACCACGGGCTCTCCGAAGCGGCGCGCGAACGCCACGTGCCCGCTGTGGTCCAGCCGCTGCCCCCGGAAGAAGACCACCTTCCACCGCAGCACCGCCGCCCGGATCGCGGCGACCACGGTGTCGTCGAGATCGGCAGCCAGATCGACCCCGCCGATCTCGGCACCGATGTGCCCGGCGACCGGCCTCACCTCCACCCCGGCCTCCCGCACCGCCTCGTCCGTCATCGGGCTGTCCGTCGTCATGAGCACTCCGCTGGTCGTGGGCGTCATCCGTGCTGAAGATCGTGTCAGTGATCCTCGCCCGGGGCGACACCGCACCGGCCCACGTCACACCCTGAACTCCCGGATCACCGTGTTCCGGAACACCGCCGCGCCGTCGAGCGTGAAGAGCGCGAGCCCCGTGTCGACCAGGTACGGGAAGGTCGCCGACGAGTGCGTGTACCGGCCGTCGTCGAGGAACAGCTCCACCGAGGTGCGGTCGACCAGGATCCGCAGGCGCACCGTGCGCCGGGCCGGATCGAAGGGGCTCCTGCTCTCCTGGAACCTGCCCGACTGGTCGGGGGACACGGTGGGTCGGCGGTTCAGGAAGGCGTAGTCGCGGTAGACGCCCGCGTCGATGTGCCGGACGCCGTCCGGGGAGCGCCGGAGCTGTACCCCTGCTCCGGTCAGCCGCTCCCAGGTGATCTCGCAGGTCAGTTCGTAGGCGGTGCCCCGGTAGTCGAGGACGCGGGTGCCCTCCACCACCACGTCCCCGAGCCGCACCGTGCGGGAGACGTACCGGTCGAGCGCGGTGACCGGCCGGGACGCCAGGTGGTACGTGCCGTCGGCCGCGCGCTTCAGTGAGATCTCGCGGACGATCGAGTCGGTGCCGTTGAGGCCGTCGCTGTCGATGGTGGGCGTGAAGTGGGCGTAGTCCCAGTTGTTGAGCCAGCCGATCGCGTACCGGGTCCCCTCGTCGACGCCGCCGTCGGAGCCGCGCTTGTCGAAGGTGACCGCCCCGTACCAGTCCCAGCCGTAGTCGAGCCACTGCGGCTCCGCCGCGTCGGCGGCGAAGTCCGTGCCGTCGAAGGAGCCCGTCCAGTAGGCGTACGTGTGGGGCAGCCCGGCGCCCTTGCCGTTGGCGCTCACCCCCAGCACCCACTTCACCGTGCCGTCCCCGGCGCGGATCCGGAACAGGTCGGGGCACTCCAGCACACCGATGCCGTTCTTGACGAAGCCGCTCACGTACCTCCAGGTCCTGAGGTCGGCGGAGTGGTAGAAGCCCACCTTGTCGTTCTCGGCGAGGGCCATCACCCAGCGGCCGCGTTCCTCGTCGCGGATCACCTTCGGGTCGCGGAAGTCGCGCACCCCGGGGTTGGGCAGCACCGGGTCGGTGCCGTGCGGTGTGAACGTGCGGCCGCCGTCCGTGGAGTAGTACAGGTACTGCGCCTGGTCGCTCGGGCCGTCATGCGGGGACATCGTGGCCAGGACGACGACCGCGCCCGCCCCGAAGCCCGCGGTGTTCTCCGTGTCGACCACCGCCGAACCCGACCAGACGTCGCCGTTGGGTGTGGTGTCCTTGGGCACGGCGACGCCCCGGTCGGTGAAGGAGACCAGGTCGGTACTGGTGGCCAGGCGCCAGGCGGTGCCGATCGCGCCGGACAGGTAGTCGGCGTTGTAGAGGTAGTAGTAGTGGTACTCGCCGTCGATCCAGACCGGGCGCTGCGGGTCGTTCTTCCACTGGTCCGGGACGGTGAAGTGGTACGCGGCCCGGTAGCTCGTCCCGGCGGCCCGCGGCCGGGCCGCGACCGGCCCCGCCGTCGCGGGCAGCAACGCGCCGGCGGCCCCCACGGCCGACCCGGCGAACAGCGCTCTCCTGGTGAAGTCGCCCATCACACCTCGTTCCTCTCGTCGGAAGCGGCGGCTCATGTGCATCAGGACTGTGGGACCTAACTCGTTAAAGGTCAAGCGGTCGCGCGTCTTGACAGGCCTCTGCGGCGCTCACATCATCTGGGGAATCAGACCTGAACTAACACGAGTTAGGCCTCGCACGATGACCGACTCGCACCTCACCCGCCGCACGCTGCTGCGGTACGGCGCCTACGGCGCGGGGGCCGCCGCCCTGACCGGTACCGCCGCGAGCTGGGACCGGCTCACCGGAGCCGACATCCCCGGCCGTGACGACGGCTCCCTCGTCGTCGCCACGCTCGGCCCCGCCTACGGCCCGGAGGCCATCCGCACCCTCCGCGAGGGCTTCCGCGAGCTGCACCCCGACATCAAGCTCCAGATCAACGCGGTGCAGGCCGTGGACTGGTCGGACTTCTTCGCGAAGATCCTCACGCAGGTGGCGGCGGGCACCGCCCCCGACCTGGTGTACGTGGCCACCGAGGGCGTGCAGCTGTTCGCCCAGCGGCTCGGCGTCGCGCTGGACAGGTGGGTGCGGCGGGACGCGAACGAGCTGAAGGAGTACTTCGCCGACGTCCACCCCTCGCTGGTGGAGTCGATGATGTACGAGGGCAGCCTCTACCAGCTGCCGGTGGAGTTCAACGCCGCCGACATGTACCTCAACCGGCAGGTGCTGCGGCGGACCGGGGCCGCGTACCCGCCCGCCGACTGGACCCGCGACGACTTCACGGCGCTGCTGCGGGACATGAAGAAGGCGAGCGGCTCCCGCTTCACGCCCTACTTCTGGACCAACCGGCTGTGGGGCGGTGTGGTGCCCTGGCTGTTCGCCAACGGCACCAACCTGCTCGCGGAGTCCAAGGCCCCGGGCGGCGACTGGCTCTGGGACTCCTTCTACCCGGCCGGCCAGCGCGGAGGCCGAGGTGGCGGCTTCCGGTGGACGACGCCGCAGGCCACGCACGACCGGGTGGAGGAGGTCTACGACTATCTCGCCTCCCTCGTCCAGGACGGCCTGTGCACCCGGCCCGAGGGCGGCAACGGCCAGAACCTCATCGGCGTGTTCTCCACGGGCCGGGTCGGGGTCACACCGGCGGGCGGCTTCTGGGCGGGCGGCCTGCACCTGGCGGGCATGGAACAGGACGGCTTCGACGTGCAGTACTTCCCGCGCTGGCGCACCCAGCGCATGCAGTACGGCGCGGCGGGCTACGCGCTGCTGCGGACCTCGAAGAAGCAGGAAGAGGCCTGGGAGTTCATCAAGTACGCGGCGCGCAAGGACAGGCTGACGCGGCTGTTCACGACGAACCAGACGACCCCCGCCCGCCGCTCGATGCTGACCAAGAGCCGGTACGAGGAGACCGGACCGGCGCACTGGCCGGTCTTCTACGACACCCTCGACCGGTTCCCCGACACGGGTCCGATTCCGGCGCCGCCGCAGGTCGCCGAGGTCGAGCAGCTGCTGCTCAAGCACACCGGAACGGCCCTGGCCTCCCCGCGCTCGGTGCGTCCCGCGCTGCGCCGGCTCCAGGGCGACCTGGAGAAGGCCATGGAGCGTGACGCATGACGAACACCCAGATACCGCCTGCGCGAGCCGCCCGGTCCTCGGCCGTGCCCGCGCAGGACGCGTCGCGTCCCTCGGCCCGTGACCGTGGCAGCCGGCTGCTGGCCACGCTGTTCCTGGCTCCGACCGTCGTCGGCATCGTCGTCTTCACGGTCGTGCCCATCATCGGCTCGGTGGTCCTGAGCCTCTTCCACTGGAACGTCATCGACTCGCCGCGCTACGCAGGGCTCTCCAACTACGGGGAGGTCTTCGGCGACGAGACCGTGCTGGTGTCCTTCCGCAACACCCTCGTCTTCATGATGCTCGCGGTGGCGCTGCAACTCCTCGTCGCACTGGCGCTCGCGCTGACGCTGAACGGCCGGATGCCCGTGTGGCTGCGGTCGGTGTTCCGCTCGGCGTTCTTCTTCCCGCTGGTGCTGTCCGCCGCCTCCATCTCGGTGGTGATGAAGTACCTGTTCAACCAGGACTTCGGAGTGATCAACTGGCTGCTCGGCTTCGTCGGGATCGCGCCGGTGCCGTGGCTGACGTCGGAGAACGCGGCGATGGCGACCGTGGTCCTGGTCTACGTGTGGCAGCAGTTCGGCTTCTCGTTCCTGCTGTTCGTCGGCGGTCTGAACAACATCCCGAAGGAGATCCACGAGGCCGCCGCCCTGGACGGCGCGACGGGTCTGCGCAAGCACCTCACCGTGACGCTTCCGCTGCTGTCGCCGACGCTGCTGGTCGCCTCGGTGGTCGGCATCATCAACGCGCTCCAGGTCTTCGAGCAGCCTTATGTCCTCACCGACGGCGGTCCCGGCGACTCCACCCGCACGGTCGTGATGGTGATCTACGAGACCGCCTTCGAGCAGCTCCGCTTCGGCGAGGCGTCCGCGGTGGGCGTGCTGCTGTTCGTGCTGATCATGGCGGTCACGGCCCTCCAGTTCCGGCTCAGCCGGCGTTTCGTCCACTACCAGTGAGCCGGGTGAGTCCCTTGAGCCAAGCAACCCTGTCCCTCAGCCGGGCGCGCCACGGGCTGGCGCCGTGGGCGCGGATCGCCGGGCTGGCCGTGTGCGCCCTGCTCACCCTCGGCCCGGTGGTGTGGACGGTCTCCACCTCGCTGCGCACACCCGCCGAGGCGTTCGACCTGCCGCCCCAGATCGTTCCGTCGAACCCCTCCACCGAGGCCTACCGCGGGGTCTTCGACCAGATCGACGTCTGGCTGCTGGCCCTGAACTCCACGCTGGTCACCGGCCTGATCGCGGTCGGCCAGATGATCACGGCGGGTCTCGCCGGGTACGCCTTCGCCCGCCTGGAGTTCCGTTTCAAGAAGCCGCTGTTCGGTCTGGTCCTGGCGACCATGATGGTGCCGTTGCAGGTCACCATCGTGCCGGTGTTCCTCGTCCTGAAGTCGATGAGCCTCACCGACACCCTGCTCGGGTTGATCGTCCCGGCCTTCCCGACCGCGTTCGGCACCTTCCTGATGCGGCAGTACTTCCTGGGCATGCCGAAGGACCTCGGCGAGGCGGCGATGCTGGACGGTGCCGGGCCCTGGCGGACCTTCCGGTCGGTGTACGCCCCGCTGGCCGCGCCGGGCCTCGCGATCGTCGGCGTCCTGGCCTTCAACTACCACTGGAACGAGTTCTTCCGCCCGCTGATCCTCGAGACGTCGGGCCAGAACTACACGTTGCCGCTGGGACTGGTCTCCCTCCAGGGCAACCTCGGCACCGGTTCCGTCTCCGTCGTCCTCGCCGGTGTCGTCCTCTCCATGATCCCCGCCGTGGCCGTGTTCGTCGTCGGCCAGCGCCCTCTGCGTGAGGGCATCACGTCCGCAGGAGTCAACCGTTGAGCCTCGCCGCTCCCCCGCAGGATCCGCACGCCCCGCGCTTCCGGGTCCGCCCGCCCGCCAACTGGATGAACGACCCCAACGGCCCGTTCCGCTGGCGCGGCCGCTGCCACCTCTTCTACCAGCACAACCCCGACGCCCCGGTGCACGCGAACGTCCACTGGGGCCACGCCTCCAGCCCCGATCTCGCTCACTGGGAACACCACCCGATCGCGCTCACCCCGGTGCCGGGCGGCCCGGACGAGGCGGGCTGCTGGTCGGGCTGCGTGGTCGACGACGGGGGCGTGCCCACGGCCGTCTACACCGGGGTCGACCGTCACCACGAGGGGCTCGGCACGATCTGCCTGGCCCGGGCGGCTGACCCTGACGATCCCGCGCTGACCGAGTGGACTCCCGTGCCCACGCCGGTGGTGACGGGCCCTCCGGAGGGGCTGGACGTGGTGATGTTCCGCGACCCGTTCGTCTTCCGGCACGACGGCAGGCGCTGGGCGCTGGTGGGCGCCGGGCACGCCGACGGGACACCGTCGGTCCTGCTGTACGACTGCGAGGACCTGACGGACTGGCGGTTCGCGGGAGTCCTCCTCGACGGCCGGGACCCGGCCGCCGCGGCGGCCTTCGGCGACCGGGCGACCGGCTGGGAGTGCCCGCAGCTCTACGCGACGCGGAGCGGCGAGTGGGTGCTGGTCGTGTCGCTGTGGGACGGCCACCCGTGGACCACCGGATACCTGACGGGACGTCTGGACACGGACCTGCGCTTCACTCCACGGGCGGGCGGCCTGCTGGACCACGGCCGCGACTTCTACGCACCCGCCGTGCTCCAGGAGGCCGACCGGGCCCTCATGTGGGGCTGGTCGTGGGAGGCCCGCGAGCAGGGCGAAGCCGACTGGGCCGGTGTGCTGACCGCACCCCGGGTCGTCGACGTCCATCCGGACGGGGCGCTGCGGGTGGTCCCGGCGCCGGAGCTGCACCGGCTGCACGCCCCGGTGCCGTTCGTCACCGCGCCGGGCCGGGTCCCGCTACCGACGGCCTACGACCTGACCGTCAGCGCCCGCGGCCGCGCCACGGTGAGTCTGCTGAGGTCGGCCTCGGGCGCCGAGCTCACGGTCCGTCTGGATCCGGACGAGGGCACGCTGACCCTGGACCGGGGCGGCTGGCCCCGCAAGGAGCCCGGGGCGCCGATCGTCGTCGATGTGCCACCGGTCGAGGAGCTCACGGTGCGCGTCCTCGCCGACGGCTCGCTGTACGAGCTGTTCGTCGGCGACCGGGCCACGGTCACCGAACGGGTCTACCGGCGGGCCGACGACGTCAGCGAGCTGACGGTGACCCCTGGTGCGGCCGTCACCGGATGGGAGCTGGTCCCACCGACTCACGGCTGATCACCGGGCAGGCCAGGCGGCGCACGGTGGCGGGCGGTGTCCGGCCGGTGGCGATGGAGTCGAGGAGCAGCCGTGCGGCGGTCTCGCCCATCGCCCGGTGGGGCAGCGCGACCGTGGTGAGGGGCGGCGCGAGATGCGCGGCCATGTGCTCCTGGTCGTCGTAGCCCACCACCGACAGCTCGCCGGGTACGGCGATCCCGAGCCGGGTCGCGGCGTGCAGGGCGCCCGCCGCGACCCGGTCGTTGTAGCAGAAGACGCCGGTGGGCCGGCGCTCCGCCGGGGCCCCGTCGAGGAGGCGGGTGACGCCCTCGTAGCCGCCGGAGATCTCCCCTCCGGTCCTGACGACCCAGTCCCTGGGCACGGTGACGCCCTCGGCGCGCAGTGCGTCCCGGAAGCCGCGCAGCCGCTCCGTCGACGCGATGTCGTCCTGCCCGCCGACGAGCGCGACCCGCCGGTGTCCCTGCTCCAGCAGCAGCCGGGCCGCCGTACGGCCGCCGGCGCGCTCGGCGGGGATGACGGCGGGCAGCGAGTCGTCCTCCGGCAGGCAGTTGGCCAGCACGGAGTGGGTGCGGTGCAGGCCCTCGGGCACCCGCACGCGGCGCAGCGACATGGCCGCGTAGATGATGCCGTCGACCCGCCGGTCGAGGAGCTCGGCGACCGCCGCGTCCTCCTTGGCCGGGTCGCCGCCGGAGTCGACGGTGAGGACCAGGTGCTCGCCGGCCCAGGCGGTGTCCATGGCGCCGCGCAGCAGCCTCCCGGCGAAGGGCGAGGAGGCGATCTCGTCGGTGACCAGGCCGATCACCGCCGTACGGCTGCGGCGCAGGCCGCGGGCGACGGGGTCGGGCCGGTAGCCGAGCCGGGCGGCGGCCTCCCGGATGCGCTCCTGGGTGGCGGGCGAGAGGTTGCCCTGGGCCCGGCCGTTGAACACGAAGGACACCGCGGTGTGCGACACGCCGGCGAGCCGGGCGACGTCCCGCGAGGTGGGACGCCCCGATCCCGTCGCCCGCTTCTCCTCGGCGCTGCCCATGCCGTCCGCCGTCCTCACCCCCACCCCGTCCGGTTGATCATTGCTCACCCTATCCGTGACGCTGGAGGGACGACACAGTCGCACACGCAGTCGACGGGAAGGTCCGGCAGTGATCAGCATCCCGGCACACACGCTCAACGACGGTACGACGATCCCGGCCCTCGGCCTGGGCACCTGGCCGCTCGACGACGACCGGGCGGAACGGGCGGTGCGCTCGGCCCTGGAGACGGGATACCGCCTGGTCGACACGGCGACGAACTACCGCAACGAGAGGGGGGTCGGCCGTGGCGTCGCCACCGGCGGAGTGCCGCGGGAGGAGATCGTCGTGACGACGAAGCTCCCGGGCCGGCACCACGGCTACGAGGAGACACTCGCCTCCTTCGAGGAGTCCCGGGCCCGCCTGGGCCTGGAGTACGTCGACCTGTACCTGATCCACTGGCCGCTGCCCCGCGTGGACCGGTTCGTCGACTCGTGGAAGGCCATGATCAAGCTGCGCGAGGACGGGCTCGTCCGGTCGATCGGCGTCTCGAACTTCACGCCCGCGCACATCGAGCGGCTGGAGAAGGAGACCGGGGTACTGCCCTCGGTCAACCAGATCGAGCTGCACCCGTTCCTGCCGCAGGACGAGCTGCGCGCCTTCCACGCGGCCAAGGGCATCCGCACCGAGAGCTGGAGCCCGCTGGGGCGGGGCACTCCGCTTCTGGGCGACCCCGCGGTGGCCCGTGTCGCCGAGGCGCACGGGGTGACTCCCGGGCAGGTCGTCCTGCGCTGGCACACGCAACTGGGTGCGGTGCCCATCCCGAAGTCGGCGAGCCCCGACCGGCAGCGCGCGAACCTCGACGTCTTCGGTTTCGAACTGGCCGCCGACGAGATGCGGGCCGTCGCCGACCGGGCGCACCGGCGGGTCGGCGGGGACCCCGAGGTGCACGAGGAGTTCTGACGGGTACCCGGGGCCCGCGAGGCAGGAAGGAGCCGCAGGTGGCTGAGCGGGACCGGCTGCGGGACTACCGCGGCAAACGCGACTTCGACCGGACCGGCGAGCCCCGGGGAGCCGGAACGCCCGCCGGGGACCGGCCCCGGTTCGTGGTGCAGATCCACGACGCGAGCACGATGCACTTCGACTTCCGGTTGCAGGTGGACGACGTGCTGAAGTCCTGGTCGATCCCCAAGGGCCCGTCGGCGGACCCGAAGGACAAGCGGCTGGCCGTGCCCACGGAGGATCATCCCCTGGAGTACGAGGAGTTCGAGGGTGTGATCCCCCGCGGCGAGTACGGCGGCGGCACGGTGATCGTCTGGGACCACGGCACGTACGAGCCGCTCAGCCACGACCGCAAGGGGCGGCCCGTGGACTTCGCCGAGTCGCTGGAGCGCGGACACGCCACGTTCCGGCTGCGCGGGTCCAAGCTGCGCGGCGAGTACGCCCTGACCCGGTTCCGCGGCGGTGACGACGGCGAGGAGGCCTGGCTGCTGGTGAAGCGGGCCGGGGGCCGGGCCGGTACGCACGGCGCCCCGGACCCGCGCCGGGCGCGGTCCGCCAGGTCCGGCCGCACTCTCGCCCAGGTGGCCTCGGACGCGGCCGGGGAGTGAGCGGTCGTGGCCGGGCTCCTGGAAACTCTGCCGGCCGAGCAACGGCGGCTCGCGGGCAGCGCCCGTCCGGGGGCGGAACTGGCGGCCCGGCCGATGCTCGCCACGCTGAGCGACCGGCGGGACTTCTCGGACCCGGGCGAGGAGTGGGTGTTCGAGCGGAAGCTGGACGGCATCCGCGTGCTGGCGGTCCGGGAGGGCGAGCGGCTGCCGCTGCGGGCCCGGAAGTCGCTGCTGCGCCGGGCACTGGCGTACCGGTCCCCGTTGCGGCTGACTCCGCATCGCAACACGGGCGGCGCCCAGCTGCTGGCGGACGTCTGTGCCCGTGGCTGGGAGGGCCTGATCGCCAAGCGGGCCGACGGTGTCTACGAGCCGCGCCGGTCGGCGGACTGGCTGAAGCTGAAGTGCTCCCAGGGGCAGGAGTTCGTCGTCGGCGGCTTCACCGAACCGGCCGGCAGCCGCGTGGGCCTCGGCGCGCTGCTCCTCGGCTACTACGAGGGGGAACGGCTGCGGTACGCGGGCAAGGTCGGCACGGGGTTCGACCGGCGTACGCTGCTCGACCTGCGCGAGCGGCTGGACGGGGCGCGGGAGCGCGCCTCGCCGTTCGACGGGCCGGTGCGGGAGGCGGGCGCGAGGTGGGTGCGGCCGGAGCTGGTGGCGCAGATCGCGTTCACGGAGTGGACCCGGGACGGCATGCTGCGTCATCCGCGGTACCTGGGGCTGCGGGACGACAAGAAACCGCGGGATGTGGTGCGGGAACGCCCGGCCGGGCGCGCGGCGTCATGACCGGCCCGGTCAGAAGAGCGGTGTGAGCGGCTGTTCGCACCAGATCGTCTTGCCCCGGGTCGTCTGCCTGCTGCCCCAGCGCTGGGTGAGCTGGGCGACCAGCAGCAGCCCGCGGCCGCCCTCGTCGTCCTGATGCGCCCGCCGCAGGTGCGGGGAGGTCGAACTGCCGTCGGACACCTCACAGATGAGGGTCTGGTCGCGGATCAGACGGAGCTGGATGGGCGCGGCGCCGTACCGGATGGCGTTGGTGACCAGTTCGCTGACGACGAGTTCGGTGACGAAGGCGGTCTCGTCGAGTCCCCACGCGGTGAGCTGTTCGGTGGCGGCCTGCCGGGTGGCGGCCACCTGCGCGGGGTCGGGTGACACGTCCCAGGTCGCGACCTGACCCGCGCCCGGCGCCCGGGTACGGGCCAGCAGCAGGGCCACGTCGTCGCTGGGCTCCTCCGGCAGCACGGGCCTTCAGCACGGTGTCGCACAGGGCGTCGAGCGAGTCGGCGGGCACGGTCAGGGCGCGGCACAGCTCGTCGGTGGCATGGTCGACGTCGCGGTCACGGTCCTCGACGAGTCCGTCGGTGCAGAGGGCGACGGAGCCCTCGGACAGCTGGAGCTCCGTCGCCTCGAACGGCAGCCCTCCCACGCCCAGCGGGGGCCACGCGCTCATGGCGCCGAGTTCGGCGACCTCGTCCATCAACCGCGCCGCGGCATGCGTGACGGCGTCAGCCCCGGTGGGCGCGCAGCGCGGCGAGCGCCCGGTCGGCGTGCGCGTTCATGCGCAGTTCGCTGCGGACGACGTCGAGGACGGTGCGGTCCTGCGCGATGACGAACGTGGTGCGTTTGGTGGGCGCCAGGGAGAAGCCGCGTTTCACGCCGAAGCGCTCGCGGACCGTGCCATCGGTGTCGGACAGCAGGGGCATGCCGAGGGCGTGTTGCCCCGCGAACTCCTGCTGCCGCTCGACGGTGTCCCCGCTGATGCCGACGGGCCGAGCGCCGGCGGCGGCGAACTCGGTGGCGAGGTCGCGGAAGTGGCAGGCCTGTGCGGTGCAGCCCGGAGTGAGGGCGGCCGGGTAGAAGAAGAGCACGACCGGCCCCTCGGCGAGCAGTCCGGACAGGCTGCGGACGGTGCCGGTCTCGTCGGGCAGGGCGAAGTCCTCGACCTTGTCCCCGGGCTCCACGCGTGCGCTCACGACCGGCCCTCCGTGTTCCGTGCGACGCCGCGGGCCCAGAGCACGAGGGGCACCTGGAGCGGCAGGCGGCCGAAGGCCGCGGCCTTCTGCGGCGTGGGGCGGTGGCGCCAGTCGGCCGCCATCTTCACGTTGGCGGGGAACACCCCGACGAAGAACGCCGCCGTGGCCAGCGCGGCCGTCCTGCGGGTGCGCGGCAGTGCCAGGCCCGCGGCCAGCGCGAGCTCGGCGGCGCCGCTCGCGTAGGTCCAGGTCCTGGGCGAGCCGGGCAGGCCGCTCGGGATGGTCTCGTCGAAGCGGCGTGGGGCGGCGAAGTGGGCGACCCCCGCGGTGGCCAGCAGGCCGGCGAGCAGCAGGGGTGAGCGTTCGGACCGGGGCACGGTTCCTCCTCTGATGGCCTGCCGCGCGATATTACTCGACGGTAATCCAGCGGGTGCCTCGGGGTTCCGGCGGGTCAGGCACGGCGGTTGTGGGTGCCCGGTGTGTAGCCGAACGAGCGGCGGAAGACGTCGATGAACGCGCTGGCGGAGGACCAGCCGCAGCGGTGGGCGACGGTCGTGACGGGCAGGCCGTCGGCCAGCATCCGCAGGGCGTGGTAGAGCCGTGACTGGGCGCGCCACTGCGGGAAGGTCATGCCGAACTCGCGGCGGAAGAGCCGGCTGAGGGTGCGCTCCCCCACCCCGGCCGCGGCGCCGAGGGCGGCGAGGGTGCGCGTGTCGGCCGGGTCGGCGTGCACGAGCGCGCAGACGGCGGCCAGGCGCGGGTCGGCGGGCGCGGGCAGGAGCAGCGGCTGCTGGGGTGAGACCCGGAGCTGATCGCGCAGGACGGCGCGCAGCCGCCGGCGCTCCGGGCTGTCGTCGGCGGGGTCGCGGGTGTAGGCGCGGATCAGCTCGCGCAGCAGCGGGCCGACGGCGAGGACGGCCGGGTGGTCCAGGCCGAGGGGGTTGTCGTCGACGGGCAGCCCGACCAGGTGGAGGTCGAGCAGGCCGTGGGCCCGGTGGGCGTGCACGGTGCCCGCGGGCACCCAGATGGCGCGGGTGCCGGGCGCGAACCAGGTGCCTGCGTCGGTGGTGACGGCGACGACGCCGGTGC
This sequence comes from Streptomyces venetus, assembly GCF_039540295.1. Classification (NCBI taxonomy): domain Bacteria; kingdom Bacillati; phylum Actinomycetota; class Actinomycetes; order Kitasatosporales; family Streptomycetaceae; genus Streptomyces; species Streptomyces venetus. Next base: position 270,550 of record NZ_BAABET010000013.1, read on the forward strand.
CCGCGTAGACGATCTGGTGGTCGTCGTGCCGGTGCGCGTCGATACGGTCGCCCGCGGTCAGCCGCTGGGCCCGGGTGGGCGCCGTGGGTGTGTGGCGGATGTTCGACACAGTCCGGCAGATTATCGGAAGCGGGCCAGGCGTGCGGCGGACGACGATCGCCTGGTGACTGCTTCGAGACACCGCCGACCCGTCGTCCTGATGTCCCTGGGGCACGCCTGCGTGGACGTGTACCAGGGAGCCGTGGCCGCTCTGGTGCCGTACTTCGTCGCCGAACGCGCCTACTCCTACGCCGCCGCCTCGGGCGTCGTCCTCGCGGCCTCCCTGCTGTCGTCGCTGGTGCAGCCGCTGTTCGGGGTGCTCACCGACCGGTGGGCGATGCCGTGGCTGCTGCCGCTCAGCGCGCTGACGGCCGGGGCCGGTGTCGCCCTGAGCGGGCTGACCGGCTCCTACGCGCTGACCCTGGCGGTGGTCGGGGTGTCCGGGGCCGGGGTCGCCGCCTACCACCCGGAGGCCGCCCGGGTGGCGCGGGCCGTCGCGCGGGGCCGCCATACGGCGATGGGCTGGTTCTCCTTCGGCGGCAACGCCGGTTTCGCGTTGGCGCCCCTGCTGGTCTTCGCGGTGGTGTCGCTGGGCGGGCTCAGCGCCTCTCCGTTGCTGGCCGCCCCGGCCGTGGCGGGGGCGGCGCTGTGCGCGGCGGCGGTGCGCACGGCCGGGTCCGGCGCCGGGAACGCCGGCCCGTCGGCCGCCGTGGGCCGCGACGACTGGGGGTCGTTTCTGCGGCTGTCCGGCGCGGTGGTCTGCCGCTCGGTGGTGTTCGTCGGGCTGAGCGCGTTCGTCTCGCTGTACGTGCGGGAGCGGACCGGCGGCGGGGCGGCGGCCGGAACGGCGGCGCTGTTCGTGCTCTACGCCGGTGGTGCGGCGGGCACGCTGGCCGGGGGCCGGCTGGCCGAGCGCTACGGGAGGCTGGCGGTGGTACGCCGGTCCTACGCCCTGACGGTCCTGGCGGTGACCGGTCTGGTGCTGGTGCCGGGGCCGGCGGTGTACCTGTTCGTGGCGCTGACCTCGGCGGGCCTGTATGTGCCGTTCTCGCTGCACATCACCCTGGGCCAGGACTTCCTGCCCCGGCGGGTGGGCACCGCGAGCGGTGTCACGCTGGGGCTGACCGTGAGCGTCGGCGGTCTCGCCGCGCCGGCGCTCGGGGCGCTGGCCGACGCGACGTCCCTGCGGGTGGCCCTGCTGCCGCTGGTCGCGCTTCCCGCGCTGGGCCGGCTGCTGCTGTGCCGACTGCGCGAGCCCGTGCCACCGGCTCCCGGAATCGCGGAGTGGGCGGACCCGCGCGACCCGGCCGCGCGGTGAGCCCGGGACCAGGGCCCTGTGAACGGCGTGGGTCCGCGGATCAGGCACTGCCCGCCGGGGCGGACTGGGGCACGGGCTGGGGGTCGGGCTCGCCGGCGTGGGCGAGGAAGTCGTCGACCATGCGATGGAACAGGGTGGCCAGTTGCCGCAGCTCCTCGGGCGACCAGTCGGACAGGGCCAGCTGCATACCGCGGACTCCGACCTCGCGGATCTTGGTGATGGCCTGCCGGCCGGCGTCGGTGAGTTCGATGCGCTGGGCGCGGCGGTCGTCGGGGTCGGGGACGCGGGTGACGTAGCCGGACCGCTGCAGCTGCTGCACCGTGCGGGTGACGTGCGAGGCCTCCACACCCAGACGGGCGGCGAGCTCCCCCGGCCGCAGCGGCTCGGAGTCGGCGATCTGCCGCAGCAGGGCGACGGCGGCCCGGTCGAGCGGCACGCCCGCCAGGGCCATCAGCCGGTCGTGCTGGCGGGCGCGCGTGCTCAGATAGGTGATGCGGGTGAGCGCACGCTCGATCTCGATGACTTCCTGGGTGGGGACGTCGGGGAGCGGTGGTGTGGACATGAGCGCCACTTTACCATCTCGTTGCGTAACTCAAGTAAATTGAGCGGTTCACTCCATCAGCCGGATCGCGGCGGCCGGGCAGATCGCCACGGCCTCGCGCACGACGTCCAGGGACCCGGCGGCGGGCTTCTCGTCCAGCACGAAAGCCACACCGTCCTCCTCCCGCTGATCGAAGATCTCCGGAGCGGCCATCACGCACTGCCCCGAGGCTACGCACTTCGGCTCGTCCAGTTCGACACGCATGCTTGTCTCCTCCGGTTTCCGGGTCACCAGGTGACGGGCAGTTCGTAGACGCCGTAGACGGATCCGTCGTGCTTGAACGGCAGCTCCGCCACCGGAGCGGCGAGCCCCAGCGTCGGGATGCGGCGGTAGAGGGTGCTGTAGACCACCTGGAGTTCCATGCGGGCCAGCGGCTGGCCGAGGCACTGGTGCACGCCGAAGCCGAACGCGATGTGCCGGCGGGCGTCGCGCCGCAGGTCCAGCCGGTCCGGGTCGGCGAAGGCGTCGGGGTCCCGGTTGCCGAGGTCGTTGGGCAGGACCAGGCCCTCGCCGGCCCGGACGACCTGCCCGCCGATCTCGATGTCCTCCAGCACCGCCCGGCGACGTCCGTTGTGCACGATGGTCAGATAGCGCAGCAGCTCCTCGACCGCCGAGGCGACCAGCTTCGGGTCGTCGGTGTCGCGCAGCAACGCGAGCTGCTCGGGGTGTTCGAGCAGGGCGAGGGTACCGAGCGCGATCATGTTGGCGGTGGTCTCGTGCCCGGCGATGAGCAGCAGTACGCCCATGCGGGCCGACTCCCGCCGGGTCAGCTCCCCGGCCTCGACCCGTTCGACCAGCCCGGAGAGCAGATCGTCCGCCGGACGGGCCGTCTTCTCACCCATCAGCTCGTCGAGGTAGTCGATGAGCCGTCCGTGGGCGGCCGTCCGGTCCTCCATGGCCGCGTCGCGCTTGATGAGGATCCTGCTGTTCTCCTGGAAGAAGTCGTGGTCCTCGTAGGGCACCCCGAGCATCTGGCAGATCACGAGCGAGGGAACGGGCAGCGCGAAGGCCTCGACCAGGTCGACCGGCCGGGGGCCGGCGAGCATGCCGTCGATGAGGTCGTCCACGATCTTCTGCACGCCGGGCCGCATCGCCTCCACGCGTCTGATCGCGAACGGAGCCGTCACCATACGGCGCAGCCGCGCGTGCTCCGGGTCGTCCATGAGGATGAAGCTGGCGTTGTTCCCACCGCCGCCGGCGGCAGCCTGGAGGGGGTATCCGGGCCGGGTGATGTCCGCGCTGACCCGGGGGTCGAGCAGCAGGGCGCGCTGGTCGTCGTACCGGGTCACCAGCCAGGGCGTACTGCCGTCCCAGAGACGGACCCTGGTGAGCCGGCCCTCGTCCTGCCGGGCCGTCAGGTCCGGGGGCGGGTCGAACGGGCAGCCCGCCGCCCGCGCCATGGGGTACTCGGGGGCCGGTGGGGCCGTGCCGATCGTGCTGTCGGCGAGGGTGTCGGCCATGCTTCTCCTCGGTCGTGGGGGCGGAGTGCGTTGTCGAGGCCTCGGGGAAGCACATGCAAACAGAGGGGGCTGACGCCGTCCCGTCAGTTTCCTGACAGACGGCTGACGTGACCCGGCTCACAGTGCGTCAGGGTTCGAGGTCGGCGCGCCCGAGCCAGTAGCCGAAGCCGCGGCGGGTGTGGATCAGCGCCGACGCGTGGTGATCGACCTTGCGGCGCAGCCGGGAGACGAGCTGCTCGATCGCGTTGCCGCCGCGCGGGTCGCCCCAGACGACTCTGCCGATCTGCTCCTTGGAGAGCACCCGGTGCGCGTTGACCAGGAGGTGACGCAGCAGGCGGTACTCCGCTGGGGTCAGGTCGAGCGTGCGCGCACCGCGGCGCGCCCGGCACCGGGCGTCGTCCAGGATCAGATCGCCGTAGCCCAGTTGCCCGGCGCGATCCGGGTCGGGGACCGAAGCACGCAGTAAGACGTGGATACGGGCCAGGACTTCGGCCACGCGGAAGGGCTTGGTGACGTAGTCCGTCTCCCCCGGGCCCAGTTCGGGCAGCAGGCCGGGGAGGGAGTCGCACACCGTCAGCAGGAGGGCCGGCGGGCGGTGGGCGAGCATGACCGGGCGCCGTCGGCCCAGCTCCGCCAAGTCGGGCAGCTCTCCGTCGAGGACGACGAGATCGAACCGCTGCCGTCCGACCCGCGCCAGCGCCTCCGTCCCGGAGTCGGCCAGACTGATCCGGTATCCCGCCAACTCCAGTGTGGTGGACAGCAGTTCCGCCAGCTCCGGCTCCCGCGCGACGACCAGCACATGCTGCCCGTCCCCGCGCGCGAGCGTCGACGTCTCACGGAGCGTGCCGTACGGCGACGAGGTAGCCATACGCCCACCCTACCGCTCTACTTGCCTGACTCAAGCAATGCCTGCCGCTCCCCGGATTCCGGGCATCGACGCCGTTCAGGCGAAAGACGCGGAAAACGGGCGTGACCGCACTCCGGTACGTCCACATCTCACCCGTGGACCTGCCGCTGATCCCGCCCATGCTCGCCACGCCCGGCACGCTGCCGCCCGCCGCGCAGGACACGCGCTGGGCCTACGAGACCAAGCAGGACGGCCAGCGCGCGGTGGTCTATCTCCGCGGGGACGGCAGCGTGCTCATGCGCGCCCGCTCCGGGGAGGACATCACGGGCGCCTATCCCGAACTGCTGCCGCTCGGCGCCGCCCTCGGTCCCGTACCGGCCGTGCTGGACGGAGAGGTCCTGGCCCTGGACGACGAGGGCCGGGCGAACTTCCAGCTGCTCCAGTCCCGCATGGGCCTGGCTCACGCGCCGGCCAGGGCGGCCCGGCGGGCGGCGGAGGTCCCGGTCCACCTCGTGCTGTTCGACGTGATGCACCTGGCGGGCCACTCCCTGATCCGGCTCCCCTACGCACGTCGCCGCTCGGCCCTGGTGGACCTCGGTCTGGCCGGGCCCTCCTGGTCGACGCCGGCCGCGATCGTGGGCCACGGCGCCGAGGCCCTCGCCGCCACGCGCGAGCACGGCCTGGAGGGCCTGGTCTGCAAGCGGCTGGACTCGGTGTACGAGCCGGGGGTGCGCTCCCGGGCCTGGATCAAGATCCGAAACATGCGCACCGAGGACGTCCTGGTCGGCGGCTGGCAGCCCGGCAAGGGCCGTCTCACCGGCCTGCCCGGCGCGGTCCTGGTCGGACAGCGGGCCGCGGGGCGGCTGCGGTACGTCGGGAGCGTGGGCACCGGCTGGAGCGAGGCCGAACGGACGGAACTCGCCGGGCTGCTGCGGGCCGTCGCCACCGACGTCTGCCCCTTCGACCCCGCCCCGCGCGCTCCGGGCGCGCACTGGGTCGTTCCCCGGCTGGTCGGCGAGGTCCGCTACAGCACCCGCACCCGGGACGGACGACTGCGGCAGCCGTCCTGGCTGCGGCTCCGGCCGGACCTCACGCCGGGGGAAGCGGCGGCCGACATCCCGGACGACATGGTCTGAAACGGCTCCGGAAACCGACTGTTGGGCCGTGCTTCACTTCTGGGATCACACCTTCCTCTTGGCATGGACGCGTTCAGCCTGGAAGCTGAACCTCCCTTTCCCCCACAGCCGTTGGGCTGCGTCCAAGAGGAGGACGCAGTGTCGTCACGCCCGTTCGCACCCCGCAGGAGATGGCTCACCGGACTGGCCGGTGCCGCGGCCCTCGTCCTCGCCTTCCCCGCCGCCGCGTTCGCCGCCCCGCCGCGGGCACTGCCCGCCAACGCGGAGTCGCTGGAGCAGACGTTCCAGCCCGCCTACGACTACGACACCGACGGCTGCTACTCCACGCCGGCGATCGGCCCGGACGGCACGGTCAACGGCGGTCTCAACCCGACCGGCGCTCTCAACGGGAACTGCCGTGACGCCTCGGACCTCGACAACACCAACGGCTACTCGCGCTACAAGTGCAACAACGGCTGGTGCGCCGTCCTGTACGCGCTCTACTTCGAGAAGGACCAGGCCGTGGCCGGCAGCGGCATCGGCGGCCACCGGCACGACTTCGAGCACATCGCGGTGTTCGTGCAGGACAACCAGGTCAAGTACGTGTCGACGTCCGCCCACGGCTCGTTCGACGTCCACCCGGCGTCCGAGGTCCGCTTCGACGGCACGCACCCGAAGATCGTCTACCACAAGGACGGCATCAGCACGCACTGCTTCCGCCTGGCGGGCTCGGGCGACGAGCCGCCGGAGAACCACAAGGGCACCTGGCAGTACCCGCCGCTGGTCGGCTGGAACGGCTACCCGGCCGGGGTGCGCGACAAGCTCGCGTCCTACGACTTCGGCAGCGCCAACTTCGGCCTGAAGGACGCGAACTTCGCCAACCACCTCGCCTCGGCCAAGCCGTCCGGAATCTCGTTCGACCCGTACGCCTGAGCCCGCGCCGCCCGGCCGGTGGGCGCCGACCCCCGGCCGGGCCCGGCGACCAGCGGTCGGGGAGGTACGGCACGAACGCGCCCGCCGGAGGGTCTATCGTGTCCGCATGTCCGTCCCCGAACTGATCCGCATCGTCTCCCGCGACTCCCCCATGGCCCTCGCCCAGGTGGAGCGTGTCCGGACCGAGTTGGCAGCCGCCCATCCCGGAGTGCGCACCGAGGTCGTGCCGGTGAAGACCACCGGCGACAAGTGGATGGGGGACCTGTCCCAGGTCGAGGGCAAGGGCGCGTTCACCAAGGAGGTCGACGCGGCGCTGCTGGCCGGCGAGGCCGACCTCGCCGTGCACTGCGTGAAGGACGTGCCCGCCGACCGGCCGCTCCCGGCGGGCACCGTGTTCGCCGCGTTCCTCGAGCGGGACGACGTCCGCGACGCCCTGATCCACCCGGACGGCCTCACCCTGGACGAGCTGCCGGCCGGGACGCGGATCGGCACCTCCTCGGTGCGCCGGGTCGCCCAACTGGCCGCCACCCATCCGCACCTGGAGTGCGTGCCCTTCCGCGGCAACGCCAACCGGCGCCTGGCGAAGCTGGCGGCCGGAGAGGCCGACGCCCTGCTGCTCGCGGTCGCCGGCCTGGAGCGGATCGGCCGGCAGGACGTGATCAGCGAGATCCTCTCCACCGAGACGATGATGCCGCCCATCGGCGCGGGCGTCCTGGCGCTCCAGTGCCGCGAGGACGACGCCGACCTGATCGACGCGGTGAGCGGTCTCGGCGACCCGGACACCCACCGGGAGACGACGGCCGAGCGCATGTTCCTGCACGTGCTCCAGGGGCACTGCAACAGCCCGATCGCCGGGTTCGCGCACGTGGACCGCAGTGGCGAACTGTCGCTGCGCGCCTGTGTGTTCACCCCCGACGGCAAGACCCGGCTGAACGCCCACGAGTGGGCGGGCCGGCTCGACCCGGCCACGCTCGGCACCTCGGTCGCCGTGGCCCTGCTGCGGCAGGGCGCCCGCGAGATCATCGACGGTATCCCGCACTGACCGGCGGGCCGCCCTGACACGGGATCAGGCGGTGCCTTCGCCCGCCTGGTCCTGGAGGAAGACGCTGACCTGGTGCGCCAGGCTGTCCCGTACCGCGCCCTGCTGCGCCCCGGCGGGTCCCTCGTGCACCCCGATGCCGCCCGACCACAGCCGGCGGTCCGTCCACTCCTCCTCGACGCGCAGTTGGACCTGTACGTCCACGAGCCCGAGGGACGCCTCGGCGCCGGCCGCGTAGAGGACGGCGGTGGCCCGGCGCAGCGGATAGACGTCGAAGCCCTCGATGAACTGCGAGTTGCGCCAGTCGACGAAGGCACTCTCCCCGTCCGGGCCGATCCGCACGTCGATCTGGCCGTCCTCGAGATGGACGCCGAGGTGCCGGCTGCCGCGGTTCTCGACCGTCACGCGGAGGCAGAAGTACGTCAGCCCGTCAGCGGCGTCGTCACGACCCCGGGGCGGCTCGGCCGGCTCCAGACCGTGGACGCGGACACGCAGACCGGCATGCTCGTCGTACTCCTGCCAGTCCCCGACCACGTTCGGCTCGTACACGGTGCCCCTCTCGACTTCTGGAAGCTGCTTCCTATCTGTGGTCTCAGCGCACTGTCAAATGAGCAGAATGCGCTGTGGCCAGGCAGTTCATCCCTTTTGATCGGTGATCAAGCCGTGCCCAGCAGTTATCCGGAAACAGGCGGAGAAAGCGGTTGCCGAGGCGTGCCGCACATCACTTTCCCGAGTGAAGATCAGCGGGCCAGACGGCCCAGCACTTCGTAGCCGAGGGGGTCGGCCTTGCTGACGGCCTGGAGCCGGCCCGGCATCACGGACACCGGGTACAGGGCGCTCGAGCGGGCCGAGCCGAGGACCACGATCGCGGCGACGGCGAGCAGCTTGGCCGGGTTCCAGGTCAGCGCCGCGCCGAGCAGCGCGGCGATGAGGAGGACGACACCGCCTGGACGAGCGACTTCACACCGGCCGCGAAAGCCTTGCCGGTGATCAGGGCCCCGGGGGCGGTCAGGCAGCAGCCGGGCGGCCCGCCGGTCGGCCGGGTCGGTCTCGCGGACCAGGCAGCCCGCCCGGGGCAGCTGGTTGACCAGGGTGGACACCGAGTTGGCCGCCAGACCGAGGTCCCTCGCCGCGTCGGAGATGCCGATGCCGGGCCGGGTCACGACCAGTCGGAGCAGCTCCACCTCGGCCCCGCGCATCGGGGGGGGGCGGGCATCTCCCGGCGCAGGCGCCGGCGGATCAGCCGCTGGACCCCGACCAGCGCGTCGGCCAGCTCTTCGAAGCTCTTCGGGGAAGATCTCCGGCTCCATACGCCGAGATCAGCTCTGCGACAGAGGCAATCGGCCCAAGGCGAGGTCGACAGCCGCACCCGGAGCGGTAGCGGGCCTGGGGCCGCCTGCGCAGGCCCGGGCCCACTATTGGGCGTATTGTCGGAGTTGTTTCGTAATTTCCCGCCCGGGAATGGGCGATGAAGTGCTTCGGACTGGAGGCACGTCCGTGGGAGCCGCCCGGGCCCCCGGGTCCCCTCCTGAGGTCCGATCCCGGCCTCCCACGGTGTCCGTCCATTCGGCACCTGCTCAGGGAGGTGCGCACCATGCGTATCGCCGGCAGCACCAGAACGCACCCCCACGACGACGCCCCCGACACCGCCGCGGCGTTCGATCGCCTCGCGCGGCTGCCCGAGGGGCCCGAGCGCAAGGCCCTGCGCGACGAACTGGTCGAAGCCTGGCTCCCCATGGCCGAGCGGATCGCCGTCCGCTTCAGGGGCCGTGGCGAGGCGCTCGAGGACCTGTACCAGGTAGCGGCCCTCGGCCTGGTCAAGGCCGTCGATCACTACGACCCGGCCCGGGGCAACGCCTTCGAGGCGTACGCCGTGCCGACGGTCACCGGCGAGATCAAGCGCCACTTCCGCGATCACATGTGGACCCTGCACGTCCCCCGCCGGGTACAGGACCTGCGCAACCGGGTGCGGCACGCCGTCAAGGAGCTCTCCCAGACCACCCCGGGCCGGTCCCCCACCGTCGCCGAGATCGCCGAGTACGCGCATCTCACCGAGGGCGAGGTGCGTACCGGCACGGAGGCCCTGGAGTGCTTCTCCGCGCTGTCGCTGGAGGCGGAGATGCCCGGCACGGACGGCTACGCCCTCGGGGACGCGATCGGCGGGCCGGACCCGGCCTTCGACACCGTGGTCAACCGCGTGGCCGTCAAGCCCTGTCTGGAAGCGCTGCCGGAGCGCGAGCGCATCATCCTCTACCTGCGGTTCTTCAAGGGCATGACACAGAGCCGCATAGCGGAGCAGCTCGGCATCTCTCAGATGCACGTCTCACGACTGCTCAGCAGTTGCTTCGCCCATCTCCGGGAGGAACTGCTCACCGAGGCCCGTTGAGCGCGGGACCGGCAAAGGCGCCGCCAGGGCGGATCACCGCTCCGGCGGCGCTCCGGGGACCTGGGTCGGTCCCACCCGGTCGAGGGCGTCCTCCAGAGCGGTCCGTATCTCCCGGGGCATCGCGCCCGTGCGCCCCCAGACGAGGATCAGTTCCGCGACACTGCGCAGCTTGATGTTGGTGTGCTGGGAGACGTCCTTCAGCACGGCCCACCCCTGGTCGGGTGAGACCCGGCCGAGCGCGACGATCATCCCGATCGCCTGGTCGACGACAGCGTGCGAGACGACCGCCTCCTTGAGCTGCTGGACCTCTTCCTGCAACTCGAAGATCCGCTCCGAGCCCCCGTCCGTGGGCATGGTCACCTCCCGGTCCGGTGCGCCGCTGTCCGCGTGGCCCCACATGGTGCTTGAGTGCCTTGACGCAGTGTCCGACGCCTCCATCGTCGTCACTCGGGCCGCCCGGTGCCACCGGGGCGGTCCAGGCCGGTTCACCACACCGTTTCGGCACCGCCGCCGGGGTACTCGGCAGGCGCCCACGGGGGTTCCGGTTGGACACTGGTGTCATTCCTCCGGTGGCTGCCGGCCGACGAGATCAGGACGCGACCCATGAACCACGACATGCCCACCCCCTCCGGCACCAAGGACGTCGTCTCATCACACTCGGTGTTCGGCGCGCCCTGCTGGGTGAGCCTGACCAGCCGGGACGTCAAGGCGACGGAGGAGTTCTACGGGGCCGTCCTGGGCTGGGAGTGGCGGCCGGCCAAGCTCGGCGACCGTTTCCGGATCGCACTGGCGGACGGCTCGCCGGTGGCCGGGATCGCCGGGGTGGCCACCATGTGGCAGATGGCGGTGGCGTGGACGCCGTACTTCGCCGTGCGGAGCGCGGACGCCGCGGTGGCACGGGTGCAGGAACGCATGGGTACGGTCGCGGTCGGGCCGATCTCCCTGCCCCCGGGGCGGGCGGCGCTGCTGGCCGACCGGGACGGGGCGACTTTCGGGATCTGGGAGGGCGACCTGTTCACCGACTGGGAGACCTGGCGCACCGCACAGCCGGCCTTCATCACGCTGCACACGCGGGACGCGTTCGACGCCGCCATCTTCTACGGCGAGATCCTCGACTGGGCGTCGGAGCACCCGGGCTGCTGCGAGGTCCACTACGAGGGCGGGGAGGTCGTCCTGCGCAGCCGTGGTGACGTGGTGGCCCGGATCGAGTCGGGGGCGCTGGAGGCGGCCCCGGACCCGGCGATCCGGCCGCACTGGCAGGTTCACTTCACCGTCGACGACGTCGAGGCCTGCGCCCGCGCCGCGGAACTGCACGGCGGCAGCGTACTGTCCAAGGGCAGCGACGAGGCCGTGCTGCGCGACCACGACGGCGCGCAGTTCACGGTGACGGCGCGCCGAGGTCACTGAACCCGCGGGGGGGCGCGCCGCCCGGCGGCCGCTCCCCACCGATCCCCACCGAACGCACGAGCCCCGGCCCCCTCATTCGGACCTGGACCTGCCACCGGACGCGCGTGACGGCCGGGACAGCAGGACCAGGCTGCGGGCACCGACGGTCAGGCCCGTGTTCGCCTTGTGCTCCGACTCGTCGGGGGTGCCTTCCGGGTCGGCCGTGTCGATCAGGGCCGACCAGAGTTCGCCGTAGGCGGCGTCCGGCAGGCGGAAGTCGACCGGCTCCCAGTGACTGTTGAACAGCAGCAGGAAGGAGTCGTCGGTGACGGGACGGCCGCACGAGTCCGGTTCGGCGATGGCGTCGCCGTTGAGGAAGACACCGACGGAGTGCGCGTCACCGCGCTGCCAGTCGTCGTCGGTCATCTCACGGGCGTCCGGTGCCAGCCACACCAGGTCGGGCAGCGGCTGGTCCGCGCGGGTCAGGGTCTCTCCGAGGAAGAAGCGGCGCCGGCGCAGCACGGGGTGCCCGGTGCGCAGCCTGATGACGTACCGGGTGAACTCCAGCAGGTCGCGCTGCTCCTCGGTGAGCCGCCAGTCGATCCAGGAGATCTCGTTGTCCTGGCAGTAGGCGTTGTTGTTGCCGCGCTGGGTGCGTCCGAGCTCGTCGCCGTGGGAGAGCATCGGGATGCCCTGGGAGAGGAGCAGCGTGGCGAGGAGGTTGCGCTGCTGGCGGGCGCGCAGCTCCAGGACCGCCGGGTCGCGGGTCGCGCCCTCGGCGCCGCAGTTCCAGGACCGGTTGGTGCTCTCGCCGTCCTGGTTGTCCTCGCCGTTGGCCTCGTTGTGCTTGTCGTTGTAGGAGACGAGGTCGCGCAGGGTGAACCCGTCGTGCGCGGTGACGAAGTTGACGCTGGCGCGGGGGCGGCGCCTGCTGTGCGCGTACAGGTCGGAGGAGCCGGTCAGCCGGGAGGCGAACTCGCCGAGGGTGTTGTCCTCGCCGCGCCAGAAGTCCCGCACCGCGTCGCGGTACATGCCGTTCCACTCCGACCACAGGGGCGGGAAGTTGCCCACCTGGTAGCCGCCCTCGCCGACGTCCCACGGTTCGGCGATCAGCTTGACGCGGCTGATCACCGGGTCCTGCTGGATGAGGTCGAAGAACGCCGACAGCCGGTCCACCTCGTGGAACTGCCGGGCCAGGGTGGCCGCGAGGTCGAAGCGGAATCCGTCGACGTGCATCTCGGTGACCCAGTACCGCAGCGAGTCCATGATCAGCTGGAGTACGTAGGGGTGACGCATCAGCAGGCTGTTGCCGGTGCCGGTGGTGTCGTAGTAGTGCCCCCAGTCGCCGTCGACCAGGCGGTAGTACGAGGAGTTGTCGATGCCCCGGAAGGACAGGGTGGGGCCCATCTCGTTGCCCTCGGCGGTGTGGTTGTAGACCACGTCGAGGATCACCTCGAGGCCGGCCGCGTGCAGGGTCTTCACCATCTGCTTGAACTCGGCGACCTGTTCGCCCCTCGTGCCGTGGGCGGCGTAGCCGTTGTGCGGCGCGAAGAAGCCGATCGTGTTGTAGCCCCAGTAGTTGGCCAGGCCGCGGTCGCGCAGCACGCCGTCGTGGACGAACTGGTGCACCGGCATCAGCTCCACCGCCGTGACACCCAGCGAGGTCAGGTGTTCGACGACCGCGGGGTGCGCGAGCCCGGCGTAGGTGCCGCGGAGCCCTTCGGGCACCTCGGGGTGAGTGCGCGTCATCCCCTTGACGTGCGCCTCGTAGATCACGGTGTCGGCGTACGGCCGGCAGGGCCGGGTGTCGTCGCCCCAGTCGAAGGACGGGTCGGTCACCACGCCGAGCATGGTGTGCCCCGCGCTGTCGGCCGGGTCGCGGCCCTCCGGATCGCGCTCGTAGAGCGAGGCGTGGTTGTCGATCTGCCCGTCCACCGCGCGGGCGTACGGGTCGAGGAGCAGCTTCGCCGGGTTGCAGCGGTGGCCGGCGGCCGGAGCCCACGGCCCGTGCACGCGGTAGCCGTAGCGCCGGCCGGGACCGACGCCGGGCAGGTAGCCGTGCCACACGAAGCCGTCGACCTCGGTCAGCGGCACCTGGGTGTGGGTGCCGTCGTCGTCGACGAGGACGAGCTCGACGCGTTCGGCGACCTCGCTGAAGAGCGCGAAGTTGGTGCCCTTCCCGTCGTGCTCGGCCCCCAGCGGGTAGGGGCGCCCGCTCCAGGCGGACACCCCTTCCCGGGTCTGCTTGCGGCGGGTCACCGGGCTTCCTCCAGGACCTCGTCCGGAGTGTCGGCCGGCCCGGCCAGCTGGGCCACCCTTACCTCGCGGGGCACGTCGAGCCCCTCGCTCAGGTGCGGCGCGGGCGCGGTCGGCACCAGCGGGACGCGTTCGCCTGCGCGGGCGCGCTGCGAGAACCAGATGACCTTGCTGCCGGTCTCGGTGGCACAGCAGCCCCAGCCGTCACTCATCGCCGCGAGGTGCTCCAGGCAGCCTCTCAGCTCCTGGTCCGGGCGCAGGGCGCGGTCGTTGTCCCCGATGGCGGTGATCAGGTGCTGCCCGTTCCACCACATCTCGATCGACGTGTTCTTGTCCGTGGCGTGCTCGTCGATGGCCTTGAGCAGCATCTCGGCACCGCCGCAGACGGGCTGGACGAGGTTGTCCAGGTCCCAGAACCTCAGGTGAGCGGCCAGAATGCGGCTGACCTGTCCCACCCGGTCCGGGCTGACTTCCACGTCGAGGTGGTAGTAGCAGGGCACTGCGGTCTTCATCGGTCGGCTCCTCACCGCGAAGCTCAGCTCCTCCTCGCTCCCGCGGTCTGCGGGACGAGCCCCGAACACGGAACGTGAGTGTGTATCGCTTCTGAGTCACCCTCAGAGTGAGGGTGCTAGCCCGTTCGTGCAACACGAGCGCACACCTGAGGCGGCAGTGCATACAAGTGAGCAGGCTCGGGCGTCCCCCGAAAGGCCCATGCGCGCGGCTGTCCGGCGAAGATCCAACAGGACGCTGCGTTCTCACGCGTGCACCATGTGTGAAGAACTCGATCGCCGTTACGGGTCCGTGCCGCTGTACGCACGGCCCCCGTCCGACCGTCGGGAGACCGTCCCCCTCGAGCCCGAAAGGTGATCGGCGCCATGCTGCTACCCGCCAAAGCCGAAGTCGCCCGGCAGTTGCGGCGTTACCGGGCCTGGGAACGCGTGATGCTCGCGGCACCCAACGACCGCACGGTCCGGGCCACGTTCGAGGACTCCGGTTACACGCTCTGCGTGCTGATGGGGAAACGGTGCGCGCGAGAGGCGGCGGACGCGGCCGAGCAGTACCTGCGCACGACCCAGGTCACCTGTCTGGAGGAACAGAGCGAGCGGTCCCTTCCGTCCGCCGCGGTCGGGCGGAGACGGCCGACGGCGGAGCGGCGCTCCCCGGCGGCCGGCCGGCGCCCTCCCGCACGTCTGGTCCCCTGAACCGGGCCCACGGGTCCGGCTTTCTAGCACGGTGGAGGTGAGGAGCATGAGCAGGACCCGGGCCATCGGCCGTGTCCCGGTACGGGATGTCCGCCCGGCCGTGGAGAACGGCAACCGGCCGGCCAAGGCGGTCGTCGGAGAGACGTTCGAGGTCACCGCCACCGTGTTCCGGGAGGGGCACGACGCCGTGGCCGCCAACGTCGTCCTGAAGGATCCCGAGGGCCGGCCCGGGCCGTGGACGCCGATGCGGGAGCTTGCCCCCGGGACGGACCGGTGGGGCGCGGAGGTCACCGCGGACGCCGTCGGCCGCTGGACGTACCGGGTGGAGGCGTGGAGCGATCCGGTCACCACCTGGCGCCGTACGGCAGGCATCAAGGTGCCGGCGGGTATCGACCCGGGTCTGGTCCTGGAGGAGGGTGCCGAACTCCTCGAACGGGCAGCGGCCGGCGTGCCGAAGGAGGACGGCCGCGCCGTGCTGCTCGGCGCGGCGAAGACGCTGCGCGACGATTCGCTGACCCCGTCGGCGCGGTGGGCGGCGGCGTTGACGCCGGAGGTGGACGAGGTCCTGGCCCGGCATCCGCTGCGGGATCTGGTCACCACTTCCGAACCGCTGCCGCTGCTGGTCGAGCGGGAGCGGGCCCTGTACGGCTCCTGGTACGAGTTCTTCCCCCGCTCCGAGGGCACCCGCACCCAGCCCCACGGCACCTTCCGCACCGCCGCCCGCAGAC
>NZ_BAABET010000014.1:0-240050 GCF_039540295.1 Streptomyces venetus
TTCATAGTGTTTCGGTGGTTATAGCGTAGGGGAAACGCCCGGTTACATTCCGAACCCGGAAGCTAAGCCTTACAGCGCCGATGGTACTGCAGGGGGGACCCTGTGGGAGAGTAGGACGCCGCCGAACTTCTTTTAGAGCTCTGGCTCTTGGGCAAACAGCCCGAGAGCCAGAGCTTTTTTGCGTTGAGGTAAGGTCAGGGAGCATCGTTGGTACGTTTCCCACAGGAGGCCCCCGGGTGGAGGTTCAGGAGACTCGCGTCCAGACGGACCGTGTGCTCACCATCCCGAACATCCTCAGCATGGCGCGGCTCGTCGGCGTGCCCCTCTTCCTGTGGCTGATTCTGCGGCCTGAGTTCGGTGGGCCCAAGAGTGACGGCTGGGCCCTCCTGGTGCTGGCCCTGAGCGGCATCAGCGACTACCTGGACGGCAAGCTCGCGCGGCGCTGGAACCAGATCAGCAGCCTCGGCCGGCTCCTCGACCCCGCAGCCGACCGGCTCTACATTCTCTCGACCCTGGTCGGTCTCACCTGGCGCGAGATTCTGCCCCTCTGGTTGACTGCCGTCCTCCTCGCGCGAGAGCTGCTTCTGCTGGTGATGGTGGGTATCCTCCGCCGGCACGGCTATCCGCCGCCCCAGGTGAACTTCCTGGGCAAGGCCGCCACCTTCAACTTGATGTATGCCTTCCCGTTGCTCCTGCTCAGCGACGACAGTGGTTGGATCTCGTCACTCGCCGCCGTTTTCGGATGGGCGTTCGCCGGATGGGGTACAACCCTGTACTGGTGGGCAGGAGTCCTCTACGTGGTACAAGTCCGCCGCCTGGTCCGTGCGGACGCCATAGCCGAGTGAGCTCGCGGATTGCTCCGGCCGTGTCGGCCCCGATGGCCTGTGGTCGAAAAGTGCGGGACAATCCTGGCGGGTGAAGTCGGCTAGACCGTCGTCTCTTAGAGGAGGACGCTTCCGACATGAAGGCCGTCGTGATGGCCGGAGGCGAAGGCACGCGCCTTCGCCCCATGACCTCAAGCATGCCCAAGCCGCTCCTGCCCGTGGCCAACCGCCCGATCATGGAGCACGTTCTGCGGCTGCTCAAAAGGCATGGGCTCAACGAAACAGTCGTAACTGTCCAGTTCCTGGCCTCGCTGGTCAAGAACTACTTCGGTGACGGCGAAGAGCTCGGCATGGAGCTCACCTATGCCAATGAGGAGAAGCCACTCGGTACTGCCGGAAGCGTCAAGAACGCCGAAGAGGCGTTGAAGGACGATGCCTTCCTCGTCATCTCCGGTGACGCCCTCACGGATTTCGACCTCACCGAACTGATCAATTTCCACAAGGAGAAGGGCGCGCTGGTCACGGTCTGTCTGACGCGCGTGCCCAATCCGCTGGAATTCGGTATCACCATTGTCGACGAGGAAGGCAAGGTGGAGCGCTTCCTCGAGAAGCCCACCTGGGGCCAGGTCTTCTCCGACACCGTGAACACCGGTATCTACGTGATGGAGCCCGAGGTCTTCGACTACGTCGAGCCCGATGTGCCCGTCGACTGGTCCGGTGACGTCTTCCCACAGTTGATGAAGGAAGGCAAGCCCATCTACGGCTATGTGGCCGAGGGCTACTGGGAGGACGTCGGTACGCACGAGAGCTATGTGAAGGCGCAGGCCGACGTCCTGGAGGGCAAGGTCGACGTCGACATCGACGGGTTCGAGATCTCTCCGGGGGTGTGGGTCGCCGAAGGAGCCGAAGTCCATCCCGACGCCGTGCTCCGTGGCCCGGTCTACATCGGCGACTACGCCAAGGTCGAGGCCGGTTCCGAAATCCGTGAGCACACCGTCGTGGGCTCCAACGTGGTCGTCAAGACCGGCGCTTTCCTGCACAAGGCCGTCGTTCACGACAACGTCTACGTGGGGCCGCACAGCAATCTGCGCGGCTGTGTGGTCGGAAAGAACACCGACATCATGCGTGCGGCGCGGATCGAGGACGGGGCGGTCATCGGGGACGAGTGCCTGATCGGTGAGGAATCGATCGTCCAGGGCAATGTGCGGGTTTACCCGTTCAAGACCATCGAGGCCGGCGCCTTCGTCAACACCTCGGTGATCTGGGAGTCCAGGGGACAGGCGCACCTCTTCGGTGCCCGCGGTGTGTCCGGAATCCTGAACGTGGAGATCACACCGGAGCTGGCCGTACGGATCGCCGGTGCGTACGCGACGACCCTGAAAAAGGGCTCGACGGTCACCACGGCCCGCGACCACTCGCGTGGTGCCCGAGCGCTGAAGCGGGCGGTGATCTCCGCCTTGCAGGCCAGCGCCATCGACGTGCGCGACCTGGAGAACGTGCCGCTGCCCGTGGCGCGGCAGCAGACCGCACGAGGCAGCGCGGGCGGGATCATGATCCGGACCACGCCGGGCGTGCCCGACTCCGTCGACATCATGTTCTTCGACGGGCAGGGCGCCGACCTCTCACAGGGCAGCCAGCGCAAGCTGGACCGGGTGTTCGCCCGGCAGGAGTACCGGCGTGCCTTCCCCGGTGAGATCGGTGACCTGCACTTCCCGGCCAGTGTCTTCGACTCGTACACCGGGTCGCTGCTGCGGAACGTCGACACCACCGGGATCGCGGACTCCGGGCTGAAGGTCGTCGTGGACGCGTCCAACGGCAGCGCGGGGCTCGTGCTGCCGAGCCTGCTCGGGAAGCTCGGTGTCGACTCGCTGACGATCAACCCCGGTCTGGACGAGTCGAGGCCGACGGAGACGGGCGACATGCGGCGGTCCGGAATGGTGCGTCTCGGGGAGATCGTGGCGTCCTCGGGGGCCGCGTTCGGTGTGCGGTTCGACCCGGTCGGCGAGCGGCTCTCCCTCGTCGACGAGAAGGGGCGCATCATCGAGGACGACCGGGCGCTGCTCGTGATGCTGGACCTGGTCGCCGCCGAGCGGCGCAGCGGCAGGGTGGCGCTGCCGGTGACCACGACCCGGATCGCCGAGCAGGTGGCGGCTTACCACGGGACGCAGGTCGAGTGGACGACCACCTCTCCCGACGACCTCACGCGCGTGGGCGGAGAGGAAGGGACGATCTTCGGTGGCGACGGCAAGGGCGGCTTCATCGTCCCCGAGTTCAGCAGCGTGTACGACGCCACAGCGGCCTTCGTGCGGCTGATCGGGCTCGTGGCGCGGACGCAGCTCACGCTCAGCCAGATCGACGCGCGGATCCCGCGGGCGCACGTCCTGAAGCGGGACCTGGCGACTCCGTGGGCCGTCAAGGGCCTGGTGATGCGGCGGGTCGTGGAAGAGGCCGGAGACCGCTTCGTGGACACCACGGACGGGGTGCGTGTGGTGGAGACCGACGGCCGCTGGGTGATGGTGCTGCCGGACCCGGCCGAGGCCGTCACCCACCTATGGGCCGAGGGGCCGGACGACGCCTCCGCGCAGGCCCTGCTGGACGAGTGGTCGGCGGTCGTGGACAGCGCCGGCCGGTAGAACGGGCCTGCACGCGTGCGTGCCGGACAAGTGTCCCCAACGGGGCCTGTCCGGCACGCCGGTGGGGCCGTTCGGAGGTAGTGGCCGCGACGTGCGACGATGTGCGGCATGCCGCAGCAACCCCCCATTCGGAGCACACCCACGCGGCCCCGGCGCCTCGACGCGTCCATGTCGTTGCTCACCAACGTCATGGACCACAGTCTCGACGACGGATACGCCGAGGCCGCCGCGCGGAAGAAGGCCGCGGGCGAGGGTGGCATGCCGAAGACCCTGCGGTCGAAGCTGGGGCTCGCCGCCGGCCTGGTCCTGGCGGCCCTCGTGGTGACCGTGGGAGCGGCGCAGGCGCGGGTCGCCGCGCCGGTCGTCGCCAAGGAGCGGGAAGAGCTGGTCGACCGTATCGACCGGGAATCCGAGACGGCCGACCAGCTGGAGGACTCCGTCGACCGGCTGCGCGAGGACGTGAGCGCGCGGCAGCGTGAGGCGCTGAAGCACAGCGGCGGAAGCGCCGATTCCGACCTGGTGGGCATCCTGTCGGGCGCCTCCGCGGTGCACGGCCCGGGCGTGAAACTCGTGGTGAACGACGCCAAGGAGGCCGACGGGGGCGGGGAGGGCGGCCCTCGGGAGACCACCGGGTTCTCCGACACCGGCCGGGTGCGTGACCGGGACATGCAGCGCGTGGTCAACGGGCTGTGGGAGTCGGGTGCCGAGGCCGTCTCCATCAACGGGCAGCGGCTGACGGCGCTGTCCGCGATCCGGGCCGCGGGTGACGCGATACTGGTCGACAACAAACCGCTGGTGCCGCCGTACACGGTGCTCGCGGTGGGGGACGGACAGCGGCTGAGCACGCGGTTCCAGAACAGCGCGGACGGGTTGTACCTGAACGCGCTCCAGGAGGGCTACGGCGTCAGGACGGCCATTTCGGTGGAGGACGACCTCCGGCTGCCCGCCGCACCGAGCGTGACCGTACGTACAGCACAGCCGAGCACTGAGAAGAACGAGAAGGGCACATCGTGATCGCCGTACTGGGCCTCGTCGTGGGAGTAGTGGCCGGCCTGTTGGTCCGGCCTGAGGTTCCGGCGGTGGTGGAGCCTTATCTGCCGATCGCTGTCGTAGCGGCGCTCGACGCCGTCTTCGGCGGCCTGCGGGCCATGCTCGACGGCATCTTCGACGACAAGGTGTTCGTCGTGTCGTTCCTGTCGAACGTGGTCGTGGCGGCGTTGATCGTGTTCCTGGGCGACAAGCTGGGCGTGGGTGCCCAGCTGTCCACCGGTGTGGTGGTCGTCCTCGGTATCCGGATCTTCTCCAACGCCGCGGCGATCCGCCGGCACGTTTTCCGGGCGTGAGGCCGATGAGCGAGCACGACGAGCACCGGGCCGAGGAGCAGGGCGGCACGCGCGCGGACCGGCGCGACGGGACGGGCGAGTCCAGGAACGGGCTGCGCAAGGAGCTGCCCGAGGAAGTGACCCCATCGGTGCCGGCCGCCCGGGCCACTCCGGAGCCCGATCCGGAACCCGAGCCGGAGCCGGAGGGGGTGCCGGAATCCGAACCGGAGACGTCCCCCGAGCCGCAGCTGACCGGCCGGCAGCGGTTGGTGAAGGGGCTGTGGCCGCCGCGGGTCAGCCGGGCCCAACTGATCGTGGCGTTGCTGCTGTTCGGCCTGGGTTTCGGGCTGGCCGTGCAGGTGGCCTCGAACAGCGACAGTGACAGCGCCCTGCGCGGTGCGCGCCAGGAGGATCTCGTCCGCATCCTCGATGAACTGGATGACCGCACTCAGCGTCTTGAGGACGAGAAGCAGGGTCTCGAGAAGCAGCGCGACGAGCTGGAGAACAGCTCCGACCAGGCCGAAGAGGCCCGCAGGCAGACGATCGAGAAGGAGCGGCAACTCGGCATCCTCGCGGGCACGGTGGCCGCGGAGGGTCCCGGCATCACGATGACCATCGAGGACACGAAGGGGACGGTCGAGGCGGACATGCTGCTCGACGGGGTCCAGGAGCTGCGCGCGGCGGGTGCCGAGGCGATTCAGGTCAACGGTGTGCGGGTCGTCGCGGGCACCTATCTGACGGACTCCGGCAAGGGTGTGGCCGTCGACGGGAACAAGATCAATGCTCCCTATCGTTTCAAGGTCATCGGCAAGTCGCAGGATCTCGAGCCGGCGCTCAACATCCCCGGAGGTGTGGTGCAGACTCTCGAGAAGGAACAGGCCACCGTCACCATCGAGCGGTCGACCAAGATCGTCGTGGACGCCTTGCGAGCAGCGAAGCGGCCTGACTACGCTCGGTCGTCCTCCCAGTGAACCGGGGGTGCATGGGCGGCGTCCGGCGAGGGCATGAGGTTGCGGGGGGTCGGCGCACCGAATGGGTGGTGCGTGGTGGAAACTGTCTGGTGCAGACGGACGTTGTCAGGATGTCCGGGTCGGCCAGAGTGTTCAGTCAGGGTTCGTCCTGCCCCACGGGCGGGTCTGTTTCGGTCAAGGGGAATCGCCCGTGAAGTTGTTTGCGAAGTTGTTCGGCAAGAGCGCGCGAGAGGGTAGCGACAACGCGACCGCTCGTCATCGTGCACAGCCTGACCAGGAAGGTCAGCGGCCGCTGTTCCGCGACCAGGTCGGTGGCCAGGGCGGCGACATCCCCGGAGGCCAGGGCGCGCCGTCGGTTGACCCTGCACAGCCCGGCGGCATAGGTTTCGGGCAACCGCGGCAGGAGGATCCGATGTCGGCCCTGGTGTGTACGAGGTGCGGTAACCGCAACGCGGAGAACAGCCGCTTCTGCTCCAACTGCGGTGCGCCGCTGCGAGCCGGAGCCGCCCCGGAGCGTCCGTCCGAGACGACGTCCACGATCTCCATCTCCGGTCTCGAGGCCTACGACAGCGAGGCCACCGGCCAGACGCCGATGCCGACGCTCTCTCCCGAGGCGCAGGCGGCCGTCGACGCGTTGCCGCTGGGTTCCGCGCTCCTGGTCGTGCGCCGCGGGCCGAACTCGGGCAGCCGCTTCCTGCTGGACGGCGACCTGACCACGGCCGGGCGTCACCCGCAGAGCGACATCTTCCTGGACGACGTGACGGTGTCCCGGCGGCACGTGGAGTTCCGCCGCGGACAGGACGGCTCGTTCACGGTGGCCGACGTGGGCAGCCTGAACGGCACGTACGTGAACCGCGAGCGGATCGACCAGGTCGCCGTGAACAACGGCGACGAGGTGCAGATCGGCAAGTACCGGCTGGTCTTCTACGCCAGCCAGCGGGGCTACTGACCCGGATTCCGTCCGGGGAGCCCCCCGAAGGTCCGTCCGTCAGGGAAGGTCCATGCTGCAAACACCGAGCGGCGGTGCCCGGCACGGCACCGCCGCCACGGACAGTGGGCTGATGAGCATCGGCACGGTGCTGAACGTGCTGCGTGACGAGTTTCCCGAAGTCACCATCTCCAAGATCCGTTTCCTGGAGTCGGAGGGGCTCATCGAGCCGCAGCGGACCCCGGCGGGGTATCGCAAGTTCAGCGCTCGCGACGTCGAGCGTCTCGGGCATGTCCTGCGGATGCAGCGGGACCACTACCTGCCTCTGAAGGTGATCCGCGAGCACCTGGACGCCATGGAGCGCGGTGAGGCGGTTCCGCTGCCCTCTCTGGGGCGGCAGCGGGACGGCGACGACTCCGCACCCGAGCCCTCCGAGGCACCCGCCGCGGCCAGGATCAGCCGTGAGGAGCTGCTCACCGCCGCCGGTGTCGACGAGCGGGAGCTCAGGGAGTGGCAGTCGTACGGGCTCGTCACCCCACTGGAGGACGGGGCGTACGAGGCGGAGGCGGCCACGGTGGCCGGGCTCGTCGCCGAGCTGGGGCGGTTCGGGATCGAGCCGCGGCACCTGCGGGTCATGAAGGCCGCCGCCGACCGTGAGGCCGGGCTCGTGGACCAGGTGGTGGCCCCGCTGAAGCGGCACCGGAACCCGCAGACCAGGGCCCATGCGGAGGCCCGTACCAAGGAGCTGGCGGGGCTCACGGTGAAGCTGCACGCCGCGCTGGTGCAGACGGCGCTCGGGGTGCGGCTGCCCTGATGTGTGCCGGTTGCACGAGGCCGGATCGGGCGCCCATTGCCTGCCCGACTACCCAAACGTCCCGAGCACGGCCTAGGGTTGCTGTGTGAACGAGCTCGATGTCGTAGGTGTCCGGGTGGAAATGCCCTCCAACCAACCGATCGTGCTGCTGCGTGAAGTGGGAGGCGACCGTTACCTCCCCATCTGGATCGGACCGGGTGAGGCGACGGCGATCGCCTTCGCCCAGCAGGGCATGGCTCCCGCGCGGCCGCTGACCCACGACCTGTTCAAGGACGTGCTGGAAGCCGTCGGTCAGGAGCTCACGGAAGTGCGCATCACGGACCTGCGTGAGGGTGTCTTCTACGCGGAGCTGGTCTTCGCCAGCGGCGTCGAGGTGAGCGCCCGCCCGTCCGACGCCATAGCGCTGGCCCTGCGTACCGGGACGCCGATCTACGGCAGCGACACGGTGCTCGACGACGCCGGTATCGCGATCCCGGACGAGCAGGAGGACGAGGTGGAGAAGTTCCGCGAGTTCCTCGACCAGATCTCCCCGGAAGACTTCGGCAGCAGCAGCCAGTGAGCTCCGCACGCCGGAGACAGCCGGACGGCGAGGAGCGGCGGCAGCCGGTGGGACATGTGGGCGGCCCGGTGGACGACAAGGTCCGCGTCAGGGCCGCCCGCCGC
Source organism: Streptomyces venetus (assembly GCF_039540295.1). Classification (NCBI taxonomy): domain Bacteria; kingdom Bacillati; phylum Actinomycetota; class Actinomycetes; order Kitasatosporales; family Streptomycetaceae; genus Streptomyces; species Streptomyces venetus. The sequence continues at coordinate 8,156 of NZ_BAABET010000014.1, forward strand.
ATGTCGGACGGGCGAAATGCCCGCATGTGCCGGCGGCGAGTGAGAGCGTCACACGGCCCGTCCCGAGGGCATTCGGCTAGCCTTTCCCCGCGGTGGGGCACGGGAAACCACTCTTAGGGTGATTATCACTCGGCGTGGCGAGTGTGGCGATCGTTGACGCACCCCTGGTGACTGCCTACCGTCGAGAAGGCAGGTCAAGGACGGAGGTCGGCGTGAGAAGCAGCGGCGACGGTACGGCTGGGGGCGGCCCCGAGCGCAGTCTCAGGGTGAGTGGTCCGTACGCTCCCCCCGGTTCTCGGCTCCGCGCGAGCGGGGGATATCCCCAGCCCGGTGACGCGGCCGATCACGCTCCGCAGCTCTCTACGGCCGTGCCGAGCAGCGGAGGGACGACGTCCATGGCGTCCGAGGCGTCCGAGCAGATCGGCTATCGCGGGCCCACGGCCTGTGCGGCCGCCGGTATCACCTACCGGCAGCTGGACTACTGGGCCAGAACCGGCCTCGTCGAGCCGAGTGTGCGCCCCGCCTACGGGTCGGGGACGCAGCGGCTGTACAGCTTCCGGGACGTCGTCGTCCTGAAGATCGTCAAGCGGTTCCTCGACACCGGGGTGTCGCTGCAGAACATCCGCACGGCCGTCCAGCACCTCAGGGAACGCGGTTTCAGCGACCTGGAGCGCCTGACGCTGATGAGTGACGGGGCGACGGTCTACGAGTGCAGCTCGCCGGACGAGGTGCATGCCCTGCTCCAAGGAGGCCAGGGTGTCTTCGGGATCGCCGTGGGCGTGGTGTGGCGGGACGTCGAGAGCGCACTGTCCCAGTTGCACGGGGAGCGGATCGACACCGGCGAGACCCTGGTGGGGACCAATCCGGCGGACGAACTGGCGCGGCGGCGGAACCGGGCGGTCTGAGCCGCTCGGGAGCGCGGTCAACGCTTGAGGCGGGACGTTTACGCACCCGTCGGCAAGCGCTTGCCCCACGGGCGGGTGATCCTCCGGGGCGTTGTCAGTGGCGTAGGGCAGCATCGGAGTTGTGAGAACCGCGCCCACGATCCTGCACCTCGACATGGATGCCTTCTTCGCCTCGGTGGAGCAGGCGTCCAAGCCGAGCCTGCGCGGGAAGGCCGTCGTGGTGGGCGGCCTCGGACCGCGGGGCGTGGTGGCCACGGCCTCGTACGAGGCCCGGGTCTTCGGGGTGCATTCCGCGATGCCCATGGCGCAGGCCCGGCGGCTCGCACCCCATGCCGCCTACCTCGTGCCGCGCTTCGGGTTCTACCGGGCGATCAGCGAGCGGGTGATGGAGCTGCTGCACGGGCTGTCGCCGCTCGTGGAGCCGCTGAGCCTGGACGAGGCTTTCGTGGACCTGGAGGCCGGGGGAGTGGCCTGGGACGAGCGGTCGGCGCGGCTGGCCGGGGTGCGGCTGCGCACGGACATCCGGACAGTCACCGGGCTCACGGGGTCGGTCGGCCTCGCCGCCTCGAAGATGCTGGCGAAGATCGCCTCGGAGCAGGCCAAGCCCGACGGGCTGGTGGTGATCGAGCCGGGGACCGAGCGGGCCATGCTCGGCCCCATGTCCGTGCGGACGCTGCCGGGAGTCGGCCCGGCGACCGGCGACCATCTGCGGCGGGCCGGGATCACCACGGTCGAGGAGATCGCCGAGGCGGGGGAGGACGAGCTGGTGCGGCTGCTGGGCAAGGCGCACGGGCACGGGCTCTACGCGATGGCGCTGGCGCGGGACGACCGGCCCGTGGTGGCGGAGCGGGAGGCGAAGTCGGTGTCGGTCGAGGACACCTACGACGTGGACATCCACGACCGGCTGCGTGTCGGTCTCGAGGTGCAGCGGCTCGCCGACCGCTGCGTGCGGCGGCTGCGGGAGGCCGGGCTGTCCGGGCGGACCATCGTGCTGAAGGTGCGCCGGTACGACTTCTCGACGCTGACCCGGTCCGAGACCCTGCGCGGGCCGACGGACGACCCCGGGGTGATACGGGAGGCGGCGGCCAGACTGCTGGACTCGGTCGACACGACGGGTGGTGTGCGGCTGCTCGGGGTGGGGGTCAGCGGGCTCGCCGACTACACGCAGGAGGACCTCTTCGCGCAGGCGGCGGGGGAGCGGGCGGACGCGGAGGGGCCCGTCGAGGAGCCCGCCACGGCGCCGGTCGAGGAGCGGCCGGCGCTCGCCGAGCGGCGCTGGCCCGCCGGGCACGACGTGCGGCACGCCGAGTTCGGGCACGGATGGGTGCAGGGCAGTGGACTGGGGCGGGTCACCGTGCGGTTCGAGACGCCCGACTCGAAGCCGGGGCGGGTGCGGACGCTCCGGACCGACGATCCGGAGCTGGAGCCGGCGGATCCGTTGCCGCTGGTGTTACCGAGACCGGAGGGGAGCCGAGGACCGGATGGTGGGGCGGGGGCCGTGGGGTCGCGGACCGTGGCCCCGTAGGGGGCCGTCGAGGGCGTCAGGTGGCCTTCTCGTCCTTGCCGGCCAGCTTGCCGAAGTCGTGGTCCGGGAGCGAGGGAGGGGCGGCCACGTCGAGGCCGTAGTGGTGGTAGAGCTGGAGTTCCTGCTCAGGGGAGAGATGGCGGCCCACGCCGAAGTCGGGGGCGTCCTTGATCAGGGCGCGGTCGAAGGGGACGTGGAGGGCGCCGTCGATCAGTTCACTGGGCTCGAGAGGGACGAAGGCGTCCCTGCTGAACAGGCCGGTCCGTATGGCCGCCCACTCCGGCTCCCCGGTGGCGTCGTCGAGGTACACCTCGTCGATCGTGCCGATCCTGGTTCCGTTGCGGTCGAACGCCTTGCGGCCGATCAGGTTGCGCGGATCGATCTCGGTTCGCACGGGCCCTCCACGTGGTCGCAACTCATCCGTAAACACTACAAAACGGCACAATGGGGAGTGTGGCCACTCGAAGGTTCGTGCGTAGACCTCGCTGGTAGGCTGGCAACGGCTGCTGACCCCGTGCGGGAGAGTCCTCCGGACATCATCGGAGGCGCCGAAGGAGCAAATCCTCCCCGGAATCTCTCAGGCACACGTACCGCACGGACGAGGTCACTCTGGAAAGCAGGGCGGGTGTCGACGGCTTCCGCTCTCACCGACGGTGAAAGCCGGAGGCCTTCGGGCGATCCGGTGAAGCTCTCAGGTTGAGATGACAGAGGGGGAGGCCGTCCGGGTACCCGCGCCGTGGTGCCCCTCGAAGGTCGTGTCAGACCAGGAGGCCTCCGCAAATGACCGCCCATCGCATTCCGCTCTCCGAGCTCGAAGAGGCAGTCCCCTTCGAGCAGCGCCACATCGGCCCCGACCACGAGGCCCGCGCCAAGATGCTCGCGCAGGTCGGCTACGGCTCGCTGGACGAGCTCACGGCCGCCGCGGTCCCGGCCGTGATCAAGAGCACCGAGGCGCTCGACCTGCCGGGTGCCCGCAGCGAGGCCGAGGTGATCGCCGAACTGCGCCTGCTCGCCGACCGCAACCAGGTCCTCGGCTCCATGATCGGGCTCGGGTACTACGGCACCTTCACGCCGCCGGTCGTCATGCGCAACGTCATGGAGAACCCGGCCTGGTACACGGCCTACACGCCGTACCAGCCGGAGATCTCGCAGGGGCGGCTCGAGGCACTGCTCAACTTCCAGACCATGGTCGCCGACCTCACCGGACTGCCGACCTCCGGCGCCTCCCTGCTCGACGAGGGCACCGCGGCCGCCGAGGCCATGGCGCTGTCGCGGCGTCTGGGCAAGAACAAGAAGGGCCTGTTCCTGGTCGACGCGGACGCGCTGCCGCAGACCGTCGCCGTGATCCAAACCCGGGCCGAGCCGACCGGCGTCGAGGTAGTCGTCGCCGACCTCACCGACGGCATCCCGGCCGAGATCGCCGAGCGTGAGATCAACGGCGTGCTGATCCAGTACCCGGGCGCCTCCGGGGCCGTACGGGACATCAAGCCGGTCGTCGACCAGGCGCACGAGCTCGGGGCGATCGTCACCGTCGCCGCCGACCTGCTCGCGCTGACGCTGCTGAAGTCCCCCGGTGAGCTCGGCGCGGACATCGCGGTCGGCACGACGCAGCGCTTCGGTGTGCCGATGGGCTTCGGCGGGCCGCACGCCGGCTACATGGCGGTGCGCGAGAAGATGGCGCGCAGCCTGCCCGGCCGGCTCGTCGGGGTGTCCGTGGACGCCGACGGGAACAAGGCCTACCGCCTCGCGCTCCAGACGCGCGAGCAGCACATCCGCCGCGAGAAGGCCACCAGCAACATCTGCACCGCGCAGGTCCTGCTCGCCGTGATGGCCGGTATGTACGCCGTCTACCACGGGCCGGAGGGCCTGAAGGGCATCGCGCGGCGCACCCACCGGTACGCCACGATCCTCGCCGCCGGGCTGGAGAACGGCGGGGCCGAGGTCGTGCACGGTGCCTACTTCGACACCGTGACGGTGCGTGTGCCGGGCAGGGCCGCCGACGTCGTGGCCGCCGCGCGGGAGAACGGGGTCAACCTGCGGCTGGTCGACGCCGACCACGTCTCGATCGCCTGCGACGAGACCACCACGCGCGCCCAGCTGCGTGCCGTATGGGGCGCCTTCGGCGTCGAAGGCGGCGTCGAGGCGCTGGACACGGCAACGGAGGAGGTGCTTCCGGAGGCTCTGCTGCGTACCGACGAGTACCTGACGCACCCCGTCTTCCACCAGCACCGCTCCGAGACGGCCATGCTGCGCTACCTGCGGCGGCTCGCCGACCGCGACTACGCGCTCGACCGCGGCATGATCCCGCTGGGCTCCTGCACCATGAAGCTCAACGCGACCACGGAGATGGAGCCGGTCACCTGGCCCGAGTTCGGGCAGCTGCACCCCTTCGCGCCCGCCGAGCAGGCCGCGGGCTACCTCACGCTCATCCATGAGCTGGAGGACCGTCTCGCCGAGGTCACCGGGTACGACAAGGTCTCCCTCCAGCCGAACGCCGGGTCCCAGGGCGAACTGGCCGGTCTGCTCGCCGTGCGCGGGTACCACCGGGCCAACGGGGACGAACAGCGCACCGTGTGCCTGATCCCCTCCTCCGCGCACGGCACCAACGCCGCGAGCGCGGTGATGGCGGGCATGAAGGTCGTCGTCGTGAAGACCGCCGAGGACGGCGAGATCGACGTCGAGGACCTGCGGGCGAAGATCGAGCAGCACCGGGACGAGCTGGCGGTGCTGATGATCACGTACCCGTCCACGCACGGCGTCTTCGAGGAGCACGTCTCCGAGATCTGTGCCCAGGTGCACGAGGCGGGCGGGCAGGTCTACGTCGACGGGGCCAACCTCAACGCGCTCGTGGGGCTCGCCAAGCCCGGCCACTTCGGCGGTGACGTCTCGCACCTGAACCTGCACAAGACCTTCTGCATCCCGCACGGCGGCGGCGGTCCCGGCGTCGGTCCGGTGGCGGTGCGGGAGCACCTCGCGCCGTACCTGCCGAACCACCCGCTACAGCCGGAGGCGGGCCCGGAGACGGGTGTCGGTCCGCTCTCCGCGGCGCCGTGGGGCTCCGCCGGCATCCTGCCCATCTCGTGGGCGTACGTCCGGCTCATGGGCGGTGAGGGGCTGAAGCGGGCCACCCAGGTGGCGGTGCTCAGCGCCAACTACGTCGCCAAGCGGCTGGAGCCGCACTACCCGGTGCTGTACACCGGCCCCGGCGGCCTCGTCGCGCACGAGTGCATCATCGACCTGCGGCCGCTGACCAAGGCGACCGGAGTGAGTGTCGACGACGTCGCCAAGCGGCTGATCGACTACGGCTTCCACGCGCCGACGATGTCGTTCCCGGTGGCCGGGACGCTGATGATCGAACCGACCGAGTCGGAGGACCTGGCCGAGCTGGACCGGTTCTGCGAGGCGATGATCGCCATCCGCGCGGAGATCGAGAAGGTCGGTTCCGGCGAGTGGCCCACGGACGACAACCCGCTGCGCGGCGCCCCGCACACCGCCGGCACGCTGGCCGGGGACTGGGAGCACACCTACAGCCGTGAGGACGCAGTCTTCCCGGCCGGGGTCTCCCCCGCCGACAAGTACTGGCCGCCGGTGCGCCGCATCGACCAGGCCTTCGGCGACCGGAACCTGGTCTGCTCCTGCCCGCCGCTGGACGCGTACGAGGACTGACCGGCCGACCCGTCAGGGGGAGGGGCTCCGCTGCCGGCGGGGCCCCTCCCGCCGTTCACCGGCTCACTCGGCGGCCAGTGACACCTCGGTCGACTTGATCAGGGCGACGACGGGGGCGCCGGCCGCGAGGGCGAGGTCGTCGGCGGCGTCCCTGGTGATCGCGGCCGTCAGTTGGCCGCCCTCGACGGTGATCCGGACGGTGGCCATGGCCTCGCCGGTCGCGACGGCCGTGACCGTGCCGGGGAGCCGGTTGCGGATGGACAGGCCCTCTACGGGGGTGGTGGCCAGCGCGACCTCCGTCGACTTCACCAGGGCGCGCACGGAGCTGCCCGTGGTGAGACCGAGGTCGTCCGCGGCCTCGCGGGTGATCGCCGCGGTGAGGTGCTGGCCGCCGGCGAGGCGCACCTTGACCGTCGCCATGGCCTCGCCCGGCGTGACGGTGGTGACGGTGCCGGGGAGCTGGTTGCGGATGCTCAGGCTCATGGGTGCACGGTAGCCCGGCGAGCTCTTTATGCCGGGTACGTGTGCATCTGGGTGGCTCTTGATCGTCACCCACGAGGGACGCGGGGTTGGCCGTTGGGTATGTCGCGATATAGCGTTAGTCTTCAGGTGGTGGGCCGGGTGCCGTGCCCGGGGGAATCGGGGTGATGTGATGGCGGGGGAGATCGTGGGCACCGGTGGATCGCCGGAGCTGCGGGCCTCGCACGCGGACCGGGACCGGATCGTCGACGTGCTGCGCGTGGCCGCGGGCGACGGCCTGCTGACCATGGCGGAGCTGGACGAGCGGCTGGAGACCGCGCTGTCCGCCCGTACGCTGGGTGAGCTCACCGTGCTCACGGCGGATCTGCCGGAGGTGTCGAGCGGGCCCGGCGCGACGGCTCAGGAGGTCGTCCGGATCGAGCAGGAGGGGTCCAGGACCTGGCGTGGCGACGGCTGGGTGGTGCCGCGGCGTCTGGAGATCCGCTCCGCGTGGGGCGAGGTGACGCTCGACTTCACCGACGCGGTGATCACTCACGACAGCCTCGACATCCACCTCGACATGCGAGCCTGTGCCCTGAAGCTGGTGATCCGGCCGGGCGTCGTCGTCGACACGGACTCGCTGGTCACGAACTACTCCCAGATCAAGGCGCGGCGCGGTCGAGCGGCCGGCGCACCGGTCGTGCTGCGCGTGCGGATCAGCGGCGAGATCGAGTTCGGGCAGGTCGTGGTGCGGCCGGGCCGCAGGGGGTTCGGCAGGAGAGCGGCCAAGGGCTGAGTCCGCTCAGCCGACGTGCACCCTCGGCCTGTGCTTCCGGTCCGGTTCCGCCTCGCGCAGGACCTCGCGGGTCACCGGGGCCACCTCGCCCTGGCCGAACAGGAAGAAGCGCAGGAAGTTGGCGAAGGGGCCGCCCTCGGTCCACTCGAAGTAGATGTGCGGGGTGCGGCCGGTCGTGTCGCGGACGTGCAGGAGCAGCGCGGCCAGCGCGTTGGGGATCGAGGAGGACTCCAGGGTCAGCACGCGGTAGCGGTTGTGGAGCACCTCGCCGCGTACCGTCAGGCTTGCCTCGAACTCGGACGGGTCGGTGACCGTCACCTCGACGAAGACGAAGTCCTCCTGCTCGGAGAGATCGTTGTCGTTGCGTATCTGCTCGATCTTGTCGCGGTACTCGGCCTTGTCCCGTCGGTCGGGCTCGTTGGCGATGAACCGCATCCGGCGGCTGGCCATGTCCCGGACGAAACGTTCCGCCATGGGGTCCAGCGTCACGCTGGTCACGCGGAGCTCGAAGGCGCGGGCCAGCCGGGACAGCAGGGAGACCAGGATGATGCCGGCGATGAAGCAGGCGCCGATCTTCACGCCGTCCGGGCGCTCGATGACGTTCGCGACGGTGGTGTACAGGAACACCGCGGAGATGACCGCGAACGCGATGGTCCAGTTCCGCTGCCGGGCCTTGCGGGCGGCGATGGTCACCGCGATCGCGGCGGAGCTGATGAGGACCAGCACACCGGTGGCGTAGGCGCCGCCCTGGGCGTTGACGTCGGCGTCGAAGATCCAGGTGACCAGGAAGGCGATCAGCGTGAAGACGATGACCATGGGCCGTACGGCGCGTGCCCAGTGCGGGGCCATGCCGTAGCGGGGCAGGTAGCGCGGCATCAGGTTGAGCAGCCCCGCCATCGCGGAGGCACCCGCGAACCACAGGATGGCGATCGTCGAGACGTCGTAGACGGTGCCGAAGCCGTTGCCGAGGTACTCGTGGGCCAGGTAGGCCAGCGCGCGTCCGTTGGCCGGGCCGCCCGGCTGGAACTCCTTCTCGGGAATCAGCAGGGTGGTGATGAAGCTGGTGGTGATCAGGAAGACGCTCATGATGAGAGCGGCCGTGGTGAGCAGCTTCCTGGTGTCGCGGATGCGGCCGGTCGGCCGCTCCTCCGTGTCGTCCGCGTCGCCCTTGACGTGCGGCATCACGGCCACGCCCGTCTCGAAGCCGGAGAGGCCCAGCGCCAGCTTCGGGAAGACGAGCAGGGCCACGCCGATCATGAGGAACACATTGCCGTGCTCGGCGGTGAGCGCGCTGGACCAGTCGGTGACCACATGACCGGCGGTGACGACGTGGTAGAGGCCGACGACCACCACGACCGCGTTCAGCGCGAGGTAGGCGCCCACCAGGGCGACCGCGACGCCGACCGCCTCCAGGAAGCCCTTGAGGAACACGGCGCCCAACAGGGCCACCAGGACGAGGGTGATCAGCATCTGCTTGTCGTGCAGGACACCGGTCAGATGCGGGTTCTCGACCAGGTGGGTGGAGGCGTCGGCGGCCGACAGGGTGATGGTGATGAGGAAGTCGGTGGCGGCGAAGCCCAGCAGGGTCAGCACGAACAACTTGCCCTGCCAGAAGGAGAGCAGCCGCTCCAGCATGGCGATCGAGCCCTCGCCGTGCGGGCTCTCCTCGGCGACCCTCCGGTACACCGGCAGGGCACCGGCCAGGGTGACGATCACCAGCACGATGGTCGCGATCGGTGACAGCAGCCCGGCGGCGAGCGCGGCGATGCCCGGCTGGTAGCCGAGCGTGGAGAAGTAGTCGACACCGGTCAGGCACATCACGCGCCACCAGGGCTGACCCTTGTGCGGGGCCTCGGGCTCGGCGTGGGGACCGGTGTGGCCGCCCGGCTTGCCCATGTCGGACAGGCCCTCCAGCATCCAGGCGCGCAGGCGGCTGGATGGGGCGGGCTCCGTACGGCTCGGCGGCGGGTGCTCGGTGGTGGCCATCGACGTGCTCCCGATGTGCGGTTCAGAGTGGTTCCGGCCATCCCTGGACGGCCTGATCAGCGTATGCGGAGCGTGATGCAGTGGCCTCTGAATGAGGGACCTCGGCGCGTCAAGCTTCCGTTAAGACTGCGCCCGGGTACCCCGGCCGACGGTGGTCAGGGGTGTGAAACGCGAGCTGAGGGTGTGTGGGGCGGCTGCCGGGCCGCCTGTTCGTGCGGCTGAGCGCCGATCGAGCTCGATCCTTTGTCGGTCCGGGGTGAACACCCTGTGTGATCAGCAGAGCACCCGGCCCGTAACGTTCGTCTGGCAAATCGAATGTTTCGCCCTGTGCCCCTGCCTTTATTGAACTGGAGATTTCCCCGCGCCGAGGGGTTGTCACCCTTTGGCCGCTGTCTCTAGGGTGCGGCAACGACGCAGCTTTCTGAATCTGATCCGAAACTTTCGAGGAGCGCATGATGGGCGACCCGGCACTGTCCCGCCGCGGCTTCCTGGCGGCCTCCGCCGCGGCCGGTCTGGGGATGACGGCACTGACCGCATGCGGCGGGGACTCGGACGGAGGGTCGTCGGGGACGACCACCATCGAGTGGTGGAACATCTCCACCACCGAGCCGACCAAGACCGTGTGGGCCGCCCTCGCCCGGAAGTTCGAGGCGCAGAACCCCAAGGTCAAGGTAAAGATCGTCCAGCTGGAGAACGACGCCTACAAGTCGAAGATGACGGCCCTGACCTCCTCCGGGAAGCTGCCCGACATCTTCCACACCTGGGGCGGTGGCGTACTGAAGCAGCAGGTCGAAGCCGGACTCGTCGAGGACCTCACCGACAGCACCAAGCCCTGGGCGGACGCCCTGCTGCCGGTCGCCAAGGAGCCGTATCTGATCGACGACAGGGCCTACGGTGTCCCGTTCGACATCGGCATGATCGGTTTCTGGTACAACAAGGCGCTCTTCAAGAAGGCCGGCATCAGCGCACCCCCGACCACCTGGAGCGGCTTCCTCGACGCTGTGCGGGGGCTGAAGTCCGCCGGCGTCACGCCCCTGGCACTGGCCGGCAAGGAGAAGTGGCCCGGCATGTACTACTGGGCCTACCTGGCGATGCGCACCGCCGGCGCCGAGGCTTTGCAGAAGGCCTACGACGCCAAGGACTTCACCGGCGCGCCCTTCGTCGAGGCGGGCGAGCACCTCGAGGAACTCGTCGGCCTCCAGCCGTTCCAGAAGGGCTTCCTCGGCGCCGCCTACTCCTCCCCGACCGGCCAGGCCGCCACGGTCGGCAACGGAAAGGCGGCCATGGAGCTCATGGGGCAGTGGGCGCCCGTGGTGCAGGCCGACGCGGGCAAGGGCCTGGGCAAGGACCTCGGGTTCTTCGCGTTCCCCGCGGTCGAGGGCGGCAAGGGCGCCATCACCGAGGTGTTCGGTGGCGGCGGCGGACACGCCCTGCGCCGGGGCGCGCCGCAGGAGGCCGTCGAGTTCCTGCGGTTCTTCGCGTCCGAGGCCACCGACCTGGAGCTGGTCAAGAAGACCGGCGTGCTGCCCGTCGTCCCGGCAGCCGAGAGCGCCATCGCCGACCCCAACATCAAGGCCGTACAGGACCAGTTGAAGAAGGCCACGGGCTTCCAGCTCTACCTCGACCAGGCGTACGCGCCCGCCGTGGGCCAGGAGGTCAACGACAGCGTCGCCGCGCTCATCTCCGGTTCCAAGTCGCCGGAGCAGGTCGCCCAGTCGGTCACGAAGACCACGAAGGAAGAGCAGTAGCCGGCGATGACCTCCACGTTCCTGCCGGAGAAACGGACCGGCCCCGGCGTCGGCCTGCCGCCGCCGGCCGCTGACCGGGCCCGGGGGAGGGCCCGGCGTCGCGCGCTGAACTGGCTGACCGCGACCGGCTTCCAGCTGCCCGCCCTGGTGCTGTTCATGGGGCTCGTGCTGCTGCCGATGCTGTTCGCCCTGTATGCCGCGTTCTTCCGCTGGGGTGGCTTCGGCATGCCCTCCGACTACATCGGCGGCGAGAACTTCACCCGGCTCTTCCAGGACGAGGTCTTCCTGGGCGATCTGTGGCGCTGTCTGGTCCTGGTCGTGCTGTCGCTCGCGCTCCAGCTGCCGTTCGCGCTCGCCATGGCGGTCCTGCTGAACCAGCGGATGCGCGGCCGGGCGGTCTACCGAATGCTGTTCTTCGCCCCGTACGTGCTGTCCGAGGCGATCACGGGCGTCCTGTTCGGCATGATGTTCGCCCCGGACGACGGCTTCGCCGACCAGTTCCTCGGCAGGATCGGGCTGGACGGGCTCGGCGGGGAGTGGTTCGCCGATCCGTCCACCGTCATGGCGACCCTGTTCCTGGTCATGACCTGGAAGTACTTCGGCTTCCACATGATGCTGTACCTGGCCGGGCTCCAGGCCGTCCCCAGGGAGCTGACCGAGGCGGCGCTCATCGACGGGGCCGGGCCCTGGCAGCGCTTCCGCAACGTGACGCTGCCGCTCCTCGCGCCCACCCTGCGCATCAGCGTCTTCCTGTCGGTCATCGGGTCGATCCAGCTCTTCGACCTGGTGTGGGTGACCACCGCGGGCGGTCCGGACCACCACTCCGAGACCATGGCCGTGACCCTGTTCCAGTACGGCTTCAAGCGTTACCAGGTCGGCTACGCCAGCGCGATCAGCGTGGTCATGTTCGGCATCAGCCTCGTCTTCGCCCTCACCTACCAGCGGTTCGTGCTCCGGCGCGATCTGGAAGGGGCCACCACGACCATGCGGGGTGACGGAAAGTGACGTCCGCTCAGCGATCCCGCAGGGGCCCTCAAGGCAGGGGGCCCCGGAGCAGGAAGCTTCCTCTGCATCTCGTCCTGGTCGTCGTCGGCGCGGTCATGGCCGTCCCGCTGCTCTACGCCGTGCTCTCCGGCTTCAAGTCCACCGACGAGCTCTCCCGCAACCCCGTGGGACTGCCCGAGTCGTGGGTGACCTCCAACTACACGCAGATCCTCGGGTCGGGGGACTTCTGGCGGCTGATCGGCAACAGCACGCTGATCGCGGTGGGCACGACCGTCCTGGTCGTCGCGGTCTCCGCGCTGTCGGCCTTCTCCTTCGCCCGGTTCGCCTTCCGTGGCCGGGAGACGCTGTTCACGCTGTTCACGATGGGGCTGATGTTCCCGTTCGCGGTCGCGGCCCTGCCGCTGTTCCTGCTGCTGCGCTCCCTGGACCTGCTGGACAACCCTCTCGGCGTGATCCTCCCGCAGGCGGCCTTCGGACTGCCGATGACCATCATCATCCTGCGCGGCTTCTTCCGGCAGATCCCCGGCGAGCTGGAGGAGGCGGCCACCCTCGACGGATGCAGCTCGTTCGGCTTCTTCTGGCGGGTGCTGCTCCCCATGGCGCGGCCGGCGCTCGGCACCGTCTCGGTGCTGGCCGTCGTCACCAGCTGGAACAACTTCTTCCTGCCGCTGCTGGTGTTCACCGACGCGCAGTGGTGGACGCTGCCGATCGGCGTGCAGCAGTTCCAGGGGCAGTACTCCGCGGAGTACGCCAAGGTCTTCGCCTATCTGGTGCTGGCCATGGTGCCCGCCCTCGCCTTCTACTCGGTCGCCGAGCGCCAGCTCGTCGGCGGCCTCACCGCCGGCGCGACGAAGGGCTGACCCGCGCCGCGCACCCCACCCACCCGACCGTGAGGAGTCGCACCATGCGCAGGACCGCCACACGACTCAGACTCGCCGGGGCGCTCGCCGCCGTGCTGGTGGCCGGGGGCATCGCCACCGGGCCCGCGGTACAGGCCGCCGAGCGGCACGGCAAGGAACCGACCCTCGCCGACCTCGCCGAGCGCCACGGCCGCTACTTCGGCAGCGCCACCGACAACCCCGAGCTGGTCGACGAACCGTACAAGGCCCTGCTCGGCAGCGAGTTCGGGCAGATCACGCCCGGCAACGGCATGAAGTGGTACGCGACCGAACCCCAACAGGGCGTGTTCGACTTCTCCGAGGGCGACGAGATCGTGAACCTCGCCCGGGCCGGCCGGCAGAAGGTGCGCGGCCATACGCTGGTCTGGCACAGCCAGCTGCCCGGCTGGCTCACCGGGCGGGAGTGGACGGCCCCGGAGCTCCGGGCCGTGCTGAAGAAGCACGTCCAGACGGAGGTACGGCACTACCGGGGCAAGGTGTTCGCCTGGGACGTCGTCAACGAGGCGTTCAACGAGGACGGTACGTACCGCGAGTCGGTCTTCTACAAGACGCTCGGGCCCGGCTACATCGCCGACGCGCTGCGCTGGGCGCACGAGGCCGATCCGCGCGTGAGGCTGTACCTCAACGACTACAACATCGAGGGGATCGGCCCGAAGAGCGACGCGTACTACCGGCTGGCCAAGGAGCTGAAGGCCGCGGGTGTCCCGCTGCACGGCATCGGCCTCCAGGCCCATCTGGCCCTCCAGTACGGCTATCCCACCACCCTGGAGGACAACCTCCGCCGCTTCTCACGGCTCGGGCTGGACACCGCGCTGACCGAGGTCGACGTACGGATGCAGCTGCCCGCCACCGACGAGAAGCTGGCGCAGCAGGCCGAGTGGTACCGGGACCTGACCGAGGCGTGCCTGGCGGTGCGCCGCTGTGCCGGCATCACCGTCTGGGACTACACCGACAAGTACTCGTGGATCCCGGCGTTCTTCCCGGGCGAGGGCGCGGCCCTGCCGTGGGACGAGCAACTGCGGCCGAAGCCCGCGTACTTCGCGCTGCGCGAGGCGCTCGGGGGGCGGTAGCGGGGCGGGTGGTGCCCCGCTGTCCCATCGCACCGGCGGCACGACCGTCCGCAACCGCCGTGCGGCCGGAGTTCGTCAGCCGGCCGTCGGCGGTGGTGCCGTGCTCGCCCTGACGACCAGATCCGTTCCCAGTTCCACCCGGGGGGAGTCCGGCTGTTCGTCGCGGGCGAGGCGGAGGACCGTGCGGACGGCCAGTTTGCCCATGTCGGCCAGGGGCTGGCGGACGGTGGTCAGCGGCGGGGCCGACCAGCGGACTTCCGGAAGGTCGTCGAAACCGACCACACTCATGTCCTGCGGCACGCGCAGCCCGCGTCGGCGCAGCGCCTCGATCGCGCCGAGCGCCATCTGGTCGCTCGCCGCGAACACGGCCGTCGGCGGCTCGGGCAGGCCGAGCAGCGTCTCGCAGGCGGCGAAGCCCGACTCGGGCCGGAAATCCCCCGGAACGACGAGACAAGGGTCCAGTGCGATGCCGGCGCCTTCCAGAGCCGCGCGGTAGCCGTCCAGCCGGGCCCGGGAGCACAACAGCCGCGGCGGGCCGGCGATCAGGCCGATCCTGCGGTGGCCCAGGGAGAGCAGGTGCTCGGTGGCCGCCATGCCGCCCGACCAGTTCGCGGCGCCGATGGTGGGCGCGTCCAGGGCGGGCGAGCCGGCCGGGTCGACGACGACCAGCGGGACGCCGAGAACACGCAGTTCCTCGAGGAGCGTCGGTTCCAGGGCGGAGGTGACGAGGATGACGCCGTCGGAGGCACGGGCGCGCAGATTGCGCATCCACTCACGGGCGTCGCCCGAACGCCCGTGGATCGCCGACACCACCGTGCCGACCCCGGCCGCGTGGGCCACCTCCTCGACCCCACGGATGATCTGCACGGCCCAGGGACTGTCGAGGTCGTTGAAGACCAGGTCGAGCAGGGCCGCACGGGTGCCCGGGGACGCGGCGCGCCTGCGGTAGCCGTGCCGCCGCAGCAGGTCCTCGACCCGGGCCCGGGTCTGCGGCGACACGTCGGACCGGCCGTTGACGACCCGGGACACGGTCGGTACGGACACGCCGGCCTGCCGGGCGATCTCCGTGATCGTGACCTTGCCCCCGGCGTCGGCCCCACGTGCTTCCACTTGCCCCACCTCCGTCGACGCGCGATCAGCGAAACTTCCAGGAGTCTTCCGGAAAGCGGGTATCGGTGGGAAGGCGTACGAGCCATGAACGGGAAGTCGCGCGGGGTGACGCGCAGTGACGGCCCCCGGACATGCGTCGGGGCCGGTGCGCAGGTGCTGCGGCCGGCCCCTCTTTGTCTGCGGGCGGACGTCACTCCGCCCCGCGGCCCTCAGGCCGCCGTCATCACCTGGCTGCCGGCCAGCGGACGGTGCGGGTCGATGACCCGGCCGTCCGGCAGGAGCTCACCGGTGTCCTCGAAGAGCACTACGCCGTTGCACAGCAGGCTCCATCCCTGCTCCGGGTGGTGCGCCACGAGGCGGGCGGATTCCCGGTCGGCGGAGTCGACGGAAGGGCACGGTGTCTGGTGCTGGCACATGGATGGGATCTTTCGCTCTGTCGTGGTGGATGAGATGACCGAGTCGGCTGAGTCGGTCGTGTCGGCTGCTTTGTCTGTTCCGCGGCTAGAAGTATCGTCCACGGCCGCCCCCCGTTGAATAAGTCGTCGGAACCCAGTGTTGCCCCACGGGCGTCAATCCGCAGGGATTTCGCGGCACCGCTTCTCACAGGTTCATGACGCATCACCCGCGCGGACGGTTCATCCCAACTGGGCTGTCACTTCGGGTGGTTCGTGGTGGCCGGATGGGGCTAGTTCGGTCGGGCCAGGGGGCATTTCCGGCTCGTACGAGCTATTGGGCGCTCGTAAGAGCGATAAAGGTCGACCCCGCCGCCGGGAATTCGGCGACGGGGTGCGGAAGACCTCGCGGGCGGCGCTTCAGGCGGGTGAGCCGAGCAGTCTCGTGGGAGTCGCCCGGTTGGTCAGGACGGGGAGCAGTTCGGCGACGCGGTGCGGGCGATGCGCCGCGATACCGGGAGGGGCGGGGGCCAGCGGGACGAGCAGGTCGGTGGCGGCGGGGTGGCCGCCGGAACCGTCCGCGGTGCAGTCCTCGTGCAGCCAGAGCGTCAGCATGTACAGGCTGGGCACCGACAGCAGGCGGGGTTGGTACGGCTGCGGCAGCGTCTCGGCCTGACGCAGGGCGTGCTCCGTGGAGGTGATGTACGGGCCTTCGAAGAAGTGGGAGAAGGCCCAGCCGTCGGGGGTCAGCATGGTCTCCGCCGCGGCCACCGCGCGCTCGCCGCAACGGATCAAGAAGCGCCACCCGGCCAGCCGGGTGGCCGGCACGCCCTCGGCGGTGACCCGGTCGAGGACGTGGACGGGCAGGGGGAGCTCGGGGGTGGTGGGCCCCTGGGCGCGGAGCAGGGAGGGAGTTCGGGCCTCGCGGACCGCGGTGGGCGAGGAGAGCGCAGTCAGGACGGAACGGAGTGCGGGCGCGGGAGCCGGAGGGACATGCAGCGGCATGGTGGGTCGCCTCTCATTCAAAGGCACGGTGGCACGAGGGCGGGGCGGGGCGGACGGCGCTGTCAGCTCACGAGGGTGGGCGGAGGCAGGGGCCGGGTCTCAAGAACGAGAGGAGGGTGGGGTCCGTCGAACATCGCCTCGACGGCAGGACCCGTCGACCGTGGGCGCCAACCTTCTGCCTTGTTCGCGGAGTTTATACGACACAGGTTAGGACTGTGTTTCGTCTAGCCGTTTCCGGTGAGTAGAACAAGGGTACATTCGGTCGGCGATACGCGAGAATTATCCCGATTCCAGGCGGTGGTACGAGGCGATGACCTCGGTGAATGCCCGCGAGGCGGTCGGCCCATTCTCGTCGGCGTTTTTCACGAGTGCGCGGCACCCGGAAATCAGGTCTCTGCGTCATGCCGAGTGAATGTGCCACCGGTTACACGTGGCCAGCGTAGCGGGCCGCGCTCCCGTCCGGGACGTTATCGATCGCTTTCGCTGGGCATCCTCCACCTGACCGGGACCCCGGCGGCCGGATCTTCGGCCCGCATCATCCGAGGAGGGACGCATCGATGGGGGAGAAGGTCGTGGCAGGCCAGTTCGACCTGTCCGATCGCCAGCGCTACCGCGACAAGCTCCGTCGGTGCCTGGCGAGCTTGGAGCGGCTGCTGGCGGAGAAGCGGTTCGATCGTCCCAAGAACCTCATGGGGCTGGAGATCGAGCTGAATCTCGCGGGCGCCGACGGCATGCCCAAAATGTTGAACGCACAAGTCCTCGAACGTATCGCCAGTCGCGATTTCCAAACAGAACTCGCCATGTTCAACCTGGAAGTCAACATTCCTCCACACCGTCTCGACGGCCGCGTATTCGACCGGCTTGCGGAGGAACTCCGTACGTCACTGGCATATGCCGACCGAAAGGCCGGCGAGGTCGACGCGGGAATCGTGATGATCGGTATTCTCCCGACCCTCGACCGGGACGACCTGGTGTCGTCGAACCTCTCCGACGTCGACCGGTACACCCTCCTCAACGACCAGATCGTGGCCGCCCGGGGGGAGGAGTTCACCCTCGACATCGCCGGCGTGGAGCACCTGAGCTGCACCTCCAAGTCCATCGCGCCGGAGGCCGCGTGCACCTCCGTGCAGTTGCACCTCCAGGTCACCCCGGGCCGCTTCGCCGACGTGTGGAACGCCGCCCAGGCGGTCGCCGCCGCGCAGATCGCGGTCGGCGCCAACTCGCCGTTCCTGTTCGGCCGTGAGCTGTGGTGCGAGTCGCGGCCGCCGCTGTTCCAGCAGTCCACCGACACCCGCCCGCCGGAGCTCCAGGCCCAGGGCGTCCGGCCGCGCACCTGGTTCGGGGAGCGCTGGGTCACCTCGGCGTACGACCTCTTCGAGGAGAACCTGCGCTACTACCCGGCATTGCTGCCGATCTGCGACGACGAGGACCCGCTGGACGTGCTCGACCAGGGCGGCGTCCCGGCGCTCGGCGAACTCGTCCTGCACAACGGCACGATCTACCGCTGGAACCGCCCGGTCTACGGCGTCGCCGACGGCGTCCCGCACCTGCGCGTGGAGAACCGCGTCCTGCCCGCCGGCCCCACCGTCATCGACGTCGTCGCCAACGCGGCGTTCTACTACGGCGTCGTCCGCGCCCTCGCCGAGGAGTCCCGGCCGGTGTGGACCCGGCTGCCGTTCGAGGCGGCCGCCGCCAACTTCGACGCCGCGTGCAAGGAAGGCATCGACGCCCGCTTCACCTGGCCCCGCCGCGGCCGCTACGGCGGCACCACGCAGGTCGACGCGGTGAGCCTGATCCGCGACGAACTGCTGCCGCTGGCCGAGGCCGGGCTGGACGCCTGGGGCGTCGAACCGGCTGACCGCGACCTGTACCTGGGCGTGATCGAGGAGCGGTGCCGGCGCAGGGTGAACGGGGCGAGCTGGCAGGCCGCGACCTTCCACAAGGCCCTCGACGCGGGCCTCCCCCGGGACGACGCGCTCGCTGCCACGACCCGGCGCTACCGCGAGCTGATGCACAAGGGGGACCCGGTGCACAGCTGGCCGGTCGGACTGCCCGAGCCGGTGTCCCTGAGCTGACACCGCCGCCGGGGTGACGACCCGCTGCCGCCATACTGATCCGACAGGTCGGTGAAGTGGAGGCAGGTGTGCAGGCGGAGGCGAGCCCGGTGGCCGACGGTTCCATCCCCCAGCAGCGGCTCTCGCGGCGGATGCTGCGCAACGAGACGCTGCTCGTGCTGGCGCTCTCGCTGGGAGCGAGCGGAGTCTCGGCGCTGATCAGCTTCATCGGCTCGGTCACCAAGCCGGGCGGGCTCAAGGACCAGGCGGCCACCATGAACGCCTCGGCCGCGCCCGGCCGCCCCTGGCTCGACCTGGCCTGGCAGCTCTTCGGGATCACCACGGCGCTCGTGCCCGTCGCGCTCGTCGCGCACCTCCTGCTGCGCGAGGGCGCGAGCCTGCGCACCGTCGGCTTCGACCGCACCCGCCCCTGGCCGGACCTCGGCCGTGGCGCGGCGATCGCGGCGGTCATCGGCAGCACCGGGATCGCCTTCTACCTCGCCGCCCGCGGCCTCGGCTTCAACCTCACCGTGGTGCCCGAGGCGCTGCCCGGCGTGTGGTGGAAGTACCCCGTACTGATCCTCTCGGCGATCCAGAACGCGGTGCTGGAGGAAGTGATCGTCGTCGGCTACCTGCTGCGCCGGCTGGGACAGCTGGGCTGGACTCCGGCGGCGGCTCTGGTGGGGAGCTCGGTCCTGCGCGGCTCGTACCACCTCTACCAGGGCATCGGCGGCTTCGTCGGGAACATGGCCATGGGCGTCGTCTTCGTCTACCTGTACCGGCGCTGGGGGCGCGTCGGTCCGCTCGTGGTGGCGCACTCGCTGCTCGACATCGGGGCGTTCGTGGGATACGCGCTGCTCGCGGGCAAGGTGGGGTGGCTGCCGACGGCGTGACGAGCCGGGAAAGGGGCGTACGAATTCGTCGTGCGCCCCTTCGCCGTGTCAGGCCAGCAGCTCGCCCTCGATGACGACGACCGCCCTGCCGCTCAGCAGGGTGCGGTCGCCGCGCAGCTCCGTGCGGACGCGGCCGGAGCGGGCCGATGCCTGGAGGCCGGTGAGGTCCGGGCGGCCCAGGCGCTCGGACCAGAACGGGGCGAGCGCGGTGTGGGCGCTGCCGGTCACCGGGTCCTCGTCGATGCCCACGTGGGGGAAGAAACAGCGCGAGACGAAGTCGTAGCCGCGGGCGGGGTCCTCCGCGCGAGCCGTGGCGATGACACCGCGCGCGGAGGTGGCGAGGGCCTTGAGGTCCGGGCTGAGGCCGTGCACCGACTTCTCGTCGGCGATCTCGACCAGCAGGTCGCCGATGTACGGGCCGGTGTCGAGGACGGTGAGCGGTTCGGCGCCCAGGGCCTCGGTCAGGCCGTCGGGTGTGTCGACCCGGGAGAGCGGAGCCGTCGGAAAGTCCAGCGTGATCGAGCCGTCGGCGGCGGGTGTGGCGACGAGGACCCCACTGCGGGTGGCGAATCGCACCGGGCCCTCGTGGGCGCCGGTGGTGTTCAGGACGTGGGCGGTGGCCAGAGTCGCGTGGCCGCACATGGCGACCTCGGTGGCCGGCGTGAACCAGCGCAGTGCCCAGTCGGCCTCGCCGCCCTCGGGGAGGGGGTGGGCGAAGGCCGTCTCGGCGTGGTTGACCTCCAGGGCGATGTCCTGGAGCCGGCTGTCGTCCGGGAAGGCGTCCGCGTCGTTGAGGAGCAGCACTCCCGCCGGGTTGCCGGAGAAGGGACGGTCGGTGAAGGCGTCGACGATTCGAATCCGCATGCCCAGACGCTAGAGGCTCCGCGAAGCCGCAGGCCAAGGCCAATTCGCTGCTGGTGGCCCGGCTTTGCCGACCGGCGTCCGGGTGTGCGGCTGCGGGGCGGGCCTTGTCGGCCACACTATTCCGATATATCGTTGAAGCATCGCGACAGATCAACGATGGAATGGAGAGTGGTTGCGATGCGTACCCATGGTTTCGAGCACGGACACGGACACGGCGGACCGCGGCACGGCCGAGGCGGTTTCGAGGGGCTGCGCGCGGCCTTCGGTCCCTTCGGGCCGGGTGGTCCCGGCGGTCCCGGCTGGGGCGGGCCCGGTGGCCCGGGCTTCGGTCCCGGGCCCTGGGGCGGCCGAGGGCGTGGCGGGCCGAGGGGGAGGGCGCGGCGCGGTGACGTACGGGCCTCGATCCTGGCCCTGCTGAAGGACCGGCCGATGCACGGCTACGAGATGATCCAGGAGATCGCCGAGCGCAGCGGCGGGGCGTGGAAGCCCAGTCCGGGCTCGGTGTATCCCACCCTCCAGCTGCTGGAGGACGAAGGGCTGATCATCAGCGAGTCCGAGGGCGGCAAGAAGCTGTTCTCGCTCACCGAGGCGGGACGCGCCGCCGCCGAGGATGGCCCCGAGGCCCCCTGGGAAGAGGCCTCCCGCGGGGTCGACTGGGAGGCCCTCGGCGAGATCCGTCAGGCCGGCTTCGGGCTCATGGAAGCCTTCGGGCAGGTCTGGAAGACCGGCAGCAAGGAACAGCGGGAGAAGGCGCTCGGCGTCATCAACGAAGCCCGCAAGAAGCTGTATCTGATCCTCGCCGACGAGGACTGAGGTTCATCCCCTCGTGGGACGGGCGCCCCTGGAGCGATCCGGGGGCGCCTCGGCGTTCCGGAGGGGTCAGGTCACCAGCCCGTCGAGCTTGCGCAGCGACTCCTTCAGGGCCGCCGTGCCCGAGTCCCTGAGCCTGCCCGCCATCAGCGACACCGCCGCGCCCGTGAACTCGCCGTCGATGCGGACCGTCGTCGCCGGGCCGTCGGGGGTGAGGGTGTAGCGCGTCGCCACGGTCACGCCCATGGGGCCCTTGCCGCGGATGGCGAGTACCCGGGCCGGTTCCAGTTCCTCGACGGTCCACTCCACCTCGGCCGGGAAGTTCATGAGCCTCATGTTCTCCTGGAACGCGGCTCCCACTTCGAGGGGCTCGGGGCCGCCCGACGGGAAGCTGGTGTGCGTCGCGTTCCACTCGCCGTACGCGGGCCAGTCGGTGAGCTGGGCCCACACCTTCTCGGCCGGTGCCTCGATGCGTGCCTCCGCGCTGACTTCGGCCATGGGAACACCTCTTCGTGTCGGGCTGGGTGCCGCGGAACGTAGCCGGAGGAGCCGCGATGTTCAATACTGACGAACCGTCAGAAGTGTGGCTGGCCTCGGGTTCGACGGCCTGATCTCCTCCGCAAGGAGGAGATCAGGCCGTCGAAGTCCACTTCCTGTGGGACGCGAAAATGCTTCGTACCGGGGATGCCCCGGGCCCTCGGGCCTGATGGGGTGAGGGGTGTGCGACCCCCTCTTCCCCGCCAGTCGGCCCACGACCACGGCACCCACCGCGCGGAGAACGATGCCAGGCTCGGTGACGAGCTGGCATCGGTGATCGGAGGTGCCCGCCGCCGGGCTGTCAGGGACGGGGACCGGCAGATCGACACCGCCCATCTGCTCCACTCGCTGCTGGAGTCCGACCCCGAGGCGCGTAGCGTCGTCGGTGACGGGCCGCAGATCGCTCGACTGCTCGGCTATCTCGTCCAGCGCAGCATCGGCTACGGCCTGCGCTGGCAGAGCGGGGTCGAGGACTCCGGCGCCGTTCCCGTGCTGACGGATCCCCCGGTGAAGGAGACGGCGGGTTTCTCACCGCTGGCCGCGACGTCGATGGAGTACGTCTGCGAGCGCGCCGCCCGGCACGGCGGCCCGGCCCGTGGCGTGGACCTGCTCGCGGCGATCCTCGTGGACCGGCAGGCGCGCGCCGTCGAGGTGCTCGGTCGGGCCGGGATCGACCCGCGCGAGGTGCTCGCCCGGCTCGACGGCCGGTCCGACCGGTCCCAGGAGTGCGCCAGAGGCGGCGATGCCGCTCAGTGACCGGCCGGCGGCTCCCGGCGTCCAGGCAGTGAGACAGGTGCCATAGGGGGTGACGCTCCTGTCAGGTCCTGTCATCATGTGCCGGTGCGTACGTCTGACAGCAGCCCGAGCGGGCGCGGCAGGGGTGTGGGGCTCGGCCTCGCGCTCGTGTCCGCGGTGGCCTTCGGCGGATCCGGTGTCGCGGCCAAGCCGTTGATCGAGGCGGGCCTCGACCCGCTGCACGTGGTGTGGCTGCGCGTGGCCGGGGCGGCCCTGGTGATGCTGCCCCTCGCCGTGCGCCACCGCGCGCTGCTGCGTCGCCGCCCCGGACTGCTCGCCGGGTTCGGGCTGCTGGCCGTCGCCGGTGTCCAGGCGTGTTACTTCGCTGCCCTCTCCCGTATCCCCGTCGGGGTGGCCCTGCTCATCGAGTACCTGGCGCCCGCCCTCGTGCTGGGCTGGGTGCGGTTCGTGCAGCGGCGGCCCGTCACCCGTGCGGCGGCGGTCGGTGTCGTCCTCGCGGTCGGCGGACTCGCGTGTGTCGTCGAGGTGTGGTCCGGTCTCGGCTTCGACGCCCTGGGGCTGCTGCTCGCACTCGGCGCGGCCTGCTGCCAGGTCGGCTACTTCGTCCTCTCCGACCAGGGCAGCGAAGCCGGGGACGAGGCTCCCGACCCGCTCGGTGTCATCGCCTACGGTCTGCTCGTCGGCGCGGCCGTGCTGACGGTCGTCGCCCGGCCCTGGACCATGGACTGGTCCGTGCTCACCGGCACCGCGCGCATGGACGGCACGCCCGTCGCCGCCGTCGCGCTGCTGGCCTGGATCGTCCTCGTCGCCACCGTCGTCGCGTACGTCACCGGCGTGCTCGCCGTGCGCCGGCTCTCCCCGCAGGTCGCCGGGGTCGTGGCCTGTCTCGAGGCGGTCATCGCCACCGTCCTGGCCTGGATCCTGCTCGGCGAGCACCTCTCGGCGCCGCAGATCGCCGGAGGCGTGATCGTGCTGATCGGTGCTTTCATCGCGCAGTCCTCGACGCCGGCGAAGGGGTCCGATGGCCCGGTGGCGAGCGGTGGCCCGGAAAGGGAGTTGTCCAGGCCCGGAACGGCCGCCTGAGTGCCGATCATGTCTTCGAGCGCACTTGGGTGTGCGGCAGGGGAGGCGCGGGGGCGCGGAAGGAGCCGGGTGCGCTTGTCTGACGGCGGCTGCGGGCCGTCCCCGGCCGGTCGCGCAGTTCCCCGCGCCCCTTCAGGTCAGCGAGCCTCGAGGTAGTCGGGCAGTTCTGTGCCGGCGGCCAGGTCCGGGTCGGGAACCGGGGTGCCGTAGGTCTTGCGCACCGGGACCACTCCGGCCCAGTGGGGGAGGGCCAGGTCCTCCGGCTCGTCGTTCACACCTCCCGTGCGGAGCTTGGCGGAGACCTCGTCGAGGTCCAGGCGGATCACGGCCGTGGCGGCCAGTTCCTTCCTGTTGGCCGGGCGCGAGTCGGCGGCGCGGCCCGGCACGACGTGGTCGACCAGCGCGTCCAGGGCCTGGCGCTTCTCCTCCGGGTCCGTCACGTCGTGGGCGACGCCGTGCACCACCACGGAGCGGTAGTTGATCGAGTGGTGGAAGGCCGAGCGGGCCAGGACCAGGCCGTCGACGTGCGTGACGGTCAGGCAGACCGGCAGGCCCGGGTCCGCCTGACCGGCCGCCCGGAGCGGGCGCGAGCCCGTCGAGCCGTGCACGTAGAGCCGCTCGCCGACCCGGGCGTACAGCGTCGGCAGCACGACCGGTGCGCCGTCGCGGACGAAGCCGAGGTGGCAGACGTAGGCCTCGTCGAGTATCGCGTGCACCAGGTCCCTGTCGTACGCCGCCCGGTCCGCCGAGCGGGTGGGAACGGTGCGGTCGGTCGGGGTGTAGGCGGTGGCGGGCTGCGACGACGTCTGCGCGGTCCCCTGCATGGCGTTCTCCATTGCACTAGTGCATAATCAAGTTTGTGCTAGGAGAGTATCCGATCAGTGGACGTCGCGCAGCGGACATTTCGGCGAGCGTCGAACGGGCGGTGGGAGCCGGTGCGTTGCAGCCCGGTCAACTGCTCCCGCCCATGCGGGAGTTGGCGGAGCGCCTGGGGGTGAATCCCAACACGGTCGCGGCCGCGTACCGGACCCTGCGCGAGCGCGGGGTCATCGAGACCGCGGGCCGGCGCGGCAGCCGGGTGCGCTCCGCGCCCGCGACGACCGGACGGGACCACATCAGGGTGGACGTCCCCGAAGGCGTGCGAAACGTGGCGGCCGGCAATCCGGACCCGGCCCTGCTGCCGCCGCTCGCGGCGGCCTTCGCGGCGGCGGCCGCCGAAGGTGATCGTGCGCCCGTGCTGTACGGAGAGGATCCGCTGGATCCGGAGCTGGCCCGGCTCGCCCGCGCCGGGTTCGACGCCGACGGGGTGCCGGACGGCCCGCTCGCCGTGGTGTCGGGTGCGCTCGACGGCGCGGAACGCGTGCTGGTGGCCCACCTCAAGCCCGGCGACACCGTCGCCGTCGAGGACCCCGGCTGGGGCCGCACCCTCGACCTCGTGCCCGCGCTCGGGCTGCGGACCGTCCCCGTCGGCGTCGACGACGAGGGCCCGCGCGCCGACGACGTGCGCCGGGCGCTGGCGGCCGGGGCGCGCGCCCTGATCGTCACGGGCCGGGCGCAGAACCCGACCGGCGCCGCGGTGAGCGCCGCACGCGCGCGTGCCCTGCGGTCCGTGCTCCGGGAGTACCCGGAGGCCCTGCTGATCGAGGACGACCACGGCCACGGCATCGTCGACGTGCCCCTCCATCCACTGGCCGGCGCCACCCGGCACTGGGCGTTCGTGCGCTCGGCCGCCAAGGCCTACGGGCCGGATCTGCGGCTCGCCCTGCTCACCGGGGACGGCGTCACCGTCGACCGGGTCCGCGGGCGGCAGCGGCTCGGGCCGGGCTGGGTGAGCCGGCTGATGCAGCGTGCCCTGGTGCGGCTGTGGGTCGACGGGGCGGTGGACACGCGCGCGGTGGCGGCCGCGTACGGGCGGCGCCGGGACGCGCTGATCGGCGCGCTCGACCGGCGCGGGGTCGAGGCGCACGGGCGCAGCGGCATGAACGTATGGGTGCCGGTGCCGGACGAGACCGGTGCCGTCGCCCGGCTGCTGCACGCAGGCTGGGCCGTCGCCCCCGGCGCCCGCTTCCGGTTGAGCGCACCGCCCGGCGTCCGGGTCACCGTCTCGACGCTCACCGAGGACGAGACGGAGGTGCTGGCCGACGCGATCGCCTCGGCGCTCGGACCGCCTCCGGCGCGGAGTTACGTCTGAGGCGGAGGCGGCCCGAGCGCCGGGCGGGGGCACCCGCTAGGGCCGAGGCTTCGGCCGGACCTGTGTGAGCGCCGCCCCCGTCAGGACGATCACCGCGCCGACCGGTGTCGACCACGCCAGCGACTCGCCGAGGAGCGCGACGCCCGCCGCCGTCGCGATGACCGGGATGAAGTAGGTGACCATCTGGGCCGTCGTCGGGCCCACCTCGGCGACCAGGCCGTACTGGAGGAGCACGGCGAGGCCCGTGCCCAGCGCCCCCAGGGCGGCGATCGCCAGCAGCGGCACGGGGGACAGGTTCGTGGGCAGGGTCGTGAACAGCGGGGTGACGACGGCCAGCTGGACCGTCGCCAGCAGCAGTTGCGCGCCGGTCATGGACAGGTGCGAGTGGCCGCTGCCGGCCAGGGTGCGGCGGACGTAGATCCAGCCGATCGGGTAGCTGAGGGAGGCCAGCAGGGCCAGCGCCGTGCCGCCGGCGTCCAGGCCGTGGAAGCCCTGCCAGGCGCCCAGCACGGTCAGCACGCCGAGGAATCCGAGACCCAGCCCCGCGACCCGCACCCGCGTCGGACGGTCCTCCGACAGGGCGACCAGCGACAGCGCCATGCCCCACAGCGGCGAGGTCGCGTTGCAGATGCCCGCCAGCGTGGACGGGATGGTCAGCTCCGCGTACGCGAACAGCGAGAACGGCAGGGCGTTGAGCAGGAACGCGGCGACCGCCAGGTGCCCCCAGGTACGCGCCCCGCGCGGCAGTCGCTCGCGCCGCACCGCCATCGCGGCGGCGAGCACCGCCGTACCGAACACCAGCCGGCCGAGCGTGACCTGGAAGGGCGCGTAGGCCTGGGTGCCCACCTTGATGAGGAGGAAGCTGAAGCCCCAGATCAGGGACAGGGCGGCGAATCGGAGGCGCCAGTCGAGACGGCGACGCGGCCGCTCGCTCGAAGGGGTCGCGACAGTGACCCGGCTGCGGGTGGTGACGGTGCTCATGGCAGCCACGATGCTGGACGAGAACCTCGTAGCACAATCGAGATTTCGCACCCGATACTGCGTAGTATTGCTTACGTGTTGAACCTGGAGCGCCTGCGCACCCTCGACGCCCTCGCCCGGCACGGCTCGGTCAGCGGCGCGGCCGAGGGCCTGCACATCACGACGTCCGCGGTCTCCCAGCAGATGTCCAAGCTGGAGCGCGAGGTCGGCCAGCAGCTCCTCGCCAAGAACGGCCGGGGTGTGCGGCTCACCGACGCCGGCCGGCTGCTCGCCGAGCATGCCGCGCGCATCCTGTCGCAGGTGGAACTGGCCCAGTCCGATCTGGAGGCGCAGCGCGGGCAGGTCGTCGGCGAACTCAGACTGTCGGCGTTCCCGACGGCGGCTCGCGGGCTGTTCCCGCTCGCCCTGTCCGCGCTGCGCCGGGAGCATCCGGCGCTGCGGCTGCGCTCCTGCGAGCTGGAGCCGGAGCACGCCCTCGCCGGTGTGGTGCGCGGCGATCTGGACCTCGCCGTGGTGCTCGACTGGTACAACAAGCCGATGGCGCTGCCCGACGGCCTGGTCAAGGCGCCGATCCTGGACGACCCCGCCGACGTCGCCATGCCGGCGGACCACCGGCTCGCGGGGCGCGCCGAGGTGGACCTCGGCGAGTTCGCCGACGACGAGTGGATCACCTGGGGCGACGGGGAGTTCTGCCACGAGTGGCTGATGTTCACGCTCCGCTCCCGGGGCATCGAACCGATCGTCGGCCACCGCGCCGCCGAGACCCACACCCAGCTCGCGCTGGTCGCCGCGGGCCTCGGCGTGTGCATCGCCCCGGCGCTCGGCCGCCGTCCCGTGCCGGACGGGGTCGTGACCGTCCCCGTCGGCCAGCGGGTGCGACGGCACGTGTACGTCGTCTGGCGTGCGGACGCCGACCGCCGCCCGTCGATCCGGGCGGCGGTGAAGGCCCTCCGGGCGGCGGGCGAGAGCCTCGGCTGAACCCTTACCGCGGCTACTGTCCGGCCAGCTTGCGGAAGTCCCAGGAGACGACCTTCTCGGGCGTCAGACGCAGCCAGGCGTGCCGGCCGTCGTGCGGCATCTCCTCCAGGCCGAAGTTCTTCCGGGCGAACAGCATCTCCGGGACGTCGAGTTCGGCGCGCAGCTCGCCGGTGCGCGGTATCTCGCCCACGAATTCGACGGTCCCGGACAGCTCGGCGCCGCGCAGCTCGTCGTACTCCTCACCGGTGTCGACCACGATGGCCACGCGCGGGTCGCGCCGCAGGTCGGTCCACCGCTTACTGCGCACGACCGAGTACAGCCACATCGACGTGCCGTCCCAGGCGAACCACAGCGTGCTCACGTGCGGAGCGCCGCCGGCCGAGACCGTGGCGACCCGGCAGGTGCGCTGCGTGGTGAGGAAATCGTCCAGCTCACCGGGCGTCATCATGATCTTCCGGCCCCGGCGCTGCTGCGTGACGGTCATGCTCCCCCTCTTTCTTTTTCCCACGTCGTGCCAGAGGAGATCCTCTGACATCACGTCAGAAAAAGAATGCGGTCTCTTCCTTCGGTGCGCAACGGTGGCTACGCTCGCCCGACCCGCCGCCGGCGCCCAGGGGGAACCGTGCCCTCGTACGCAGAGCTCAGTGAACTCCTCGATCCGCCCACCACCGTGCTGCTCACCGTCGAATGCCAGGAAGGCGTGGTCGGAGCGGACAGCGCGCTGCCCGAACTCGCCGAGGCGGCCCGCTCCGGCGGAGTGCTCGACAACGTCGCCCGCCTGGTGGCCGCCGCCCACGCGGGCGGTGTCCAGGTCGTCCACGCCATCGCCGAACGCCGTCCCGACGGCCGCGGCGCCAGCCGCAACGCCCGGCTCTTCCGCGCCGCGGAACGGCTGCCCGTCCGGCAGCTGACCGGCACGCACGCGGTGCGTGTCGCGGCCCCGATCGAGGTCGCCGAAGAGGACCTCGTCGTCCGGCGCCTGCACGGGCTGTCGCCGCTCCAGGGCACGGACGTCGACCCGCTGCTGCGCAACCTCGGCTGCCGCACCCTGATCGTCACCGGGGTCTCGGCCAACGTGGCGGTCCCCAACGCCGTGTTCGACGCCGTGAACCGCGGTTACACCGCCGTCGTCCCGGCGGACGCCGTCGCGGGGGTGCCCGCCGACTACACCCCCGCGATGATCCGCCACACCCTCGCGTTGGTCGCCACGGTCGCGACCACGGACGAGGTGCTGGCGTGTCTCACGCGTCCCCGGGACGAGCTCAGGCGAGCGTGATCGAGTCGCCCTCGACGGTGATCTTCATCTCCGGCAGCGGCTTCTTCGCGGGGCCGCTCTTCACGCTGCCGTCGGTGATCGAGAAGTTGCTGTTGTGGCAGGGACAGTTGATGACGCCGTCGGCGATGCTCTTCACCGCGCAGCCCTGGTGGGTGCAGGTGGCCGAGAACGCCTTGAACTCGCCCGCGGCCGGCTGGGTGACGACCACCTTCTGGTCGGCGAAGACCTTGCCGCCGCCCTCGGGGATGTCGGCGGTCGACGCGAGCGCGCCGCCGGCCGCGGCACCGCCCCCACCGCTCGACGGGGTGCTGCCCGCCCCCTGGCCGCCCTGGGCGGTGCCGGACGAGCCGGAGGAGTCGACGGAGCCGGACGAGCTGTCGTCCGAGCCTCCGCAGGCGGTCAGCGCGGCGGCGAGACCCGCCGCTCCGGCCGCCGCCACGACGGTACGACGGGCCGGTCCCGATGCGGGCTGGAGCGATGCGCTGGTCATACGGACATTTCCCTTCGGGAGGCTTGCGATGATCTGCCGGGAGGTACGGGCCCGGCGGACCGCCTGTTCAGACGGTGTCGAAATCCTGGCCCGGCCGGGAGCAGCTGTGCGTAAAACCTCGCTGTCGGTTCGCTGTCGGTTTACGGTCCGCCGCCGCGACGCCGGCGCCGGTGCCGGGCCACCGCCTCAGTAACCTGGGGCGATGCTCAAGGAAGTGATCGCGACCCGATTCATCGCCCCCCTGCGGGAGGGCGGTTCGCTGCCGGGACTCGTCGAGGCCGACGACTTCGGGACGTACGTCCTGAAGTTCACCGGCGCGGGACAGGGCCGCAAGACGCTCGTCGCCGAGGTGGTGTGCGGGGAGCTCGCCCGCCGGCTCGGGCTGCGGGTGCCGCGGCTGGTCACGGTCGAGCTCGATCCGGAGCTCGGGCTCTCCGAGCCCGACCAGGAGGTGCAGAGCCTGCTCAGGTCCAGCGGCGGCACCAACCTCGGCATGGACTTCCTCTCCGGCGCGCTCGGCTTCGACGCGCTCGCGTTCCCGGTCGGCCCGGAGGAGGCCGGGCGGATCGTCTGGTTCGACGCGGTGGTCAACAACGTCGACCGGTCCTGGCGCAACCCCAACCTGCTGATGTGGCGGGGCGAGTTGTGGCTCGTCGACCATGGCGCGACCATGATCTGGCACCACAACTGGCCCGGCGCTGAGGCCTCCGCGGCCCGTCCGTACGACGCCTCCGACCATGCCCTGGCGCCCTTCGGGCCCGACGTGGCCGCCGCCGCGGCCGAGTTGGCGCCGCAGGTCACCGAGGAACTGCTCGCCGACGTCACAGCCCGTGTCCCGGACGCCTGGCTGACCGGCGAGCCCGGTTTCGACACACCCGACGACCTGCGGCGGGCCTACGCGCGGCCGCTGCTCGCCCGGGCCGCCGTCATCCACGAGCGCATCCAGGGGATCAAGTGAGCGACCGGCACATCATCAGGGGCGGGCCGCGGGACCGCCAGGTCTACGAGTACGCGGTCCTGCGCGTCGTCCCGCGCGTCGAGCGCGGCGAGTGCATCAACGCCGGGGTGCTCGTCTACTGCCGCGCCGAGTCCTACGTCGGCGCCCGCACGCACCTCGACGAGGCGCGCCTGCTGGCCCTCGACCCCCGGGCGGATGTGGCGGGTGTCCACGCCGCCCTGCGGGCCGTGGAAGGCGTCTGCGCGGGCGGAACGGCGGCCGGCCAGGCAGCGGGCGACGACCCCGGCCGCCGCTTCCGCTGGCTCGTCGCCCCCCGCTCGACGATCGTCCAGCCGGGCCCTGTTCACACCGGCCTGACCACCGATCCGGCGGCGGAGACGGAACGGCTGCTGGACCTGCTGGTGCGATGACGGACCGGGGGCGGGCCCACGGTCGGGCCAGGTCCTCGGCGGCACGGTCGGCCCGGGTCCCCGAGGCCACGGTCGGCCCGGGTCCCCGGCGTCACCGCAGACGTGACCTCAGGCGTCGCCTCAGGAAGAAGCCGGCCGTGAGCAGGGCGCTCACGGTGAAGGTCAGCCCGATGGCCACGTCCCAGTCGCTCGGCCCGGAGGCCACCGCGCCGCCCAGCCCGCCCCGCACGCCGCGGGACGGAGCGGTGGTGGGGGTGACGGTGGCGGTGGGGGTGACGGTGACGGAGGCCGACGGGCTGACGGTGGGGGTGGGCATGTGCGTGGGGGAGATGATGCCCGCGCCGCGGTGGGGCAGCGCCTCACACGCGATGCCGTCGCCCCGGCCCTGGTCCTCGTCGAGTCTGTCGGGATCGCTCGGATCCGCGTCGAGGACGGCCTGCGCGTCCTCCTGGAACGCGAAGTCACCGCAGTCCCGGTCGGATCGGGCGTGGGCGGGCTCGGCCAGCGGCATGATCGCGGCGATCGCGAACAGCATGCCGACGGCACCGGTGCGACGGCGCATGGAGTGTCTCCCTATTTCCGGCCATGAGTGGCTCGCGCCTTCGACGCTAGGCGGGGAAAGGTGCGCGGGCGCGGCGGTCGTGAGCTGAACGGGTGGCCGGGGCGGCCGGTCAGGGCCGGGTGGGGGACGAGTGTGGTCCGCTGGGCCTCGTGGGCCCGGGTAATGGATCACATGCCGGGCCAGGCCGTTGACACCGCGTGCCAGGGCTTCTAGCGTCACACCCACTGAAGGTACTAAGCGGTCGCTCACCTGAGGAGAAGCAGCCATGTCCACCACTGAGCAGCGGGTCGCCGTCGTCACCGGCGCCGCGCGCGGGATCGGCGCCGCCACCGCCGTACGCCTGGCCGCCGAGGGCCGCGCTGTCGCCGTGCTCGACCTCGACGAGGCGGCCTGCAAGGACACCGTCGAGAAGATCACCGCCGCCGGCGGCAAGGCCGTCGCGGTCGGCTGCGACGTCTCGGACGAGGCGCAGGTCGAGGCGGCCGTCGCGCGGATCGTCGAGGAGCTCGGCGCGCCGACGATCCTGGTCAACAACGCGGGCGTGCTGCGCGACAACCTGCTGTTCAAGATGAGCGTCTCCGACTGGGACACCGTCATGAACGTGCATCTGCGCGGCGCCTTCCTGATGTCCAAGGCCTGTCAGAAGCACATGGTCGACGCCGGATTCGGGCGGATCGTCAACCTCTCGTCGTCCTCGGCGCTCGGCAACCGCGGGCAGGTCAACTACTCGGCGGCCAAGGCGGGCCTCCAGGGCTTCACCAAGACCCTGGCCAAGGAGCTCGGCAAGTTCGGCGTCACCGCCAATGCCGTCGCCCCCGGCTTCATCGCCACCGAGATGACCAAGGCCACCGCCGACCGTGTCGGCATGGGCTTCGAGGACTTCAAGGCCGCCGCCGCCACCCAGATCCCGGTGGCCCGGGTCGGCGAGCCGGACGACATCGCCAACGCCATCGCCTTCTTCACGGGCGAGGCGGCCGGGTTCGTCTCCGGCCAGGTGCTGTACGTGGCCGGCGGACCGCTCGACTAGGGGACCAGACATGACTTCCGTGGAACTCTCCGGCAAGGTCGCCCTCGTCACGGGCGCCAGCCGCGGCATCGGCTACGGCGTCGCCGAGGCGCTCGTGGCACGCGGTGACCGCGTGTGCATCACCGGCCGCAACGAGGACGCCCTGAAGGAGGCCGTCGAGCAGCTCGGCGCCGACCGCGCGATCTACGTCGCCGGCAAGGCGCACGACGAGGCCCACCAGGCCATCGCCGTCGAGCGCACGATGGAGGCCTTCGGCCGCCTCGACCACCTGGTCAACAACGCCGGCACCAACCCGGTGTTCGGGCCGATCGCGGACCTCGACCTGGACGTCGCGCGCAAGGTCTTCGAGACCAATGTCGTCTCCGCGCTGGGCTTCGCCCAGAAGACCTGGCACGCCTGGCAGAAGGACAACGGCGGCGCCATCGTCAACATCGCCTCCGTCGCCGGCCTGTCGCCCTCGCCGTTCATCGGCGCCTACGGCATCAGCAAGGCGGCCATGATCAACCTGACGGTGCAGCTCGCGCACGAGTACGCGCCCAAGGTGCGGGTCAACGCCATCGCCCCGGCCGTCGTGAAGACCAAGTTCGCCCAGGCTCTGTACGAGGGCCGGGAGGAGGAGGCCGCCGCGGCCTACCCGCTGGGCCGGCTCGGCGTGCCCTCGGACATCGGCGGCGCGGCCGCGTTCCTCACCTCCACGCAGTCCGACTGGGTCACCGGCCAGACGCTCGTCGTGGACGGCGGCATCTTCCTCAACGCGGGCACGGGCTGACGGCAGCGCGTACGCGGTTCGGCACGGGCGCCCCTCGACGCGAGCGGCGCCCGTGCCGGCGTGATCGTGTCCCCAAGGGCGATGACAACGTCGTCAAGGTTTACTGATCAAGGAGTCATGTCCGGGGGAGGGTCAGCGGGCACGGCACTGCGGTATGGTCTGCCGACCCTTGGTATGGCAGATCGAGGAGCGTGCGCGTGTTCAAGCGGAACCGATGCCTGCGGCGGGTAGCGGCCATCGCGTCCATATCGACCCTGCTCGCCGGGTGCGGTGTGCTGTCGTCCGACACCCCGGAGGACGAGGGGCCGATCGTGGTGGGCACCACCAGTGCCCCCAGCACGCTGGACCCCGCGGCTTCCTGGGACAGCTCCTGGGAGCTGTTCCGCAACATCTACCAGACGCTCCTGAGCTATCCGACCGGCTCGAGCGAGCCGGAGCCGGACGCCGCCGAGCAGTGCGGCTTCAGCGACTCCTCGAACCAGGTGTACCGCTGCGAGCTGCGCGAGGGTCTGAAGTTCTCCAACGGGGAAGCGCTCGACGCCCAGGCCGTGAAGCACTCCTTCGACCGGATCCGCAAGATCAACGTCAACGGCGGCCCCGCCGGTCTGCTCGGCAGCCTGGAGCGGGTCCAGGCGCCGAACGACCGCGAGGTGATCTTCCACCTCAACAAGCCCGACGCCACCTTCCCGTTCGTGCTCGCCACCCCCGCCATGTCGATCGTCGCCCCGGAGGAGTACCCCGAGGACGGCCTGCGCGAGGGCGACGACGTCGTCGGCTCCGGGCCCTACGCCCTCGACTCGTACGAGGACGGCAAGGAAGCCGTCCTCGTACGCAACGACGCCTACAAGGGTTTCGCGAAGCGCCAGAACGACGCGGTCACCATCCGCTACTTCCAGGACTCCGACGCCATGGTCAAGGCCCTGCGGGACAAGCAGATCGACGTGACCTACCGCGGTCTGGCCGCCGGGGACGTCGTCGAGCTCCAGGGCGCCAAGGAGGAGGAGATCCAGCTCGTCGAGGGCACGGGCAGCGACATCAACTACCTGGTGTTCAACCCGAAGGACCCCTGGGCCGATCGCAAGGCCGTGCGCCAGGCCATCGCGCAGGTCATCGACCGGGCGGCGATCGCCCACAAGGTCTACAGGGACACCGTCGACCCGCTGTACTCCATGGTCCCCAAGGGCCTCACGGGCCACACCACGGGCTTCTTCGACGACTACGGCGACCCCGACGTCGCCAAGGCCCGCAAGACCCTCACCGACGCGGGCATCAACCGGAAGGTCCCGCTCACCCTCTGGTACACGAGCGACCGGTACGGCTCCGAGACCGCCGCCGAGTTCAAGGAGCTCAAGCGCCAGCTCGAGGGGTCCGGCCTGTTCACGATCACCCTCAAGAGCCGCCCCTGGAAGACCTACGTCGAGGGGTACCAGAAGGGCGAGTACCCGGTGTTCGGGCGTGGCTGGTCCCCCGACTTCCCGGACGCCGAGAACTTCATCGCGCCGTTCGTCGGCGAGCAGAACGCCCTTGGCACGCCTTACCCGGCGCCCGAGATCACCGGCGACCTGCTGCCCCGGTCGCGCCGCGAGAGCGACCGCGCGAACGTGGTGAAGGAGTTCGAGGAGGCCCAGCAGATCCTCGTCGACGACGCACGGCTGCTGCCGCTGTGGCAGGGCAGGCAGTACGTGGCGGCGAGCCGGGACGTCTCGGGCGCCGAGCGGGCCCTGGACCCGTCGACGATCATGATGATGTGGGAGCTGCACCGCAAGACCGCCTGGTAGGCGCGGCGGACTCGGGGCACCCCGGGCACGTTGTCAGTGGTCGCCGGTAGGTTCTGAGACCGGGAAGTGACCGCACATCGTGAGGACGTTGACGTGACCGACACCGCCATGCTGCCCGAGTCCTGGCGCGGGGTTCTGGGTGACGAGCTGCAGCAGCCCTACTTCAAGGAGCTGACGGAGTTCGTCGAGGAGGAGCGGGCGAAGGGCCCCGTCCACCCGCCGCGCGAAGAGGTCTTCGCCGCGCTGGACGCCACGCCGTACGAGAAGGTGAAGGTCCTGATTCTCGGTCAGGACCCGTACCACGGCGAGGGGCAGGGGCACGGGCTGTGCTTCTCGGTCCGGCCCGGCGTGCGGATCCCGCCGTCCCTGCGGAACATCTACAAGGAGATGCACGAGGAGCTGGGCACGCCCGTCCCGGACAACGGCTACCTGATGCCGTGGGCCCAGCAGGGCGTGCTGCTGCTCAACGCGGTGCTCACGGTCCGTGGCGGCGAGGCCAACTCGCACAAGGGCCGGGGCTGGGAGAAGTTCACCGACGCCGTGATCCGCGCGGTGGCCGACCGGCCCGACCCGGCGGTGTTCGTGCTGTGGGGCAACTACGCGCAGAAGAAGCTCCCGCTGATCGACGAGACACGGCACGTGGTGGTCAAGGGCGCGCACCCCTCGCCCCTGTCCGCGAAGAAGTTCTTCGGCTCCCGGCCGTTCACGCAGATCGACGCGGCGGTGGCGGCCCAGGGGCATGAGCCGATCGACTGGACGATTCCGAACCTGGGCTGAGGCCGACGGCCGATCGCCGCGCGGCCGACGGCGTACGGAGCGGCCTGAGCCGGATCCTCCCGGTCTGCGGTTAGCGTCGGGAGGAGACAGCGGTCGAGGGTGCGGAGGGCGTGGTGGCGGAGCGGCAGGGGCAGGCGGCGGACGCCGTGCTGACGCGGATCGGGCAGGTCGTGATCCTGCACCACGCGGGGGACCGGGAGGAGGCCCGGCGGCGCTTGCTGGATCTGTGGGTGGAGGTCGGGGCGCACGGCGACCCGCTGCACCGCTGCACCCTCGCCCACTACCTGGCCGACACGCAGGACGACCCCGCGGACGAACTGGCCTGGGACCTGCGCGCGTTGACGGCGGCGGAGGAGATCGCGAGGGACCGTCCCGCCTCCCGGGAAGGGGCGCTCGCGGTGCGGGCGTTCTACCCCTCCCTGCACCTGAGCCTGGCCGCCGACTACGCCGGACTCGGTCAGCCCGATGCCGCCCGCACCCATCTGCGGCGCGCCAGGAGCGCCGCCGCCGACCTCGCCGACGACAGCTACGGGGAGGGCGTGCGAGCCGCCATCCGACGGTGGGAGTCGCGGCTGGGAGAGGGCGGCGGAGGGGCGTGGAAGCCGCCGCGTCAGCGGCCCTGATCCCGGGGAGTCAACGGCTGTAGGCGTCGCGGCAGATGGTCGCCTGCGGGCTGTCCGCCGGCCACCCCCCGTAGCGCCTGCCCAGCGCACAGACGTCCGGGGTGTCGGGAACGCCCTGCTGGACGTTCCGCCGTACCGGACCCGAGACGTCGGGGACGTCGACATGCTGCCGCTGCGGGCTGCGCCGGCCCGGCTCGCGCGGCTCCGGCCGGACGGGGCGCGGGGGGTGGTCGCGGTCGCCGGACGGCGCGGTCCGCTCCGGCGAGGCCGCCGCGGGGGCGGCCGGGCGGGGCTCGGACGGCGTCGGCTCCGGGCGGCGGGACGTCTCGATGAGTTCGAGGGCCTCTCGGGCCGGTGCCTGCACGACCTGGGTCTCCGACTGCCCCTCGGGCCCCGGTGCCGACGGCCGGGACGGTGTCGTCGGCGGACCGGGAACGGAGGGACGCTGGACCGTCATACAACCGGACAGGGCCGAGACAGCCACGGTCACCAGGAGCGTCGCGGTGGTCGTCGTTCGATGCACCCGCGCAACTCTGCTGTGTCCGGCCCCCGGTGGGGAGGCGGACAGGCGAAGGATGCCCCGCACGGGTGATCTCCCGCCCCGTACGGAGGCCGCCGACGCGCCGGGGATGACGTCAGTCGCCGGTCGCGCCGTCGATGCGCTCGCGGATCAGGTCGGCGTGGCCGTTGTGCCGCGCGTACTCCTCGATCATGTGGGTGTAGAGCCATCGCAGGTTGAACCGCTCGCCGGTGCGGCGGTGCTTGCCCTCGGTGAGGTCGTCCAGGCCGAAGCGGGCCGCGTTGCGCCGGGCCGTCTCGATCTCGGCCTGCCAGGTGGCGTAGGCCTCCTGGTAAGTGTCCGCCTCGGTCAGATGGAACTCGCCGTCGCGGTCCTCGTCGCTGAAGTAGAGCGGGGCCGCGTCCTCGTTGGCCAGGACGCGGCGGAACCAGCTCCGCTCCACGTCCGCCATGTGCCGCACCAGCCCCATCAGGGACAGCTCGGAGGGCTCCGCCGAGGCGGACCGGAGCTGCTCGTCGCTCAGCCCTTCGCACTTCCAGGCGAGGGTCCGCCGGTGGAACTCCAACCACCCTTCCAGCATGGTGCGTTCGTCGGCGGTCGGGGCAGGCATACGGCGTTCGGTCGTCATGGCCGCATCTTTTCCCAACACCTCGTGCGGCACCACGGTTTTTTCAGTCCGCGACCATCCCGGCCAGCAGTTCCCGCAGCCCGGCCCGCACCTCCGCCAGGCTCGGCACCTCGGCGCCGAACGATCCCGCCACACAGCTGAACATCAGCCCGTCCGCCCAGGCGATCAGCGACAGCGTGTGCCGGGCCGGATCCGTGGAGCCCATCCCGGTGACCAGGGCGGCGAGCTGGTCCCGGAAGCGGGCACCCGTAGCGTCGAAACAGGCCCTCAGCTCAGGGCGGCGCGTCGCCTCCAGGGCCAGTTCGTAGCGGGCGAGCGTGAGGGCGCGGTTGCTCGTCAGGGCGCGGTGGGTCGCCAGGGCCAGCGCGTCGGCGAGGGAGTCGGAGCCGGACCGGGGGTCGGGCATCGCGTGCAGCGCCAGCACGCGTGCCTCGCGGTCGGCCAGGCGCCGCACCGCCAGCTCCAGCAGGGCCTGCCGGGTCCGCGCGAGGTTCGACGTGGAGCCCTGGGGGAGGCCGGCGGCCTCGTCGACCGCGCGGTGCGTGAGGCCCCGCATCCCGCGCTCGGCGAGCAGGGAGAGGGCCGCGTCGGCGACGAGATCGGAGCGGGAGGGGCCGGCGGCGCGTACGGACATGGCGCTCACGCTACCGGTCTCACTACGGCTGTAGTAACGTCGACAGGGAACTACAGGTGTAGTTACCCAGGACGATCGGTCCCTGGTCCGAGGAGGAGCCATGGCAAGGTCCGAGCGGATCGTCGTGATCGGCGGCGGCATCGGAGGGCTGACCGCGGCCGCCGCCCTGCACCGGCGCGGCCGGCACGTCACCGTGCTGGAGCGGGCCCGCACACTGCGGCCGGTGGGCGCGGCCATCTCGCTCGCGCCCAACGCGCTGCGGGCGCTGGACGTCATCGGCCTCGGCGACACCATCCGCGAGCTCGCGGCCTGGTCGGGGGACGGCGGGCTGCGCACACCGAGGGGGCGGTGGCTCTCGCGCTCCTCCGCCGACGCCGCCGCCGAACGCTTCGGCGGCCCGCTCGTACTGCTGCACCGCGCCACGCTCATCGAGCACCTGGCCGCACAGCTCCCGCCCGGCAC
The DNA here is from genome assembly GCF_039540295.1 of Streptomyces venetus. Lineage (NCBI taxonomy): Bacteria > Bacillati > Actinomycetota > Actinomycetes > Kitasatosporales > Streptomycetaceae > Streptomyces > Streptomyces venetus. Next base: position 46,783 of record NZ_BAABET010000014.1, read on the forward strand.
CGTCCGCACGGCCGCCGCCGCGACCCTCACCGACCGCGGCGACACCGACCGGCCGGCCCGCGTCGCCACCGCGGACGGCGAACTGGAGGCCGACCTGGTGGTGGCCGCCGACGGCGTCCGGTCCGCGGTACGCCACGCGCTCTTCCCCGGCCACCCCGGGGCCGTCTACTGCGGGTTCACCACCTGGCGGGTCGTGATCCCCGTCCCCGGCGCCGAGTTCGCCTCCCACGAGACCTGGGGCCGGGGCCACATCTGGGGCACCCACCCGCTCAAGGACGGCCGCGTCTACGCCTACGCCGCCGCCGTGACACCCGCCGGCGGCAGCGCGCCCGACGACGAGAGGGCCGAACTGCTGCGCCGCTTCGGCGACTGGCACGACCCGATCCCCGCCGTGCTCGCCGCCGCCCGCCCCGAGGACGTCCTGCGCCACGACGTCCATCACCTCGCCGAACCCCTGCCCGCCCACCACCACGGCCGGGTCGCCCTGGTCGGCGACGCCGCGCACGCCATGCCGCCGACGCTCGGCCAGGGCGGCAACCAGGCCATCGAGGACGCGGTCGTCCTCGCCCACCACTGCGACGACCTCCCCGCCTACACCGCGGCCCGGCTGCCCCGCACGACCGCCGTCGCACGCCAGGCGGTGAAGGTGGCCCGCCTCAACCTCATGACCAGCCGTGCGGGAACCCTCGTACGCGACACCGCCGTGGCCGCGCTGTCGAAGGCCGGTCCCGCCCTGTTCCTGCGCGGATTCGACGGCATCGCCGACTGGCGGCCCCCGCAGCACCCGTATGCTTCCGGGCAGACCCCGGCAGGAAACCGCTAGAGGAGAACCCCCGTGAAGGTCGGCTGCATCGGACTCGGCGACATCGCGCAGAAGGCCTACCTGCCGGTCCTCGCCTTCCAGCCCGGCATCGAGCTGCACCTTCAGACCCGTACGCCCGCCACGCTCGCCCGGGTCGCCGACGGACTGCACGTGCCCGGGGAGCGGCGGCACACCACCCTCGACTCCCTGCTCGCGGCGGACCTCGACGCCGCCTTCGTGCACGCCCCCACGATCGCGCACCCGGAGATCGTGACGCGGCTGCTTCAGGCGGGCGTCCCGACGTACGTCGACAAGCCGCTCGCCTACGCACTCGACGACTCCGTGCGGCTGGTGGAGCTCGCCGAGGAGCGGGACGTGAGCCTCGCCGTCGGCTTCAACCGGCGGCACGCCCCCGGCTACACGCAGTGCGCCGACCATCCGCGCGAGCTGATCCTGATGCAGAAGAACCGCGTCGGGCTCCCGGAGGAGCCGCGCACGATGATCCTCGACGACTTCATCCACGTCGTCGACACCCTGCGGTTCCTCGTGCCCGGGCCGGTCGACGACGTGACCGTGCGCGCCCGGGTCCGCGACGGCCTGCTGCACCACCTGGTGCTCCAGCTCGCCGGGGACGGCTTCACCGCGCTCGGCGTGATGAACCGGCTCAGCGGCTCGGCCGAGGAGATCCTGGAGGTGTCCGGGCAGGACACCAAGCGGCAGGTGATCAACCTCGCCGAGGTCGTCGACCACAAGGGCCAGCCGACCGTGCGGCGGCGCGGGGACTGGGTGCCGGTGGCCCGGCAGCGCGGGATCGAGCAGGCCGTGCTGGCCTTCCTGGACGCGGTGCGGGCGGGCAAGGTGCTCAGCGCCCGGGACGCGCTGGAGACCCATGAACTGTGCGAGCGGGTGCTTCGCGCGGTTCAGGAGCGGACCGCCTGAGCCGCAGCGTCCGTACGCCCTCGCCCGCGGCCCAGACGGCGAGGATCAGGACGGCCGCGTGCACGGCCCAGTCGCCCAGGCGGACGTAGGGCGTGGTGCCGTGGGCGAGGGGGACCGCGTAGATCTGAGCGGCCGAGGCGTCCGTGCCGAGCCACGAGCCGACCCGCTGCCCGCCCGGACCGTAGACGGCCGAGACACCGGTGAGCGTCGCGTGCACCATGGGGCGGCCGGTCTCGGCGGCCCGCAGGGCGGCCAGGGAGGCGTGCTGCTCGGGGGCCCAGCTGTGCTGGAACGTGGACGTCGACGACTGGCCGATCAGCACGTCTACGCCTTCCCGGGTGAGGTGGCGGGTCATGTCGGGGAACGCCGTCTCGAAACACACCATCGGGCCGACGCGCAGCCGGTCCCCCACGTTCATCACCACCGGCTGTGAGCCGCGCCTGCGGTCCTCGCCCGCCGCCTTGCCGACGGAGGTGGCCCAGCCGAGCATGGACCGGGCCGGGATGTACTCGCCGAAGGGGACGAGCCGCATCTTGTCGTAGCGCTGGCCGGTCAGGCCGTCCGGGCCGACCAGGACCGAGCTCTTGTAGATGCCGGGCATGTCCGAGCGCCGGGCGTCCACGTTGACCAGGATGTCGGCGCCCGTCGCACGGGACAGGCCCGCGAGCCGCCGGGCGAGGTCGGGCCGGTCCCCGAGGTCGAAACCGACGCTGCTCTCGCCCCAGACGATCAGGTCGACGTCCTGGCCGGCGAGGCGGCTGGTGAGCTGTTCCTCGCGGGCGAGCCGGCGGTCCGCGCCGCCCGGGCCGTCGATGACGCCCGGCTGGACGACGGCGATCCGCAGGTGGCCGTCGACGGCGGGGCGGGGTGGGAGGGCCCAGGCGGCCGACGTGGCCGCCGCCGTGGCGACGATGCCGGCCACGGCGGGCACGCGGGCCTGCCGTACCGCCACGAGCACGGTCACCGCGACGTTGACGGCGACGACCAGCAGACTGAGCAGCCACACCCCGCCGACCGAGGCGAGCCGCAACGCCGGCTCGACCTGCCACTGACTGGAGCCGAGCATGCCCCAGGGCCCGCCGAGGCCCTGCCAGGAGCGGATCAGCTCGACGCCCAGCCACCCGGACGGCAGCACCAGCAGCGCGCCCGCGACCTGGGCCGGCGAGGGGACGCCCGTGAGCAGGCGGTGCACCAGCCAGCCCCACGGGGCCCACAGCGCGCCGAGCAGGGCGGCGATGACGAACGTGAACACGTGCAGGCTCGGCAGCAGCCAGTGGTGCATGGCCAGCATGAAGCCGAAGCCGCCCCACCAGCCCTCGAACGCCGCCCGTTTCCCGGTCGGCGCGGTGCGCAGCAGCAAGAGCCAGGGGACCAGGGCGATGTAGGCGCACCACCACAGGGACGGAGCGGGAAAGGCAAGGACGGGCAGGGCGCCCGCGACCGCCGCGGCGGCCGCGCGCCGCCGGGGAGAGGCGAGCCAGTGGCCGAGCGTCTTCATAGGCGCCTCCTACCCCGCGGGTGCCTCCAGTGTGCGCCCTGCGGACGATCTAGGACAGAGGACGCCGGGTCAGTTGACCACAGGTGCCGAGTGCCGCTCGGGTAGGCGCCGCCACTTCTCCCGTACGACCACCTCGCTCAGCCGCCAGCCGTCGTCCGTGCGCAGCAGCGCGAAGGCGTACCGGCCGCCGCACACGAAGTCGGGCGCGGGCCCCGACGTGGCCATGGGGTTGACGTAGTCGGCCTGGACCCGGGCCGTGTCGCCGGTGTCCTGCTCCCAGACACCGAACCGCACGCGCCGGTTGACGATCAGATGCTGCCGCATCGGGAACAGCCCCAGGCTCTCGGCGAGCCACGCGGCGACCGCCGAGGCCTCTCCCTCGATGCCGCCGGCCGAGCGGTAGTCCGCCCGCCCCCGCGGGACGAACAGGTCCCGGTAGGCCTCCCAGTCCCCGTCGTCGACGGCGACCGCGTAGTCGGTGATCACCCCGTCGACGGCCAGCCGGTCTCTCACGGTGGCGAGTTCCACGCGCTGCGTCATCGGCTCAGTGTTGGGCATGTCAGGTGCCCAGCCAAGAGCCGTGCGTGATATTCGGTGGCCACCAGGGCCTTGCGGGGACCAGCCTGTCCTTCGTGAATGATCGACACGAACCGCGATTTCGTATCCGCGCCCGCCACACCGAGTCCACGATCACCGTCTACCAGGCCTACCGCCCGGAGATCGGCGGCCCCGCGGCCCGCGACGGCCGCTTCCCGGCGTCCTGGAAGCGGGACCGCATGACATGGATCAAGCCGTCTTTCCTGTGGATGATGTACCGCTGCGGCTGGGGCACGAAGGAGGGCCAGGAGACGGTCCTGGCGGTCGAGATCAGCCGGGACGGTTTCCTCTGGGCGCTGCGCAACGCCTGTCTGTCCCACCACGTCCCCGCCCTGCACGGGGAACAGGCCGACTGGAAGCGGCAGTTGAGGCGGGCACCCGCGCGGGTGCAGTGGGATCCGGAGCGCGATCTGCGGCTCGCACCACTGCCGTACCGGTCGCTTCAGCTGGGCCTCGCGGGGGAGGCGGCGGCGCGGTACGCGGACGAGTGGATCGTGGGGATCGAGGACGTCACGCCGCTGGCCGCGGAGGTTCATGCGCTGGTACGGGCGGGTGAACTCGACGCGGCCGCCGGGCTGTTGCCCGAAGAGCGGCCGTTCCACGTCGACGACGAGGTGCTGGCGCGGCTGGGCGCCCGGGGCGCCGGGGCAGGGGCGGTCAGGCTGCCTTGACGACGCCGCCGCGGATCGCGGCGGCCCACTCGACGACGAGCAGCTCGTACTCCGCGCGCTCCTCGGCCGACAGGGTGCCGCCCGTGCGCCTCCACAGCGCGCGGATCTCCTCGTTGACCTCGACAGCGGAACGCACGGAACCAGGGGTCACGGAATCGGGGGACATGCGGACCAGCCTAGGGGCAGCCACTGACAGCCCGCTACCGGACGGCTACCCGATCGGTATGCGGTTGGTCACGAGAGCCGGATCACAGGGCGCCGTCGTCAGCCCGCCGACTCGGCCGCGTGCGGGCTCAGCGCACCCATGGTGACCAGGACGATGATGAGGATGCCGAGCGCGATCCGGTACCACACGAACGGCATGAAGCTCTTGGTGGTGATGAACTTCATGAACCAGGCGATCACCATGTAACCCACCACGAACGCGACGATCGTCGCGAAGATCGTCGGCCCCCACGAGACATGGCCGCCCTCCGTCGCGTCCTTCAGCTCGAAGACGCCGGAGGCGAGCACCGCGGGGATGGCGAGCAGGAAGGAGTAGCGGGCCGCGGCCTCGCGCGTGTAGCCCATGAACAGGCCGCCGCTGATGGTGGCGCCGGAGCGGGAGACGCCCGGGATGAGCGCCATGGCCTGGCAGACGCCGTAGATCAGGCCGTCCCGTACGCCCAGGTCCTCCAGGGCCTTGCGCTGCTTGGGCGCCCGGTGCCGGCCGCCGCTCTCGTCGCGGGCCGCGAGCCGGTCGGCGACGCCCAGGACGATGCCCATGCCGATCAGCATGCCCGCGGTGATCCGCAGGTCGCGGAACGGTCCCTCGATCTGGTCCTTGAGCGTCACGCCGAGCACACCGATCGGGATCGAGCCGACGATGACCAGCCAGCCCATCCGCGCGTCGGGGTCGCCGCGCAGCTCCTTGTTCGTGAGCGAGCGGGTCCACGCCGACAGGATCCGCCCGATGTCCTTGCGGAAGTAGATCAGCACGGCGGCCTCCGTGCCGATCTGCGTGATCGCCGTGAAGGCCGCGCCAGGGTCCTCCCAGCCCGAGAAGGCCGCCGTCAGCCGCAGGTGCGCGCTGGAGGAGACGGGGAGGAACTCGGTCAGCCCCTGGACGAGTCCGAGGATGAGTGATTCGAACCAAGACATGAGGTAGCGGAATCCAAGTGCCGATCGTGGAACGGACGACGGGCACGCCCGGCCGCCGAGTGTGATGAGCGGGGAATCAGATGTGCCGAGGGGGAAGCGTAGCGCCCCCGGGTGACCGCTCGGACACAGGGGTTTGGAAGCCGCTCGGGCGCACGACAGGCCCGGCTCAGGCCGCCGTGGGCCCGGTCACCGACCAGCCGGGTGCCTGCGGGCGGGCCGTGAGGTCCTCGTGGCGCACCTCGTCCCCGCAGGCCCCGCAGGTGACGACCGGTGCGAGCGCCCGGCCGCAGGAGTGGTCGAGGACCATCGGCCGGTCGCCGTCCACCCGCAGGTGACGGTCGCCCCACGCCATCAGGGTCATCAGCACCGGCTCCAGCTCCAGCCCGGCCCGGGTGGGCCGGTACTCGAAGCGCTGCGGACGCTCGCTGTAGGGCTGCCGGTCCAGGATCCCGGCGTCGACGAGCCGGCGCAGCCGCGTGGCGAGGATGTCGCGCGGTGCGCCGATGTTGCGCACCAGCTGGTCGAAACGGCCGTTGCCGAGGCACACCTCCCGCAGCACGAGCAGGGAGTACTTCTCGCCGACGAGCGCCAGGGTGTCGGCGATGGAGCAGGGGCGCGGGTCCTTGGTGGCGGCCATGGAGGTCAGTCTAGGAGAGGGTTGGATTTTCCAACTTACCGGGCTACGGTGAGTTCGGATTTCCTACTCACTGGTAGCCACGGAGGCCCGCACATGCGTGACGCAGTGATCGTCGAAGCCGTACGCACCCCGATCGGCAAGGGCAAGCCGAACGGCGCCCTCGCGCACGTCCACCCGGTCGAGCTCCTCGCCCACACCCTGCGCACCCTCGTCGAGCGCTCCGGTGTCGACCCGGCCCTGATCGACGACGTCATCGGCGGCACCGTCGACCAGGTCGGCGAGCAGGCCATGAACACCACCCGCTACGCCGTCCTCGCGGCCGGGCTGCCGGAAACCGTCCCCGCCACCACGGTGGACCGCCAGTGCGGCTCCTCCCAGCAGGCCGTGCACTTCGCCGCCCAGGGCGTCCTCTCGGGCGCCTACGACCTCGTCGTGGCCTGCGGGGTCGAGTCGATGAGCCGGGTGCCGATGTGGTCGAACGTGCCCGCCGGGAAGGACCCCTTCGGACCCGGGATCGCGGAGCGCTACCCCGAGGGACTCGTGCCGCAGGGCATCAGCGCCGAGCTGATCGCCGCCAAGTGGTCGATCTCCCGGGACCAGATGGACGCCTTCGCCGTCTCCTCGCACCGGAAGGCCGCCGCGGCCTGGGAGAACGGGCTCTTCGACGCCGAGGTCGCGCCCCTGGAGGGCGTCACGCGCGACGAGTGCGTACGGCCGGGCAGCACCACCGAGATCCTCGCCGGGCTCAAGCCCGCCTACCACGACCCCGGTTTCGCCGACCGGTTCCCGCAGATCGAGTGGAACGTCACGGCGGGCAACGCCAGCCCGGTCAATGACGGTGCCGCGGCGGTGCTCATCACGTCGAGCGAGACGGCGGCCCGGCTCGGGCTGCGCCCGCTCGCCCGGCTGCACAGCTTCGCCGTCACCGGCTCGGACCCGCTGCTGATGCTGACGGGGGTCGTCCCCGCGACCGAGAAGGTGCTGCGCAGGGCGTCACTGACCCTCGACGACATCGACCTGTTCGAGGTCAACGAGGCCTTCTCAAGCGTCGTGCTCGCCTGGCAGCAGGAGACCGGCGCCGATCTCGCCCGGGTCAACGTGCACGGCGGCGCCATCGCACTCGGCCACCCGCTCGGCGCGAGCGGCACCCGGCTGACGACGACGCTGGTGCACGCCATGCGGGAACGGGGCGCCCGGTACGCGCTCCAGACCATGTGCGAGGCGGGTGGGCTCGCCAACGCCATGGTGCTCGAGCGGGTGTGAGCAGAGCGGGCGTAACGGTTCGTCAGAGCTGGCGCAGGCGGTGCCGCTTGCGCCAGGCCACCACCACGCCCGCCAGCGCGGGCAGCGCGATGCACGCCAGGGCGATCAGGAAGGCGGGGGAGGTCGGGGCCGAAGCACGGGCTCCGGCGACGACGTACGCGGCGGTGTTCGGGATCGAGCCGAGACCCGTCGCCAGCAGGAACGGCAGCAGGCCCATACGGGAGACGGCGGCACAGTAGTTCGCGGCCCAGAACGGCACACCCGGGAACAGCCGCACCGCCAGCATGGAACGGAACCCGTGCCGGCTGAGCTGGCCGTCCACGGCCTTCAGCCAGCGCCCGCGCAGCAGCGGCCGCAGGGCGTCCTGGCCGAGCGCCCGGCCGAGACAGAAGGCGATCCCGGCACCGAGCACCGTGCCCGCCAGGGACACGCCGACCCCCAGCTGGGAACCGAACAGCGCGCCCGCCGCCAGGTTCAGCAGCGGCCTCGGCACGAACGCCACGGTGCACACGCCGTACGCCACCGTGAACACCAGGGCCGCCGCGGCTCCGCCGAGCTGCGGCGGCCAGCCCTGCGTCAGCAGCCGCTGCGGCTCGAACAGCAGCACCGCGCAGGCGCCCGCGGCGAGCAGGGCGACGAGCAGGGAGAGCCGCGACCACGGAGACAGCAGAACTCTCACGCAGCGAGCGGCGAAACCGGTGGGTGCGACGGACGAGGCGGTCGTTGCCGGGGGAACGGCGACGGCGAGCTCCGCGGCGGTGGCCCGGGGAGAGGCCGTGGCGGTGCCCCCAGAGCGGGTGGTGGCATCGAGCATCCGGCGACACTAACCGACAAATATGTGTGATCGCCGTATGGTTCGTCTCACGAGCGTCACAGCCGGCCGTGCGCGCGTCCGCACCGAGGCAGCCGAAAACCATTCGACGTGCGGTAAAGCGTCGGCAATGATCGACGTCATGTTCCGGCACGCCTTCGCCCTCGCAGCATCCGTCGTCACGGATGCCCCGAAGGCTGCCGTCGATCTCATCGCCTTCACCGACGGCGCCCGAAGCTGACCCTCTCCGGTTCGTCCGGCGGACCCCGCAAGGGGAGGGTCGGGCAGGTCCTCGGGGTCCCACTTCATGACTAGACGCTTCGAGGTACAGCCATGTCCAAGACGGCCTACGTTCGTACGAAACCGCATCTCAACATCGGCACCATGGGCCATGTCGACCACGGCAAGACCACCCTGACGGCCGCCATCACCAAGGTCCTCGCCGACCGCGGCACCGGCGCTTTCGTGCCGTTCGACCGGATCGACCGGGCGCCGGAGGAGGCCGCGCGCGGCATCACCATCAACATCGCGCACGTGGAGTACGAGACCGACACCCGGCACTACGCCCACGTCGACATGCCGGGCCATGCCGACTACGTCAAGAACATGGTCACCGGCGCCGCACAGCTCGACGGGGCGATCCTCGTCGTCTCCGCGCTCGACGGGATCATGCCGCAGACCGCCGAACACGTTCTGCTCGCCCGGCAGGTGGGCGTCGACCACATCGTCGTCGCCCTCAACAAGGCCGACGCGGGCGACGAGGAGCTGACCGACCTGGTCGAGCTGGAGGTCCGCGACCTGCTCACCGCCCACGGCTACGGCGGTGACTCCGTACCCGTCGTACGCGTCTCGGGTCTGAAGGCGCTGGAGGGGGACCCGCGCTGGACGGCGTCGATCGAGGCGCTGCTCGACGCGGTGGACACGTACGTGCCGATGCCGGAGCGGTATCTGGACGCGCCGTTTCTGCTGTCCGTCGAGAACGTGCTGACCATCACCGGCCGGGGGACCGTGGTGACCGGGGCGGTCGAGCGGGGTGTGCTGCGCGTCGGTGACCGGGTCGAGGTGCTCGGGGCCTCCGTCGAGACGGTGGTCACGGGGCTGGAGACCTTCGGCAAGCCGATGGAGGAGGCGCAGGCCGGGGACAACGTGGCGTTGCTGCTGCGGGGGGTGCCGCGGGACGCCGTGCGGCGGGGGCACGTGGTCGCGGCGCCGGGGAGTGTGAAGCCACGGCGGCGGTTCTCCGCGCAGGTGTACGTGCTGTCCGCGCGTGAGGGTGGGCGTACGACGCCGGTTTCCAGTGGGTACCGGCCGCAGTTCTACATCCGGACCGCGGATGTGGTGGGGGTCGTCGACCTCGGTGAGGTGGCGGTGGTCCGGCCCGGTGACACGGTCGCCATGACGGTGGAGCTGGGGCGGGAGGTGCCGTTGGAGCCGGGGCTCGGGTTCGCCATCCGTGAGGGTGGGCGGACTGTGGGGGCGGGGACGGTGACCGTGGTGGGTTGAGGCGGGTGGGGGACTGCGGGCCGGCTGTGGCTGGTCGCGCCCACGCGGCGGAGCCGCATATCGGCATGGTCCCGCGCCCCTGAGAGGTCCGTTGCACAACGGCACAATGGAGAAGTGAACGAAGCCATCGCCGTCGCCCGGTCCGTCGATCACGGGTTTGCCAAGCTGATGCCCGACATCGACCGGGAGCGTGCCTGGTTGCTGACTGTCGACGGGGCGCCGCAGTCCTATGTCGATCTGGATGATCCGACGCATCTGGAGTTCGAGTACGCGCGGCGGCTCGGGCATGCGCTGGACGTGGTGGGGGAGCCGGGGGCCGCGTTGGACGTGCTGCATCTCGGTGGGGGCGCGCTGACCCTGCCCCGGTATGTGGCCGTGACCCGGCCCGGGTCCCGGCAGGACGTCGTCGAGGTCGACCGCGGTCTGCTGGAACTGGTGGCCGGGCATCTGCCGTTGCCGGAGGGTGCTCGCGTCTCGCTGCACGCGGGGGACGCCCGGGACTGGCTGGAGAACGCTCCCTCGGGCTCGGCGGACGTCATCGTGGCCGATGTGTTCGGCGGGTCGCGGGTGCCTGCGCACCTCACGTCCGCCGCCTACGTCCGTGAGGCCGCGCGGGTGCTGCGGGACGGCGGCGTCTACCTCGCGAACCTGCCCGACGCCGCGCCCTTCGCCTTCCTGCGGTCGCAACTCGCCACGCTGGCCACCGCCTTCGAGGAGCTCGCGCTGATCGCGGAGCCGGGGGTGCTGCGGGGGCGGCGGTTCGGGAACGCGGTGCTCGTCGCCGGGCATCGACCGGTCGACGTCGCCGCCCTGGCCCGGCGCACCGCCGCCGACGCCTTTCCCGCCCGGGTCGAACACGGCAGCGCGCTGCGGGAGTTCATCGGTGACGCCCGGGTGGTGCGGGACGAGGACGCCGTGCCGTCACCCGAGCCCCCCGACGGGGCGTTCGGCATCGGCTGAGGCGCTCCCGGTGGCCCCGCCGCGGGTGACCTGCGTGGTCCTGCGCCGCAGGTTGCGTACGTCCGGCACGCACAGCGCCGCCGCCGTGACCAGGACGACCAGGCCGGCGCAGCCCCACAGGGCCGCCGAGCGGCCGACGGCCTCCTCCGCGGGGCCGGCAGCGGCCGTGGCGAGCGGCACCAGCGCGACGGAGCCGAACCAGTCGTACGCGGAGACGCGGGAGAGCTTGTCCTCGGGAATCTCCTGGTGCAGGGCCGTCATCCAGGACACGCCGAACACCTCCACCGTCGCACCGGCGACGAACATCACCACGTACAGGACGCCGACGGGCACCGGGACGGCGAGTGCGGCCGAGGGAAGGGCCAGGGGGAAGACGCAGAGGGTGCCGGCGAAGAGCAGACGGCGGGGTTTCCAGCGGGTCATGAGCACGGCCCCGGCGACCGTGCCGGCCCCGAACACGCCCAGGGCGAGACCCCACGGGCCCGCGCCGCCGAGGTGGTCGCGGGCGACGAGCGGGCCGTAGACCGCGTCGGCGGCGGCGACGACCGCGTTGGCGATGGAGAACTGGACGACGACGGCCCACAGCCAGGGCCGGCCGGAGAACTCCCGCCAGCCGTCCCGCAGATCGGCGAGCAGCCCGCCGCCGGGCGTGCGCGGCGGGATGTGGCCGACGTCGAGGAAGGCCCGCAGCAGCCCGGCGACGGCGAAGGCCGCCGCGTCCGCCGCGAGCACCCAGCCGGGCCCGATCACGGCCACCATGGCACCGCCCAGCGCGGCACCGCCCAGGGCCGCGCCCTGCATCGCCATCCGGAACACCGCGAACGCCCGGCCCGCCTGCTCGCCCTCGACCGAGGACATCAGCATGCCCTCGGCGGCCGGTCCGAAGAAGGCCTGGCCCGTGCCGCCCAGGGCGGCGAGCAGCATCATCTGCCACAGCCGGGCGTCGCCGGTCAGCACCAGGGCGGCGAAGACGGCCTGCGAGAGGCAGTTCAGGGCGTTGGCCGCGACCATCACGTGGTGCCGGGGCAGCCGGTCCGCGACCGCGCCGCCGATCAGCAGGAACAGCACCAGCGGGAGCGTCCGGGCCGCCGCGACCAGGCCCACGTCGCCGCCGTCACCGCCCGTTGCGAGCACGGCGAACGCCGCCGCGACCAGGGCGCCCTGGCTGCCCAGGTTGGTGACGACCGCGGCCGCGGTCAGCAGGGAGTAGTTGCGGCCCGCCCATGCGGGGCGGCGGGGGCCTCGTGAGGAGGCGGTGGGGGACGTCACCGGCCGACTATCGCCGGGACCGGGCCGACTTGCCAAACGGATTGTGACGGCCCCCGGCCCGTCAGTTCCCCGTGGGTGGCTCCTTGGTGAGGCGCACGGTGCTGAGGATCTTCTGGACGGTCGCCTCGGACAGCTCGTCCTTGACACCCTTGGCGCCGAACAGGTTCCAGGTGACGAAGTCCCCCGCGCTGTTCTTGAAGGCGAAGGTGATCGCCTTGCCTTCGCTGTCGCACTTGCCGTTCTGGGGCGTGTTCTCCGAATGTGCCGTGGCGACACTGCCCTTGATGCCCGACTTGGTGGTGTACGGCTTGGGCTTGGTGTACTTCACGCTCTTCTTGTCGGGCTGGGTGTAGCCGCCGAAGATCCACCACGGCACGCGGGTCTCGGCCGCCTCGTCCGTGGTCTTCGCGCCGTCCTCACCGCGGGTGCCGGCGGTGACCAGCGCGGTGTCCTCCTCGCGCCCGTCCTTGTCGGGGTCGCTCGTGCACCACTTGGACTTCAGGTAGGCGGGGGCGGTGACGGTGGTGCGGTCCAGCTCACCGTCCTTCTTCTCCCACTCGAAGCCCACGCTCGTACCGGGTGTCTCGATCTCCCAGTCGGCGGGGACGTCGAACTCGGTGCCGAAGCGCGTGTTGACGACGACCTTCCAGCCCGGGACGGTCGCCTTCTCCGCCTCACCGCCGCGCGGGTTGTCCTCGGAGGCGGAGGCGCTCGGCTCGTCGGAGGGCTTCTCGGAAGCGGTCGCGGTCGGCTTCTTGTCGGTCTTCCCGTCCGCCGTGTCGCTCTCGTCGCCGCCCAGCACCAGGAAGCCGGTGACGCCGGCCGCCACGACCACCGCCGTGGCGGCGATGATCGCGACCAGCTTCGTCCGGTTGCCGCCACCACCCGGCGGGGGCTGCGGTGCGCCGGCGGGCGCGGGCGCGCCCCACTGAGGCGGCTGTCCATAGGGGCCCGGCTGCTGATAGCCCGGCTGCTGATACGGATTCGGCTGCTGGTACCCCGGCTGCTGGTACGGGTTGTTCGCTTGCGGGTTCTGCTCGCCCCCGGGCGGCTGCTGTCCTGGCCACATGGGCAGCAACCCTAGCCGCGCGCCGATCGGATTCGGTCACCGCCTGTGGACGGAGACGTAGCAAGCCGGGAACAGGACGGCGCGGACGGTTGCGGCGCCAACCGGTGCGGCGGTCGTCACACCGCTCTGGTCAGCCTTCTCTACTCGTGAGTAACATGCGGCCATGAGCGCAGACCAGATGTCCATCGGCGAGATGCTCGCCGCCACGGTGCCCATGGCCCGGACCCTGAACCTCGAGTTCGTCGAGACCACGCCGGAGCGGGCCGTGGTGTCCCTGCCGGACCAGAGCGAGTACCACAACCACGTGGGCGGGCCGCACGCCGGTGCGATGTTCACGCTCGGGGAGTCCGCGAGCGGGGCGATCGTGCTGGCCGCGTTCGGGGACCAGCTCTCCCGCGCCGTGCCGCTCGCCGTCAGCGCCGAGATCGCCTACCGGAAACTGGCGATGGGGCCGGTGACCGCCACCGCCACGCTGGGCCGCCCGGCCGCCGAGGTGGTCGCGGAACTGGACGCCGGTGAACGTCCCGAGTTCCCGGTGACGATCGCCATCCAGCGGGCGGACGGTGCCGTGACGGGCGAGATGACCGTCGTCTGGACGCTGCGGCCCAACGGCTGAGACACATCGCTCACAGGAGGCCCGTCGGGCGGTGGCCCGCGGCCCGCGCCGCCTCAGGCCGCGATGTCCCGGTGGTGGGGCGGGCGGGCTCCGTCCAGTTCCGCGACGAATTCCTTGAGCCATGACACGAACTCCGGTCCCAGGTCGGGCCGGTCGCAGGCCAGGCGCACCACCGTGCGCAGATAGTCGGCCTTGTCGCCGGTGTCGTAGCGCAGACCCTTGAAGACGACCCCGTGCACGGCGCCGCCCGCGGCCAGTTCCTGGAGGGCGTCGGTCAGCTGGACCTCGCCGCCCCGGCCCGGTGGGGTGCGCTCCAGGACGCCGAAGACGGCCGGGTCGAGGACGTAGCGTCCGATGACGGCGTAGCGGCTCGGGGCGTGCTCCGGGTCCGGCTTCTCGACCAGGCCGGTGACGCGGACGACGTCCTCCTCGCCGGTCGGCTCGACGGCGGCGCATCCGTAGCGGTGGATCTGCTCCGGCGGGACCTCCAGCAGGGCGACCACACTGCCGAGCCGCCGGTCGCGGACGTCGAGCATCCGGCTGAGCAGCGTCTCGCGCGGGTCGATGAGGTCGTCGCCGAGGAGGACCGCGAAGGGCTGGTCGCCGATGTGCCGGCGGGCGCACAGGACGGCGTGGCCGAGGCCCAGCGGGTCGCCCTGCCGGATGTGGTGGATGCTCGCCAGCCGCGCCGGGTCGCGCACCGCGTCCAGTCGCACGGTGTCGCCCTTGGCCGCGAGCGCCTGTTCCAGCTCGAAGGCGTGGTCGAAGTGGTCCTCGATGGCCCGCTTGTGCCGGCCGGTGACCATCAGGACGTCGTCGAGTCCCGCCGCTGCCGCCTCCTCGACGACGTACTGGATGGCGGGTTTGTCGACGACCGGCAGCATCTCCTTGGGTGTCGCCTTCGTGGCGGGCAGGAAGCGGGTGCCGAGGCCGGCGGCGGGGACGACCGCCTTGCGGACGGTGCGGACGGGGGCGGCGGGTTGGGAAGGGTGGGGGGCGATCATGCGGCCCATGCTGGCGGGCGGAGATGAGAGCACGCCGAGAGCCGCATGGGAGAAGGCTGTGGAGTTGGAGATCTCGTGGACCAACCGCCTTTGCCCGCACACAACTTGGGGCTCTCGGCAGCGGCGTTGTCGAATATCGGTGCGGATACCGCCGGTAACACATCTGAATTCCCGGCGTTATGAACATGGGTCATCCGAACGCCTTGTTACCTGTGAGTCGTATGTGCGAAAGTGAGCCGCCTCACAGCCAAATCCGCGACTGACGCGGCTCAGGTATGCACCAATCACCCCCTGCTTTCCGACGGACGCGCAATTCGCCTGGCGTCCTGCGGCTGGAAGGAAATGGTTCCGTGCAATCCCCCTACCCCCCACGCCCCCCGTACGCTCCCCGCCCCGGGGCCCGGCCCGCGGAGTCCGACCGCGATCTCCTCGCCCGGGTGGGCGACCCCGTCGAAGGCCCGCGCGCCGTCGCGCTGTTGCTGGCGCGGCACTGGCGGGCGGTCCACGAGTACGCCGTGATCTGTCTCGCTTCCTCGGAGGATTCGGCGTCGATGGCGGCCGCCGCCGCGTTCCGCAGGGAACTCGGCGGACCGGGCGGCGGCGCCCTGCGCCCACGACTGCTCGCGGCCGTGCGGGACACGGTCGGGGAGTGGGCCGCCGACGACGGCATTTCCATGGTGCTGCCGGAACTCCGCAAACCGGTCGGTGCCCGGGGGCTGCGCGCCGCACGGCCCGTGACACCTGAAAGGCGACGCCTCGCCGAGCGCGCATTCCGCGGCCTTCCGGGGGCTTCCCAATGCCTCCTCTGGCACACGGAGGTGGAGGCCGAGCCGCTATCCGTACCGGCCGGTCTGCTGGGCGTCGACCCGGGTACCGCCTCCGCGGCGCTGGAACAGGCGCGCGAACAATTCCGGGCGGGGTGCGTGCGGGCGCACCGGGAACTCGCGCCGAGCCGGGAATGCCGCTACTACAACCGCCTGCTGGACGTTCCGATGCGCAGCGGCAGGTCCTTGCTGCCGGACGTGCAACGGCATCTCATGGTCTGCCGGTACTGCCGTCACGCCGCCGAACAACTCAGCCATTTCGAAGGCGGACTCGAGGACCTGCTCGTCGAGACCGTGCTGGGCTGGGGCGCCCGCCGCTACCTCGCCTCGCGTCCGGGCCGTGACGAGGGCCGCAGCGCCCTTGTCACGACCCCGGTCCACGGCCGCCACCGTCTCCCGGCCCGTGCCCTCCCGGCGAGCGGCCGGCCCGTGGGGCCGAGGAAACACACCAAGGCCCTGGTCGCCGCGGTCGGTCTGACCTCCCTCGTGCTGCTCGCGACCTTGTTCGCCGCCCGGGGCTGGACCGAGGAGAGCGGTACCGCCGGCCCCCGGGCCACCTGGGGAGCGGTCAGCGGCCACGCGGTCGACCCGGACTCCGTGGGATCCTCCCCGGTCGGCTCTCCGTCGGCCGCCTCCGCGGGCAACCCGGCCGAGGTGGGGCGCGGGCGGCTGCGCAACCTGGACGCCGGTCTGTGCCTCGACGTCCCGGACGGCCGGGGCCGGGCCGGCGTCCGTGTCGTGCTGAGGGCCTGTTCCGCAGGGTCCCCGCAGTGGTCGTACCAGGACGACGGCGTGCTGCGCAGCGCCGCCGACCCCACCCTCTGTCTCGGCTCCGACCCGGCCGAGGGCTCGGTGGAGATGGCCGGCTGCCTGGTCCACGCCGGAGTCGTGCGCTACGACCTGACCGTGCGCGGCGAACTTCTGCCGCGCGGCGGCCGGGGACTCGCCGTGGCGCCCGGGAAGGACCGGGACGTGATCGTCACCGACCGCGACGGCTCGAAGGGCCGGCGCTGGGCGCTGGAACCGGTGGTGCGCCCGGACGCGGGGAAGCCCCGGGAGGAACGGACTGACGACGCCCCTCGGTCGAACCGCCCGGACAAGCAGGAGAGCCGCCGGGAAGAGAAGCAGCGCAAGGACGTCCTCCCGCCCGGCCACCGGGCCGGGCCTCCGCGGACCAGGTCCGGGGAACCACCCCAGCAGCGGTACGAGACGCGGTTCGCCCAGGTGGGCTGCTGCGGAGGGACCGAGCCGGGGCCCGGCCCGGGTGACGCGGGCGCGCCCGGTACGGACGTACGCGGCCCAGAGGCCGGTCCCGGCGTACCGGACTCGGCGCTCGCCGACGCGGCCGGCACCGCGACCGCCGACGCGGCCGGCACCGCGACCGCTGCCGGTACCACCGCCGTGGCCAAGCTCCGTTCCACCGCGCTCCCGTAGGCGGGGCCCCTGGGGGCAAGGGGCCGGACGGCCCGTCGCCGTCCGGTCCGGGGACCGTGACGCAGGGGGCGAGGACCGGCTTGTACCGGACCTCCGACGACACCTGGCCGAGAGGCGCCTGGCATCGAATCGGAACAGACTGGTACTCCTCCTGAGGCCGCCGCAGAACCCCAGGGAGTCACTCATGCCCGAGGCCCAGCGCCAGCACAGCAGGACCGCACCGACCGACGAGGAAGTGCGCACCCTGGACGCCCACTGGCGGGCCGCCAACTACCTGGCGGCCGGTCAGATCTACCTGTTGGCGAACCCCCTGCTCACCGAGCCGCTGCGAGCCGAGCACATCAAGCCCCGGCTGCTGGGGCACTGGGGCACCTCGCCCGGCCTCAACCTCGTGCACACGCACCTCAACCGGGTGATCAAGGCCCGCGACCTGGACGCCCTGTGCATCTGGGGCCCGGGCCACGGCGGACCGTCGGTGCTGGCCAACTCCTGGCTCGAGGGCAGCTACGGCGAGAAGTACCCGGACGTGACGCGGGACGCGCAGGGCATGGAGCTGCTGATGCGGCAGTTCTCGTTCCCCGGCGGCGTACCCAGCCACGTCGCCCCGGAGGTGCCCGGCTCCATCCACGAGGGCGGCGAACTCGGCTACTCCCTCGCCCACGCCTACGGTGCCGCCCTCGACCATCCCGGCCTGCTCGTCGCCTGCGTGATCGGCGACGGCGAGGCCGAGACCGGCCCGCTGGCCGGCTCCTGGCACGCCAACAAGTTCCTCGACCCCGTCCACGACGGCGCCGTCCTGCCGATCCTCCATCTCAACGGCTACAAGATCGCCAACCCGACCGTGCTGTCCCGGCTGCCCGAGGCGGAGCTGGACGCGCTCCTGCGCGGCTACGGCCACGAGCCGATCCACGTCGCCGGCGACGACCCGGCCACCGTCCACCGCGCGATGGCCCAGGCGATGGACACCGCCCTCGACCGCATCGCGGAGGCGCACCACGCCGCCCGGGAGGAGGGCGTGACCGAGCGTCCGCGCTGGCCGGTGATCGTGCTGCGCACCCCCAAGGGCTGGACCGGCCCCGCCGAGGTGGACGGCGAGCCCGTCGAAGGGACCTGGCGCTCCCACCAGGTGCCGCTGGCCGGCGTCCGCGACAACCCGGAACACCTGCGGCAGCTGGAGGCCTGGCTGCGCTCCTACCGGCCCGAGGAGCTGTTCGACGCCGAGGGCCGACCGGTCGCCGACGTCCTCGCCTGCGTGCCCGAGGGCACCAGGCGGCTCGGCGCCACCCCCTACGCCAACGGCGGACTGCTCGTCCGCGACCTGCCCGTCCCGGCCCTGGACGACTTCGCCGTCCCGGTCGACAAGCCGGGCACCACGACGCACGAGCCCACCCGGGTCCTCGGCGACCTCCTCGCCCGGGTCATGCGGGACACCGCGAGCCGCCGCGACTTCCGCCTGGTCGGCCCGGACGAGACGGCCTCCAACCGGCTCCAGGCCGTCTACGAAGCCAGCGGCAAGGCCTGGCAGGCCGGCACGCTGCCCGAGGACGAGCACCTGGACCGGCACGGCCGGGTGATGGAGATCCTCTCCGAACACCTCTGCCAGGGCTGGCTGGAGGGCTATCTGCTCACCGGCCGGCACGGGTTGTTCTCCTGCTACGAGGCGTTCGTGCACATCGTCGACTCGATGGTCAACCAGCACATCAAGTGGCTGCGCACCTCCCGCCGGCTGCCGTGGCGCGCCCCCATCGCCTCCCTCAACTACCTGCTGACCTCCCACGTGTGGCGGCAGGACCACAACGGCTTCTCCCACCAGGACCCCGGCTTCGTCGACCACGTCCTCAACAAGAGCCCCGAGGTCGTCCGCGTCTACCTCCCGCCGGACGCCAACACACTGCTGTCCGTCGCGGACCACGCCCTGCGCAGCCGCGACTACGTCAACGTGATCGTCGCCGGGAAGCAGCCGTGCTTCGACTGGCTGTCGATGGACGAGGCCCGCGTGCACTGCGCCCGCGGCGCCGGCATCTGGGACTGGGCCGGCACCGAGGACGGTCTGCGCGAGCCCGACGTGGTACTGGCCTGCGCCGGTGACGTCCCCACGCAGGAGGTCCTGGCCGCGGCGCACCTGCTGCGCCGGCACCTGCCCGAGCTGGCCGTCCGGGTGGTGAACGTCGTCGACCTCGCCCGGCTGCTGCCCGAGAAGGAGCATCCGCACGGCATGAACGACTTCGAGTACGACGGCCTCTTCACCACCGACAAGCCGGTGATCTTCGCCTACCACGGCTACCCGTGGCTGATCCACCGCCTCGCCTACCGCCGCACCGGCCACCAGAACCTGCATGTGCGCGGCTACACGGAGTCCGGCACGACTACCACGCCCTTCGACATGGTCGTCCGCAACGACCTCGACCGCTACCGCCTCGTCATGGACGTCATCGACCGCGTCCCGGGCCTGGCGGTGCGCGCCACGGCCGTACGCCAGCGGATGGCCGACGCCCGGACCCGCCATCACGCCTGGATCCGTGAGCACGGCACCGACCTGCCCGAGGTCGCCGAGTGGACGTGGAACGCCTGAGCCCCGGGAGGCGTCCTGTAACCCGGTAGGCTTCCCGTGCACTCGGGGAGGCAGAGGGAAAGGAACCGGCGTTGCACGTCCAGGAATGGCTCGAAACGGTACCCGCGATCGCCGTGTACGCGCTGGTGGGGCTGGTCATCGGCCTGGAGAGCCTGGGCATTCCGCTGCCCGGGGAGATCATCCTGGTCTCCTCCGCGCTGCTCGCCTCCCAGAACGGCGAGATCGACCCCGTCGTCCTCGGCGCCAGCGCCACGGCCGGCGCCATCATCGGCGACTCGATCGGCTACGCCATCGGCCGCAAGGGCGGCCGCCCCCTGCTGGCCTGGCTGGGCAACAAGTTCCCCAAGCACTTCGGCGAGGGGCACATCGCCACCGCGGAGCGCTCCTTCGAGAAGTGGGGCATGTGGGCGGTCTTCTTCGGCCGCTTCGTCGCCCTCCTCCGCATCTTCGCGGGCCCCCTCGCCGGCGTGCTCCGCATGCCCTACTGGAAGTTCCTCATCGCCAACGTCCTCGGCGGCATCGTCTGGGCCGGCGGCACGACAGCGGTCATCTACTACGTCGGCATCGTCGCCGAGTCCTGGCTGAAGCGCTTCTCCTGGCTGGGCCTGGTGGCGGCGGTCCTGGTCGGCCTCACGTCCATGCTGGTGATCAAGCGCAGGGCCAAGAAGACGGTCCAGAACCAGGAAGCGACAGAACCGCAGCTTCCCTGAGGGACGCGGGGCTGTGTCGACATGCGGCTTCGCCGCGGCGCGACCAGCCACAACCCACCCGCACGGCCCGAACCACCTACGCGTGCACCTCGCGATGCGCCTTCGCCAACTCGGCGTACATCGTGCCGTTGAGGGAGATCCCCTGCCGCTCCTCCTCCGTCAACGGCCGCTTCACCTTGGCAGGCACCCCGGCGACCAGCGACCCGGCCGGGACCACCATCCCCTGCGGCACCAGCGCCTGCGCGGCGACCAGCGACCCCGCCCCGATCACCGCCCCGTTCAGCACGGTCGCCCCCATACCGACCAGACAGTCGTCCTCGACGGTGGCCCCGTGCACCACCGCGTTGTGCCCGATGGACACCCGCTCACCCACCGTCACGGGAAACCCGGGGTCGGCATGCAAGGTGCAGTTGTCCTGGACATTGCTGCTCGCCCCGACGGAGATCGACTCGACGTCACCGCGCAGCACGGCCCCGTACCAGACACTCGCCCCCACGCCCAGCGTCACGCCCCCGATCACCGAAGCCGTCGGCGCCACGAACGCCTCCGGGTCGACCTGCGGCTCCCTGCCGCCGATTCCCGTGATCATCGCCCGCTGTCCCATGTCCGCCTCCAGAAAACGTCGTAGACAACGCGCAAACCGTACGACACCCGATGGGGCGAAGATCACAGGCCTCCGACGCCACGAGGTGAGCTACCGCTGAGTACGGTGACCTCGTGCCGAAGCGCAAGAACACGTTCTCATCCTGGCGGCGCGGCCTCGCGCAGCGCGCCGTCCACGCGGGCTGGGCCTGGGCGCAACGCACGGGCTCCGTCTCCGCCGAGCAGCCCGGGCGCTACCGTTTCGGAGCGATGGGAACAGGTACCAGACTCGCCTTCCCGCTCGGCACGGTCTTCGGCGAACCCTGGATCCACCTCGGCGCGCACTGCATCATCGGCGAGCAGGTCACCCTCACCGCCGGCCTGATGCCCGACCTCGACCTCGGCCCCGACCCGATCCTGCGCCTCGGGGACGGCGTCGTCCTGGGCCGTGGCAGCCACGTCATCGCCGACACCACGGTCAGCATAGGCAGCGACTGCTATTTCGGTCCGTACGTCTACGTGACGTCGACGAACCACTCCTACGACGATCCTCACGAGCCGATCGGCAGGCAGTGGCCGCGGATGGAGCCGGTGGAGATCGGACCCGGCTGCTGGATCGGCACGGGCGCGGTCATCCTCCCCGGGGCCCGGATCGGGCGGAACGTGGTGGTGGCCGCCGGGGCGGTCGTCCGGGGCACGGTGCCCGACCATGCCGTGGTGGCGGGCGCGCCGGCCCGCGTCGTACGCCGCTGGACCCCAGCCGACGGCTGGCAGCCGCCGCTGCGCACCCCACCGCCGGTGCCGATACCGGAGGGCGTCACGCCCGAGCAGTTGCGCGCCCTGTCGGACCTGGACGAGGAGACCGCGGCGCGACTGGCGGAGCTGGACGAGGAGGCGTCGCCCGGCATGGCCGGGCTGGAGCCGGGGGTCTGATACCCGTGCTCCAGCGCCGGTGAAGGCACGGCCTGGTGAGCCCGGTCAGCCCGACGCCAGCAGGAGCGTCCCCACCAGGGCCAGCCCCGCCCCCGCGGCCTGCACCGCCCGCAACCGCTCGCGCAGGACGCCCCGCGCGGCCACCGCCGTCACCACCGGGTAGAGCGAGGCGAGCACGGCGGCGACGGTGACCGGGCCGTGCTGCGCGGCGATCGAGTACGTGCCGTTCGCCGCGACGTCCGCGAGGCCGACGAAGGCGAGCGCCGGGAGCGAGCGCCAGGGGAAACCGTCCGCCGGCAGGGCGGGCGCACCGCGCCGCGCCGACACGTACAGCGCCAGTCCACCGGCGGCGACGTTCGTCACCCGCTGCACGAACAGGGCGAGGAACAGGCCGGTCAGCGTGGCGGACGCCTCGGCGATCAGAGCCATCACCGCGCCGAAGCCGAACGCCGCGAGGAGGGTCAGGGCGATGGCCTGGCGCTGTACCGGGGCGCCGCGGAACTGGGGGCCGCCGGCGAGGCAGACGCCCGCGACGGCGACCAGGATGCCGACGAACTGCAGCACGCCGGGCCGCTCGCCCAGCACCAGACCCACGCCCACCGGCACGGCCACCCCGACCGAGCCCAGCGGCGAGACCACACCCATCGGGCCCAGCGCGAGCGCCTTGTAGAAGGCGAGCATCGCCACCGGCCCGACCAGACCGGCGGCCACCGCGAACCACAGCTGCGGTCCCGCCTCGCTCCAGCCGCCGGTCGCCACCACGACCGCGCCGAGCACGGTCACCGCGATCGACTGCGACACCACGACCACGGTGAGCGCGGGGGTGCGCCGGGTCAGCAGTCCGCCGCCGAAGTCGGCGAGTCCCCACAGCAGGCTGGTGGCCAGGGCGAAGAGCGCTGTCATCGTACGGATGCCTCGCAGTACAGTTCGGTGAACGATCAGGTCAACCACACCATAGTGCAGTCTGTTGCACTGTGTCATACAGAATATTGGACGGAATGTGTCGGACCTCGACCTGCTGACCCAGTCCCTGGCGCGCAGCGTCAAGCACTGGCGCGCGGTGCGCGGCTTCACCCTGGACGTGCTCGCCGCCCGGGCGGGTGTCAGCCGCGGCATGCTCATCCAGATCGAGCAGGCCCGCACCAACCCCAGCCTCGGCACCGTGGTCAAGATCGGCGACGCGCTCGGCGTCAGCATCACCACGCTCCTCGACTACGAGCAGGGCCCGAAGGTCCGCATCGTCCCCGCCGAGCAGGCCGTACGGCTGTGGCACACGGAGTCCGGCAGCTACAACCGGCTGCTCGCGGGCACCGAGGCGCCCGGCCCCCTGGAGATGTGGGACTGGCGCCTGATGCCCGGCGAGAGCAGCCCGTCGGACCCGCACCCCGCCGGCACCGTCGAACTGCTCCACGTCACGGCCGGGGAGCTGACGCTGACCGTCGACGGTGTGGAGTACCGCGTGCCCGCGGGCGCCAGCGTCTCCTTCGAGGCCAACACCCCGCACACGTACGGCAACACCGGGGACCTGCCGATGGAGATGATGATGGCCGTCTCGGTGCCGCCCGTGTCCTGAGCCGCCCGGCCCTGCGACGGCCCGGTGTTGTTAGCGTGCGGCCATGCGCACACCCATCGGACACTTCGACGACGCCCGCCCGGCCCCCGCCTGCCTCGACGAGCTGACGAGCCCGGTCGCCGACGCCGTACGCACCTGGCGGGGCAGCGTCCCCGCCGAGCAGATCCTCTACGTGGACACCGAACCGGAGTGGGCCGACACCGCCACCTTCGTGGAGCACTACGGCCGTGACCTGCTGGAGCAGTCCGCGAACTGCGTGGTCGTCGCGGGCAAGCGCGGCGGCGAGGCCACCCTGGCGGCGTGCGTCGTGCTGTCCACCACCCGGGTCGACGTGAACAACGCCGTACGCCGCCAACTCGGTGCCCGCAAGGCCTCGTTCGCTCCGATGGACACGGCGACGGGGGAGACCGGCATGGAGTACGGCGGCATCACCCCGCTCGGACTGCCCGGCGACTGGCCCGTGCTGGTGGACGCGGCCGTCGCCGACCTGCCGTACGTCCTGGTCGGCAGTGGCCGCCGGCGCGGCAAGCTGCTGGTGCCCGGCAAGGCGTTCGCGGAGCTGCCCGGCGCGGTGGTGCTGGAAGGGCTCGGGCTCGCCTGACCTGCGCCGCTCCCGGTCTACGCCATCGCGTGGTGGGCCAGCGGCAGATGCGGGTCGGCCTCGCCGGGGGACGGCGCCGGGTCGGCGTGGACCAGCGCCGCGGTCAGGCGCGGCACGGCGTGCAGCAGTGCGTGCTCGGCCTCGACGGCGATGCGGTGGGCCTCGCGTACCGTCACGTCGCCGTCCACCACGACCGCCACCTCGGCACGCAACCGGTGACCGATCCAGCGCAGCCGCAGCTCACCCACGCCGCGCACGCCCGTGACCTCGGTCAGCACCCGCTCCGCCCGGTCCACCAGGGCGGGGTCGACCGCGTCCATCACCCGCCGGAACACCTCCCGCGCCGCGTCCCGCAGCACCAGCGCGATCGCGGCCGTGATCGCCAGCCCGACGATCGGGTCCGCCAGTTGCCAGCCCAGGGCCGAGCCCCCGGCGCCCAACAGCACGGCCAGTGAGGTGAATCCGTCGGTCCGGGCGTGCAGTCCGTCGGCGACCAGCGCGGCCGAACCGATCGCCCGGCCGACGCGGATGCGGTAGCGGGCCACCCACTCGTTGCCCGCGAATCCGACGAGGGCGGCCACGGCGACCGCCGGAACGTGCTCGACGGGCCGCGGGGCGAGGAGGCGGTCGACGGCCGTCCAGCCCGCGAAGACCGCGGACGCGGCGATCGTCAGCACGATCACCAGCCCCGCCAGGTCCTCGGCCCGCCCGTAGCCGTAGGTGAAGCGGCGTGTGGCCGCGCGTCGGCCCAGCGCGAACGCGATCGCGAGCGGTACGGCCGTCAGCGCGTCCGCGGCGTTGTGCACGGTGTCTCCGAGGAGCGCCACCGAGCCGGAGGCGACGACCACGACCGCCTGCGCGAGCGCCGTCACGCCGAGCACCGCGAGAGAGACCCAGAGCGCCCGCATGCCGCGGGCCGAGGACTCCAGCGCGGAATCCACCTTGTCGGCCGTCTCGTGGGAGTGCGGGGTGAGGAGGTGGGAGAGCCGGTGGCGGAGGCCGTCGGGGGAGTGGCCGTGCGCGTGACCCTCGTGCCCGTGGTCGCCGTGCCCGTGCCCGTGGCCGGCGTGCTCGTGGACATGGCCCTCGTACTGGTGCCCGTGCCCGTGGCCGCCGTCCCCGTGCCCGTGCCCGTGCGGGTGGTCGGCGTCCCCGTGCCCGTGCGAGTGGTCGTGCCGATCGCTCACGTGGGTCTCCTTCCGGTGCGCGCGTGGACGTGCCCACGCCCATGGCGCCATTATGTGCGTATGAGCGCACGCATGCACCTGTCACCTGCGGACGATGCGTATCCGCGCACCCCGGGCGAGGAACAGTTCGCGCTCGCCGCCGAACTCCTCGCCCTGCTCGGCGACCGCACCCGGCTCGCCCTGCTGCACGCCCTGACCAGGGCAGAGGCCGATGTCACAACGCTCACGGAGGCGTGCGGGGCGGCGCGGCCGGCCGTCAGCCAGCACCTGGCCCGCCTGCGCCTCGCGGGTCTGGTGAACACACGGAAGGAGGGCCGCCGGGTGATCTGCTCACTCCGCGACGGCCATCTGCGCCGGCTCGTGGACGAGGCCCTGAACGTGGCCGACCACCGGCTCACCGACCGGCCCGTCCACGACTGAGTCAGTGCCGCGCGGCCGTCCCGAGGTACTTCTCGGCGAAGGCGGCGGCCGCCAGGGGCGAGGAGAACAGGCGGCGCAGCCGGGCGATCGAGGTGCCCGCGCGGAACGGGTCGCCCGACGCCGGCCCGTGGAACACCTCGGCCAGCCACTGCGAGAACTCCTGGTAGTCCCACACCCGCCGCAGGCACGCCTGCGCATAGCCGCCGAGGCCGCTGTCGTCACCGTCGTTCAGGTGGGCCACCAGCGCGTCGCCGAGCAGGAAGGCGTCGTGCAGGGCCAGGTTCATGCCCTTGGCGGCGATGGGCGCGACCAGATGGGCCGCGTCGCCGGCGAGGTGGAGCCGGCCGTGCACCATCGGCTCGACCACGTAGTCGTGCATGTCCAGCACGCGCTTCTCGATCAGCCGGCCCTCCGTCAGCGGCGGCACACCCGTCGCCCCGAGCCGCTCCTGGAGCTCGGCCCATACGCGGTCGTGCGGCCAGTTCTCCGGGTCGTCGCCCGGCGGGCACTGGAGGTAGTAGCGGGTCACCTCCGGGCTGCGCGGCATCTGCCCGGCGAACCCGTTCGCGTGGCAGCCGAACAGCACGCAGTCGGCGGAGGGCGGGGCCTCGGCGAGCAGGGCCAGCCAGCCGGTCCCGTAGTCGTGCCGTGCGACACGGACCCGCTCCGGCGGCAGGGAGGCCCGGGTCACCCCGCGTGCCCCGTCGCAGCCGGCCACGAAGTCGCAGTGCACGACCTGCTGTTCACCCGTCTCAGGGCAGGTGTACGACACCGAGGGGCGGTCGCTGTCGATGTCGTGCAGGCGCACGTCCCGGACCCCGAACCGGACCTGCCCGCCCCGCACGTCGGCGTACTCACGCAGCAGGTCGGTCACCAGCAACGGCTGTGGATAGACGAAATGGTGACTTCCCGTCAGCTCGCCGAAGGGGAACCGGAACCGCTCGCCCTCGAAGCGGAACTCGCACGCGGTGTGCAGCTCCGCGCGGTCCAGCAGGTTCCGGGCGAGGCCCCGCTTCTCCAGGCCGCGCACGGCCCACTCCTCGATGACGCCGGCCCGGGGCCGCTGTTCGACGAACTCCCGGGTCTCGGTCTCCAGCACCAGGCAGTCCACGGACGCGGCCCGCAGGATGTTGCCGACGGTCAGCCCGGCGGGCCCGGCGCCCACGACGACGACGGGGAAACGTTGCGGCGTGCAGGAGTTCGGAGGCGGGGCGGCGTGGGTCATGGGCTCATTATGGAGGCACGCCCCGCACGCGACCCGGGCCGGTGGGCCCCCGCCTCGGGGACCGCCGCGGTCACCCGAGTCGGGGGATCTCGATCGCCGGGCAGCGGTCCATCACCATCTCCAGGCCCGCCGCGCGGGTCCGGTCGTACGCCGCCGCGTCGACGACCCCGAGCTGGAACCACACGGCCCGGGCGCCCTTGGCGACCGCCTCGTCCGCGACCGCACCGGCCAGGTCGCTGTTCACGAACACGTCCACGACGTCCACGTCGAAGGGAATGTCCGCGAGACTCGCGTACCCCCGCTCGCCGTGCACCGTCTCCGCCTTGGGGTGCACGGGCACGACGCGCTTGCCGAACCGCTGGAGCACGGCGGCGACGCCGTACGCCGCGCGCGCCTGGTTCGAGGACAGGCCCACCACGGCCCAGGTGTCGCCCAGCTCCGTGAGGATCCTGCGGACCGTTTCCTCGTCGCCGTACACCGGCGGCCTCCTCCGACCTCGGGAATGACCTGCTCTCCGGAGAACGGCGCAGGGCGCGCGGTGATTCCCCGGCGGCCCCCGTGATAGCTTGCCGAGGCCAGTCGAACCCATGTACGTGGGTCAGGGAATCCGGTGCGAATCCGGAACTGACGCGCAGCGGTGAGGGGGACGGGCGGGGCCTCGGCCACTGGACGGCGTGCGAGTCGTCCGGGAAGGCGTCCCGCACCGGGTGAACCCGAGTCCGAAGACCTGCTGGCGGCCCCCGCGGCCGCACGCGGCGGGGGAGCACCGTACGACCGGGCTCCGCGATCGGGCCCTCGACGACTGAGGACTGGTGTCCGTGCCCCTCGCCCGACCCGCCCGCGCCGCCGTCCTGCTCACGGCCGGCTCCCTCCTCCTGGCCGGCTGCGGCGACGCGCAGCCGAACACCGTGAAGGCCGCCGTCACCCTCGACAACTGCGGCCACGAGGTCCGCGTCCCGGCCGCGCCCGAGCACGCCGTCTCCCTCAACCAGGGCACCACCGAGATCATGCTCTCCCTCGGCCTCGCCGACCGCATGGCGGGCACGGCCACCTGGACCGACCCGGTGATGAAGGGCCTGGCGAAGGCGAACGCGAAGGTGCCGCGCATCGCCGACGACAACCCGTCGTTCGAACGGGTGCTGGACGCCGACCCCGACTTCGTCGCCGCGTCCTTCGTCTCCACCCTCGGCAAGGGCGGCGTCGCCACCCGTGAGCAGTTCGAGAAGCTCGGCGTGCCCACCTACGTCTCCCCGTCCGACTGCGCCGAAAAGGACAACTCGGCCGGTGGCGACGGCACGCGCGCCGGGGCGCTCGGCATCGACACGATCTACGGCGAGGTACGGGACCTCGCGACCGTCTTCGGGGTGAGGAAGCGCGGCGACGACCTCGTGGCCTCCCTCCAGCGGCGGATGGCGAAGGCCACGAAGGGCATCGACGCCTCCGACGTCACCCTCCTGTACTGGTTCGCCAACTCCGAGTCGCCCTACATGGCGGGCTGCTGCGGAGCGCCCGGCATCATCACCCGTGCCCTCGGCGCGAAGAACGTCTTCGACGACACGCACGAGGAGTGGCCGCAGATCAACTGGGAGACGGTCGCCGACCGCGATCCGGACGTCCTCGTCATCGGAGACCTCACCCGCGAGTCGCAGACCGCGGAGTCGGCCGCGAAGAAGATCGCCTTCCTGGAGTCCAACCCCGTCACCAGGAACATGGACGCGGTCCGGCACAAGCGGTATGTGCTGCTGAGCGGGCAGGCCATGAATCCGACCATCCGCACGGTCGAGGGCGTGGAGCAGGTCGCCGCCGGACTGCGCGAGTTCGGGCTCGCGAAGTGACCGTTCGCGCACTGGCGCTCGGCGCCGGCGGGGTCTTCCTGCTGGTCGTCTCCCTGGCCCTGGCGATCACCGTCGGCCCGGCCGACATCCGGGTCACCGACGTGTGGTCCGTCGCCGCGGCCCACCTGGGGCTCGGCAGCTCCGACCTGACGCCGATCCGGGACGGCATCGTCTGGCAGCTGCGCCTGCCGCGCACCTTGCTCGCGGCCGTGTGCGGCGCGGGGCTGGCCGTGTGCGGGGCGGTGATGCAGTCGCTGCTGCGCAACCCGCTGGCCGATCCGTTCGTCCTCGGCGTCTCCTCGGGCGCCTCCACCGGCGCGGTCCTGGTCGTCGTCCTGGGCGTGGGCGGCGGTGCCCTCTCGCTGTCCGCCGGCGCGTTCCTCGGCGCCCTGGTCTCCTTCGCGCTGGTGCTGCTGCTCAGTCACACCCTGGGCGGCACCACCGACCGGGTCGTCCTGGCGGGTGTCGCCGCCATGCAGCTCTTCTCCGCGCTCACCTCCTTCGTCGTGCTGACCTCCGCCGACGCCGAGACGACCCGTGGCGTGCTCTTCTGGCTGCTCGGCTCGCTCAGCGGCGCGGGCTGGACCGACGTGTGGCTGTGCCTGGCCGTCCTGGCGGTGGCGCTGGGGGTGTGCCTGTCGTACGCCCGTACCCTCGACGCCTTCGCCTTCGGGCAGGACGCGGCGGCCGCCCTCGGGGTGTCGGTGGCCCGCACCCGGCTGGTGCTGCTGTGCGTCACGGCCCTGCTCACGGCCGCGCTGGTCAGCTCGGCCGGGGCGATCGGCTTCGTCGGACTGGTCCTGCCGCACGCCGCCCGGGCCCTGGCCGGTCCCGGCCACGCGCGGCTGCTGCCGGTCACGGCCCTCGCCGGTGCGGTGTTCCTGGTGTGGGTGGACACCCTGGCCCGAAC
Organism: Streptomyces venetus; assembly: GCF_039540295.1. Lineage (NCBI taxonomy): Bacteria > Bacillati > Actinomycetota > Actinomycetes > Kitasatosporales > Streptomycetaceae > Streptomyces > Streptomyces venetus. The sequence goes on from NZ_BAABET010000014.1 coordinate 76,368, forward strand.
AGCCCTGGATCCGCAGGAGGTGCCGGTGGGAGTCGTGACGTCACTGATCGGGGTGCCGGCGTTCGTGGCGGTGCTGTACCGGACACGGAGGGTGCGGTGAGCCGGGTGCGGACGCGTGCGGGGGAGCCGGTGGAGGGCGCCGGGCTCCGGGCCGACCGGATCAGCCGTCGCGCCGACGGGCGCCTCATCCTCGACGGCGTCGTCCTCGCGCCGGAGACCGGCTCCACCGTCGGTGTCCTCGGCCCGAACGGCTCCGGCAAGTCCACGCTGCTCAGGCTGCTGGCCGGGCTGCTCACGCCGACCGCCGGGGTCGTCACCCTCGACGGCACCCCGCTGGGCGACCTGCCCCGCCGTACCGTCGCCCGCCGCCTCGCGGTGGTCGAGCAACAGGCCGACACACAGGTCGAGTTGACGGTCGTCGACGTGGTCCGGCTGGGCCGGGTGCCGCACCGTCGCGCCTGGACGGCCGGCACGGCGGACGACGAGCGGGCGGTGCGTGCCGCCCTGGAACGCACCGGCCTCGCCGACCGGGCCGGCCAGCCCTGGCACACCCTCTCGGGCGGCGAACGCCAGCGGGTGCAGATCGCCCGCGCGCTCGCCCAGGAGCCGTGCGAACTCCTCCTGGACGAGCCCACCAACCACCTCGACATCCACCACCAGCTCGACCTGCTCGCCCTGGTCACAGGCCTGCCGGTCACCACCGTCGTCGCCCTGCACGACCTCAACCTCGCGGCGATGTACTGCGACCGCGTCGTCGTCCTGAGCGCGGGCCGGGTCGTGGCGTCCGGCGACCCCGGTGACGTCCTCACGGAGGAGCTCATCGCAGAGGTGTACGGCGTCCGGGCCGCCGTCAGCCGTGAAGGTCCCGAACGCCGGCCCCACGTACGCTTCCTCGGCACCCTGGCATGAGCGGTGACCGTGTCATTGGTGGGGGAATCCCGCCACGGTGGCCGGAAAGTGCCGGACATGCCTGCACGCGCGCGCTCACCCGCCTACGCTCGCCTCGTGCTGCGCATCATCGACGCCCGTACCGGCGAGCCGGTCGACGCCGCCCCCGCCCGCCGGGGCCTGACCCGTGTCGAGGCGCACGCGCCCGGCTTCGACACGGCCGACCTGAGGGTGCTGCTCGTCGCGGACGTGCTCGTCCGGACCCTGGAACTCGGCGGCACCCCGGTGTGGGCCCTGCTGACCGGTGGCCGGCGACAGGCTGAACTGCGAGCGCGCGCCACGGAGCTCGGCATCCGGCCGTTCGAGGACAGCACCGACGTGAGCGCCGGGCTGGGTGAGGCTCAGGTGATCCACGTGTCCGGTGAGAGCGGGGCGGTGGCGACCGACGGGGTGCGGGTCGATGTCGCCCCGGCTCACCCCGAGCACCCGGGCACACCGGACGACACCGACCCCGCCGTGCTGCGCCTCGCCCTGCTCGCCCGGCACCACGACACCCCCGTCCGGCTGGAGACGGCCGTCCTCGACGAGGCCCGCGCCACCCTCACCCGTTGGCGCCGTGCGGTCGCCCGCTGGGCCCAGTCACCCTCACGGCCTGTCCCCGACGAGGTGCGCGGGCGGCTGCGGGACGCCTGGGAGGACGACCTGGACGTCCCCCGCGTGCTGGACGTGCTGCGCCAGGTGGAGACCGATCCGGACCTGCCGGACGGCGCACGCTTCGAGACCTACGCCTACGTCGACCGGCTCCTCGGCCTCGACCTCACCCGCGATCTGGGATCCCCGTCATGATCGACCGCACCGCGGCGCGCCCGCTGCGCCGCCTGGTCGTGCTGCGGCACGCCAAGTCCGCCTGGCCCGTGGACGTCGCCGACCACGAGCGCCCCCTGGCCCCGCGCGGCCGCCGGGACGCCCCCGCCGCCGGGCGGGCCCTGGCCGAGGCCGACTGCCTGCCGGACCTCGCCCTGTGCTCCACCGCCGTACGCGCCCGCCGGACCTGGGACCTCGCCGCCGCCGAGTGGGGCACACCGCCGCCGGTCCGGCACGACCGGCGCCTGTACGCCGCGAGCCCCGCCGGGCTGCTGGCCGTCGTGCACGAGGTGCCCGCCGAGGTGGAGACGCTGCTGCTGATCGGCCACAACCCCGGACTGGAGGAACTGGTCCTGGCACTCGCCGGTGACGGCCTCGACGACACCCTGGAGCAGGTCCGCACGAAGTTCCCGACCTCGGCGATCGCCGTCCTGTCCTGGCACGGCGGGACCTGGACGGACCTCGCCCCGGGCAGCGCGCTGCTCACGTCCGTGACCGTTCCCCGGGGCGCGAAGAAGTAGCCCGGTCACGCGCCCAGGTGTGGGGCCTTTCCGGTGATTTGCCCGGGCTCGGGCTGGGCGAGGGTGCCGTGGCGGGTACGCCGTCTGCGAGGGACGGCCGCGAAGAACGGCCTCGGAGAACGCCTTGCGATCCATGAGGAGACGAGCCATGCACGCAGTGTTTCGGCGGTACGAAGGGGTCACCGACCCGGCTGAGGCGGGACGCCGGGTGAACGAGGGGTTCCTGCCGCTGATCCAGCAGGTCCCGGGGTTCGTGGCCTACTACTGGGTCGACGCCGGTGGCGGGGTGATGGTGTCCATCAGCATCTTCCGGGACCGGGCCGGCGCCGAGGAGTCGACCCAACGGGCAGGCGGCTTCGTACGGGACCGTCTCGCCGAGCTGCTGCCCAACCCGCCGCAGGTCACGGCCGGTGAGGTCGTGGCCCAGGCGTAGCGGAGGTCCCGGCGCGGCGGAGGCTCCGGCGGAGCCGGCCGGAGGCGCCGCGGGGGCGGGACGCCCTCGATCACCGCATTAGGCTGGCCGGATGCAGGACGAATACCGCACGGTCGCCGGCGCGGGCGTGCACGAGACCGAGGTCAACCGCTCCCGCTTCCTGTGCGCCCTCGCCCCGGCCGCGACCGAGCGGGAGGCGCAGGACTTCATCGCCGCGGTCCGCAAGGAGCACGCGGACGCCAACCACAACTGCTGGGCCTACGTCATCGGTGCCGACGCCTCCGTCCAGAAGGCGAGCGACGACGGCGAACCCGGTGGCACGGCCGGCGTCCCCATGCTCCAGATGCTGCTGCGCCGCGACATGCGGTACGTCGTCGCCGTCGTCACCCGCTACTTCGGCGGGGTCAAGCTCGGCGCCGGCGGCCTCATCCGGGCGTACGGCGGAGCGGTCGGCGAGGCGCTGGACACCCTCGGTACGCGCACGCGCCGCAGGTTCCGGCTGGCCACGGTCACCGTCGACCACCAGCGCGCCGGCAAGCTCGAGAACGACCTGCGCACCACCGGGCGCGAGGTGCGGGACGTCCGCTACGGGGAGGCGGTCACCCTCGAGATCGCCCTCCCGGACACCGACGTGCCCGCTTTCCGGACATGGCTCGCCGACGCGACGGCAGGAACGGCCGCCTTCGAACCGGGCGGGGAGACGTACGGCGACGCCTGACGCGCGGTCATGACCGGTGGGGCGTCTGAATCCAGTCCGCCGGGCCGTCGCGCATCTGTGGGCCGCGGCGTGGTCCCTGGGGCCGTGGCGCGTGCCGGGCTGGGCGTGGCCATGGTGCGTGGCGCGATCCGAAGCGGGCCACCCGCGACATCGTGCCCAGGTTCGTGCTGGAACGGCGGAAGAGCCCCTACCCGACCACCGCCGACCAGCTCTACGAGAAGGACCTGCGGACCGGACCCAGGCGCTGCTCGCTGCACCGCAACGGCCTGGAGACCGCCCTGTACCTCGACCGGTGGATGCGGGAGTGCGACATCGCCCCGGAGTGACCCGATCCACCCGCGATCACGGACAATTCCGGTGATTCCACGCCGGTGATGCGTGGTGTGCCGAGGTTCGTGGTGGACCAGGTGCCCGCACGCGTTAGCGTGGTGGGTGCTGACAGCGGGCCGTACCGGCTCGCCCGGGTCGTGGAGCGGTAGCAGGGGGAGACATGCAGGTCGGAGCGGCGTCTTGAGGTTGCTGCACACGTCCGACTGGCATCTCGGCCGGTCGTTCCACCGGGTGAACATGCTCGGCGCCCAGGCCGAGTTCATCGGCCACCTCGTCACCACCGTGCGGGAGCGGGCCGTGGACGCGGTGGTCGTCTCGGGGGACGTGTACGACCGGGCGGTGCCGCCGCTCGCCGCCGTCGAGCTGTTCGACGACGCCCTGCACCGGCTCGCCGCCCTCGGCGTGCCCACGGTGATGATCTCCGGGAACCACGACTCGGCCCGCCGGCTGGGCGTCGGGGCGGGCCTGATCGGACGGGCCGGGATCCACCTGCGGACCGAGCCCTCGGCGGCAGGCACCCCGGTGGTCCTGGCCGACGCCCGGGGAGACGTCGCCTTCTACGGGCTGCCCTACCTCGAACCGGCGCTGGTGAAGGACGAGTTCGGCGTGGAGAAGGCCGGGCACGAAGCCGTGCTGGCCGCCGCCATGGACCGGGTCCGCGCCGACCTCGCCACGCGCGCGCCCGGCACCCGCTCCGTCGTCCTCGCGCACGCCTTCGTCACCGGCGGCGAACCCAGCGACAGCGAGCGGGACATCACCGTCGGCGGTGTGGCGGCGGTGCCCGCCGGCGTGTTCGACGGCGTCGACTACGTGGCGCTCGGGCATCTGCACGGCTGCCAGACCCTCACCGACCGCGTCCGCTACTCCGGCTCCCCGCTGCCCTACTCCTTCTCCGAGGCCACCCACCGCAAGAGCATGTGGCTCGTCGACCTGGCCGCCGACGGCACCGTCGACGCCGAGCGCCTCGACTGCCCCGTGCCGCGCCCCCTGGCCCGGATCCGGGGCCCGCTGGAGGACCTGCTCGCCGACCCGGAACTCGCGCGGCACGAGGAGGCCTGGGTCGAGGCGACGCTGACCGACGCGATCCGCCCGGCCGACCCCATGGCCCGCCTCACCGAGCGCTTCCCGCACACCCTCAGCCTCGTCTTCGACCCCGACCGGGCCGAGGACGACCCCGAGGTGTCCTACGCCCGGCGTCTCGCCGGCCGCACCGACCAGCAGATCGCCGAGGACTTCGTCGCCCACGTGCGCGGCGCCGGACCCGACGCCCGCGAACAGGGCGTGCTGCGGGACGCGTTCGACGCCGTGCGGACCGACGAGACCGTACGGGAGGTGGCCCGGTGAGGCTCCACCGGCTCACGGTCACCGCCTTCGGCCCCTTCGGAGGCACCCAGACCGTCGACTTCGACGAGCTGTCCGCGGCCGGGCTGTTCCTGCTGCACGGACCGACCGGCGCGGGCAAGACCTCCGTCCTCGACGCCGTCTGCTACGCCCTGTACGGCTCGGTGCCGGGCGCCCGGCAGGGCGGCGGACAGGGCGTCACCCTGCGCAGCGACCACGCCGCGCCCGCGACCCGCACCGAGGTCGTCCTCGAACTGACCGTCGCCGGACGCCGGTTGGAGATCACCCGGCAGCCGCCCTGGGAACGCCCCAAGAAACGCGGCACCGGCACGACCCTGGACAAGGCCCAGACCTGGCTCCGCGAGTACGACCCCACCGCCCGGGCCTGGAAGGACCTCAGCCGCTCCCACCAGGAGATCGGCGAGGAGATCACCCAGCTGCTCGGCATGAGCCGGGAACAGTTCTGCCAGGTCGTCCTGTTGCCGCAGGGCGAGTTCGCACGGTTCCTGCGCGCCGACGCCGAGGCCCGCGGCAAACTGCTCGGCCGGCTGTTCGACACCCGCCGCTTCGCCGACGTCGAGAAGCGCCTCGCCGAGCGCCGCCGGGCCACCGAGGCCCAGGTACGGGACGGGGACGCCGAACTGCTGGCCGACGCCCACCGCATGCAGCAGGCCGCGGACGACGCCATGGAGCTGCCGGAGCTGACCCCGGGCGAACCCGGACTCGCCGAGGCGGTCCTGGGTGCGGCGGCCGTCGCCCGCAGCACCGCACGCGAACAGCTCACCGTCGCCGAGCTCACCCTCACCGCCGCCGAGTCCGCGCAGGCCGCCGCCGACCGCGCCCTCGACGACGTACGCGAACTCGCCCGGCTCCAGCGGCGGCACGCGCAGGCGCGGGAACGCGCGGCGCGCCTGGAGGAGGGCGCCGAGGCGTACCGGGAGGCGCAGGCGCGCATGGAGCGCTCCCGCAAGGCCGAGGCGGTCGCGCCCGCACTCGACCTGCGGGAGTCGGCCGAGGCCGAACACCGCCGGGCAGCCGCCGCCGAGACACGCGCGCGGGCCCTGCTGCCGGAGACCTACGCCGACGAGGGCGCGGCCGGACTCGCAGCCGCCGCACGCCGGGCCGCCGAGGAACTGGGCGGGCTCGACGCGGCCCGCCGTGCCGAGCGACGACTGGCCGACCTCCTCGACGAGCGTGCCGGCCTGGACCGCCAGGAACGCGCCGACGCCGACCTCCTCCAGGAGGCCGAGGCCTGGCTCGACGGCTGGGAGGAGCGGCGCACCGCGCTCCAGAACCGTGTCGACTCCGCGCAGCGGGCCGCCGCCCTCGCCGAGCAGCTCGGTGAACGGCGCGATCCCGCGCGGCAACGGCTGCGGGCGGCCCGTACGCGCGACCAGCTCGCCCAGGACACGGACCGGGCGGTCGACCGGGTCCGCACCGCGCACGACGAGACGCTGCGGGCCAAGCAACACTGGCTCGACCTCAAGGAGCAGCGCCTGAACGGCATCGCCGCCGAGCTGGCCGCGAACCTCACCGACGGCGAACCCTGCGCCGTCTGCGGCGCCACCGAACACCCCGCTCCCGCCCGTAAGGTCGCCGGGCACGTCGACCGCGAGGCGGAGGAGCACGCCCTCACCGCCTACCAGCGCGCCGACGAACAGCGCGCCGAGGACGAACGGCGCCTCGGCGTCGTACGGGAGGCACTCGCGGCCGCCACCGCGGAGGCCGGTGACACACCGACCGGGCAACTCGACGAAGAACTCGCGGACCTGGAGGAGCGGTACGCGCAGGCCCGCAGTGCCGCCGCCGAGCTGCACGCCGCCCAGGAGCGGCTGCGGCAGGCCGGGCAGGAGCACGAACGACGCCTCGCCGCCCGGCAGGAGACCGCCGTGCGCACCGCCTCCCGGGTCGGTCACCGGGAGCGGCTGGACCGCGAACGCGCCGCCCTGGAGGAGGAGCTGGACCGGGCACGCGGCTCCCTGGACAGTGTCGCCGCACGCGCCGCGCAGCTGGAGCGGCGGACCGCGCTGCTCACGGACGCCGCCGACGCCGCCCGCGTGGCCGAGGACACCGCCCAGCGGCTCAAGGACGCCGACGCCCGGCTCGCCGACGCCGCCTTCCGCGCCGGCTTCGACACCCCGCAGGCCGCGGCCGACGCCCTCCTCGACCGCGCCGCCCACCGCGAGCTGCAACGCCGCCTGGACGCCTGGCAGCACGAGGAGGCCGCCGTACGGGCCGTTCTCGCCGAGGCCGACACGGCCGCGGCGGCCCGCGAGCCGCGGGCCGACCCGGACGCGGCCCAGCAGGCCGCCGACGAAGCGGACCGTCGGCTGCGCCACGCCGCCTCCGCCCACGACGCCGCCGAGCGGCGCTGCGCCGACCTCGACCGCCTCTCCGCCCGGGCGGCCGCCTCCGTACGCCGGCTGGCGCCGCTGCGTGAGGAGTACGACCGCGTCGCCCGGATGGCCGGCCTCGCCGCAGGCACCTCTGCGGACAACGAACGCCGGATGCGCCTGGAGTCGTACGTCCTGGCGGCCCGGCTGGAGCAGGTCGCCGCCGCCGCGACCGTACGGCTGCGCCGCATGTCGTCCGGCCGCTACACCCTCGTCCATTCCGACGACCGCACCGGCCGCGGCCGCAGCGGGCTCGGACTGCACGTCGTCGACGCCTGGACCGGCCGCGAACGCGACACGGCGACGCTCTCGGGCGGCGAGACGTTCTTCGCCTCGCTCGCCCTGGCCCTCGGTCTCGCGGACGTCGTCACGGACGAGGCGGGCGGGGTGCGGCTGGACACGCTGTTCATCGACGAGGGCTTCGGCAGCCTCGACGACCAGACCCTGGACGAGGTCCTCGACGTGCTCGACTCCCTGCGCGAACGCGACCGCAGCGTCGGCATCGTCAGCCATGTCGCCGACCTGCGGCGGCGGATCCACGCCCAGCTCGAGGTGGTCAAGGGCCGTTCCGGGTCGACACTGCGGCTGCGCGGCGCCGGCTGAGGTCAGCGGCCCAGCGGACGCCGGGGGAGGGGCGAGGAGTACACCACGCTCGTGGTGACCGAGCCCAGCGCCCCGATCTTGCCCGACACCTCCTCCAAGTGGCGCATCGAGCGGGCCGTCACCTTGATGACGAAGCAGTCGTCGCCCGTGACGTGGTGCGCCTCCAGGATCTCGGGCGTGACGGCGACCAGGTCGTGGAAGGGCTTGTAGTTGCCGTTCGGGTACCTCAGTCGCACGAACGCCAGGATCGGCAGACCCAGCCGCTCGGGGTCGACCACCGCCGCGTAGCCCTGGATGACCCCGGCCTCCTCCAAGCGGCGCACCCGCTCGGTCACCGCGCTCGCCGACATGGACACGGCACGGGCCAGCTCGGCGAAACTGGCCCGGCCCTCCCGCTGGAGGACGTCCAGGATGCGCCAGTCGGTGGCGTCCGGGGAATACTCGGTCATTCCGGAGACATAGCAGGGGAATCCCCGGCGGATCAAGCGCAGTGCCGGGGATCATCACTTCAGGGGCGGGGCGTGCGGCCGTAGTTTTTTCCGCATGACCACCACCGTGAACCCCGTCCTGCGCGTCGCTCCCGCCGCTCCGGCCGAGGCCGCCGCGCACTTCCGCGCCGGTCTCGCCTTCCACACCGACGTGTCCGACGTCGCCGCCGCACTCGACGCCGGCGGCGATCCCGGCTTCGTCCTCGTCGACACTCGCTCCACCGAGGCCTGGGACCAGGGCCACGTCCCCGGCGCGCTCCACCTGCCGACCGCGTTCGTACCCGAGCGGGCCGGGCAGCTCCTCGACCGGACGGTGCCGGTCGTGACGTACTGCTGGGGGCCCGGCTGCAACGGTGCCGCCCGCGCCGCCCTGGCCCTCGCCGAACTCGGCTACCGGGTCAAGGAGATGCTCGGCGGCTTCGAGTACTGGGTGCGCGAGGGGCTGGCGTTCGAGACCTGGCAGGGGCGCGAGCGGCGGGCCCCGGACCCCCTGACGGCCCCCGTGAGCGCGGACGACTGCGGGTGCTGAACCCCTGATCCTCCGCCGCGAGTCCACCCTGTAGGTTCGTGCGCCATGGTGCGATACGCGGAGCCGGGTGCTGTGGAGTGGGTGGAGTCGGGCGGGGGGCCGCTGATAGCGGTACCGGAGACCGTCCTGCCGTTCTGGGCGGGCGCCGACGGAGAGGAGACGGCCTCGGACTACGACCGGGCCTGCGAGGTGGACGGTCACGTCGGCCTCCTCCCGGTCGGCGACTGCACCGCGCTGGTCCTGGGGGACGAGCCCGCCGCGACCGCCTATCTGCCCGACCACGGCCTGTTCGTCCGCTGGTGCGCCGGTGATTCCGAGGACGAACTGCTGGCGAGCGTGCCGGCGGCGCTCGACGGGGCGGAGTGGGAGCCGGAGGTGCAGTGGAAGGTTCCGGGGACGGTGCTGCTGTTCGACGCGGCGTGGCCCGGAGCCGATCCGTCGGGGGCCGATCACGTGCGGGTGGCGCTGGAGCCGGGCCGGTACGCGGTGCGCGCGGCACGGGTCCAGCCCGGCCCGGAGACCTGGCTGGGCCTGGTCCAGCTCCGGCTGCTCGCGCGGCGATAGCACCCCGCTCCACCGGTGGGGAAAACCGTGTGCGGCGGCGATCCGGACCGATCACGATGAACGCATGCCACGCCTTCCCCACCCCACCCCCGAGGAACTGCGCCGCGACCCTCTGCCCCTGCGCGGCCGGACCGCGCTGGTCACCGGCGCCAGCCGCCGTGGCGGCATCGGGCACGCCGTGGCCCGCCGCTTGGCCGCCTACGGCGCGAGCGTCTGTCTGCACCACCATGTCTCGCACGACGCCGGCCAACCCTGGGGCGCCGACCGCCCCGACGACGTCCTCGCGTCGGTCCGCGGGGCCGCGGGCGACCCTGAGGCCCGCTTCGTCGCGAGCCCCGGCGACCTGGCCGACCCGGACGTGGCGGCCGAACTCGTCACCCAGGCCGCCGAGGCCCTCGGCGGACGCCTCGACATCCTCGTCGCCAACCACGCGCAGAGCGGGTTCGACGGCTCCCTGGACGAGATCGGCACGGAGATGCTCGACCGGCACTGGGCGGTCGACACCCGCGCGGTCCTGCTGCTCATCCAGGCTCATGCCCGGCTGCGGCCCCCCGGCCCCGGAGGGCGGGTGGTGATGATGACCTCCGGCCAGGACATCGCGGGCGGCATGCCGGGCGAGATCGCCTACGCCCTCCAGAAAGGCGCCCTCGCCTCGATCACCCGCTCCCTGTCGACGACGCTCGCCGAGCGGGGCATCACGGTCAACACCGTCAACCCCGGCCCCGTGGACACGGACTACCTGACCGGCGACGACTACGACGCCGTCGCCGCCCGCTTCCCCTCGGGCCGGTGGGGCATGCCCGACGACCCGGCCCGCCTCATCGCCTGGCTCGCGACCGACGAGGCGGGCTGGATCACCGGGGAGGTCATCAACTCCGAGGGCGGCTTCCGGCGCTGATCAGAAGGCGGAGCAGCCGATCAGCGGCGGGCAAGCCGATCAGGCAGCGGACGAGCTGATCAGAGAGCGGACAACTCGTCCACCAGATCGTCCAGACCCAGCGACCCCTGCGACAGTGCCGCCATGTGCCAGGCCTTCGGGTCGAAGGCGTCGCCGTGTCGCTTGCGGGCGTTCTCGCGGCCCAGCAGCCACGCCCGCTCGCCGAGCTTGTAGCCGATGGCCTGGCCCGGCATGGACAGGTAGCGGGTCAGCTCGCTCTCCACGAAGTCGGCCGGCCGGCTGCTGTGCGAGCCGAAGAACTCCTGCGCCAGCTCGGCCGTCCAGCGCTCCCCGGGGTGGAAGGGCGAGTCGTCCGGGATCGTCAGCTCCAGGTGCATGCCGATGTCGATGATGACGCGCACGGCCCGCATCATCTGCGCGTCCAGGTAGCCCAGCCGGCGCTCCGGGTCGGTCAGGAAGCCCAGTTCGTCCATCAGCCGCTCCGCGTACAGCGCCCAGCCCTCGGCGTTGGCGCTCACCATGCCGACGCTCGCCTGGTAGCGCGAGAGGTTCTGCGCCACGTGCTTCCACTGGGCCAGCTGAAGGTGGTGGCCGGGCACGCCCTCGTGGTACCAGGTCGACACCAGGTCGTAGACCGGGAAGCGCGTCTCGCCCATGGTGGGCAGCCAGGTGCAGCCCGGGCGGGAGAAGTCGTCCGACGGGGGCGTGTAGTAGGGGGCCGCGGCGCTGCCCGGAGGGGCGATGCGCGACTCCACCCGGCGCACCCGCTCGGCCAGGTCGAAGTGGGTGCCGTCGAGGGCGTCCATCGCCTCGTCCATGAGGCTCTGGAGCCAGTCGCGGACCTCGTCGACGCCCTCGATGTGCGTGCCCTGCGCGTCGAGGTGGGCCAGCGCCTCCCACGGCGTGCCGGCGCCCGGCAGGATCTTCTCGGCCTCGCTCTTCATCTCGCCGAGGAGGCGGTGGTACTCGGCCCAGCCGTAGGCGTACGCCTCGTCCAGATCGAGATCCGTGCCGTTGAAGTAGCGCACCCAGCGCGCGTACCGTTCCCGGCCCACCACGTCCGGAGCGCCCTCGATCGTCGGCGCGTACACGTCCCGCATCCAGTCGCGCAGCTCCACGACCGCTTCGGTGGCCGAGCGGGCGGCGGCGTCCAGCTCGGACCGCAGGGCCTCGTGCCCGGCGGCCGCGTACTGCTCGAACCAGCCGTGTCCCTCGCCGTCCGAGTCGGCCCACTCGCCGAGCTGCTGCACGAACGTGGCCGTGGCGCGGGGTCCGGCGTACAGCTTGCGTTCCAGGCCGAGCGCCAGGGACTCCCGGTAGCCCTCCAACGCGGCCGGGACCCCGCGCAGCCGCTCGGCGATCGCGGTCCAGTCCTGCTCCGTCTGCGCCGGCGTCACGGTGAACACCTGCCGCACGGCATGGGCGATGGAGCTCAGGTTGCTCACGGAACGCAGGCTCTCGTCGGCCTCGTGCACCGCGAGTTCGGCGGTGAGCCGCTCCCGCAGCAGCCGCGCGCAACGACGTTCGACGTCACTGTCCGCACCGGGCAGCCGCTCCGCCTCGTCCAGCCGGGCGAGTGTCCGGCGCGCCAGCTCGGCGAGTGCCTCCTGGCCCGCCGGTGAGGTGTCGGGCAGCCTGCTCGAACTCTCCTTGTCGCCGAGGAACGTACCGGTGATCGGGTCGAGGGCGACGAGTTCGTCGACGTAGGCGTCGGCGACTTCCCGGGGCAGCTGGCTCTTGATCTCAGACATGTGGCCATCCTCGTACGACGGACCGCACACGTCACGCGGATTGAGCCGAGGGCGAAGGCGGCAGCAGCGGCCCGCACTCCCACTGCTGGAAGATCAGCCGCGTCTCCACCCGGGCCACCTCCCGCTGCGACGTGAACTCGTCCAGCACCAGACGCTGCAGATCCGCCATGTCGGCGACCGCGACATGGACCAGATAGTCGTCGGGACCGGTCAGATGGAACACCGTCCGCGACTCCGGCAGGACCCGGATCCGCTCCACGAACGGCCCCACCAGCTCCCGCCGGTGCGGCCTGACCTGCACCGACAGCAGGGCTTCCAGCCCCCGCCCCAGCTTCGCCGGATCCAGCTCCAGCCGGTGCCCGAGGATCACGCCCGACCGGCGCAGCCGCGTCACCCGGTCCAGACACGTCGACGGCGCCACCCCGACCTGCGCGGCGAGATCCCGGTAGGTCGCCCGGGCGTCGTTCTGCAACAGCCGCAACAGATGGAGATCCACCGGATCCAGTACGACAGATTCAGCCATCGGCCGAACGTAGCACGGGATCCGCCCCCGGCAGCCCGGCCGATGTTCACCCTTGCCCACCATGGACATGGACACAACGAGCACGCGCGCCCACGACGCCATACGCACCGCACCGCGAGCCCTCGCCACCGAGGCCGTGCACGCCGGGCGGGACGACCTCGCCCGGCAGGGGCTGCACGCCCCGCCGATCGACCTGTCCACCACCTACCCGTCGTACGACAGCCGTGGCGAGGCGGCCCGGATCGACGCGTTCGCCACCACCGGCGCGGAGCCGGACGGCCCGCCGGTCTACGGGCGGCTCGGCAACCCGACCGTCGCCCGCTTCGAGACCGCTCTGGCCCGCCTCGAGGGCACCGAGGCCGCGGTCGCCTTCGCCAGCGGCATGGCCGCACTCAGCGCCGTCCTGCTCGTCCGCGGCTCCACGGGCCTGCGGCACGTCGTCGCCGTACGCCCCCTCTACGGCTGCAGCGACCATCTGCTGACCGCCGGGCTGCTGGGCACGGAGGTGACCTGGACCGACCCGGCCGGCGTCGCCGACGCCCTGCGGCCGGACACCGGACTGGTCCTGGTCGAGTCCCCGGCCAACCCCACCCTCGCCGAGGTCGACCTGCGGGCCGTCGCGCACGCCTGCGGCTCGGTGCCGCTGCTGGTGGACAACACCTTCGCCACGCCGGTCCTCCAGCGCCCCGCCGAGCACGGTGCCCGGCTGGTCCTGCACAGTGCCACCAAGTACCTCGGCGGCCACGGCGACGTCCTCGCGGGCGTGGTCGCCTGCGACGAGGAGTTCGCGGGCCGGCTGCGCCAGGTGCGCTTCGCCACCGGCGGAGTCCTGCACCCGCTGGCCGGCTATCTGCTGCTGCGCGGCCTGTCCACCCTCCCCGTCCGGGTCCGGGCGGCCTCCGCCACGGCCGCCGAACTGGCCGGGCGCCTCGCCGCCGACCCGCGGGTCGCCCGCGTGCACTACCCGCGCATCGGCGGCGCGATGGTCGCCTTCGAGGTGCACGGCGACCCGCACGAGGTGATCGCCGCGGTCCGCCTGATCACCCCGGCGGTGAGCCTCGGCAGCGTCGACACCCTCATCCAGCACCCGGCGTCCATCAGCCACCGCATCGTGGACACGAACGACCGCAGGGGAGCAGGGGTGACCGACCGACTGTTGCGCATGTCGGTCGGCCTGGAGGACGTGGAGGACCTGTGGTCGGACCTGAACGCGTCCCTGCCAGGGGCGCGGGGAACTGCGCGACAGGCCACAACCGGCGTGCGGCCGCCGACGGACCCCATGCCCCTACGGCGCTGAGGCGCTGCCCAGCTCCCCCGCACGCGCCGCGACCGCCTCACCCAGCCGCGCCGTGATGACCAGCGTCCCCTCCTCGACCTGGTAGTCGAGAGGAAGCCCCAGCCCCCGCATGGCGGCGACCATGCCCGTGTTGGACGCCTGGGTCACGGCATAGACGCTGGAGCACCTCGCCTCGACGGCCAGGGCGACGAGCCGCGACAGCAACTCCGCCCCGACACCCCGCCGCTGCCACGCGTCCTCGACGAGCAGGGCGATCTCCGTCTCGTCCCCGTCCCACAGGAGGTGACCGAGCCCGACGATCCGCCCGGAGGCCGTCTGCACGGCGAGCGTGCGGCCGTAGCGCGGACTGAGCAGATGGTTGAGGTACCGGTCGGCGTCACCGACGGGCCCGTGGTAGCGCAGCTTCAGCGTGCGCGGCGAGCACCGCTCGTGCATCGCCCGGGCCGCTTCGAGATCGCGTGTGTCGGCCCGCCGCACGGTGATGTCGCTGCCCTCGGCGAGCGTGAACACGTCCCGTCCGTGCGGCAGGCGCGGTCCGAGCCGGGCGTCCAGCTCCACCAGAGCCCTCGCCCGGGCGAACTCGGTCGGTGTGAACGGCAGATACGGCCGCTCCACGATGATCACTCCGCCTTCCAGCGCGCGCAGCCGCATCACCGTGTCGTCGAGGGCTCCCTCGACGGCGAGGCTCCCCGGAGTCCCGCCGTCACCGGCCGGCGCCGGCAGGGACCGGATCGTGCACCGGCCCAGCAACTGGCGGAGGGCCAGCGGCAGTTCCGCCGAGTCCAGGGCGGTACGGGCGGCGAGCCCGAGGACCCGGGTCGGCGCGTCCACGAGGTCGTGGGCGTCGGCCCGCTCGATCCAGGTGTCGGTACCACCGGCCGACTCGACGGCCGTGGTGATCGCGGACGCCGGCAGGCCGTCCGGTCCCCGCAGCAGGAACTCGTCGACCGTGCCCTCGGCCAGCGGGTGCGTCTGCAGGCTGAGGATGTCGACGCGCTGTCCGGCCAGGGCGCTGCACAGCGCCGCCAAAGACCCCGGTTCCTCCTGAACCGTGGTCCGCATCCGCCACAGGGTGTTCGCCCCCGGCACCTGCTCCGGTGCCAGGGACCCGGTATCACTCGTGGGCGGGGCGTGTTCCTGGCGTCGTGTTCGCCAGGCGTGGAACGCCGCCGCGACCTTCTGCCACGAGGTGGCGGGGCGGCAGTCGGCTTCAGAATGCGTCACGTGGGTCACTTCTCGCGTCATGCACCCACTGTGACCGAACGGTGTTGCGTGATCACAAACGCCCTGTGACCGGCGGGTAAAAGAGTCGGCTTGCCCTCTTTATCGACCCTTCAAACGTGGTGCTCCGTACCGTACTTCGTCCCTCACTGGCCCACCAGGCCCGGCTGGAGCACCTTGGTGAACAGCACGGTGCCGTCCTGTTCCCGCAGACGGACCGTCAGCTCACCGCTGCCGCCGTCGATGGCCACCTCGCCGAAGAACTGGTAGCCACCGGCGGGCGAGACGTTCGGGGTGGTCGGCGCCTTCACGAACACCCGGTCCGGGCCGAAGGTGCCGTCGAGCGCGTTCGCCGGGAACGCACCGGCGTTCAGCGGACCCGACACGAACTCCCAGAACGGCTCGAAGTCGGTGAAGGCGGCCCGCGACGGCTGGTAGTGCTGCGCCGAGGTGTGGTGCACGTCGGCCGTGAGCCACACCGTGCCCGTGATGCGCTGGTGCTTGACGAACCGCAGCAGCTCGGCGATCTGGAGCTCACGGCCCAGCGGCTTGCCGGGGTCGCCCTGCGCGACGGCCTCGATGTTCGGCGCGTCCGGGACGACCAGGCCGAGCGGCATGTCGGAGGCGATCACCTTCCACACCGCCCGGGAGCGGGCCAGCTCACGCTTGAGCCACTCCAGCTGCTCGCGGCCGAGGATGCCCTGCGGGTCGGCGGGCTGGTCGTCCGGCGAGTTGGCGTTGCGGTAGGTGCGCATGTCCAGGACGAAGACGTCCAGCAGCGGGCCGTGGTGCTGGACCCGGTGGACACGGCCGTCGGGGCGGCGCAGCGTGGAGATCGGGAAGTACTCCGAGAACGCCTGCCGGGCGCGGGCGGCGAGCACGTCGACGCGCTTCTCGGTGTACCGGGAGTCGGTGAGGATCTCGCCCGGGTACCAGTTGTTGGTGACCTCGTGGTCGTCCCACTGGATGATCGACGGGATCCGGGCGTTGAAGGCGCGCAGGTTCTCGTCCAGCAGGTTGTAGCGGAAGTTGCCGCGGAACTCCGTCAGGGTCTCGGCGACCTTCGACTTCTCCTCGGTGGTGATGTTCCGCCAGGTGCGCCCGTCGGGGAGGGCGACGGTCTCGGTGATCGGGCCGTCGGCGTAGATGTTGTCGCCGCTGCACAGGAAGAAGTCCGGGTCGAGTGCGGCCATCGCGTCGTAGATCCGGTAGCCGCCGAGCTCCGGGTTGATGCCCCAGCCTTGCCCGGCCAGGTCGCCGGACCAGACGAACCGTACGCCGTCGCGGCGCTTGGCGGACGCCGTGCGGAAGGTGCCGGTGACCGGTTCGCCGGTGCGGCGAGGGTCGTCCGGGTCGACGAGCAGCACCCGGTAGTGGACCTGCTCGCCGGGCGGCAGGCCGCGCAGCCGGGTGGTGCCGGTGAAGTCCGTGCCCGAGCCCAGCAGCGGGCCGTGCCATCTGCGCGGATTGCGGAACGACTCGGTCGCCGACGTCTCGACGATCATCCGGGCGGGCCGGTCGGACCGCACCCACACCAGCCCGGAGTCACTGGTCACGTCGCCCGCCTGGACACCCCACCCCGCCTTCGGGCGTCCCGACCGCGCGAAGGCCGGCGCCGCGCCGAGCGCGGTGGGCAGGGACAGGGCCGCCGACGCGACGAGCGAGCCACGCAGGACGCTACGGCGCCCGGGGAACGGACGGTGTGACATGGATACGCCTCCAGGGACGGGATCCGGCCAGGTGTGCACAGCCACAACTACTGGCACGCCGCAGCGCACACGCGAACCCCAAGTGAACAACTGACCGCAGGGCGAGGGGAACGGGCGGGAGCACGCCGGCCGGGGGAGTCACCCGGTGGCGGCCTCCGCCATCAGGCGTATGCCCTCGTGGATCCGGGCGGGCGGCACATGGGCGTAGCCCAGGACCAGTCGTGTCTTCTTCCCGTCGGCGGTCCCGGCCGGCGTGTGGGCGTACGCCGACAGCGGGCGTACCGCCGCTCCGGCCGCTGTCACGTGCTCCAGGAAGCGTTCCTCGGGGCCGTACCGCTCGGGCAGCGTGGCGATCACGTGCAGGCCCGCGGCGATCCCGAAGACCTCGGAGCCGGGGAAGTGCTCGTCGAGGGCCGTGGTGAGCGCGTCCCGGCGCTCGCGGTAGGCGCGCTGGCAGCGGCGCAGTTGGCGGTCGTAGTCGCCGCGCTCCAGGAAGCGGGCGAACAGGGCCTGGTCGAGGGCCGGGTGCCCGAGATCCGTGGTGCGCTTGCGTTCGACGATCTCCTCCGCCCAGGACTCGGGCACCAGCAGCCAGCCCAGCCGCAGCCCCGGGGCGAGGGACTTGCTGACCGAGCCGGTGTAGGCGACGTGGTCCGGGTCGAGGCCCTGGAGCGCGCCGACCGGGGCACGGTCGTAGCGGAAGTCGCCGTCGTAGTCGTCCTCCAGGACGATGCCGCCCACGTCCCGCGCCCAGTCGAGCAGGTCCGCGCGGCGCCGCGCCGAGTAGGCGATCCCGGTGGGGAACTGGTGCGCCGGTGTCGTCACCACGGCCCGGACGCCCGACGCCCGCAACGGCTCCAGGGCGATGCCCTCGCCGTCCACGGGCACCGGTACGACGGTGACGCCGGCCGAGGCGTACAGCGCGTCGTGCTGGGGACTGCCCGGGTCCTCCACGCCGATCGTGCGCACACCGCGCGCGTGCAGCACGGAACCGAGCAGCGTCGTCGCCTGGGCCACCCCTGAGACGATCACGATCCGTTCCGGGTCGGCCACCACGCCCCGTCGCCGGGCGAGCAGTTCGGCCAGCGCGGTGCGCAGCCGGGGCAGCCCGCGCGGGTCGGGGTAGCCCAGCTCCTGGTGCGGCAGCTCCGCCAGTACACCGCGCTGCGCTGCCGCCCACGCCGAGCGCGGGAACAGTGACAGATCCGGCGTCCCGGGCACGAAGTCCGCCCGGGCACCGGGCAGGCGGGGAGCGAGGTCCCGCGCACGCGGCCGGGCCGACCGTGCCGCCTCGCCCACCCACGTCCCGGCGCCCTGGCCGCTGCGCAGGTAGCCCTCCGCCGTCAGTTGCTCGTACGCCTGGGTGACGAGCCCGCGCGACACCCCCAGGTCCGTCGCGAGATCCCGGCTCGACGGCAACCGCGTGCCCGGGGCCAGCCTGCCCGAACGCACCGCCTCGCGCAGGGCCGTCTGCAGGGCCCGGCCGCGGGTGCGTGCCGGTGCCGAGACGGCGGGGAGCAGCAGTTCCCAGGCGGCGGACGCGGGACCGTTGCGGTTCATGCGGTCAGTCTGCCCGACGGGCGGGGCGTTCCCGGAGCAGGTTCGAGGGCCACGGACGGGTGTGGTCAGCGGCTGCCGTCGAGGACGACCCGGGCGACCAGGGCCGGGTCGTCGTTCATCGGGACGTGGCCGCAGCCGGGCAGCCGCACCAGCCGGGCGCCGGGGATGACGCCCTTGGCCCGTACGCCCTGGCGGGGGATGAGCAGCCGGTCCCGGTTGCCCCACGCCACGGTGACCGGCGTGCCGACGATGTCCTCGGTGAACTGCACGGCCCTGCCGGAGCGAAGGGTCTCGGAGAAGCCCTGGGCCCGGGCCAGCGCGAGGGTCTCGGCGATCACGGCCTCGGGTGATCGGCGGCCCGGGCGGGCGTAGATGGTGCTCGTCAGCAGGGTGCGGCCGATCGCCGGGCGGGCCAGCCGTTCGACCACGGGCAGCGGCATGCGCCGGGCGATCTGCCGCATCGCCGTCAGCACCGCGAACGCGTAGCGGCGCTCGGCCTCGTTCCAGAACCCGGCGGGCGACAGGGCGGTGACGGAGCGGACGAGCCGGGCCCGGGCGAGCTCCAGGGCCAGCAGGCCGCCCAGCGAGTTGCCCGCCACGTGCGGCCGTTCGATCGCCAGCGCCTCGCACAGTGCCGTGAGGACGGTGTTCATCGTCGGCAGGTCGTGCGCCATGCCGTCCGGAAGCGCCGGCGACTCGCCGCATCCGGGCAGGTCCACGGCGATCACGTCCCGCTCGGCGGCCAGCGCCGGGATCACCGGGTCCCACACCTGCCGGTGGTGGCCGATGCCGTGCAGGAGGAGCAGCGGTTCGCCGCTGCCCTCGCGCGTGTAGGACAGGGTCACGTTCTGCTCGCCTCGCGCGGAGGCGACCTTGAAGGAGACGGTGGCGGGCATGGGGGTGCTCCTCGGCTGAACTCGCTGACGGACGCTGTAGACAGCTTGTCAGCAATTACTACCGACGGGTAGCCCCGAGTCGTGGCCACCTCCCCGCCGTCGCCCCGGCTCAACGGGCCCGGCGCAGCTCCAGGTTGAAGTCCGCGTGCCCGAACTTCTGCATCAGACCGAACCACAGCGGCAGCCACATCTCCACATGGCGTGCCGCCCGGATGCCCCCGAGATCGAGCACCCGGTCGGCCGGCCAGCCGAACTCCCCGAGCAGCGCCGTCACCTGTTCCTTGGCGCGCGCGTCCTCCCCGCAGACGAACACGTTGTGCTCGCCCGGCACCCGCCCGGGGTCGACCATCACCTGACAGTTGACGGTGTTGAGTGTCTTCACCACGCGCGCGTTCGGGAAAGCCCGCTGGATCTGCTCACCGACGCTGTCCGACTCCACGGGGGACAGCCGCAGCTCGCCCTCCTCGAACGCCAGCGGGTTGGAGACGTCCACGAGGACCTTCCCGTCGAGGTCCTCCGGCCTCACCGCCTCCAGTGCCGCGAGCGCCACCCGCCCGCCGACCGCGTTGACCACGACCTCGCCGAACGCCGCCGCCTCCGCGAACGTTCCCACGCCCGCGCCGGCGCCCGCCGAGGCGGCCCACTCCACGGCGGCCGGGTTGTCCCGCGTCCGCGAGCCGAGCCGCACCTCGTGCCCCAGTTCCACCAGCCGGCCACCGAGCGTGCGCCCGACCTGGCCCGTGCCCAGAACCGCGTACCGCATCGCCACCTCCTGTGCTGTGCCGCCGATCACCGGCGCCCTGTCGGTCATTCTGTCCGGCAACGGGCGATTCCGCCTGGACAGGGCCGCACCCGTGGGCTGGGATGGAGTCCGTGACCACCGAGACCGCGACCGACGTCTTCGAAGCGCACCGCCCCGTCCTGACGGGCGTCGCCTACCGCATGCTCGGCCGCGTGGCCGACGCGGAGGACGTGGTCCAGGAAGCCTGGCTGCGCTGGTCGGGCGCAGACCGCGGCGATGTGCGCGAACCGCGTGGTTACCTCGTCCGGATCACCACCCGCCTCGCCGTCGACCGGCTGCGCCAGATCAAGGCGCGCGGGGAGACGTACGTGGGCCCCTGGCTGCCCGAGCCGTACGTCACCGACTTCGGCGACACCGTGCCGGACACCGCCGAGCGGGCCGTGCTCGCCGACTCCGTCTCGCTCGCCGTCCTCGTCGTGCTGGAGTCGCTGTCGCCGCTGGAACGGGCGGTGTTCGTGCTCCGCGAGGCGTTCGGCTTCCCGTACGCCGACATCGCCGCCATGCTCGACCGCGGCGAGCCGGCGGTACGCCAGCTGGCCGGGCGGGCCCGCAAACACGTCGAGGAGCGCCGACCGCGCTACGAGGTCGACCCCGTCCAGCGCCGTGACCTCACCGAACGGTTCCTCGCCGCCGCGGCGGAGGGCGACCTCGACGGACTGATGGAACTGCTCGCCCCCGACGTCCGTCTCGTCGGCGACAGCGGCGGCAAGTCGCGGGCGCCGCTGCGGGTGCTGCGGACCGCCGACAAGGTGGGCCGGTTCCTCGTCGGTGCCGCGCGGAAGGGTGTCCCGGACCACTCCGTGCGCTTCCTGGAACTCAACGGCGGCCCGGCCGTGCTGGTCCTGTCCGGCGACAGGCCCGACAGCGTCTTCCAGCTCGACATCGCCGACGGCCGCGTCCAGGCCGTCTACATCATCCGCAACCCCGACAAGCTGGGATCGCTGGCCACCGCGTAGACGGCGCCACCGCAGCCCGTACGCCACCGTCCGTACCGGGTGGATGAACGTCCCGTGAACGTTCCCGGGCATTGGTCTTGACCAAGGATCAGGGCGGACCTATGGTCGCAGAGAAGTGAAACAACCTTTAAAAAACAAGGGCGTTAAAAAGCCGCCGGCCACGGCGATTGCGGAGGACAGGGTGGGGACCACGCAGCTGGAATCGGTGCCGGAACCGAAGTACTTGCACCTCAAGACCGTGCTCAGCGAAGCGCTCGACTCGGAGTTCTCGGTGGGGGAGATCCTGCCCAACGAGCGCGACCTCGCGGCCCGTTTCGGCGTCGCCCGCGCCACGCTCCGTCAGGCGCTGGAGCAGCTGGAACTGGAAGGCAGGCTCCAGCGCCGCCGCGGTGTCGGCACGACCGTCGCGCCGCCCCGCATGGGCGTCTCCCTCGGCGCCGGCCCGCACACCTGGCCGGGTGGTTCCGAGGACGCCTGGCAGCCGGTCGACTGCACGGCGGCGGTGCCGCCCGCGGCCGTCGCCGACGCGCTGGAGACCGGCCGCGACGAGTCCGTGCACATCGTGCGCCGCTCCCGCGTCTCGCAGGGCCGGCCGGTGGCCGCCGAGCTGCTGTACGTCCCGCAGTCGTCGGTGTCCGAGCTCTCCGCGATCGACGCGCCCTCGGGGGCCGCGCGGGCGCGTGCGGTGCTGCGGGAGTTGCGGCGTGTGGAGCTGGAGCGGCAGGAGAACGCGGTGGAGCTCGGCTCCGCCGGGGCGGACGACGCGAAGGAGCTGGACCGGCTGCCGGGGGCGCCTGTTCTCGTCGTCACGACCCGGTTCGTGTCCGCGGGGCGTGCGGCTGCGCTGTCGGTCGCGACGTATCGCGCTGACACGTGCCGGTTGACCTTCGGTGACGCGGGTGGGGTGGAGATTCACACCGGGC
Source organism: Streptomyces venetus (assembly GCF_039540295.1). NCBI lineage: Bacteria > Bacillati > Actinomycetota > Actinomycetes > Kitasatosporales > Streptomycetaceae > Streptomyces > Streptomyces venetus. The sequence continues at coordinate 98,576 of NZ_BAABET010000014.1, forward strand.
CTGAGCAGCGGGCTTCCTGACCGTCCGTCGGTTCGCAGGGTGCGGTGAGCGGTCGGCCGCGCGTGCGTCGTGGCTGGTCGCGCCCACGCGGCGGAGCCGCACATCGATACAGCCCCGCCCCCTTGGGGGCCGTCACCGGTAGGGCGTTGTGGCGGTCTCCACAGTGAAAAGTTGTTCCTCCACGTGGTCCAGGGCGAGGCGCAGGGCGCCGGTCGCCACCGCCGCGTCGCCCAGGCGGGAGAGGGCCACCTGCGGAGGGCGCAGACAGTAGCGGGCGAGTTCGTGGCGGAGGGGGTCGAGGACGCCGTCCAGGCCCGCGGCCCAGCCGCCGATGACGACCAGTTCCGGGTCGAGGGCCAGGGCGAGGGCCGCCACGTCGTGGACCAGGCGCTGGAGGAAGCGGTCCACGGCCGCGCGGGCCCGCCGGTCGCCCTCCCGGGCCTGTGCGAAGACCTCGGCCACCGCCTGCTCGTCCAGCGGGTGGAGGGGCTCGTCCGTGGTGGACAGGAGCGTCTCGGGCGTCACCTCCCGGCCCAGCAGGTGCAGCGCGCCGATCTCGCCGGCCGCCCCGCCGTAGCCCCGGTGCAGCCGGCCCCCGATCAGCGCACCGGCGCCGGGACTGAGCCCCGCCAGCACGAACACCACGTCCTCCGACTCGGCGGCCGCTCCCTTCCAGTGCTCGGCGACCGCCGCCGCGTTCGCGTCGTTCTCGACCAGCACCGGGCACTTGAAGGACCGGCTCAGCCGCTCGCCCAGCCGCAGCCCCGTCCACCCCGGAAGCGCCGTGCCCAGCCGTACCGTGCCGTCCGCCTCGACGATCCCCGGTGTCGCCACACCCACCGCCCGCAGCGAGCCGCGGGCGACACCGGCCCGGCGCAGCAGCTCGGCGACGACCCCGCGCAGCCGTTCCAGGCGCTCGTCGGCCCCGGCCGTCTCGGCCACCTCCTTGGCCTGGGAGCCGATCAGCCGCCCGTCCAGGTCCGCCAGGAGCGCGGCCACCCGGTGTGCCCCGATCTCCAGCCCCAGCAGATGCCCCGCCTCCGCACGGAACCGGAACCGCCGCGCCGGCCGCCCCTGCCGCCGCGCGGCGCCCTCCTCGGCCGCCTTCTCGACGACGAGCCCGGCCTCGATGAGTCCCTCGACCACGCCCTCGACGGTCGGCCGGGACAGCCCCGTCACCCGGGTGATCTCGGTCAGCGTGGCGCAGTCCGTGGCACGCAGCGCGTGCAGCACCACCGCGGAGTTGATCCTTCGCAGCAGCGAGGGATCCCCGCCGGTCAGCCGCCCCACCGTCCGTCCTCCCAGCTCGTGCGCGTGTTGGCCGGATCGTACTCGGCGGGCCGGGCCCCGGCGAGGGGCAGGCACCCGGCCCGCCGGTCAGCCCGGCGAGGAGCAGGCACCCGGCCCGCCGGTCACCCCGGTGCCACGAACCCGGACTCGTACGCCGCGATCACCGCCTGGGTCCGATCCCGCGCTCCCAGCTTCGCCAGCACGGCGCTCACATGCGACTTGACCGTTTCCGTCCCGACGACCAGCCGGGCGGCGATCTCCGCGTTCGACAGCCCCCGCGCCATCAGCCGCAGCACCTCGGCCTCCCGCTCGGTCAGCTGCGCCCGCTCCATCGCCGCCCGCGCGGCCCGGTTCCCGCCCTCGTCCCCGTACTCGGCGGCGAGCTGCCGCACCGAGGCGGGGAACAGCAGCGAATCGCCCTCGGCGATCAGCCGCACCGCGTGCACGATCTCGGCCGGCCGGGCCCTCTTCAGCAGAAACCCGTCGGCCCCCGCCCGCAGCGCCTCGTACACGTACTCGTCGTTCTCGAAGGTCGTCACCACGAGGATCCGCGGCGGATCGTCGACCGTCCGCAGCAACGCCCGGGTGGCCTCGATACCGTCCAGCAGCGGCATCCGTACGTCCATGGCGACCACGTCCGGCCGCAGCTGACGCACGAGCGGGATCACCGCCGCCCCGTCCGCGGCCTCCCCGACGACCTCGATGTCGGGCTGCGCCTCCAGCACGGCCCGCAGACCCGCGCGTACCAGGGGTTCGTCGTCGACGAGGAGAACGGTGACCGGCATCCGGCCAGCCTAGATCAACTCAGCGGCAGCTCGACATGGACCTGCCAGTCGCCTTCGTCGGGGCCGGTCCGGGCGCGTCCGCCGAGCAGGGCCGCGCGCTCGCGTATGCCGCGCAGGCCGCTGCCGCGTCCGGGGCCGGGTATCGGCGAGGTCAGCGGGTTGCGGATCGCGAGGACGAGGGTGTCGCCGGTGACCTGGACGCGTACCTGTGCCGGAACCGCTCCCGCGTGCCGCAGCACATTGGTCAGCGCCTCCTGGAGGATCCGGTAGCCCTCCCGGGACACCGGACCCGGCACGGTGTCCACGGGCCCGGTCACCTCGGCCTCGACCTTCGCTCCGGAGGCCCGCGCGGACTCCAGCAGCCGGTCCGCGTCCGCCAGGGTCGGTCTGCCGCTCACCGGCTTCTGCGATTCACGCAGAACGCCCAGCACCCGCTCCAGGTCCTCCAGCGCGGCCCGGCCGGTCTCCTCGATGGCGACCAGCGCCCGGTCCGTGAACTCCGGGTCACCGGCCGCCCGTGCGGCGCCCGCCTGCACCACGGCGACCGTGAGCGCGTGCCCGATGGAGTCGTGCAACTCGCGGGCGATGCGCGTGCGTTCCAGCAGCTGTTCGGTGCGCTCCTCCAGCGCCGCCATCCGCTCGGCGGGCGACGGCCCGAGAAGCCGCTTGGCCAGCGCGGTGATGAGGTGGCCCGACCCCACCACGACGACGGGGCACAGAATCAACGGCACGGGTGCGACCACGGCGTGCCACCAGCGGTTCTCCTCGACGGTCACGAATCCATCGGCCCAGGGCCCGAGACCGAGCCCGGTCGTCAGCAAGTCGATCGCGAAGAGGGGCAACTGGAGGGAGAGGTGGGCCACGGTCCAGCCGAAGACGAGCCGCGCCTCCAGCCACACCACCGTCCGCCCGCGGTCTCCCCACGTGACCGACGGGGTGGTAACGATCTCCGCGCTCTCACCCTCCTGCCGGTGATCGATGAGCAGCAGCCTGGCCTGGAACCCCTCCACGACCCGCGTGATGGGCACGAGACCCGCGAGCCCGAGCAGCACGGCGGCCGTGACCTGGGTCCACCACGCCTCCTGGATGAAGATCCACAGCGACGGCCACACGATGGCCACCACCATGTGCAGCCACCGCTTGTACGTCACCGCCCGCGTGAGCGGGCGCAGCATGCGGACCATCGCGCCATCGTGCCAGCCGCCACTGACAACGGACCTCCCCCGCACGGGGGAGAGGATCTCCACCGCCGGGGGAGGCCCGCACCCCCGGCGAAGCGCCACGCTGCTCCCATGACCAGCATCGAAGTCCAGGACCTCACCAAGGAGTACGGCACCGCACGAGCCGTGGACGGCCTCACCTTCCGTGTCCTGCCCGGCCGCGTCACCGGCTTCCTCGGCCCCAACGGAGCCGGGAAGTCCACCACCATGCGGCTGGTGCTCGGCCTCGACCGGCCGACCGCCGGTTCCGCCACGATCGGCGGTCGCGCCTACCCGACCCTGGGCGAACCCCTGCGCCACGTCGGCGCCCTGCTCGACGCGCAGGCCGCGCACGGCTCCCGCACCGCCCGCGACCACCTCCGTGTCCTGGCGGTGAGCAACCGCATCCCCGACCGCCGGGTGGACGAGGTGCTGGAGGAGACCGGCCTGGCCTCGGTGGCCCGGCGCCGGGTGCGGACGTACTCCCTGGGCATGCGCCAGCGACTCGGCATCGCGGCCGCCCTGCTGGGCGATCCCGAGGTGGTGATTCTGGACGAGCCGTCCAACGGCCTCGACCCGGAAGGCATCGTGTGGATCCGGCAGTTGCTGCGCCGGCTCGCGGGGGAGGGGCGCACGGTCCTGGTCTCCAGTCATCTGATGAACGAGACCGCGTCCTTCGCGGACCAGCTCGTCGTCCTCGGCCGGGGCCGGCTCCTGGCCGACACCCCGATGCGCGAGTTCATCCACGCACGCGTGCGACCCCGGGTACGGATCCGCACGACCGACCCCGTGGCGCTCGAGAGCGCCCTCGCCGAACACGGCCACCAGGCCGTGGAACACGCGGACGGGCACTGGACCGTGGACCACGCGCGCGTGGACGACATCGGCCGCCTCACCTCCGCCGCGGGTGTGCCGGTCCTGGAACTCGCGGCCGAGGAGGGCACCTTGGAACAGGCCTACTTCGACCTCACCTCGGCCGAAGCCGAGTTCACCGCCCAGCCGCAGGAGGCATGACCATGGAACTCACCCCCGTCCTCCGCTCCGAGTGGCTGAAGATCCGCACGCTGCGCTCCCTCCCCGGAACGCTGCTCGCCCTTTTCGCCGCGACCACGGCGTTCTCCGCGATCGCCGGTGTCTCCGACACCTCGGACCCCGGCTTCGACCCGCTGTTCATGGCCCTGTCCGGTGTCGTTCCCGGCCAGATCGCCGCCGTCTCCTTCGGGGCCATGACCGTGTCCTCGGAGTTCCGGTCGGGCGCGCTCCGGCTCTCACTGGCCGCGGTGCCGCGACGCGGCCGCTGGTTCGCGGCCAAGGCGGCCGTCATCGCCGTACCGACCCTTCTGGTGGGGTGGGCGACCGCCCTCGCCGCCCTGTTGGTCGCACGCGCGGTGCTCGGTCCGGCGGCGGACGGGCTCACCGTCGGCGAGCAGGTCCGTGGTGTCATGGGCTGCGGCGTCTACCTCATGCTGATGGCCCTGTTCGCCGCCGGGCTCGCCGCCCTGCTGCGCAGCGGCACGGCCACCCTGTCGCTGCTGATCCCGTTCATCCTCGTCGTGTCGTTCGTGATCGGCGACGCGACGGGCACGGTCGCCGACTTCCTGCCCGACAAGGCGGGCCAGTTGGTCATCCGGGGGACGTACGAGGGATCGTCCCTCGGGCCGTGGTCGGGGCTCGCGGTGACCGCGCTCTGGACGGTGGCCGCACTGCTGGCGGGCGCGTGGAGCCTGCGTCGGCGGGACGCCTGACCGATAACAGGGGTGATGCCCCGCCAAGTGTCAGTGGCGGCGGGTTTACTGGACCTCATGAACATCGCGCAGCACATCGCCCTCGTCGACGAGCTGTGCTTCCGCCCCTTTCCGGCGGAACACGGCCCGTCGGACGTCGGCACCTCGGGCCCCGGCTACCACGTCGCGGTGTTAGGGAGCGCGGCCGACGGCGACCCCGCCACCCGGGCGGTGACGGTCGACCAGTTCGAGAAGGACCGGGACGCCGTCTACGAACTGCTCGCCTCGCGCTGGGGCGACACGGACCCGTGCAACCTGCAGACCGTCCTGCTGCGTACCGACCGGGAGGAGATACCGCGGCCGTGGGCCGAGCTGAGCGCGTGGGCCGGCGTGGCGTATGTGTGGGAGGTGGAGGGCACCGGCCGCTGGGTCGCCGTGGCGGTCGCGGACCGGGACCCCTCCCAGGACGTGCGGCTGCTCGCCGTGGTCACGGAGACCGACCCGCCGTGACCGGTCAGGCCTCCGCGGCCTCCCGCAGGCGCCGGAACTCCTCGGCCATGGTCTCGGCCGTCCAGTGCGCGTTCAGCCCGCTCGGGTTGGGCAGCACCCACACCCGCGTGTCCCCGATGGTCCGCGGCTGCGGTCCCACCTGGGCCTTGCGGTCGTCGAACGCCGCGCGGTAGGCGGTCACCCCCACCACGGCGAGCATGCGCGGCCGCAGCCGCTCCACCTTCAGGGCGAGCAGCCGCCCGCCCTCCCGGTACTCCTCGGGACTCAGCTCGTCGGCCCGCGCGGTCGGCCGGGCCACGACGTTGGTGATGCCGAGCCCGTACGAGAGCAACTCCCGCTGCTCCGCCGGCTTCAGCAGCCTGGGGGTGAAGCCGGACCGGTGCAGCACCGGCCAGAAGCGGTTGCCGGGGCGGGCGAAGTGATGGCCCGTCGCGGCCGTCATCAGACCGGGATTTATCCCGCAGAACAGCACCCGCAGACCGTCCGCGACCACGTCGGGCACGACGCGGTCACGGGCGGCCTCCAGTTCCTCGGGCGTGAAGCGCGCCATCGTGAGCGGCGCGTCAGAGGATCGCCCCGGGCGTGTAGCCCGCGGCCCGGGGGTGCTGCTTCACGACCTCCTCGACGCGGGCGACGACGGTGGCGACCTGATCGCCCGCGGCCCCCGTGAAGGACAGCTTGTCGGCCATCAGGGCGTCCAGTTCGGCCCGGTCGAGGGGGAGACGCGCGTCGGCGGCGAGCTTGTCGAGCAGCTCGTTGCGCTCGGCGCCCTGCTCGCGCATCGCGAGCGCGGAGGCGACGGCGTTCTCCTTGATCGCCTCGTGCGCCAGCTCCCGGCCCACACCCGCGCGCACCGCGCCCATCAGCACCTTGGTGGTGGCGAGGAACGGCAGGTACCGGTCCAGTTCACGCGCCACGACCGCCGGGAACGCGCCGAACTCGTCGAGCACCGTCAGGAACGTCTCCAGCAGACCGTCCAGCGCGAAGAACGCGTCCGGCAGCGCGACCCGGCGCACCACCGAGCAGGACACGTCGCCCTCGTTCCACTGGTCACCCGCCAGCTCGCCGGTCATCGAGGCGTAGCCGCGCAGGATCACCATCAGGCCGTTGACGCGCTCGCAGGAGCGGGTGTTCATCTTGTGCGGCATCGCGGAGGAGCCGACCTGGCCCGGCTTGAAGCCCTCGGTGACCAGCTCGTGCCCGGCCATCAGCCGGATCGTCTTCGCCAGCGACGACGGCGCCGCCGCCAGCTGCACCAGCGTCGTCACGACCTCGTAGTCCAGCGAGCGCGGGTAGACCTGCCCGACCGAGGTGAACGCCTGCGAGAAGCCCAGGTGCCCGGCGATCCGCTGCTCCAGCTCCGCGAGCTTCGCGGCGTCCCCGCCCAGCAGGTCCAGCATGTCCTGCGCGGTGCCGACCGGGCCCTTGATGCCGCGCAGCGGGTAGCGGCCCAGCAGCTCCTCGACACGGCCGAACGCGACGAGCAGCTCGTCGGCGCCGGTGGCGAAGCGCTTGCCGAGGGTGGTGGCCTGCGCGGCCACGTTGTGCGAACGGCCGGCCATGACCAGCTCGCCGTACTCGCCGGCGAGCTTGCCCAGCCGCGCCAGCACGGCCACCGTGCGGTCGCGCACCAGCTCCAGCGAGAGCCGGATCTGGAGCTGCTCGACGTTCTCGGTGAGGTCGCGGGAGGTCATGCCCTTGTGCACGTGCTCGTGCCCGGCGAGGTCGTTGAACTCCTCGATCCGCGCCTTCACGTCGTGCCGCGTGACCTTCTCACGCTCGGCGATGGAGGCCAGGTCGACGGTGTCGAGGACGCGCTCGTAGTCGGCGAGCGCCGCGTCCGGCACCTCGATCCCGAGGTCCTTCTGGGCCCGCAGCACGGCGAGCCAGAGCTGCCGCTCCAGCTTCACCTTCTGCTCGGGCGACCAGAGCGTGGCGAGCTCGGCGGAGGCGTAGCGTCCGGCGAGGACGTTCGGGATGCGGGGCTTGGCGGGCGCAGAAGTCACGTGGACGGATTCTACTGGCGATTCGTGCAGGCCAGCGCACCGGCCTTTTCGTCGGAACCTACGAGAGGTGCTCGGGCACCGGGCCCTACAGCTCGTACGGCAGCAGCTCGGGCCGTTTCGGCGGCAGTCCGTCGCCCGAGGAGCGGCCCGTCAGACGGCGGCCTATCCACGGCAGCAGGTGCTGCCGGGCGAACCGCGCGTCCGCCACGCGCCGCTCGACCCAGCCGGGCGGCAGCGTCGCCGGCATCGGTGTGTGCCACTCGGCGTCCTCGGGCTCGTGGCCGAGCGCCTGCCACACCGCCTCCGCGACCCGGCGGTGGCCCTCCGCCGTCAGGTGCAGCCGGTCCACGTCCCACAGCCGCGGGTCGCTGAGCGAGGGCGCGCCGTAGAGGTCGACGACGAGCGCGCCGTGCCGCGCGGCCAGCTCGTCGACACAGGCGAACAGCTCCTCCATACGCGGCCGGAACCGCTCCAGGACCGGCCCCTGCCGGCCCGGGCTGCGCATCAGCACGAGCCGTTCGCACGAAGGGGCCAGCTTCTCCACGGCCTCTTCCAGGAGCGCGCGCACCCTGCCCATGTCGCACTTGGGGCGCAGCGTGTCGTTGAGCCCGCCGACCAGGGTGACGACGTCGGCCCGCATGGCCGCGGCCACGTCCACCTGCTCGTCGACGATCTGCTGGATCAGCTTGCCGCGCACCGCGAGGTTGGCGTACCGGAAGCCGGGCGTGCGGGCCGCCATCCGCGCGGCGAGCAGGTCGGCCCAGCCTCGGTAGGTGCCGTCGGGCAGCAGGTCCGACATGCCCTCGGTGAAGGAGTCGCCGACCGCGACCAGGCTGCTGTAGGTGGGATTCGTCTGCATGGCGACGGAAATAGTATCCCGTGCACATACCCAGCAGTCGGTCAGTCCCGCCGACCCCGGTTCTCACGTCCTCCGGCCGAACAGCTCCCGCAGCACGTCCTCCATGGTCACCAGACCGGCCAGCCGCCCGTCCGCGCCGAGCACGGCCGCGAGGTGCGTACGGCTGCCCCGCATCGCCGTGAGGACGTCGTCGAGCGGCGTGTGCTCCCGCACCCGGGCGATGGGCCGCATGTCGCGCAACCGGAACGGCGTATCCCGCCCGGCGGCGTCCAGGGCGTCCTTCACGTGCAGGTAGCCGACGATCCGCCGGCCCTCGTCCACCACCGGGAAGCGGGAGAACCCGGACTCCGCCGACAGCCGCTCCAGCTCCTCCGGAGTGACGCCCACGCGCGCGTACACCACGCGTTCCAGCGGCAGCACCACGTCGCGCACGGGGCGGCGGCCCAGTTCCAGCGCGTCGTGCAGCCGCTCCTGGGCGCGGTCGTCGATGAGACCGGCCTCGCTGGAGTCCTTCACGATCTGCGCTATCTCCGCGTCCGAGTAGGAGGCGGCGACCTCCTCGCGGGCCTCCACCCGCAGCAGCTTCAGCAGTGTGTTGGCGAAGGTGTTCACCGTGAAGATCACCGGGCGCAGCGCCCGGGACAGCGCCACCAGGGGCGGGCCGAGCGCCAGCGCGCTGCGTACCGGCTCCGCGAGCGCGATGTTCTTCGGCACCATCTCGCCGAGCAGCATGTGCAGATACGTCGCCAGGGCCAGCGCGATCACGAAGGACACCGCGTGCCCCGCGCCCTCGGGCACACCCACCGCGTGGAACACCGGCTCCAGCAGATGCGCGATCGCCGGCTCGGCGACCACACCCAGCACCAGCGTGCACAGCGTGATGCCGAGCTGGGCCGCCGCCATCAGCGCGGACACGTGCTCCAGCCCCCACAGCACGCTCTTGGCGCGCCGGTCGCCCTGGTCGGCGTGGGGCTCGATCTGGCTGCGGCGTACGGAGATCAGCGCGAACTCGGCGCCGACGAAGAAGGCGTTCACGACAAGCGTCGCCAGACCGATCAGCAGCTGGACGGCGGTCACAGCTCCACCTCCTTCTCGTCGGGCTTCTCGTCGTCGAGGGGCGCGCGCAGCCGGACGCGGGCCGCCCGGCGCCCGGTCGCGTCCAGGACCTCCATCCGCCAGCCCGCGACCTCGAGGGTGTCGCCGACGGCCGGTATCCGGCCGAGCACCGTCGCCACCAGCCCGGCGAGCGTCTCGTACGGCCCCTCCGGCGCGCGCAGCCCGATGCGCTCCAGATGGTCCACGCGCGCGGAGCCGTCCGCGTCGTACAGGGCGTGGCCGGACTCGTCCGTGCCGGCCGGGGCGAGGTCCGGCAGCTCGTGCGGATCGTGCTCGTCGCGCACCTCGCCGACGACCTCCTCGACGATGTCCTCCAGGGTGGCGACACCGGCGGTGCCGCCGTACTCGTCGATCACCACGGCCATGGTGCGCTTGCCGGAGAGCCGATCCAGGAGCCGGTCGACCGTGAGCGTCTCCGGGACCAGCAGGGGTTCGCGCATCAGCTCGGAGACGTAGATCCTGGTCCGGCGCTCCGCGGGTACCGCGAGGACGTCCTTGACGTGCGCGGTTCCTACCACCGAGTCGAGGGTGCCGCGGTAGACCGGGAACCGGGACAGGCCGGTGGCCCGGGTCGCGTTGGCCACGTCCTCCAGGGTCGCCTGCACCTCCAGGGCGACGACCTGGACCCGGGGCGTCATGACGTTCTCCGCGGTGAGGTCGGCGAGGTTCAGGGTCCGCACGAACAGCTCGGCGGTGTCGGCCTCCAGGGCGCCCTCCTTGGCGGAGTGCCGGGCGAGCGCCGCCAGCTCCTGCGGACCGCGCGCCGAGGCCAGCTCCTCGGCCGGTTCCACGCCGATCCGGCGCACGACCCGGTTCGCCGTGTTGTTCAGGTGGGTGATGAAGGGCCGGAACGCGGCGCTGAACCAGCGCTGGGCGTTGCCCACGGTCTTGGCGACGGTCAGCGGCGAGGAGATCGCCCAGTTCTTGGGCACCAGTTCCCCGACGACCATCAGGAACACCGTCGACAGGGCGGTGCCGAGCACCAGCGCGAGACTGTGCGAGGCCGAGCGGGAGACTCCGGCGTCCTCCAGCGGCCCGGCGATCAGCGCGGCGATCGACGGTTCGGCGAGCATGCCGACGACCAGGTTCGTGACCGTGATGCCGAGCTGTGCCCCGGAGAGCTGGAACGTCAGGTTCCGTACGGCCTTCAGGGCGCCCTGCGCGCCTCGCTCGCCGCGCTGGACCGCCTGCTCCAGCTCCGCGCGCTCGACCGTGGTGAGCGAGAACTCGGCCGCCACGAAGGCTCCGCAGGCGAGTGAGAGCAGGATCGCCGCCAGGAGCAGGAGCACTTCGGTCATCGGTTCACCCCCGTTCCATGCTTCTCCAGGACGGGGCGGAACGCGCGATGTCGCGCACGGGGAGGCTCGCCCATGGGCGGACGCTCACAACCTTTCATGCAGAACCGAGTGGCCATCCAAGAGTAAAGGATGGGCAAAGTCCTGCGGGGTGGGACTCACGCGGAGTCGGCGGGGACGGGGGACAGCCGGTACGCACCCTGGTGAGGGACGACGCGGCCCGCGGTGGGCGGTGCGAAATGGGTGCCCAGGAGAAGGGTGTCCGTACCGGCGAGCGAGCCGAGCAGCTCGCGGCGTGTGACCTCGGACCGGCCGGGGTCGATGTCCACGCAGGCGCCGATGCCCGGGTGGGCGAGCTGTACGGGGTGGTGGACGCAGTCGCCGGTGATCAGCGCCGTCCGCCCGCGGCTGGTCAGCTCGACGGCGATGTGGCCGGGCGTGTGACCGGGCGTCGGGAGCAGGCGCAGGCCCGGAGCGACCTCGACGCCCTCGGCGGGAACGTCCACGAGGTCGAGCAGTCCCGCCTCCTCCACCGGGATCACGGAGTCGCGGAACATCTGCCGGCGCGCCTCGTCCATGGCGTACCCGGCCCAGAACTCCCGCTCGGTGCGGGAGGTCAGGTATCGGGCGTTCGGGAAGGTGGGGACCCACTCGCCGTCCGCCTCCCGGGTGTTCCAGCCGACGTGGTCGGCGTGCAGGTGGGTGAGGAGCACCAGGTCGACCGAGTCCGGGGAGTGCCCGGCGGCGGTGAGGCGCTGCGGGAAGTCGGTGTCGAGCCGGTGCCAGGCGGGGTTGGCCCGCTCCTTGCCGTTGCCGATCCCGGTGTCCACCAGGACCCTCAGCCCGTCGACGGTGAACGCGAAGCTGTGGCTGTCGATGCGCAGGATGTTCTCGTCGTCGGCGAAGTCGGGGCGCAGCCAGGCTTGCCCCGCGACGACGTCCGGTGTGGCGTCGGGCAGAAGCCAGGGCCCGGTGGCGCGAGGCAGCAGGATCTCGTCGACCCGGTGGACCGTGACGTCGCCCACGGTCCAGGAGGCGGGTGTGGTCATGGGAGCTCCTTCGACCGTCATTAAAGCAATCTGTTTGCGTTAAGTCGACCGTAGGTCCTAGTGTCCCTTAAGGCAAACGTTTAGCTTTTGTGGAGGGTCGATGTCTCAAACCGAAGTGACGCCGCGTGAAGCTGCCCACCGCGCGGCGGTCGCGGCCACCGCCGACCACATCCGCTCCGTCGTCGCGGTCCTGCGGGAGCTGGACTTCGGCGACGCCCCGCCCGCCTTCGCCTATCGCGCCGCGGCGACGAAGGAGGCGCACGATGCAGCCCAGTGAACTGACCCTGAGCGCCGCCGCCGACGAGATCCGGGCCCGGCGGCTGTCCCCCGTCGAACTGGCGGACTCCGTGCTGGAGCGCGTCGAACGGGTGGAGCCGCACCTCGGGGCCTACGTCACGGTCAGGGCGGAGCGCGTCCGTCGGGCGGCGCGCTTGGCCGCGGACGACATCGCCGCCGGGCGCCACCGCGGTCCGCTGCACGGCATCCCGATGGGCCTGAAGGACCTGATCGATGTCGCCGGCCTGCCCACGTCGGCCAGTTCGCGGGTCAGGACCGGCCATCGCGCGCCGGCCGACAGCACCGTCGCCGCACGGCTGTCGGACGCCGGAGCCGTCCTCGTGGGCAAGACCCACACCCATGAGTTCGCCTACGGCCTGACCACACCGCAGACCCGCAACGCCTGGGCCCCCGGCCGGGTCGCCGGCGGCTCCAGCGGTGGATCGGCCGTCGCCGTCGCCGCGGGCACCGCCACCTTCGCCCTGGGCACCGACACCGGCGGATCCATCCGGGTGCCCGCCGCGCTCAACGGCGTCGTCGGTCTCAAACCGACCTACGGCCTCGTGCCGCGCCACGGCGTCACGTCCCTGTCCTGGTCCCTGGACCATGTCGGTCCGCTCACCCGCACCGTCGAGGACGCGGCCCTGGTCCTCGCCGCCGTGGCCGGCCACGACCCGCGCGACCCCGCCTCCCTGGCCACACCCCCGGCGCGGTACCTGCCGGGCCCGGACACCGACCTGACCGGACTGCGCATCGGCGTGCCGCGCACCTACTACTTCGACCGTGTCGACCCGGAGGTGGAGGCCGCCGTCCGCCGCGCCATCGGGCAGCTCGAGGCCCTCGGTGCCGGGCTCGTCGACATCGAGATCCCCATGGCCCGCTACGTGAAGCCCACCCAGTGGGGCCTCATGGTGCCCGAGGCCACCGCCTACCACGAGGACACCCTGCGCACGGTCCCCGAGCTCTACCAGGACGACGTCCGGGTCCTGCTCGAGGCCGGTGAGCTGATGCCCGCGGGCGACTACCTGCGCGCCCAGCGCTCGCGCACCCTCATGCGGCAGGAGTGGGAGCGCGTGCTGCGGGACGTGGACCTGATCGCCGCCCCCACCGTCCCAGCGACCGCGGTCGAGGCCGGCCAGGAGGAGATCACCTGGGCCGACGGCACCGTCGAAGGTGTCGCCGACGCCTATGTGCGGCTCTCCGCACCCGCCAACATCACCGGCCTGCCCGCCCTGTCCGTACCGGTCGGCCACGACACCGCGGGCTTGCCGATCGGCATGCAGCTCCTCGGCAGGCCGCTCGGCGAGAGCCTCCTCCTGAGGGTCGGCCACGCCTACGAACAGACCCGGCCCGCCCAGGGGCTCGCGACGGCGACCACGGCCGCTCGTTAGACGCAACGATTTCGCTTTAAGCTGGGTGTCATGAGCAGGCAGATGGTGCGCCCCGGCGGGCGCAGCGCCCGGGTCCAGGCGTCGGTGCACGCCGCCGTGCGCGAACTCGCCTCGGAGGTCGGCCGGGACGCGCTCACCGTGCCGATGATCGCCCAGCGCGCGGGCGTGACACCGTCGACGGTCTACCGCCGCTGGGGAGACCTCCAGGAGCTGCTGTCGGACGTGGCGGTGGAGCGGCTGCGGCCGGACACCGCGCCCCAGGACCACGGCGCCCTGTCTTCCGACCTGACGGCATGGGCCGAGCAGTTCCTCGACGAGATGTCCTCGCCCGCCGGCCGCGCCTACATCCGCGACGCCCTGCTCGGCGACCCGGACGGCGGCAACGCCGGCCGGTGCTCGGCCTACGCCGCCGAGCAGATCGGTGTCGTCCTCGCCCGGGCGGCCGGGCGAGGGGAGCCGGCACCCGGCGTGGAGACGGTCATCGACCAGGTCGTCGCCCCCATGATGTACCGCGTTCTCTTCCGCCCGGACGGCCTCGACACCGCCTACGCCCACCGGCTCGTGGCACGCGTCCTCGCCCCGGCCGGTGACGGGGTTTCCCCCGGCTAGTCGGTGAGGGGCTTCACCCAGCGCCGCCACTGCTCCTCGGGTCCGTAACCCGCGGCCCCCCACGCGTGGTGCGCGGTCTCGTTGCGCGTCAGCACCATCGCGTCCGCGCGCCGCCCGCCGAGCCGTACGAACCGCTCCTCGGCCGCTGCGAGCAGCGCGGAGCCGATGCCCTGGCGGCGGAGGTCCGGGTGCACGGCCAGCCGGTACAGATGGCAGCGCCACCCGTCGAACCCCGCGATCACCGTGCCGACCGGCTCGCCGTCCCGCTCCGCCAGGAGCAGCGCCTCGGGGTCGCGCGCGATCAGCCGCTCCACGCCCGCGCGATCGTCGCTGATGCTCGTGCCCTCGGCGGCCACCTTCCAGAAGGCCAGCACGGTGTCGAGGTCCTCGGGCGTCGCGGCCCGGATGCGCACTTCGGTCATGCGATGATCACATCACGCGCCCCGTGCAGGGGCGCACCATTTCAGGATGCGGACGTCAGAGCCCGCGCACCCGCTCCATGACCGGCGCGAACGCCTCCATGTAGGGCTCCAGGACCGTGAAGTACGTGAAGCCGTAGCGCTCGCGCCGGGCGAGGACCTGCTCCGTGATCTCCTCCAGGGTGCCGAGCAGGGTGACGGGCAGCTCCAGGACCTGATCGACCGTCATGTCCGGGACCAGTTCGAGGAACGGCCGGACGGCGGCCTCGCGGTCCTCGGTGCCGATGACCATCTGGATGAGCAGGTTCAGCTCGGGCGGCTCCGCACGGTGCTCAGCGAACTCCAGGATCCGCCCCACGCGTTCGTCCATCTCGTCCGCCGAGATCGGTGTCAGCTGCCCGGTCGTGCTGCCCGGCGTCGTACGTGCCCCGGTGAACGACGCGATGTCGGCGTGCTCGGCGCTCAGCCGCAGTATGCGGTCGCCGTTCCCCCCGATCAGCAGCGGCACGCGGGGCCGCTGCGTGGGCTGCGGCTGGTGCTCCTTCGAGCCCAGCAGTCGCTCCAGTTCCTTGACCGTGCGCCGCAGGTGGTCCACCCGCTCGCCGGGCGAGCCGAACGGCAGCCCGGCCGTCTCGTGTTCCTCCCGGACGTAGCCGGTGCCGAGCCCCAGCTCCAGGCGGCCGCCCGTCAGCGCGTCAGTCGTCGCCACCTCGCGGGCCAGCAGTGCCGGGTTCCAGAAGCCCGCGTTGAGCGTGAAGGTGCCGACCCGCGGGCGTTCGGTGGCCTCGGCCGCCGCCACGAGCGCCGGGAACGGTGCGGGCATGCCCAGATGGTCGGGGACGAGGATCACGTCGTAGCCGAGCTCCTCGGCCCGGCGGCACTTGGCGCGCCACTCCTCTGCGGACGCGGGTTCGAGCAGGTTGACCGCGAAACGGAACGGACGCGACATGAACTCTCCTCACACACCAGCGGACTTGAGCACTGTCGCGATTCCATCATTCGTGCGCGATGGCCGCCAGTACGTTCATGCGGGATGCCCGCAACGCCGGCAGCAGCGCCGCCACGACCCCCACCACCGCCGAGCCGATCACCACCGCGACGATCGTGCCCCACGGGATCGCGAGGGCTGTCATGCCCTGGAGCGCCAGCACCTGCTGCATGCACACGCCCCACACCAGCCCCAGCGCGAGCCCCAGGACCGCGCCGAACACCGCGATCACCACCGACTCCAGCCGGATCATCCGCCGCAGCTGACGCCGCGCCAGCCCGATCGCCCGCAGCAGCCCGATCTCCCGGGTGCGTTCGACGACCGACAGTGCGAGGGTGTTGACCACGCCGAGTACCGCGATGATGATCGCCAGCCCCAGCAACGCGTACACGAGGTACAGCAGGACGGCGATCTGGTCGTGGACCAGCCGCTTGTAGTCGGCCAGGTCCCGCACCTGCACCTGGGGGTACGGGTCCAGGGTCTGCTCCAGGTTCGCGCGCAGGTCGTCGTCGCTCGTGCCGGGGGCGGCGTTGACGTACAGCGCCGCGTCCTGTCCGCCCGGCGCGTACCGTTCGAGCGTGGCGAGCCCGAAGTAGAGTCCGCCCTGTGTGCCGAAGCCCTCGGCGGCGTCCTGGTCGGTGAGGGCGCCCACCGTCAGCGCGGCCCGGCGTCCGCCCTGGAACTCCACCGGAACCGCGCTGCCCACCCGCACGCCGTGGTCGCGTGCGAAGTCCCGGTCCATGGCGAGGTGCCCGTCCGCGAGAGCGGCGGCCGAGTTCCCTCGCGTATAGGTGATGTCGGCGACCTCGTCGAGCTGCGGATCGTAGCCCGCGGCGGTCGTCTCCACCCGGTCACCGTCCGGAAGCCGCACCGCGACCGGCGTGAACCGCCCGCGCACCACCAGACCCACGCCGTCGGTGTCCCGCACCGCCTCGGTGATCTCCCGCGGGAACGGCATGAAGTTGCCGTTCTGGATCACGAAGTCGGCGCCCAGTGTCCTGTCGATCTGCTGGTCGAACGACCGGTTCATCGAGGCGCTCGCCACCGACATCCCGCCGACCAGGGCGATGCCCACCATCAGAGCGGCCGCGGTGGCCCCCGTCCGGCGGGGGTTGCGCAGGGCGTTGCGCTGGCTCATCCGGCCGATCGACCCGAACAGCGCGGGGAAGGCCGAACCGAGCACCCGGATCACCGGGCGCACCAGCAGCGGCCCGGCGATCACGGTCGCGATCAGGGTGAGCACCACACCGAGCCCGAGCAGGGACGCCGCCGACGAGGTCTGCTCGGACACCGCGCAGCCCGCGAGCGCCGCCGCACCGGCCGCCCCGACCACCGCGCCCGCCACCGCGCGCATCCGCAGCGGTCTGCCGACCCCGGCGACCTCGGCGTCCGACAGCGCGGCCATCGGCGAGACGCCCGCGGCCCGCCGCGCCGGGAGGTACGCGGCGACGAAGGTGACACCGAGACCGACGACGTACGCCGCCACGGGCGTCGCCCAGCCGATCACCATCTCGTCGGCGTCGATGTTCATGCCGAACAGGCCCATCAGCTCGATGAGCCCCGCGGCGAGCCCGATGCCCGCGGCGAGCCCCAGCGTCGAGCCGGCCAGTCCGAGCAGCAGCGCCTCGGTGAGCACCGAGTCGCGGACCTGGCGCCGGTCGGCGCCCAGGGCGCGCAGCAGGCCCAGCTCGCGGGTGCGCTGGGCGATGAGCATGGAGAAGGTGTTGACGATCAGGAACACGCCCACCAGCACGGCGACTCCGGCAAATCCGACCATCACATATTTGATGACGTCCAGGAACCCGCCGAGCTTGTCGACGTCCGACTCGGCCTGCTCGCCGGCCGTCCGGAAGTCGTAGGTGTGCGCGCCGAGCGCGGCGGCCACGCGCCGCTTGAGCTGCCCGTCGCCGACCCCGGCGGCGGCGTCGGCCTCGATGCTGGTCGCCGCCCGGGGGTCGCCCAGCAGTTTCGTACGCGCGGTGGGGACGTCGAAGAACAGCCGGGCGGAGCCCGGGTTGGTGGTGGTGAACGTGACGATGCCGACGACCCGGACTGTGAACGACCCGGGCGGCGCGATCACCGTGAGCGGGTCGCCGACGCGCACGTTCCTGCGGTCGGCGGTGTCCGAGTCGAGCAGCGCCTGGGCGGGACCGTGGGGGGCGTGGCCGGAGGTCAGCTCCACGGGGCTGCGTCCGCCCGGGTACCAGGCGTTCCCGAGCGTCGGGGCCCCGGTGGTCGGTCCCACCGGTTCGTTGTGCCTGTCGACGACGGTGATGCCGTTCACCTTCACCTCGGCGCGGGCCGCCGCGACCCCGTCGACCTGCCGCACCCGGTCGGCGAGCGCGGCCGGCAGCGTCGCCGTCCGGCCGGAGGGCACCGCCTCGTGGAGGCCTTCCTTCGGGCTGACCGTGACATCGGCAGCGGTGGAGGCGAACAGCCGGTCGAAAGTGCGGCCGACGGTGTCGGAGAAGATCAGGCTTCCCGTGACGAACGCGACGGACAGCAGGACGGCGAGCGCGGAGAGCAGCAGCCGCCCCTTGTGCGCCAGAAAGCTCCTCAGGGTCGCCTTGAGCACGGTGTCAGTTCTCCCGCCCCGGAGCCGGGGCGTCCTCGTGGCGGGTGCGGATGACATCAAAACGCTTCATGCGTTCCAGTACCGCCTCCGCCGTCGGCCGGGGCATCTCGTCGACGATCCGGCCGTCGCCCAGGAAGAGCACCAGGTCCGAGTGGGCGGCGGCGCCCGGGTCGTGGGTGACCATGACGACCGTCTGACCGAGCTGGTCCACCGCCTCGCGCAGGAAGCCCAGCACCTCCAGGCCGGCGCGCGAGTCGAGGTTGCCGGTCGGCTCGTCCGCGAAGATCAGCTCGGGCCGCGAGGCCAGCGCCCGCGCACACGCCACGCGCTGCTGCTGGCCCCCGGACAGCTGCGACGGCCGGTGCCGGAGCCGGTCCCGCAGCCCCA
Organism: Streptomyces venetus; assembly: GCF_039540295.1. NCBI lineage: Bacteria > Bacillati > Actinomycetota > Actinomycetes > Kitasatosporales > Streptomycetaceae > Streptomyces > Streptomyces venetus. Next base: position 117,054 of record NZ_BAABET010000014.1, read on the forward strand.
GTGTGTCGATGACCTGGTCCAGCCACTTCGCGTCGGGCCGGTGCCCCGCGATGTCCATGGGCAGGGTGATGTTCTCCAGCGCGTTCAGGGTGGGGATGAGGTTGAACGACTGGAACATGAAACCGATCCGGTCGCGGCGCAGCCGCGTCAGCTCTCGCTCCTTCAGCCCTGTGATCTCCGTGTCGCCGAGCCACACCTGACCGGCCGAGACGGTGTCGAGCCCCGCCAGGCAGTGCATCAGTGTGGACTTCCCCGAGCCCGAGGGCCCCATCACCGCGGTGAACCGGCCGCGCACGACGTCCACGTCCACCGAGTCGAGCGCCAGCACGGCCGTCTCGCCCGAGCCGTACGCCTTGGTCAGACCGCGGGCGCGGGCGGCGATCCCGTCGGCCGGCGCGAGGCCGGGGGCATGCTCCGCAGCAGGTGTGGACAAGGCCGCCTCCTTAAGGATCGACGTCAGGAACGTCAGGACTCCTCGCCTGCCCGAGCGTAATGTGACCCGGCCCACACCCGGTATCCTCCGCGGGTCGGAGTCCCGGCCTTGCCGGTGCTAGCACTCACGCGCTAGCTTCGAGGTATGGCGAAGACCCAGCTGAACGTGCGAGTCGACGAGGGCACCGCCCGAGCCGCCCGAGAACGCGCCCTGGCCCGCGGCATGAGCGTCAACCGCTACATCGAGGAGCTGGTCAGGCAGGACACCGGCGAGGTGGGCCACACCTTCGTGGAGGCCGCCGCCGACTTCATGAAGCAGTACGAGTCGGTCTTCGCCGAGGAATTCGGCCCGGACCGCGAGGGCACGCGCGAAGGTCGCCACTGATCCCTTGGAGAACCTCGAGATCGACCTCGCCTGGCTGCTGATGCTCGCCGAGCAGAAGACCCCGGGAGACCCCCAGGTCACCGACTGGGGAGCCCTCGTCGCCGCCGTCGCCCGCCACCAGGCCGAAATATTCGGCGTCCCCGTCTACGACAGCCCGCACGCCCGCGCCGCCGCGCTGCTCCAGCTCCTGATCCACGTCCCCGCGCTGGAACGCTCCAACGCCCTGTTCGCCTCCGCCGTGGCCTACGCGTACCTCGTCGCCGGCGGCGCCAAGGTGGTCACCTCGCCCGAGCAGGTCCGTGACCTCGCCCGGCTGGTGAAGAGCGGCGAGGCGTCGGTGCGTGACATCGAGCGGGAGCTGCGCCAGTGGAGTCTGTGACCCCCTGACACCGCCCGCCTATGTGTCGAGCGGGCGCCACGCCGTGCCCAGCACGCAGTACGAGCTGGGCAGGACCGGCCCCTGCTCCGGCATCAGCACCCGCCGGTAGGGGCCGATTTCGAAGCCCGCGTCCCGCAGCGCTCGCACCGGCTCCCGCGACAGGTGGCACCCCCCGGCCAGCATCGGCCAGACCGTCCTGTCCAGGGCGCGCTGACTGAAGGTCATCACCCGGCCGCCGCCCCGCCCGTGCTCGAAGAACCGCAGCTCACCGCCCGGCCGCAGCACCCGACGCAGCTCCCCGAGCGCCCGGGGCACGTCCCGCACGCTGCACAGCACCAGCGACACCACGGCCCCGTCGAAGGCCTCGCTCTTGACCGGCAGCGCCTCGGCCGCGCCCGGCACCACGTCCACCGGGACCTCCGCGCGCAGGGCGGCCTCCACGGCCAGGTGCCGCAGCCGCCGCTCCGGTTCGATGGCCACGACCTCCGAGACGGTGCCCGGGTAGTGCCCGAAGTTCAGCCCGTTGCCCGCGCCGACCTCGATCACCCGCCCGGACAGCCCGCCGAGCAGTCTCCCGCGCACCCGGCCCATGCCCATCCGGGTCTCGGCGGCCACGCTGACCCGGGCGTAGCAACGGGCGAACAGCGGATGGTGCACGGCATCCCGGGGCACCTTGCCGGAGCGGAGCGGCATGGGGACCTCCCTGTCGAGGCGGGCCTACCGCGATTGTCCCCCTCAGGAGCCCGGTCCACCCCTGCCACCCACGGCGGGAGTACGCGGCCCGGCACCGGATGGTGGTCTTTCCCGCCCACCTCTCACCGGCACCTCGCTAGCCGAGTTCCGCCGCCAGCAGGGCGGCCGTCTCGGCCACCAGCGGGTTGTCGGCCGGGGCGTCCTCCTCCGGCTGGGTGGTCAGGACGGACAGCACGATCGGCGAGCCGTCCGGCGGCCAGGTGATGCCCACGTCGTTGTTGGTGCCGTACCGTCCTCCGCCCGTCTTGTCGGCGAGCAGCCAGTCGGCGGGCAGGCCTTTGCGGAACCTGTCGATGCTGGTCGTGTTGCGGAGCAGCCAGTCCGTGAGCCGGGCGCGGTCCCGGGGTTCCAGCGCGTCGCCGAGCACGAGGCGGGCGTAGGTCAGGCCGATAGCGCGCGGAGTGGTCGTGTCGGTGGTACGCCAGGGTTCCGCGCTGTTGAGTTCGGGCTCCCAGCGGTCGAGCCGGGTGACACGGTCACCGAGCGAGCGGCAGAAGCGCGTGACAGCGGTCGGCCCGCCCAGCTCCTTCAGGAGAAGGTTGCCCGCGGTGTTGTCGCTGAAGCGGATGGTGGCGTCGCACAGTTCGCCCACGGTCATGCCGGTGGCGACGTTGTCCTCGGTGACGGGGGAGTAGCCCGACTCGTCGACGTAGGCCTGGGTGTAGTGGACGCGCCGGGCCAGGAACTCGCCGTCGCGGTCGAGGTCGCGCAGGACGGCGGCAACGGCGAGCGTCTTGAACACCGAGGCCATGGGGAAGCGTTCGCCGGCCCGGTACGCCACCGTCCGGCCCGTGCGCAGGTTCCGCGCGTACACGCCCAGCCGGGCGGTGTGCTCCAGCTCGATCTCCCGGAGCCGCGCGGCGACGCCGCCCGTGCCGGGTGACGCGAAGGCCGTGCCGCCGCCCGCTGCGAGAGCGGCGGCCGTGCCCAGTACGAGGGCGGTACGGCGGGACGGGCGTAATCCGTTGGTGTGCACAGTGGTCCCTTCGGAGGTGATCACGTATGCAGTTCAACACGCGACCACACCAGCGCCGGTTGCACCGCGCGCCTGCCGGGACGCTCAGGACACCCGCGGCGCCTCCCGCACCTGGAACGCCTCCGCGTCCCACGTACCGTCCAGGCGCGGCGCCAGCCAGTGCGGTGCCGCTGTCCGGAAGGCGGCCGGTTCGAGATGCCCCGAACCGGCGGGAACGGCGCCCAGCAGGGGCGCCCCGGCGACGTCCGGCAGGTCCGCGAGATTACAGCGCGCGGCGAGGTCCGGCGCGGTGGGCCAGCTCCCGATCACGACGCCCGCGAGGTCCAGCCCCCGGGAGCGCAGTTCACGCGCCGTCAGCTCCGTCGTGTTCAGGGTGCCGAGCCCGGCCGGTGCCACCACCAGCACCGGGGCCGACAGCAGCCCGGCCGCGTCCGCCAGGGTGCCGCCGCCCGCGTCGAACCGTACGAGCAGTCCGCCCGCGCCCTCGACCAGCACCAGGTCGTGCTCGGTGGCCAGCTTGGCGGCGGCCTCCGCGACCTCGTGCGGATGCACCGGGGCGCGACCGGCCCGGCGGGCCGCCGTGGCCGGCGCCAACGGTTCCGGATACCGCGCGAGTTCGGCGGTCGTGACGGCGCCCGCGAGCCGCGCGACCTCGGCGGCGTCCCCCGGCTCGTCCGGCCGTACACCCGTCTGCGCGGCCTTCAGAACGGCCACCGAACGGCCGGCCGCCCGCGCCGTCGCCGCGACGGCGGCGGTCACGACCGTCTTGCCGACCTCCGTGCCCGTGCCCGTGATCACCAGTACCGTCATGTCATCCCTTCCGTGCCGCAGCGCACACCGCACGCGCGATCCGCGCCACATCCGCGTCGCCCGTCACGTACGGCGGCATGGTGTAGATCAGATCGCGGAACGGCCGCAGCCATACGCCCTCGCCTACGGCCGCCTCCGTGGCCGCCGCCATGTCCACGGCGTGGTCCAACTGCACGACCCCGACCGCGCCGAGCACCCGCACGTCCGTGACGCCCGGGAGCTCCGCCGCCGCCGCGAGCCCGTCCCGCAGTCCCGCCTCGATCCGCTTGACCTCCGCGAGCCAGTCCTGGCCGAGCAGCAACTCGATGGAGGCGCACGCCACCGCCGCCGCCAGCGGGTTCCCCATGAAGGTCGGCCCGTGCGCGAGGACCGGCACCTCGCCGCGCGAGATGCCGTCGGCCACGCGCGAGGTGCACAGCGTGGCGGCCATGGTCAGGTAACCGCCGGTCAGCGCCTTGCCGAGGCACATCACGTCCGGCGTCACGACCGCGTGCTCCGCCGCGAACAGCGCGCCGGTACGGCCGAAGCCGGTCGCGATCTCGTCGAACACCAGCAGCACGTCGTGCGCGTCGCACGCCTCGCGTAGCACCCGCAGATACGCGGGGGAGTGGAAGCGCATCCCGCCCGCCCCCTGCACCACCGGCTCGACGATCACCGCGGCCAGCTCGTCGGCGTGCCGCGCGACCATCGTGCGCAGGTGCTCGGCGTATCCCTCGTCGTACTCGGCCGGCGGTGGGTCGGCGAACACCTGACGCTGGAGCACCCCGGCCCACAGCTCGTGCATCCCGCCCTCGGGATCGCACACCGACATCGGCTGCCAGGTGTCGCCGTGGTAGCCGCCGCGCCAGGTCAGCAGCCGCCGCTTGCCGGGGCGGCCCAGCGAACGCCAGTACTGCAGGCACATCTTGACCGCGACCTCGACCGACACCGACCCGGAGTCGGCGAGGAACACGTGCTCGAGACCCTCGGGCGACATGTCGACAAGGAGCTTCGCCAGTCGTACGGCGGGCTCGTGGGTGAGCCCGCCGAACATCACATGGCTCATCCGCCCCAGCTGCTCGCGGGCGGCCTCGTTCAGAACCGGGTGGTTGTAGCCGTGGATCGCCGACCACCAGGACGACATGCCGTCGACCAGTTCGCCCGAGCCGTCGGCGAGCTTCAGCCGCACCCCGCTCGCCGACTCCACGACCAGCGGTTCCTGCCGGCCGGGCATCGGACCGTACGGGTGCCACACATGCCGCCGGTCGAGCTCCAGCAGGGCGGGCACCGACAGCTCGGGCGCCGTCCGCTCAGGCATTGGGCGCGAGGTCCGTCCCGGCGCCCCGGCGACGCACGGCGACCAGGTCGGTCCGGGCGTCGGCGGCCGTGCGGGGCTCGGCAGCCTCCGGCGCGGCCCCGGAGCCGCAGACTCCGCCGCCCTCGGAACCGCAGGCCCCGCCCCCGTCGTGGCATCCGCCGGCGGCGCGGTGGTCGGGCAGCGTCACCTGGTCGGTGCCCTCCACCTCGAACCCGGCGTCCGCGATCATCTCCAGGTCGGCCTTGCCGGCCTGGCCCTCGGTGGTCAGATAGTCGCCGAGGAAGATGGAGTTGGCCAGGTGCAGGGCCACCGGCTGCATCGAGCGCAGATGGACCTCCCGGCCGCCCGCGATGCGCACCTCGACGTCCGGGCACACGAAACGCACCATCGCCAGGATCCTGAGGCAGCGCTGCGGGGTGAGGTTCCACTCCTTGGCCAGCGGGGTGCCCTCGACCGGGATCAGGAAGTTGACCGGAACCGAGTCCGGGTCCAGCTCGCGCAGCGAGTAGACGACGTCCACGAGGTCCTCGTCGCTCTCGCCCATGCCGGCGATCAGCCCGGAACAGGCCGACAGGCCCGCCGCGTGCGCCTTGGAGACCGTGTCGACGCGGTCGGCGTAGGTGTGGGTGGTCGTGATGTCCCCGTACGTCGCCTCGGACGTGTTGAGGTTGTGGTTGTAGGCGTCGGCGCCCGCCTCGCGCAGCCGCTCGGCCTGCCCGTCGGAGAGCAGTCCGAGGCAGGCGCACACCTCGACGCCCTCGTTGTTCGCCTTGATCGCCTTGATCGTGTCGGAGACACGGTCCACGTCCCGGTCGGTCGGGCCGCGCCCGCTGGCCACCAGGCACACCCGCTTGGCGCCCCCGGCCACACCGGCCGCCGCGGCGTCGGACGCCTGGTCGGGTTTGAGCCAGGTGTACTTCAGGATCCCGGCCTCGGAGCCCAGCCGCTGGGAACAGTAGGAGCAGTCCTCCGGGCACAGCCCCGACTTCAGGTTGACGAGATAGTTGAGTTTCACCCGTCGGCCGAACCAGTGCCGACGCACCTTCCCGGCCGCGGCCACCACATCGAGCAGGTCGTCATCGGACGTCGCGAGGACGGCGAGTGCCTCTTCGCGGGTCGGCAGCTCGCGCCGAAGCCCCTTGTCCACCAGCGTGTTCAGCAGGTCCATGAGAGTCGATCCTGTCCTACGGAGCCGTCCCTGGCCAAGGAGAGTTCGCACAACAGAGTCGCTTCGAGGTGTGGGTATTGCCACACACTGACCTGCTGGTGGTCCCGCTAATGTCTGTGCACTGCCTACAAATTCTCCGGAGGACCACCCATGGCGTTCGGCTGGATCGACGAGCAGGCGCGGGCGCGCGGCCGCGCCGGACTCGTACGGACTCTGCGCCCCCGTCCGGCCGCTTCACCGCTCCTCGACCTGGCGAGCAACGACTACCTGGGTCTGGCCCGCCACCCGGAGGTCACCGAGGGCGCGGCTCGCGCCGCGCGGGTGTGGGGCGGCGGCTCGACGGGCTCCCGGCTCGTGACCGGCAGCACCGAACTGCACGCCGAACTGGAACGGGAGCTGGCCGATTTCTGCGGTTTCGAGGCGGCCCTCGTCTTCTCCTCCGGCTACGCGGCCAACCTGGCCGCGGTCACCGCGCTGGCCCCGCACGGCTCCCTGATCGTCTCCGACGCGGGCAACCACGCCTCGCTCATCGACGGCTGCCGGCTGGCCCGCGGCGCCACCCAGGTCGTGGCGCACGCCGAACCGGACGCCGTCCGCAAGGCGCTCCAGACGCACGAGGGCACCGCGATCACCGTGTCCGACACGGTCTTCTCGGTGGACGGCGACGCCGCCCCCCTGGCCGCGCTCGCCGCGGCGTGCCGGGAGCACGGCGCCGGGCTGGTGGTCGACGACGCCCACGGCCTGGGCGTGCTCGGCGACGGCGGCCGTGGCGCCCCGTACGCGGCGGGGCTCGCGGGCGCCGACGACGTCGTCGCGACGGTCACACTGTCCAAGTCGCTCGGCAGCCAGGGCGGAGCGGTCCTCGGTCCCGCCCGGGTCGTCGAACACCTGGTCAACGCGGCACGGACGTTCATCTTCGACACCGGACTCGCCCCCGCCGCGGCGGGAGCGGCCCTCGCGGCCCTGCGGCTGCTGGTCCGCGAGCCGGAACGCGCGGCGCGGGCCCGCGCGGTGGCCGGCGAGCTGCACGCACGCCTGACCGCCGCGGGTCTGGAAGCGGTGCGTCCGGACGCCGCGGTGGTCTCGGTGCGGGCGCCCTCCGCCGAGGACGCCGTGCGCTGGGCGGCCGAGTGCCGCGCGGCGGGCCTGGCCGTGGGCTGCTTCCGTCCTCCTTCCGTGCCCGACGGCATCTCACGGCTCAGGCTGACCGCCCGCGCGGACCTGACCGCGGAACAGATCGAACGCGCTGTACGGCTGATCGACGGGACACGACCATGAGTCGGCGTGACACGGCCGGGTACCGGACGATGACGGACTGATCAGGAACGGCTGGCGAAGCGGGTTCAGATGCGGTCGACCGCGGCCGTGAACTCCGCCCAGCTCTCCGGGGAGAAGAGCAGCGCGGGCCCGGCGGGGTCCTTGGAGTCGCGCACGGCGAGCAGTCCGGACCGGTCGGGGGTGACCGGACGCGCGGTCTCGACGCAGTTGTTCGCGCCGGTGCTGTAGCTGCTGCGCAACCACCGCACACCGTGCAGTTCGAGGCTTGAGGGGACATGACGAGGCAGTGCACGCATGGTGCCTCCTTAAGCGCCGGCGGCTGTCCCGGCGATGAAATCCAACGAGTCCTCGGGTGAAAGGGCGTGGATCTGGAGGGTGTTGAAGGCCTCCGAGTAGACCCGGAGGTCTTCTTTCCGCTCGAGGTAGAGGCTACTCGTCAAGTGGTCGAGAACAACCACATCCAGATCGGAGGTGCTCGAAAATGAGAAAATAACGAAAGGGCCGTTGACGCCGATGTGCGCCCCGGCGGTGAACGGCAGGACCTGCAATCGGACTTGCGGCAACCGAGCCGCCTCGACCAGTCGCTCCAGCTGCCGCGCCATGACCCCGGGCCCGCCCACCTCCCGCCGCAGCACCGCCTCGTCCAGGACGGCGCTCAGTTTCAGCGGCGGATCCGCCCGCAGCACGTCCTGCCGGGCCAGCCGCACCTCGACCAGCGTGTCCAGCCGCTCCTCCGACAGGCCCTCCACCGCGGCCTTCGTCACCGCACGCGCGTACTCGGGGGTCTGAAGCAGTCCCGGGACGACCGTGGTCTCCAGCGTGCGCATCGTGCCGGCCTGGGACTCCAGGCTGATGAAGTCCCGGTAGGTCGGCGGCAGGACACCGCGATAGGCGTGCCACCAGTGATGCCGGCCCCCGCTGTCGTCGGCCCCCGCCAACACCATGAGCAAGTCGCGCAGTTGGGAGTCCGCCACGCCATAGGCGTCGAGCAGTAACCGCACGTCGGCCGGTTTCACCCCGCTCGTGCCCGTCTCGATCCGGCTGACCTTCGACTGGTGCCAGCCCACCAGCCGGGCCGCCTGTCCACTGGTGAGCCCCGCCGAGGTGCGCAGTGCGCGCAGTTCGGCGCCCAGTTTCCGGCGGCGCACCGCGGGACCGTGCTGCATGGGTTCTCCTTACTCCTTACGAGCCACCCAAATACGGTCTCGCGTCGCAGAGTTCACCGCTTTGAGCGACAGATATATGCATATCTTGGTGGATCGCCGCCTCTCGCGGGTGTTCTGGTGGCAGTCTGACGACGAAGCACCAGTCCGGGACCGTACTCGAACCATCCGCTCCGTGTCGGACTGCGGTCCCGTGAGAAAGGGACGACGTCGCCATGGCAGACCATTTGGAAGCATCCGTCACTCTGCCGAGCGATCCGGCCTCGGTCTCCGCGGCACGCGCCTACGTGGTGGGCACGCTCGCGGAGTGGGGCCTGCCGGCGGACACGGAAGTGTCCGACACCGTCCGCCTCATCGTCTCCGAACTCGCCACCAACGCCGTCCAGCACACCTTCGGCCAGTCGCCCACCTTCACGGTGGACGTCGTACTCGACCGGGACGAACGACTGCGCATCGGCGTCACGGACAGCCACCCCCGGTTCCCCAGACGCCTGCCCGCCGCCGTCCAGCAGGACAACGGGCGCGGGCTGGTCATCATCCGCTGGCTGACCGCGGAGTGCGGTGGCAAGCTCAGGATCCGCCCGACCCGGGAGGGCGGCAAGACCATCCTCATCGAACTCCCGTGGGCTGTCCCGGCCCAGCCCGTCACGGGACCGTACGGCACGGCTCGCCCGCCCCGGGCCTGAGGCCACCACCCCGACGGACCGGTCAGCCAGGACCTGTCACCGACGCCGCGCTGACGCTTCCCGGTGAGCCGCTCCTCCGCGAACCGCCGACGGCGGCCTGATGGTGCCGCGCAGCGGTGCCGGGATCTGGACCGTGCCCTGAGGTGCCGGTCGCTCGACGGGGGTCTCCGGTTCCTCGGAGGCGCCGTCCGCCCTGTCGCGCTGCCCCGCCCGCCGCACCAGCCGGGGGAGCAGCCCCCACAGGCCGGTACAGACCAGGAAGGTCGCCGCGCCCGCCGCGATCCCGCCGCCCCGGCGGGTCGTCACATCCACCACCAGCAGTACGGAACCACTGAATGCGAACACCAGAACGATCAGCCCGGTGGTGGCCAGGCGTGAGGAGACCTGCACGATGCGCGGCTTGGCGCCCTGCTGGAAGAGCGAGCGGTGCAGTGCGGCCGGTGCGGTGAACAGCGCCGCGGCCAGGACCGCCAGCAGCAGCGTGACGACGTAGACGACACGCTGGAAGGAGTCGAGAGACCCGAAACGCGAGGTGAAGGCCAGCGACAGCAGGAAGGCGAAGAGGATCTGCACGCCCGTCTGGGTGACCCGGAGTTCCTGGAGCAGCTCGACGAAGTTGCGGTCGGCGCGCTGCAACGGTGTCTCGCCGCGTGCGGTGCAGGGACGGTGCTCGGCCATGGAGTCACGGGTAACCACTTCAGCCCGTGTCACGCTCCGGCGTGCGGCGGCGCGTCAGGACGCCGCCGCACGCCGGGCGGATCACTTCACGCGCCCGTACCAGACGCTCTTGGTCCAGAGCTTCTGAAGTCGCACGACGTCCCCGCTCTTCGGGGCGTGCCAGAGCTTGTTCTTACCCGCGTAGATACCGACGTGGTACACGTTGCTGCCCGAGTGGAAGAACACCAGGTCTCCCGCCTTGCGGCTCTTGGCGGAGATGTGGCGCGTCTTGTTGTACTGCTGGGCTGCCGTGCGGGGCAGCTTCTTGCCCGCCTTCTTGAACGAGTACAGCGTCAGGCCTGAGCAGTCGAACCGGTGCGGCCCGGTGGCCCCGTACTTGTAGGGCGAACCCTTCTTGGAAGCCGCGATCTGGAGCGCCTTCGTCGCTGGTGTGGCTGCCGCGGCCTCCGAGGAGAAGCCGGGCGCCACTATCGATCCGCCCACGGCGGCGATGGTGAGGGCCGAAGCCGTACCGGCCCGGACCATGAGCGACGGGACACGATTGAGCGCAGTCATGCGCAACCCTTCGTCAGCCGCCTGTGAAGGATGACCTGTCGGATTCGGGCTGGCGAAGTTGCCCGGCCGCTGACGCGGCTTCACCCCAAGGGCTGCTCGGGTCCGGTCATGGCGTGACCGTCCCGGCGACCCGTCGTGCTTGGGTCCTCCACTCCTGCCGATGCACTTCTGTCGACCGGTCATCCAGGCGGCGGCAGGACTCGGCGTCCGCCCGGACCGCCCCGCCGCTGTGGCGGGGGCTTGTCGTCAGACAGGGATCTTGGCTCATGGATGTCCGGAAATCCCAACGGAACCTGGGATTTGTGTTGTTACTCACCACTCATCCGTTCGGGTGGACACCCCTGCGTTCGAGTCGCCGTCCACGGGCCCGCGGGCCGTCGGACCTGGGATGGAATGCCTCATTCCGCCCCTCGGTCAGGCGTGTTGCGCAACTGCGAGGGCCCGAAAATACGACCCCTGTCTACTCCGAACAGGGGTACGTCTTTCGGGCCGTTTCGACTCGGGCCCGGACGCCTCGTCGTCGAATCGGGTGTCCGGGCCGATGAGCCCGCGTCAACTGACGGACTCCGGGGGCAGGGTGACACGCGCCGTGCGCCGCTCGCCGTCGAGCACCCGCAGGGCTCTGGCCAGCGTGGTGGCGTGCAGTTCCGTCTCGCCCCGTTGATGCATCAGGGTGAGTGCGTCACGCAGCGCGGTCGCCTTGCCGACCAGGGCCTGGGCGGCGCGCAGTCCACGGTAGGTGTCGCCGTCCAGCGCCGGGTTGATCCGGCCGAGCAGGTCGACGACCTCGAGGTACCGGTCGATCAACTCCGCCTCGGCACGGGTCAGGGCGGGCAGTGGCGGCAGTTCGGGCGGAAGCACCGGCGGCTCACTCTCCGGTCGGCGGAGCCAGGGTGGCCTTGCGGTTCGGGACGATCCGGTCCACCAGGCCGTACTCCACCGCCTCCTGCGCGGTGAGGATCTTGTCGCGCTCGATGTCGGTGCTCACCTGCTCACGGGTGCGGCCCGTGTGCCGCGCGAGCATCTCCTCCATGCGCGTCCGGATGCGCGTCAGCTCGTCGGCCTGGATCGCCAGATCGCTGGCCTGTCCGTGGACCGGCTCGGGCAGCGCGGGCTGATGGATCACCAGACGCGCGTCCGGCAGCACGGATCGCTTGCCTGGCGTGCCCGCCGCCAGCAGTACCGAGGCGGCCGCCCCGGCCTGGCCCAGGCAGACCGTCTCCACGTCGCAGTTGACGTACTGCATCGTGTCGTAGAGGGCCGTCATCGCGTGGAACGTGCCGCCGGGGGAGTTGATGTAGAGCGAGATGTCGCGGTCGGGTGCGTGGTGTTCCAGGTACATGAACTGGGCCATCACGTCGTTCGCCGAGGTCTCGTCCACCGGCGTCCCGAGGAAGACGATCCGCTCCTCCAGGAGCTTCGAGTACGGATCCATCGTCCGCTGCCCGGACCCCGTCCGTTCGGTGAACTCGGGCAGCACGTAACGGGCGGACGGTCGGGTCATGGCGAACCCCTCCTCGCGGGCAGAGCTGTCTCCGGCGACAGCTGTCTCTGTAAAAAATGTACAGGACGTACGTGCCGTTATGATGGGGACATGGCCTACGAGATTCCGGTGACGCAAGCCAGGGCTGAGCTCGCCGACCTGATCAACCGCGTGGTGTACGCCGGTGAGCGTGTCGTCGTCACCCGGCACGGCAAGCCTCTCGTCGCCCTCGTCTCCGCCGATGACCTGCGGCGACTCGAAGAGGCCCAGGAGCTTGCGGAGCCGGCGGAGGAGCAGGTGATCAGCGCCGTCTCCACGGTCCACGAGGTGGCGTCCGCTTCTGGCGAACGGCAGCGGTTCGGCATCGCGGCGGAACACCGGGGGGCCAATCCGGCCTAGCCTGACAGACGGAAGACCGTGCACCCCCGTCCGCTGCGGCGGGGATGCACGGTCGTTGTGTGCGGGGCCGGCTCACACCGGGTGACCGCTTACGGGGCGGGCTCAGCCGACGGTCGCGAGCTCCCGCCTGTCGGCGGTGGGTGAGCCGCCCGCCTTCCGCCGGAGTGAACCGCCGAGCAGTACGGCGCCCAGGCCCAGCGCCGCCCACCAGGTCAGGGTGAGGGCCGGGCCGGTCGCCGCCGCACCGTCGAAGTACGACACCGAGCGCAGCAGCGTCGCGCCCGCGCCGGGCGGCAGCCACTGGCCGATCGTGCCGGCCGGCTCCGGCAGCATCTCCGGCGCCGTGGCGGCCCCGGAGAAGGGATTGCCGAGGAACATCACCAGGGCTCCACCGATCCCGATGCCCGCCGTGCCGAGCAGGGCGGCGAGTCCGGCCACGGCGCCGCCGACGGCCAGCGCCGACAGGCCCAGCACGGCTGCCTCCGCCCACCAGTCACCCGTGAGCACCCCGAGCCGACTGTGCGCGATCGCGGCCGCGACCGCGCCCACCAGGGCGGACGCGCCGAGCAGCGCGATCGCGGCCCGCACGCCGCGCAGTCCCAGCAGGGTGACCACCGCTCCCGCCGCGATGCCGGCCAGCGCGAGCGGCAGCACGGCGGCGCCCAGTGCCGCGCCGCGCGGATCACCCGCCGGGGCGGCCACGACGTCGACCGTCTTCACCTGCGCCCCCTCGGCGGAGGCCTGCCGTGCCAGGGCCTGCTGGAGGAACTGCGCGACAGCGGGCCCGGCGGCGGACGCGGTGAGCAACTCGGGCCCCTGCGGCGTCACCACGACCGCGCCGTACACGGCCCGGTCCTCGATGGCGCCCCGGGCCGCCGCCTCGTCGGCGTAGTGGTGGATCTCGAAGGCGCCCCCGTGTCCTTCCAGCCGCTTCTCCAGCTGCGCCGTCGCGGCGGGCGGCCCCGCGACGCCCAGGGGCAGGTCGCGCGGCGCGGTGCGGGCGGCGGGCCAGGCGAAGGCCCACAGGGCCAGGGCCGCGAGGACGGGCACGAGGACGATGACCGCGATCAGGCGGCGGTGGGTCGTGGAGGGCATGGGATCTCCTGCGAGCGGCTGCACCGACTAAAAAGAAGGATCGTTCGTTTTTGCGCTGTCCTCACCGTGCGCCGCCCGGGCGAGGCTTGTCAAGAATGAATATTCGTTTTATTTTGTCGACCATGGCCCGCGTGTCCCAGGAACATCTCGACGCCCGCCGCCGCCAGATCCTCGACGGCGCCGCGCTCTGCTTCGCCCGCAACGGCTTCCACGCCACGTCCATGCAGGACGTGCTCAAGGAGGTCGGACTCTCCGCCGGTGCCGTCTACCGCTACTTCAGCGGCAAGGAGGAACTGATCGGGGCGATCGTCGGCGACGTGCTCGGTTCGGTCCGCGGGGCCTTCGAGGAGGCGGCACGGCAGAGCCCGCCCCCGCCGCCGGACGAACTCGTCGCCTCCGTCCTCGGCAAGACGCTCGCCGCCCGCGAGTCCCTCCTCGTCGACGGCCGGCCCGCCTTCCCGAGGCTCGTCGTCCAGGTCTGGACGGAGACCCTGCGCAACGAGGAACTGGCGGCCGTCCTGCGGGAGGGCTACGGCTCGGTCCGCGCGACCTGGGGGAGGATCGTCGAGGGCTACCAGGAGGCCGGGATGATGCGGGCGGACGTGGCGCCGGACCATGTGGCCCGCACGATGATCGCCGCGGTGCTCGGGTTCATCGCACAGCAGTCGCTCTTCGGGCCCGCGCCGGTCGAGGTCCTCCGGGACGGTCTGCGGGCACTGACGAGCATGCCCGACGACCGTGCGGCAGCCGGTGGAGCACAGCTCGGTTAACGTGCCTGAAACCCGATCCAATTAGCCTGCCGCCACGCCACCAGGGCTTTTCCCCCGGGGCTGCGGCAACCGGGCCCCGCACGGTCCGGAGCGACGACTGTGAGGTGGGACGTGCAGCTGACCCCGCACGAGCAAGAGCGACTCCTGATCCACGTGGCGGCCGACGTGGCCGAGAAGCGCCGGGCCCGCGGTCTCCGGCTCAACCACCCCGAGGCGGTCGCCCTCATCACGTCCCACCTCCTCGAAGGCGCCCGCGACGGCCGTACGGTCGCCGAACTCATGTCCTCCGGACGCAAGGTGCTCACCCGGGACGACGTCATGGAAGGCGTCCCGGAGATGATCCACGACGTCCAGGTCGAGGCCACCTTCCCGGACGGCACCAAGCTCGTCACCGTCCACGAGCCGATCGTCTGAGAGGGGCGCGATGATTCCCGGAGAGATCCTCTTCGCCGACGAGCCGATCGCCTACAACGAAGGCCGCGGGGTCACCCGGCTCACCGTCCTCAACGCCGCCGACCGGCCCGTCCAGGTCGGCTCCCACTACCACTTCGCCGAGGCCAACCCCGGTCTGGAGTTCGACCGCGCCGCCGCGCGCGGCAAGCGGCTGAACGTCGCCGCCGGCACGGCCGTGCGCTTCGAGCCCGGGATCCCGGTCGACGTCGAACTCGTCCCGCTCACCGGCGCCCGCATCGTGCCCGGTCTGCGCGGGGAGACCGGAGGTGCCCTCGATGCCTGAGATCTCGCGTGCCGCGTACGCCGACCTGTTCGGCCCGACGACCGGCGACCGCATCCGGCTCGCCGACACCGACCTGCTGGTCGAGATCGAGGAGGACCGCTCGGGCGGCCCCGGACTCGCCGGTGACGAGGCGGTGTTCGGCGGCGGCAAAGTCATCCGCGAGTCCATGGGCCAGTCCCGTGCCACCCGCGCGGAGGGCACCCCGGACACCGTCGTCACCGGCGCGGTGATCATCGATCACTGGGGGATCGTCAAGGCCGACATCGGCATCCGCGACGGGCGGATCACCGGGATCGGCAAGGCCGGCAACCCCGACACCATGGACGGCGTGCACCCGGACCTCGTGATCGGCCCGGAGACGGAGGTCATCGCCGGCAACGGACGGATCCTCACGGCGGGCGCGATCGACGCGCACGTCCACTTCATCTGCCCGCAGATCGCCGACGAGGCGCTGGCCTCGGGCATCACGACCCTCGTCGGCGGCGGCACGGGCCCGGCCGAGGGGTCCAAGGCCACCACCGTGACCCCCGGCCCCTGGCACCTCGCGCGCATGCTGGAGTCGATGGAGGCCCACCCGCTCAACATCGGCCTGCTCGGCAAGGGCAACACCGTCTCCCACGACGCGATGCTGTCCCAGATCCGGGGCGGCGCGCTCGGCCTGAAACTGCACGAGGACTGGGGCTCGACCCCGGCCGTCATCGACGCCGCGCTCACCGTCGCCGGACAGACCGGCATCCAGGTCGCCATCCACACGGACACCCTCAACGAGGCCGGGTTCGTGGGCGACACGCTCGCCGCCATCGCCGGGCGGGGCATCCACGCGTACCACACCGAGGGCGCGGGCGGCGGGCACGCGCCGGACATCATGACCGTGGTCTCCGAGTCGTACGTGCTGCCGAGCTCCACCAACCCGACCCGGCCGTTCACCGTCAACACCGCCGAGGAACACCTCGACATGCTGATGGTGTGCCACCACCTCAACCCGGCGGTGCCGGAGGACCTGGCCTTCGCCGAGTCCCGGATCAGGCCGTCCACGATCGGCGCCGAGGACGTGCTGCACGACCTGGGCGCGATCTCGATCATCTCCTCCGACTCCCAGGCCATGGGGCGCGTGGGCGAGGTCGTCATGCGGACCTGGCAGACCGCGCACGTGATGAAGCGGCGCCGGGGCGCACTGCCCGGGGACGGGCGGGCCGACAACCGCCGGGTCCGTCGCTATGTCGCCAAGTACACGATCAACCCGGCCCTCGCCCAGGGCCTGGCCCGGGAGATCGGTTCGGTGGAGAGCGGCAAGCTGGCCGACCTGGTGCTGTGGGAGCCCGCGTTCTTCGGGGTCAAGCCGCAGCTCGTCATCAAGGGCGGACAGATCGCGTACGCGCAGATGGGCGACGCGAACGCCTCCATCCCCACCCCGCAGCCCATCCTGCCCCGCCCGATGTACGGGGCGATCGGGCGGGCGCCGGCCGCCAACTCCGTCAACTTCGTCGCGCCCCTCGCCGTCGAGGACGGGCTGCCGGAACGGCTGGGTCTCGGGAAGCGGTTCGTGGCGATCGACTCCACGCGCGGCGTCACCAAGGCCGACATGCGGGAGAACGACGCCCGGCCCGAGGTGCGGGTCGATCCCGACAGCTTCGCCGTGCACATCGACGGAGAGCTGGTCGAGGCTGCACCCGCGGCCGAACTCCCCATGGCCCAGCGGTACTTCCTGTTCTGAGGCGGTCCTGATGTCACGTGCGGCGCTACTCGTGCTGGCCGACGGCCGCTTTCCCGCCGGGGGACACGCCCACTCCGGCGGGGCCGAGGCGGCCGTCAAGGCGGGCCGGATCAGCGGGGCGGCGAGTCTGGCGGACTTCTGCCGCGGGCGGTTGCACACGGCGGGGCTGGTGGCCGCGGGCCTCGCGGCTGCCGCCGCGCTCGGGATCGACCCCGTCGCACTCGACCGTGCCGCGGACGCCCGTACCCCGTCGCCCGCGCTGCGGCTCGCCGCGCGCAAACTCGGGCGGCAACTGCTGCGGGCCGCCCGGGCGACCTGGCCGTCCACCGAACTGGACGCCCTGGCGCAGGAGTTCCCCAAAGGGGCGCACCAGCCTGTGGTGCTCGGCCTCGCGGCCCGGGCGGCGGGTCTGGGGCCGGTCGACGCGGCGTACTGCGCGGCGTACGAGAACGTGAGCGGCCCGGCCACGGCGACCGTGCGGCTGCTGAGCCTGGACCCTTTCGACGCCACGGCGGTCCTGGCCCGCCTGGCACCGGAGGTGGACCGCGTCGTGGACCGGGCGGTGGAGGCCGCACGCCAGGCCGACGGCGGCGGGGTCGACGCCCTGCCCGCCGCGTCGGCACCGCTGCTGGAGATCGGGGCGGAGGCGCACGCGGCCTGGCCGGTACGCCTGTTCGCCTCGTAGCCGCCTGCCGACAACGCCGAGCGGGAACACCTCCTGAGGGGCGCGGGGCCGTATTCGGTGTGCGGCTCCGCCGCGTGAGCGCGACCAGCCCCCACTCACCCGCACCCCGACACCAGCGCCCGCCATCCCGCATCGCCCGCACAACCCGGACCCACCCCACCAGGAGCCGCACATGCACCTCGACCACCACCACGACGGCCCGTCCGCGGTAAGCGCCGACGCCCGCCGCCCCGACGGCTCCCGCCGCGCCCTCCGCATCGGACTCGGCGGACCCGTCGGGTCCGGAAAGACCGCCACCGTCGCCGCGCTCTGCCGCGCGCTGCGGGACGAGTTGTCGCTCGCGGTCGTCACCAACGACATCTACACCCGGGAGGACGCCGAGTTCCTGCTCCGGGAGGCCGTGCTGCCGCCCGAGCGGATCACCGCCGTGGAGACCGGGGCCTGCCCGCACACCGCGATCCGGGACGACATCTCCGCGAACCTGGAAGCGGTGGAGGACCTGGAGGACGCCATCGGGCCGCTCGACCTGGTCCTCGTGGAGTCCGGTGGGGACAACCTCACCGCGACCTTCTCCAGGGGGCTGGTCGACGCGCAGATCTTCGTGATCGACGTGGCGGGCGGGGACGACATCCCGCGCAAGGGCGGGCCGGGCGTGACCACCGCCGACCTGCTCATCGTCAACAAGACCGACCTCGCCCCGTACGTCGGCTCCGACCTGGCGCGGATGGCGGCCGACGCCAAGGCGCAGCGGGCCGAACTGCCGGTCGTCTTCCAGTCGCTGCGCAGCGAGGCCGGGGTGACGGAGGTGGCCGTCTGGGTGCGTGCCCAGCTCGACGCGTGGGCGGCTCGGGCGTGAACAGTTCCGGGGTGCGGTCCGTCGCGCGGATCGTCGCGCGTGACGACGGCCGGGGCGGCACCGCCCTGCCCGTGCTGGAGAGCGACGGGCCGCTGGCGCTGCGGCGCACCCGGGGGAGCGGTGCCGAGGCGCGGGTCATGCTGGTCGGCGCGATGAGCGGGCCGCTCGGCGGCGACCACTTCACCGTCCGGGCCCGGGTCGAGGAGGGAGCGCGGCTGTCCGTCGGGTCCGCCGCCGCCACCATCGCCCTGCCGGGCCAGGCCAAGGGCGAGGCCCGCTACGACGTCCGGCTCGATGTCGCCGACCATGCCGAACTGCATTGGGCGCCCGAACAGTTGATCTCCGCGAAGGGCAGCGACCTGCACGTCACGACCCGTGTCGACCTCGCCCCCGCGTCCCGGCTCGTGCTCCGCGAGGAGCAGGTGCTCGGGCGGGCAGGTGAGGAACCCGGGCGGCTGACGAGCCGTCTGACCGTGCGGCTCGCCGAGCGGGTCGTGCTCGACCAGGAGCTGGCCTGCGGCCCCGGCGCCCCGGGCGGCTGGGACGGGCCCGCCGTGCTCGCGGGGCACCGGGCCGTCGGGCAACTGGTTCTCGTACGGCCGGAGTTCGGTACCGAGCCGGTGACGGCCCGGGTGCTGGGGGACGGAGCCTCGGTCGTTCCGCTCGCCGGTCCCGCCGCACTGGTCACCGCCGTGGCCCCGGACGCGCTGCGGCTGCGACGGCTGCTCGACGAGGCGCTGGCGTCCCTCTCCTAGCCGTCCGCAGAGCAGAACGCGCCTCACCGGTTATCGGATTGGCAAAGAAGGGCGGCTGCCCCCTGGTCTCAGGGACCTCACAGCCGCGAGGATCCCCGTACTGATCGCAACGATGTACGGGGAGGTCACACTTGAGGGGTACGAGACCGAAGAGGCGGACGGCGGCGCTCGGTTCGGCCGGAGCGCTCGTCGCGGCCACGCTCATAGCCGGCGCCGTCGCGGCGCCCTCGGCGAACGCGAGCGCGAGCGCGGGCACCCGCCACGGCCAGGACCGTGAGGCCCGGGGCGCCGCGCTCGCCGCCGCCCGGGCCGCGAAGGCCGGCATCGACTGGCAGGACTGCCCCGCCGACTGGAACCTGGCCAAGCCGATCCAGTGCGGGTACGTCACCGTGCCGCTCGACTACGCCGAGCCGCACGGCAAGCAGATCAAGCTCGCCGTCGACCGCATCGGCAACACGGGCACGAAGTCCGAGCGGCAGGGCGCGCTCATCTACAACCCCGGCGGCCCAGGCGGCTCCGGACTGCGCTTCCCGGCCCGGGTCACCAACAAGAACCCCGTCTGGGCCAACGCGGCCAAGGCCTACGACTTCGTGGGCTTCGACCCGCGCGGCGTCGGCAGGTCCACGCCCATCTCCTGCGTCGACCCGCAGGAGTTCGTCAAGGCGCCCAAGCTGGATCCGGTGCCCGACTCCGAGGCCGACAAGCTCGCCCAGCGCAAGCTGGCCCGCGAGTACGCCGAGGGCTGCCAGGAGCGCAGCGGCTGGATGCTGCCGCACATGACCACGCCGAACACCGCGCGCGACCTCGACGTCATCCGCGCCGCCCTCGGCGAGAAGAAGCTCAACTACCTCGGCGTCTCCTACGGCACCTACCTCGGCGCCGTCTACGGCACCCTGTTCCCGGGGCACGTGCGCCGCATGGTCGTCGACAGCGTCGTCAACCCGTCCCGCGAGAAGATCTGGTACCAGGCCAACCTGGACCAGGACGTCGCCTTCGAGGGCCGCTGGAAGGACTGGCAGGACTGGGTCGCCCGCAACGACGCGACCTACCACCTGGGCACCACCCGCGACGCCGTCCAGGCGAAGTGGCTCCAGCTGCGCGCCACGGCGAAGAAGAGCCCCATCGGCGGTGTCGTCGGACCGGCCGAGGTCATCTCCTTCTTCCAGAGCGCCCCGTACTACGACTCCTCGTGGGCCCCGGTGGCGTCCGTCTTCAGCAAGTACGTCGCCGGCGACACCCAGGCACTCGTCGACGCCGCCGCTCCGGACCTGTCCGACACCGCGGGCAACGCGGCCTCGGAGAACGGCAACGCCGTCTACACGGCCGTCGAGTGCGCCGACGCCAAGTGGCCCACCAGCTGGCGCAGGTGGGACCGGGACAACACCCGGCTGCACCGCGACCACCCGTTCATGACCTGGGCCAACGCGTGGATGAACCTGCCGTGCGCCACCTGGCCGGCCAAGCAGCGGACGCCCGTCGACGTCCGCACGGGCAAGGGACTGCCGGGTGTGCTCATCGTCCAGTCCGAGCGTGACGCCGCCACGCCGTACGAGGGCGCCGTCGAGCTGCACAAGCGGTTCAGGGGCTCGCGTCTGATCACCGAGAAGGACGCCGGTTCGCACGGCGTCACCGGCCTGGTGAACGCGTGTGTCAACGAGCGGGTGGACGCGTACCTGCTCGGCGGGAAGCTGGACGGTGCCGATGTGACGTGCGCCCCGCACGCCACACCGAAGCCGTAACCCGCGCTGTACGACGGGCAGGGGCGGCCGGGCATCCGGCCGCCCCTGCCTCACGCCGCGAACCAGGCGTCCTCCGCCGCGTAGTCGAAGAGGTCCGGGTAGACCAGCGCGAGGGTGGGGAACGCCTCCTTCCAGTCCTGCTCGGACAGCCGCCGGGTGAGCCACTCGACGGTCTCCGGCAGGGCTTCGGGGTAGGACACGACGGGGCGGTAGCCCAGCTCCCGCTCCGCGGCGGCCATGTCGAACACGACCGGCAGCTCCACCGACCAGGGCGAGCTGCCCACGGACGGTGAGGGCGCCGGCCCGTCCACCAGGACGGTCTCCGTCTCCACCCCCATGACGGCGTCCACCGCCGCCCCGATCTCGGACACCGTCGGCGACTGCGGATCGCAGGCGTTGAGCACCCGCGAGCCCGGGCGGGCCGCCGCCAGCCGGATCAGCTCGGCGATGTTGCGGGCGGCCGACGGGTGGAAACGGCTCTCGCCCCGGAAGGCGAGCACGCGCCTGCGCCGTCCGTCGAGGTTCCGTTTCACGAAGTACAACTCACGGGGGAGCGGACTGTGGGGACCGTGCACGGCGCCCGGGCGCAACACCGTCGTGGGCAACCGGTCGCCCGCCGCCAGGAGTTCGCTCTCCAGCGCGGCTTTGCCGGTGCTGTACGTGGCGTCCCCCGGCGCGAGGGTCGGCTGGTTCTCCGGTACGGGCACGGGGTACCGCGGACAGCCGTCCGGCTCGCTCATCGTTTCGAAGCCGCGGCCCTGGCCGTCCTCGTACACCATCACCGTGGACAGGACCACGGCCGAACCGATGCGGTCCGCCAGTCCCGTCAACTGCCGTGCGTGCCGTGCCCCGTAGGCGACCATGTCGACCACCAGGTCGCAGCCGTCGCCGATCAGCTCGCTCAGCGCCGCGTCGTCCTCGCGGTCCAGCCGCCGCGTCCGTACCCCTTCCGGCCAGCTCTCGTCCCGGGCCGCCCCGCGCGAGGCGGCCGTCACCTCCCAGCCGTCCCGGGCCAGCGCCTCCACCGCCGGCCGTCCGATCTGCCCCGCCGCTCCGATCACCACAGCACGTCTCATGCCGGGAACGTAGATCGTCGGGCCGGCCGGGGGAACGGCTTCTGCCGACAGCAGACCTCAACTGAGCGGGATCCGCGGGAACTTCCGCTCCTTGGCAGCGGCCTCCTCGGCCTTCACGACGGCCGCGTACTGGTCGACGTACTCCTGCTCGGACAGGGAGAGGACCGCGTACATGATCTCGTCGGTGACGGCGCGCAGGATGGCCTTCTCGTTCTCCATGCCGGCGTAGCGGGAGAAGTCGAGAGGCTTGCCGAAGCGGATCACGACCGGGTGGATGTTGGGGATGACCTTGCCGGGCGGCTGCGCCTCGAAGGTGCCGATCATCGCGCAGGGGACCACCGGGACACCGGCCTTGAGGGCCATCACCGCGACGCCGACCTTGCCCTTGTAGAGCCGGCCGTCGTGCGAGCGGGTGCCCTCGGGGTAGATGCCGAGCAACTCGCCCTTGCTCAGCACGCCGAGCCCCTCGCGGATCGCGGCCTGCCCGGCGTCCTTGCCGGAGCGGTCGACGGGGATCTGCCCCGCGCTGCGGAAGAAGAAGGCCGTCAGCCGGCCCTTGATGCCCGGCCCCGTGAAGTACTCGGCCTTCGCGAGGAAGGTGATGCGCCGCTTGAGGATCGCGGGCATCAGGAAGTGGTCCGAGAACGACAGGTGGTTGCCGGCGACGATGGCCGCGCCCTCCGACGGTACGTGTTCCAGACCTTCTATTCGAGGCCGGAAAACCAGTCTCAGCAGCGGGCCCAGCAGCACGTATTTCAGCAGGTAGTAGAACAAAGCGGGCGCTCCTCGACTCTCGCGGTGGACTCGCCGCCGCGTTCCAGCAGGTCAACCGGCATGTCGTGGGGTGCCAGTGTAGGTGCAGGCGCGACCACCGGGCACCTCGTGCGGCAGGACCGCGTCGATCCTTCACCGTTTGACTGATGGTCAGTCAGGAGAGTGCGTCCGATGGTGCTCATGCGGCTGGGGAGGACCGCGGGACCAGCGTGCTGCTCCATGCGGGTGACCGGCAAGTGGAACGGGTGGCATGGCGGGATACGAAGGGTGCCTGGCCAACCGCTGGTTCTTGCGGCTCTCCCGAGTACTCTGCGAGGCATGCGGATCTCGGTTTCCTCGGACATGGACGAGCCTGTCGCCCGCACTCTCGTGGCCGCGCTGCGCGACCGGGGGCACGAGGTGCGCCCGCACGGTGCGCTGAGCCCCGGGGACGACGCGCAGTGGGCGGTGTGCTCCGAAGCGGCGGCTCGCGAGGTCGCCGAGGGGACGGCCGACCAGGCCGTGGTGTGCTGCTGGACCGGCACGGGCGCCTCGATCGCCGCGAACAAGGTGCCGGGCGTCCGGGCCGCCCTGTGCACGGACGCCTACACGGCCGACGGGGCCCGCCGCTGGAACGACGCCAACGTGCTGGCGCTCAGCCTGCGGCTGACGTCCGAGCCGCTGCTGGCGGAGATCCTCGACGCGTGGTTCGCGGGCGAGCCCAGCGCAGACGCCGAGGACCGGCAGAACGTGGACCGCGTCAGGCTGCTCGACCACGGAAAGGACCGGCTCTAGGGACTGCCCGGCTCACAGCCGCACGATGATCAACGCGGTGTCGTCGGTGCTCCCGCCGGGCGGCAGCAGTTCCATCAGGACGGTGTCGGCGAGGACCTCGGGATCCTGGTCCCGGCTCCGGCTCAGCGCGTCGGCGAGGCGGGCCAGGCCGGTGTCGATGTCCTCGCCGCGTCGCTCGACCAGGCCGTCGGTGTAGAGCACGAGTGTGGCCCCCGGCGTGAAGATCGTCTCGGCCTGGGGTCTCGGAATCGGGTCGGGGCGGGCGTCCAGCGGCGTGTCGGTGGCCCCGTCGAGGAACTCCGTACGGCCGTCCGGGTGGACCAGCACGGGAGGGAGATGGCCGGCGCTGCTGTAGGTGATGCACCGCCGGTCGAAGTCGATGAAGGTCGTCACCGCGGTCGCCGACTCCGCGCCCTCGACCACGTGCGCGTAGCGCCCCAGCACGTCCAGCGCCTGGGCCGGACCCTCGGCGACCCGGGAGGCCGCGCTCAGCGCGCTGCGCAGCTGGCCCATGACCCCGGCGGCCTCCAGCCCGTGCCCGACCACGTCGCCCACGGACACGCCGATCCGGCGGCCGCCGACCAGGTCGACCAGGTCGTACCAGTCCCCGCACACGTTGAGGGCGCCGACGGCGGGCCGGTACCGGACGGCGGCCCGGTGGTGGTGGCTGACCTGACGGCGGTCGGGCAGCATCGCCTCCTGGAGGGCCAGCGCCACCTCCCGCTCCCGGGAGTGCGCCTGGCGCAGCCGTTCGTTCAGCTCCTGGAGCTCCCGGGCACGGGTGTACAGCTCGGCTTCCAGGACCCGGGCCCGGCTGCCCTTGTTCCCTCCTGAACGCCCCCTGGCCCGGATCAGCTCCGTGACCTCCTCGACGCGGTGCAGGATCAGCACCACCTTCCCGTCGGAGTCGAGCAGCGGCGCGTTGACCGGGCTCCAGTAGCGCTCCTCCCACTCCCCGGGCCGCTCGGGATCCTCGACGTCGTAGCGCTGAAGAGCCATCGCGTCCCGCTCGCCGGTCGCCAGCACCCGGTGCAGCGAGGCCCTGAGATTGCGCATGCCCGTCGCGGCCGGGTTGTTGGGGTTGTCGGGGAAGACGTCGAACAGGTACTTGCCGATGAGCTGCTCGCGGGAGCGGCCGGAGACCCGGACGAACTCCTCGTTGACGTCCGCGTACACGAGTTCGGGCGTCAGGAGCGCCACCATGCCGGGCAGGGCTTGGAACACCGCCGCGTAGTCGATCGCCGAATCGGTCATGGCAGCCGCCTCACCAGTGCCCAGAATTTACTATTTCCCCACGGTGTGGGGTCTACCCCGGTCTCACCCCAGGAGATCCGACAGCGACTCCCCGGCGAAGGCCGCGGGAGCCGGTGGGGCGAGACCCGTGAGGGGCTGCTCGGCCCAGATGATCTTTCCGTCCGGGACGAACCGCGTGCCCCACCGCTGGGTCAGCTGGGAGACCAGCAGCAGTCCGCGCCCGCCCTCGTCGGTGGCGCGGGGGTGACGCAGATGGGGCGCGGTGGCGCCACCGTCGAAGACCTCGCAGACCAGGGCACGCTCCCGGATCAGCCGGAGCCGGATGGGCCCGGTGGCGTACCGGATGGCGTTGGTGACCAGCTCGCTCACCACCAGCTCCGTGGTGAAGCACAGCTCGTCCAGGCCCCAGCCGGACAGTCGCCGGGTGGCCGCGCGGCGGGCATCGGCGACCACGGCCGGGTCCGGGGGCAGCTCCCAGACCGCGACCTGCCCGGAGTCGAGGCGCCGCGTACGGGCCATGAGCAGGGCCACGTCGTCGTGCGGTCGCGCCGGGACCAGTGCGTCGACCACGGTCCGGCAGTAGTCCTCGAGCGGCCCGATCTGTCCCAGCGCCCGGCCCAGCCGTTGCCGGCCGGCGTCCACGGCCCAGGTCTCGCCGCGGGCCAGCAGCCCGTCGGTGTGCAGGGCGAGCGTGCTGCCCTCCGCCAGGGACAATTCCACCGCCTCGAAGGGCGGGCCGCCCACCCCCAGTGGCGGCCCCTGCGGAAGATCGACGAACGTCACCGAGCCGTCCGGCAGCACCACCGCCGGCGCGGGATGACCCGCGGCCGCCATCGAGCAGCCGCCGTCGACCGGGTCGTACACCACGTACACGCATCCCGAACCCATGGACTGTGCGCCGTTGCCCGACGCACCCGGCTCCACCCCTGCCTCCCGCGCCGACCGCGCCACCAGGTCGTCGAGGTGCGCCAGCACCTCCTCGGGCGGCAGATCCAGGGCGGCCAGGGTCCGTACGGCGGTCCGCAGCTGCCCCATGGCCGCGGCGGCGTCGATGCCGTGCCCGGGCACCTCGCCCACCACGAGCGCCACCCGCGCCCCGGAGAGCGGGATCAGGTCGTACCAGTCACCGCCCAGGCCGGTCAGCTCGTCGGCCGGCCGGTAGCACGCGGCCACCTCGACCGCGTCCTGCTCGGGCAGCCGAAGGGGGAGCAGACTGCGCTGCAGGACAAGCGCCGCGTCCCGCTCGCGCGCGTAGCGCCGGGCGTTGTCCACGCAGACGGCGGCACGGGAGACCAGGTCCTCGGCCAGCCGCAGGTCCTCCTCGTCGAAGGGCTCGAGCCGGCGGCGCCGGAAGAACGTGGTGACGCCCAGGGTGGTGCCGCGCGCCCGGACCGGCACGATCATCACACTGTGCAGGCCGAGCTCCAGGAACGTGGTGCGCGGGTCGCCCGGGACGTGCCTGGCCCAGGTCCGGGTCCGCGGGTCGAGCCGCTCCTCGCGCCAGGACCGTCCCGTGGCCAGGCAGCGGATCGGGGGCGAGTCGGCCAGGTAGGTCGCGACCTCGCCGATCCCGACGACGGCCTCCGGAAGGTCCCCCTCCGCGGCCCGGTGGCCGGCGCGGCGCAGCGCCACCGGTCCGGAGTCCGCGAGCGGACCGGGCACCGGCTCGGCGCCCCCCAGCACCGTCTCCAGCAGGTCCACGGTGACGAAGTCGGCCAGTCCGGGCACGGCCACGTCGGCCAGTTCCTGCGCGGTGCGCATGAGGTCGAGGCTGCGGCCGATGTTCTCGCCCGCCCGGTCCAGGAGCGCCAGCCGCTGCCGGGCCCGGTGCCGCTCGGTCACGTCGACGACCGTGTAGGACACGCCGATGGGCCGGCCCCGGTCGTCGTCGAGGCGCATGAACGACAGCATGTGCGCCGTCTCGCGCAGCGGAGCCGAGCGCACCTGGCCCACGTGCTCGTACCCGGACACGGCCTCCCCGGTCTCCAGCACGTGCCGCATCTGCGCCTCGACCGCCTGGGCGTCCAGGCCGGGCTGGACGTCCGCGAAGCGCAGACCGAGGCGCCGGGGTGCCGGTCCGCCGCCGAACTGCTCCAGGGCGGTGTTCGACCACACGAACCGCAGGTCCGTGTCGACGATCGCGATGCCGACCGGGGCGTCGCTCAGCATCCGTTCCAGCACCGCGCGGCTCATGTGCCAGCCGGGTGCGCCGGTCAGTTCCGCCAGGTGCGCCAGCCAGCGCGAGCCGCCGTGCGCGTCCTCGGCGGAGGCGATCCGCGCCACGACCCGCACCGGCACGCCGTCCTTGCGGCGGGCCGTCAGCACCCCCGTCCACCCGCCGTCCTCGCGGCACCGCTCGACCAGGTCCGGCACGCGCTCAGCGCCCTCGGCGGTCAGCAGGTCGGCGAGCTTCCTGCCGACCGCCTCGGGAGCCGTGTACCCCAGCAGCCCCTGCGCGGCCGTGGTCCAGCCCGACACCACGCCCCGCGGATCGAGCAACAGGGGCGCGGCGTCGGCCACGTCGAACCGCCGCCGGGCACCGCCGTTCTCCTCGTCTGCGCCCACGGCCGACCTCTCTGTCGCTGAGAGTGGTCTACCACCTCTTGTCTCAATCTTCACCCTTCCTGCGGAAGGGGGCGGCTTGTGCGGGTCCTGCCGGGGCGGCCCTCGCCGTCGGTCCTCCTTACCCGGGGAACCCGAGGACCTTCTCCAGCGACCCCAGCGCCCCCACCAGCTCGTCGCCGGTGACGGTGAGCGGCGGGGCCAGGCGGACGGTCGAACCGTGGGTGTCCTTGACCAGGACCCCCTCCCGCATGAGCCGTTCGCTGATCTCGCGGCCCGTGCCGATCGCCGGGTCGATGTCGACGCCCGCCCACAGGCCCCGCGCGCGGAAGCCCACGACGCCCTTGCCGACCAGGCGGGACAGGCCCTCCCGCAAGGTCACGCCCAGTTCGGCCGCGCGCCGCTGGAACTCACCCGTCTCCAGCAGTTCGACCACCGCCGTGCCGACCGCGGCCGCCAGCGGATTGCCGCCGAACGTCGACCCGTGCTCCCCGGGGTGCAGCACCCCGAGCACCTCCCGGCGCCCGACCACCGCGGACACCGGCACGATCCCGCCGCCCAGCGCCTTGCCCAGCAGCACCACGTCCGGCACGACCGACTCGTGCTCGACCGCCAGGGTGCGCCCCGTACGGCCCAGTCCGGACTGGATCTCGTCCGCGATGAACAGGCACCCCTCGCGGCGGGTCAGCTCGCGCACCCCGGCCAGGTAGCCGTCGTCCGGGATGATGACCCCCGCCTCGCCCTGGACCGGCTCGATCAGCACCGCCGCGGTCGTCTCGTCGACCGCTGCCTCCAGCGCCGCCAGATCGTTGTACGGCACGACGCGGAAGCCCGGGGTGAAGGGGCCGAACCCGCGCCGGGCCGACTCGTCCGTGGAGAAACCGACGATCGTCGTCGTACGGCCGTGGAAGTTGTCCGCGGCCACCACGATCGTCGCCCGGTCGGCCGGGACGCCCTTGACGTCGTAGGCCCACTTGCGGGCCACCTTCACCCCGCTCTCCACCGCCTCCGCGCCGGTGTTCATGGGCAGCACCATGTCCATCCCGGTCAGCGCCGCGAGCCGCTCGGCGAACTCGGCGAGCCGGTCGTTGTGGAAGGCGCGCGAGGTCAGGGTCAGCCGGTCGAGCTGACGGTGGGCCGCCGCGATCAGCGCCGGATGCCGGTGGCCGAAGTTGAGAGCCGAGTAGCCGGCCAGCATGTCGAGGTAGCGACGCCCCTCCACGTCCTCCACCCAGGCGCCCTCGCCTCGGGCGACGACCACGGGCAGCGGGTGGTAGTTGTGCGCGAGGACCGGCTCCTCCGCGCGGATGAGCTCCTCGGAGCCACGGGTGCGGACAGGTGCGGTCATGAGCGGATCTCCCGGATCTCCTGGGTGCAGCACTTGATGCCGCCACCGGCCTTGTGGAACTCGGACAGGTCGACGGGGACGGGGACGTAGCCACGGCCGGCGAGTTGCCCGGCCAGGCCCGTCGCCCCCGGCGAGATGAACACATGGCGCCCGTCGGAGACGGAGTTGAGCCCGAACGCCATCGCGTCCTCGCGGGTGGCGAGCACCGCGTCCGGGTACAGCCGGGCCAGCACCTCACGGCTGCCCGGCGAGAACGCCTCGGGGTAGTAGGCAATGTTCCCGTCGTGCCCGTCGTCGAGGACGAACAGCGCCGTGTCCAGGTGGTAGAAGTACGGATCCACCAGCGTCAGAGAGATCACCGGAGCCCCGAAGTACTCCTGCACCTCGCTGTGGGCCTCCCGGGTGGTGCGAAAGCCCGTCCCGGCCAGGATCCAGCGGCCGGTCGGCACCAGGTCGCCCTCGCCCTCGCACACCGACTCGGGGTGGTAGACCTCGTAGCCCGCCGCCTTGAACCACGCCTCGTACGGCACGGACTCGGGACGGCGCTCGGGCGCGTGGAAGAGGGAGCCGAAGACGCGGCCGTCGACGACGACCGCCGCGTTCGCGGCGAAGACCATGTCCGGCAGGCCGGGAACGGGGTTCACAGTGTCCACGGTATGGCCGTGGGCCCGGTAGGTCTCGACCAGTGCCTGCCACTGGTCCAGGGCACGGATGACGTCGACGGGTTCGTCGGGGCGCATCCAGGGATTGATGGCGTACTGCACGGCGAAGTGTCTGGGCTCGCAGACGAGGAAGCGCCGCGGGCGCGGCACACAGGAGTCGGGCACAGAGGGGTTCCCCCGCTTCCTAACGGTGTGTGACTGAGGGTTGACACCAAGGTAGGAACCGACGGAGCCGGCCGACAAGGAACATCAGTTGCGCGTCGGCGCAGGAACGCTGCGTCTTCGGGCCTCTCGGCGCAGGTCTGGTGCGCCGCTCTCGGGGCCCTACTCCGGAGCGGGCTGGCTGGCGCCCGCCTCCGGGCTCTCCGGCAGCAGATGCGACAGCACCATCACGCTGATCGTCTTCCGGATGAACGGCTCCTGGCGGATCCGCTCCAGCACCTCCTCGAAGTGCTCCACGTCCCGCGCCCGCACATGCAGCAGCGCGTCCGCACCGCCGGTCACGGTCATCGCCGCGGTGATCTCCGGGTAGTCGCGCACGACCTCGGCCAGCCGCCGCGGCGGGGCCGCGCCCTCGCAGTACACCTCGACATAGGCCTCCGTGCGCCAGCCCAGCGCCCACGGCTTCACCGTGGCCGTGAACCCGGTGATCACGCCCGTCTCCCGCAGCCGGTCGACCCGGCGCTTGACCGCCGTCGAGGACAGCCCGATCGCCGTGCCGATCTCGGCGAACGACGTCCTGGCGTTCGCCATCAACGCGGTGATGATCTTCTGGTCGAGTTCGTCGAACGCCGTGGACCTGCTGTTCATGCGGGCACTGTATCCAGCGGGAACGTGCACCCCCGGCACATGTCCAGACGTACGGATCGCCCCTAGACTCCGGGGTCATGCTGCGCGCCCTGGCTGTCGACGACGAACGCCCCTCGCTGGAGGAACTGCTCTACCTCCTGCACGCGGACCCCCGCATCGGCAGCGCGGAGGGCGCCGGTGACGCGACCGAGGCACTGCGCCGCATCAACCGTGCCCTGGAGTCCGGACCCGGCGGGCCCGAAGCGATCGACGTCGTCTTCCTCGACATCCAGATGCCCGGCCTCGACGGCCTCGACATGGCCCGGCTGCTCACCGGTTTCGCCCGGCCGCCGCTCGTCGTGTTCGTCACCGCCCACGAGGACTTCGCCGTCCAGGCCTTCGACCTCAAGGCCGTGGACTACGTCCTCAAACCCGTCCGCAAGGAGCGCCTGGCCGAGGCCGTACGGCGGGCCGCCGAACTGCGCGGCACCCCGTCCCGCATACCCGTGAGCGAACCCGACCCCGACCAGATACCCGTCGAGCTCGGCGGGGTGACCCGCTTCGTCGCCGTCGACGACATCACCCATGTGGAGGCCCAGGGCGACTACGCCCGCCTGCACACCCACAAGGGCAGCCATCTGGTCCGTATCCCGCTGTCCACCCTGGAGGAGCGCTGGCGCTCCCGCGGCTTCGTCCGCATCCACCGCCGCCACCTCGTCGCCCTGCGCCACATCGGCGAACTCCGCCTCGACGCGGGCACCGTCAGCGTCCTCGTCGGCGCCGAGGAGCTCCAGGTCAGCCGGCGCCACACGCGCGAACTGCGCGACCTGCTGATGAGGAGGCCCTGACGGTGCCCCAGGACCACACCGAACGCCGCGTCGTCGTCACCGGTCCGCCCCGATCCACGAACCGGGCCTCCGGCTACTACCGCCCGCGCACCGAGATCGACGAACAGACCACCCTCGGCCACACCTACGTCCGCTCCCTGATGCGCACCCAACTGCGCGCCGCCCTCACCGTGTTCGCGGTCCTCGGCCTCCTCGTCGGCCCGCTGCCGCTGCTGTTCGCGGCGATGCCCGACGCCCGCCGCCTGGAGTGGGCCGTCCTCGGCTTCGGCCTCTACGCCCCGCTGGTCCTGCTCGCCCGCTGGTACGTCCGCCGCGCCGAGCGCAACGAGCGCGACTTCGTACGCCTCGTCGAGGACCGCTGACCGGCGACCGGCGGACCCACGACCCATGAACTCCAGCTACGCCGTCCCCGCCGTCGCCCTGGTCGTCGTCGCGACCGTCCTGGTCGGCGCCTTCGGCCTGCGCATCTCCCGCACCACCTCCGACTTCTACGTCGCCTCCCGCACCGTCGGGCCCCGCCTCAACGCGGCCGCCATCAGCGGCGAGTACCTCTCCGCCGCCTCCTTCCTCGGCATAGCGGGCCTGGTTCTGGTGCAGGGCCCCGACATGCTCTGGTACCCGGTCGGCTACACCGCCGGCTACCTGGTCCTGCTGCTCTTCGTCGCCGCCCCGCTGCGCCGCTCCGGCGCCTACACGCTGCCCGACTTCGCCGAGGCCCGCCTCGACTCCCGGGCCGTACGGCGCCTCGCCGGCGCCTTCGTCGTCGGCGTCGGCTGGCTGTACCTGCTGCCCCAGCTCCAGGGCGCCGGACTGACCCTGACCGTGCTGACCGGGGCGCCCGACTGGCTCGGCGGAGTGATCGTCGCCGTGGTCGTGACCGCCACGGTCGCCGCGGGCGGCATGCGCAGCATCACCTTCGTCCAGGCCTTCCAGTACTGGCTGAAACTCACCGCCCTGCTCGTCCCGGCCCTCTTCCTGGTCCTCGCCTGGCAGAGCGACGGAGCACCCCGTCACGCCTTCGACGAACCTGCGAGCTTCCGCGAGCAGCGCGTCGTCCGCGTCGGCGACAGCATCGACCTGAAGCTGGACCGGCCGCTGACCGTCACGGTGAGCGGCACCGTGGACGGCCGTACGCACACCGGCACCCGCCTCGAACTCCCGGCCGGCACCCACCACGTCGAGCGCGGCACCCGGCTCACCTTCGCCGCGGGAGGAACCGTCCCCAAGGCCGAGCGCAGCGGCGGCGGCGACCTGTCGCCCACGCAGGCCGAGAGCCGCGAGGAACGCCCGCTGTACGCCACGTACGGACTGATCCTCGCCACGTTCCTCGGCACCATGGGCCTGCCGCACGTCGTGGTCCGCTTCTACACCAGCCCGCACGGCGTCGCCGCCCGCCGCACCACCGTCGCGGTCCTGGGCCTGGTCGGCGCCTTCTACCTGCTGCCGCCCGTCTACGGCGCACTCGGCCGCCTCTACGCCCCCGAGCTCACCCTCACCGGCGACACGGACGCCGCCGTCCTGCTCCTGCCCGACCGCCTGATCGGGGGAGTGGGCGGTGATCTGCTGGGCGCCCTGGTGGCGGGCGGCGCCTTCGCCGCGTTCCTGTCCACGGCCTCGGGGCTGACCATGGCGGTCGCGGGCGTCCTCACCCAGGACGTCCTGCCGTCCCGGGGCGTACGCCACTTCCGGCTCGGGACCGTCTTCGCCATGGCCATGCCCCTCGCGGCGAGCGTCCTGGTCGGCGGGCTCCCGGTCGCCGACGCCGTGGGACTCGCCTTCGCGGTGTCCGCCTCCTCGTTCTGCCCCCTGCTCGTCCTCGGCATCTGGTGGCGCCGGCTGACCCCGCCCGGCGCGGCGGCGGGGATGCTGGTCGGCGGCGGCTCGGCCCTGCTCGCCGTCGCCGCGACCATGGCCGGCTACCCGGGCGAGGGCGCCGCTCTGCACGCCCTGCTCGCCTGGCCGGCGCTCTGGTCGGTGCCCCTGGGCTTCCTCACCATGATCCTGGTCTCCCTGGCCACGCCCGGCCGGGTGCCGCCGGACACGGCGGCGGTCCTGGCCCGGTTCCACCTGCCCGAGGAACTGCGCACGGAGGTGACGACGGTATGAGCGGATTCCTGGCGGGCCTGTGTGTCGCCGTGCTCCCCGTGCTGGCCGCGGGGGTCTGGCTGGGCCGGCGCACGGCACGCCCCCAGAGTCTCGGCGGCCTCGGCACGCCCGTCGAGCACGCCACCTTCGAGACCCTGCACACCGCCTCCCTCGCCGCGCCCCCGCTGCGGGCCGGACTGACCGAGGAGACCGCCCGCAAGTCCGCCCGCAAGCTGCGCTCCCTGCTCGGCACGGACGCCCTCTGCCTCACCGACCGCGAGCAGGTCCTGGTCTGGGACGGCGACGGCGACCACCACCGCACCGAGATCATGGAACGCCTCGCCGACGCTCTGGACACCGGCCGCGGCGAGGCCTTCCGCCTCACCTGCGACCTCCTCGACTGCTCGGTGCGCTGGGCGGTCGTCGCCCCGTTCACCGTCGACGACCGGGTGCACGGCGCCCTCGTGGCCTGCGCGCCCCGGGAGTCGGCGGTCCTGGTCCGGGCGGCCGGTGAGGTGGCCCGCTGGGTGTCCGTACAGCTGGAGCTGGCCGACCTCGACCAGTCCCGGACCCGCCTCATCGAGGCCGAGATCAGGGCGCTGCGGGCGCAGATCTCCCCGCACTTCATCTTCAACTCGCTCGCGGTGATCGCCTCGTTCGTCCGCACCGACCCCGAGCGCGCCCGCGAACTCCTTCTGGAATTCGCCGACTTCACCCGCTACTCGTTCCGCCGGCACGGCGACTTCACCACCCTCGCCGACGAGCTCCACGCCATCGACCACTACCTGGCGCTCGTACGGGCCCGCTTCGGCGACCGCCTCTCCGTCACCCTCCAGATCGCCCCGGAGGTGCTGCCGGTCGCCCTGCCCTTCCTCTGCCTCCAGCCGCTCGTCGAGAACGCCGTCAAGCACGGGCTGGAGGGCAAGGCCGTGTCCTCGGGCAAGTGCCACATCCAGATCTCCGCCCAGGACGCGGGTGCCGAGGCCCTCGTCGTCATCGAGGACGACGGCGCCGGCATGGACCCCGGCCTGCTGAGCCGCATCCTGGCCCGCGAGGTCAGCCCCTCCGGCGGCATCGGCCTCTCCAACGTCGACGACCGGCTCCGCCAGGTCTACGGCGACGACTACGGCCTCGTGATCGAGACCGCCACGGGCGCCGGGATGAAGATCACCGTGCGGATCCCGAAGTACCAGCCGGGCGTGCACTCGGCGGGCCGGCTGACCCGGGAGTGAGCCGTCAGGTGCTGCGCGAGGTGACCACCATCCCGAGGGTGATCAGGCCCAGGACGACCCAGCCGAACCACAGCCAGCCGTTGCTCCCGAGCGCCACCGTGTAGGCCGTCACCATGACGAGACCGCCGACGGTGAGCACCCCCATGGTCTTCGTCGAGGTCGAACCGTTCGTGGAACCGGGCATCGCAACACCCTCCTCATGGTCCGGTCCCTCCATGGTGCCCGCCCAAAGCCCGGCGCGCACGGGCCGTACCACAAGAGGTTTCTAGCGCCCCTGCCCGTTCAGGGAGGCCAGATAGGCGTTGTACGCCTCGAGCTCCTTGTCCCCGTCGCGGTCCGCGGCCCGGTCCTTGCGCCTGGCCTGCCGCTGATCCGAGGCGTACCACTGGAACAGCAGCGCGATCAGCACGAGCACGGAGGGGATCTCGCTGAACGCCCAGGCGATACCGCCCGCCGCGTTCTGGTCGGAGAGCGCCTCGACGCCGAGCGAGGCGGGCGGGTTCTTGAACGTCTCGACCATCGGCTCGGACGCCATCATCAGCGCGATCCCGAAGAACGCGTGGAACGGCATGCCCGCGAAGAGCTCCAGCATCCGCATCAGGTAGCCCGGCCGGTGCGGGCCCGGGTCCACGCCCATGATCGGCCAGAAGAACACCAGGCCGACGGCGAGGAAGTGCAGCATCATCGCGACGTGCCCCGTCTTGGAGCCCATCAGGGTGTCGAAGAGCGGAGTGAAGTACAGCCCGTACAGGCTCGCGATGAACAGCGGGATCGTGAACGCCGGGTGCGTGACGATCCGCATGTACCGGCTGTGCAGGAACATCAGCAGCAGCTCGCGGGGCCCCTTGCGACCCCGCCCGGCCGTGGGCAGCGCCCGCAGCGCCAGCGTGATCGGCGCGCCGAGCAGGATCAGGATCGGCGACACCATGCTGATCACCATGTGCTGCACCATGTGCACGCTGAACATGACCATGCCGTAGTCGTTCAGCCGGGTGCACATCATGAGCATGATGCTCAGCACACCGATGACGTAGCCGACGGTCCGCCCCACCGGCCATTTGTCCCCGCGCCGTACCAGCCGCGCGACACCCCACCCGTACAGCGCCAGCCCGACGAGGCAGGCGACGAGGAAGAACGGGTCCGCCGACCACTCCAGCCCTCGTCCCAGCGTGAACGGCGGCAGATCCATGGTCATGCCGTGCCCGCTGTGATCCATTCCGCCGGCTCCTGTTTCGTGGGGGTGTGCAGCAGTCTGTCCGCCCACAAGAGTAGAACCGCCCCCGGCCACGCAAGTGACCGGGGGCGAAGTAAGGGGCGCGGGGCTGTGTTCGATTGCGGCTCCGCCGCGTGGGCGCGATCAGCCACACACGACCCGCACCCGGCGAACGAGCACCACCTCAGAGAACGGTCTCCGCCTCGGCGTACCGCTCGTCCGGCACGGTCTTCAGCGTCTTGACGGCCTCGGCCAGGGACACCATCACGATGTCGGTCCCGCGCAGCGCGGTCATCTGCCCGAACTCCCCGCGATGCACGGCCTCCACCGCATGCCACCCGAACCGCGTGGCGAGCACCCGGTCATAGGCGGTAGGCGTACCACCTCGCTGCACATGCCCGAGAATGACGGGCCGGGCTTCCTTCCCCAGCCGCCCCTCCAGCTCCACGGACAGCTGCCGGGCGATCCCGGCGAACCGCTCGTGCCCGTAGATGTCCTTGCCGCCCTCGTCGAACTCCATGGTCCCGGCCCGGGGCTTGGCCCCCTCCGCCGCGACCACGATCGCGAAGCGCTTGCCCGCCTCGAACCGCTCGCCGACCCGCTTGGTCAGTTCCTCTATGTCGAAGGGCCGTTCAGGAACGACGATGGCGTGCGCACCGGCCGCCATGCCGGAGTGCAGCGCGATCCAGCCGGTGTGCCGGCCCATGACCTCGACCACCAGCACCCGCTGGTGCGACTCGGCCGTGGTCTTCAGGCGGTCGAGGGCCTCGGTCGCCACGCCGACGGCCGTGTCGAAGCCGAAGGTGACGTCCGTGACCGCGATGTCGTTGTCGATGGTCTTCGGCACACCCACGACGGGCAGACCGCTGTCCGACATCAGCCGGGCCGCCTTGAGCGTGCCCTCGCCGCCGATGGGGATGATCGCGTCGAGGCCGAGTTCCTCGACGTGGCCCTTGGCCCGCTCCACGCCGTCCCGCAGATGGGAGGGCTGGACCCGGGAGGACCCGAGAATCGTGCCGCCGCGGGCGAGGATGCCGCCCACCGCGTCGAGGTCGAGCTTGAGGTAGTCGCACTCCAGGAGGCCCTTCCAGCCGTCCCGGAAGCCGATGACCTCGTCGCCGTGGTCGACGACGGCGCGGTGCACGACGGACCGGATGACGGCGTTCAGGCCGGGGCAGTCGCCGCCGGACGTGAGGACACCAATGCGCATAGCCCGAAATACCTTCTCAACGTGGGCCGGGGACCGGACCACGTTGTCCGGCTCGAATGCCCGCCACCCTAGCGGCATCGGGGGGCCGGACCGAACCTCGCGTCCGCCTGCTGGACGACCCCGCTCACCTGTGCGGATGTGCCGTCAGACGGGCTGTTGACCAGCAGGTTGACGCATACCCCGGGCCTGCCGCGGGCC
Source organism: Streptomyces venetus (assembly GCF_039540295.1). NCBI lineage: Bacteria > Bacillati > Actinomycetota > Actinomycetes > Kitasatosporales > Streptomycetaceae > Streptomyces > Streptomyces venetus. The sequence continues at coordinate 153,871 of NZ_BAABET010000014.1, forward strand.
AGCGCCTAGGCAGGCTGCTGAGCAGCGGCGATGCGCTCGTCGCGCAGGGCCTCGTACCAGCGGTCGTCGGTCGGCGGCAGCGCGTTGACGTCGAGGGCCAGCTTCAGCAGCAGGTCCGCGATCAGCGGGTTGCGCGCGAGCACGGGGCCGTGCATGTACGTGCCGAAGACGGTGTCGTTGTACGCGCCCTCCGTGCCGTCGCCCGTGCCGTTGCCGTTGCCGAACTGCACTCGGGCGAGCGGGCGGGCGGTGGGGCCGAGGTGGGTGACGCCCTGGTGGTTCTCGAAGCCCGTCAGCGGGGGCAGGCCGAGACGCGGGTCGATGTCACCCAGCACGTCACCGACGCACCGCGCGCCCTCGCCCCGCACGGAGACGACGTCCAGCAGCCCGAGACCGGGCTCGCGCTGGCCGAGGTCGTTGATGAACTCGTGGCCGAGGATCTGGTAGCCGGCGCACACGGAGAACACGATGGCGCCGTTCTCCACGGCCCGCTGCAGTCCGCCGTCCCGGCGCAGCCGCTCGGCGGCGAGCCGCTGCGGACGGTCCTCGCCGCCGCCGATCAGATAGATGTCGCCGGAGGTCGGGATCGGCTGGTCGCTGCGTACGTCCAGCCGGGCCACGTCCAGGCCGCGCTGCTGCGCCCGGCGCTCGACGACGAGGACGTTGCCCTGGTCGCCGTAGGTGCTGAGCAGGTCGGGATAGATCCAGACGACCCGCAGTTGGTTGTCGCTCACAAAAGTCCCCTGACGTCTCGTGCTCAGTTGCCGACCCGGCGGCGCAGGTCCTGGAACGCCGTGTAGTTGGCGATGACCTCGATCCGGCCCGGCGGGCAGGCCTGCACGGCCTGGTCGAGGTTCTCGTAGACCTGGAAGTGCTGGTTCGCGACCTCCAGGCGCACCGCCAGGTCCAGCCTCCGGTCGCCGATCACGCAGATGGGGTGCCCCGTCAGGCGCGAGTAGTCGACGTCCCACAGCCAGGAGGTGTCGGTGCCGTCGGCGCCGCGCGCGTTCACCGAGAGGATGACCGGCGTGGGCGGCGGGTCGATCAGGGAGAACGTCTCCAGCCAGCCGGCCGGGTTCTTCGCGAGCAGCAGCCGGAGGTCACGGCCCTGGAACTGGACCACGTCGTACCGTCCGGCCACCGCCTGCACCTGGTACATGCGCTCCAGCGCGACCTGCGGCGGCACCCCGAACACGGCGGCGACGGCGGCCGAGGAGGCGGCGTTGGCCTTGTTGGCGCGGCCGGGCAGCTGGAGGTGGATCGGCCAGGCCGAGCCGTGCGGGTCGAGGACGTGGTCGTTCGAGAGCGCCCAGCTCGGCGTGGGACGGCGGAAGCCGCACTCGCCGCAGAACCAGTCGTCGCCCGGGCGCTGCATGACGCCACCGCACGACGGGCAGGACCAGGCGTCGTCCTTCCACATCTGCCCGGCTGCGACCCAGATCACATTGGGGGAGGAGGACGCCGCCCACACCACCAGCGGGTCGTCGCAGTTGGCCACGACCACGGCCTTGGAGCCCGCGAGCCCTTCGCGCCAGTTCTCGGCGAGCATGCGCGTCTCGGCGGCCCGGTCGAGCTGGTCACGGGAGAGGTTGAGCAGCGCGATGCACTTCGGGGCGGTGTCCCGGGCGACACCGGCGAGGTACTTCTCGTCGACCTCGATGACGCCGTACCGCGCGTCCGAGCTGCCCGCGAGTGCCGAGGTGATACCGGCCGGCATGTTGGCGCCGAGCGCGTTGGAGACGACCGGCCCGGCCGCCCGCAGTGCCTCGGCGATGAGCCGGGTCGTGGTGGTCTTGCCGTTCGTCGCCGAGACCAGGATCACGTCCAGGTTCTGCGCGAGCCGGGCGAGGAGGTCGGGGTCGAGCTTGAGCGCCACCCGGCCGCCGATCACCGAACCGCTGCCGCGCCCTGCGGCGCGGGATGCCGCCGCGACCGCCTTGCCCGCGGTCACGGCCAGCTTGGCCCGCGGCGAGAGCGGGTCCGAGTTGCCTGCCATCAGTTCTCGATCCTCCTTGCGTACGCGCCGCGCCTTGAAGCCTGACGGCCACGTGGTGTGGACCTCAGCCTATCGAGATCCATTAGCACTCCCGAACCGCGGCACTGTGGCGAACTCGTGTGGAAGGCGCGGACCGACAGGACCTTACTCTTGCCGCCATGCGACAGAGCCCCATCCCCGGCGCTCACGGCAACGTGAGACCCCTCACCCTGCACGGCGACCCCGTGCTCCACACACCTTGCGCGGAGGTCACCGACTTCGGCCCCGAACTGGCCCGGCTCGTCGAGGACTTGTTCGCGACCATGTACGCGGCGCAGGGCGTCGGCCTCGCCGCCAACCAGATCGGCGAGCCGCTGCGGGTCTTCGTCTACGACTGCCCCGACGACGAGGACGTCCGGCACCTGGGGCACGTGATCAACCCGCGCCTGGTCGAGGCGGACGGAGTGGTGATCCGCGGCCCGGAGGGCTGCCTGTCCCTGCCGGGCCTGGAAGCGGGTACGGAGCGTTACGACCATGCGGTGGTCGAGGGCTTCACGATGACAGGGGAGCCCGTCACGCTGCACGGCACAGGCTTCTTCGCCCGCTGCCTCCAACACGAGTGCGACCACCTGGAGGGCCGCATCTACGCGGACCACCTCAAGGGCCGACGCCACCGCAAACTGATGCGGCAAGTGGCCCGGGCTTCATGGCGCCGGGTGGTGTGACTCCCTCAGGGGCGCGGGGCTGTGTTCGATATGCGGCTCCGCCGCGTGGGCGCGACCAGCCCCCACGGCTCCGCACGCGAACACGACGGTCAGAACCCAGGGCCCCCCACCCGGTCACCGGCCGCCGCCAGCCGCCCCCACAACAGATCCGCCAGACTCCGCACCAACTCCGCACGAGAGCAAGGCCGTTCCCCCAGCCACCAGTCCCCGGCGGCATGCATCATGCCGACGATCCCATGCCCCCACACCCGCGCCAGCTGCTGCCCACCCGGCCCGAGGTCCAGCCGCTCCTCGATGACCTGGGCCAGCTCCTCGCCCATCCGGCGCAGCAACGGCGCACTGTGCTTGCCGACATCGAACCCCTGGTCCCCCGGCTGGCCGTCCGCCGGGTGCATCAGGAACCGGTACACCTGGGGCCGCGCCTCGATCGCCGCGAGGTACGTGTCCAACGTCGCCTCGACCCGCTCCCGACGATCCGCCGGCGCGTCCAGCGCCGCGCGCAGGGAGTCCAGCAGCGCGTCGGTGTGCCGCTTGGCAAGGGCCGCGTAAAGTCCGCCCTTGTCTCCGAAGTGCCGGTAGAGGATCGGCTTCGTGATACCCGCCTCGGCGGCGATGGCGTTCATCGAGGCCTGCGGGCCGTCGCGCAGCACCACTCGGTCGGCGGCCTCCAGCAGCTCACGCCGTCGGCGGTCGGCGGACCGTTGCTGATCGGTCCGCTGCGTGGTGTCCATGTGCTCTCCCCACCCGTGCTGATTCGATGACGCCTGCGCAAACTAACACTGAAGCGTGCCCTGGACACCGAACGGGTGCCGACCGGTCGGTAGGAGTTGACGCGGACTACCCGCCGGTAACAGACTGGTGTTACCGCAAGTAACAGGCACCTTGTGCCGCCGCTGGAGGGGACCGACATGGCCGAGTTCACCATGGAGCTCAACGACGAACAGAAGGAGGTCCGGGACTGGCTGCACGGCTTCGCGGCCGATGTGATCCGCCCCGCGGCCGCCGAATGGGACGAGCGTGAGGAGACTCCCTGGCCGGTCATCCAAGAGGCCGCCAAGGTCGGCATCTACTCCCTGGACTTCTACGCCCAGCAGTACTTCGACCCCACCGGCCTCGGCATACCGATGGCGATGGAGGAGCTGTTCTGGGGCGACGCGGGCATCGCCCTGTCCATCGTCGGCACCGGCCTCGCCGCCGTCGGCGTCCTCGCCAACGGCACCGAGGAGCAGATCGGCACCTGGATCCCCCAGATGTACGGCGACGCGAACGACGTCAAGGTCGCGGCCTTCTGCTCCTCCGAGCCCGACGCCGGCTCCGACGTCGCCTCCATGCGTACCCGGGCCGTCTACGACGCGGCCAAGGACGAGTGGGTGCTCAACGGCACCAAGACCTGGGCGACCAACGGCGGCATCGCCAACGTCCATGTCGTGGTCGCGGTGGTCGACCCGGAGCTCGGCTCCAAGGGCCACGCCTCCTTCATCGTCCCGCCGGGGACGCCCGGGCTGGCCCAGGGGCAGAAGTTCAAGAAGCACGGGATCCGCGCCTCGCACACCGCCGAGGTCGTCCTGGACGACGTGCGGGTTCCCGGCTCCTGCCTGCTCGGCGGCAAGGAGAAGCTGGACGAGCGGCTGGCCCGGGCGCGGGAGCGGGCGAAGCAGAGCGGGGAGCGCGTGAAGAACGCGGCCATGGCCACGTTCGAGGCGAGCCGACCCGCGGTCGGGGCCATGGCGGTGGGCACCGCCCGGGCCGCGTACGAGGTCGCCCTCGACTACGCGAAGACGCGCGAGCAGTTCGGCCGGCCGATCATCGACAACCAGGGTGTCGCCTTCCAGCTCGCGGACATGCGGACGTCCATCGACGCGGCGCGGCTGCTGGTGTGGCGGGCGTCGTGGATGGCGGTCAACGGGAAGCCGTTCACGGCCGCCGAGGGGTCGATGTCCAAGCTGTTCGCGAGTGAGACGGCGAAGAAGGTCACCGCTCAGGCGATCCAGATCCTGGGCGGGAACGGGTACACGCGGGAGTATCCGGTGGAGCGTATGCACCGGGATGCCGCGATCTACACGATCTTCGAGGGGACGAGCGAGATCCAGCGGCTGGTGATCGCGCGCACGCTGGCGGGCGTGCCGATCCGCTAGACCGGGTCCCGGCTCACCACGTCACGGGAAGGGTCTGGGGCCCGCGGCTCAGCGGCCCCTTCCCGAGAGGCACCTCCTCGGCCGGTACGGCGAGCCGCAGGCCCGGTACGCCGTCGAGGAGCGCGTCGACCAGAAGTTCGGCCTCCAGCCTCGCCAGCATGCTGCCCAGGAGGTCCGCCGTTCCCGGGCGGCGCAGCAGTGCGTGGACGGCGCGGGGGCGGATCTCCGGTTCGGCACGCAGCCGTTCGGCGAGTTCCGGGTGGGTCAGCAGGACGTGGAACAGCCGGCCGCCGGCACCCATGACCGTCTCGCCGCCGGTCTGGAGCAGCACCGCGAGGCGCACCGCCTCCTCCGGCGTGACCTCGCCCCGGCCCACGGCGGCGGCGAGCAGGGACGTGACGTCCTCGCCCGTGCCGTCCCGGCGCAGGCAGATCAGCTCGGAGAAGTAGGCGTCCATCTCCTTCCTCGCCCGCTCGCCGCTCCCGGTGCCGTGCGGGGCGGACAGGATCAGCCGGGTCCAGGTGTGCACGCCCTGCCGGTCGGTGGCCGGGACGCCCATCAGCTCGCAGGTCACCCCGACGGTGAACGGGCTGAGCACGACCTCGGTGAGGTCGGCCGGCGGGCCGTCCTGGAGCATCTCGTCGACCAGTTCCGCCAGCATGTGGCGGGACCGCTCGCGCACCCGCTCCACACCACGCGCCGCGATGAGCCTGATCCGGGGGACGGGGTCCGCAGCGGTCAGGTCGAGCGCGGGCCGGTGCGGGACCGGGGGCGGCGTCCGGGTGATCGTCTCTTCGCTCATCCCACCTCGTCTCGTCCGCGCCGTGCCCGCGGCCCAGGGTCCTTCCACGATCACCCGATGGGACGCCGGGGTCGCGTCGGGCTACTCCGTACCGGCGACGCCGTGCCAGGCTCGGCGAACACCGGAACCCGCACCGAGGGAGGACGCGATGACGCGCACGGCCCGGGACCTGCTGAAGACGACCACTGCCCGGCTCGCCCCGGATCCCTGCTCCAATCCCGTCGTCCCCCGGATCGCACGCGGTGAGGCACCCCGCTCCGTTCTCACCGCCCTCGCGCTGGAACAGGCCTCGGTGATCCCCGCGGACCGCCGCGCGTTCCAGCACCTGGCCGAGCGCGGCCTCGTGGCCGACCCCGAGGCCGCGGCCTTCTTCCGGATGCTCGCGGAGGGCGAGGCGCTGGCGGAGGAACAGCTGGAGGCCTTCGTGACGGCGTGCGGTGTCGACGCCGCGGCGGCGGCTGCGTACGCACCGCGCCCAGGCTGCCAGGCCTACCCCGCGTACGTCGCCTGGCTGGCCCTGAACGGCTCGCCCGCCGACGCCGTCCTGGCGCTGACGGCCAACTTCTCGGCCTGGGGAGGCTATTGCGCGACGATCGCCACGGCGTTGCGCCGGCACTACGGCTTCGACGACACGGCCTGTGCCTTCTTCGACTTCTTCGCGGAGCCCTCGCCCGAACTGGACGAGACGGCGACAGCGGCGGTGCGGGCGGGTTTGGACGCCGGGCGACTCACCGAGTCACTGGCACACGAGTACGGCCGCCTGCTCCAGCACTACGAGGCGATGTTCTGGTCCGCGCTGCTGGAACCGACCCCTTAGGGGCACGGGGCACCGCGCGACCAGCCACGCCGAACCCCCAGCCGCGCGACTCACGACGCACCCCCACTGCTGTGCGCGATACAAGCCACGTCAATACGGTCGGCCAGTTTCGCGAGCTCGATCGTCAACGCCGCGACCGTGTCCTCGTCGAGCCCCGACTCCCCGGACTCCACCAGCCGCACCCACCGCCCCCCGACCGTCCGCAGCAGCTTGCTCACATCGGCAGCAGCCACCTGCAAGGCCCCGCGGTCGTCGACGATCAACGGCAGAGTCACTTCGCGGTTCACAGACGGGATCGTAGCCCCGCAACACTCACGCACCATGCCAAACAGTAGTGATGTTGCAGAACTCGCGGATTCCGTGCCCGGACAGCTCACGTCCGTACCCGGACCGCTTCACCCCGCCGAACGGGAACGCGGGATGGGACGCCGTCATCCCGTTGAAGTACACACCCCCGGCCTCAAGATCTCGTACGAACCGGTCGACCTCCGCGTCGTCGCGCGTCCACACGTTCGAACTCAGCCCGAACGGCGAGTCGTTCGCGATCAGCACGGCCTCGTCCAGGTCGGCCGCCCGGTACAGCGTGGCGACCGGCCCGAACGCCTCCTCCCGGTGGATGCGCATCTCCCGGGTGATGCCCGCGAGGATCGTCGGCCGGAAGTACCAGCCGGGCCCGTCCGGCCGTTCGCCACCGCACAGCACCGCCGCACCGCCGCGCACCGCGTCGTCGACCAGTTCCTCCAGATCGCGCAGTCCCTGTTCGCTGGAGAGCGGCCCGATCTCGGTGTCGTCGGCCAGGGGGTCGCCGACCTTCAGCGCCTCCATGCCCGCGGTGAAACGCTCGGCGAACGCGTCGTAGACGTCCGTGTGCACGATGAAGCGCTTGGCGGCGATGCAGGACTGCCCGTTGTTCTGCACGCGCGCGGTCACCGCGACCTTGGCGGCCCGGTCGATGTCGGCGGAGGGCATGACGACGAACGGGTCGCTGCCGCCCAGCTCCAGCACCGTCTTCTTGATCATCTCGCCGGCGGTGGAGGCGACCGCGCGGCCCGCCGGCTCGCTGCCGGTGAGGGTGGCGGCCTTGACGCGCTCGTCGCGCAGGATCTCGTCGACCGCGCCGGAGCCGATCAGCAGCGTCTGGAAACAGCCCTCGGTGAAGCCCGCCCGGTGGAACAGGTCCTCCAGGTAGAGGGCGGTCTGCGGGACGTTGGAGGCGTGCTTCAGCAGGCCCACGTTGCCCGCCATCAGCGCGGGCGCGGCGAAGCGGACCACCTGCCAGAGCGGGAAGTTCCACGGCATCACCGCCAGCACCGGCCCCAGAGGCCGGTAGCGGACCCGTACGCGGGACGCGCCGGAGTCCTTCACGTCGGTGTCGGGGGGTTCCTCGTCGGCGAGCAGTTCCTCGGCGTGGTCGGCGTACCAGCGCATCGCCTTGGCGCACTTCGCGGCCTCGGCCCGCGCCTGCTGGACCGGCTTGCCCATCTCCGTGGTCATCACACGGGCGATGTCCTGCTGGTCCTCGTCGAGGAGGTCGGCGGCCCTGTTCAGCAGCCGGGCGCGCTCCTCGAAGGTCGTCGTCCGGTACGTCCGGAAGGTGGCCTCCGCGAGCTGGAGCCGGCGCTCGATCTCCTCCTCGCCCATGGCCTCGTACGTCTTGAGCGTCTCGCCGTTCGCCGGGTTCACCGTTGCGATGGGCATGACCGACCTCCCTCGGAGCGGACTGTGTCTCGACCTTCCCGCGCGGCGGAGGGGACCGCAACGCGGGAGTGCCTCCTCAGGCCGAGTGCTCCGCCAGGCGGTCGAGAAACGCCGCCTGGGCCTTGACGATCACCTCGCGGCCCCGGCCGAGACCGAACCACGCCACCCGGTCGAGCTCGGGAAACTCCTGGAGCTGTCCCGAGCGCGGTGGCCACTCCATGCGGAACGTGCCGGGCGTGATCGTCGCCGGGTCGAGGTCGGCCTCGATCGCCCAGGCCGTGACGATCTTGCCGTTGGTCTGCCGGACCTCGCCCAGGGCGATGGCCTCGCCGTCGGGCGGGGGCAGCCCCAGCTCCTCCTCGAACTCGCGGCGGGCGGCCGCCCAGGCGGGCTCGTCGGGCTCGTACTCGCCCTTGGGGACGGTCCAGGCCCCGGCGTCGCGCCGGGCGAAGAAGGGGCCGCCCATATGGCCGAGCAGCACCTGGAGGCCGTCGTCGGTGTGGTGGAAGAGCAGCAGGCCGGCACTGCGCTTCACGGGCCCACCTCCGGGTGCGCGGCCAGCAGCGTCTCCACCGTGTCGGCGTCCTCCGGGCGCTTGTCCTCGCGGTAGCGGACCACGCGGGCGAAGCGCAGGGTGACACCGGCCGGGTAGCGGGTGGAGCGTTGCAGACCGTCGTAGGCGATCTCCACGACGAGTTCCGGGCGCACGGTCACGACGTATCCGTTGTCGTCGACGGCGAGCTGCTGGAGCCGTTCGGTCTGCCAGGTCAGCAGCGCGTCGGTCATGCCCTTGAAGGTCTTGCCGAGCATCGCCAGGCCGCCGTCGGCGGTGCGGGCGCCCAGGTGGAGGTTGGAGAGCTTGCCGGTGCGTCGGCCGTGGCCCCACTCGGCGGCCAGGACGACCAGGTCGAGGGTGTGGACGGGCTTGACCTTCAGCCAGGCCGCGCCGCGCCGGCCCGCGCTGTAGGGGGCGTCCAGCGCCTTGGCGACGACGCCCTCGTGGCCGCGCTTCAGCGTCCCGGCCAGGAACTCCTCCGCCGTGCGCAGGTCGTCCGGGCCCGAGACCGTGGTGCGCCGGACCCGCATCGGCTCGGGGACCAGCCGGGCCAGCTCGGCGTGCCGCTCGGCGAACGGCAGGTCGAGCAGGTCGTGGCCGTCGACGGACAGCGCGTCGAAGAAGACGGGGGAGACGGGGACCGCGCGGGCGGCCGTCGCCACGTCGGTGCGGGAGCCGACGCGCCCGGCGGTCTCCTGGAACGAGCGGGGGCGTCCGCCCTCGTCGAAGGAGATCACCTCGCCGTCCAGGATGAACCGCTCGCCCCGCAACTCCAGCGCGGCGGCCGTCACTTCGGGCAGGCGGTCGGTGATGTCGTCGAGGGTGCGGGTGTAGAGCCGCACCGAGTCGCCCTCCCGGTGCACCTGGATGCGGATGCCGTCCAGCTTCTCCTCGACCGCGCAGGCGCCGAGCTTGTCCACCGCCTCGGCCACCGAGGAGGCGCTGTGCGCCAGCATCGGCCAGACCGGGCGGCCGACGGTGAGACGGAACCGGTCCAGGGCGGCGGGACCGTCCGCGAGCAGCGCCTCGGCAACCGCCTGCAACGAGCCCGCGAGCATCACCGCCCGCCGTACGTCCGCCGGGGCCGCCCCGGTCGCCTGGGCCAGTCCCTCGACCGCGACCGCGTCCAGGGCGCCCTGCCGCACCTCGCCGGTGAGCAGCCCGATCAGGAACCGCTGCTCGTCCTCGGTGGCCGCGCCCATCAACGCGTCCACCAGCCGCGCCCGTTCCGCCTGGGAGCCGGGGCCGGAGACCCGGGCGAGCTCCGACAGCCGTACGTCCACCTCCCGTACGGTCAGACCCGGATCGGCGGCCGGGGCGACGGGGCGGCTCAGTACCTTCCAGCCCACGCCGATCCGGCCCTGTGGCAGCCGTCCCGCCAGGTAGGGGATGACGATCGGCACGTCGTCGGCCTCGGCCTCCCGGAAGAGCTCCGCGAGCAGGGCGGTCTTGCGGGACCGCGCCGAGGTGGCGGCGACCTCCTGGGACACTCGGGCCAGCCGGTGCAGCAGCATGCAGCCATGGTGCACCGGAGGGGATGCCTCTACACCTGGGCGGGTGCGCCGAGGCCGGTCGTCGGCGCAAGTCCGGCGAGCTCGAAGGCGGCGCGGCCACCGGCGGGCTGCCGCGCCGAGTCCGGTGAGCACCCGGCCCCGGTGATCACGGAGCAGCCGCTACACCCGCACGGCGGCGTCGAGGTCCGACATCAGCAGGTCACCGACGATCGCCGACGCCGCCCGGTAGCCGCCGCTCGCCGCGTGCACCACCTGCTCCGCGAAACCGATCGCGTTGCCCGCGGCCCACACGCCCGGCACCGTCGTCAGGCCGGTCGGGTCGACCACCGGGTAGGAGCCGAAGGGCGTCTCGTGCAGCTCGGCGCCGAGCTGTTCCAGAAGCCCGTTCCGCGGGACGGCGTGCGGGGCGACGAAGAGCACGGAGCGGGCGTGCGTGGTCCCGTCCGTGAGCCGGACGCCGGTCAGCCGGTCGTCCTCGACCACCAGCCCCGCGACCTCGCCCGGCACCACGTCCACCCCGGCCGCGGCGAGCCGGCGCAGATCGTCGTCGGACAGCTCCTCCTCGGCCACCGTGTGCAGGAAGAACCGCACGTCCTTCGACCACTGGGACACCATCAGCGCCTGGTGCACGCTGTTCGGGCTCGTGCCGAGCACGCCGAACGGCTGGTCGCGCACCTCCCAGCCATGGCAGAACGGGCAGTGCAGCACGTCCCGGCCGAACCGCTCGGCGACCCCGGGAACCGCCGGCAGCTCGTCCTTCAGCCCGGTCGCGACGACCAGCCGCCGGGCCCGCACGGACCGCCCGTCGGCCAGCCCCACGAGGAAGTCCTCCTCCTCGGCCCCGCCCTTGGCCACCTCCACCACACGGCCCCGCGCGAACTCAACGCCGTAGCGGGCGATCTCCTCCCGGCCGATCGCCAGGAACTCGGCGGGCGGCATCCCGTCCCGCGTCAGGTAGCCCTGCATGTGCGCGGCCGGGGCGTTGCGCGGCTCGCCCGCGTCGACCACCAGCGTGCGGTGCCGGGCCCGGCCCAGCACCAGCGCGGCGGACAGGCCCGCGGCACCCCCGCCGACGACTACCACCGAGTACTGCTCGGTCATGGTGACCACCTCCGCCGCCGAGAGTCGCCCCGGCCCTTCGGTATTGACAAACATGTTTGCCGAATCTGCAATACGACCATGACTACGGACGAGGTGCTCGCGGGCGTCGGCCCCCGGCTGCGGCAGATGCGCAAGGAGCGGGAGGTGACCCTGGCGGCGCTCTCCGAGACCACCGGCATCTCCGTCAGCACCCTGTCGCGACTGGAGTCCGGCCTGCGTAAACCCAGTCTGGAACTGCTGCTGCCGATCGCGCGCGCTCACCAGGTGGCGCTGGACGAACTGGTCGGAGCCCCGCCGGCCGGTGATCCGCGCGTGCGGTCGAAACCGATCGTGATGGGCGGCCGTACCCACTGGCCGCTCACCCGCCAGCCCGGCGGCCTCCAGGCGTACAAGGTGCTGGAGCCGAAGCGCAGACAGGAGCCGGACCCGCGCACGCACGAGGGCTACGAGTGGTTGTACGTGCTGTCCGGAAAACTGCGTCTCGTGCTGGGCGAGCACGACGTGGTGCTGACGGCGGGGGAGGCCGCCGAGTTCGACACCCGGGTTCCGCACTGGTTCGGGTCGACCGGTGAGGGGCCCGTGGAGTTCCTCAGTCTGTTCGGCCCGCAGGGCGAGCGGATGCACGTCCGGGCGCGGCCGAAGCGGTCGTGACGCATCTGACTGTTCCCTGATCGGCAAGCGACCGCTTAGTATGCGAACGACCCCGGTCAGACGAAGCAGTCCCCCGTGGAGGCACCGCATGCAGGCATGGCACGTGCACGAGAACGGCGAGCCGAGCGAGGTGATGCGGCTCGAGGACGCCGAGCCGCCCACGCCCGGTGACGGCCAGGTCCTGCTGAAGGTGCGCGCCGCGAACATCAACTTTCCCGACGCGCTGCTGTGCCGGGGCCAGTACCAGGTCAGGCCGCCGCTGCCGTTCACCCCGGGCGTGGAGATCTGCGGCGAGACCGAGGACGGCCGCCGGGTGATCGCCAACCCGGCACTGCCGCACGGCGGCTTCGCCGAGTACGCCGTCGCCGACTCCGCCGCTCTGCTGCCGGCGCCGGACGCCCTGGACGACGCGGAGGCCGCCGCCCTGCACATCGGCTACCAGACGGGCTGGTTCGGTCTGCACCGCCGGGCCGGTCTGGAGGCGGGGGAGACCCTGCTCGTCCACGCTGCCGCTGGAGGGGTCGGCAGCGCGGCCGTGCAGCTCGGGAAGGCCGCCGGCGCCACCGTCATCGGTGTCGTCGGCGGCTCCGGGAAGGCGGCCGTCGCCCGTGAGCTCGGCTGCGACGTCGTGATCGACCGGCGCGCCGAGGACGTCGTCGCCGCGGTCAAGGAGGCCACCGGCGGCCGGGGTGCCGACGTGATCTACGACCCGGTCGGCGGCGAGGCCTACGCCCAGTCCGCCAAGGTCGTCGCCTTCGAGGGCCGCATCGTGGTCGTCGGCTTCGCCAGCGGCACGATCCCCAGTCCTGGCCTGAACCACGCCCTGGTGAAGAACTACTCCATCCTGGGTCTGCACTGGGGTCTGTACAACACCAAGAACCCGAAGCTGGTCCAGCACTGCCACGAGCAGCTCACCGAACTGGCCGCCCGGGGCGCGATCAAGCCGCTGGTGAGCGAGCGGGTGCCGCTCGCCGGGGCCGCCGCGGCCGTGCAGAAGGTCGCGGACGGCCTCACCACCGGCCGGATCGCCGTCGTCATGGAGGAGGCAACAGCATGAGCAGTGCCGAGGAACTGCGCCGTCTCACACGGGAGTTGCTGGCCGCCCACCCGCCGGCCTCGACCGACCGCCTTGACTTCCTCCGGGCCCGCTACGACGCCGGGCTGGCATGGGTGCACTACCCGGAAGGTCTGGGCGGACTCGGTGCTCCCCGTTCCCTTCAGGCCGTCGTGGACGCCGAGCTGGAGGCTGCCGGCGCCCCCGACAACGACTCACGCCGCAACGGCATCGGGCTCGGCATGGCCGCCCCGACGATCCTCAAGTACGGCACCGAGGAGCAGAAGCAGCGCTATCTGCGGCCGCTGTGGACCGGCGAGGAGGTCTGGTGCCAGCTGTTCAGCGAGCCCGGCGCCGGCTCCGACCTCGCCGCGCTCGGCACCCGTGCCGTCCGGCAGGACGACGGTGACTGGGTGGTGAACGGGCAGAAGGTGTGGACCTCCGGGGCGCACAACTCCCGCTGGGCCATCCTCATCGCCCGCACCGACCCGGACGTGCCCAAGCACGCCGGCATCACCTACTTCGTCTGCGACATGACCGACCCCGGCGTCGAGGTCCGGCCGCTGCGGCAGATCACCGGTGAGGCCGAGTTCAACGAGGTGTTCCTCACCGACGTCCGCATCCCCGACTCCCGCCGCCTCGGCGAGATCGGCGACGGCTGGCGCGTCGCGCAGACCACGCTCAACAACGAACGCGTCGCCATCGGCGGCATGCGGCTGCCCCGCGAGGGCGGCATGATCGGCCCGGCCGCCAGGACCTGGCGCGAACGCCCCGAGCTGCGCACCCACGACCTGCACCAGCGGCTGCTGAAGCTCTGGGTCGAGTCCGAGGTCGCCCGCCTCACCGCCGAACGCCTGCGTCAGCAGCTCGTCGCGGGCCAGCCCGGCCCCGAGGGCGCCGGCATGAAGCTGGCCTTCGCCCGCCTCAACCAGGAGATCAGCGGCCTGGAGGTCGAACTCCTCGGTGAGGAGGGCCTGTCGTACGACGACTGGACCATGCGCCGCCCGGAACTGGTCGACTTCACCGGCCGCGAGGCCGGCTACCGCTACCTGCGCTCCAAGGGCAACAGCATCGAGGGCGGGACCACCGAGGTCCTGCTGAACATCGTCGCCGAGCGGGTCCTCGGCCTGCCCGCCGAACCGCGCACCGACAAGGACGTCGCCTGGAAGGACCTGGCCCGATGAGCGCACAGCCCGACCTGCTGTACTCGGAGGAGGAAGAGGCGCTGCGCGCCGCCGTCCGCGACCTGCTCGCCGACCACTGCGACGCGTCCGGCGTGATCGCCCGCACCGAGTCCGGTGCCCCGCACGACCGCGCGGCGTGGAAGGCGCTGGCCGACGGCATGGGCCTCGCCGGTCTCCTGGTCCCGGAGTCCCTGGGCGGCCAGGGCGCCACCCACCGCGAGGCCGCCGTCGTCCTGGAGGAGCTGGGCCGGGCCGTCGCGCCCGTGCCGTACCTGACGAGCGCCGTCGTCGCGACCGAGGCCCTGCTGGCCTGCGGCGCCGACGACCTCCTCGGCGAACTGGCGTCGGGGCGCAGGATCGGCGCCCTCGCGGTCGCGCTGAACATCGCGCCGGGCGGCGCGTACAAGGCCGTCCGCCACGAAGGCGGGGTGCTGCACGGTGAGGTGACCGGCGTCGCGGACGCCGTCGCCGCGGACGTGCTGCTCGTACCCGCGGACGACGGCGGGCTGTACGCGGTCGACGCCACCGCCGCGACCGTCACGCCCCAGGTCTCCCTGGACCTGACCCGGCCGCTCGCCACCGTCACGCTCGACGGCGCCACCGGCCGCCTTCTGGGCGACGCCGAACCCGCCGTACGCCGGGCTCTGCGCGCGGGCGCCGGGCTGCTCGCCTCCGAACAGTCCGGCCTCGCCGAGTGGACGCTGACCGAGACCGTCCGCTACCTGAAGGAACGCAAGCAGTTCAACCGGCCCGTCGGCGGCTTCCAGGCGCTCAAGCACCGGCTGGCCCAGCTGTGGCTCGAGGTCGTCAACCTCCGCGCGGCCGCCCGCAATGCCGCCGACGCGCTGTCCACCGGCGAGGACGCCGATGTGGCCGTCGCCGTCGCCCAGGCCTTCGCGGCACCCGTGGCCGTCCACGCCGCCGAGGAAGCCCTGCAACTGCACGGCGGCATCGGCATGACGTGGGAGCACCCGGTGCACCTCTACCTGAAGCGCGCCAAGGCCGACTCCATCGCGTACGGCACCGCGGGCGCCCACCGGGAGGCACTGGCCGGACTGGTCGACCTCCAGGCCCCCTGACGTACACCTGGCTTACGGCCGCGGAAAGCCCGCCCCACCTGGGGCGGGCTTTTTCGTGCAGCCCCCTCCGGCGAAGTGAACGCGGGGCGGCAGTCCGGCCAACTCCACGCACGGGGCTGCTCCTTGGACCTGCCGGAACCCCATACTCGCAGGGTTCCCGTACGGCACTTCCAGGGAGGCAGAGCATGGCCCTCACCACCCGTCGCAGAGCCCTCACCACCCTCGGCGCCGCCCTCGCGGGCGCGGTCACCCTCCCCGCCGGCCCCGCGACGGCAGGCGAACGGGGGCACGGGACCCGCCCGTTGTGGCGCGCCCACGCCCACAACGACTACGAGCACCCACGCCCCCTGCTCGACGCCCTGGACCACCGGTTCGGCAGCGTCGAAGCCGACATCTACCTCGTCGGCGACCAGCTCCTCGTCGCCCACGACCCGGAGGATCTCGACCCGGCCCGGACCCTCGAATCCCTCTACCTCGACCCGCTCGCCGCGCGCGTCCGGGCCAACCGGGGCCGTGTGTACCGGGGGTACCGCGGGTCACTGCAACTCCTCGTCGACATCAAGACCGAGGGCGCGTCGACGTACCGCGAACTCGACCGCCACCTCGGGCGCTACCGGCACCTGTTCACGACGTACGCCAAGGGCCACGTCCGGCCCGGCCCCGTCACCGCCGTCGTCTCGGGCGACCGCGCGGCCCGCGCGCCCATGGAGGCACAAGCCGTCCGGCGCGCCTTCTACGACGGCCGCCTCGCCGACCTCGGCGGCCCGGCACCGGCCTCCTTCATCCCGCTGATCAGCGACAACTGGACACTCAACTTCACCTGGCAGGGCGTGGGCGCGTTCCCGGACGCCGAACGGGAGAAGCTGCGGGGCATCGTCCGCACCGCGCACCGGCGCGGGCAGAAAGTGCGATTCTGGGCCACCCCGGACCTGGTCGGACCCGCCCGCGACGCGCTGTGGGGCGAACTGCTCGCCGCGGGCGTCGACTTCCTCAACACCGACGACCTCGCCGGACTGGAGGAGTTCCTCGACACCCGGCGGTCGGTGCGGGGCCGGTAGGACATCACACGTTCGGCGGACAGGTCAGCCGCCCGGACGAACCCTCCGCTACGCCACACTTACGGCCGAACGCCGTGAACCGGACATGGCGGCGTGGCGGAGGAGTTGACGATGGCCATTTCCATCTCTGTGGTGCTGCTGCTCTTGATCCTGACGCTGATCTTCCTGCGCAGCGGCGGGCTGAAGGTCTCCCATGCGCTGGTCTGCCTGATGCTCGGCTTCTACCTGGCCAGCACGAGCATCGCCCCGTCCATCCAGAGCGGCCTCACGGCGACGGCGGACATCGTCAGCAGTCTGCGGCCCTGAGGTCAGGCCCCCGAGAACACGCCGATGCCGTTCGGCACGGCGCGTTCGGCGCCGCCGCTCGGGTGGTTGCGAACGGAGACGCTCTTCGCGCCCGGCTTCCGGGCCACCAGCGTCGACGACCCGCCGCCGTCCAGGCTGAAGGCGTCCTCGGAGCCCAGCCGGCGCATGGCGGCGGCCACTTCGGCGATCGTCAGGCCGCTGCGGTAGGCGGGCGCGCCGTCCAGTGCCAGCAGCAGCATGCGCCGTCCGCCGTCGGCGATGCCCACGGCCGTACGGACGGCCGAGGTCGTGTCGTCCAGGCCCGGGAGCGGCCGCCCGCCCGTGAGGACCGGGTAGCCGCCGAGGGCGAGCCGGTACGGTACGCCGTTCCCGGCCGCCACGAGACGGTGCTCGACCTCGACCGCGTCGCCGGTGGAGAGCTTGCGCAGCTGCTGGGCGCCCGCTTCCCGGCCGACCAGCACGGTCGTCCCCTTGCTGATGCGACCGCTGCCCGGGGTGTCGGCGGCCGAGACGACCCGGCCGTCGCGGACCGTCACCTCGTAGGTGTCCGTGCTGCACGGAGCGGCCCGGTCGGTGTCGGTGCCGCAGGTGGCGCGCACGCGCGAGACGCTGCCCCACTCGGTGGTGAACGCGCCGACCGAACCCACCGGCAGCGCGTACTGGTTGAGTCCGCCGAGCGGCAGCCGCGCCTCGGACGTACCGACCGAGCCGTCCAGGGCCAGCCGGTCCAGCCGCGCCCGCCCGTCGGTGCCGACGCCGAACACGTCCTCGGTGGTCGTGCCGGGCGGCAGCGCCGGCCCGAAGCGCTGGCCGTCGGGCACGGCCGCCTTCAGCGTCTGCCCGCCCGCGATCGCCGGGCCCACACTCGCGCCGGTCGCCTCGACGCCCGGGTGCTGAGTCTCGCTGATGTTGAAGAAGTCCCCGTTGACACCGGCGACGGCCCCCTGACCGTCGGCCATCCGCGACACCGCCGCGCGGGAGGCCACCGCCCCGGGGTACAGCAGATCGACCCGGACGTGTGGGTGGTCCAGGTCGACGCTCAGCACATGCGCGTGCGCCACTCCTCCGGCCGCGGGGATGTCGAACTGCTCGTACGTCACGCCCGGAGCGACCCTCTTGTGCGGCGAGGCGACGGCCTCCTGGGCGGCGCCGGCCGGTGCCGCCCCCACCAGGGCCGCACCGGCCAGCGCGCCGAACGCCGTGAGGAACGCCAGGACCGTTCTGCCCGCTCCCCGTCGCTTGTGACGACCTGTCACCATGCCCCCTGATGTCTCGTCAGGTTTCCCGACTGTCAGAGGAAGTGCAGCAGACAGCGGGGGCGGACGGAGTACCTCTGCGCCGACTACGCGGGAACGGGTGAGAAAACGTACCCCTCCGGGTGTTTCAGCTGTCGTCCGTTCCAGTGGCGTACGGCGTGAAACGAGCGGGCGCGTGGTCGATCGGCAGCCCGGGCCGCCAGGCCGTGAGCGCCTGCGCGCTGCACACGAACAGCTCCTCCGGCAGCCGGTCCAGAGCGAACCAGCGCCAACGGCCGACGCTCTCCCCGGGCTGGTCCGACGGCTCGCCGCGCCAGGCGGTGACCCGGGCGGCCACGGTCACCCGTACGACACCGCCCGCGTCGTCGAGGAGTGTCCCGAGCAGCCGGACGTCCTGCGGACGGGCCTCGAGCCCCGTCTCCTCGCCGAGTTCGCGCACGACCGCCTCCCGCAGGGACTCCCCGGGCTCCACGGTCCCGCCGGGCAGCTCCCACGTGCCGTGCCGGTGCCGTCCGAGGAGCAGCCCGCGCGGGCCGTGCAGGATCGCGCCGACCCCGAGCGCGGCATGGGCGAGGGGCGGCTTCCCGGTGCGCGGCCGTGAGGAGCGGCGCAGGGGCCGTGTCACCTGGAAGAGCCGGTAGGACGCGTCGTTTTCGGCCTGCGGTGCGTCGAGGACGTCGACGTGCTCCACCCGCAGCCCGTGCTCGGTGAGCAGGGCCGTCCAGAGGTCCTCGGTGAGGACCCACATCTGGACGGTCACGTCACCGCCGCCGGCCGGCCGCAGGATCTCCGGACGGGCGGCGGCCTCCTCCGACGGCCCCGCACCCTGCGCGTTCGTGTGCAGCACGGTGAAGCAGAGCCTGCCGCCCGGCTTGAGAGCCCCGGCGAGCGCGGGCAGCAGCCGGTGCGGATCGATGTACGGGACGGCGTTGACGGCGTAGATGACGTCGTACGGCTCCGCCGTGCGCAGATGCTCCAGGGCGTCCGCCAGGACCAGGCGCAGCCCGGGCAGGGAGCCGTAGCGGGCGCGCGCCCGCTCGTGCTGTCCGGGCGAGGCGTCGACCGCGTCCACCAGCGCGCCGTGGTCACGGACCAGATGGGCGGCGTGGCGGGCCGTACCGCACCCGAGGTCCAGCACGCGTCGGCCCGTCAGCTCCCCGAGGATCTCGGTCCCCGGCCCCGCGTCCTCGAAGCCCCAGCCGATCCTGGCCGCTTCGGGCAGCACGGTGCCGCGCCGCAGATGGTGTTCTCCGTAGACGCGCCAGGCCTCGGCGTTGACCGCCTCCGGTCGGGCCGCCAAGGCTCAGCCGCCCGCCGCCACGTCACGCGGAAGCACCGTGACGCGGTGGAAGTTGCACCGTGCGGACAGCGGCTCGTCCAGAACGGGCCGGGACTGGTGGGCCTTGAGGGCGATGCTGACCAGACCCAGCAGCAGGTCGACGTCCGCCCCGCAGTCGAGGTGGACCGTCACCCAGCACGAGCCGGGAACCAGGTGGATCGCGCTCGAACCGGCGAGGTCGTCGTGGATGCGCTGGATGGCCCGGTGGGTGAGGTGGAGGTCCACGTCTCGCGTGGAGTGGAAGTGGACTATCTCGTCACGGGCGGAACGGAGCGCCCGTCCGGTGCCGCAACTCGCCGGGCCCGCCATCAGGTCGGGCCAGGCCTGCAGGCGCTCCAGGGCGCGCTGGGCCAGAGTCATGGTCCCATCGTCGCCCGATCACCGGGCCGCAACCAGAGGTTGAGCGGTTTGTAACCGGGACGTGAGGTGCGGGGGCACGGGAGTTCGATCCGGCCTCGTCCGGGAGGAGTTGGCGACCGGTCTCAGGCCCGCTCGGCGACGGCGGCGGGATCGTCCAGCACCGCCCGCACGACCGAGTGCGCGGCCCCGAGCAGCGGCCCCCGCGGGCCCAGCCCGGACACGGACACGGGACAGGCCGGGCCCGCCGTGCGCCGCGCCAGCTCGTCCCGCAGCGAGGGCAGCAGCCAGGGCGCCAGCCCGGACAGCTCCCCGCCCAGCACCACGCTCTCCGGGTCGAGCAGGTTGACCGCCCCGGTCAGGGCGACACCGAGCGCGGTGCCGGCGTCGCGCAGCGCGCGGATCACGTCCTCGTCGCCCTCCGCGGCACGCCCCGCGAGCAGCCCGACCCGGTCCTCGTCCGGCTCCAGTCCGGCCGCACGCAGCACCGCTTCCTCACCGGCGTACTGCTCGAGGCACCCGCGCCCGCCGCACGGGCACTCCGGCCCGTCCGGCCGGACCGGCACGTGCCCCAGCTCGCCCGCGAAACCGCGGGTCCCGCGCAGCAGCCGGCCGTCCACCACGACCGCTGCACCGATACCGATCTCCGCCGACACGTGCAGGAAGTCGCGCGGTGTGCCGTCGCCCAGCCAGAGTTCGGCGAGCGCGCCGAAGTTGGCCTCGTTGTCCACGGTCAGCGGGAGGCCCGCCGGCAGCAGGTCACCGAGGTCCGTGTCCTGCCAGTCGAGGTTCGGGGCACGGACCACGGTCCGGGCGTCGCGCGCCACCAGACCCGGCACGGCCACGGCGAGCCCCGCCGGCCACAGGCCCTCGCCCTCCGCCTCGGCGACGACCCGGCGTATCAGCTCGGTGAGTTCCTCGACGACCGGGCGGGGGGAGCGGCCCCGGTTCGGGCCCTGCCGCACCGCCCGCGACCGCAACCGACCGCGCAGGTCGACCGCGCAGACCGCCAGGTGGTCGACGCCGACCTCGGCGCCGATGCCGGCGGGCCCGCGCCCGCTGACGGCGAGCGCAGAGCCGGGGCGGCCCACCCGTCCCGGCCGCTCCGGGCCCAGTTCCTCGAGCAGCCCCGAGCGGATGAGTTCGTCGACGAGCGTCGACACCGCGGCCCGGGTCAGACCGATCCGCGAGGCGACGGCGGCCCGGGACAGCGGCCCCTCGGCGCTGACGGCGTGCATCACCCGGGCGAGGTTGCGGCGGCGCATGCCCTGCTGGGTGTCCGGCAGCGGGCTTCCCGGCCCGGCCGGACGAGCCTCGTGCGGTGGTGCGGTCATGCCTGACGCCAGTCCTCAGTGGGTTTTCGCGGGCCGCTCCAGCAGCGGAGCCGCGTCGGAGAGTACCCCGGCGATCCTGGCCAGCGTCTCCTCGTCCCGCTCGACGGGGTCGAGGACCGGCCCGGCCGCCGTGTTCCAGCGCCGCGCGACCGCCGCCGCGTCCTCCCCCGTCAGCAGCCCGGCCGCCTGCGCGGCGGCGCCGAGAGCCACCAGCTCCCTGGCCTCGGGGACCTGCACGGGCCGCCCCGACAGCCGCCGTACGGTCTGCTGCCAGGCCGTGCCCCGGGCGCCGCCGCCGATCAGCAGCAGGGGCGCCGAGTGGTCGGCGTCCTGGTCCAGGACCAGATCGAGCGCGCCCAGCAGCGAGTGGACGGCACCGTCGTAGGCGGCCTGGAGCAGCTGGCCGGCGGTCGTGTCATGGCGCAGGCCGTGCAGCAGACCGGAGGCGTTCGGCAGATTCGGGGTGCGCTCGCCGTCCAGGTAGGGCAGCAGCGTCACGGCCGTGCCGGGCTCCACGGCCTCGCGGTCCAGGCCCAGCAGCGTCGCGACCCGGTCGACGGCGAGCGTGCAGTTCAGAGTGCAGGCGAGCGGCAGCCAGTCGCCGCGGGCGTCGGCGAAGCCCGCCACCGTGCCGCTCGGATCGGCGGGCCGGTGCCGCGAGACCGCGTACACGGTGCCCGAGGTGCCGAGGCTCATCACCGGCACGCCGGGACGCAGCCCGAGGCCCAGTGCCGCGGCGGCGTTGTCGCCGGTGCCGGGCGCGACCAACGTGCCCTTGGAGAACGGCAGATCATGACTGTCGCGCACCGTGCCCGCCACCTCGCCGGGCCGGACCACTCGGGGCAGCAGTGCGGGATCGAGCCCCACCTGCGCCAGGATCTCCGCGTCGTACGACTCCGTCCCGGACGCCCACCAGCCCGTCCCGGAGGCGTCACCGCGGTCGGTGGTGCCCTGCCCGGTGAGCCGTTCGGTGAGGTAGTCGTGGGGGAGGCGCACCGCCTTGGTGGCGCGGGCCGCCTCGGGCTCGTGCTCGGCCAGCCAGGCCCACTTGGTGACCGTGAAGGAGGCGGCGGGGACGCTTCCGGTGCGGTCGGCCCAGAACTTCGCGCCGCCCAGCTCCTCCGTCAGCCGCCGGGCCTGCGGCGCCGAGCGCACGTCGTTCCACAACAGCGCCGGGCGCACCGGATCGCCCTGGCCGTCCAGGGTGACCAGGCCGTGCTGCTGCCCGCCGACCGACACGGCCGCGGCCTCGTGGGCCGCGTCACCGCACTGGCGCAAGGCCTCGCACAGCGCGTCCCACCACTGGCGCGGATCGCTCTCGCGCCCGGCCCCGGAGGAGACCGTGTGCGGCGCCTGGCCGCTCGCGACGACCCGGCCGGTGGCCGCGTCGACGACCAGCGCCTTGGTGGACTGGGTGGACGAGTCCACGCCGACGACGAGCGGACCCTCGGCTGCTGACATCGGGCTTCTCCCTCTTCTCGCGTCCCCGCTTCTCTCGTCCCGGGACATCTTGTCCCTTCCCAGAGAGGTGCCCGCATACTAATTTGTAAATCGGCATGACGAAATAGCCCCAGCGAGCAAGGAGCCGCGGCATGAGCTTCCAGCCCACCCCCGAGGACAGGTTCACCTTCGGCCTGTGGACCGTCGGCTGGCAGGGGCGCGACCCCTTCGGCGACGCCACGCGGCGTGCCCTCGACCCGGCCGAGACAGTGCGGCGCCTGGCCGAGCTGGGCGCCCACGGCGTCACCTTCCACGACGACGACCTGATCCCGTTCGGCTCGAGCGACACCGAGCGCGAGGCCCACATCAAGCGCTTCCGGCAGGCGCTGGACGCCACGGGCATGAAGGTCCCGATGGCCACCACCAACCTCTTCACGCACCCGGTCTTCAAGGACGGCGCGTTCACCGCCAACGACCGCGACGTGCGCCGCTACGCGCTGCGCAAGACCATCCGCAACATCGACCTCGCCGTCGAGCTCGGCGCCCAGGTGTACGTGGCCTGGGGCGGCCGCGAGGGCGCCGAGTCCGGAGCCGCCAAGGACGTCCGCGCCGCCCTGGACCGGATGAAGGAGGCCTTCGACCTGCTCGGTGAGTACGTCACCTCCCAGGGCTACGACCTGCGCTTCGCCATCGAGCCCAAGCCGAACGAGCCGCGCGGCGACATCCTGCTGCCGACCGTCGGCCACGCCCTGGCGTTCATCGAGCGCCTGGAGCGGCCGGAGCTGTACGGCGTCAACCCCGAGGTGGGGCACGAGCAGATGGCCGGGCTGAACTTCCCGCACGGCATCGCGCAGGCACTGTGGGCGGGCAAGCTGTTCCACATCGACCTCAACGGCCAGTCCGGCATCAAGTACGACCAGGACCTGCGGTTCGGCGCCGGAGACCTGCGGGCCGCGTTCTGGCTGGTCGACCTGCTGGAGTCGGGCGGCTACACCGGCCCGCGGCACTTCGACTTCAAGCCGCCGCGGACCGAGGACCTCGACGGGGTGTGGGCCTCGGCGGCCGGCTGCATGCGCAACTACCTCATCCTCAAGGAGCGCGCCGCCGCCTTCCGTGCCGACCCGGAGGTCCAGGAGGCGCTGCGCGCGTCCCGCCTGGACGAACTCGCCCAGCCCACCGCCGCGGACGGCCTCCAGGCCCTGCTCGCCGACCGGTCGGCCTTCGAGGCCTTCGACGTCGACGCGGCCGCCGCCCGCGGCATGGCCTTCGAGCGGCTGGACCAGCTGGCGATGGACCACCTGCTGGGGGCGCGTGGCTGAGCTCACGCGCGCGTGGGGGCCGTTCCGGGGTTCGGGGCGCCTCCACGCGTGCGTGCGGACCCGTCGGCCGGTCGCGGGTGTGACCGGCCGACGGGTCCGCAGTGCACCGGAATCATGCGATCCATGCCATGAGTCCGTATCGGCTTCCGTGCGCCCCTCGTGCCCTGACCGGTGCGCGGCGACTCTGGTCGGTATGGCCATGCCGCCCGTACCGCCTCAGCCGCCCGGTCCGCACCGGCGCCGGAACCCGCTGTTCGTCCTGCTCGTCCTGCTCGTGGCCGTCGCGGCCGTGTCCGTCGTGGTGCTGATGGCCTCCGGACGCGACGACTCACCGGACCGGCAATCGCCCGCCGAGAGCACGAGCGGCAGTCCCGGTCCGTCGTTCAGCATCCCGGTCGAGCTGCCCACCGGGCTGCCCTCCGAGTTGCCTTCCGCGTTGCCGAGTCAACTGCCCAGCCGGTTGCCGTCGGACCTCCCGAGCCGGTTGCCGAGCGACCTCGAATCGCTTCTGCCGTCCCTGGACCCCGGCGCGCTACTGCCCTGACACCGCCGCTCCGGAGCCGGACCCGTCGCGGGTCCGGTCAGGATCGACGAACACGTCAGGCTCGACGGACACGGTCAGGATCGACGAACACCACGACGTCCGTCGCCTCGCCCGGCAGCGGCTCGGGCTCCCACCAGCGGCGCGGCGGTAGAACGCCAGTGTGTCGTGCGCCTGGTCCCAGGTCAGCAGCCAGGCCCGGCCACCGGGCGCCTGCGACCTGAGCACGGCGCGGCTCCCTCCCCGGCGGCGAGCTCCGCCGCCGCCAGCGCGGTGGCCGGGTCCTGTGCGGCGCCTCCCGCGGGCGCCCAGCGGCCGCGTTCCTGGCGGTACGGCCACCACCGGCCGTCCCGGCCGAGGCGCAGCTGGACCGGCGCGCCGACGACCGTCCAGCGGTTGCCCCGCGCCCGCAGCGGTGGCCGCTCGTCCGCGTCCCAGGCCGACTCCAGGGCGGCACGCGCGCGTGCGAGTGCTCCGCCCTCGACCCGCCACTCCTCGTCGAGGACGGACAGCGCGTCCGCACCGCCGTACCGCCAGGCGCGTACGGCGATTGCCAGCCCGGCCCGGCCGCGTCCCGATCCGGCGGCGAGCCGGTCCGTCACATCGCGGTCGGGATCGCCCGCGGCCAGCCGCACCGCGTCCTGTGCGACGGCTTGCTCCGGGCCGGCTACGGGCCGAAGACACCCCGGGCCACCTCCGCGAGCATCCGGTGGGCCCGTGCGGCGGTCCGGGCGGCCAGGAACTCCAGCGCCGCCGGGTCGACACCCGGAGCGGGCGGCGTCTCGGTGTCCAGGGACGGCGGTGCACCGGGCTCGTCGGGGAGTTCCGGCAGCGCCGGCAGCGGGGGCAGGATGTCACCGGCCGCATACGCCTCGGCCGCGTCCACCCCTTCCGGCGCGGAGGAACCCGAGGCGCGTGCTCCGCTGCGCGACTGGATGTCGGCCAGCACGTCCGTCTCGGCGCGCCCCCGCATCAGCAGCAGGACGAACGGGTCCTGGTCCAGCAGCCGGGCCAGCTGGTAGCAGAGCGCCGCCGTGTGCCCGCAGTGGTCCCAGGTTCCGCAGTCGCACTCCGGCTCCAGATCGCCCAGGCCCGGCAGCAGTTCGACGCCCTCGGCCGCAGCGTCCTCGACCAGGTGCGGGGGCATCTCCCGGTCCAGCAGGGCCGCCACATGACCGGCCCGCTCCACCGTCATGTCCAGCAGGCGGTCCCACTGCCCGGGCGAGAGCGTCTCCAGCAGGACGTCGGCCCGGTGCGCCGTACCGTCCTGATCATGGACGACGGCCGTGAGCCGGCCCGGACGTACCGACACCGCCCCGACCGCTCCGGCGCGCGCGAGCCGGCGGCCCGCCTTGAGCTGCGCCGAGTCCAGTGCCGTGTCCTCCAGCGCCTTCAGCCAGACCTGGCCCCACCAGGTCTGCGCGAACCCGCGTCCGTGCGCGGGCGGCAGCGCGGCGAACGTGCGCTCCGTGTCATCGTCGTGCCGAGTCATCGCAGGCCCCCTCGCAGTTCGACCAGGTCCGCCAGTTCCGCGTCCGTCAGCTCCGTGAGGGCGGCCTCACCCGAGCCCAGGACCGCGTCCGCCAGCGCCCGCTTGCGGGTGAGCAGTTCGGCGATGCGGTCCTCGATGGTGCCCTCGGCGACGATCCGGTGCACCTGGACGGGCCTGGTCTGGCCGATGCGGTACGCGCGGTCGGTCGCCTGCGCCTCGACCGCCGGGTTCCACCAGCGGTCGTAGTGCACGACGTGCTCGGCCCGGGTGAGGTTCAGGCCGGTGCCCGCCGCCTTCAACGACAGCAGGAACACGGGCACTTCGCCGTCCTGGAAGCGCCGCACCATGGCCTCGCGCTCGGCGACGGGCGTCCCGCCGTGCAGGAACTGCGAGGGCGCGCCGCGCGCGGCCAGGTGCCGTTCCAGGAGGCGGGCCATCCGCACGTACTGCGTGAACACCAGGACGCCCGCCTCCTCGGCGAGGATCGTGTCGAGCAGCTCGTCCAGCAGCTCCAGCTTCCCCGAGCGTCCGGCGATCACCGGCCGCTCCTCCTTGAGGTACTGCGCCGGATGGTTGCAGATCTGCTTGAGGCCGGTCAGCAGCTTCACGATCAGTCCCCGACGCGCCATGCTGCCGGCGCCGGAGATCTCCGCCAGTGCCTCGCGCACCACGGCCTCGTACAGCCCCGCCTGCTCCTGGGTGAGCGACACGGCGTGATCGGTCTCCGTCTTCGGCGGCAACTCGGGCGCGATCCCCGGGTCCGACTTGCGGCGACGGAGCAGGAACGGCCGTACGAGCCGGGCCAGGCGGTCCGCGGCGCCCGGGTCCTGCCCGCCCTCGACGGCCTCCGCGTACCGCCGGCGGAAGGTGCCGAGCCTGCCCAGCAGCCCCGGGGTCGCCCAGTCGAGAATGGCCCACAGCTCCGACAGGTTGTTCTCCACCGGGGTGCCGGTGAGCGCCACGCGCGCGCGTGCCCCGATGGTCCGCAGCGCCCGCGCGGTCGAGGAGTGCGGGTTCTTCACGTGCTGGGCCTCGTCCGCCACGAGCATGCCCCAGGGCACCTCGGTGAGCCGGGGCGCGTCCAGGCGCATCGTGCCGTACGTGGTGAGCACGAACTCCCCGTCGGCCAGGCCGTCCAGACTCCGCCGTGGGCCGTGGAAGCGCCGCACGGGGGTGCCGGGCGCGAACCGCTCGATCTCCCGTTGCCAGTTGCCCATCAGGGACGTCGGGCAGACCACCAGGGTGGGCCCGACGGTCCCGGTGTCGGTCTGCCGGTGCAGGTGCAGGGCGATCAGCGTGATCGTCTTGCCGAGCCCCATGTCGTCGGCGAGGCAGCAGCCGAGGCCCAGCGACGTCATACCGGAGAGCCAGTTCAGGCCCCGCCGCTGGTAGTCCCGCAGCGTGGCGGCGAGCGCGGTCGGCTGCTCGACGGGCCGCTGCGCCTCCGGATCCGTGAGCCGCTCCCGCAGGGCCGCCAGCCACCCGGTGGGCCGTACCTCGACCCGCCGGCCGTCCACCTCGGTCCAGCCCGTCAGGGCCGCGCCCAGCGCGTCGATCGGTGTGACCTTGTGGTCCTGCCGGGCGCGGGCCCGGCGTACTTCCCGGGGGTCGACCAGGACCCACTGGTCGCGCAGCCGCACCACGGGGCGGTTCGCCTCGGCGAGTCGGTCCAGTTCCGCGCGGCTCAGCCGCCGGTCGCCCAGCGCGAACGACCAGTTGAAGGCCAGCAGCGCGTCGGCGGACAGGAACGAGGGCAGGGCGGCGGAACCCGTGCCGGACTCCGGCTCCTCGTCGGAGGGGCCCACCTCCGCGCGCGTGGTCAGCTCCCGGGTCAGTCCCTTCGGCCAGTGCACCTCCACACCGGCCGCCGCCAGCGCCCGGGCGCCCGTGCCGAGCAGCTCGGTGACGTCCTCGTCGGCCAGCTCGACCGCGTCCGGCACGGTGGCCGACAGCAGCGGCGTGAGCGCGGTCCAGGCCCGGGCCGCGCGGCGCAGGGCGAGCAGGGCGTCCATCCGCGCGCGGGGGCCGAAGGCCTCGCCCCCGGTACCGGCCCAGACGTCCGCGGCGTCCGCGACGAGCGCGGCGTCGCTCACGCTGTGCACCTGGAGCACGGCCCGGAACGTCACGTCCGCGTCCCCGGCGGTCCCGCCCCCGGCCGCCACGTCCGTCAGGCCGTCCGCCTCGATCCGCAGCGACAGCCGGACCCCCGCGTCGTGGCCCGCGGCGACGTCGGCGGCCCACGCGCGCTGCTCCGGCAGGTGCACCGGATCGGGCGACGCGTAGGCGGCACCGCCGGTCACCAGTGGCGCGGCGGGGGAGCGGGGCAGGGTGTCGGCGACCGCGTCGAGGAAGGCGCGCAGGAGCTGCTCCGGGTCGGGCAGCCGCAGCGGACCGCCGCCCGGCAACGGTACGGCGTGCGCCTCGGGCGGCATCGCGGCGGCCAGCCGGCGTACCGCCTCGACGTCCTCGGCGCGCAGCGGGCCGGCGCGCCAGGCGTCGTGGTCGCCCGGGGAGAGCCCCGGCAGCAGCAGCCCGCGCGCCACCAGGTGCAGGGCGTGCACGGCCGCCGCGCCCCAGAACCGGGTGGCGCGGTGCCCCGACGCGCCGGCACGCGTGCGTACGAGGACCGGCAGGGCCCCGCTCAGCGGCAACAGGACGGCGCGCACAGGCTGCGGATCGACTCCGTGGACGCCGGGGACGGCGACGGTGAGGTCGGCGACGGTCAGGTCGGCGATGGGCGCTTCGGCGACGGACGCCGAGGGCACGACCGGTGGGGCCGCGCCGTCCGGCCGCCAGAAGGCGACGCTGCCGGTGCGGGCCGGGTCGCCGGGGAGGAAGACGGCGCGGCAGTCGGCCAGTTCGGAGGATGCGAAGGATGCCGGGGAGAGCGTGGAGGAGGGTGCCGGGGGAGTCGGATGCTCGGTTATGGCTAATTCCTCAAGTTTGACTAGTGAGTCGGAGTCGCCGAGGGTACAGCACCTTCCGGAATCTGCAGGTATGCGTTGGCTGTGAGCTGAGTCACCATGAAGGAGTCAGGGGTGCGTAGGGGGGCACCTCAGGGATGTCTCAGGGTCGCGGTCCGGAACCGCCGCAAGCGCGGGCCCGTTCTCGAGACAGAGAGCGGCAGTGGCCGCGAAGGAGGCGACAGACATGTCCAAGAACGCCAAGATCGCCGCAGGCGGTGTGGCGGCCGGACTCATCCTGTTGATCTGGCTGCCCTGGTGGGCATCGCTCCTGATCATCCTGGGAGTCCCGGCCGCCGCGTATCTCACGCTGGACCCGTCGCAGCGGCGCAGGCTGCGCCGCGTGACCCGCAAGGAAATCGGCCGCTGACCGGCCGTGGCCGCCGGTCCTGAAGGGGTCGTCGGCTCGGCCGGGGGATCGTCGGCTCGGTCGGGGGATCGTCGGCTCGGCCGGGATCGTCAGTTCGGCCGTACGGCTATGTTGTCGAGGGCCTGGAGGAGACCCGGCAGCTCCGGCCCCCGGCCCACCGGCAGGACCTCGCCGGGTTCCTCGTCGAGCAGCACGAAGGCGATGTCGTCGGTCCTGGCCACGAGCGACCAGCCGGGACCGTCGGCCCGCAGGGTCCGTGCGTCACCCGGCGCGAACGACGACCGGACCCGCCCCAGCGGCGGCGGCGAGTCGACGTAGGTGTGGGCCTCCGCGAGGACCCGCCGGATGCCGGTGTGGCGAGGCTGCGCTTTCTCCCCGCCCCCTTCCGGCCGGTCGGCCGCCTCGTCCGTGCCGCCCGACGCGTCCGGTGACCCCGGCGTGGGAAAGGCCGAGTCGTCGACCTGGTCCCGCCACATCGCCCATTGCAGCGCGATCTCGTCGGCGCCCAGCCGCCGCTGCGCCGGCCCCCAGGTACTGGTGTCCGGCGGAGCCAGCGGAGGCCGGTCGTCGGCCTCCGGGCCGGGGTCGTGCGGCGCGGGCACTCCGGGCGCGGCGACGGCGACCGCGAGCGGCCAGCCGGGCAGGGCCGCGACGACGGTGCGCTCGTCCGGCGACAGCTCGTACTCCATGCCGCAGTCCCAGGAGGCGATGGCGACGGCCACCAGGGAGACGTCGTCGATGACCACCGTCCAGCGAGCACCCTCGCCGTCCTGGCCGAGCACCAGCCCGTACCCGTCGGCGAGCGGCGCGAGGCCGAGCGCCGCGCACGCCTCCGGATAGTCGTCGCCCAGCACGCTCGGGAACTTCGCCGGCGTCAGCAGCACCGCCGTGAGCACATAGAGCGCGTCGTCCGCGGCGGCGACGGCATCCTCGTCCGTCCCGGCCATCCCAGCCTCCCCATCGGTTTCGTCCAACGGCGCACCCTAGTGCGCGCGGAAGCCGCTTGTCACGGCCTCGGAAGCGCGCTCGGAGCTGCAGTTTTCCGGCGGACGGGGCGAATCGGCCGCCGGGCCGCGGCGCGTCACGCCGCCGGCAGTCCCAACAGCTCACGCGCCACGGTCCGCGGTGACTCGCCGCGTTCCCGCGCCAGCGCGATGACGGCCCGGCAGGCCAGCTCGTTCACCCCGAACGACAGGGCCTCCGGCGACACCCAGCCGGCCGCCTCGTCGGCCCGGTCCAGGTCGTCCTCCGCGCCCGCCGCCACATACGTGGCGGCAGCCTCGAAAAGATTGTGCGGACGTTTGTCCTCGTCGGTCTTGGTCTCCGTGCGCCAGGCATGAGCGACCGTGACCCCGGCCTTCCGGACCCTGCTCCACATGCCGAACCACCTTCCCCCTGGGCGATTGTTCCGCCTCGCCGGTCGTCTCCCTGTCACCAACGTAAAGTTGGAGGTCCGGTGACAGAAGGGGGAGTGCCCGGTGAAGCGCTTCGCACGGCTGGAACAAATCCGGCGGATGGACCCACACCGGGACGCCACGGAGATCTACCGGCTGAGCCTGGCCTACGAGTTCCCCTGGGACTTCACCCGCGCCCTGGAGCTGGCTCTCTACCGCACGTACGCCGTCCCGGCCATCGGCCGGCTGCTGGCCGAAACGGCGGAGCTCACGGACCGGACGCAGAAGCGCTACGACGACACCGCGCTGCTCCTGGACGCCATCGTCGAGCACGGCTTCGGCAGTGACGAGGCGACGACCGCGATCCGGCGCATCAACCAGATGCACCGCGGTTACGACATCGATGACGACGACATGCGCTACGTGCTCTGCACGTTCGTCGTGATGCCCAAACGGTGGATCGACGCCTACGGCTGGCGCCGGATGTCGCGCCACGAGATCGTCGCCAGTGCCGTCCACTACCGCACGCTGGGCCGGCACATGGGCATCAAGGACATCCCCGAGACCTACGAGGCGTTCGAGGCGTACCTCGACGCCTACGAGGCGGCCCACTTCGCCTGGGACGAGGACGCCCGGCGGGTCTCGGACGCCACGCTCGACCTGATGGCCTCCTGGTACCCGCGCCCGCTCGCCCCCGTGCTGCGGACCGCGATCCTGGCGCTGCTCGACGACTCGCTGCTGCGGGCTTTCCGCTACCCGCCGCCGAGTGCCGCCACGCGCGCGTGGGTGCGGCGCGCGGTACGGCTGCGGGGCCGCGCCGTCCGTCTGCTGCCGCCCCGGCGGGCCCCGCACTTCGCCCGCCAGAACTGGGAGATCAAGGGCTATCCGTACGGCTACCGGCTCGCCGACCTGGGCACACGCCCGGTGCCGGGTGTCCGCGGCTGTCCCGTGCGTGACGTCTAGAGGGGGGAGCCCCCTCTCGGGGGCGGCTCAGCCCTCGCGGACGGCGAGCGCGAGGAAGCGGGTGTCCTCGTCGACGTACGAGGTCATGCGCCACCCGGAACGGGCCAGCAGCGGACGGAGGTTGGGCTCGGCGCGCAGGTCGTCCGGGGTGAGCGCGCGGCCGTGCCGTGCGGCCAGGGCCGCTCTGCCGATCGGGTGGAACAGGGCCAGCACCCCACCGGGACGCACCACGCGGGCCAGTTCCCGCAGGTTCCCGGCCGGACTCGGCAGATGCGAGATCAGGCCCGCTCCGAACACGGCGTCCAGCGACCCCGAGCGCACGGGCAGCGCGGCGACGTCCGTGAGCAGCAGGGCCCCGTCACGGTCCCGCCCCGCCCGGACGGCCTCCCGCAGCATGGCCGGCGTCAGATCGGCCCCCACCACCATGCCCGAGGGCCCCACGGCGGCACGCAGCGGCGGCAGGGCGCGTCCGGTGCCGCACCCCGCGTCGAGCACACGGTCGCCCGCACGCAGCCCGAGCTCCGCGACCGCGGCCGCGTAGGCCGGGCCGTCGTCCGGGAACCGGCTGTCCCAGTCGGCGGCGCGGGATGTGAAGAACTCCTGGACACGCGTCTGGTCGTCGCTCATGTACGGCATGATTCCGCACCGGCCCGGATGACGCCTCACCGGCACGGATGACGTCTCAGCGCACACGTTCGAGCGTGACCCGATCGTTCCGGTGTGTCCTTGTGTCATATTCCAACACCTTTCGAAATGCGCCCCCTTCATGCGCCCATGGCGGGTCTAGCGTCCCGGGGCCATGGGACACCTGGACCACGCAGCCCTGGGGTGGCTGACCCCCGCGCTCTCGTACGTGATGGCCTGCATCGGCGCCGCCCTGGGGCTGCGCTGCACCGTCCGCGCGCTCGCCGCCACCGGGCGCTCGCGCCGCAACTGGCTCGTCACCGCCGCCTCGGCGATCGGCACCGGCATCTGGACCATGCACTTCGTGGCCATGCTCGGTTTCCGCGTGACCGGCACCGACATCCGCTACGACGTGCCGCTCACCCTCCTGAGCCTGCTCGTCGCCATGGTCGTGGTCTGCGCCGGCGTCTTCGCCGTCGGCTACGGCCGGGACCGCGGCCGGGCCCTGTTCCTCGGCGGGCTCACCACCGGCGTCGGCGTGGCCAGCATGCACTACCTCGGCATGGCGGCCGTCCGCCTGCACGGGGACGTGACCTACGACCCGGTGCTCGTCGGGCTCTCCGTCCTGATCGCCGTCGTCGCCGCGACGGCGGCCCTGTGGGCGGCGCTCAACATCAAGTCCCCGGTCGCGGTCACCATCGCCTCCCTGATCATGGGCGCGGCCGTCAGCAGCATGCACTACACCGGCATGTTCGCGGTGGGCGTGCGCGTGACGCCCTCCGGGGAGGCGCTGCCCGGGGCCACGGCGATGCAGTTCATCTTCCCCCTCGCCGTGGGCCTCGGGTCCTACCTCTTCCTGACCTCGGCCTTCGTCGCGCTGTCGCCGACGGCAGGGGAGCGCGAGGCATCCGCCTCCGCCCAGCGACCGGTCGAGCGCGCCACGCCCTGATCCGGGGCGGCACGCACTGAATCCGGGGTGGCACGCCCCCGAACCACTTCCGAGCGAGGAGTCCATGCGTACACCCCGTAGGACCCCCACAACCGGCGCCCAGGCGCCGCCCCCACCCGCGCGCGGGCGCCGCGCGCACGCCGGACCACCGGCCGACGAGGGACCCGAGGCGTCCTCGGACACCGCACCGGACGGGGCGTCCACGCGCGCGGAGCGCTGGCACGTACGCCCCCGAACCGTGCGCGCCAAGATCGTCTGTCTGCTGATGGTGCCGGTCGTCTCCCTCCTGGCGCTGTGGGCCTACGCCACCGTCACCACCGCCCAGGACGTCTCCCGGCTGCGACAGGTCCAGCGGGTGGACGCCCTGGTCCGCGCCCCCGTCTCCGCCGCGGTCGCCGCCCTCCAGGCCGAACGCGCGGCCGCCGTACGCCACGCCACCGATCCGTCCGCCGTACGGACCGACGAGCTGGACGAACTCGCCCGGCGCACCGACCGGGCCGTCGCCGCCCTGCGGCTCGGCGAGGACAACACCGTCGCCGACAGCGAGGAACTGCCCGCCGGAGTCGCCCGCCGGCTGGAGGCGTTCGTCGCGGGTGCCGAGCAACTGCGCCCGCTGCGGACCGCGGTGCGGCACGGGCACGCCGACTGGGCCGAGACGTACAGCCGCTACACCCGCACCATCGCGGCGGCTTTCGGCGTCGGCGGCGCCCTCACCGGCATCCAGGACGCCGACCTCGGCTCCGACGCGCGCGTGCTGCTCGAATTCTCCCGCGCGGGCGAGGCGTTGGCCCAGGAGGACGCGGTCCTGGCGAGCGCCCGGCTGTACGGCACGCTGACCGGGGAGCGGCTTCGGCTCTTCACCGGCGCCGTCGAGCTGCGCCGCACCCTCACCGAGACGTCGGTCGCGGACCTCCGCGGCACCGAACGCTCCGCATGGGACGCCCTCTCCGGCAGCAG
Source organism: Streptomyces venetus (assembly GCF_039540295.1). Taxonomy (NCBI): domain Bacteria; kingdom Bacillati; phylum Actinomycetota; class Actinomycetes; order Kitasatosporales; family Streptomycetaceae; genus Streptomyces; species Streptomyces venetus. The sequence continues at coordinate 187,824 of NZ_BAABET010000014.1, forward strand.
CGCCTACGCCGGGCTGGGCGACGCCGAGGACAGAATCCTCACCGGCGGACCGGGCACCAAGGCGCTCCAGGCGGCACCCGAGGGCACCTGGAACACAGCCCACGCGCGCGTGCGGGACGGTATGCGCGGCATCGAGGACGACGCGGGACGCGGTGTCGCGCGGCGGGCCGACCCGTTCACCCGGGGGCTGCTCACCCCGGCCGGCGCGGCCGTCCTGCTCGGCCTCGCCGCCGTCGCCGCCTCACTCGTCATCTCCGTACGCATCGGCCGCGGCCTCGTCGTGGAGCTGGTGAGTCTGCGCAACGACGCCCTGGAGATCGCCCGGCGCAAACTCCCCGAGGCCATGCGGAGACTGCGCGCGGGCGAGGAGATCGATGTCCGCGCGGAGGCCCCACCGGGACCACCCGCGGAGGACGAGACCGGGCAGGTCGCCGAGGCCCTCGGCACGGTCCACCGCGCCGCGCTGCGAGCCGCCGTGGAACGCGCCGAACTGGCCAGCGGCATCTCCGGAGTCTTCGTCAACCTCGCCCGGCGCAGCCAGATCCTCGTCCACCGCCAGCTCAGCCTCCTCGACAGCATGGAACGCCGCTCCGACGACCCCGACGAACTCAGCGACCTCTTCCGCCTCGACCACCTCACCACCCGCATGCGGCGCCACGCGGAGAGCCTGATCATCCTCTCCGGAGCGGCCCCCGGCCGGGCCTGGCGCACGCCCGTCTCCCTGACCGACGTGGTCCGCGCGGCCGTCTCCGAAGTCGAGGACTACGCGCGCGTGGAGGTACGGCAACTCCCCGAGGCGGCCGTCGCCGGCGCGGCCGTCGCCGACCTCACGCACCTGCTGGCCGAGATCATCGAGAACGCCGCCCAGTTCTCGCCGCCCCACACGCGCGTGCGCGTCACCGGCGAACCCGTGGGCAACGGCTACGCGGTCGAGGTGGAGGACCGCGGCCTCGGCATGGGCGAGGAGACCCTCGCCGAGGCCAACCGCCGGATCGCCCAGTCCGAGGCGCTCGACCTGTTCGACAGCGACCGGCTCGGACTGTTCGTGGTCAGCAGGCTCGCCGCCCGGCACGACATCAAGGTCCACCTGAGGACCTCGCCCTACGGCGGCACCACCGCGGTCGTCCTGCTGCCCACCGCCCTGCTGCCCACCGGGGCGGTCGAACGTTCCCCCGGTGCGGCGGCCCCCGTGCGGGAGTCCGAGGAACGCGCCCACGCACGCGTGCCCGACGCCGCCCCGCACCAGGACACCGTCCCGGACGTCGTCACCCCACCCCCCGGCCGGCGCGCTCTGGTGGCCCCGGTACCGGCAGCCGCCGACACCCCGAGCCACACCGCACCCCCAGGAGTCGCCACCTTGCGACTGCACCGGCCCCAGGAGCAGCCGGAGGGCTCCGAAGACCTCCCGCGTCGCGTACGGCAGGCCAGTCTCGCCCCCCAACTGCGCGACGAACGCGCCGAGGAACCGTCACCGCCCGCGCCCCGGGACGACCAACGCACGCCCGAACTCGTACGCGACCGCATGGCGGCGTACCGCGACGGCTGGGCACGCGGCGGCGGCAGGCGACCCGGCCGCGGCACCACTCCCGGCCCCGCCACGGGCAGCGACAGCAGCGAAGGAGACCCCGCATGATCCAGGATCCGAGCACACACTCCGCCCGGCGCTCCGGCGAACTCGACTGGCTGCTGGACGATCTGGTGCTCCGCGTGAGCGAGGTCCGGCACGCCGTGGTGCTGTCCAACGACGGCCTGGCCGTGGGCGCCTCGTCCGGCCTCCGCCGCGAGGACGCCGAACACCTGGCCGCGGTCGCCTCGGGCTTCAACAGCCTCGCCAAGGGGGCGGGGCGGCACTTCGGTGCCGGCGGGGTCCGCCAGACCATGGTCGAGATGGACGAAGGCTTCCTGTTCGTGGCCGCCGCGGGCGACGGTTCCTGCCTCGCCCTCCTCACCGCCGTGACCGCCGACATCGGCCTCGTGGCCTATGAGATGGCCCGCCTGGTCAAGCGCGTCGGCGAGCACCTCGGCACGGCACCGCGCGTGGGCGCGCGGCCACCCGCCGCCGGATGAACCGGGAGAGCGGTCGGTGCAGATGACCGAGGACATGACGGGAGCCCCGCACGAGCGGAGCAGCCAGTGGTACGACCACGAGGCCGGCCCTCTCGTCCGCCCCTACGCCATGACGGGCGGACGCACCCGGTCCGGGCCCACCGGCGTGCGGTTCGACCTGATCGCCCTGGTCACCCTGGACCCCGGGGCACCCGGCGTGGACGACGCCCCGCTCGGCCCGGAGCACCGGAACCTCCTCGACCTGTGCCGGACGGAGACGCAGTCGGTCGCCGAACTCGCCGCGGGGGCGGACCTGCCCGTGGGCGTGGTCAGGGTCCTCCTCGGCGACCTCCTGGAACTCGGCTTCGTCACCGTCAGCCGCCCCGTACCGCCGGCCCAGCTGCCCGACGAACGCATTCTGCGCGAGGTGATCGAAGGACTGAGAGCGCTGTAGGCGCGCCAGACGGACAGCGCTGCGGACGACCGCACACCACCCACCCACCCACCTGCCTGCTCACACCACCCGTAGCCGGTACTCCCGAGAGAAGTGATCAATGGTCTCCGAGCACTCCGACGCCACCGACGGCGAGAGCGCCGCACTGGCGTTGAAGATACTGGTCGCCGGCGGATTCGGCGTGGGCAAGACCACCCTGGTGGGCGCCGTCAGCGAGATCCGGCCGCTGCGCACCGAGGAACTGCTCAGCGAAGCAGGCCAGTCGGTGGACGACACCGACGGCGTGGACCAGAAGACCACCACGACCGTCGCCATGGACTTCGGGCGCATCACCATCCGGTCCGGCCTCTCCCTGTACCTGTTCGGCACGCCGGGCCAGGACCGGTTCTGGTTCCTGTGGGACGAACTGGCGCAAGGGGCGCTCGGGGCGGTGGTCCTCGCGGACACCCGCCGGCTGGAGGACTGCTTCCCCGCGGTCGACTACTTCGAGCACCGGCGCATCCCGTTCGTGGTGGCCGTCAACTGCTTCGCAGGTGCCCGGCACCACGGCGCCCCGGACGTCTCGCGCGCCCTCGACCTCGACCGGGGCACACCCGTGGTGCTGTGCGACGCCCGGGACCGCGACTCGGGGAAGGAGGTGCTGATCCGGCTGGTCGAGTACGCCGGGCGGATGCACACCGCCCGGCTCCTCGACTCGGTGGGATGATCCCTCGGACCCCTCGGATTTCTCGGATCGCCCGGTCGCCCGGTCGCCCGGTCGCCCGCTCAGTCCGCGAGGTCCCGCTCCGCCAGGACCTTGTCGATCGTGACGCGGACGAGGAGTTCGCCCGGGACAGCGTTGCGGGCGCCGAACTCCTCGGCGCGCTCCTCGCCCATGTACCGGGCGGCGATCCGGGTGGCCCAGTGCCGTACCTCGTCGAGGTCCTTCACGAGGCGGGCACGGCCCCGCAGCACCACGAACGAGTACGGCGGTCGGTCGTCGTCCACGCACAGGGCGACCCGGCCGTCACGGGCCAGATTGCGTCCCTTCACGCTGCGCTCGCCGGTGTTGAACACCACCTCGTCGCCGTCCAGCAGGAACCAGATCGGGGCCACGTGCGGGCTCCCGTCGGCCCGTACCGTCGAGAGCTTTCCGGTGCGGGTGCCGTACATGACGAACTCCCGCCATTGCGCATCGGTCATCTTCTCTGCCATGGCTCCCATCCTCCTTGCCCCGGCCGCGGTCGTGGGGAAGGCTGGCGTGGAGATCCTCCGGCCAGGAGGAGAATCGCACGGGGAGAAAACGGGGAGATCGGAACATGGCGCAGAACCAGGGACTGGACTGGCTGCTGGACGACCTGACCGAGCGCGTCCACGAGGTGCGGCACGCACTGGTCCTGTCCAACGACGGCCTGGTGACAGGGGCGAGCACGGGACTGCGCCGCGAGGACGCCGAGCACCTCGCGGCCGTGTCGTCCGGACTGCACAGCCTGGCCAAGGGCTCGGGACGGCACTTCGGCGCGGGCAGCGTACGCCAGACGATGATCGAGTTCGACGACGCGGTGCTCTTCGTCACCGCGGCCGGCACGGGCAGCTGTCTGTGCGTCCTCAGCGGCGCCGAGGCCGACATCGGCCAGATCGCGTACGAGATGACCCTTCTGGTCAACCGGGTCGGCGAGCACCTCGACGTGGATGCGCGCCAGCCCGAACAGAAACCGAGAACAGACGTCTGACCTGCTCTTTCATCATCCCCCGTGGAGTTATCCACAGGCTCGCCACGAGGTGCGCCGCAGCGGCTACCGTTTTTCCACGGCGACCGCACGCGGCGACTGAACGCAGTGACCGAACGCGGCGACCGAACGCGGTGCGAGCCGCTGACTCCACGGGGGATCGACCATGTCCAACACCATCACGATGACCGACCGCCTCGCCTGCGCGCCCGGCCGGGCCGCCCGCGAGCTCGACCTCAAGCGCAGTGAGTTCGACCTGGCGGTGCATCTCGGCCTCATCCGCACCGTTCCTGACGAAGGAGGCGGTGGCCGCCGGGTCGCCCGTGCGGAGATCGACCGGCTGCGCGCCGAGGACGGCTTCCCGGGCGGACTGCGCGAGCGCGTCGCGACCGCCGGTACCAACGAGGGCGCCGAGCTCATGGGGGTGACGCCCGCGAGGTTCACGAGTCTCGCGCGGTTCGGCCTGCTCGTGCCGGTGACGTTCTACCTGAACCGCTACCGGACCGTCGTCTGGCTGTATCTGGCCGAGGAACTGAAGCAGTTCGCGGCCGAGGAGAGCAACGCCCGGCTGCTGACCGGCCGGGTCACGCCGGCACCGTTGCGTGCGGCGCTGAAGACGGGCCTGGACCGCCGGCCCCGCAACTGGCGGGGACGCCACATCGGGTTCCTGCTGCGGCAGGCGGGGGACGATCCGTGGGCCCAGGCGGCAGCCGTGGCCTGCCTCCTCGACCCGGCTGACGTGGCGGAGGTGGTCCAGGGCCCGTACGAGCTCGCGCAACTGGACCGCTGCCGGCCTCGCCTCCCGTCGCACGGGGCGCCCGGCTCACCCGCCGCCGAGCTCGCCGAGACACTCATGACGGCTGGTGAACCGGACGAAGTGGCCTGGTTCCGCACGGACTTGGCCCACACGATCGAAGTGGCCCGACAGGAGCGCCCGGCCCCACGCCCGGCACCGGCCGACGACCGGCCCGCGTCCCCGGGCCCCACCGGTTCCCCCGGCCTGCTGGGACGGCTGCGCCGCAGAGGCCGGCGATTCTCGGCCGGGCGGATGTGAGACGGTGCCGCATATCTGCTCACCGAACCCGCGCCCGTCCGGGTCCGCCGCGCGGCCGAGCAGGACGTCATGGAGGAACCCGGTGGCCGGCAGCGCACGATCCCCGTCGGTGAGACGGCCACGGATCTGGGCACGGGGGACTCGGCGTATATCGCCGCGGACGCGGTACACGGCTATGTGAACCCGGGCGATACGCCCTGTGTCTGCTACGCCGCCGCGCTGATCATGCGCTCCCGGGCCCGGCGCACCCCCACGCGGCGATGAGGCCCCGGCCGCGTCCCCGTCCGGAGGCGAAGGCGGGAGACGGTCATGCCAGAGCTGCCCGACGTCGAGGGTTTCCGGCAGGTGTTCGAGTCCTGCGCGAGGGGCCGGATCGTCCGGCGTGTCGACGTGCGGGACGCGGGGGTGCTGCACGACGTCAGTGCGCGGGGCCTGCGGAGCGCACTGGAGGGGCGGCGGTTCGGGGCGCCGGAGCGGCACGGCAAGTGGCTGCTCGCCCGGACCGGCGGCCCCACGCTCGTCCTGCACTTCGGCATGACCGGCCGACTGGTCTGCGGTCACCCCGACGATGCCGTCGAGGCGCACGACCGCGTGCTGTTCACCCTGAGCGGCGGCCGTCAGCTGCGCTTCCGTGACCAGCGCAAACTCCAGGGACTCTGGCTGGCCCACGACGACTCCGACATCGACCGGCTGCTGCGGCGGCAGGGCCCCGACGCGCTGGCGGTCGACCGCGCGGAGTTCGACGCCGTGCTCTCCGCCCGCCGCGGAAGCCTCAAGACGGCGCTCACCGACCAGTCGGTGCTCGCCGGTCTCGGCAACCTCCTCGCGGACGAGATCCTCTGGCGCGCCCGGCTGCGCCCCGACCGCCGGGCGTGTGAGCTCACCGAGGCCGACCTCCGTCGCCTGTACGGCCGGATGCGCGGCACCCTGAGAGCCGCCGTCCCCGCCGGGTGCGTGCCACCGCGCGACTCCTGGCTCACCGGCCACCGTGACGACCCCGACCCGACGTGCCCGCGCTGCGGCACCGGACTGCGCCGGTCCCGGATGGCGGGCCGGGGCACGGTGTGGTGCCCGCGCTGCCAGCCGGACGGCTGAGCCGGCCGCGGCGGCCCGTTCAGCCGTCGGGATCCAGCACGGCCGGCGGCCCGGCGAGCAGGCCGCCGTCCACGACGAACTCGCTCCCCGTGGAGAGGGTCACCTCGGTGACGATGAAGAGCACCCTGCGGGCGACCTCCTCGGCTCAGGGCGCTGCCGCCGTCTGACGTTCCTCGTCCGGCGCCACAAGCGACTGCGTGAGCGGAATCCGCGCCAGGGCGATCACGCCCGCCGCGATCAGCGCGACGCCGAACAGCTCGGGCAGCACCCACCACCCGGAGCGGATCTTCTCCTCGTACAGGGTGATGCCGAGCGCGAGGCTCACCGTGGCGTCGCCGAGGGTGAGCGCGGGCTGCGAGGCGACCAGCGGACCGGCCTGCATCGCGTTCTCCAGCAGGAACAGCGCGCACACGCCCGTCAGGGCGAACCCGTACGTCTGCCAGGCGGTGAAGAAGCCCACGAGCCCCTGTTCGTCGAGCACGTGCGTGGCCGTCTTCATCAGCGCCGCCGTCACCGCGTAGCTGATCGCCGTCGCGGCACCCAGGCAGGCGGCCCGGGCGCGGCCCTCCGGACGCCGCAGAGCCGCGACGATGAGGCCCGCGACCGCCCCCGCGCACACGGCGAGCGCGGGGATCCAGCGGTCCAGCTCCACATGCGTGCGGTTGCCGGCGGGGGAGGCGGCGGCCAGCGCGACCGCCAGCCCGGCCACCACCACCGTCACGGCCAGCCAGCCCGAACCCGGCAGCCGCCGGTGCATCAGCAGTGACGCGACGATCAGAGTGAGCGGCAGCTCCAGCACGAACAGGGGCTGCACGATCGTCAGCGGCCCGGTCGCCAGCGCCAGTGCCTGGCAGACGGCGGCGCCGATCACCGCGAGGATGCCGGCCAGCCAGACGGGCCGGCGCAGCAGGTCGAGCATCAGTCCGGCCCGGAACCCCTGGGAGCGCGGCACGGTCAGCGCCGCTTTGCGCTGCAACACCGTCGCGACGGCGTTGCTGAAGGCCGCGCAGACCGCGAAGACGACGGGGAGCACGGTGTGCAGCGTGTCCACCTCCCCGATCGGCGGGCGTGTGACGCCGGCGGTGTCTCCTCCTGCCATGGTCGCCGCAGCGGGGCACGAGCGCGATCGCAGGCGTGCGGATGGCTTGCGGCCCGCCGACCGCGATCGCGATGCCTGGCAGCGCTCGAAGCGTTCCGGCTCAGAACGGGCAGCTGTCCATCCAGCGTGTGACCAGCGAGGTGTTGTTCTTGTCGGGGTCCCGCTCCGTGCCGCAGAGGAAGGGGCCGAAGCGAGTGTCGGAGCGCAGCCAGCGGCTGAGGAAGGACACGATCCACTTGCCCTGCTTGGCCTTGTCGCCGTAGCCGGTCATGGGGCAGAGATGGTCCCCGGGAACCTCGATGTAGAGCTTCTCGGCCCGAGACATGGAGTCGTACCAGGGCACCGCGTAGGTGTCGCCGTTGGCGACGGGGTCGCTCTCGCAGGTCAGAAACAGGGTGGGGTCGGTGACTGAGGAGAAGTTCCCCGCCGGATGGTACGGGGCGGTGGGCACACCGGCCCGGAAGCGGGGATCGTCCCGGAGGGCCGCCATCACACCGCCGCCGCCCATCGAGTGGCCGACCGCGCCGAGCGTGCCGTTGAGCTTCCCGGATATCGGAGTTCCGGCGGCGTCGCCGAGTGCGAGCAACTGGCTTCCGGCGGCGGTGATCTGACGGCCGCGCGATTCGGGATCGTCGGTGAGCGTGTGGGTGCCGACGTTGATGACGACGAAGCCCCATGAGGCGAGGCGGGGTGCGAGCCATTGCAGGTTCTGCTGCGTCCCTCGATAGCCCGGCATCAGCACGATGCCCGGGTACGAGCCGCCGGTCGTCGGGTACGTCACCGTGCCGGATCCGTATCCGCTCGGGTCGGGAACGGTGTACCTGGCGGTGGCGAGCGGTCCGTTCGTGGCCTCCAGTGAGGCGGTCGTCGGGTCCGGGACGCCGTCTCCAGGTGGTGTGCCGCCGCCGGATCCGTAGGACGCGGTCGCGGGCTTGCCCTGCGACAGCAGCTCGCCGGCGGCTTCGGCGGGCTTGTCCCGCTCGTCACGGGACAGCGACCCGGCAGTGGCCGTCGCAGGGACCAAAAGGGCCAGCAGGACCAGGGCGATGGTGGTGGCCGGCGCGGTCAGCGTCATCGCAACGCGGGATCTGGACCCGGACGACCGTGCGGCGCCGGCGGGACCCTGGGGTGGAAGCATCGAATGACCTCCGGTGAGGCGGGAAACCAGGCGGTCGGCACCGCCGGATCGATCGGTCAGCGCGACTGGGCGAAGAGCCAGTCGATCAGGACGTCGTTCTCGTACGTCTGCGCCCAGGCGAGGTGCGGGTTCACCGGCGTCGTCCCGGCCGGGTAGCTGGTGAACAGCACATGACTGCCCGTACGGCGGGCCCGGCGCAGCAGCGCCCGGGAGTGGGCCTCGAACTGCGCCTTGGGCAGGTCGTTGCCCCACTCCCCGCGGGTGACCTTGGCGCCGGCGTCCTCCAACGCGTTCATCAGCGTCCAGGTGCCTGGTTTGCCGAAGCGCCCGTCCTTGTAGGGGACGGTGGCGTCGTCGACGGAGTGGTCGGTCCACAGCGGGACGTGCGTGATCCTGTCCATGACCGAGGGGTCTCCCCAGCCGGCGGTGGCGACGGCCGCGGCGTATCTGCGGGGCTGTTTCGGGAGCAGGTCGAGAATTCCCCGCGCGCCCGACGACAGGCCCACGAGGTAGAGCCGGTCCGCGTCGACCGGGTACCCGGCCGCAACCGCGTCGATGAGTCCGACCAGTGCGCCCTGCACCTTGGTGTCGGTCCAGTCCGTGCCGTCCGGCCCGTCCATGGGGCGGGGCAGGGGGATCTGCGGGGCGAGCACGAACGCCGGGTTCCTGCGCTGACGTTCAGGCTGGGCGAAGGCGACCGCGATCCGGTTGCCGGTGAGCTGGGTCATGTTGTTGTCGGCGACCTCGCCGCCGCCGTGCAGCGTGACCACGAGCGGGTACCGGGTGCCCGCCCCGGGGCGCCGCAGGTACCGGGCCGGCTGATGGAGGCGGAAGTCCAGCTCGAATCCGGTGGAGTCGGTGAACGATCCGGCGCTGAAGCCGTCCACCACGGGGGTGCGCACTCCGTCGTTGCGGATGGTGAACGGATGCGCGGCGAGCACCGGGCCGCTGCCGCCCGCCGTGACGTCGGCCACCTGCCTGACCGCGTAGGCCCGGTCGAGCGGAAGCGGGTCGGTCGCCCCGGCGGCCCGCGCGTTGGCGTCGCCGGGATCCAGCTCGATGATCAGGTGGTCGCCCGGGCGTCCTGGGTCGGCCCGGTCGTCCACCTCGGCCGCTGTGTTCGGGTAGACGCGGGTCACCGTCCGGGCCGTGGTCCGCCCGGCCACGGTCACGGTGACGTGGAACGCGGAGGGCGGGATCACACCCCCGCGCGTGTCGATCGGTGCCGCGTACCGGATGGCGACGGCCGTCACCAGCCAGTTGTGCCGCGGCGTCACCTGCGTGAGCAGGTCGCACCGCACAACGGGGTTCAGCCAGTGCGTGTCCGGCCGGCCCGGTGTCACGGCGTCGGCCGCCGCGGCGGTCGCCTCCGGCGTGACCGCGACCGCCGTGAGGGCGCTCGCAGTCAGGGTGAGTGCCGTACGTCTGGAGATCCTTGGCATGAGTCCTCTTCGCGTCGTCCGGTCTCCCGGGCCTTCCGCACGGGAGGGTGCAATGAGCGCGGTGCGGACGTGCTACGCGAGAGTTTCCGAGCGACAGCCGATCGGCGTCCAGCATCGAACCGGCATATATGCATGCGACATGCGTATGAATCCCAGCTCCGGGGAGGCAGCCGAAACCGCCCCGAGTGGCACCGGTGGAGCCTCGTGTCAGCCCAGCTTTCTGAACAACCCTTCCTGCACCACCGACACGACCAGCCGGCCCTCACGGTCGTAGATCCGGCCCCGGGCCAGGCCGCGCCCGCCGACCGCGATCGGCGACTCCTGGTCGTACAGCAGCCAGTCGTCCGCGCGGAACGGGCGGTGGAACCACATGGCGTGGTCCAGCGACGCCATGTCGAAGCCCCGCGGGCCCCACAGCGGCTCGACCGGGATGCGGACGGCGTCCAGGAGGGTCATGTCGCTGGCGTAGGTGAGGGCACAGGTGTGGACGAGCGGGTCGTCACCGAGCGGGCCGACCGCGCGCATCCACACGGCGCTGCGCGGCTCGGCGTCCTCGACCTCGTCCGCGCTCCAGCGCAGCCGGTCCACGTAGCGGATGTCGAAGGGCTGGCGGCGGGCCATGCGCTCCAACTGCTCGGGCAGCGCGCCCAGATGCTCCCGGATCTCGTCCGTGACCGTCGGCAGCGACTCGGGGTCCGGAACCTCGCGGGCGGGCGGCAGCTGGTGCTCGAAGCTGCCCTCCTCCGGCTTGTGGAAGGAGGCGGTCAGATTGAAGATCGTGCGGCCCTGCTGCACGGCCGTGACCCGCCGGGTCGTGAACGACCGTCCGTCGCGGACCCGCTCGACCTGGTAGACGATCGGCACGCCCGGGATGCCCGGCCGCAGGAAGTACGCGTGCAGCGAGTGCACGGGGCGGTCGCCCTCCGTGGTGCGGCCGGCGGCGACCAGGGCCTGGCCCGCCACCTGCCCGCCGAAGACCCGCTGGAGGGACTCCTCCGGGCTCCGGCCACGGAAGATGTTGACCTCGATCTGCTCCAGGTCGAGCAGGTCGACCAGTCTCTCGGCCGGATTCGTCGTCATGGGTGGGATTCTCCTGTGCTCGCTGCTGCCCGGCCGTTCACAGCTGGCCGACGTCGGTGACACGGACGACCGCGCGGCCCTCCGCGTCGGAGGCGGTGAGGTCGACCTCCGCGCTGATGCCCCAGTCGTGGTCGCCGCTGGGGTCGTGGAAGATCTGCCGGACGCGCCACAGGGCGTTCTCCGGCTCCTCCTCGATGATCAGCAGCTTGGGGCCACGCGCGTCGGGGCCGGTGCCGAGGTCCTCGTACTCGTCCCAGTACTTGTCCATCGCCTCGCCCCAGGCATCGGCGTCCCAGCCGGACTCCGCGTCCATCTCGCCCAGCTCCTCGACCTGGTCGAGAGCGGCGAGTTCGACCCGGCGGAACATGGCGTTACGGACCAGGACGCGGAAGGCACGCGCGTTGGCGGTGACCGGCTTGACCTCGTCGGCCTTCTCCTGGGCCTCCTCGGCGGTCATCTCCGCCGGGTTGGCGAGCTGCTCCCACTCGTCCAGCAGACTGGAGTCGACCTGGCGCACCATCTCGCCCAGCCAGGCGATCAGGTCCTGAAGATCCTCGGACTTGAGGTCGTCGGGGACGGTGTGGTCGAGGGCCTTGTAGGCGCTGGCGAGGTAGCGCAGCACGATGCCCTCGGTGCGCGCCAGCTCGTAGTGGGACACCAACTCCGTGAAGGACAGCGCCCGTTCGTACATGTCACGGATGACCGACTTCGGCGACAGCGGATGGTCGCCGACCCAGGGGTGGCTCTTGCGGTACGTGTCGTACGCGTGGAAGAGCAGCTCCTCCAGGGGCTTCGGGTACGTGATGTCCTGGAGGCGCTCCATGCGCTCCTCGTACTCGACGCCGTCCGCCTTCATCTGGGCCACGGCCTCGCCGCGCGCCTTGTTCTGCTGGGCGGCGAGGATCTGCCGCGGGTCGTCCAGCGTGGACTCCACGACGGACACCATGTCCAGGGCGTACGACGGCGACTCGGGGTCGAGCAGCTCGAACGCGGCGAGCGCGAAGGTGGACAGCGGCTGGTTGAGCGCGAAGTCCTGCTGGAGGTCGACCGTGAGGCGGACGACCCGGCCGGTCGGGTCCGGCTCGTCGAGCTTCTCGACGATGCCGCCGTCGAGCAGCGAACGGTAGATGGCGATGGCCCGGCGGATGTGCCGCAGCTGCTGTTTGCGCGGCTCGTGGTTGTCCTCCAGCATGCGGCGCATCGCCTCGAAGGCGTTGCCGGGGCGGGCGATCACCGACAGCAGCATGGTGTGCGTGACCCGGAAGCGGGAGGCCAGGGGCTCCGGCTCGGAGCCGATGAGCTTCTCGAAGGTCTGCTCCGACCAGGCGACGAAACCCTCGGGGGCCTTCTTGCGGACGACCTTGCGGCGCTTCTTCGGGTCGTCGCCCGCCTTGGCGAGCGCCTTCTCGTTCTCCACGACGTGCTCGGGCGCCTGCGCGACGACGAAGCCCTCCGTGTCGTAACCGGCGCGCCCGGCCCGGCCCGCGATCTGGTGGAACTCCCGGGCCCGCAGGGTGCGTACCCGGGTGCCGTCGTACTTGGTGAGGGCCGTGAACAGCACCGTGCGGATGGGGACGTTGACGCCCACGCCGAGCGTGTCCGTGCCGCAGATGACCTTCAGCAGACCGGCCTGCGCGAGCTTCTCCACCAGGCGGCGGTACTTGGGCAGCATGCCGGCGTGGTGCACGCCGATGCCATGCCGGACGTAACGGGAGAGATTGCGGCCGAACTTGGTGGTGAAGCGGAAGTTGCCGATCAGCTCGGCGATCTGCTCCTTCTCCGCACGCGAGCACATGTTGATGCTCATCAGCGCCTGCGCCCGCTCGACGGCCTGCGCCTGCGTGAAGTGCACGATGTAGACGGGCGCCTGCCGGGCCTCCAGCAGGTCGGTGAGCGTCTCCGTGAGCGGCGTGTAGCGGTACTCGTAGGACAGCGGCACCGGGCGGGTCGCCGAGCGGACCACCGCCGTCGGGCGGCCGGTGCGGCGGGTGAGGTCCTTCTCGAAGAAGGAGACGTCACCGAGCGTCGCCGACATCAGCACGAACTGCGCCTGCGGCAGTTCCAGGATGGGGATCTGCCAGGCCCAGCCGCGGTCGCCCTCCGCGTAGAAGTGGAACTCGTCCATCACGACCTGGCCGACGTCCGCGTCCTTGCCGTCGCGCAGCGCGATCGACGCGAGGACCTCGGCGGTGCAGCAGATCACCGGGGCATCGGCGTTGACGGAGGCGTCGCCGGTCAGCATGCCGACGTTCTCCGTGCCGAAGATCTTGCACAGCTCGAAGAACTTCTCCGAGACCAGAGCCTTGATCGGCGCCGTGTAGAAGGTGACCTCGTCCCGGGCGAGGGCCGCGAAGTGCGCACCCGCCGCGATCATGCTCTTGCCGGACCCGGTGGGCGTCGACACGATCACGTTCGCGCCGGAGACCACCTCGATCAGCGCCTCCTCCTGGTGGGGGTAGAGCGTGAGACCCCGCTCACCGGCCCACGACTCGAAGGCTTCGTAGAGGGCGTCGGGGTCGGCGGTCCGCGGCAGCTGATCGATGAGGGTCACGCCCCCCATCTTGCCTGGCGAGGCGCCCGATGCGGGAATCGGCTGCGGGCCCCAAGATCACGAGCGATACGCTGGCCGCCGACGACACGTCAGCGCACCTGGTCAACTGGACAGCGGCACATGAGGAATGGGGCGGACAAGCGCGATGATGGGACCAGCACACTCACTGTCGGGCGCCGCTGCCTGGCTCGGCGTCGGTGCGGCGGCGGCCGCCGCCGGGCACGCGATGCCCTGGCCGGTCCTCCTCGTCGGCGCCCTGATATGCGCCGGCGCCGCGCTCGCCCCGGACCTCGACCACAAGGCGGCCACCATCTCCCGGTCCTTCGGGCCGCTGTCGCGCTGGCTGTGCGAGATCGTCGACAAGCTGTCGTACGCCGTCTACAAGGCCACCAAGAAGCAGGGCGACCCGCGCCGCTCCGGCGGGCACCGCACGCTCACGCACACCTGGCTGTGGGCGGTCCTCATCGGCGCGGGCACCTCGGTCGTGGCGATCAGCAGCGACCGGTGGGGGGTGCTGGCGATCCTCTTCGTGCACCTGGTCCTGGCCATCGAGGGCCTGCTGTGGCGGGCGACGCGCGGCTCCAGCAGCGAAGTGCTGGTGTGGCTGCTGGCCGCGACCACCTCGTGGATCCTCGCGGGTGTCCTGGACAAGCCGGGCAACGGAGCGGACTGGCTGTTCACTGCGCCGGGCCAGGAGTACCTGTGGCTGGGGCTGCCCGTGGTGCTGGGCGCGATCGTGCACGACATCGGGGACGCGCTGACCGTGTCGGGCTGCCCGATCCTGTGGCCCGTCCCGGTCGGCCGCAAGCGCTGGTACCCGGTCGGGCCGCCGAAGCCGATGCGCTTCCGAGCGGGCAGCTGGGTCGAGATCAGGGTCCTGATGCCGGTGTTCATGGTGCTCGGCGGAGTGGGCTGCGCGGCGGCGCTCAACGTCATCTGAGCGCCTGCGGCCCGGGCGCTCTCACCCGGGGCTGGCCCTCGGGGGCTCACGAGCCGCCGTACCGCCGCTCGAAGCGGGCGACCCGGCCCTCCGAGTCCACCGTGCGGGCCTTGCCCGTGTAGAAGGGGTGGCTCTCCGAGGAGATCTCCACGTCCACGACCGGGTAGGTCTCGCCGTCGTCCCACTCGATGGTCTGCTCGCTGGTCGCGGTCGACCGGGTCAGGAACGCGTAACCGGCGGAACGGTCGCGGAAGACCACGGGGTGGTAGTCGGGGTGCTTGTCCTGCTGCATGGCCGCTCCTCGGACGACTCGGTTCGGTGCTGCGGTCAGCCGGACAGGGTGTCCTCGTCGACGACGTGGACGGCGGCCTCCTCGGCCGACGCGGCCGCGCCGTCGATGCCCACGTCCGTGGCGACCAGCGCGCTCTCCTCGTCCTCGTGCGCGCCCTCGTCGGGAGCGACGAGCCGCCCGGAGCGGGCGGCGCCGACCTCGTTGTCGAGGAGTTCCCCGTCGGTGCCGTCGCAGTCCCCCAGGCCGTCACCGTCCTGGCCGGCGGAGTCCGGCAGCTCCTCGGCGAGCCGCTCGTCCAGCGTCTCGCCCCGCTGCCGCTCGGCCGCCGTCACACCGAGGTGCTCGACGGCCCAGGGCCGCTCCGGAGGGGACCAGCCCCGGTCCAGGGGATCGTCGACGCCGTCGTCCTCCAGGGTGTCCTCGGCGTCGAGCAGCCCCGTGTCCTCCCTCTGCTCGTCCTGGTCCGGCTGGTAGACCTCGTCTCCCCAGCCGTCGGAGCTGTTCACGGGTGCCTCCAGGTTCCCCGAGCCGGTGCCTGGTTCCAGCCTTCCACCGAGCCTCGGCACCGCGCAACGCCAAGGACCCGGTGGCCCCGCCCGGTGTCTCACCCGTGCCACGACCTCCACAACGCCGCATACGCCCCGTCCGCCGCCACCAGTTCTCCGTGGCTGCCCAGTTCGCTGATCCGGCCGTTCTCGACGACCGCGATGACGTCCGCGTCGTGCGCGGTGTGCAGGCGGTGGGCGATGGCGACGACGGTGCGGCCGTCGAGGACCTTGGCCAGGGAGCGTTCGAGGTGACGGGCGGCGCGGGGATCGAGCAGGGACGTCGCCTCGTCCAGGACCAGGGTGTGCGGGTCCGCCAGCACCAGGCGGGCCAGCGCGATCTGCTGCGCCTGCGCGGGCGTGAGCGCCAGGCCGCCCGAGCCGACCTCCGTGTCCAGGCCGCCGTCGAGGGCACGGGCCCAGCCGTCCGCGTCGACCGCGCCCAGCGCCGCCCACAGCTCGGCGTCGGCCGCGTCGGTCCTGGCGAGCCTGAGGTTGTCGCGCAGGGAGCCCACGAAGACGTGGTGCTCCTGGTTGACCAGGGCGACGTGGGCGCGGACGCGTTCCGCCGGCATCCGGGACAGCTCGGCGCCGCCCAGGGTGATCCGGCCCTCCCGCGGCGTGTAGATCCCGGCGAGCAGCCGGCCCAGGGTCGACTTGCCCGCACCCGAGGGGCCGACCAGGGCCAGCCGGGTGCCGGGAGCGACCTCCAGGGACACCTCGCGCAGCACGTCGACGCCCTCCAGGTAGCCGAAGCGCACCTGGTCGGCATGGACCCGGCGGCCGTCGGGAGCCACGGATGAGTCACCGGCGTCGGGCTCGATGTCCCGGACACCGACCAGCCGGGCCAGCGACACCTGGGCCACCTGGAGCTCGTCGTACCAGCGCAGGATCATGCCCACCGGGTCGACGAGCATCTGGGCGATCAGCGCCCCCGTCGTGAGCTGGCCGACGTCGATCCAGCCCCGGAGGGCGAACACACCGCCGATCAGCAGGACCGACCCGAGCACGGTCACATGGGTGACGTCGACGACCGGGAAGAGCACCGACCGCAGCCACAGCGTGTAGCGCTCCCACGCCGTCCACTCCTTGATCCGGCGCTCGGAGAGCGCCACCCGCCGGGCGCCGAGGCGGTGTGCCTCGACCGTGCGCCCGGCGTCCACCGTCTCCGCGAGCGCCGCGGCCACGGCGGCGTACCCGGCCGCCTCCGAGCGGTAGGCGGCCGGCGCCCGCCGGAAGTACCAGCGGCAGCCGGCCACCAGCAGCGGCAGGGCGACGAGCACGGCGAGCGCCAGCGGCGGCGCCGTGACGACCAGGCCGCCCATGAGCAGTGCCACCCACACCACACCGATCGACAACTGCGGCACGGCCTCGCGCATCGCGTTGGCCAGCCGGTCGACGTCCGTCGTGATGCGGGACAGCAGGTCGCCGGTCCCGGCCCGCTCCAGCACGCCGGGCGGCAGCCCGACCGACCGGACGAGGAAGTCCTCGCGCAGATCGGCCAGCATCCGCTCGCCCAGCATCGCGCCCCGCAGCCGCACCTCGCGCACGAACACGGCATGGGCGGCCAGCGCGGCCACGAAGAGCCCCGCGGTGAGCTCCAGCCGCAGGTCCCGAACCCCGTCGGACACCCGCTCCACCAGCCCGCCCAGCAGCCACGGCCCGGCCATGGAGGCGAGGACGGCGACCGTGTTGACGGCGATGAGCAGAAGGAACGCCCGACGGTGCCTGCGCAGCAGCTCGGCCACGTAGGCGCGGACGGTCGAGGGGGCGCCGACCGGCAGGGTGTTCGCCGTCGTCGGGGCCGCCGGGTCGTACGCCGGTGGCGCCACGCCGATCATGCTGTCTCCTCGATCTCTTCCAGTTCTTCCAGTTCCAGTACGTCGTCGAGAGCCACCCGGCCGGACCGCTCGTGCGTGGCGGTCTCCTCGTCCGTCTCGCGGGTGACGACCGCCCGGTAGCGGGACTCGGTGTGCACCAGCTCGCGGTGGGTGCCGGCCGCCGCGACCTCGCCGTCGTGCAGGAAGACGACCTGGTCGGCGCGGTCCAGCAGCAGCGGCGAGGACGTGAACACCACGGTCGTGCGCCCCGCGCGCAGCTCCCGCACGCCCTGGGCGATCCGTGCCTCGGTGTGCGAGTCGACGGCCGAGGTCGGCTCGTCCAGGACGAGCACCTCGGGGTCGGTGAGCAGCGACCGGGCGAGTGCGAGCCGCTGGCGCTGACCGCCGGACAGGGACCGGCCGCGTTCGGTGATCCGGGCGTCCATGGGATCGGCGGCGTCCAGCGAACCCTGCACCAGCGCGGTCAGCACGTCCTCGCACTGGGCGGCGGCCAGCGCCGCCCGCGGCTCGACGCCGCCCGAGGAGGGCACGTCGAGCAGTTCGCGCAGCGTGCCGGAGAGCAGCACCGGGTCCTTGTCCTGGACGAGGACGGACGTGCGGGCGCTCTCCAGCGGGAGTTCGTCGAGCGGCACCCCGTCCAGCAGCACCGAGGTGCCCTCCTGCGAGGGGTGTCCGCCCAGCCGTTCCGCCAGCCGGCCGGCCGCGTCCGGGTCCCCGCAGACCACCGCGGTCAGCCGGCCGGCGTTCGCGAGCAGTCCGGTGTCCGGGTCGTACAGGTCTCCGGAGGGTCCGTCGGCCGCGCGTGACCCGGCGGTGTCCGTCGCCCGCTCCAGCGACAGCACGCGCGCGGCCCGCCTGGCCGACGGCCGGGAGAAGGAGTACGCCATGGCGATCTCCTCGAAGTGCCGCAGCGGATACGTCAGGACCATCACCGAGCTGTAGACGGTGACCAGTTCGCCGACGGTGATCCGGCCCTGGCGCGCCAGATGCACGCCGTACCAGACGACGGCGATGAGCAGCAGACCGGGCAGCAGGACCTGGATCGCGGAGATCAGGGACCACATCCGGGCGCTGCGCACGGCCGCGTGGCGGACTTCCTGGGAGGCGTGGCGGTAGCGCTCCAGGAACAGCTCCTCCCCGCCGATGCCGCGCAGCACGCGCAGGCCGGCGACGGTGTCCGAGGCGAGTTCGGTGGCGCGTCCCGCCTTCTCGCGCTGGATGTCGGCGCGCCGGGTGGCACGGGGGAGCAGGGGCAGCACGGCGATCGCCAGCACGGGCAGGCCCACGGCGACGACCACGCCGAGCGCCGGCTGGTAGACGAGCAGGCCGGCGCAGACCAGCACGATGGTGACCAGGGCCGCGGTGAACCGCGACAAGGCCTCCACGAACCAGCCGATCTTCTCGACGTCCCCTGTGGAGACGGAGACCACCTCACCCGCCGCGACCCGGCGGGTCAGCGCCGAGCCCAGGTGGGCGGCCTTGCGGGCGAGCAGCTGCTGGACGCGGGCGGCGGCCGTGATCCAGTTGGTGATGGCGGTGCGGTGCAAGAAGGTGTCGCCGACCGCGTTTCCGGCGCAGGCCAGCGCCAGCAGCCCGCCCGCCAGGGCGAGTCGGGAACCGGAGCGGTCCACCACGGCCTGCACGGCGACACCGACGCAGAACGGCAGCGTGGCGACGGAGGCGAAGTGCAGCAGCCCCCAGGTCAGCGACTTGAGCTGGCCGCCCAGCTGATTGCGGAAGAGCCACCACAGGAATCGGGGACCCGAACGCGCGTCCGGCACGCCCGGGTCGGGGTAGGGAAGGTCTTGAATCTGCATGACGTCCCAGTGGCTCGTGTCAGGGGGGAAGGGGGGGGTGAGGCCGACGGCAACAAACCGTGACAGGTTCGCGCCGCCGCGTGGTCGGGGGCAACCGGTTTTCCGCGCACCGAACGGAACCGGCCGACAGGGGCGGGAACAGGGTTGCCCGGACGGGCGGGTGCTCATTGCGGAGGCGGTGGACTCCCCGTAGAACACCGGCCATGAAGAGACGGATAGTCATGTCCATGCTTGCCGGAGCGGCTCTCCTGGCGAGCACCCTCCTGGGAACCGGTCCGGCCCACGCGGCCGACGTCCCCGCAGAGTTCGGCACCGACTGGCACGACCCGGTCACGGCCGCACCGCCCGTCCCGAAGCCGGCCGGCGCCTCCTGCGAAGTCACCGTGGCCCGGGCGCAGTTCCGCGACTTCACCCCGTACCGGGGCGCGTACACCCCGCCCGGCGACTGCGGCGACCGCTGGAGCAAGGTGGTGCTGCGGCTCGACGGCAAGGTCAAGGGGCGGCAGTACGACCGGCTCGGCTATCTGCACGTCGGAGGGGTCGAGATCTTCCGCACCTCGACGCCGCAGCCCTCGCCCGACGGCATCGAGTGGTCCGTGGAGAAGGACGTCACGCGCTACAGCGACACCTTCCGCCACGCCCAGGACGTCGAGATGCTCATCGGGAACGTCGTCGACGACACCTACACGGGCGTCCTCGACGTCACGGTGACGCTGACGTTCTACCGGGGCCGCCCGGACGGCACGAGCCCCGACCGGGTCCTCACCCTGGGCGGCGACTCGACGCTCACCACCCCGCGCAACAGCGAACGCATCCTCGCCGGGGTGTACGCCACGGGCTCCGGCGGCGGCTGCGAGGAGTACTGGTACCTGTCGGTGCCCGATCCGGCTCCGTACTCCTGCAAGGCGGGGCGGGGTCCCTACCGCGAGGTGCAGATCAGTGTGGACGGCCGCCTCGCCGGCATCGCCACGCCGTTCCCGACGGTGTGGACGGGCGGCTGGTCCAACCCGTTCCTCTGGTACGTGACCCCGGGCCCGCGCGCCTTCGACATCAAGCCGATCACCTACGACCTCACCCCCTTCGCCGGGATCCTCAACGACGGCCGCCCGCACCGCGTCGAGGTCTCGGTCGTCGGTGTCCCCGAGGGGCAGACCGGCTGGAGCACGCCGGTGAACGTGCTCGTCTGGCAGGACGAGCACCGGGCCCGGGTCACCGGGAAGCTGACCGCGCACCGCGCGGGCGAGCTGACCGACTCCTCGGCCTACACGCCCGGTGCGGAGCACCGGGTGGACACCGAGGGCGCCCACCGGCTGACCGTCGCCGGATACGTCGACACCTCGCACGGGCGCGTCACGACCACCGTCAGCCGTTCCCTCGCCCACGCCTCGGTGCACCGCTGGACCGACGGTGAGACGACCGACGGCCTGAACGCCACCTGGACCGACGACGAGTCGGTGACGTCCGACGGCCGCACCACCCGCACGCACCGGACCTACACGATGGACGGCACGACCACCCTCGGTGCCGGTGACCGGCTGCGCACGGTGCTCACGCTCGGCGACCGCGCCACGACCGTCGCCTCGCACGGCGCCCGGCGGACCGCCTGGTCACGACTCGACGACAGCTACACGGGCGATGCCACCTACACCGCCAACGTGCCGCGTGACCAGCGGCATGCGGTCGGTGCCACCAGCGAGCGCTACCGGCAGTACGGCTCACGGGGCTGCTACGACCGGACGCTCACGACCGCGCAGGGGGTGCTCACGGAGGATCACCGCCGCTGCTGAGTGACCTGAGTGGCGCGTGTGACGTGTGTCACTTATGACGCTTTTACGTGGCTGAAACGTTGCGGTCTTGTGCGCGATCAAGACGGCCTCCATTGTGTACGGCTACGGAAGCCGCTTTCCGTATGGCAGAAGTCCCCTCCGGCTTCTGCGTGCCCCGTCCCCCTAGGAGGCCCCGTGCCACCGTCCGTACCGTCCCTGCCGCGACGCGTCGCACGCACTCTGCGTACCTCACTCTTCGCGCAGGTCCTCTGCGCGCTCGTGCTCGGAATCGTCGTCGGGAAACTGTGGCCGGACACGGCCACGGCTTTCCAGCCGCTCGGCGACGGTTTCACCCGGCTCATCAAAACGGTGATCTCGCCCCTGGTCTTCTGCGTGGTCGTCGTCGGCATCGCCAAGGCCGGTGACCTGAAGGCCTTCGGCCGGATCGGGGTCAAGGCCCTCGTCTGGTTCGAGGTCGCCTCCACGGCCGCCCTGGTCATCGGTCTCGTCGCCGCCAACGTCGTCGGCCCCGGCAAGGGCATGAACGTCGATCCTTCCTCGCTGGACGCCGCGGCGGTCGACCAGACGACGGGCGGCGGTCAGCTGCCCTCGACGACCGAGTTCGTCCTCAACGCCCTGCCGGAGAGTTTCGTCGGGGCCTTCGCCGAGAACGAGCTGCTCCAGGTCCTCATCCTGGCCTGCCTGGTGGGTGCCGCCCTGCTGCACCTCGGGCACACCAGGGTGCCGAAGATCCTGCCCGCCATCGACCAGGCCCAGGACGTGATCTTCACGGTCGTCGGGTTCGTCATGCGGCTGGCCCCGCTCGCGGTCTTCGGCGCGATGGCCCACCTGGTCGGCAACTACGGGCTGGGCGTGATGAAGACCTACGCCAAGCTCATCGTGCTCTGCTACGTGGCGGCGGCGCTGTTCATCGCGCTGCTCTCCGTCGCCCTGCGGCTGGTGACCGGGCTCAGCCTGTGGAAGTTCCTGCGCTACATCCGCGAGGAGATGCTGCTCGCGCTCGGCACCGCCTCCACCGAGGCCGTCATGCCGCGTGTGATGCAGAAGCTGCGCCGGGCCGGTGCCCGCGACGACGCCGTGGGTCTGGTGCTGCCCACGGGCTACTCCTTCAACCTCGACGGCGCCTCGCTCTATCTGTCCATCGGCACGCTGTTCATCGCCCAGGCCGTGGGCGTGGACCTGAGCCTGGGGCAGCAGGTCACCGTGGTCCTGGTGCTGATGCTGACCAGCAAGGGCATGGCGGGCATCCCCGGTTCGGCGTTCCTCGCCCTGTCCGCGACCGCCTCCTCCCTGGGGGCCATCCCGGCGGGAGCCGTCGCCCTGCTGCTCGGTGTGGACCGCATCATGGACTCGATGCGCGTCGTCACGAACCTGCTCGGCAACTGCGTCGCGGTCTTCGCGGTGTCCCGCTGGGAGGGTGCGCTGGACATCGACCGGGCGAGGAAGACCCTCGACGGGGAGTACGCGGCCGAGCCGGGCGACGAGAAGGACGATGCCGGGAGCGACGGTGGCGAGAGCGCCGTCGAGCCGCCGGCGGTGCTCGACCCGGCGCCCGGCATCCCCACCCAGAAGCCCAAGGAACCCGCCCCCGAGGTCGGTTGACCGCAGGTGAACGGGCCGCGGCCACCGCTCCAGCAGGACGAGCGGCGGCCGCGGCCCGTTGTGTGCGCCGGACGGCGGGCGTCTTGGGCCGGCTCCTCGGCAAGGGCGCGTTGACCAGCTCCTCGGCAAGGGTTCGTTGACCGGCCCCTCAGCAAGAGCGCGCCGGGGCCCCGTCGACCAGGGCGTCCAGCAGCCCCCCGAGCGCCTCGCGCTGATCCTCCGTCAGCGGTTCCAGGATCTCCTCCGCGGCCGACCTGCGCGCCGCGCGCAGCTCGCGCAGCGCGTCCCGGCCGTCGTCGGTGAGCTCGATGCGGATCACCCGTCGGTTCGCCGGGTCCGGGACCCGGCGCACCTTGCCGCTCGCCTCCAGCCCGTCGACCAGTGTCGTCACGGCCCTCGGTACCACCTCCAGGCGCTCGGCCAGATCGGCCATGCGCGGTGGCGAGCCCCAGTGCGCGAGGGTGCGCAGCAGCCGGGACTGGGCCGGTGTGATGCCGAGGTCGCGGTGCTCCAGATGGCGCTTCTGGATGCGGTGCACCCGGCGCGTGAGCCGTAGCAACTGCTCGGCGAGCAGACCGTCGGGATCGGGCGTGGTCATGCGGGAACAATATCAGGATGCCGTTCATTGTGAGTATAGGTAACAATGAGCTACGATCCGATCCGCCCAGCGCCCCCGGCGCCGTACCGCTCTCGAAGGAGCCCATGCATCCCGACCACGAAGCCCCCTGGACCCCACCCGCCGGCTCGGAGGAACAGCCGCGCCAGGTCCGCCGCATCCTCCGGCTCTTCCGCCCCTACCGGGGCCGCCTGGCGATCGTCGGCCTGCTGGTCGGCGCCTCGTCACTGGTCTCGGTCGCCACGCCGTTCCTGCTGAAGGAGATCCTCGACGTCGCGATCCCCGAGGGGCGCACCGGACTGCTCAGCCTGCTCGCCCTCGGCATGATCCTCAGCGCCGTCCTCACCAGCGTCTTCGGTGTGCTGCAGACCCTGATCTCCACGACGGTGGGGCAGCGCGTCATGCACGACCTGCGCACCGCCGTCTACGGCCGGCTCCAGCGGATGTCCCTCGCGTTCTTCACGCGCACCCGCACGGGCGAGGTGCAGTCCCGCATCGCCAACGACATCGGCGGCATGCAGGCCACCGTCACCTCCACCGCGACCTCCCTGGTCTCCAACCTCACCAGCGTGGTCGCCACGATCGTCGCGATGGTCGCCCTCGACTGGCGCCTGACCGTCGTCTCACTGCTGTTGCTGCCGGTGTTCGTGTGGATCAGCCGCCGCGTCGGCAACGAACGCCGGAAGATCACCACCCGGCGCCAGAAGCAGATGGCCGCCATGGCCGCCACGGTCACCGAGTCGCTCTCCGTCAGCGGCATCCTGCTCGGCCGCACGATGGGCCGCTCCGACTCGCTGACGAGGTCCTTCGCCGAGGAGTCCGAGGAACTCGTCGACCTCGAAGTGCGGTCGAACATGGCCGGCCGGTGGCGCATGGCCGTCATCACCATCGTCATGGCCGCCCTGCCCGCCGTCATCTACTGGACCGCCGGCATCGCCCTCCAGACGGGCGGCCCCGAGGTCTCCATCGGCACCATCGTCGCCTTCGTCTCGCTCCAGCAGGGCCTGTTCCGCCCGGCCGTGAGCCTGCTGTCGACCGGTGTGCAGATCCAGACCTCGCTCGCCCTCTTCCAGCGCATCTTCGAGTACCTCGACCTGCCGGTCGACATCACCGAGCGTCCGGACCCGGTGCGTCTGGACCGGGTCAAGGGCGAAGTCCGCTTCGAGAACGTCTCCTTCGGCTACGACGGCAAGGGCGGCCCCGTCCTCGACGGCATCGGCCTCACCGTCCCGGCCGGCGGCAGCCTGGCGATCGTCGGCCCCACCGGCGCCGGCAAGTCCACGCTCGGCTATCTGGTGCCGCGGCTCTACGACGTCACCGGCGGCCGCGTCACCCTCGACGGGGTCGACGTCCGCGACCTCGACTTCGACACCCTGGCCCGCGCGGTCGGCGTCGTCTCGCAGGAGACGTACCTCTTCCACGCCTCGGTCGCCGACAACCTGCGCTTCGCCAAGCCCGACGCCACCGACGAGGAGCTGTACCAGGCGGCGAAGGCGGCGCAGATCCACGACCACATCGCCTCCCTGCCCGACGGCTACGACACCGTCGTGGGCGAGCGCGGCCACCGCTTCTCCGGCGGCGAGAAGCAGCGCCTGGCCATCGCCCGGACCATCCTGCGCGACCCGCCGGTCCTCATCCTCGACGAGGCCACCAGCGCCCTGGACACCCGGACCGAAGCCGCCGTCCAGAAGGCCATCGACGCCCTGTCGGCCGACCGCACCACCCTCACCATCGCCCACCGCCTGTCCACCGTCCGGGGCGCCGACCAGATCGTGGTCCTCGACTCGGGGCGCGCGGTCGAACTCGGCACGCACGAGGAACTGCTGGAGCGGGACGGCCGGTACGCGGCGCTCGTACGCCGGGACGCGCAACTGGAGCCGACAAGCTGAAAATATGCCCGGATAGTGACGATATGCGGGTTACTGTGCCCGCATGCAGAAGAACACTCCGCCACGGAGCAGGATCCGGCTGACACGCCGGGGCCGTATCGCCCTCGTCGTGACCGGAGCTGTCGTCGTCGGCACCGCTGTGGCGGTGCCGCTGCTGATCCTGGGGCGCCAGGAGGGCCGTGGGGCCCTGACCCTGGTCATCCCGGAGGGCCGGCGCGCGAGCCAGGTGTACGAGGCCGTCGACAAGGCGCTCGCCCTGCCCGCCGGCAGCACGGAGAAGTCCCTCGCGAAGGTCGACCTGAAACTGCCGGACGACGCCCGGGGCAACCCGGAGGGGTACCTCTTCCCGGCGACCTACCCGCTCCGGGAGGAGACCGGTCCTGAGGAGCTTCTGGCGCTGATGGTCGACACCGCGAACCAGAAGTTCAACGGCGCTCCCCTCGCGGCGGGGGCGCAGCGCAACGCCATGAACGTCTACCAGGCCGTCACCATCGCGAGCATCGTCCAGGCGGAGGCGGCCACCGAGGCCGACATGGGCAAGGTCGCCCGGGTGGTCTTCAACCGCCTCGAACGCGGCATGCCGCTCCAGATGGACTCCACGGTCAACTACGCCCTCGGCCGTTCCACCCTCCGGACCACGGCGGAGGACACCCGGATCGACAGCCCCTACAACACGTACCAGCGCATGGGGCTGCCGCCCACACCGATCGACAACCCGGGCGAGGCCGCCATGCGCGCCGCCGTCAACCCGCCGCCGGGCGACTGGCTGTACTTCGTCACGGTCCGCCCGGGCGACACGCGCTTCACCGCGGACTACGCCGAACACCAGCGCAACGTGGCCGAGTTCAACGCCCGGCAGCAGAGCGCGGGCGCACAGGCGGCCGGGTGACCCGTTCCCCCACAGGGGCGCGGGGAAGTGTGCGATCAGCTGGGGACGGCCCGCAGTCGCCCACGGCCCGCGCCCCCCGGGAACCGGTCGGTCACGCCGCGGCCGGCTCCCGTTCCAGCAGCCGTCTGATGTCCCGCACGGCCGCGCGGCCCGCGCGGTTGGCGCCGATGGTGCTGGCCGAGGGGCCGTAGCCGACGAGATGGACGCGGGGGTCTGCGGCGGCGTGCGTCCCCTCCATGCGGATGCCGCCGCCCGGTCCGCGCAGCCGCAGCGGAGCGAGGTGGTCGATGGCGGCCCGGAAGCCCGTGGCCCACAGGATGACATCGGCGTCGACGTGCCCGCCGTCGTCCCACTCCACCCCGTCCGGGGTGATCCGGTCGAACATCGGCCGGCGATCCAGCACCCCGTCCTCGATGCCCTGCCGGACCGCGTCGTTGAGCGGCAGCCCGGTGACCGAGACGACGCTGCGCGGCGGCAGCCCCTGCCGGACCCGCTCCTCGACGAGCGCGACGGCCGCCCGGCCCGCGTATTCGTCGAACGGACCCTCGCGGAAGACGGGCGGGCGCCGGGTCACCCAGGTGGTGGCCGCGGCGTACGGGGCGAGCTCCAGCAGGTGCTGCGTGCCCGACGCGCCCCCGCCCACCACGACGACCCGCCGTCCCGCGAACTCCTCGGGCCCGGCGTACTGCGCGGTGTGCAACTGCCGTCCCCGGAAGGTCTCCTGCCCCGGATAACGCGGCCAGAACGGCCGGTCCCACGTGCCGGTCGCGTTGATCAGGGCCCGCGTCGACCACACCCCCTCCGAGGTCTCCACCAGCAGCCGCCCGCCGGGGCCCCCGCGTACGGCACGCACGTCGACGGGCCGCCGCACCCGCAGGTCGAAGGCCCGCTCGTACCGGTCGAAGTAGTCGCTGATCACCTCGGCGGACGGGCGCGCCGGGTCCGCGTCCGTCAGCTCCATCCCCGGCAGCGCGTGCATCCCGTGCACCTTGCCGTACGTCAGCGACGACCAGCGGAACTGCCAGGCGCCGCCGGGCCCGGGGGAGTGGTCCAGCACCACGAAGTCGCGGTCCGGCTCGAAACCGGACCGCCGCAGGTGATAGGCACCGGCCAGACCGGCCTGACCGGCGCCCGCGACGACTACCTCGACCTCGCGTGTGTGGTTCACGCTGCTGCCAACCGCGCCGGGGCCGTGGATCTTCCCGGGCCGGTGCTGCGGCACGGCCGACGGCACGTACGTCAGGATGGAGGGCATGTCAGATGTCTTCACCACCCGAGTTCTGAACGTCGCCACCGGTGCCACGGAGAAGGTCGTCGACATCACCGGCGACTGCGAGTCCTTCCTGCGCGAGGCGGCCGCCGGCCGCGACGGCCTGCTCAACGTCTTCGTCCCGCACGCGACTGCCGGGATCGCCGTTCTGGAGACCGGCGCCGGCAGCGACGACGACCTCCTGGCCGCGCTGCACACCCTGCTGCCCGCCGACGACCGCTGGCAGCACCGGCACGGCAGTCCCGGTCATGGCCGCGACCACGTCCTGCCGGCCCTCGTCCCGCCCCACGCGACCCTGCCGGTGCTGGGCGGCCGGCTGGAGCTCGGGACGTGGCAGTCGGTGTGCCTGGTGGACACCAACAAGGACAATCCGCAGCGGAAGGTGCGGCTGAGCTTCCTGGGGTGAGGCCGCCCGCCCGGGCTGTCCGCCCCGTCGCCCTGCCCCGACGGCCCTGGCGCACCGTGACGCATGCCCGCAATGCCCGTATCCTCATCAATGCCAGATGCTCTTCCGGGCAGCGATGATCCCGGGCGCAAGCGAGGCGAAGCGTGGTTCGGTCCGGCGAGGAATTCAGGCCGGCGGGGCGTGCGAGTGACAGCACGGGGCCCGCTGGTCTCCGCGAGCGGTTTCTCCAGGGCGAGCCGGTCGACACGGGCGTGCGGCCGTCCATCCTGAACTCCTGGCAGCGCAGCCGCACCCTGGGACTGTCACCGGACCGGTCCGACCTTCCCTACACGGACGACTTCGACCCGGGTGGCCGGATCGTCCGGGCGGCCGTCCCGGTGATCGACCGTCTCCAGGACACGTTCTCCGGCAGCCAGGTCAACATCTCGGTGGCCGACGCGAACGGCACGGTGCTGCTGCGCCGCTTCGGGGATCCCTCGATGGCCAGGAGCCTCCCGCCGATCCAGGTGGTCCCGGGGTTCGTGTTCGCCGAGCAGGTCGCCGGCACCAACGGCATCGGACTGGCCCTGGCGGAGCGGCAGCTCATCCGCGTCTACGGCGCCGAGCACTTCGCGGAGCGCGCCCAGTCCAACGCCTGCGTCGCGCTGCCCGTGCGTGACCCGCTCAGCGGGCGCATCGAGGGCGTCCTGTGCCTCGGTTATCCGCGCGGCTTCGAGCACCCCGCCCTGAGTGCGGAGATCCGCCGGGCGGCCGAGACCATCGAGCGGCGGCTGCTGGGGCAGAGCTCCGCGCACGAGCGGGCCCTGCTGCGGACGTACCTGGCCGCCGGGGCCGACCTGCGGCACGGCCTCGCCATGGATGCGCTGGCCGACGCGTTCCACCCCCGTGACCAGGCGATCCTGACGGAGAAGGCCGCCGAACTGATCTCGCGCGCGCAGCGGGCGGCCGTGGAGGTGACCCTGCCCGACGGCCGGCGTGTGACGCTCGTGAGCCGCCCCATGACGAGTGCCTCGGGCGTGCGGGGCTTCGCCGTCGAGGCCATGCTGCCCGGCACCACCCGGGCGGGGGGCCACCTCGTCCTCCCGCACCAGGCGGACGAAGTGCCGGACCTCGCCGCCCTCGCCCTCGCCCCGGGGCCCGCTCGAGAGTCGCTCACCCTGCCGCCGGAGCCTCTCCCCACCGCGCCCGGACCGGCGATCGGGCCTGCCGCCGACCGAGCCCCGGCGGAGTCCGGCGCCATCGTCACGCCCAACGGTGACCGCGGCTCGGCGCAGCCCGGCGCCACGGTCGCAGCGGACGGCAACGGCGCGGCGGCGGAGTTCGGCGGCACCGTCACGGTCGGCGGCGGGGGAGGGCCGGGCGACCACCCCGGATCACCGTTCCCGGCCCGGGGGCTCGTCATGGTGGGGGAGCCGCACGTCGGGGCCTACGCCCTGGCGGCCCGCCGGCGTCTGGAGCTGCTGTCCGAGGCCAGCGCCCGCATCGGCACCACCCTGGACGTACGCCGCACCGCCGAGGAACTGGCCGAGACGGCGGTCCCGCGCCTCGCCGACCACGTCACCATCGACCTGGCCGACGCCGTCCTGCGCGGCGAGGAATCCACCGACCCCCTCGCCGACCTGCGGCGCACGGTGGTCCACGGCATCCGTGCGGGGCTGCCCTTCACCCCACCCGGCGAGCGCAGCGACTTCGGCCCGACCGCTCCCCAGCTGCACAGTCTGACCAGTGGCGAGGCGGTGCTGGAACCCGACCTGGGGGCCGCCGCGGGATGGCTGGCTCAGGACCCGGAGCACACCGGACACCTGCTGGCCCACGTCCACTCCCTCATCGCGGTGCCGCTGCTCGCCCGCGGTGTCGTCCTGGGCGTCGCCAGCTTCTACCGCGCCGGGGGCGCCTTCGGGGACGACGACTGTTCGCTCGCCCAGGAACTCGTCGCCCGTGCCGCCCTGTCCATCGACAACGCCCGGCAGTACACCCATGAACGCGCCATGGTCCTGGCCCTGCAACGCAGACTCCTCCCGCACGGGCTGCCCGACCAGGACGCCGTCGAGGTCGCCCACCGCTACCTGCCCGCCGAGTCCGACGTAGGCGGGGACTGGTACGACGTCATTCCCCTCCCCGGTGCACGCGTCGGGCTCCTCGTCGGCGACGTCGTCGGCCACGGCATGCTCTCCGCGGCCACCATGGGCCGGCTGCGCACCGCCGCCCGCAGCTTCGCCGAGCTCGACTTCCCCCCGGACGAGGTCCTCACCCACCTGGACAACCTCGTGGGCCGGCTGGACCGCGAGGACCCCGACGGCAAGGGCGCCGGGGTGATCGGCGCGACCTGCCTCTACGCCATCTACGACCCCACCGTGCAGCGGTGCCTGATGGCGCGCGCCGGCCACCCGCCGCCCGCGCTCGTCCACCCCGACGGCGCCGTGTCCTACCCCGACCTGCCGGCCGGGCCCCCGCTCGGCCTCGGCGGGCTGCCCTTCGACGCCGCCGAGATCGACCTCCCCGAGAACAGCCAGCTGGTCCTCTACACCGATGGGCTCATCGAGGACAGGCACCGCGACGTCGATGTGGTGCTGGAGCAGTTGCGCACGGCCCTGGCTCACCCGGAGCGCCCGCCCGAGGAGACCTGCCAGGCAATCCTGGACACCGTGGCGCCCGTGCACCCGAACGACGACATCGCCCTGCTCGTCGCCCGCGTCCACGCCCTGGACCCCGCCCGGATCGCCGCCTGGGAGCTGCCCGCCGACCCGGCGGTCGTCGGCGACGTCCGGGCGTCCGCGCTGCGGTGGCTGGCCGACCGGGGGCTCGACGAGACCGCGTTCGCCGCGGAGCTCATCCTCAGCGAGCTGATCACCAACGCCATCCGGCACGGCGCCGGGCCCATCCGGGTGCGGCTGCTGTACGGCCGCACCCTCGTCTGCGAGGTCTCCGACGCCAGCAACACCGCTCCCCATCTGCGCCGGGCGGCCAGCACCGACGAGGGCGGACGCGGCCTGTTCCTCGTCGCGCAGCTCTCGCAGAGCTGGGGCACGCGCTACCTCCCGGAGGGCAAGGTCATCTGGGCCGAATGCGGGCTGGAAGCGGCGTGAGGCGTCCGCCTGCCCGGGTGCGTCACGGCAGCCGATAAATGCCCGAAATGCTGTAATTTGATCGGGTGTGCGACGCTCCCGACACGCCAGCGAAGGCGCCTTCGCCCTCCGGGCCCGAACCCCTGGTCCGCATCCGCGGGCTCGGCAAGCGGTTCGGCGGGACCGTCGCGCTGGCCGGGGTCGACCTCGACGTCCACGCCGGCAGCGTGCTCGCCCTCCTCGGGCCCAACGGCGCCGGGAAGTCCACGCTCATCAAGGTGCTCGCCGGTGTCCACCACGCCGACGCCGGCCGGATCACGGTGGACGGGCACCCTCTCGGCAGCCCCGCCGCCTCACGGAACATGTCGTTCATCCACCAGGACCTCGGTCTCGTGGAGTGGATGACGGTCACCGAGAACATCGCCCTGACCACCGGTTACGCGCGCCGCACCGGGCTGATCTCCTGGCGCCGCACCCGTGAGCGCTGCGTGGACGCGCTGCGGATCGTCGCCGCGCACCTCGACCCCGACGCGCCGGTCTCCGGGCTCGCGCCGGCCGACCGCTCGCTGGTGGCGATCGCCAGGGCGCTCGCGGCCCGCGCGAAGCTCATCGTCCTCGACGAACCGACCGCCCGCCTCCCGGCCGCGGACAGCGCCCGGCTCTTCCACGTGCTGCACGGCCTGCGCGACCGGGGGCACGCCATCCTCTACGTCAGCCACCGCCTGGACGAGGTGTACCAGGTCGCCGACACCTTCGCCGTCCTGCGCGACGGCACGCTCGTCAGCCACGGCCGGCTCGCCGGCCACAGCCCCGCCCGCCTGGTCCACGACATCGTCGGCGAGGAGGAGGAACCGGCCGCCCACCGCCCCGCCGGCACCCCGGCCGGCACACCGGCCGTCCTCACCCTCGACGGTGCACGGACCGCCCGGACCGGGCCGGTCACCCTGGGACTCACCGCCGGGGAGGTCCTGGGCCTGGTCGGCCTCTCGGACGCCGGGCACATGGACCTGGGCCGCGCCCTCGCCGGGGCACAGCCCCTCCTGGGCGGGCAGGCGCTGCTCGACGGGCGGCCCTACCGCCCCCGCACGGTCGCCGAAGCCGTCGCCCGGGGAGTCGGCTTCGTGCCGGGTGACCGGCTGCGCGAGGGCTGCCTCGCCGAGCTGACCGTACGGGAGAACTTCCTGGCCAATCCCCGCGCGGGAGACCTGCGGGCACCGCGCTGGATCGGTCCCCGCCGCGAACGTGCCCAGGCCGCCGCCCTGATCGACCGGTTCTCGGTGCGCCCCCGCGACAGCGAGGTCCCCATCACCACGCTCTCCGGCGGCAACCAGCAGAAAGTCATGATCGGCCGCTGGCTGCGGACGGGGCTGCGGCTGCTGATCCTCGAGGAGCCGACCGCGAGCGTGGACGTCGGCGCCAAGGCCGCGATCCACCGCCTGCTCGACGAGGCGCTCTCCGCCGGACTCGCGGTCCTGCTGCTGTCGACCGACTTCGAGGAGGTCGCGGGCGTGTGCCGGCGCACCCTGGTCTTCGTGCGCGGCTCCGTGACGACCGAGCTGAGCGGCAGCGACCTCACCGTCGCCGGGCTGACCCGGGCGGCCTCGGCCATGCCCCAGTCCACCCCCGGGACCCCATGACGCCGCCGCCCCCTCCCGCCCCGGCCCGGCACGGCCACCGACGCCGTCGCCGCCCCGGCGGTCACCACATCGGCGCCTACGGCCTGCTCGTCCTCACCGCCCTGCTCTACCTGGTCTTCTCCCTCGCCCTGCCGGACACCTTCCCCACGCTCGCCACCGTCGACTCGATCCTGTCCAACCAGTCGATCCCGGCCGTCCTCGCACTGGCCGCCACGGTGCCCATCGTCACCGGGGCGTTCGACCTCTCCATCGGCTACGGCCTGGGCCTCGCCCATGTGATGGTGCTGCAACTCGTCGTCAACGAGGGCTGGCCCTGGCCGCTCGCCTGCCTCACCGTGATCGCCGGGGGGCTGGTGGTGGGCGTCCTCAACGGCGTCATCGTGGAGTTCGGCCGGATCGACTCCTTCATCGCCACCCTCGGCACCGGCAGCATGATGTACGCCGTGACCGGCTGGGTCACCGACGGCGGCCGGATCGTCCCCGGCCCGCAGGGCCTGCCGCCCGCCTTCACCGACCTCTACGACTCCTCGTTCCTCGGCCTGCCGGTCCCCGCCTTCTACGTGCTCGCCCTCGCAGGCGTCCTCTGGCTGGTGCTGGAGCGGCTGCCGATCGGCCGGTACCTGTACGTCGTCGGGTCGAACCCACGCGCGGCGGACCTCGTCGGCATTCCCACCCGCACCTACACCGTCTACGCGTTCGCCGCCTCGGGCCTGATCGTCGGATTCGCCGGTGTGCTGCTCGCGGCCCAGCAGCAGATCGGCAACCCGAGCGTCGGACTCGACTACCTGCTGCCCGCCTTCGTCGGCGCCCTGCTCGGCTCCACGGCGATCAAGCCCGGCCGGCCGAACGCCCTCGGTACCGTCGTCGCCGTCGCTGTGCTCGCCGTGGGCCTCACCGGCATCGCCCAACTGGGTGCCGAGTTCTGGACGGTCCCGCTGTTCAACGGCGGGACCCTGCTCATCGCCGTGGGCCTCGCCGGCTACGCCGCCCGCCGCAGGCTGCGCGGCGGTGCCGCCCGCGACGCACCCGCCGCGCCGCCCCCGCCACCGTCCTCCCCGGCGCCGGGGGACGGCACGGCGGGCACGTCCCCCTGAACCGCTTCGGCAGGCCCCGCCATGTCGATCCCCCACAGGAGCTCCCGTGCACCGCACCCGTAAGGCCGCCCCCAGCATCCGCGTCGCGCGGCTCGTCTCCTGTGCCCTGCTGGCCACGGCGACCGCCCTGGTCGGCTGCGAACGCGGCTCGTCCGAGGGCGCGGACGAGACGACGACGGGCCCGAGCGGCTGTCCCGCGGTCCAGGACCGGGCGCAGCGGGCCGTCGCCGGGGCGGAGCGCGGCGACATCCCCTGGGGCGGCCCCACCAGCGGCCCGGAGGCCGTCTCCGGCAAGACCCTCGTCTACGTCGCCCAGACCATGACCAATCCCGGCGTCGCGGGCGCCGCGAAAGGGGTGCGGGAAGCCGCGCGGGCCATCGGCTGGACCGTCCGGGTGATCGACGGCGGCGGCACCCCGGCCGGTATCCAGGCGGCCATGAGCGAGGCCGTGGCCCTGCGGCCCTCGGGCATCGTCATCGGCGGGTTCGACCCCGACTCGACGGCGTCGCAGGCCGCCCGCGCCAACGCCCAGGGCATCCCGCTCATCGGCTGGCACGCGGTCCCCGATCCCGGCCCCAGCCGGCAGCCCGACCTCTTCACCAACGTCACCACCCGGGTCCAGGACGTGGCCCGCATCAGCGCGCAGTGGATCATCTCCGACTCGGGGGGCCGTGCCGGGGTCGTGGTCATCACCGACGCGTCGATCCCCTTCGCCCGGAACAAGTCCGACCTGATCAGGAAGGAGCTCGTCCGATGCGGGGGTGTCGACGTGCTCTCGGTGCAGAACATCCCGATCCCCGACGCGAGCAGCCGCACCCCGCGGGAGATCGCCTCCCTGCTCTCCCGTTTCCAGGACCGGTGGACGCACTCCGTCGCCATCAACGACCTGTACTTCGCCGACGCCGCCCCCGCCTTCCGCGCGGCCGGTGAGAAGGGCTCCGGGCCGCCCTTCAACATCGGCGCGGGCGACGGCGACCCGTCCGCCTTCCAGCGCATCAACAGCAGGCAGTACCAGGCCGCCACCGTGCCCGAGCCGCTGTCCCTCCAGGGCTGGCAGATCGTCGACGAGTTCAACCGCGCCTTCTCCGGCCGCCCCGCGAGCGGGTACATCGCTCCCGTCCACGTCGCCACGGCCGGCAACAGCGAGGGTGCCGGCACCTGGGACCCGACGGGCTACCGGGAGGCGTACCGGAAAATCTGGGGGAAGTGAGGAAGTGCCGACCGGTCGGGGTTCCGATCCCTTCACGGAACATGCACCGAACCTCGGAATCCCTTTAAGTTTCAAACGCTAGTCTCGCGTCAGTCGAGTGGCCGCCGGGGGTCGAACCGAGCGGGGCCCGTCCACGGCGGCACTCGCACCCCCACCAGGCACAGGAGACTCGGTGTGTACGACGGCGACGTAGTGGTGATCGGCGGCGGCTACGCCGGTGTCCGGCTGGCGAAACGGCTGGACGGGACGGCCCGGGTCACGCTGGTGGACCGCAAGGAGGTCTTCTTCCACCGCGTCGCCTCCCTGCGCGCGGGGGTGCGCCCCGAGTGGACACACACGCCCTTCATCCCCTACGACCGGCTGCTGCACCGCGGCCGGGTGGTCGCCGGCAAGGTGGTCCGGATCGACACCGCCGAACGGCAGGTCGTCCTCGCCACGGGCGAGCGGCTGCCGTACGACGTGGTCGTCATCGCCACCGGCGCCGACTACCCCGAGCCGGCCCGCTTCTCCGGCACCACCACGGAGGAGGCGGCCAAGTCCTTCGCCGAACACCAGCGCAACATCGCCACCGCCGAACACGTCCTCGTCGTCGGCGGCGGCCCCGGTGGAGTCGAACTCAGCGCCGAGATCCGCCTCGCCCGGCCCGACGCCCGCGTCACCCTCGCCCACTCCGGCTCCGCGCTGCTCGACTCCACCGGCAGCGAGCGGCCGGGGCGCAGGGCGCTCGCCTGGCTGGAGTCCCACGACGTCGAGGTACGGCTCGACTCGTTCATGTCGCCCGGCACCGAGTTCGGCACCTACCGCGACGCCCGCGGCACCGTCATCGAGGCCGACCTGTCCTTCTGGGCGACCGGCACCACGCCGAACACGCTCTGGATACGCCTGGCCGGGCACGGCGACTGGCTGAACCGGACCGGGCACGTGAAGGTCGACCGGACGCTCCGGGTCGAGGGGAAGCTCGACGTGTTCGCCGTCGGCGACGTGAACGACGTCACCGAGCTCAAGATCACCCCCGCCGCCCTCGCCCAGGCGGACATCGCAGCCCACAACATCCGCGCCCACCTGAAGAGTTCGGGCAGGCACCGCAAGGAGCCGCGATCCTACCGGCCGACCCAGCGCACCCCGCTCATCGTGCCGCTCGGCCCGGCCGACGGACTGACGGTGGTGCCCGTACCGGGCGGCGAGTCCGCCGTGCTCGGCAGCCGCACCACCACCATGGCCAAGGCCAAGACTCTCATGACGCCCTACATGCGGCGCCAACTCGGGTACACGGCGGCCTGAACCGGCGCGGGCCGGGCCCGGTCCGTGATCCACCCCCGTCGTTACCCGCCGGTCGCGCCTGGGGTAGGGTCCCCACCGTTTCCGGCTACCGGCTGATGGTGTGCCGGTGCGGAGCGTGTCGGAGGGTGGCAAGACGATGGAAACCCAGTGGGGTGGCGGCGGACCCGTGGACCTGGACGACACACGGCTGGAGATGCTGAACCCCCAACCGCTGCTGACCCGGGACTACGAGACGCGCCCCGCGCTCGTGTACGAGCGGCTGCGACAGCAGCACGGCCCGGTCGCGCCGGTCGACCTCCTCGGAGTGCCCGCCTGGCTGGTCCTCGGCTACCGCGAGTCTCTCCAGGTGCTCCAGGACGACGACGGCTGGCCCAAGGGCCTGGAGAACTGGCGTGCCCGCACCGAGGGCAGGGTCCCCGCCGACTGGCCGCTCGGACCGTCCCTGGAGGTCAACCACATCCTGATCCAGGGCGGCCCCGGGTACCGGCCGCTGCGGACCGCGTGGGACGTCGCCCTCAAGCCGTTCCAGGACCCGCGGCACCCCCAGGCCAAGCGCCTGAAGGCCGCCGTCACCGCGTACGCCGACGAGCTGATCACCCTGGTCGGGCAGGGCGGCCGGACGGGTGTGGCGGACCTGTCCGCGCAGTTCTCCCGGCCCCTGCCGCTGATGGTGGCCAGCCATCTGCTCGGCTTCCCCGGCTCGCAGGGCGACGACGCGCTCATGGACATGTGGCGCGTGCTCGACGCGGGCCCGGACGCCGAGGCCGCCCTGGAGCGCCTGCTCGCCACCCTGGCGGAACTGGCCGCGCTGAAGCTGCAGAAGCCCGGCGACGACTTCCCCTCGTACCTGCTGGCCGCGCACCCGGACCTGTCGCTCGACCACCTGGCCCGCGAGCTGTTCATGCTGCTGGGCATGACCTCCGACCACGTCGGCATCCTCATCTCCAACACCGTCGTCGAGGTCCTCTCGGGCGAGGGCAGCGTGCGGGCCAGCCTGTCCGCGGGGATGGTCAGGGAGTCCATGAACCGGGTGGTCATGCGCAAGCCGCCGCTGGTCAACTTCGTGCCGCGGTTCGCCGCCCGGGACACCCCGCTCGGCAATTACACGATCCGGGCCGGAGACCCGGTGTGGGTCTCCCCGGGCGCCGCGCACGCGGACCCGCTCTTCGCCGACCACGTCGCCTCCGGCACCACCATCAGCACCCGGGCCCACCTGTCCTGGGGAGCCGGCCCGCGCCAGTGTCCGGCGCGCGAGCTGGCCTCCACGGTCGCGGCGGCCGGTGTGGGGCGCCTGTTCGAGCGGTTCGAGTACCTCGACCTCGCCCTGCCCGCCGACCAACTGCCCTGGCGCTCCTCGCCGTTCATGCGCGGTCTGCGCTCGCTGCCGGTGCGGTACGAACTCGCGGCGACGCCCGCGGGCCCGCCGCTGGGCGGCCCCGCGCCCGAGGCGGCCGACGAGGTCCTGCCGGATCCGTCCGCCCGGCAGCGGTCGTCGCTCTGGCGCTATCTGACCGGCCTGATACGCGGCGGGCGCTGAGGGCGCTGTCCTGCGGGCGCCGGCTCTGGGATGCTGGTGGTGGATCCCGGCACAGGGCGCGAGGGCCCGCGGGGGCCGGGCAGGTGCACCTCGATGACCTGCCCGGTTCACACCCGGCCGGACGCCACGGAGTCCGGTCGCGCCCGCCGGGACTCCGCACGGAGGCACGGCGTCATCCTCGGGGGCGCTGTGATGGTCCTGCCCGTCCACGGTCACGGAGATCGTCCCGCCCGACACCACCGCCGAGGCCGAACTCCCCGGCAGAAGGCCCCGGTTCTAGGTCGGACCGGGCGGCCACACCCTCACCGTCGAGGGCTTCACGACGCCCGCGCATCCTCCGCTGCCGCTGCGCCACCCGGCCTCCTCGCCGGAAGGAAGGACCGGCGAACGGGCCGACGGTGATCCACTGGTGAGGTGCAGAAGGCGGGCGTACCGTCGAACAGGTGGACACCGCAGGCAGCAGCCCGCAGCCGGCCTCACCACAGGGGACCACCACCAGGGAATCCGGTGGTGGCGGAAGTGCGATGGCGCTGCTGGTCATCGCCTCGTGCCAGCTGATGGTGGTCCTGGACATCACCATCGTCAACATCGCCCTGCCGCACATCCAGAGCGCTCTGGACTTCTCCACCACCAGCCTGTCCTGGGTGGTCAACGCCTACACCCTCACCTTCGGCGGCCTGCTGCTGCTCGGCGGCCGTACGGGCGACATCCTGGGCCGGCGGCGCGTGTTCATCTTCGGGGTGCTGCTCTTCGTGCTGGCCTCCCTGCTCGGCGGGCTCGCCCAGAACTCCGGTCAACTCCTCGGCGCACGGGCCCTCCAGGGCGTCGGCGGCGCCATCGCCTCCCCGACGGCCCTCGCCCTGATCAGCACGACCTTCCGCGAAGGGCCGGAACGCAACCGCGCCTTCGGCGTCTTCGCCGCCGTCTCGGCCGGCGGCGGCGCCATCGGCCTGCTCGCCGGCGGAATCCTGGTGGAGTACCTGAACTGGCGGTGGGTGCTGTTCGTCAACGTGCCCATCGGCCTGCTCATCGCGCTCGCCACCCCGCGCTGGATCAGGGAGTCCGAGCGCCACCCCGGGCGCTTCGACATCGCCGGCGCGCTCACCTCCACCGCGGGCATGGTGCTGCTCGTCTACGGGTTCATCAGAGCCGCGCAGGACGGCTGGCGTGACGCGTTCACGCTGGCCGCCTTCGTCGGGGCGGTCCTCATCCTGGCGGCCTTCGTCCTGATCGAGCGGCGCTCCAGACAGCCCATCACGCCCCTGCACATGTTCGCCGACCGCAACCGCGCGGGCACGTACGGCATCATGCTCTGCCTGGCCGCGGCGATCTTCGGCATGTTCTTCTTCCTGACGCTCTTCGTGCAGGACGTCCTGGGGTTCAGCCCCCTGCAAGCCGGACTGGCCTTCCTGCCGGTCACCGCCGTCATCGCCGTCGGCGCCGGACTGGCCTCACGGTTCCTGCCCGTCTACGGGCCCAAACCGTTCATGGTCGTGGGCGCGATCCTGGCCGCCGCCGGTCTCTCCTGGCTCACCCTGACCGACGTCCACTCCACCTACGCGGGCAGTGTCCTCGGCCCGATGCTCGTCTTCAGCATGGGCATGGGCATGGAGTTCGTGTCGCTGACCCTCATGGCGCTGTCCGACGTGCCCACCCCGGAGACCGGCGCGGCCTCCGGACTCCTCAACGCCACCCAGCAGGTCGGCGGCTCCCTCGGCCTGTCCATCCTGGTCACGATGTTCGGCACGGCCAGCACCAACGAGGCGAAGACACAGATCCCGGCCTTCCTCCAGCAGGCCACCCCGGCCGAACGGCTCCAGTTCCAGCGCACCGGGCAGTTGCCCAAGCCCTGGTCCGACGAGGTCCTCACCGCCGGCGTCTCGGCCGCCTTCATCATGGCGGCGATCTTCACCGCCATCGCCGCCCTGGTCGCCGTGTTCGTCATCCAGGTCCGCCCCTCCGACCTGGAACGCCTCAAGGGCGGAGCGGGCCCCGGCCCCATGTGAGGCCGGCGCGTCTGCGCCTGGGGTGGGGGGAGGTCTGCACGCCGGTCAGTCCCCCAGGGCGCCCGGGAGGCCGGAGGCGTCCGTGCCGAGTTTGCGGTAGACGGAGGACAGCAGGTGCCGCACGCCCTGCTCGGTGAGCCGCAGGTCCTTGGCGACCACCGCAGCCGGATGTCCCTGGACCGTCATCTCGGCCGCCCTGCGTTCCTGCGTCGTCAGCATGTCTGTCTGCGCGTAACGCAGGGGCAGCGGACGCATCCCCGCGGCGGAGAGCTCCCGCCTGGCCCGGGCGGCCAGCCCCGCGGCACCGCAGTGCACCGCTCCCTCCAGCCCCTGGTAGAGCCGGTCGGCGGCGTCGTGCAGGCGGCCCCCGCGGGCCAGCGCGGCACCATGGCCCACCAGCGCACGGGCCAGTTCGTACGCCGCGGGCGACCGCTCCAGGTGGTCGACGGCCCGCGAGTGCAGATCGAGCGCCGCCTGGCCCCCCGTCACCTCGGCCTGGGCGTGCAGCGCCTGGCCGATCGCGGACGCCGCACCGAAGTCCCGGGCCCGCTTGACGGCGTCCTGGGCGTGGAGGACCGCCTGGTCGGGAGCGGTGCGCGCGAGCGCCGAGGCCAGACCCAGCTGCCAGGGACACCACGCGGGGTTGTGCCAGTCCCGCGAGTCCAGCCAGTCCCCGACCTCGGACAGCAGGCGCGCCGCCTCGGCGAGCCGCCCCTCCGCCAGGAGCAGTTCGGCGTACACCGTGCGGGGATCGGGGAAGATGACGGCGTTGGGAACGATGTCGCCGTACTGGTGGGTGTCGGCGAGCCGGCGCGCGTCGGCGGTCCGCCCACGGGCCAGCAGGATCTGGATGAGAATGCCGATGGCGAACCACTGGGCGGGCACCGCTCCTTCGACGCGCTCGGCGGTCTGCAGCCCGGCCCGGACGAGTTCCTCGGCCTCGGGCAGGCAGCCACGGCGGTAGCGGATGTAGCCCAGGAGCGTCTGGCCCTGCGCCAGGTGGGAGCCGCGCCACCCCCTGCGCTCGCACTCGGCCATCCCGCGGGTGAACAGCTCTTCGGCGCGCCCCGGCTGGTCGCAGTACATGAACAGCAGGGCGACCGCGACGGGCACCTCGAAGCCGCGGTTCTCGTCGGTCCAGCTCATCCCTCCGCGCAGGGCCTCCTCGGCGTACCCGAGGGCGGTCCGCCGGGGCTCGCCGCGCAGCAGGGCGTCCCACGCCCGCAGACCGAGGATGTAGCGCTCCTCCAGGCCGCGCCCGGTCAGCTTGTCGGCCAGCCGCGCCAGCCGGCGTGAGCGGGCGGACGAGTCGGGCTCGTCGGCGCGAAAGGCGCTCCACACGAAATGGTCTGCCTGCATGCGCAATCTGACGCGGGCGTTGGTGGTGCGCCGGGCCTCGTCGGCGGCCACGGCCACGGTCGCGGCCTCGGTCAGCCGGTCGGTGTGGGCCAGTGCCTGGGTCAGCCGGTAGACGATGGAGGCCCGCAGGTCGGGATCGATGCCGGGCCTCTTCAGCGCCTCCCGGAGGTGGTTGACCGTCGCCGTGGGCTCGATCAGGAAGGTCGAGCAGGCCAGTTCGTGGAGCAGGGCGGCGCGGTCCTCGGCGGGCGGCGGTTCCCGCAACGCGCGGGTCAGCACGCGCCGGGCGGCCTCCGGTGCCCCGGCACGGAGGTACTCGCGCGCGGCGGCGCGCAGGCAGGCGACCGTCTCGGGCCGGTCGTCGCAGGGCACCTCCAGCAGGTGCCGGGCGGCGGTGGTGGGATCGGACCAGACCGCCTGCGCGGTGTGGGCGGCCGCGTCGTGCATGCCGACGCGCAGACCCGAGGGGATGTCGCGGTAGATCGTCGTGGCGATCAGCGGATGGACGAACTCCAGGCTGCCCGCCGGCTCGTCGGCGTCCGTGAGGATGCGGCACGCGCGCAGCTTCTCGGTCGCCTCGGCGGCCTCCGCGCTGCCGACCACCGCGAGACCGGCGGCCGCCTCCGGTGAGAAGGGCCCACCCAGGACCGCGCCCGCCCACGCGAAGCGGACGGTGCTCGGGCCGAGCCGCTTGAGGCGCTCGATCAGGCCGGGGCCCTTGACCGCCGCGGCGAGATGACGCATCACGGGCAGATCGGCCCGGGTGCCGCTCACCCCCCGCTCGCGGAGCCTGATGGCCAGTTCGACGGCCTCGAAGGGGCTCCCGCCGGTGACCGTCCAGCACTCGCCGCAGAAATCGTCCTCGGCTTCCTCGCCCACCGCGTCCCTGATGATCCGCGCCACACCGGCCTCGCCGAGCGGGGACAGCAGGTGTGGGCGCTGCTCGTGGCGTTCGACGAGCGTGCGGAAAGAGGTCGCGTCGCGGGGGAGTTCGTCCGGCCGGTAGCCGACCACGACCAGGAGAGGGAGGTCCGCGATCCGGGGCGCGAAGGAGGCGAGCCAGTCGAGGGATTCGGTGTCGGCCCAGTGCAGGTCGTCCAGGAGAAGGACGACGGGCGCGTTCGTCATCGTCAGGCGCGTCATGACCCAGTCGAGGCCGTCGCGCACTCCGGTCGGGTCCGGCACCCGGTCGGGGTCCGTCGCCTCGAGACCGAGCGCGGCGCCGACGATGTCGTACCAACTGCCCAGGAACCTCCGGCGTTTCGTCTCGCTCATTCCCGCCAGGGTGGGCTGCATGATCTGGCGGACCACCCGGAAGGCCAGGCCCTGCTCGTTCTCGCCGCCCCTGCCCGAGAACACCGTGACCCCCTGCACGGCGGCGCGGGCGCGCGCAGCCGCGATGAGGGTCGTCTTGCCCAGCCCGGCCTCCCCCGTGAAGGCGAGCAGCCCGCCGCGCGGTACCCGGGTCCTGCCGTCGGCGGTGTCACACAGCGCCGCCAACGCGCGGTCGATGGACCGGAGTTCCTCGTCGCGCTCGAGGAGAGGCCGGTGTGCGGTGGTCGGTTGCCGCAGCCCATGGGTCATCTGGTCTACCGCTTCCTGTCGTTGCTCCCCGCCGGACGGGGCGAGCGTACGCTCATACGCAGGCCCCTTGGCCGGGTCGGAACAGCAGGTAGACAGGGAGGGTGAATTTCCCGCGGATGCGCTTCGAGTCTCAACTTTTCGGGTAGCCTGCTCTGTTTCCGCCCCATTCGGGAACCCTGTGGCGGAGGCGACCGGTCCGGCAGCCCGTCAGAGTCCCGCGGGTGCCGCCAACGTGTCGGCGTACCGCGGCACGGTACGGGACCAGAAGTAGCAGCCGCGGATCCAGCCGGCCATGCCCTCCACGTAGCCGGCGCCGGACGGGCTCAGCTCCGGCCTGATCTCCCCGTAGAGGTCCTCGAACTCGCGGATCGTCCTGTTGATGTGCTGTACGGCCAGGGTGACGGCCGCCGGCAGGGAACACCGGTGCGTCCGCCGGTAGGCGAGGGCCAGGTTGATCATGCCGCCCGCCCGCTGCTCCTTCACCGCGGAGAAGAGGTCGGGTATCCACACCGCCGCATCGGCCGACAGCCGGCTCAGACGTCGCATGACGGGATGGTGGAGTTCCTCCGGGGCCAGTTCGCACCGCTGCGCGGCCTCGCACAGGGGGTAGAACGGCTCGACGCCCGCGATGAGGGAACGGATGGACCGGCACAGCCCGCTCTCCACCGGGGCGGGATGGGCCTGGGCCACCGCTTCGTACAGCAGGCCGTGCACGTACTCACGGCTGTTCCAGGCCCAGCGTGCGGCCTGGGCGGGTGTGCACCGCTCCTGGACCTGTCGGTGGAGGTCGGCCAGGGCCGCCCCGAGCGGGGTGGTGGGCGGTTGGCCGTCGCGCAGGATCGCGACGCTCTCGGACAGCATGGGCAGCAGCCGGCCGGGCGAGTGCCGGCCGATGTCCTCCGCCCGGTCGTCGAAGACGAACTGGTAGGCGATCTGGTTCGCCACGATCTGGAGGAGGCCGGAATCCATGTCCGGGCCGTTGAAGGACGCGAGTTCGGCGGGCCGTGTGCAGGAGATCATGGCCGCCACCGCCGGGTCGTCGGTCAGCCCCCATGTGCTCAGCCAGTGGTCGACGCCTGCCGCCGCGTCGGACGCGTGGGGATTGCGCTCGAACGGGAAGGGCATGTAGAGCTGCGCGTCGATCAGCTCCCTCAGATCGACTGCCGGTATTCCGTCCCGCGCGGCGAGCGCGATTTCCTCATGTGTCGTGGACATCGTTGCCACCTGCTGTTCGGGAGTTGTGGACGACGGGTGCGGCGGCTTTCCGGGGCGCGCGGGAGTCCACCTGCCAAGGTGTGCCGGCCGGCCGCCCCGCCCGTGGTTCGCAGGACATCACCAAGTTCCGCGGGCCCAACGAGGCGGCGGGGCGCAGCCGTTCCTCGTAGCCCGGCAGATGGCGCAGTCGCCAGTGGCGGGCGATGAACGCGATGGCCGCTGTGGCCTCCGCCAGGGCGAGTGACTCTCCGAGGCACTTCCGGCGGCCCGCACCGAACGGCATCATCGCCGCGAGGTGGGCCGCGTCGGTCCGGCCGGGCAGCCAGCGGTCGGGGAGGAACCGGTCGGGGTCGGGGAACAGAGCGGGGTCGTGGTGCAGAAGATACGGACTGAACATGACGGTGGCGCCCTGCGGCAGACGGTGCCCGGCGAGCTCCGTCTCCTTAGTGGCGACGCGGGTGAACAGCCAGCCGGGTGGGCGGTGGCGAAGGGTCTCGGTGAGGACGCGCCGCGTGTGTTCGAGACGTGGCAGCTCGTCGGGGCCGGGCGGCCGCCCCGAGGCGAGCACGGCGTCGGCTTCGGAGTACAGGCGGCGTTCCTGCTCGGGATGGAGCGCCACGAGTGCCAAGGCCGAGGAGAGGCACAGGGCGGTGCTCTCGGCGCCGGCGAACAGCAGTGTGATCACCTGGCCGTGTACTTCCTCGTCGCTGATCGCCGTCTCCCCGCCGTCGCCCCGCGCGGCCGCCAGCAGGACCCCCAGCAGATCGTCCCGGTCGTCATGGGCAGAGCCTCGCCGGCGCTCGGCGACAGTCGCGTCGACGATCGCGCGCAGGCGGGCGGAAGCGTGGCGGTAACGCCGGTTCGCCGGCGTGGGAACACGGAACAGGGCGTCGACCGGCATCACCGTCCGGAGGAACATGCCGCGGACCACGGTGACCAGGCACCTGCGCATCTCGAGAGCCGTCGCCGGGTCGAGCGAGTCGGAGAAGAGGACGCGGCTGACCACGCGGGTCGACAGGTCCAGCATGGCCGCGCTGATGTCGACCGCCTGTCCGTCCCGCCACGTCCGGCAC
This sequence comes from Streptomyces venetus, assembly GCF_039540295.1. Lineage (NCBI taxonomy): Bacteria > Bacillati > Actinomycetota > Actinomycetes > Kitasatosporales > Streptomycetaceae > Streptomyces > Streptomyces venetus. The sequence goes on from NZ_BAABET010000014.1 coordinate 232,447, forward strand.
ACCGACTCCACTTCCTCGCCCATCATCCGCACCTGGTCGGCGACGCGGGCCTTGCGGAATCCGGGCTGGAGCAGCCTGCGCTGGCGCCGGTGATCCCGCTGGCGGCAGGTACCGACGCCGTCCCCCAGCAGTGTCCGCAGTCTGTCGTAGAGCGGGCCGCCCTTGTCGAAGGTGTCCGGGTCCCTGAGTACCTGGTGGACCAGGTCCGGGTGACAGGCCATCCAGGCACGCTGCGGACCCAGGCGTATTTCGACCAGATCGCCGTACGCGGGCAGAGATTCCAGAAAAGCCAGCGGCCGGCGCACCAAGGCGATACCGTGGCCGAGGAATGGGAATATGCCTGGAGCAGTGCCCACTGTCCAATCTCGGGCCGGTCCGGGAACGGAGCCGATCATCGAATACCACCTGCCTCGGTTGGTACACGGGACTGTGGTGCGGTTGCACCCAGTTGATAGTCGTCTCAGTCCTGCCCAGTGGAATCCGCCCAGGGCTCGAAGAATCCTTTCTTCGTAGGGGCGCACGGATGCACGCAGGGGCATCGAGCGAATCACGATTGCTGCATGCGTCCCGTTTCTTCCTGCTTTTCTGTGCACGGAGAAATCTGTGTTCCGTCTGTGCCCCTGAGGTGAGCCGGGCGCCGGCACGCCCGCGCGGACATCCTCGGCCCGGCCACGGTGCGGATCCCGCACTCCTCAGGGCCGGTCGGGCGCGTCCGCCCCCGTCGGCAGCGGTGGCTCCGACTCGACGCGTCGCAGCTCCTCGTCGGTGAGGAGGCGGGAGCGGAGCAGGAAGCGGACGCCTTCCGGAGCCTCCAGGGAGAAGCCGCTGCCGCGTCCGGGCACCACGTCCACGGTGAGGTGGGTGTGCGACCAGTACGCGTACTGGTCGGCGCTCATCCAGAACGGGGTGTCCCCGGCCACTCGTCCGAGCAGGATGTCCGAGGCACCGACCCGGAACTCGCCGCGCGGGTAGCACATCGGGGCGCTGCCGTCGCAACAGCCGCCGGACTGGTGGAACATCACCGGCCCGTGCGTCCCGGTCAGCTGCCGCAGCAGGTCCTCGGCGGCGGGGGTCAGTTCGACCCGTCCCGTGCGGGTGGGGCGGCTGGTCATGCGATCACTCCTGGCGGCTAGGGGGCTTTAGGGGTGTCCAGCCATGGTCGCCCGAAATACGCTGACGGGGAATGCCGGCCGCATTCTGTCCGAATTCCCCGTGTGGCTAGGCGTCGTGCGATCGCCACCCCCGGGTGGCCGATGGCAGCACACGCCGAGAGGAGTTCCCCGCATGAGCGTGGCCCAGCCCAATGTGGTTCTCCGAGGCTGTCCCTCGTCCTACCTCGCCGAGGACGAGCGCGTCCGGCACGTGCCGGACCCCGGCGACAGGCTGAAGTTCTATCTCGGCAACCGCTACGAGCATTTCGTACCGACCTCGGAATGGGAGGTCCACGACGGCGTGCGCCTGCGCGTCTTCGTCTGGACGGGAGCCACCAGGCCGGCCGAGTGAGAATGATCCCCGTACACAGAACGACGGCGGCGCCCGCCCGGGCCGCCGCCGTCGCCGTTGTCCGTGCCTGAGCACGGGCGCACGAGAACAGGAAGGCACCATGACCGCCACCGATCCGTGGATACGACGCTTCTTCCCGAACCCCGACGCCCCCGTGCACCTGGTCTGTCTGCCGCACGCGGGCGGTTCGGCGTCCTTCTTCCGGCCGGTGGCCCAGGCGCTGACGCCCGAGGTCGAGGTGCTCGCCGTCCAGTACCCGGGCCGGCAGGACCGCCACCAGGAGCCGATGATCGACACCATCGGCGCTCTCGCCGACCACGTGTCCCGGGCCGTGACGCGCGCCGTCGACCGTCCCTTCGCCCTGTTCGGGCACAGCATGGGCGCCACACTGGCCTTCGAGGTAGCCGTACGGCTGGAGCAGGCCGGGCGGTTCGCCGAGCGGCTCTTCGTCTCGGGCCGCCGCGCACCGTCGTGCCGGCGGGACGAGCGGGTGCACCAGCGCGACGACGCCGGGATCATCGCCGAACTGCGCGGACTCAGCGGCACCGACCAGCGGGTCTTCGGAGACGACGACCTGATGCGCATGGTCCTGCCGGCCGTCCGGAACGACTACCGCGCGGCCGAGACCTACGTGTGCGCGACGGACCACCGGCTCAGCAGCCCCGTCACCGCGCTGACCGGAGACGGCGACCCCAAGGCGAGCCACGACGAGGTACGCGCCTGGCGCGCCCACACCACGGGCGACTTCGAGATGGTGACGTACCCCGGCGGCCACTTCTTCCTCGTCGACCACGCACCGGACGTCATCCGCGTCATCGACGAGCGTCTGACGCGGCCCGCCCGGGCACCTCGCTGAGGCCGCCCCGAGCGGGGGGCCGCCGGGCCAGCGCCCGGTCCACCAGGGCACCGGCGGCCCCCGTGTAGCCGGCCGGATCGCACAACCGGTCCAGCTCCTCAGGGGTGAACACCCCGGCCAGCTCCGGCAGATGCGCCAGCACGTCCGGCAGCGGCCGCCCCGACCCCGAAGCCAGCTCCGTCGCCATGCTCAGCAGCCGTTTCGCGGCCGCCTTGCCCAGCCGCGGCGCCAGCGTCGCGGCGAGCCGCTCGGACACCAGGGCGCTACCGATGAGCGCCACGTTCTGCCGCATCCGCTCCGGCCGGACCTCGAGACCGGCCGTCAGCTCCACCGCGGTGTGCGCCGCCCCGCCCGTCAGCCGCAGGCACTCCCGCAGCAACTGCCACTCCGCGTGCCACGGCCCCGCCGACCGCTCGTCCTCGGTGACCAGGCACTGCGTGAGGCCGGCCGCCAGTACCGGCACCTGAAGCGCCGCGCTGCGCACGAGAGTCGCCAGTACCGGGTTGCGTTTCTGCGGCATCGCCGAGGAGACCCCGCGCCCCGCCGCGGACGGCTCGGCCACCTCGCCCACCTCCGTGCGCGTCAGCGACTGCACGTCCACCGCCAGCTTGCCGAGCGCGCCCGCGGTGAACGCCAGGGCCGCCGCGAGGTCCGCGATCGGGCTGCGCAGCGCGTGCCACGGCACCGCCGGACCGGCCGCCAGCCCCGTCTCCGCGCCGAACGCCTCCGTCAACTCCGCCACATACCGCGCCACATCGAGATCCGACCCGCTGTCCCTGTCGCTGTCGCTGTCCCGGCCCCTGTCGTCCCGGGCCGTGGCCCCGCCGGAACGGACCTCCGCGCGGCCGTCGATCCGGGCGTACTCGACATAGCCGGCGAGCGTCCCCGCCGAACCGCCGAGTGACACCGGAAGCGCCACCAGCACGAGCTCCAGCCGGCGATCCGCGTCCAGCAGCAACTGACGCCACCCCGCGGCCTTCACCCCGAACGTCGTGGGAACCGCGTGCATCGCCAGCGTCCGGCCCGCCATCAGGGTGTCCCGGTGCTCCCCGGCCAGCTCCGCCAAAGCCTCAGCAGCCCGCCCCAGATCGGCCCGGATGATGCGCAGCGTCCGGGCGGCCACCAGCATCGCCCCCGTGTCCAGCACGTCCTGACTGGTCGAACCCCGGTGCACGTACTCGGCCGCGACGGGATCCTCCCGCTCCACCACCCGGCTCAGCGCCTGCACCACGCCCACCACCGGGTTGGCCGTCTCCCGCGCCGCGAGCGCCAGGCCCCGCACGTCCAGAAGCTCGGCGCGGGCGAGCCGGCTGATGGTCCCGGCCGCGGAACGCGGCACCAGACCCAGAGCGGCCTGCGCCCGCGCCAGCGCCGCCTCGGCGTCCAGCATGGCCTGGAGCCACGCCCCGTCGGACACCGCGGCCTCGGCCGGCGTCCCCGCCCGCACCGGGGAGAGCAGACCGGCGTCCAGCAGGGGGCCACCGTCCCCGTTCTCCGGCGCGCTCACACGATCACCCCGAGCAGATCCGTGTCCGTCATCGACCGGCGCACCGAGGGCGGCACATGCGCCACGGGCGGCAACCCGGTCACCGCCCGCGCGATGGCATCCGAGTCACTGATCGTCACCGAGTCGACCCCCGGCCGGACCCCCGCCGCGGTCACCCAGTGCACCGACTCCGTCGGCACCCCGAAAGCGAATCGCCGCGGATGCGGCCGGCCACGAGCGTCCAGCAGGTGGTACGGCCGCTCGGCCACCGCCAGCCCGCCCGTCTCGTACGAGGCGCCGCAGCTGGACCGGATCCGGTACGGCCCGACCTGCTCCGTGGCCAGCAGGTGCCGCAGCAGCGGATCGTCGGTGCGGCGCAGGTCGGGCTCCGGAAGCCGGGCCTCGATCAGCGCCCGGCTCCGGACCGGCGGGCCCGGCACGAACGCCGACTCCGCGACGAACGACGGGTCGGCCGTGTCGAACCGGATCTCGGTCCCCGGCCCCGTCAGCTCCAGCAGCCCCGCCTCGATCAGCGCGATCATCTCCGCGATGCGGGAGGCCGGCGGGCCGATCGACAGGAACGCGTTGAGCGGTGTGTACCACCCCTCCAGGTCGTCCCGGTGCGAGTTGCCCTCCAGACCCCCGTGGTCCACGGCCAGCCGGATCTCGTTGCGCAGGTCCCGCAGCACGTCCAGCGCCGCCTTGAGCGGGCCGTTCACATTGCCGCTCCGCGCCGCCTCGAGGTCGTCCCGCAGATGGTCCAGCAGCCAGGCGCGGAACTCCGCCCGGTTTTCGAAGCGTTCCCCGCGGCACGGCTGCGCGATCCGCTCCCAGTCCCAGCGGTCCGCCACGGCGATGCCGAACTCCTCCAGCAACGGCGAGGTGTCGCCGTTCACCGGAACGGCCAGGAACCGCTCCTCGAACGCCGCCCGTTCCGCGCCCCGCCCGCGGGCCTGAAGCAGCGTGGCGTAGTAGACGCCCTCCACCTCCCGGCAGATCAGCGGCCACAGATCGGTACCGAAGTGCACCCGCTCCCCGTCCACACCCCGGGCCCGCAACGCCGCCGCGTGCTCCGCCGTCAGCAGCCGCGCCCGGTGCCGCCCGAACGGCCCCTTCTGGTTCTCGCCGCGCGCATGATACGGAACACCGCGCCGCGAACTGGCGTACATCACCGGTTCCTGCCCGGACGGCCGGTACACCAGGCGGCCGCCCTCCTCATGGAAGGAACCTCCCCGCCCCACGGTGAACAGGGCCATGTAGTCGAAGAAGTTGAGCCCCAGCCCGCGCAGCAGCACCGGGCTGCCCGGCTCGACGCCGCTCAGGTCGACGTCCGCCGGGTTGGCGGGCGTCACATAGGTCAGGTAGTGGATACGGGCCAGGGTCGCGGTGCGTTCCTGACGCGGTGTGAGCCTGCTCGGCACGTGCCCCTGGGCCAGCACGATGGCGTCCAGGCTGTTCAACCGGGTGCCGCACGCCAGCCGCACCCCCTGCGGCCCGCCGGGCACGCCGTGCGTGTCGGCCATCGCCACCGCCTGAGAGGCATGCACCCGCACGGTGACGTGCGGCGGAGCGCCGGCCACGATCCGCTCGAAGCAGTCGTTGAGGTAGTGGCCGTAGAAGGCCCGCGTCGGATAGGAGTCCGGCCCCAGCGACTTCGCCTCGCCCAGCGTCTCCGCGTCGTAACCGCCCCTGCCCGCCAGCGGCCCCAGCAACGCCAGCTGCTTCGCCCACGCGTACAGGCTGGGGCCCGGCTCGACCGGACCCTCGATCCGCGTGCTCTCGTCGGAGTAGATCGTCACCTGCGACGCCACCGTGTTCATCAGCAGATGGCGGGACTGCTCAGGACGCCACACGCGTCCGGCGCCCGGCGGCCACGGGTCGACGAGGTGCACCAGCACGGCGGACGAGGACGGCGCCGCCCGCTCGTTCGCGCACAGCCGCTCCAGCACGGACAATCCGCGCGGACCCGCGCCGACGATGCAGATCTCCATGGTGCCGTTCATACGGACGCTCCGTCCCGGTGCCTGGGAATCCGGCCGCCGGAATCGTCGCGAGGCCTTTCCGCGCAGGTCAACCGAGCCCTTTCGGATCCGTCAAGTCGTCCCGGACGCGCATTCCCGGAACCCGCACCCCTGCCTCGTCCGGCCACGGCGCTTAGGGGGGTACCAGGGGTTGTCCGTGATCCTCCTCCCTGCCGAGGATCGGAATGCCGAGAGCCGGAGGCCGGAATTCGCGCTGCCGTTTTCAGGATCTCGCGCCGGGTCAGGTCGGGTCGGAAGGGATTGCACCTCATGACGGACGAGCGGAAAGTCGTTGAATACCTGCGGCGAGTGACAGCGGATCTGCATGAGACACGGCAGCGCCTTTCCGAGGTCGAGTCGAACATGCGGGAGCCGATCGCGATTGTCGGTATGGCGTGCCGTTATCCGGGTGGGGTGGGTTCGCCGGAGGATTTGTGGCGGCTGGTGGCCGGGAGTGTGGACGCTACCTCGGAGTTTCCAACGGACCGGGGGTGGCCGGAGGACTTGTACGACCCGGATCCGGATGCGTCGGGGAAGTCGTATGTGCGGCGTGGTGGATTCCTGGGCGATGTCGCGGGATTTGACGCGGACTTCTTCGGGATCTCGCCGCGTGAGGCGTTGGCGATGGATCCGCAGCAGCGGTTGCTGCTGGAGGTGGCGTGGGAGGCGCTGGAGCGGGCGGGGCTGAAGGCGGAGGAGCTGCGGGGCAGCCGCACCGGGGTCTTCGTCGGGGCCTCGACCTCCGGCTACATACCCGAACTCGACCAGGCCCCGGACACCGTCGAGGGCTACACCCTCACCGGCAACCACGCCAGCGTCCTCTCCGGCCGGGTCTCGTACTTCCTCGGCCTTGAGGGCCCCGCAGTGACGGTGGACACGGCCTGCTCCTCGTCGCTGGTCGCTCTGCATCTGGCGGTACAGGCGCTGCGGCAGGGGGAGTGCTCCCTCGCGCTCGCCGGCGGCGTCACCGTGATCACCAACCCCACGGCGTTCGTGGAGTTCTCCCGGCAACGGGGCCTGGCCGAGGACGGGCGCTGCAAGCCGTTCTCCGCCTCGGCCGACGGCACGAGCTGGGCTGAGGGCGTGGGCGTGCTGGCGGTGGAGCGGCTGTCGGACGCGAGGCGTCTCGGGCATCGGGTGCTGGGTGTGGTGCGTGGCTCAGCGGTCAACCAGGACGGCGCGAGCAGCGGACTGACGGTGCCGAACGGTCCGTCGCAGCAGCGGGTGATCCGGGCGGCGTTGGAGAACGCGGGCCTGCGCGCGGCGGATGTGGATGTGGTGGAGGCGCACGGTACGGGCACCAAGCTGGGTGACCCGATCGAGGCGCAGGCGCTGATCGCCACGTATGGGCGGGAGCGTCCTGAGGGGCGTGCGTTGTGGTTGGGGTCGGTGAAGTCGAACATCGGTCACGCGCAGGCGGCCGCGGGTGTGGCGGGTGTGATCAAGATGGTGATGGCGTTGCGGCAGGGGGAGTTGCCGCCGTCGTTGTACGCGGGTGAGCCGACGCCGATGGTGGACTGGTCCGCCGGATCGGTGTCGTTGCTGGCTGAGAGGGTCGCCTGGGCGCGCGGGGAGCGGGTGCGCCGGGCCGGTGTGTCGTCCTTCGGCGTGAGCGGGACGAATGCGCACGTGGTGGTGGAGGAAGCCCCCGAGGAGGAGAAGCAGCCCGAAGTCGTGATCCGCAGTTCCGGGTTGGTGTCGTGGGTGGTGTCCGGGGCCAGTGCGGGTGGGCTGCGCG
>NZ_BAABET010000015.1:0-142874 GCF_039540295.1 Streptomyces venetus
GTGGGTGGGGTGGCTCTGGCGGGGGCGAGGGTGGAGGGGGCAGGGGTGGGCGTGGAGGTGGGGGTGTCCGAACTTGTCGCGGAGGCCGCGTTGTTGCAGGCGCGGCTCGACTGGTTTCAGGCTCAACTGACCCGGCTGGGGGAGCGGGGGGACGGCGGGGCGCCGCAGGGGTAGCGGGGGGTGGGCCGGGTACTCGGGGGTTCCTACGTCGAGAGGAGGCGGAACACCGTGACCGGGACCATTGATCAAAGGGCCGTGCGCGACGAGCACCACTCCGTGGGGGAGCTCGTCTCACAGGCCGCGGAGCAGCTCTCCCGGCTCGTGCGGCAGGAAGTGGCTCTTGCCAAGGAGGAGCTGGCCGAGAAGGGACGGCGTGCGGGCCGTGGCGGTGGACTGCTCGGGGCGGCGGGTGCGGTCGCCTACGCCGGGTTCCTCGCGCTGGCCGGTACGGGCATCGCCGCGCTGTCGCTCGTGCTGTCCGTCTGGGCCGCGGCGCTCATCATCACGGGTGTGCTGTTCGTGATCGCGGGCGTGCTGGCCGCGGTCGGCCGGGGACAGCTGCGGCGGGCTACGCCTCCCACGCCTGAGGAGGCTCTCGGCAGCGTCAAGGCGGACGTGGAGGAGATCAAGGAAAGGGCGCATCGATGACGGAAGCGACGGGTGGGGCCAAGGGGCCCGACGAACTGCGGCAGCAGATCGAGCGGACTCGGAACGAACTCGGGGACACGGTGGAGGAGTTGGCGGGGAAGGCGGATGTGAAGGGGCGTGCGCGGGCTCGGGCGGCAGATCTCCGGGACAAGGCCGGGGCGATGACCGTGCAGCTGCGGAGCAGCGCCGCGCAGGCTGGGTACACGGTGCAGGACAAGGCGACGCATACGGGGCCTCGGCCGGTGCGGAATGTCGTGCGGGCCGGGATGCGGCATCCGCGACCGGTACTGGTTGCCGGGGTGGCTGCGGGGGCTGCGGTGGTGGCGGTCGAGGTGGTGCGGCGGCGGCAGCAGCAGCGTGGGCATCGCTGGTGTTGAGGGGCTGAGCGTCGGCCGTGGGGTGTGGGTCGGGGGCGTGCCGGGGGGTGTCCGTCCTCGGAACGGCGCGACCAGGTCACCTACCGGCTCACTGGCGTTACACGCGCCGCCCGCTGCGGGCGGGCACCCCCCGACACGCCCCCTTCCGTGGCACGGCGGCTGCGAGCCGTCCTAGCTGCGGGCATGCGTGCCGCTAGGGGCGATGGGGGTCCCCCCTGCTCGAGCGAAGCCGAGGGCTTGGGGGAGGGTGGGCGCAGCGGCACCCCGTTCCGCCGGGTTGCGTGACGCCCCGACCTCGGCGACAACTCGGAGCTTGACCTCAAGTTTGGTCGAGGTTGCAGGGTGTGGTGTGCACCGACCGGAGCACACCACAGGAGCCTTCAATGAGCCGTCGAACTGAGCAGCACCCCGACCTCACCGACCCGCGCATCGGCGCACCCTTCTTCAGTACGTGGCGCGTGGGGACCCCCGAGCGCCAGCGGCAGACCGTGGACGCGATAGGGCGTACCTGGGAGCGGCGGCCCTGGCCCGCTGGTGATCTGCTGGGGTATCACGTGTACGCGGGGGACGACGGAACCACGCTGATGCACTACTCGCAGTGGAGCAGTGAGCAGGGCTACGAGGGCTTTGTGAAAGCTCATCGGCAGGAGCGGGTCGACGAGATCGACACCCATGTGCCGGGGATCGAACGGGTGGGGCTCGGCCGGTACCGGCGGTATCGGAGCCGGGAGCGGGCCGTCGGGGATGTGCGGGTGCCGGGGCTGATCGTTGCCGTGCGGGTCGACTTCGAGGCCGGGGAGCGGCGGGCGGAGTGGGTGGACCTCGTGCTCCGGGGCGTGGCTGAGGATCCGGAGGGGCATGCCGGGCTGATCTCCGCCCACTTCCATCTGAGCACCGACGGCGGGCACGTGCTGAACTACGCCGAGTGGGAGAGCGACCGGGCCTATGACGAGTCCTTGGCCGCACCGGTGACCGACGCGTGGGAACGGGTGCGGACGTATCCGGGGGTGAAGGGGTCGAGCGGGAGCCGGTACCGGCATGCTCTGGGGCTCGTGCCCGGGTGAGGCCGGCTGGGCGTGGTGTCCAGCCGGCCCCCGGGGTGAGGGTGTTACGGGCGGAAGCGCAGGACCTGCGGGTCGTGGTCGCTGATCTGGTCGTTGAACTCCGCGTTGATGTGCACGCTGTCGTACTCGAAGTCGCAGTCGCGGCGGATCGACGGGCTGATCAGGATCTGGTCGAGCACCTGGCTGTTGCCCTGGTACGTGTACGAATAACGCTCGCTCCGGGGGAGCGACTTGATCGCCGACCAGAGTTCGCCGCGGCCCTCCAGGAGCTGCGCGGTGCGGGAGAACTCGAAGTCGTTGATGTCGCCCAGGGCGATGACGTCCGCGTTCTTCTGGGTGTCGAGGATGTCCTTGACGAAGGCGTTCACCAGGGTGGCCTGCTGGTGCCGCTGGGTCTCGGAGCTGCGGGACGGCGGCTGGTACTGGGACGTCAGGCCCTGGTCGCCGCCCTTGGAGTTGAAGTGGTTGGCGATCACGAAGACCGTGCGGCCCCGGAAGACGAACTCGCCGGCCAGCGGCTTGCGGCTGTTCTTCCAGGCCTCCTCGGCGGGGGCGACGCGCCCCGGGCTGAGGGTGAGGTGGGCCTTGCCGCGGATCTTCGTGACGGCGGTGGCCGTGGTGGCGTCGCCGCCCGCACGGTCGGTGAAGGAGACCCGCTCCGGGTTGAACAGGAAGGCCTGGCGGATGTTGCCGCCGGGCTCGCCGCCGTCCGTGTTGTTCGCCGGGTCGATCGAGCGCCAGTCGTACTTCGGGCCGCCGGCCGCGACGATCGCGTCGATCAGCTTGGTCAGGGTCTCGTCGGCCGCGACCGTGCCGTCGTTCGTGGCGCCGTTGTTGTCCTGGATCTCCTCCAGGGACACGATGTCCGGAGACTTGAGGTTGTTCACGATCGCGGCGGCGTGGGCGGCGAACGTGTCGTCGGAGGGGTCGAGGTTCTCCACGTTGTAGGTGGCGACCGCGAGCTCGGAGGAGCGCTGCCTGCTCGTCGTCTCGCGCTTCAGGCCCGACGACTTGAGCGTGCCGAGCTCGCTCGCGACCAGGGTGTAGCCGCCGAACTGGTTGTAGTCCAGCGGGCCCGCCGTCGTGCCGGTGAGGGTGTCGCCGACGTTCGCCTCCGGGAAGTCGGCCGTCGGGCCGAGGGACTGGATCTGGAGGCGGCCGGTGTTCTGGGCGTCGTAGGAGCCGTAGACCGTGCCGCCGTGGCGGTTGCGGTTCTCGTGCGGCTTCACCGTCACCCAGAGCTCGGTGTACGGGTCGGTGGCGCCGACCACGCGGGTGTCGGCGACCCGGACCGTCATGCCCTCCAGCGACTCGTAGTGGTCCAGGGCGTACTTCGCGGGCCGGAGGGGGAGCGCGTTGATCGAGCCGTTCGCGTCGGTGGCGCCGGCCGGTGCGTAGGCGGCGGGGACCGACCGTGCGGAGACGGTGGTGGCCGCGGGGAGCGGGTTGCCGCTGGACAGGACCGTGAACGTCGGCTTGGTGATCTCCGTCAGGGACTGGTTGCCGGAGGTGGTGCCACCGGGGACGTACTCCGAGACCGTGCCGCCGACCGTGACGGAGTCACCGACGGCGACGCCCTTCGGCGTGGAGCTGGTGAAGACGAAGACGCCCTCGCTGGTCGCGGCGTCGGCGTCCGGGTTCGGGTCCTGGATCCAGAAGCCGCGGGACGAACCGTAGGTGCGGATGCCCGTGACGATTCCGGGTACGTCGGCGACCTGCTTGCCGGCGTACGGGGAGGTCCGGGTGGTGCCCTGGATGTCGTGGACACGGACCGAGTCCGCGTGCGCGGGGGCGGTGAGGACGATCGTGGATGCCGCGGAGCACGCGGCGGCGACGGTGAGCGCGGCGAGGCGCGCGGACGACTTGCTCGGCAACGGGATTCCCTCCGGGGACGTGACAGGCGCCGGGACGAGGGTGGAACGTGTGGCTGGCAGCCGCTACCTGTGGGGCGGGCGGTGTGACGCGCGTAGAGAGTGGTGGACGGGTGTGTGGTGGGGCTGACCCGGTGAACAAGTGTCCGCCGACTTCTACGCGCGTCAATCTCCTGCCTGCTCAGGGCAGTTGTCAAGGTTTCGGCCATGTACAACCGCTGACGGGGACATGAAGTGGGCGGCATGGGTGTAAATCCGTCTAGGCTGAGCGGCTGAGTCGTATGAGGCGTCCTAGGAGAACAGCCGATGTCAGACAGCTCCCCCCTGCCGCCGGTGCGGCTGCACTCCGAAGCGGAGCTGGCGCGCGACGCGCTGTCCACGCCGGTGCTGTCCCGGGCCGCCCGACTGGCCCGCTGGGCCGGGCCGGAGACCCGGGTCGACGCGGGCGGCGGCCTCGTCGACGAGCAGCTCCCCGCGGCGGCCGAGGCACTTGACCTGAGCGGAGACGACGCCGCCGCCGACGCCAGTGAGGCGTGGCGGGTGGCCGTGGACGCCGGGCTCGTCGAGATCGTCGACGAGGAGGAGGGCACCGTCCGGGCCGGCGAGGATCTGGCGCTGCTCACCGGTGGCTCGCCGCACGACGTGCTCGCGGTGTGGCTCACTGCCCTGGAGACGGTGCTCGCCGACGCGAGCGTGCCCGACCTGGAGGGACTCGCCGATCTCGTGGACGAGGGCGGCGAGATCGATCTCTCCGCCCTCGACTGGGATCCGGAGGCCGAGGCCGAGTTCCTCGACGGCGTGCTCGGCAACCTCTACCTGCTGACCGCCGGCGAGGACACGCCCGGTGACGCCCCGGTGCCGCTGCCGGCGCTGGCCGCTTCGGTGATCGTGCCCAGCGACATGGGGGAGCCCACCAACGACGTCCTGGAGCAGGTGTCCGACGCGATGATGCGGCTGGACGACCAGTTCCGGACGCTGGAGCCGGTGGGGCTCGTGGAGTACCAGCCCGTCGACGAGGCGCTCATGGCCGACGCCGACGAGGAGCCCTCGGCGCCCGTCGACGACACCGACGTCTCCCGCTACGGCATGGTCCGGCTCACCCCGCTCGGGCTGTACGGCATGCGCGCCCGGCTGATGGAGGCCGGGTTCGAGGCGCCGGCCGTCGGCGAGCTCGCGGACAAGGGGGCCGACGCGCTGCTCGACGGCACGGCGGAGTACCCGCCGGGCGCGGCACAGGCCGAGACCGAGCAGTGGCTGGAGCGGCGGGAATCGCTCGCCGCGGCGCGGGAGTTGCTGGCTGCGGCCCGGGGCTCCGACCCCGGGGCGCCGTTGCGGCGGTTGCGGTGCCAGCAGGCCCTGTCGCTCGTCGGCGCTTCGGCCGAGCCCGCCTTGCGGGAGGTGCTCGACGATGCCGAGCTGGGCGGCCTCGCCCGGGTGTGGCTGACCGAGCACGGCGCGACGGACGTGCCGCCCCCGTCCGAGGCGATGGTGTACTGGCTGACCATCGACACGGTGGCCGCGCAGCTGGCCGCCGAGGGGAACTCGGAGGAGCTGCGGGCGCTGGTGCAGGGGCTTGCTCAGCAGCACAGTGGGTTCTTCGCCGCCGTGTGGCGGGTCGATCATCCGGCTACCGCCGATGTGCTGGAGGCGATGGGGCGGTTGCACCCGGACAAGAAGGTCGCCAAGGAGGCGCGGAAGGCTGCGTTCAAGGCGCGGTCGCAGCAGGGGGGCTGAGTTCGTCGCGCGAGTGCCGGCTCGTCGTGGATTTTCGCGCAGTTCCCCGCGCCCCCGGGGTGTTGTTCAACCGGTGTTCACGGATGAGCGGGACGGTTTCGCCGAACGAGGTCCGCCACCCTCCACGGCATCCTCACCGTCACAGGAGACACCATGTCGCTCACCCGCAGGGACTTCGCCAGGAATTCCGCGATCACCGGTGCCGGTGTCGCGCTGGCGGGCAGCGTCGGCGCCCTCGCCACCGCACCCAACGCCCTCGCGTCCTACGACACCGAGAGCAGCACGGAGGAGGCGTCCGCGGAGGCGGGGCGCGGGGTCGGCTACGGGCCGCTCGTGTCCGACCCGAAGGGCATCCTCGCCCTGCCCGCCGGCTTCGAGTACCGGGTCATCACCTACAGCGGCAGAACCAAGCTGGAGTCCGGTGAGTTCACGCCCTCCAACCACGACGGCACCGCCACCTTCGACGGCCCCCGCGGCACCACCCTGCTCGTCAACAACCACGAGCTGAAGGGCCCCCGCGCCAACTGGAAGTACCCGGTCCCGCTCACCGAGGGCCTCGTCTACGACCCGGCCGCCGCCGGTGGCTGCACGGTCGTCGAGGTGCGCCCCGACAGGCGGGTCGCCGAGTGGGTCGGCATCGCCGGTACGTCCACGAACTGCGCCGGTGGCCGCACCCCCTGGGGCACCTGGCTCACCTGCGAGGAGAACTCCGACAAGGCCGGCGTCAACGGCATGACCAAGGACCACGGCTACGTCTTCGAGGTCGACCCCGTCGACCGGCGCGCCAACCGGAGCCCCAAGCCGCTGAAGTTCTTCGGCCGCTACGACCACGAGGCCGTCGTCATCGACCCCCGGCGCGGCCACGCCTACCTCACCGAGGACGCCGCCGGCCCCAACGGCCTCTTCTTCCGCTGGACCCCGCCCAAGGGCTTCGAGTACGGCCCCGGGAAGTTCCGCGAGCTGGCCGACGACGCCGGTGTCCTCCAGGCGCCCAAGTGCTTCGACTCGGGCGGCAAGTTCGTCGACGACCTGTCCCGCGCCACGAAGATCGGCACCGTCTACGGCGTCGACTGGGTGGACGTACCCGACCGCGACGCCCGCACCACCCCCGTGCGCAAGCAGTTCGGCGACGGGGAGGTCACCCGCGCCCGCAAGCTCGAGGGCATGTGGTGGGGCGACGGCGGCGCCTACATCGTCTCCTCGTACGCCCGTCAGGAGAGCCCGGTCCAGCACGACGGACAGGTCTGGTTCTACGACCCCAAGCGCCGGACGCTGACGCTGAAGGTGCTGCTCGGCGTGAACCCCGACCCGGCCGAGGACGGTGCCTTCGACGGCCCCGACAACATCACCGTCTCCCCGTACGGCGGCCTCGTCATCGCCGAGGACGGGGAAGGGGTGCAGCACCTGTTCGGGGCCACCGACAGCGGCCGCACGTACCCGATCGCCCGCAACGAGCTCAACATCGGCACCGCGGAGGAGCCGGAGTTCAGCGAGTTCACCGGCGTCACCTTCTCGCCCGACGGCCGGACCCTTTACGCCAACATCCAGACCCCCGGCATCATGCTCGCCATCACCGGTCCCTGGAAGCGCCAGCGCCGCTGAGGCTCGGACCCCTCGAACGCGAGCTCGGTGACCGGCTCCACCCAGGCCGGCACGGTCGCCGGGTTCGCCGCGCTGGAGGAGACGGGCGGGCGGCCCCGGCCCGGTAGCCCGTGCCGGGCCCGGCGCCGCCGGATACAGTGCTGCGCGTGCGGACGGAGAATCAGCGGGCGGAGCCGGGTGCCGACCGGCCCGAGAGTGCCCGGCGCCGGGCCACGATCCACGACGTCGCACGACTGGCCGGGGTGTCACGCCAGACGGTCTCCCGGGCGGTCAACGACAAGGGTGAGATCGACCCGGGCACCAAGGAACGGGTCCTGGAGGCCGCGCGGCTTCTGGACTACCGGCCCAGCCGGTTCGCGCGCGGACTCGTCCAGAAGGGGACGGTGACGGCCGGCCTGGTCATTCCGGACCTGCGGAATCCGTTCTTCCCCGAGGTGGCCGCGGGGGTGCTGGAGGCGGCCGAGCAGCGCGGCTGGCAGGTCGTCGTGTGGGACTCCCGGATCGACGAGGCCAGGGAGCGACAGGCGCTCGACGTGCTCTCCCACCAGGCCGACGCGGTCGTGGGCTACTTCATGGACCCGGACGACGTCCTCACCCGGCACCTCGGCGGCGTCCCCCTGGTGCTGCTGGAGCGCGGACCACAGCAGACCCGGTTCGCGGCCGTCGGCATCGACGCCGCCACCGGCGTCGAACAGGGCATGAACCATCTCTTCCGCGCGGGGCACCGCCGGATCGGCATGCTGGACGGCGTGCACAGTCCCGGCCCCCGCCGGCAGGCCTTCCTGGACCAGGCACGCCGGCTCGGGTTGCCGGCCGACGAGGACTGGGTCGTGGTGTGCCCCGAGCACAGCGTCGCGGGCGGCGAGGCGGGCATGGAACGGCTGCTGGCCGCACGCCCGGACATCACCGCCGTCTTCGGCTTCAACGACCTGATCGCGGTCGGGGCGATGCGCACCGCCCGCCGCCGCGGCCGGAGCGTCCCGGACGACCTGGCCGTCCTCGGCTTCGACGGCCTTTCCCTGGGCGAGCTGGTGGAACCCGCCCTGACCACCCTGCACATCGACAAGCGGAGACTCGGGCGGCTGGCCGTGGAGCAGGTGGCCCGGCTGCGCGCGGGTGAGGAGCCGCTGCGGGGCGCGGACGCCTGGGTGGTGCCCGAACTCGTGGTGCGCGCCTCAGCCTGACGAACGCCCGACGTCCGCCGACCTCCGCCTGGCTTCCAGGCGCCGTCCGCTCGACTCCCGTCCGATGTCCGCCTGACGTCCGTCTGACGTCCGCCTGACCTCCGGCGGCGCCAGGCACGGCAGATCGGCCGTGCAGCTCCCTCGTGGTGTTCGTGATCGGGGCGCGGCACTTCCTGCGGGACCTGGCGGCGGGGGCGATGAAGAGGTGAGGCGGCCCGATGCCGAGCGCACGCGCCGCCCTCGGCGGTTCTCGGTAGGGTGCGGAGAGAGTCCCCGGTTCCGGGGTGGGCCCCACGGTTCATGAGGAGTGCACGCATGGCGCAGGCCAGGCCCATGCGGGCGGATGCTCGGCGCAACTACGAGCGGTTGCTGAAGGTCGCCGTGGAGGCCTTCGCCGAGCACGGGGAAGGGGCGTCGCTCGACGACATCGCCAAGCGCGCGGGGGTGGGCTCCGGCACGCTGTACCGGCACTTCCCGACGCGGCACGCGCTGCTGGAGGCCGCGTACCTCGACCGGATCGAGGCGATCGCGGCCCGGGCGGACGAGCTCGCGGCCGAACTCCCGCCGGGCGAGGCGCTGGTCGAGTGGCTGTACGCACTCGGCGCCGGGCTGATCCGGATGCGCGGCCTCCGGGCCCTGCTGGGCCCGGCCGTCGCGGACACCGGCTCCCCCGTGGGAACGGCCTGCGGTGACTCGGTGAAGGGCGCGGCGGGGCGACTGGTCCGTGCGGCCCAGGAGGAAGGCGCGCTACGGTGTGACATCGAGCCGATCGACGTCCTGCGGCTGGCCCATGGTGTCGCGGCGGCGGCGGAGCTGGCGGACGCGGAGTGCGGGCACATCCGGCGGTATCTGACGTTGCTGACGGAGGGGTTGCGGCCGCGGGGATCCTGAGACGACGGGGAGGCCGGCCCGGGGTCGACACGTAGGGTGCGGGGGCGGCCTGCGGGTGCGGTGGGTGTGTGGCTTGGCGAGCAGTTCCCCGCGCCCCTCAAGGGGGCACGGGGAACAGGCGTGTCACAGCGCCTGGGCCGCGGGCTTCACCATCCCCCTCACCGTGCGCGACTTCACGAAGTCGCCCATCGCCGTCATCTCCCACTCGCCGGAGAACTGGCGGATCAGCTTGGCCATCAACACGCCCGTCTGCGGCTCGGCGCTCGTGAGGTCGAAGCGGACCAGTTCCTCGCCCGTCGTGCCGTCCAGGAGGCGGCAGTACGCCTTGGCGACCTCCGTGAACTTCTGGCCGGAGAAGGAGTTGACCGTGAAGACCAGGCCCGAGACCTCCTGGGGGAGACGGCCGAGGTCGACCGTGATGACCTCGTCGTCCCCGCCGCCCTCGCCCGTGAGGTTGTCGCCGGAGTGCCGGATCGCGCCGCCGACGATCTGGAGCTTGCCGAAGTAGCAGCTGTCGATGTGGTTGCGCTGCGGCCCGTAGGCGATGACCGAGGCGTCCAGGTCGATGTCTTTGCCGCGGTACGCCGGCTCCCAGCCGAGGCCCATCCGGACCTGGGAGAGCAGGGGGCGGCCGCCCTTGACGAGGGAGACCGTCTGGTTCTTCTGGAGGCTGACGCGGCCCTTGTCGAGGTTGATCTTCCCGGCGCCGGGCGCGGGCGGCGGAGGTGTGGCCTGGGCCGCGGGTGCGGGTGCGGAGACGGGCGGGGCCGGGGCGGCCATGGGGGGCTGCGCCGGGGGCGGCGGAGCGGCCACCGGCTGGGCGGGCGGCACCGGCTGGGCCGGGGCGGCCGGCTCCTCCACCGTGACACCGAAGTCCGTGGCGATGCCCGCGAGGCCGTTGGCGTATCCCTGGCCGACGGCACGGGCCTTCCACTGGCCGTTGCGCCGGTAGATCTCGACGATCACCAGGGCCGTCTCGGCGCCGAGCTGCGGCGGCGTGAACGTGGCCAGGACGGAGCCGTCGTCCGCGTTGCGGACGGTGGCCGTCGGTTCGATGCCCTGGAAGGTCTGGCCCGCGGCGTCCGGGCTCGCCGTCACGACGATCTTCTCGATGCCCGGGGGCACGGCCGTCGTGTCGACCGTGATCGCGTCGGGCGAGGTGCCGCCGCCGGAGCGGTACGTCACGCCCGGGCCCGACGGCTGGTTGTAGAAGATGAAGTCGTCGTCGGAGCGCACCTTGCCGTCGGCGGTGAGCAGCAGGCCCGATACGTCGAGCCGCACGGGGGCGGCGACGTCCACCGTCACGCGGGCGGCGGACAGGGGGATGTTCGAGCCGGGGGTCATAGCTGTCATGCCCCGTGAACGAGCGAGGCGGTTTTACCGTTCCCTTACCCTGCGCCCAATCGGGTCAGCGCCGATTGCGGGGGTGGTCGCGCGCCGTGCGTTCGTTGCCCCGCTTGTAGTTGCCGGTCCAGCGGGCCATGACGAGCTGGGGGTCGGAGGCCTCGACCTCGGCGAGGAACCGCGCGGCCCGCGGGCCGTTCAGCGTGCTGGCGAGGCGGCCGTGGTGGCTGATGCGGACGGTCCCGCCGGTGTGCTGCTCGTAGCTGAATCCGTGGGGGCGCGGCATGCCGCGAGGGTAGGGGACGGGAGGCGGACACCCCAGTGATTTTCGCCCGCCCCCATTGATAGGCGTTCCGCTATCAATCCGTCGGACATCGGCATCGGGCGGAGGTTCCCCCGGCGGCCCGGCTGCACAAGACTGGCGGAGAAGGATCTTGCACAACCGCTGGGACACGGGGGACGCGGGGGAGTGTGGGGTGCGGCGAGAGGGGGGCCGCACCCCACACGTGTGTGGTCCTTCCGGCTCCCTACGGCACCACCACGATCTTCCGGCCCACCCCGGCCGCGAACTGCTCCAGGGCCTGCGGGTACCGCTCCAGTGGAATGCGGTCACTGATGAAGACGTCGGGGTCCAGGACGCCGTTCGCGAAGAGCTCCGCCGCCCGTTCGAAGCTGTGCAGCACCGCCATCGAGCCCGTGATGGTGATCTCCTGGTTGTAGATGCGGTACGGGTCGATCGTCACGCGCGTCGCGTAGTCGGCCACGCCGAACTGAAGGAACGTGCCCGCCTTCGCCACCCGGTCCAGGCCGTCCTGGATCGCCGCCGCGTTGCCGGTGGCGTCGACGACCAGGTCCCAGCCCTGCGGGCGGTCGAGTTCGTCCGGGTTCGCCGCCGACGCCGAGACACCGAGGCGGCGGGCGGTCTCCAGACGGGCGGAGTTCACGTCGACGACGTCCACACTCGCCGCGCCCGTGCGCTTGGCCAGCTCCAGCATCATCAGGCCCATGGTGCCCGAGCCGTAGATCAGGACATGGGCGCCGAGGCGGGACTGGAGGACGTCGTAGCCGCGTACCGCACAGGACAGCGGCTCCACCAGTGCCGCGTCCTCGGTGCGGACGTGCTCCGGGAGCTTCACGCAGTTCGCCACCGGGGCGACCGCGTACTGTGCCGCGCCGCCGGCCGTCGTGACGCCGATCGCGGCCCAGCGTTCGCAGAGGTTGTTGTGGCCGGTGCGGCAGTAGCGGCACTCGTAGCAGTACAGGGACGGGTCCACCGCGACCCGGTCGCCCACCGACACCTCCGTGACCTGGGCGCCCACCCCGACGACCTCGCCGGCGAACTCGTGCCCGGGCACGATCGGCAGCTTCGGGGCGAACTCGCCCTGGAGGATGTGCAGGTCGGTGCCGCACAGCCCGCAGGCCGCGACCTCCACGACGACCTCCCGCGGCCCTGGCGTCGGGTCGGGGACCTCGGCGACGACGGCCCGGCCCACGGACTCGATGACGGCGGCCTTCATTTCACGGCTCCCAACGACAGGCCCTGGACCAGCTTGTCCTGGGCGGCGAACCCCGCGGCGAGCACCGGCAGGGAGATGACGAGCGACGCGGCGCACACCTTGGCCAGGAACAGGCCCTGGCTGGTGATGAAGCCGGTCAGGAAGACAGGGGCGGTCTCGGCGACGACGCCGGTCAGCACCCGTGCGAAGAGCAGTTCGTTCCAGCTGAAGATGAAGCAGATCAGGGCGGTCGCCGCGATGCCGGGCAGGGCCATGGGGGCGACCACGCGCGTGAGGACCGTCGGCAGCCGGGCCCCGTCGACCCGCGCCGCCTCGATCACCGCGACCGGGATCTCGGCGAGGAACGACTGCATCATCCACACCGCGATCGGCAGGTTCATCGAGGTGTAGAGGATGACCAGCAGCCAGATGTTGTCCAGCATCCCGGCGTTCTTGGCGAACAGGTAGATCGGCAGCAGGCCCGCCACGACCGGCAGCATCTTCGTCGACAGGAAGAAGAACAGCACGTCCGTCCACTTGCGGACCCGGTTGATCGACAGCGCGTACGCGGCCGGCAGGGCCAGGGCGAGGACGAGCAGTGTCGAGGCCACGGACGCGACCGTCGAGTTGATCAGGGCGGGCCAGGGGCTCGCGCCGCCGCCCGCGCCGAAGAACTCGCGGTAGCCGTCGAGGGTCAGGGCCGCGGTGAAGGACGGCGGGTTGGTCGCCGCGTCCGCCTCCGAGTGGAAGGACGTCAGGGCCATCCACGCGATGGGCAGGAAGAACGCGATGCCGAGCAGCCAGGCCAGCAGGCCCAGGCCCGCACCCTTGCCACGGACCCGGCGGGCACGCAGTGCGGTCGTGCTCATGCGCGGGACACCTCCTCACGGAACAGGGACGACACCACGCGCAGGGCGAAGGTCGCGATGACGATCGAGCCGATGACGACCAGGACGCCCGCGGCCGAGGCGAGGCCGTTCTCGTGGGCCTGGTAGAAGCTCTGGTAGACGGTGTAGGGGAGGTTGGCGGTGCCCAGGCCGCCGGACGTGATCGTGAAGACCGCGTCGAAGTTCTGGACGATGTAGATCGAGCCCAGCAGGGCGCCCAGTTCGAGATAGCGGCGCAGATGGGGGAGCGTCAGGTGGACGAAGATCTGCCAGTCGCTCGCGCCGTCGACCCGGGCGGCCTCGATCTGTTCCTGGTCGCGGCTCTGCAGGCCGGCGAGCAGGATCAGCATCATGAACGGCGTCCACTGCCAGACGAGCGACGCCTCGACCGCGAGCAGCGGGGTGTTGGAGACCCAGTCCGGCTGTGGGCCGCCCACATAGTGCAACAACCCATTGAGGAGGCCGTATTCAGGGTTGTAGAGCACATGCTTCCAGAGCAGTGCCGCTGCCACCGGGACCACCAGGAACGGGGCGATCAGCAGGGTGCGGACGAGGCCGCGGCCCCGGAACCGCCGGTCCAGCAGCAGGGCGAGTACCAGTCCCAGCACCAGACTGGCCAGGACGACCGCGACCGTCAGCAGCACGGTCGTCCACACCGAGTGGCGCAGGTCCGCGTCGGTGAGGACCTCCTGGTAGTTGCCGAGGCCGGTGAAGCGGCGGGCGTCGGGATAGAGGGAGTTCCAGTCGAAGAAGGAGATCACCAGCGTGGCCACGAACGGCAGCTGGGTGACGATGATCATGAAGATCAGGGCGGGGAGCAGCGGGGCCCGGGTGGCCCAGGCGCGCAGCCGGGCCGAGGGCGGACGTGTCGCGGGGACCGGGGGCGTGGCCACGGGGGCCGTTGTCGTCGCTGTCATCGTCCCTCGTACTCCTCGGAGATCTTCTCGGCGAGCGCCTGTGACTTCTTCAGGGCCGAGTCGACGGACTGGCGTCCGGCGATGGCCGCGCTGATCTCCTGGGAGACCTTGGTGCCGAGGTCGGTGAACTCGGGGATGCCGACGAACTGGATGCCGGGGGCGGGCCGGGGCTGCACGCCGGGGTCGTCGGGCCGGGCCCCCTCGATGGCCTCCTTGGTCATCTCCTGGAAGGCGGCGGCTTCCTTGCGGTAGTCGGCGTTGGCATACGTCGAAGCACGCTTGCCGGCCGGCACGTTGGACCAGCCCGCCTTGTCGCCGACCAGTTCCTCGTAGCCCTTGCCGGACGCCCAGGAGACGAACTTCCAGGCGTTGTCGGGGTTGCGGGAGGCGTTCTGGATGCCCCAGGCCCAGGTGTAGAGCCAGCCGGAGGAGTCGGTCTTCTCGACGGGGGCGGGGGCGTAGCCGACCTTGCCCTTGACGGGCGAGTTCGCCGCCTCCAGGGATCCGGCCGCGGAGGTGGCGTCGTACCACATGGCGACCTTGCCCTGGGTCATGTTGTTCAAGCACTCGGCGAAGCCGGACTGGGCGGCGCCGGACTCGCCGTGCTCGCGCACCAGGTCGACATAGAACTTCGTCGCCTTCTTGAATTCCGGGGAGTCGAGCCGCGCCTTCCAGTTCTTGTCGAACCAGGTGCCGCCGAAGGTGTTCACGACCGTGGTCAGGGGTGCCATCACCTCGCCCCAGCCGGGCAGGCCGCGCAGGCAGATGCCCTTCATGCCGGGTTCGGCGCCGTCCGCCTTCGCCGCGAGGTCCGCCACCTGCTGCCAGGTGGGGCGCGCGGGCATGGTCAGGCCCTTCTGCTCGAACACGTCCTTGCGGTACATCAGGAACGAGGACTCGCCGTAGAAGGGCTGGCCGTAGAGCTTGCCGTCGTCCCCGGAGAGGGACTGGCGCATCGGCTTGAGGACGTCCTGCTCGTCGTAGGCCGGATCCTTGGCGACGTACGAGTTCATCTCGCGCAGCCAGCCGTTGCGGGCGTAGATCGGTATTTCGTAGTTGGACAGCGTGGCGACGTCGTACTGGCCGGCCTGGTTGGCGAAGTCCTGGCTGATCTTGTCGCGGACGTCGTTCTCGGGCAGCACGGTGAAGTTGACCTTGATGCCCGTCTCCTTGGTGAAGTGGGCGCGGGTCAGCTTCTGCAGCTCGACCATCTGGGGGTTGTTGACCATCAGGACGTTGATGGCGTCGCCGCCGGATCCGGCCCCGCCCGCGCCGACCCAGCAGCCGGAGAGCAGCGGGGCGAGCAGCGTCCCTGCGGCGGCCATGGCGAGCGTGGCTCGCGGTGGCCGTCGTCGGCTCTGGGTTCGCATGGATCGCTCCTGGAGATATGGGGAGAGGATGTATGGGGAGATAAGGGGCATCACGGGGCGTGGCTGAGCCCGGGGACGTGGAGTGCGGTGGGGGAGTGCGGTTGGTCAGACGCGGATGACCTGCGGTCCGAGCAGTGAGTAGCGGTGGGCCTCGGCCGTCGGCAGCAGGGTGCTCGTCACGATCGTCTCCAGCGCGCCGACCTCGGCGAACCGGCAGAAGCTGACGGCTCCGAACTTGGTGTGCACACCGGCGAACACCGTGCGGCGGGCGGCCCGGATCGCCTGTGTCTTGACCTCGCTGACGGCCGGGTCGGGGGTGGTGAGGCCGTGTTCGCGGGAGATGCCGTTGGCGCCGATGAACGCCAGGTCGACGACGAAGCCGGCCAGCATCTTGGTCGTCCAGTGGTCGACGGTGGCGAGGGTGCCGGAGCGGACCCGGCCGCCCAGCAGCAGGACGGACACGGTGTCGGTCTCGGCCAGGGCGCCCGCGACCGGCAGGGACGCGGTGACCACGGTCAGCGGCCGGTCCCGGGGGAGTGCTTCGGCGATGAGCTGCGGGGTGTAGCCCTCGTCGACGAAGACGGTCTCGGCGTCGCCGAGCAGGTCGGCGGCGGCGGTGGCGATGCGCCGCTTCTCGGGGACGTGGCTGGTGGCGCGGAAGGCGAGCGTCGTCTCGAACCCGGCGCTCTCCACGGGGTAGGCGCCGCCATGGGTGCGGCGGAGCAGGCCGTGGTCCTCCAGGACGCGCAGATCCCGCCGTACGGTCTCCTTGGCCACGCCGAGTTCGGAGGCGAGGGCGGTGACGTCGACCGAGCCGTCGCGCCGGGCGGCCAGCACGATCTCGCGCTGACGTTCTTCCGCGGTTCTGTTCATGGCCGTCACCCGCCTCCCTGCTGTGCTGCCCGTTCGGGCCATGGGGGAAGTTCTACAGCGGGTCCTCGACGGTGGCCAGGTCTGTTGCGGGCGCGATCCTGCCCGTGTGTGCCCGTTCGGTCCCGGACATGCGCGGCGTTCCGCGGGGGTGCAGCGGCCGTCTGCGGGCGCTTTGTGGCTGGTGGCGCAGTTCCCCGCGCCCCTGAGGGTGTCGCCCCGCCGCCTTCCGGAGCGTGCCCGAATGCCCGAGCGGGCGGGTCCGTTTTTTGCCCGCCCGCCGCCGGAGGTGATGTCCTCAGGTCAGTGCGGCCAGACCGGCGGGTCCGTCACGAACTGCCCGCCCAGGTAGGCGTGCGCCTCGTTGCCGTCCTGCAGTTCGCCCTGCTCGGCGATCAGCTTCTCGGCGAAGGGCTCGGAGTCGTCCTGGGGGTCGTAGCCGAGCGCCCGCGCCGAGGTCAGGTCCCACCAGAGGCGGGTGTTGGCGGAGGAGCCGTGGACGACCGTGTGGCCGACGTGCTCGGCGGTCAGGGCCGCGTGGAAGAGCCGGGCGCCGTCGGCGGGGCTCATCCACACCGAGAGCATGCGGACGCTCGTCGGCTCGGGGAAGCAGGAGCCGATCCGCACCGAGACCGTCTCCAGGCCGTGCCGGTCCCAGTAGAGCTGGGCGAGGTCCTCGCCGAAGCACTTCGACAGGCCGTAGAAGGTGTCCGGGCGGCGCGGGGTGTCGATCGGGATGAGGGGGTCGTCGCCTCGCGGGCGCGGGGTGTAGCCGACGGCGTGGTTGGACGAGGCGAAGACGATCCGGCCGACGCCCTCCTCGCGGGCGGCCTCATAGAGGTGGTAGGTGCCCTCGATGTTCGCCTTGACGATCTTCTCGAAGGGGGCTTCCAGGGAGATGCCCGCGAGGTGGATGATCGCGTCGACACCCCGGACCGCCTCGCGCAGGGCCTCCCGGTCGGCGAGGTCGGCGACGATCGCGTCCGGCGCGCCCTCGACGGGGCGCATGTCGAGCAGGCGCAGGTCGTAGCCGTAGTCGGGGAGCAGGTCCCGCATCAGGGTGCCGAGGCCCCCGGCGGCGCCGGTGAGCAGAACGGTGCGGGGAGCGGGCATCCTCGGTTCTCCTTGAATCGGCCATTGTGCACATGAGCGCACGCCATTCATAAGCGTGGACACGCTAAGGAGGTGGGGTGGAGCCCGTCAAGGGGGTCGCGTGAGTGACGAATGCGCTGATGTGTCCAGGGTTCGCGCGCTTGACCGGCACCGAGGCGGCGCCTTAGCGTGGACTCGTTCAGAAATATAGACGGCAATCATGAATATGGAACCGGGAGAGCTCGTGACGTCAGCCCCTCTCGCCGCCCGACTCGACATCCCCAGCGGACCGCTGTTCTTCCCGGTCACCGCCTACGGACCCGACGGCTCCGTGGACCTCGACACCTACCGCACACATGTGCGCCGCGGGGTCGAGGCCGGGGCCGCCGCCGTGTTCGCCTGCTGCGGCACCGGCGAGTTCCACGCGCTGACGCCCGAGGAGTTCGAGGCCGGCGTCCGGGTGGCCGTCGAGGCGGCCGAGGGCCGGGTGCCGGTCGTCGCGGGCGCCGGGTACGGCACCGCGCTCGCCGTGCGCTACGCCCGCCTCGCCGAGGCGGCCGGGGCGGACGGCCTGCTCGCCATGCCGCCCTACCTCGTCGTCGCCGGGCAGGAGGGGCTGCTGCGGCACTACCGGGAGGTGGCCGCGGCGACCTCGTTGCCCGTCATCGTCTACCAGCGCGACAACGCAGTCTTCACCCCGGAGACCGTCGTCGAACTGGCCCGTACGGACGGGATCATCGGCCTCAAGGACGGGCTCGGCGACCTCGACCTCATGCAGCGGATCGTCAGCGCCGTACGCTCCGCGAGCCCGGGGGACTTCCTCTACTTCAACGGCCTGCCGACCGCCGAGCAGACCCAGCTCGCCTACCGCGCCCTCGGCGTCACGCTCTACTCCTCCGCCGTGTTCTGCTTCGCGCCCGAGCTCGCCCTCGCCTTCCACCAGGCCCTGCGGACCGGCGACGAACCGACCGTCGAGAAGCTGCTCGACGGTTTCTTCCGCCCCTTCGTCGAACTGCGCGCCCAGGGCCGCGGCTACGCCGTCGCCCTCGTCAAGGCCGGTGTCCGGCTGCGCGGACTGGACGTGGGAGAGGTGCGGCCCCCGCTGCACGAGCCGACCGGGGATCATGTGAAGCAGCTCGCCGAACTGATCGAACGCGGCTACGCGCTGCTGGAGGAGGCCAAGTGAAGGCGTCGGCTTTCGTCTACCCCTGGGACGTCAACGGGGACCCGGAGGCGCCCGCTCGGATCGCCGGGCTGGGCGTGGAGCAGGTGACGCTCGCCGCCGCCTACCACTCCACCCGCGCGCTCACGCCCCGCCACCCCCGCCACCGCATCGTCACCGCCGAGCACGCCGCCGTGCTGTACCCGGCGGGCGACCGCTGGGACGGGCGGGAGCTGCGCCCCTACCCGGCCGGCGGCTGGGCCCCCGGGGACGCCTTCGGCGAGGCCGCCGCCGCGCTCACGGACGCCGGTCTCGAGGTGCACACCTGGGTCGTCCTCGCGCACAACTCCCGCCTGGGCGCCGAGCACCCCGGCACCTCGGTCGTCAACGCCTACGGGGACCGCTACCCCTGGGCTCCGTGCATCGCCCAGCCGGCCACGCGCGCGTACCTGATCGACCTGGCTGCGGAGGCCGCCGTCCGGCCCGGGGCGCGCGGCACCGAGCTGGAGTCCCTCGGCTGGTACGGCCTGGAGCATCTGCACGCCCACGACAAGACCGGCGGCGTCGGCCTCGGGGACGCCGGGCAGTACCTGATGGCGCTCTGCTTCTGCCCGGCCTGCCGGGAGGGTTACGGCCGGCACGGCCTGGACGCCGACGAGCTGGCGGTCGCGGTACGGGCCGCGCTGGAGCCGGTGTGGCAGGGCGCGCCCTCGGACGGGGGCTGGACGGGCATCGAGAAGCTCCTCGGCGAGACGCTCGCGAACACCACGCGCGCGTACCGCGACGAAACCGCCCGCTCGCTCCAGGAGGAGGCCGTCGCGGCGGTCCGGGCCGCCGCCCCCGACGGCTTCCAGGTGCTGCTCCACGCGGACCCGGTGTCCTACCACGCCGGCGCCAACCCCGGGGTCGATCCGGCGCACATCCTGTCCGTGGCGGACGGTGTGGTCGTGCCCTGCGCGGG
Organism: Streptomyces venetus; assembly: GCF_039540295.1. Lineage (NCBI taxonomy): Bacteria > Bacillati > Actinomycetota > Actinomycetes > Kitasatosporales > Streptomycetaceae > Streptomyces > Streptomyces venetus. Next base: position 19,471 of record NZ_BAABET010000015.1, read on the forward strand.
CGGCACCGGCACGCTGACGCCGTTCGCCCGGCAGGGCAGGGAGGGCGCCGTCATCGCCGCCAACTTCCCCGTCGTCTCCGGCATGGGCGGCAGCCCCGGTACCCTCGCCGCCGACGCCGCCGAGGCCACGCGCCTCGGCGCCACCGAACTGCGGCTGTACCACGCCGGGCTCGCGTCCGACGGCGACCTGGAGACGGTCCGCTCCGCCCTCACCACGCGCTGAGACGCCGGGCCACGCCTTCGTCGCCGGGGTCCTTGCCGGGGCAGGTGTGGTGGGGTGGCGTCGCCGGGCGGGGTGGGCTTGGCGTGCGTGTCGCGCTGAGGCAGTGGCTTGGCGTCGCCGGTCGGAGGCGGTGGGGGCCTTGCAGAGGGCTGATGTGGTGGCGTGGTGCGCGTGTCGGGGACGGGTCTGGCTCTTGTGCCGCGCTCAGGCCGTGGGTGCTTGTCGCCGGGCGGCGGCGGTTTGGGTCCTTGTCGGGCGGCCCTGTTGTGGTGGGTGGCATCGCCGGGCGGGGCGGTACGGACCTTGCTGAGGGCTGATGTGGTGGCTTTGTGGCGCGTGTCGGGGATGAGTCGGGCTCTTGTGTCGCGCTGAGGCGTCGGCCTTTGTCGCCGGGCGGTGTGCGCTTGGCTCTCATGTCGCTGAGGCGATGGGGCGGCGTCGCCGGTCGGGGGCGGTTCGGGCCCTGCTGGGGCTGATGCGGTGCGGTGGCGTCGAGGGGCGGGGACGGTTCTGCCCTCGGAGGGGGCTGAAGTGGCGAGGGGGCCTCACCAGGCGGCGGTGGTGGTCCCCGTTCTCGACGGGCGCTGAAGCAGCGCGGCCGCTGTCGTCAGCAGGGCCACGCCCAGCGTCACCAGCATCAGCCGGTGGCTCACCAGCTCGACCAGGGCCGCTCCGGCGGCCAGTCCGAGCACGTTCGGCGTGTACACCAGGGTGTGGGCCGTGGCGGTGACGCGGCCCAGCAGCGGGCCCGGCGTCTCGCGCTGCACCGAGGTCAGCGTGGCGATCAGCACCGCGGGCAGGCCCGCGCCGATCGCCGCGCTGCACACCAGCGCCGACGGGTCGGACGGCACCGCCCGCAGGGCGACCGCGACGGCGAGCAGCGCGATGCCGTACGCCGCGAAGCGCCGCTCGCCCAGTCGGCGCAGGGCGCTGCCGGAGAGCAGCCCGACCGCCACCGACCCCGCGCCCTGCACGGCGTACAGCACACCCGCGTACGCGGGGGAGTGGCCGAGGCCGTCGACCACGGCGTAGACCAGCGCCCCGTTCAGTCCGGCGCACAGCATGGTGGCGCCGCCCGCCACGACCAGGGCGCGCAGGCCCGGGTGCGCCCACAGGTGGCGGGCGCCCTCGGCGGTCTGTCGACGGTGGTTCCCGGCCGGCCGCGCGGGCTTCTCCTCCCGAACCCGCAGCACCGCGTACATCCCCGTGGCCAGCACGAACGTAGCCGCGTCCAGGAGGGCGACGCCCGCCCCGCCGTACGCCGCGTACAGGCCCGCGCCCGTCAGCGGGGCCAGGAGCTTCATGCCCTCGGTCGCCGTCGTCCGCAGGCCGTTGAAGTCGCCCAGCAGGGCCGGGTCGACGGCGGCCGAGACGAGCGCGGACTCGGCCGCGTCATGGACGACGCCCGCCGCGCCGTATACGAACAGCACCGCGTACAGCAGCCACAGCTCCCCCGGCGAGTCGACGGACACGAGGGTGAGCAGGAGGGCGGCGAGGAGCACGTTCACGCCGATCAGCACCGGCTTGCGGCGGCCGCGGTCGGCGACGGTGCCCAGCAGCGGCCCGGCCAGGGCCGGCAGCCACATGGCCAGCATGCACAACGCGGCCAGGCCGTCCGAGCCGGTGAGGTCCTTCACCCACACTCCGGAGGCCAGCCACAGGGCCGAGGTGCCGAAGCCGGACACCACCGCGCCGGAGAGGTAGAGGCCCGCGTCGCGGTCGCGCAGGACGCGCAGGAGAGGCCAGGTCGTCTTGGTCGTCATGCCTGGCCATCGTGGGACTAAGGATGGCGCGGAGGGATCGGGAGAGTGCCTTAGTTCGCGTCGGGATGATCAATCCCACTGTATGGCGAGCATCTCCCCGAGCTTGCCGAGGCCCTGAACCCAGCCCTCCTCGTGGAGGGCCCGCCGCCGCTCCGTGGCGAAGTCGCCCTGGTCGAGGGTGAGGTGGGACTGTCTGACGTCGGTGTCGTACAGCGACAGCGTCACCACCGTCTCCCGGTCCTCGGGGTCGGGATCCTCCCAGCGGAAGGTGTACGACAGGCCTACCGGGGGATGGACGTCGATGTATTCGCCCACCAGGTAGAACAGCTCGCCTTCCGGGGGCTGCATCGCGATCCGGTAGGCGCCACCGGGGCGGAGGTCGATCTCCACACTCGGGGTGCTGAACCCGTCGGGGCCCCACCAGCGGGCCACTTCCACGGGGTCGGTCAGTTCTCGGAACACGCGCACGGGCTCATCCGCCAGCTCGAATTCCAGGTGCAGTCTCAGCCCGACGTCCTGTGTCATAGCGCACCACCCGTCACTGAAGGTGCCTGAAATAACCCCTATGTTCATATTAGGTCGGCCGACCATGGGCCACGATTCCGGCGATGCGATGAGTCCCGGGGGCGGAGCCGGTCTACCTCCCAGGAACGGAACCACGAGGAGCAGCCGATGACCGACACGACTCCGACCCTCGACCTCGGACCGCAGGCGGCGGTCGTGGTGCGCTTGGCCGAAGGTGTCACCGACGAACAACTGGCGGACCCGACGCCGTGCCCGGAGTACGCGGTGCGCAACGTGCTGGCCCACCTGGCCGGGCTGGCCATCGCCTTCCGCGACGCCGGCCGCAAGGACCTGGGCGTCACCACTGACACCCGCCCGGGCTCCACCGTGCCCGAGCTCGGGCACGGCTGGCGCGAAGGGTTGCCCAAGGCGCTCGGCGAGATGGCGGAGGCCTGGCGGGATCCGGCCGGCTGGACCGGCATGACCCGCGCCGGAAGCGTGGACCTCCCCGGCGAGATCGCGGGTCTGGTCGCCATCGACGAGTTGGTGATCCACGGCTGGGACCTGGCCCGCGCGACCGGCCAGTCCTACGCCCCCGACCCTGCCGCGCTCCAGGCCTGCCACGACTTCCTCGCGGCGGCGGCCGACGACCCCGGCCGCGGCGAGATCTTCGGCCCCGTCGTGGACGTCGGGGTGGACGCCGGGCTGCTGGACCGGGCGGTGGGGCTGAGCGGACGGCGGCCGGGGTGGACGCCCAGGTCGTAGAAAGCGATTGCTACTTCCTTGGTCGAAAGCATTGACGAACCCCCCGCGCCCTCCTACCGTCATCGCGTCGTACTTCGTACGTCATATATGAGACGCGATACGCGAGATCCGATACGCGATCCACCGAGACGCGAGATCCGAGAGGCGCGCATGACCTCTGTGCCCACGCCGATCCCCTCCCGCACGCAGTTCGTGCTGGAAGGGATCAAACACCGCATCCTCACCGGGCAGTTGACGCCGGGCCAGGCCCTGGTCGAGACCGAGCTCGCCGCGCAGTTCGGGGTGTCGAAGACGCCCGTGCGGGAGGCGCTCAAGACCCTCGCCGGTACCGGGCTGGTCGTGATGAGCCAGTACAAGGGCGTCACGGTGCGCATGGTGGACGCGGACATGGCGCGCGAGGTCTACGACGTGCGGCTGCTGCTGGAACCCGAGGCACTGAAGCGCGCGGTGCAGCGCGGTGCCTCCCTGGACGCCGCCCGGTCCGCGCTGACCAGGGCCGACGAGGCCACGGACACCGCCGAACGCTCCCTCGCCAACCGGGAGTTCCACCGCGCCCTGTACCTGCCGTGCGGCAACCCGCTGCTCGGCCGGATGCTCGACGAGGTCCGCGACCAGGCCGCCCTGGTCTCCGCCGTCGCCTGGGCCGCCTCGCCCTCCTGGGAGCGGGAGGCCGGCGAGCATCGCGAGATCCTCCGGCTCGCCCTCGACGGCGACGCCGACGGCGCGGCCCGCGCCCTCCACTCCCACATCGCGTCCTTCGTGCGGCGCGCGTTCCCCGAGGCAGGACTGGAACAGGAAGGTCAGGAATGAGCAGCGTGGCGTTCGAGACCCAGCGGGCGGCCCTGGCCGACGTGGTGGCGATCCCGGTGACCCCGTTCGCCGAGGACGGCTCCGTCGCGCAGGACACCTACCGGGCCCTGCTGCGCCGTCTGCTCGACGGCGGCATCACGACCCTCACCCCCAACGGCAACACCGGCGAGTTCTACGCCCTGACCCCCGAGGAGCGCCGTCTGGTCACCGAGTTGACCATGGACGAGGCCGGGGACCGGGCCGTCGTCCTGGTCGGGGTCGGACACGACGTCCCGACGGCCGTCGCCTCCGCCCGGCACGCCCGCGAGCTCGGCGCCCAGATGGTGATGGTCCACCAGCCCGTCCACCCCTACGTCTCGCAGGACGGCTGGGTCGACTACCACCGTGCCGTCGCCGAGGCCGTGCCCGAGCTGGGCGTCGTCCCGTACATCCGCAACCCGCAGCTCACCGGGGCCCGGCTCGCCGAACTCGCCGACCACTGCCCGAACGTCATCGGCGTGAAGTACGCCGTGCCGGACGCCGCCAAGTTCGCGGCCTTCGCACGGGACGCGGGTCTTGAGCGGTTCGTGTGGGTGGCGGGGCTCGCCGAGCCGTACGCCCCCTCCTACTTCTCCGCGGGCGCCACCGGCTTCACCTCCGGGCTGGTCAACGTCGCCCCGGCCGTCTCCCTGAACATGATCGAAGCGCTGCGCTCCGGCGACTACCCGGCCGCCATGAAGGTCTGGGAGCAGATCCGCCGCTTCGAGGAACTGCGCGCCGAGAGCGGCTCCGCCAACAACGTCACCGTCGTCAAGGAGGCGCTCGCCTCCCTCGGACTGTGCCGCCGCGAGGTCCGCCCGCCGAGCAAGCCGCTGCCTCAGGGCGAGCGGGCCGAGGTCGCCGCCATCGCCGCAGGGTGGTCGATATGACCGACCGGAAGCGTCCCGAGGACCTCAGAAGCCACCAGTGGTACGGCACCGAAGGCCTGCGCACCTTCAGCCACCGTGCCCGCACCCGCCAGCTCGGCTACCTCCCCGAGGAGCACCTCGGCAAGCCGGTCATCGCGATCCTCAACACCTGGTCCGACATCAACCCGTGCCACGTCCACCTGCGGGACCGCGCGCAGGCCGTGAAGCGGGGGGTGTGGCAGGCGGGGGGCTTCCCGCTGGAGTTCCCGGTCTCCACGCTGAGCGAGACCTTCCAGAAGCCCACCCCGATGCTCTACCGCAACATGCTCGCCATGGAGACCGAGGAGCTGCTGCGGTCCTACCCCGTCGACGGGGCCGTGCTGATGGGCGGCTGCGACAAGTCCACGCCCGCCCTGCTGATGGGTGCCGCGAGCGCCGACCTGCCGGCGGTGTTCGTGCCGGCCGGTCCCATGCTGCCGGGGCACTGGCGCGACGAGGTGCTCGGGTCCGGCACCGACATGTGGAAGTACTGGGACGACAAGCGGGCCGGCGTCATCGGCGACTGCGAGATGCAGGAGCTGGAGAGCGGCCTGGCCCGCTCGCCCGGCCACTGCATGACGATGGGCACGGCCTCCACGCTGACCGCCGCCGCCGAGGCGCTCGGCGTCACCGTCCCGGGCGCCTCCAGCATCCCGGCCGTGGACTCCGGGCACGACCGGATGGCCGCCGCCGCGGGGCTCAGGATCGTCGAACTGGTCCACAAGGACCGCAAGTTGAGCGACATCCTCACCGCCGAGGCCTTCCAGGACGCGGTCACGACCGTGCTCGGTCTCGGCGGTTCCACCAACGCGGTGATCCACCTGATCGCCATGGCCGGCCGCGCGGGCGTGAAGCTGACCCTCGACGACTTCGACCGCGTCGCCCGCACGGTCCCGGTGCTGGCCAACGTACGGCCCGGCGGACAGACCTACCTGATGGAGGACTTCCACTTCGCGGGCGGTCTGCCCGGGTTCCTCTCCCGGATCACGGACCTGCTCCACCTGGACCGGCCGACCGTCTCGCACGACACCCTGCGGGAGCAGCTCGACGGCGCCCGGGTCCACAACGACGACGTCATCCGGACCCGGGACAACCCGGTCGCGCAGGAGGGCGGGGTCGCCGTGCTGCGCGGCAACCTCTGCCCGGACGGCGCCGTCATCAAGCACATCGCCGCCGAGCCGCACTTGCTCAAGCACACCGGCCCCGCCGTCGTCTTCGACGACTACAAGACGATGCAGCGCACCATCAACGACCCGTCGCTCGGCATCACCCCCGAGCATGTGCTCGTGCTCCGGAACGCCGGCCCCAAGGGCGGCCCGGGCATGCCCGAGTACGGGATGCTGCCGCTGCCCGACTACCTGCTCAAGCAGGGGGTCCGCGACATGGTCCGGATCTCCGACGCCCGGATGAGCGGCACCAGTTACGGCACGTGCGTGCTGCACGTCGCCCCCGAGTCGTACGTCGGCGGACCGCTCGCCCTGGTCCGCACCGGGGACCGCATCACCCTCGACGTCGAAGCACGCACCCTCCATCTCCACGTGGACGACGAGGAGCTGGAGCGGCGCAGGGCGGACTGGACGCCGCCGCCCACCCGGTACGAGCGCGGCTACGGGGCGCTCTACAACGAGCAGATCACGCAGGCCGACACCGGCTGCGACTTCGAGTTCCTCGCCCGCCCGGGCCGGGTCGCCGACCCCTACGCGGGCTGAACCACCGCACCACGCGCCACGCCTCACCGCACCACGCGCCACCGCACCGCACGACCTGGAGGCCGTCGCCGCCAGGCCCCACGGCACCACCGCGCCGCCTCGGCGCGCCCCCGCACGCAGCGCGACCCGGCACGACCCCCGCACACGGAGAACCGGCACGACCGCGCACACGGAGAAAGCGCTTCCCGCGCACGCACCGACGCACGACGTACCACGACGTACTGAGAACGGAGAACAGTCATGGCCCAAGCCGCAGCCGTGGCGAAACCGCCCGCGCCACCCCGGCGACGCAGGGCCTCCGCCACACCGCGCAGGCTCCCGTACCTGCTGATCGCCCCGGCCGCCCTGCTCATGCTGGGCTTCATCGCCTACCCGGTCATCAGCGTCTTCTACTACAGCCTGCAGAACTACAACCCCACCAAGCCGTGGCGCAACGGCTACGCGGGCTTCGACAACTTCGTCCACGCCTTCACGAAGGACCCGGTCTTCTGGGACACGCTGGTCTTCAGCGCCAAGTGGGTCGTCGTCGAGGTCGGCCTCCAGCTGCTGTTCGGTCTGGCGCTGGCGCTCATCGTCAACCAGACCTTCGTGGGCCGGGGCCTCGGCCGCGCCCTGGTCTTCTCCCCCTGGGCCGTCTCCGGCGTGCTGACCTCCGCGATCTGGGTGCTGCTCTACAACTCCCAGACGGGCATCACCCGTTACCTCGCGGACATGGGCATCGGCTCCTACGGCACGAGCTGGCTGTCGGACACCTCCACGGTGTTCCCGGCGGCGGTCGTGGCCGACCTCTGGCGCGGGGTGCCGTTCTTCGCGATCCTCATCCTCGCTGACCTCCAGTCCGTCTCCAAGGACCTGTACGAGGCCGCCGAGGTCGACGGGGCCAGCCGCCTCAAGCAGTTCTGGCACATCACGCTGCCCCACCTGAAGGACGCCATCATCCTGTCGACACTGCTGCGGGCCGTGTGGGAGTTCAACAACGTCGACCTGCTCTACACCCTGACCGGCGGCGGCCCCGCGGGCGAGACGACCACCCTGCCGCTGTACATCGCCAACACCTCTGTCGACGCCCACAACTTCGGCTACGCGTCGGCCCTGACCACCGTGGCGTTCGTGATCCTGCTCTTCTGCTCGATGGTCTACCTGCGGCTGAGCAAGTTCGGAGGCGAGAGCAAGTGAGCGTCAAGGAAGCCACCAAGACCGCGCCCGCTCCCGTGCGCGCCACCCCCGAACCGCCCCGGCCCACCAAGAAGAACCGTGCCTGGGACGAGGCCCCCCGCTGGCAGATCTACCTGCCCCTCGGCATCTACCTGCTCTTCACCCTCATCCCCTTCTACTGGATCCTGCTCTTCTCGCTGCGCCCGGCCGGCTCGACCTCGCTCGTGCCCTGGCCGATCACCTTCGAGCACTTCGAGAAGGTGTGGACGGAGCGCAGCTTCGGCACCTACTTCGCCAACAGCGTCCTCGTCGGCGTCGCCACCCTGCTCATGACGACGCTCGTCGCGCTGGCCGGCGGCTACGCCCTCGCCCGGTTCGACTTCAAGATCAAGCGCTGGTTCATGCTGGCCCTGCTGTGCTCCCAGTTCGTGCCGGGCGCGCTGCTGCTGGTGCCGCTGTTCGAGATCTTCGCCGAACTGAAGATGATCAACTCGCTCGGCAGTGTCATCCTCGCCGAGACGGTCTTCCAGCTGCCGCTGTCGATGATCCTGATCAGCAACTTCATCAAGAACGTGCCGTACTCGCTGGAGGAGGCGGCCTGGGTCGACGGCTGCAACCGCATGACGGCCTTCCGGATCGTGGTGCTGCCACTGCTGCGGCCCGGCCTGATCGCCGTCGGCTCGTTCGCCTTCGTCCACTCCTGGAACCACTTCCTGTTCGCCCTGATGTTCCTGAACAACCAGGACAAGCAGACGATCCCCGTCGGCCTCAACTCCCTGATGAGCGCCGACAGCGTCGACCTGGGCGCGCTCGCCGCGGGCGGCATCATCGCGGCCGTGCCGGTCGTGATCGTGTTCGCCTTCATCCAGAAGTGGCTGATCACCGGGTTCAGCGCGGGGGCGGTGAAGGGATGAGATCACTTCAGGTGGCACTGGCGGGCCTGCTGCTCGGGGTCCTGAGCGTCCCCGCCCAGGCCGACGGGACCAGGGACTTCGGCCGCGACACCCTCCCGGCGAACGACGGCTGGGCCGCGTACGGCTCGGGCACCACCGGAGGTGCCGCCGCCGACGCCGCCCACGTCTTCACCGTCACCGACCGCGCCGGACTGGTCCGCGCCCTCGACGGCGGCAGCGACACCCCGAAGATCATCAAGGTCGCCGGGACCATCGGCGCCAACACCGACGACGACGGCGACCGCCTGGACTGCTCCGACTACGCCACCGACGGCTACGACCTGAAGAAGTACCTCGCCGCCTACGACCCCCGCACCTGGGGCGCCGCCAAGCCGAGCGGCCCCCAGGAGGAGGCCCGCCAGGCATCCGCCGCGCGACAGGCCGAGCGGATCGTGCTGCCCGTCGGCTCGAACACCACCCTCGTCGGCCTCGGCGACTCGGCCGTCCTCAAGGGCGCGAGCCTCCAGATCAAGAACGCGGACAACGTCATCGTCCGCAACCTCGACGTGCGCGACGCCTACGACTGCTTCCCCGTCTGGCAGCCCAACACCGGCGGCCTCGGCGACTGGAAGACGGCGTACGACAACATCTGGCTGACCGGCGCCGGCCATGTGTGGGTGGACCACGTGACCCTCAGCGACAAGGGCCACCCCGACGCGAAGGAACCCACCTACTTCGCCCGCAACTATCTGCGCCACGACGGCCTGCTCGACATCACGGGCGGCTCCGACCTGGTGACCGTCTCCTGGAGCCGGTTCACCGGACACGACAAGGCGATGCTCATCGGCAACGGAGACACCGCCACCGGCGACCGGGGCAAGCTCCGGGTCACCCTGCACCACAACGCGTTCGAGTCGGTCGTCCAGCGCGCCCCGCGGGTCCGCTTCGGCCAGGTGCACGTCTACAACAACCGCTACGAGATCACCGGCGACGACTACCGCTACTCCCTCGGCGTCTCCACCGAGTCGAAGATCCACGCCGAGAACAACGCCTTCCACGCCCCCGGCCATGTGGAGGTCGCCGACCTGGTCAAGAGCTGGAACGGCAGCGCCCTGCACCAGAGCGGCACGCTCTTCAACGGCTTCCCGGTCGACCTGCTCGCCGTCTACAACGCCTACAACTCCGGCAGCGAGCGCGATCTGACCTCCGACGTCGGCTGGACCCCGGCCCTGCACGGACGGATCGACAGCGCCGCGGCGGCCGACCGGGCGGTGGCCCGCGGCGCGGGAGCGGGGAGGATCCGGTGACCGGTCGCATCATCGACGCCATGAGCGCACCCCTGAGCACCCCCCTGCCCGTCGTCCTCGCCGGTGCCCGCGGTCACGGCCGCTGGCACGTCGAGAACATCCGCCGCCTGCAGAAGAAGGGCATCGTGCGGCTGGCCGGCGTCTGCGAACTGACGCCGCTGACCGAGGAGGAACTCGGCGACCTGGGCACCCCCGAGCAGTCCGCCGACTTCGGCGCGCTGCTGGACTCCACGGGCGCCCGGATCGCCGTGATCTGCACCCCGATCCCCACCCACACCGACCTCGCGCTCACCGCGGCCGAGCGGGGCGTGCACCTCCTCCTGGAGAAGCCGCCCGCCCCCTCGTACGCGGAGTTCCGCCGGATGGCCGACGGGGTCGCCGCCGCCGGTGTCGTCTGCCAGATCGGCTTCCAGTCGCTCGGGTCGCACGCCCTGCCGGCCATCCGCGAGCTCATCGGCCAGGGCGCGATCGGACGGCTGGTCGGGCTCGGCGGGGCCGGTGCCTGGGTACGGGACGAGGACTACTTCCGGCGGGCGCCCTGGGCGGGCAAACGACGGCTGAACGGCGTCGACGTGATCGACGGGGCGCTGACCAACCCGCTCGCCCACGCCGTCGCCACCGCCCTCGCCCTGGGCGGCTCCACCCGCGCCGAGGACGTCACCGGCATCGAGACCGAACTGCTGCGCGCCAACGCCATCGAGTCCGACGACACCTCCTGCGTCCGGATCACCACCGCGCAGGGCCACCCGGTCACCGTCGCCGCGACCCTGTGCGCCGAGGAGGCGGACGAGCCGTACGTCCTGGTGCACGGCAGCACCGGCCGGATCACCTTCTGGTACAAGCAGGACCGCGTACTGCTCCAGCGCGCGGGCCACGGCCCTCAGGAGTCCGACCACGGCCGCACCGACCTGCTGGAGAACCTCGTCGCGCACCTCACCACCGGCGCGGACCTGCTGGTCCCGCCGGACGAGACCGGCGCCTTCATGAAGGTCGTGGAGGCCATCCGCACCGCACCCGACCCGGCGCCGCTGCCGGACGCCGCCTGGCACCGGATCCCCGACGAGAACCGCCGGGTCGTGCCCGGCATCGACGGACTCGTCGCGGCCGCCGCCGACACCCTCTCCCTCTACTCCGAGCTCGGCGCCCCCTGGGCCCTGGCGGCGGAGCATCTGCCCGACGAGGTGAGCACCCGATGACCAGCAACGACACCGCGGTCCTGCGCGTCGCGGGCCGGCCGGTCGGCCGGTACGTCACCCGGCCCCAACTGCCGGCCCGGCTCTCCCCGCGGCCGTACCTGCACCCCGTCACCACCCTGACCGGTACGGCGGTCACCGAGCTGAGCCCCGCCGACCACGCACACCACCTCGGCGTCGGTGTCGCCGTTCCCGACGTCGAGGGGCACAACTTCTGGGGCGGGCGCACCTACGTCCGCGACCGGGGCCCGACCGAGCTCGACAACCACGGCTCCCAGCGGCACGTCGCGTTCCAGCTGCGTGACCCGGACGGCTTCGTGGAGGAGCTGCGCTGGGTGGGCGCGGGCGGTGAGCTGCTGCGCGAGCGCCGCACGGTCGCGGCCACCGAACTCACCGACCAGGCCTGGGCGCTGGACCTCACCTTCTCCCTCACCAACGTCACCACGATTCCGCTGTCGATCGGCAGCCCCGCGACCAACGGGCGCCCGGGCGCGGCCTACGGCGGCTTCTTCTGGCGGGCCCGCAAGGAGTCCGCCCCGCCGGAGGTCTTCACGGCCGCCGAGGAGGGCGAGGCGCGGATCCACGGCCGCCCCGCCGACTGGCTCGCCCTCCAGGGCGGCACCTGGACGCTGGTCTTCGCCGGTGCCACCGAACAGACCCGCCGCGACCCGTGGTTCGTGCGCACCGAGGAGTACCCGGGGGTCGGCTCCTCACTGGCACACGACGAGCGGCTGCCGGTCCCGCCCGGCGAGACCGTCGTGCGCCGGGTCGTCACCGTCGTCGCCGACGGCCGTCTCGACCGGGACGCCGCGGCCGCCCTCGTCCGCAAGGCGGTGAGCCCGTGACCGAGGAGACCTACCGCAACCCGATCCTCGACGCGGACTGGTCCGACCCGGACGTCGTCCGGGTCGGCGACGACTTCTACCTGACCGCCTCCAGCTTCGGCCGTACCCCCGGCCTGCCGTTGCTCCACTCGCGGGACCTGGTCAACTGGACCCTGGTCGGTCACGCCCTCGAACGGCTGGAACCGGCCGAGGAGTTCGCGAGGCCCCGCCACGACTGCGGCGTCTGGGCCCCGTCCCTCCGCTATCACGACGAGCGTTTCTGGATCTTCTGGGGCGACCCCGACCAGGGCGTCTTCCAGGTCAACGCCCCGCAGATCAGGGGCCCGTGGACCCGCCCGCACCTGCTGAAGGCGGGCAAGGGCCTGATCGACCCCTGCCCGCTGTGGGACGAGGAGACCGGCGAGGCCTTTCTGGTCCACGCCTGGGCCAAGTCCCGCTCGGGCGTCAAGAACCGCCTCACCGGCCACCGCATGCACCCCGACGGCACCGAACTCCTCGACGACGGCAAGGTGATCGTCGACGGCGACCGCATCCCCGGCTGGTTCACCCTCGAAGGGCCCAAGCTCTACCGGCACGACGGCTGGTTCTGGATCCTCGCCCCCGCCGGAGGTGTGGAGACCGGCTGGCAGGGCGCCTTCCGCTCCCGCGGCTTCTTCGGGCCGTACGAGGAGCGGATCGTCCTGGAGCAGAAGGACACCGACGTCAACGGCCCCCACCAGGGCGGCTGGGTGCGCACCCCGACCGGCGAGGACTGGTTCCTGCACTTCCAGCAGCGCGGCGCCTACGGCCGGGTCGTGCACCTCCAGCCGATGCGCTGGGGCCCGGACGGCTGGCCGGTCCTCGGGGACGACGGCGCCCCCGTCGCCGTACACACGCGGCCGGACCTGCCGCCGCAGCCGGCGGCGGCGCCCGCCACCGACGACGACTTCCCCGGCGGGCGCTACGGACGCCAGTGGCAGTGGACGGCCAACCCGGGTGACGGCTGGGCCACCCAGCACTCCGGGGACGGACTGCGGCTGACCTGCGTGCGCTCGGCCGACGCGCACGACCTGCGGAGGCTCCCGAACGTGCTCACCCAGCGGCTGCCCGGCAAGCCCTGCACGGTCGAGGTGGAGCTGCGGCTCGACAGCGACGAGCCCGGGGCCCGGGCCGGGCTCGCGGTCCTCGGGGACGCGTTCGGCTGGATCGGGCTCCAGCGGGGGCAGGACGGGACCGCGCACCTCGTGCACCGGTTCGCCGAGGGGGTCGCGGACGCCGAACGCGACGCCGCACACCCCCGGCTCGCGACCGAGGGCCGGGCCCGGCTGCGGATCGAGATCGGCGCGGGCGCACGCTGCCGCTTCTCGGCCGACACCGGCGACGGCTTCCGGCCGTCGGGCCCCGTCTTCACCGCCACCCCGTGGCGCTGGGTCGGCGCCCTGCTCGGTCTCGTCGCCCTCGCACCCGCCGGGCAGGGGCACGCCGGCGCGGCGACCTTCACCCGGTTCCGGATCAGCGCCTCGTAACGCACTCCAGTCGTAAGCCTGTTGGGAGCCGCAATGACGCACCTCCGTAGCAAGCGCTTGTCAAGACCGGGGCACGGCAAGGTCGTGGCCGCCGTGCTCGGTCTCGTCGCCGCGCTGGGTCTCGGGGCGATCGGGGAGGCCCAGGCGGCCCCGCCCGCGCAGGCCGCGCCCGCCGCGGACCGCTGGACCGACCGCCCGCACGGCTTCGCCTCCCTCGCCGGCGGCACCACCGGCGGGGCGGGCGGCAAGATCGTCACCGTCACCGACCAGGCCGCGCTGGCGAGGTACGCGGCGGCCGAAGAGCCCTACGTCATCCGCGTCAAGGGCTCCGTGGAGATGGACCCGTTCGGCACGGAGATACCCGTCGCCTCCGACAAGACCATCGTCGGCGTGAGCGACTCCGCCGAGATCGTGCACGGCGGCTTCACCCTCGACCCCGGCACGCACAACGTCGTCATCCGCAACCTCACCATCCGCGACACGGCCATCGAGGGCAACTGGGACTGCAAGGACACCGACTTCGACGGGATCCGGCTGGACACCGCGCACCACGTGTGGATCGACCACATCCGGTTCTCGCGCATCTGCGACGGCCAGCTCGACATCCGCAAGGACAGCGAGTACGTCACCGTCTCCAACAACCAGTTCACGAGCAACAACAAGACCTTCGGCATCGGCTGGACGCCCAACGTCAGGACGCAGATCACCGTCGACCACAACTGGTTCCGCGGCACCAAGCAGCGCAACCCGTCCGCCGACAACTGCGCCTACGCGCACCTCTACAACAACTACCTGTCCTCGCAGCTGTCCGACGGCGACCCCGTGTGGACGTACGGCAACTGGTCGCGCGGCCGGACCAAGATGGTCATCGAGAACAGCTACTACGACGGAGTTCAGCACCCCTACCAGGCCGACGCCAGCGCCGAGCTGGTGCAGCGCGGCTCCGTCCTGAGGAACACCACCGGCCGGCACGATGCGTGGGGCGCCGCGTTCGACCCGCGTGAGTTCTACGACTACCGGCTTGACCCGGCGGCCGCCGTGCCCGCGCTGGTGAAGCGGTTCTCGGGGCCGCAGAAGCGCGTCGGCGGACCGGTCGTGCTGCACGTCCCGGGCGCCTACCCGACCGTGCAGTCCGCCGTGGACGCGGTGCCCGACGGCAACGACACCCCGGTGGAGATCGCCGTCGCCCCGGGCACGTACCGCGAGAAGGTGTACATCCCCGCGAGCAAGCCGAACCTCGTGCTGCGGGGCACCGGACGCGACCGCTCCGACACCGTCGTCGTCTTCGACACGCCCGCCGAGTACGGGGGTTCGACCGGCAGCGCCACCGTACGCATCGCCGCGAACGACGTGACGGCACGCAACCTCACCTTCCAGAACGACTTCGACGAGGCCGCGCACGAGCTGAAGGGCGAGCAGGCGCTGGCGATGAAGACGACGGGCGACCGGATCGTCTTCGAGGACACCGCGTTCCTGGGCAACCAGGACACCCTGATGACCGACAGCCCCAAGCTGACCACCGTCAGCCGGGTCTACCTCCGGGACTCCTACATCGAGGGCGACGTCGACTTCGTCTACGGCCGGGCCACCACGGTCATCGAGCGGTCGGTCATCCGGGCGCTGAGCCGGGGCTCGGACACCAACAACGGCTACATCACCGCCGCCTCGACGTGGACCGGGAACCCGCACGGGTTCCTCATCACCAGGTCGAAGATCGTGAGCGACGCGCCGGCGGGCTCCTTCCACCTGGGGAGGCCCTGGCACCCCGGGGGTGAACCCGAGGCCGTCGCCCAGGTGTTGATCCGGGACACCGAGCTGCCTGCCGCGATCAAGACCGCGCCGTGGACCGACATGAGCGGGTTCTCGTGGAAGGACGCGCGGTTCGCCGAGTACCGCAACCACGGTCCCGGGGCGGGCGTGACCGCGGACCGGCCCCAGATGAGCGACGCCGACGCGCGGACCCACACCGTCGCGCATTACCTCAAGGGCACGGACGACTGGGCTCCGTACGCCCGCCACCACTGACTCCCCCCACCGTCACAGCCAGTTGGATCCAGAAGAAGAGAGCCGACCAATGAAGATCAGCATTCGCAGAAGCAGGCGCGCCGCCACGGCCGTCGCCCTGGGGGCCGCGCTCGCCCTGACCGCCACCGCCTGCGGTGACGACGGCAGCGGCGCCGGCGGTGACAAGGGCGCCGAGGGCAGCGGCAAGGGCAAGATCGTCTTCTGGGACAACAACGGCGGTGTCCGCACCGACATCTGGAAGGAGATCATCGCCGACTTCGAGAAGGCCAACCCGGACATCAAGGTCGAGTACGTCGGGATCGCAGCCACCGAGTACCAGTCCAAGGTCGACACCGCCCTCCAGGGCGGCGGCCTGCCGGACGTCGGGGGTGTGGGCGCGGCCATGCTCGCCGGGTTCGCCGCGCAGGGCGCGCTGGAACCGCTGGACGAGCGGCTCGCGGGTTCCTCGCTCGACGGCAAGCTCAACAAGGACATGGTCGAGTCGCTGAAGGCGGCCGGCGGGGGCGACGACAAGCTCTACTCGATCCCGACCTCCGCGAACAACGGTGTGCTGTACTACCGCACCGACCTGTTCAAGAAGGCGGGCCTCGAGGAGCCGACGACGTGGGAGCGGTTCTACGAGGCCGCGGAGAAGCTCACGAACCAGGGCAAGAACGAGTTCGGGTACACCATTCGCGGTGGCACGGGGTCCATCGCCCAGGCGCTGGACGCCATGTACGGGCAGTCCGGGATCACCTCGTTCTGGAACTCCAGTGGTGAGAAGACCACGGTGAACGACCCGAAGAACGTGGCGGCCCTGGAGAAGTACGCGAAGCTGTACAAGAAGGTCACGCCCGCGGCCGACCTCAACAACGACTTCACCAAGATGGTCGCGCAGTGGGACTCCGGCACGATCGGGATGCTGAACCACAATCTCGGCTCGTACCAGGATCATGTGAAGGCGCTCGGGGTCGACAAGTTCCGGGGTATTCCGCAGCCGACCGGGCCCGGGGGCAAGCGGGTCCAGGTCTCCAACCCGGTGGACGGGCTGGGGCTGTTCAAGAGCGGCAAGAACAAGGACGCCGCGTGGAAGTTCATCGAGTTCGCCACGTCCAAGGCGGAGAACTCGAAGTTCAACGAGACGGCGGGGCAGGTGCCGGCGAACACGGACGCGGCGGGGGACGCGTGGATCTCGAAGGCGGAGCCCACGAAGCTGGCCGCTGACGCGTTGTCGGACGGGTCCACCACGATCGTGCAGCTGCCGTACTACCTGCCCGACTGGAACACGATTTCCAAGGCCGACAACGAGCCGAACTTCCAGAAGGTGCTGCTCGGGAAGATGAGTGCGAAGGCGTTTCTGGACACGTTGGCCGAGCAGCTGAACAGCGCGCAGGCGGAGTGGGATCAGCAGAACGGTTAGTTCTGGTTGCTGGATTTCGCCGTGGGGCGGCCTGTGGATTGCAGGGTGCGGGCCGTCCCGTGGCTTGTCGCGCCCACGCGGCGGAGCCGCATATCAATACTGCCCCGCGCCCCTGAGGGAACCACCATCCGCATGTCAGAAAGGAACACGCGTGTCTCTCAGCCGAAGACAGGCCGCAGTCGCCGCTGTCGCTGCCGTGCCCCTCGCGTTCACCGCCGGCGGTGCCGCACAAGCCGCCAGCCGCCGAAGTCGCACCCTCTATATCGCCGGTGATTCCACCGCCGCCCAGAAATACGCTGACGCCGCGCCCGAGACCGGGTGGGGCATGGCTCTTCCCTTTTTTCTTCGTGACGGCCTGGCGGTCGCCAATCATGCGGTGAACGGGCGGAGTTCCAAGAGCTTCGTCGATGAAGGCCGCCTCGATGTGATTCTCTCGGCGATCAAGCCCGGCGACTTCCTGCTCGTGCAGTTCGGGCACAACGACGAGAAGGCGGAGGACCCCACCCGGTACACCGAGCCCTGGTCGACGTACCAGCGGTATCTGCGGATGTACCTCGACGGGGCCCGGGCGCGTGGGGCCCGGCCGGTGCTGGCGACCTCCGTCGAGCGGCGCCGGTTCGACGCCACCGGGACGGCCGTGCCGACGCACGGTGAGTATCCGGCCGCCATGCGGGCGCTGGCCGCCGAGGAGGGAGTCGCGCTGCTCGACATCCAGGCCCTGTCGCTCGCCCTGTGGCAGCGGCTCGGGGTCGAGGAGACGAAGAAGTACTTCAACTGGACCGCGACCGAGCAGGACAACACGCACTTCAATCCGCCGGGCGCGATCGCCGTGGCCCGGCTGGTGGCCCGGGAACTGCTCCGGGCCCGGGTGCTCGGGCCGCGCGAGGTGCGCCGGCTGGAGGCGGAGATTCCGGAGTCCTGGATCACCTGGCCGGAAGCCGCCGCGTCACACCCCCGACGATGAAGGAAGAGAGCCGCACCATGAACGTTCGCAAGTGTCATGATCATGCCATCCAGAGGAGAGTCGCTGTCGTGGCCGGATGTGCCGCGCTCGTGCTGTCCCTGAGCGGCACCGGCGCGCAGGCCCAGCCCCGGGACGTGGCGCGCCAGACCCTAGGCGCCGACGACGGATGGGGCGCGTACGGCACCGGCACCACCGGCGGTGCCGCCGCCGACGCCGCGCACGTCTACACCGTCACCTCCTGGGAGCAGTTCAAGACCGCTCTGAAGGACGGCGGGTCCGCGCCGAAGATCATCAAGGTGAAGGGGATGATCGACGCGGTCTCCCAGGGATGCGAGGCGTTCGAGGCCGAGGGGTACGACTTCCAGAAGTACCTCGCCGCCTACGACCCCGCGGTCTGGGGGCACGACAAGCCGGTCAGCGGTGAGCAGGAGGAGCTGCGGGCCGCGTCCGCCGCCCAGCAGGACAAGACGATCAAGGCCGCCGTGCCCGCCAACACCACCATCATCGGGGTGGGGAAGGGCTCGGGGATCCTCGGCGGCAGCCTCCAGATCAAGGGCGTCGACAACGTCATCGTCCGCAACCTCACCGTCGAGGCCCCGATCGACTGCTTCCCGCAGTGGGACCCGACCGACGACAACAAGACCGGTGCCTGGAACAGCGAGTACGACGGTGTCGTGGTCTACGGCTCCACCCATGTGTGGGTGGACCACAACACGCTGACCGACGGCCGTCACCCCGACAGCGCGTTGCCGTCCTACTTCGGCAAGACCTTTCAGCAGCACGACGGGCTGCTCGACGTCGTGCGCGGCTCCGACTACGTGACCGTGTCCTGGAACTCGTTCGACGACCACGACAAGACCATGCTGATCGGCAACAGCGACAGTGCCACCGCCGACGACACGGGCAAGCTGAAGGTCACCCTGCACCACAACCGCTTCGAGGGCATCGTGGAGCGGGCGCCCCGGGTGCGGTTCGGCCAGGTCGACTCCTACAACAACCACTTCGTGGTCACCAAGGCCCAGAAGTGGGGCTACGTCTACGGCGTCGGCAAGGAGTCCCGGCTCGTCGCCGAGCACAACGCGTTCACGCTGGCGCAGGGCATCAGCCCGGCGAAGATCCTCAAGAAGTGGAACGAGGCGCCGGTCACCGCGGACGCCAACCTCGTCAACGGCAAGGCCGTCGACCTGATCGCCGTGCACAACGCGGAGATCCCGGAGGAGACGCTCCAGTCGGGCGCCGGCTGGACGCCGACCCTGCGGGCGCACGTCGACCCGGCGAAGGCCGTCCCGGGACTCGTCGACGCCCGCGCGGGCGCCGGCCGCATGCGCTGACCCTGCCCTGAGCCGGCCGGGGCGGCCCGCATCGCACCCCTGCCCCGGGGTGCGCCCGCCCCGGCTTCTCCCCGACCGCACCAGCCCACCGCGAAGGAGCCGCCGCATGCTCGCGCAGCCTCACCGTTCCTCCCTCTCCCGCCGGGGGTTCCTCGTCGCGAGCGCCGCGGCGGGCACCGGCCTCGGCCTCGCCTCCGGCCCCGCACGGGCCGCCACCGGGCCGAGACCGTTCGGCCGGTTCGGATCGCCCGCCGCGCGTCCCACCCCCGGGACGCTGTACGTCCACCCGGGCGGCGCCGGTGACTTCACCACCGTCCGGGACGCCGTCGCCGCGGCGAGCGGCAGCGGACACACCCTGGTCATCGCCCCCGGCGTCTACCGGCAGACCGTCGCCGTCGATCCCGGCCGTACCGAGATGACGTGGATCGGGGCGAGCGAGGACCCCCGTGACGTCGTGATCGTGTACGACAACGCGGCCGGGACGCCCAAGCCCGGCGGCGGCACCTACGGCACCACCGGGTCCGCCACCACCACCGTGCAGGCCGACGGGTTCACCGCCCGCTGGATCACCTTCGCCAACGACTGGCTGCGCGCCGACCACCCCGGGATCACCGGCACCCAGGCCGTCGCCCTCAAGGTCCAGGGCGACCGGTCCGCCTTCCACCACTGCCGGTTCCTCGGCCACCAGGACACCCTGTACGCCGACTCCATGGCGCTCGGCACCTTCGCCCGCCAGTACTTCGCCCACTGCTACGCCGAGGGCGACGTCGACTTCGTCTTCGGGCGGGCCACCGCCGTCTTCGAGCACTGCCGCTTCCGGACCCTGAACCGGACCGACCTCTCGGCTTCCCCGTACGGCTTCGTCTTCGCCCCGTCCACGGCCGGTGCCAATCCGCTCGGCTACCTGGTGACCGGCGGCCGCGTCAGCAGCGAGGCCCCCGACGGCGCCTACAAGCTGGCCCGCCCCTGGGTGCCCAGCTCCGACACCACCGCCCGCCCCATGCTCACCGTCCGGGACACCTGGCTCGGCCCGGGCATCGACGCGGTGGCGCCCTACACCGACATGTCGGACGCCTACCCGTGGCAGTCGATGCGGTTCGCCGAGTACCGCAACACCGGGCCGGGCGCGAGGATCACCGTCCCGGAGAACCGGCCCCAGCTCACCTCCCGGCAGGCCCGGTCCGCGACCCGCAGCGCGTACCTCGGCGACTGGGAGCCGTGGAAGGAGGCGTGCTGAATGCACCGGCGCACTCTCCTCACCGGATTCGCCGGCGGCCTGGTCGCCGTCGGAGCCGCGCCCGCCTTCGCCGCAGCCGACCGCCGCATCCTGCACGTCCGGCCCGGCGACTCCGTCCAGGCCGCCGTGGACGCCGTGGACGGTCCCGGCTGGACCGTCGCCGTGCACCCGGGGACGTACCGCGAGGTGGTCAGCGTCCCGCACATCGGTGACTGGAAGCCCTGTGCGTAGGGCCGCGGCGTTCCTCCTCGGCGTGTGCCTGCTGTGGCCGGCACCCGCGGCCTCCGCCGCCGAACCCGGGCCCGTCGGCTGGGCCTCGACCGGCTCCGGCACCGACGGCGGGGCGGGCGGCAGGACCTGGACGGTGGACACGCGGGCCGAGCTGAAGCAGGCCCTCGCCAACGACGGCGAACCCACCGCGCCCAAGGTGATCCGGGTCGTCGGAGACATCGACGGCCACGAGGCGGACGACGGGTCCCTGCTCGGCGAGCAGGACTACGCGCCCGGCTACGACCTCCGCAAGTACATGTCCTGCTTCGGCGAGGACGGCGCCGTCTGGTCCGACACCCGCTTCGACTACTGCAAGCAGCAGCGGCAGCTGCGCCAGACCGGCTCCGACAAGGAGAAGGCGCAGATCCAGCTCACCGTGCCGAGCAACACCACACTCGTCGGTGTCGGGCGCGACGCCCGGCTGCTCGGGGGGTTCCTGACCGTCAACACCGGCAGCGACATCATCGTCCGCAACCTGCGCCTCGAAGCACCCGTCGACCACTTCACCGGCTGGTCCCCGGACGACGGCGCACACGGAAACTGGAACGCCCGCTTCGACGCGCTCACCATCATCACCGGCCGGAACATCTGGATCGACCACTGCACCTTCACCGACGGCCGGTTCCCGGACCGCGAGGCGCCCCTCGGCTTCCACGGCGAGCGCGTGCAGCGGCACGACGGGCTGCTCGACATCGAGGACGGCTCGGACTTCGTCACCGTCTCCGACAGCCGGTTCGAGGACCACGACAAGGCGATCCTCATCGGCTCGGGCGACGGACGCGGGGACCGGGACCGGGGGCATCTCAAGGTGACCTTCGCCCGCAACCTCTTCACCGGCATCGCGCAGCGCGCCCCGCGCGTCCGCTTCGGACAGGTGCACGTCGTCAACAACGTCCACCGGGGGTGGGCGCCGCTCTACGCCCTGGGCGTCGGAGTGGAGTCGGCGATCTTCTCCGAGCGCAATGTCTTCCGGTATCCCGCTGGAAGCCAGTCCCTCGCCGTCGCGGACTACGGGGGTGAGCGGTTCCGCGACATCGGCTCCTGGTTCAACGGCCGGCCCGCCCGCCTGAACGCCGTGGCGAGCGGACTCGGTCTCGGGAGCGACGTCGGCTGGGACCCCGCCGACGTCTACGACCACCACGCCCTCGCATCGCCCTCGGCGGTCGAGCGGTACGTGCTGCGGCACGCCGGAGCCGGGAGACCGTATGGACGCCCATGAACCGCTCGGACGGCGGTCGTTCGTGGTCGGGGCGGGTACGGCGCTGCTGTCCGGGGGAGCGGTGACCGGGGCGGAGGCGGCGGTCGTGGACGGGCCGCTGCCCGACTTCCACCCCGCGCTGAAGGACGCCCTGACGTTCCCGCTCGCCTGGGGCAGCTCCCCGATCCGCGACTTCCGCGCCTGGCGGCGTGCCGCCCGGGCCACGGTCGAGGAGCACCTCTTGGTCGAGCGGCAGGACCGGGTGCCGTTCGCTCCGGAGTACACCGGTCGGGACCGAGCGCACGACTGCACCCGCGAGTTGGTGACCGTCTCCCTCACCCGCTACGAGCGCGTCCGGGGTGCCCTGCTCACCCCGCACGGCGACGGGCCCTTCCCCGCCGTGCTGCTCCTGCACGACCACGGCGCCAGGTTCGACATCGGGAAGGAGAAACTCGTCCGGCCCTGGTACGACGACACGCGGCTCGCCTCGGCCCAGGCGTGGGCGGACACGTACTTCAGCGGGCGGTTCGTCGGCGACGAACTGGCCCGGCGGGGGTACGTGGTGCTGTGCCTGGACGCCCTCGGCTGGGGCGACCGCGGCCCGCTCGCCTACGAGCAGCAGCAGGCACTGGCGTCCAACTTCTACCACCTCGGCTCCTCGCTCGCCGGGCTCATGGCCCGGGAGGACCAGCGGGCCGCCGCCTTCCTGGCCGGACTCGACCGGGTGGACGCCCGGCGGATCGCGGCCCTCGGCTTCTCCATGGGCGCCTACCGCGCCTGGCAGACCGCCGCACTCAGCGACCACGTCGCGGCCACCGCGAGCGTGTGCTGGATGACCGGCCTCAAGGAGATGACGGTGCCCGGCAACAACACCCTGCGCGGCCAGTCCGCCTACTACATGCTCCACCCCGGGCTCGCCCGGCACCTCGACATCCCCGACGTGGCGAGCATCGCCGCTCCCCGGCCGGCGCTGTTCTTCAACGGCGGGCTGGACACGCTGTTCCCGGCCCAGGGGGTCCAGGTCGCGTACGACAAGCTGCGTGCCGTGTGGCGTGCGCTCCACGCCGAGGAGCGGATACGCACGAAGACGTGGCCGGAGCTCGGCCACGTCTTCGCGCGCGAGATGCAGGACGAGGTCTTCAGCTGGCTCGACGACGTCCTGTGAGGCTCACCGCCGTACCGGCCTGACGCCCTCCAGGGTCGGCACCACCGGCTTGATGGTGCCGTCGGCCGCGAACTCCAGGCGGTCGACGGTGGTCTCCCGGTGCATGCCGTCGCCGCCCGGCCTGCCGGGGCCGTTCAGGGCGAAGCGGTGATAGACCATGTACCAGTCGTCGGTGCCCGGGGTGTTCACCACCGAGTGGTGACCGGTGCCGAGAATGCCGTACTCGGGCCGTTTCTCCAGGATCGTCCCGCGCTTGGTCCACGGGCCGAGCGGGGACGGGCCCGTCGCGTACGCCACGTGGTAGTTCTCGCTGCGGGTGTCGTCCTCCGACCACATGAAGTAGTACGTGCCCTTCCGCTTGATCACGAAGGAGCCCTCGCGGAAGTTGTCCGGGGTGATGTCCTGCACCTTCGACGCGTCGAAGGACACCATGTCGTCGCCCAGCGGCACGACGTAGCCGTGGCCGTTGCCCCAGTACAGGTACGCCTGGCCGTCGTCGTCCGTGAAGACCGCCGGGTCGATCATCTGGCCCTTCAGCGAACCGCCCTTGGCGACGAGCGGCTTGCCGAGCGCGTCCTTGAAGGGGCCGGCGGGGGAGTCGGCCACGGCCACGCCGATCTGCTGCTCGGCGCAGAAGTAGAAGTAGTACTTGCCGTCCCGCTCGGCGATCGCGGGCGCCCAGGCGTACTTGTCGGCCCAGCTCACGTCAGGACCGAGGTCGAGGATGACGCCGTGGTCCTTCCAGGTCACCAGGTCCTTCGACGAGTACGCCTTGAACTTGGTGCCGCTCCAGCCCTGGAAGCCGTCCGTCGTCGGGTAGATCCAGTATCTGCCGTTCAGGTAGTGCACGTCGGGGTCGGCGTTCAGGCCCGGCAGCAGGGGGCTGCGGGTGCGGACCGCCTCGACCGTCCAGGTGCGCCTGGTGCCGTCGGCGGCTGTCACCGTGTACTTCTGCGGTGTGCGGAAGTCGCGGCGCGTACCGGACTTCGGGCTGAGCTTCGCGCCCTCAGCGACCCACAGCTTCGGGGCCAGGCCGCGCAGATCGGCGTCCGGCTCCATCGGCAGGACGACTTTCGAAGCGCTCTCCGTGACGATCGAGTAGCCCTTCTGGTGCGGGGCCGTCGCGTCCACCACGGAGGTGGGGGTGCTCGGGTAGGCCGCCAGCAGCCGGTCGTACTCCCGCTGAGTCACCGGGAGGACCGTGCCGTGCCGGGGGCTCGCCGGGAGCTGGTAGTTCGTGGACGGCGTCCACTGGCCCGAGGCGAGGTCGGTGGTCTCGAACGGGACGTAGCCGCGACCGCCGTACTCGTCGATGAACAGGTACCACTTCTTCTCGGTGTTCGACTTGAACACCGTCGGGCCCTCGCCGCGGTCCATCGCGCCCTTGCCGATGCAGTCGGCCACGAAGTCGTACTTCGTCGAGGTCAGCGAGGCCGACTTCTCGCCGGTGATGAACTTCGAGCAGGGGCTGGAGGAGCTGGGGTCCCGCTCGTCCTTGGTGTAGCGGTAGTACTCGTCCTTGTACTTCACGACCGTGGAGTCGATCACCGAGTAGCCCGGGTCGTTCCACACCTTGGGCTCGCTGAAGGTCCGGAAGTCCTTCGTGGTCGCGTACATCATCTTGTTGTACGTGTCGCCCTTGTGGTCAGGGTCGTCGTCGGCGTACAGCTTCGACGCCCAGAAGACGACGTACTCGCCGAGCTCGTCGTCCCAGTAGGCCTCCGGGGCCCAGGTGTTGCCCGCGTTGTCCGGGGAGACCTTCACCAGGCGCTGGTCGGTCCAGTGGACGAGGTCCGTGGACTCCCAGACCATGATCGACTTGCTGCCGTGCCGCTGGACCTGGTCCCAGCTGCCGCTGGAGTTCTGGTACATCCGCAGGTCGGTGGCGATCAGGTAGAACTTGTCGCCCTCGGGGGAGCGGATCACGAACGGGTCGCGCAGGCCCTTCTCGCCGGTGGTCGACGTCAGGACCGGCTTGCCGGCGTTCAGCTCACGCCAGTGCAGGGCGTCGTTGCCCCGGCTGAGGGCGTAGCGGATCTGCTCGCCGTCGGCCGTGCCCTCGCCCGTGAAGTAGGCGAAGAGATAGCCGGCGTACTCGGGATGCTTCACGGGGGGTGCTCCGGGGTCTGCGGTGCTGGGCGGCGCTGTGAGAAGGGTCAGGAGGAGCCCCGTCAGGGCCAGGAACGGAAGCAGGAACGTGCGGGGGCGCATGACACTTCCTGTCGGAGTCTGGGGGATTCTGTTGGATGGCGGCCCTCGGAGTTTCACCGGACGGGAACAGGGCGTCAACGGGTGTGCACGGGGCCCGTGGTTCCGAAAGTTTCGGAACCACGGGCGGAGGAGCGGCAACCCTTTCCCGGTGCGGCGGCGACTGGTGGGCGGAAACGGGCCGGAGCGGGCCCCTCCGATCCGTTTCCGTCCCCGATCCCCCAGGAAAGGAACGCTCCGTGCTGCCCAGCACCGGACGCCACCGCAGGACCCGTACGCTCTCCATCGCCGCCGCCGTGGCCTGTGCCGCGGGCGCGGGCGGCGTCTACCTCGGACTGTCGACCGGCGGCGCGCAGGCCGCCTCCACGACGGTCACCGTCTCCACCACGGCCCAGCTGGAAACGGCCGTGAGGAACGCCACCGCCGGTACCGTCATCCAGGTCCGCGGCGGCACCTACTACCCGGCCGCGACCCTCAAGTCCACGGCCGACGGCACGAGTTCGGCACCCATCACGCTGCGCGCGTACGGCGGCGAGACGGTGCGCATCGACGGCTCGAAGCTTCCCGACGGCTCCTGGCTGGCCGGGATCTACGGCGACCACTGGACCGTCGAGAACCTCGCCTTCGTCAACTCCCCGGCCCAGGGCTTCGTCGCCACCTCCTCCGTGGGCGGCGTCTTCAGGAACCTCGTCACCGCGGACAACGGCGACTCCGGCTTCACCCTGCGCGGCGACGGCACCACCGGCAACCTCGTGCAGAACCTGGACAGCCACGGCAACTACGACCCGGCCGGCCACGGCCAGAACGCCGACGGCATCGCCGTCAAGTTCGGCTCCGGGACGGGCAACAGGATCACCGGCGCCCGGCTGTACAACAACTCCGACGACGGCCTCGACCTCTGGCAGTTCTCCTCCCCGGTCACCGTCGAGCACTCCTGGGCCTTCGGCAACGGGGAGAACCGCTGGAGCGACCCGGCCTTCGAGGGCAACGGCAACGGCTTCAAACTGGGCGGCGGGGGAGCGTCGGTCGCCCACGTCGTCAACAACAACGCGGCCTGGGACAACACGCTGCACGGCTTCACCGAGAACTCCAACACCGGCGCCATCGCCCTGAACCGCAACACCACCTACGCCAATGCCGAGAGCGGCTTCTACTTCGCCACCGGCAAGGCCCGCCTCGGCAAGAACCTCGCCGTGGGCGACAAGGGCGGCCCCGCGAAGCTGGGTTCCTCGACGGTCTCCGCCGGCAACAACTGGGACAGCGGCGTCGCCACCCCGCCCTTCCGGTCGACGGACGCCACGACCGCCTACGCGGCACGCAAGGCGGACGGGTCGCTTCCCGCGACGACGTTCCTGACGACCGGCTCCACGACCATCGGCTCGACGATGAACTAGGGCCTGTCCGACGGCGTTCCGGGGCCGACAGGCGGCTGTCGCGGGCTCCGTGGAGGATCAGGCCGCCGGCCGCCAGAGATGCCCGTCACATGAACGGCGACGCCCCCGCCGGTGCGATCCGGCGGGGGCGTCCCGCGAACCGGCCGAGGGGGGCTCGGCCAGTGCGTTCGACCGCCCGGAGAGGGGCTCCGGAAGGTCGTGGTGCCGGTAGTCCGACTGGGGGCCCGGACATCCGGCGGCCGGCCGGCCCGAGGGGGGTTTCGGGACCGGCCGGAGTTCAGGCGGTGTGCGGCCTCACTGGTAGCTGATGTCCGAGGCCTTGAACTTGCAGGTCTTGCCGTCCGGGCCGGGCGGGGTCAGCTCCTTGGGCTCCTTGCCCGTGTTGTTGCCCTCGAAGCGCACACACGTCTTGATCTTCTTCTTGCTGTCGCCGTGCACACGGATCTTCGACAGCGTGGCGGTGTCGCCGTAGTTCTGATTGACACCGACGATCGCGTTCATCGGCGCCGTCACGTCGATGTCGTCGAGCACGATCGTACGCTTGTACTGCGTCTTGCAATTGCCGCAGGAGCGCACCAGCTTGCCGGCGTCCTCCACCTGGAAGCCCGAGACGTTCAGCGTGCCGGCGCCGTTGAACTGCAGCACCTTGTCGTCGGCCTTCTTCGCGCCGCCGCCGATCACCTTGTACACCGCGGACGACGACTTGCCCTTGAAGCTGGCCGCGTCCTCGCCGACGTCCAGCCACCACACGTTCTGGATCGTGCAACTGCCCTTGCAGTGCACGCCGTCCGCGGCCGGGCTGCCGATGATGACGTTCTTCAGGGTCGCGCCGTCGGCCAGCTCGAAGAGGGGCGGCTGGTCCTCGTCCTGGTTGTCCCTGCCGAGCTCGCCGGTGCCGAAGAACATCTTCATGCCGCCGTCGCGGACACCGGAGACCGGAATCGTCTTCGACACGGGCTCGCTGCCCGTGTCGGAGGGCCAGGAGGGCGCGGCGCTGGCGGTGGAGAGCATCGACGTGGTGACGATCGCCGCTCCCGCGATCCCGAACGCCGACAGCCCGGAGATCACCGCCCGCCGCCTGGTGACCCGACGGCGATGGCGGACGCGCTGTTCTGCTGGTGCAGTCATGTACCGATTCCTCAGATGGGGGGTTCTTGCGTGTACTGGTCGCCACCGGTGAGGAAAGGGTTGCCGCGCCCTCAAGGTTTTTTCACGCCAGTGCGTCAGGGCGCGTCGACGCTGGTGAGCCCGGACGCAACTGCTGGGATCGCTCAGCGCCGTGTGGCCGTACCCCGCGTCGGTGAGCAGCCGGGCGTCGGCCGGTTCGGTCAGCCGTCCCCGGCGTCGTCCACCGCGGCGAAGCCGCCCCCCACGGACAGCCGGTCGGAGCCCGCGGCGGCCGTCACCGTGTAGCGGTCCGCGCCCGCGTCCCGTCCGCCGCGGGCGTGGTCGAACTGCCCCGCGAACACCCACTCGCCCGCCGGGACCGTACGGCCCTCCTTGAGGGTCCAGGTGTAGACGAGGAAGCCGTCCTGCTCGTCGACCGTGAGGGTGAAGTCCTGCTCGGGCAGGGAGCGCCAGGCGCCCGCGTCGGAGACCCCGCCGGTCTGGGCGACCCGCAACCGCACCGACAGCGCGGTCAGTTCCTCGCGGGTCTTGAGGGTGATGTTGCTCTGCGCCCAGAAGTCGTTGCTGTGCGGGTCGACCGAGCCGTCCGACCACAGCGGCCCGTCCTCGGTGCCGGCGGGCGGCGGTGCGGTGACGGAGGTGCTCGGCTGCCGCGAGGGCGGCCGGCTGGACTCGCGGTGTTCCGGTGCGCGGCTCGGCGTCGGGTCCGCCGGCGGCACGGGAGCCCGGCTCGTCGCCTGCGGTGACGGCGTGGCCGTGGGCGCCGGTGTCGGTGACGTCGCCACCTCCTGCTGCGGCGGGGCGGCCTCTTCCTTCACGGCCGAGGCGACCGCGTAGCCGCCCACCGCCAGCACACCGGCCACCGCGGCCGTCGCACCCGTCACCCGGAGCCAGCCGAACACCGGCGGACGCGTGGACCGGTGGCCGGAACCGGCCGGGCCGGCCATGCCGCGCTCGACCCGGGCCAGGATGCGCTCCCGGTCGGGCTCGTGCGCCCCGGCCGCCTCGCGCAGCCGGGTGTGCAGTTCCTCCCGCACGTTCCGCGGCATGGTCATCGGTCCCTCCCTCCGCTCTCACCGGTGCGCACGCCCTCCACGGCGGGCGAGCAACGGGGCGCGGCGAGCGCCGCGTGCATGCGCTGCGGTACCCCCGATGTGCCCAGCAACCGCTGGAGTTCGGCCACTCCCTTCGAGGTCTGGCTCTTCACCGTACCCACCGAGACGCCGAGGGCGAGCGCGGTGTCCTTCTCCGAGAGGTCGAAGGCGTGCCGCAGCACCACACAGGCCCGCTTGCGGAACGGCAGCCTGCGCAGGGCCTCCTGGACGTCGACCACGCCCGCGACGTCCGGGTTCTCGGTGTTCTCCTCGCGCTGCGACCAGAACAGGGCGATGCGCCGTCGCTCGCGCACCGCGCTGCGGATACGGGTGCGGGCCAGGTTGGCGACCACCCCGCGGGCGTACGCCGCCGGATGGTCGGCCGCGCGCACCCGGTCCCAGCGGTGCCACAGCGCCAGTAACGCGTCCGCCGCCAGGTCGTCGGCGGTGTCCGACTCGCCCGTCAACAGGTAGGCGAGGCGGGACAGTTCGGCGTAGTGGCGCTCGAAGAAGGCGTGGAACTCCACGGAGGCGGCGTCGTCGACGACAGTGCCCACGGGCGACCTCTCCTCGCAGCGGCTTCGGGCACTCCCGGACGGGGGCGCCTGTGTGTGTCATGTAGATGACATGTGATCATCCGGGGGAGGCCCGGACGAGATCGGGAAGCGTAGCAGCGATCGTCAGGATGGTTCGTACGGAGCTTCGAACAGCGGTTGGCGGGCCGGACTCTGATTCCGTAACACGAAGAAAACCTGAACGTGGTTCAACGCGAGGACAATCCAGCCAGCATCCGCACACCGATCACCCCGGCACCAAGGAGCACGCGTCATGTCCGAACCGCAGCAGGTGACCGACCGGCCGCCCACCGCGCCACCCCCGGTGAACAGCGTCGACCGGTTCTTCAGGATCTCCGAGCGGGGCTCCACCCTCGGCCGGGAGATCCGCGGCGGCTTCGCCACGTTCTTCACGATGGCCTACATCCTTGTCCTGAATCCCATCATCCTGGGCAGCGCGAAGGACAAGTTCGGGCATCAGCTGGACGCCGTCCAGCTCACCACCGCCACCGCCCTGGTGGCCGCGGTCATGACGATCATCATGGGCGTGGCCGGCAACCTGCCGCTCGCGCTCGCCGCCGGACTCGGTCTCAACGCCGTGGTCGCCTTCCAGATCGCCCCGCTGATGAGCTGGGACGACGCGATGGGCCTGATCGTCCTCGAAGGCCTGCTGATCTGCGTACTGGTGGTGACCGGTCTGCGCGAGGCCGTCATGCACGCCATACCCCAGCCGCTCAAGCAGGCGATCAGCGTCGGCATCGGTCTGTTCATCGCCTTCATCGGCTTCGTCGACGCCGGATTCGTCAGCCGCATCCCGGACGCGGCGAACACCACCGTGCCCGTTCAGCTGGGCGGCACGGGCACGCTCACCGGATGGCCGATTCTCGTCTTCTGTCTGGGGATCCTGCTGACGATCGGCCTGCTCGCGCGCAAGGTCAAGGGCGCCATCCTGATCAGCATCGTCTCCATGACAGCGGTGGCGATAGTGATCAACTCCATAGCCGACATCAAGACCTGGGGCCTGACCACACCCTCCTGGCCCGACAAGCTCGTCGACACCCCCGACTTCGGCCTCATCGGCGACTTCGACCTGTTCGGGGCGTTCAGCGCCCCCGGCGTCGGCGTCATCACCGTCGTCCTGCTGGTCTTCACCCTGATCCTGTCCGACTTCTTCGACACCATGGGCACCGTCGTCGGCATCAGCGCCGAGGCGGGCCTGCTCGACGAGGAGGGCAAGGTCCCGAACCTCGGCCGGGTGCTGCTGATCGACGGGGCCGCGGCGGTCGCGGGCGGCGCCGCCTCCGCCTCCTCGGCGACCTCCTACATCGAGTCGGCGGCGGGAGTCGGCGAGGGCTCGCGCACCGGCTTCTCCAACCTCGTCACCGGCGGCCTGTTCGGCCTCGCGCTGTTCCTGACCCCGCTGCTCACCATCGTGCCGCTCCAGGCCGCCGCACCCGCCCTGGTCGCCGTCGGCTTCCTGATGATGACCCAGGTCAAGCACATCGACTGGGACCGGTACGACATCGCCATCCCCGCCTTCCTGACCATCGCCGTGATGCCGTTCACCTACTCGATCACCAACGGCATCGGCGCGGGCTTCCTCGCGTACGTCGTCATCAAGACCGTGCTCGGCAAGGCCAAGGAGGTCCACTGGCTGCTGTGGGGGACCTCGGCGCTGTTCCTCGTCTACTTCGCGATCGACCCGATCGAGCAGCTGCTCGGCGCCAAGTAACGCGAGTAACGCCGAGTAACGACGAACGGTCGTACGGAGACATACGGTGACGGGCCGCCCCCGGGGGGAAGGGGGCGGCCCGTCACCTGTACAGACGGCTTATGCGCGGCCGGGGTTCAGTCCTTCAGCGCCGCTTCCATCATCGCCCTGGCGACCGGCGCCGCCAGGCCGTTGCCGCTGACCTCCGAGCGGGCCGCGTTCGACTGCTCGACCATGACCGCCACGGCGACCTCCTTGCCCGAGGAGTCGGACTTCCCGTACGAGGTGAACCAGGCGTACGGCACCTGGCTGTTGTTCTCGCCGTGCTGCGCCGTGCCCGTCTTGCCGCCCACGGTCGCACCCGGGATCTTGGCGTTCGTGCCCGTGCCCTGTTCCACGACCGTCTGCATCGCGGACTGGAGCTGCTCGGCCGTCGAGGAGCTGACGATCTCCTTTGAGTCCGCATTGTCGTCGTAGTCCTGCAACACATCACCGCCGCTGTTGGTGATCTGCGAAACCATATGCGGCGAAACCAGCTTGCCGCCGTTGGCTATGGCCGCCGACACCATGGCCATCTGCAACGGAGTGGCGGTCACATCGAACTGGCCGATGCCCGTCAGAGCCGTCTGCGACGGGTACATGTCCGAGGGGTACACGCTCGTGTACGCACGCACCGGCACATCCAGCCGGTCGTCGTTGAAGCCGAACTTCTCGGCCATCGCCTTCACCTTGTCCTGGCCCAGGTTGACGGCCATCTTCGCGAAGACGTTGTTGCACGAGTACTCCAGCGCCGTACGGATCGTGGCGTTCGTGCAGGGCGCGTTCGGGTTCTCGTTCGACAGGTCCTTGCTGGTGCCCGGCAGCCGGTACGGATCCGGGCTGTCGGTCTTCTCGTCCACCGACGAGTACAGCCCGTTCTCCAGCGCGGCCGCCGCCACGACCAGCTTGAACGTCGACCCCGGCGGCAGCGGCTGACGCAGCGCGCGGTTGGTCAGCGGCTTCTCCGGGTCGGTGGTGAGCTTCTTCCAGGCGGCCCCCGCCGTGTTGGCGTCGGTCAGCTGCGAGGGGTCGTACGACGGGGTGGACACGACCGCCAGGATCTTCCCGGTCTTCGGGTCGACCGCGACGGCACCGCCCTTCTTGTCGCCGAGCGCGTCGTACGCCGCCTTCTGCACGTCCGGGTCGATCGTCGTGACCACGTTGCCCGGTTCGGCCCGCTGATTGGTGACGGTGTCCATCACCGACTTCAGCCGGTTGTCCGTGCCGTTGAGCAGGTCGGTGTAGATGCCCTCCAGCTGGGTCGGGGCGTAGGCCTGCGAGGCGAATCCCGTCACGGCCGCGTACAGCTCGCCGTCCTTGTACGTGCGTTTGTACTTGAGGTCGCTCGTCTTCGTCGCGGCGGAGCCGGTGACCGACCGTCCGCCCACGATGATGTTCCCGAGCGGCGCCGAGTACGTCTCGATGGCGTTCCGCCGGTTGTCCTTGTCGTCTGCGAGCGCCTGGCCCTCGTAGAACTGCACCCAGGTCGCCCTGCCCAGCAGAGCCAACACGAGCAGCAGCGTGAAGACCGACGCGCGCCTGATCGTCTTGTTCATCCCGAACATGAGGACGAGCGAGACCGGTCGGATCGTTCCCGCCGTCCGGTTTTCTCATCCGGCGGCCCATTCTTCTCACCCGGCGTTAAGAAAGCCCGCCTCGTACGCCGCGATGACCGCCTGCGTACGGTCCCGGGCGCCCGTCTTGGCCAGGACCGCCGCGACGTGCGACTTCACCGTGGCGGGGCCGACCTCCATCCGGCGGGCGATCTCCGCGTTGGTCAGCCCGTCCGCCATGTGCCGCAGCACCTCCCGCTCCCGGCCCGTGAGCTTCGCCACCCACGCGGGCGGCGCCGGGCGCGCTCGCGCGTGCGCGGTCGCGAGCGTGCGTACGGCCGCCGGGAACAGCAGGCTGTCGCTGCGCGCCACCAGCCGGACCGCCTGCACCAGCGCGTCCGCGTCCGACCGCTTCAGCAGGAACCCGGCGGCGCCGACGCGCAGCGCGTCGTAGACGTAGGAGTCGTTCTCGAACGTGGTCACGACGACGATCCGGGGCGGTTCGTCCAGTGTGCCGAGGATCTGCTCGGTGGCGCGGATGCCGTCGGTCTCGGGCATCCGGACGTCCATGAGGACGACGTCCGGCCGCAGCTCCCGGACCACCGACACGGCCTCGGCACCGGTGGCCGCCTCGCCCACCACCTCCAGGTCCGGCTCGGCGGAGAGGATGGCGCGCAGCGCGGTGCGGACCATGCGCTCGTCGTCGGCGAGGACGACACGGATCGGGGCGGGTCGGGTCATGCGGGTCCTTTCATCGGCAGGTTGACGTGCAGCCGCCAGGTCCGGTCGGCCGTCGGACCGGCCGCCGCCGTACCGCCCAGCAGCCTGACCCGGTCCGCGACGCCGCGCAGTCCGTGGCCGCCGCCGGGCCGGGAGGAGGCGGCACCGCTCAGCGGATTCACCACGGTGATCTCCAGCAGCCCGTCCACCACCGCGATGCGTACGTCCACGGTGACCCGGCCCCCGGCATGCTTCAGGGCGTTGCTGAGTCCCTCCTGCACGATCCGGTAGGCCTCGCGGGACAGCAGCGGGGGCAGCGCCTCCGGGTCGGCCTCGACCCTGGCCGTCACCCGCTGCCCGCCCGCCCGGGTGCGGCGCAGCAGAGCGTCGAGGTCGCCGGCGAGGGTGGGCGCCGGGGCGGTGCCGGGGGCGTCGCCCTCGCGCAGCACGCCCAGGACGGCGTCGAGTTCGCCGACGGTGCGCCGGGTCGTCTCCTCGATCGCCGCGAGGGCCTCGCGGACGAACTCCGGGTCGGCGTCGAGGACCCGGCGCGCGGCGCTCGCCTGGAGACCGACCGCGCTCAGCGCGTGGCCGACGGAGTCGTGCAGCTCCCGCGCCAGCCGGTTGCGTACGGCCAGGTCCGCGGCGCGTGCCTCGGCGGCGGCGAGCCGGTCCTCGGGCGTCGGGCCGAGCAGCACCGGCGCCCAGCGGGCCAGCAGCGCGCCGCACCCCGCCGCGCAGCCGGCCAGGGCGACGAGCGAGGCGACACCCGCGACCGGGGCGAGCGCCAGCGCCCAGACGTGGTCGAACACTTCGGGA
The DNA here is from genome assembly GCF_039540295.1 of Streptomyces venetus. Taxonomy (NCBI): domain Bacteria; kingdom Bacillati; phylum Actinomycetota; class Actinomycetes; order Kitasatosporales; family Streptomycetaceae; genus Streptomyces; species Streptomyces venetus. Next base: position 53,878 of record NZ_BAABET010000015.1, read on the forward strand.
AACCCGAGCCGGGTGTCGCCCAGCCACACGAAGGCCGGCAGGACGATCAGCACGGCGGCGAACGGCGGCAGCGCCAGCGACATCCCGGCGATGATCCCGCCGATTCCGAGGTGCAGTGTGAACCAGGCCGCCGTACGGCCCCTCTCGCCCCAGGTCCGGGCCGGTCCCGAGGCGATCCGGTCCGCGTCGACACCGCACAGCCAGCGCGCGTTGGCGGCCTCCAGAGGGCGGGCCATCGGGAACAGGGACGAGGCGGCGGCGATCGGCAACCCCACACCGAACGAGGCGAGTTGGAGGGGAAAGGACCCGAAGACGTCCGTGCTGCCGGTGGCCGGGCCGATGATCACCGAGCCGACGAGGACGTACGGCATGGCGAGCGCGCCGCCGAGGATCAGATGGACCCAGCGCAGCCGTGCCCGCCGGCCGATCAGGAGCCGGACGGCGTCTCTCACACCGCCCGCCGTACGGCCCTGGCCGAGCGCTCCGCGAAGTAGTAGGCGCCGATGGCGGCGACGAGCAGGCCGACGAGCATCTGCCCAGCGTAGGCGAGGTTCATCAGCGGTGTCGCACGATCCGCGAGGTCCTCCGCACCGCCTAGGGGCGCGAGCGACAGCCAGCCGCCCCAGCAGGCGGCGGCACCGGAACCGACCCAGGCCAGCCCGAGCGGCACCGACACGGGCAGGACCCGGCCGCGCCGGAAGGCCAGCAGGACGCCGCCCGCGACGGCCGCGACGAGGAACACCACGAACACGGCCTCCAGGACGTAGAAGTCACCGCCCCGGTCCGCCGCCCGGCCCTCGCCGAGCCCGGCACCGGCCCCACAGGCCCAGAGGACGTGGAGGGTGAGGGGCGGCAGGGCGAGCACGGCCGCGGCGACGGCCAGCGCCCGGTGGGCCGGACCGAGGGCGCCGACGGGCAGCTCCCACACCCGGCCGCGCCACAGGTGGCCCCAGCGGTCACGCGCGTACAGCACGAACAGGGCGCCGAGGGCGAGCCCTTGGAGGATGAACCCCGTGTACACGACGGTGAACACCCACGCGTGGAGGAACGGCTCGTGTTCCGTGCCCGCCGCGCTGCCGCCTGCGAACGCCCTCACGGCCAGCTGTGCCGGGAACCCGGCGATGATCGGCGCGAGCAGCCCGGTGGCGACCCACACGGGGAACGCGAGCAGCCAGGCCGGCACCCGCAGCCCCCACGGCCGGGTCAGCGCCAGCGCCAGCACGATCACCGCGCTGTCCAGCAGCACGGAGAGACCGTTGATGACGGCCATGCCCACCCGGTCGTCGAGCAGCCCGCTCCCGTCGGGGATCCCCACATGGCTCCCGGCGACCCAGGCGGTCTTGAGCCCGAGGTAGGGCGCACAGGAGAGGACGGCGACGCCGCGGAGGACCCGCCGGGAGCGGCTGGGACGAACGGCGGGGCGGGGAACGGCCGTGGGTGCCAGGGACTGCGTCATGCGAGCACCCTCCCGCGCGGCAGGCCGACGGCACGTCCTGCACGGCGACGATCCGCCTCCGCCGGACGGGGGAGAAGGACGCGCCGTCTGGAGAGAGAAGGACGCACCGGGAGGGGAGAAGGACGCACCGGGGGAAGAAGGACACCCCCAGGGAGTGTCCCTAGCCCTCCAGGATCAGCACCGTCTCGTCGATCTCCGCGCCCCGGGCGTTGGCATACCCTCGGGCCGACGCGACGGCACGGAACCCGCACTTCTCCAGGACGCGCAGGGACCCCGCGTTGTCCGTCGCCGCCCGGGCGTACAAGGGGCGCTCGGGTACCTCCGTCAGGAGCGCCCGGAGGGCCGCCGTGGCGATGCCCTTCCCCCAGTACGCGCGGTCGACCCAGTACGTCACCTCGCGTTCGCCGGCCACCCCGTACACCGCCGCGCTGCCGACCACGTCACCGTCGGCCAGCACCGTGCGGACCACGTCGGCCGAGGAGCGGATCCGGGCCCAGTGAGCGTCGAAGGTGTCCCGGTCGGAGGGGTCCTTGGGGGTGAAGGCCGCCATATGGAGCGCCTCGGGGTCGTTCATCTGCCGGTAGAAGACCCGGCAGATCGCTGTCGTGGACCTCGCGCAGCTCGACATTCATGGCTCAGAGCCTACGGGTCGCCAGTGTCAGCCGGTCCCGTGCGTCGAACAGGGCGTCCTTCACCAGCTGTTCGTGCGCCGGCGTCAGCCGGGCCACCGGCACCGAGCAGCTGATCGCGTCCCGCGCCGGGGTGCGGTACGGAATCGCCACCCCGAAGCAGCGCAGCCCCAGCGTGTTCTCCTCGCGGTCCACCGAGAAGCCCTGCTCCCGCACCTGGTGCAGCTCCTCGATGAGCTTCTCCCGGTCGGTGATCGTGTGCTCGGTCAGCGCCGGCAGCGTCTCGGGGAGCATCTTGCGGACCTGCTCGTCCGAGTACGTGCTCAGCAGCGCCTTGCCGAGGGACGTGGAGTGCGCGGGCAGCCGGCGGCCGACCCGGGTGAAGGGGCGCAGGTAGTGCTGTGACTGGCGGGTGGCGAGATAGACGACGTTCGTGCCGTCCAGACGGGCCAGGTGGATCGTCTCCGTCGTGTCGTCGGAGAGCCGGTCCAGGGTCGGCCGGGCCGCCGCGACCACCTCGTCGCCGTCGATGTACGACGTGCCGACCAGCAGCGCCCGCACTCCGATGCCGTACCGCGTGCCGGTCGCGTCCGTCTCGACCCAGCCCAGCTCGACGAGCGTGCGCAGCAGCATGTAGAGGCTGGACTTGGGGTAACCGACGGCCTCCTGGACCGCCGCGAGGGAGTGCATACCGGGCCGCCCGGCGAAGTATTCCAGCAGTTCAACGGTCCGTACCGCGGACTTGACCTGTGCCCCGCCGCCTGTCTCGGCTACCGACATCGCCCTTGACCCCTTCGTTCGACGGGAAATAGTCTCCGACAGCATATTCATCATCAGAGACAGCGTTCAGTATATCGAACATCCCTGGTGAATGACCCAGATACACGTGGAGGGACCCGCGGTGGCAGCAGCACCAGTCTGGAGTGTCGACCCCCGAACCGGGAAGCAGCGTGAACAGGTTGCGGTGGAGGCCACAGCCCAGGAGGTGGACGCCGCCGTCCGTGCCGCCGAGGAAGCGCGCGGCGCGCTCGCCGACCGCGCCGTCCGCGCCGCCTTCCTGCGCACCGCGGCCGACGAGCTGGAGGCGGCCAAGGACGGTCTCGTCGAGACCGCCGACGCCGAGACCGCGCTCGGCCCGGTCCGGCTGACCGGCGAGCTCGCCCGCACCTGCTACCAGCTGCGGGCCTTCGCGGACATCGTCGACGAGGGCGCCTTCCTCGACGTCGTCATCAACCACCCCGACGACACCGCGACCCCGCCGATCCCCGACCTGCGCCGCTACAAGGTCCCCCTGGGCGTCGTCGCCGTCTACTCGGCGTCGAACTTCCCCTTCGCCTTCTCGGTCGCCGGCGGCGACACCGCGAGCGCGCTGGGGGCCGGCTGCCCGGTCGTCGTCAAGGCCCACCCCGACCACCCGGCCCTGTCCGAGTACGTCGCGAAGGTGCTGCGCCGGGCCGCAGCCCGGCACGACATCCCCGAGGGTGTCGTGGGCCTGGTCCACGGCTTCGAGGCGGGCGTCGAGCTGATCAAGCACCCGCTGGTCGCGGCGGCCGGCTTCACCGGGTCCGTGCGCGGCGGGCGCGCGCTGTTCGACGCGGCAGCGGCCCGTCCCGTGCCGATCCCCTTCCACGGCGAGCTGGGCTCCCTGAACCCGGTCGTCGTCACCGAGGCCGCCGCCGCCGAGCGGGCCGAGGCGATCGGCTCCGGTCTCGCCGGTTCGATGACGCTGGGCGTCGGGCAGTTCTGCGTGAAGCCGGGCCTCGTCCTCGCCCCGGCCGGCGCCGCCGGTGACGCCCTGCTGAAGTCGCTGACCGACGCCGTCAGCGACACCGACGCCGGTGTCCTGCTCGACCACCGCATGCGCGACAACTTCGTCGCGGGCGTCGCCGAGCGGGCCGAACTGCCCGACGTCGACTCGCCCGTCACGCCCGGCGCGGGCGGCGACCACACCGTCAGCGCGGGCTTCCTCACGGTGCCGGCGAGCAGGCTGGCGACGGAGGGCGAGCACGACCTGCTGCTGGAGGAGTGCTTCGGCCCGGTCACCGTGGTGGCCCGCTACGAGGACGAGGCCGAGGTGAAGGCGGTGCTCTCGCGCCTGCCGGGCAACCTCACGGCGACGGTGCAGCTGTCCGAGGAGGAGGCCGCCGGCCAGGGCCGTGGCGCGGAGCTGTTGCAGGAGCTGACGCCGCTGGCCGGGCGTGTGCTGGTCAACGGCTGGCCGACCGGTGTCGCGGTGGCGCCTGCCCAGCACCACGGGGGGCCGTACCCGGCGACGACGTCGACGTCCACGTCGGTGGGCGGGACGGCGATCGAGCGGTGGCTGCGGCCGGTGGTGTACCAGAACGCACCGGAGGCGTTGCTGCCGGTGGAGCTGCGGGACGAGAACCCGCTGGGGCTGCCGCGTAGGTTCAACGGGGTTCTGGAGCGGTGAGCGCCGGAGGGGCGCGGGTGGATTGCGGGCTGCGGGTTCGTTGTGGTTGATCGCGCAGTTCCCCGCGCCCCTGAGGGGCGGACCTGAAACACTTGGTCGAATGGATCTCGAACTTCCCGAACTTCCTTTCGCCCTGCGTACCTATGGGCCCGACGGCCATTGGTCCCATGAGGACGGTGTGCTCACCGGGTGGGCCGAAGGGCGGCAGGATCGGTTCGTGCCGCCCACCGGGGAAGCGCTGGACCCCGCCTCCGACGCGCCGCGGCTGCTCGGGGCGCCCGAGGGGGACTTCCAGCTGATCGCCCGGGTCACGGTCGGGTTCGGCGCGGCCTTCGACGCCGGGGTGCTCTACGTCCACGTCGGGGAGCGGGCCTGGGCCAAGCTCTGCCTGGAGTACTCCCCGGACGTCCCCACGGTCTGCACGGTCGTCACCCGGGGTCACTCGGACGACGCCAACTCCTTCACCGTGGACGGCAGTTCCGTCTGGTTGCGGGTCAGCCGCACGGGCCGGGCCTTCGCCTTCCACGCCTCCCGCGACGGCGAGCGCTGGACCTTCGTCCGCCTGTTCACCCTGGGCGACGAGAAGGAGACCGGGGCCGCCCTGGTCGGCTTCATGACCCAGTCCCCGATGGGGGAGGGCTGCGTGGTGACGTACGACCACATCGAGTTCCGTCCCCACTGGCCGGACGATCTGCGCGACGGCAGTTGAGGACGTGCCAGGCCCGGGAACCGCACCCCGGCCCGGCACGTCATCCGTTCCATGATCGAAGAACGAGTGTTCCCGGGGCGTGTGATCCGTACCGTCCTGCCCGCCGAGGTGGCGGACGTCGTCGCGCTGCACGCCCGGGCCCGGGCGACGTACTACCCCGACGGGCTGCCGCAGGACGGCACCGACTGGCTCGCCGCCTGGCAGAGCGCCCTCACGCGGCCCGACGGCCGGGTGCTGTGCCTCGTCGAGGCGGGCCGCATGATCGGCCTGGCCTCGTTCCGCACCCCCGACGGCGCACCCGCGGACACGGTGAAGCTGTTCCAGTTCCACGTCGACCCCGGCCACTGGCGCCGCGGCGCCGGCACCGCGCTGCACACCGCCTGCGTCGAGGAGTGGCAGGCCGACGGAAGGCGGACGGCCGTCCTCGAGGTGCACGTCGACAATCTGCGCGCGCAGGCCTTCTACGCCCGTCAGGGCTGGGTCCAGGATCCGGCGAACCCGCCCGCCGAGGGTGATCACCACCGGTGTCTGCGCCTGACGGTGCCCGGGGAATGAACGCCGCTGCTTGAACGTTCATGCACTCGGCGGAGGGAGCACCTCCGTGTCCCCGTACGAGCTGGAGAGAGCCGAAGACATGCGCGTCGAGATCTGGAGCGACATCGCCTGCCCGTGGTGCTACGTGGGCAAGGCCCGCTTCGAGAAGGCGCTGCGGGACTTCCCGCACCGCGACGACATCGAGGTGGTGCACCGCTCCTTCGAGCTGGACCCGGGTCGCGCCAAGGACGACATCCAGCCCGTGATCACCATGCTCACCAGGAAGTACGGGATGAGCGAGGCGCAGGCCGAGGCCGGTGAGGACAACCTGGGCGCACAGGCCGCCGCGGAGGGGCTGGACTACCGTACGCGCGGCCGTGACCACGGCAGCACCTTCGACATGCACCGGCTGCTCCACCTCGCCAAGGAGCAGGGCCGCCAGGAGCAGCTCCTCGACCAGCTGTACCGGGCCAACTTCGCCGAGGAGCGCTCGGTCTTCGGCGACGACGAACGGCTGGTGGAGCTCGCCGTGGCGGCCGGTCTCGACGGGGAGGCCGCCCGCGCCGTGCTCGCCGATCCGGACGCCTACGCCGCCGAGGTCCGGGCCGACGAGCGGGAGGCCGCGCAGCTCGGCGCGAGCGGTGTGCCGTTCTTCGTACTCGACCGCAAGTACGGCGTCTCCGGCGCCCAGCCCGCCGAGGTCTTCGCCCAGGCCCTGAGCCAGGCGTACGGTGACCGTGCCCCGCTGACGATCGTGGACAGCGGTGACGCGGACGCGTGCGGCCCGGACGGCTGTGCGGTGCCCCAGCACTGAAACGCGCAGGCCAGGGCCCATACATAAGCGCTGCTTGGCCGTATCACGCAGAAGACGGCAATGGACGGGGAGATCCGTGGGACGCAGAGTGGTTCCATGGAGACCTTCGAGAACCTCGTCCGTGCCGAGTTCGCCCCGAAGCACACCTACCTCAACACCGCGAGCAACGGGCTGCTGCCCGCCCGTACCGTCACCGCCGTGCAGCAGGCGGTGCGGATGCGTGCCGAGGGCACGCCGCTGGGTCCCCTGTACGAGGAGGTGGAGGCCGCCCGCGCGTCCTTCGCCCGGCTGGCCGGGGTGCCGGCCGAGCGGGTCGCCACCGGAGCGTCGGTCGCCGAGTACGGGGGGCTGATCGCCGCCTCGCTGCCCGCCGGGGCCGAAGTCCTCACGGTGGAGGGCGACTTCGCGTCCCTGGTGAACCCGTTCCACGTGCGCGGCGACCTCAAGGTGCGCGCCGTGCCCCTGGAGCGGCTCGCCGAGTCCGTCCGCCCCGGCACGGCGCTCGTCGCGGTCAGCACCGTCCAGTCGGCCGACGGTCGGCTCGCCGACCTGCCTGCCGTGCGTGAGGCGGCCCGGGCGCACGGGGCGCGCACCTACGTGGACGCCTCCCAGTCGGCCGGCTGGCTGCCGATGGACGGCGACGCCGACGACTTCCTCGCCGCCGTCGGATTCAAGTGGCTCCTGGGACCGCACGGAGCCGCGTTCTTCATCGCCCCGCAGGACTTCGGCGGCCTCTCGCCGCTGCTCTCCGGCTGGGCCGCCGGTGAGGTTCCCTGGGACAGCTGCTACGGGCCGGTCGAGGAACTCGCCCACTCCGCACGGCGCTTCGACATCAGCCCCTCCCTCTTCACCTACGCCGGGCTGCGGGCGTCCCTGGAGCTGCTGGAGGAGATCGGCGTGGACGTCGTGCACGCCCACGATCTCGCTCTCGCGGACCGCTTCCGCGTCGGGCTCGCGAAGCTGGGCCACGAGCCGGTGGCCGCGCCCGGCTCCGCGATCGTGTCCGTGCCGGGGCTCGGCCACCGCCAGGGCGAACTGAGCCGGGCGGGCATCGAGGTGTCCGACCGGGCGGGGAATCTGCGGGCCGCCTTCCACCTCTACAACACCCCGGCGGACGTCGACCGGCTGCTGGACGTCCTGTCCGCCTGACGACCCGGACAATACAAAACCGGGTGGGGCCTCCCGTCCCACACGAGGAGGCCCCACCCGGCAGCTCTGTCACACGGTCACGTCACCGCGAGCGGCGGTCACCGCACGGGCGTGAAGTCCCGCGCCCCAATGCTGTGTCCTCCGGGGGCAACTCCCGGACCCCCGGCCGGGGGTTGGTCACCGCACCGGCGTGAAGTCCCGCGCTCCGATGCTGTGTCCTCCGGGGGCAACCCCCGGACCCCCGGCCGGGGGTTGGTCACCGCACCGGCGTGAAGTCCCGCGCTCCGATGAACTCGGGGCGCCGGACCGGCGCGGCGAACGGTTCGACCGCCGTGTTCTCGACGCTGTTGAACACGATGAACACGTTGCTGCGCGGGAACGGCGTGATGTTGTCGCCGGAACCGTGCATGGCGTTGCAGTCGAACCAGGTCGCCGAACCGGCCTTGCCCGTGAACAGCTTGATGCCGTGCTGCGCGGCCAGCTGGCTCAGCGCCTCGTCGGACGGCGTGCCCGCGTCCTGCATCTGCAGCGACTTCTTGTAGTTGTCCTTCGGCGTTTCTCCCGCACACCCGAGGAACGTCTTGTGCGACCCCGGCATGATCATGAGCCCGCCGTTGGTGTCGTAGTTCTCGGTCAGCGCGATCGAGACCGACACCGTGCGCATCCGCGGCAGACCGTCCTCGGCGTGCCACGTCTCGAAGTCCGAGTGCCAGTAGAAACCACTGGCCCCGAACCCCGGCTTGACGTTGATCCGCGACTGGTGGACGTACACGTCCGAGCCGAGGATCTGCCGCGCCCTGCCGACGACCCGCTCGTCGCGCACCAGCCGGGCGAAGACCTCGCTGATCTTGTGCACTTCGAAGACCGTGCGGATCTCCTTGGACTTCGGCTCGACGATCGACCGCTCGTCGGCGCGCATGTCCGGGTCGTTCACCAGCCGGTTCAGCTCGTTCCGGTAGACGGCGACCTCGTCCTCGGTGATGAGCTCGTCGATGGCCAGGAAGCCGTCACGCTCGAAGGACAGCAGGTCGGCCGGGGCGACCGGGCCCGGGGCGTCGGGGGCGCCCCAGACCACCGGGTCCTGGCGCGGGGTCAGTGCCTCGGCGGCACCGCGGCTGGGATAGAGGTCCGGAATACCGGTGGTGGTGTCGGTGGTGGCGGTCATGGAAACGTCACACCTCCTCGGTGAGCAGCGGGTAGACGCCGTTCTCGTCGTGGTCCTCCCGTCCGGTCACAGGCGGGTTGAACACGCAGAGGCAGCGGAAGTCCTGCTTCACCTTGAGCGTGTGCCTCTCGTGCCCGTCCAGGAGGTACATGGTGCCGGGCGTGATGGTGTGCTTCTGCCCGGTCTCGTGGTCGGTAAGCTCGGCCTCACCCTCCACACAGACAACGGCCTCGATGTGGTTCGCGTACCACATCGACGTCTCCGTACCCGCGTAGAGGACCGTCTCGTGCAGGGAGAAGCCGACCTTCTCCTTGGCGAGGACGATGCGTTTGCTCTCCCACGTACCGGACGCTGCCTTCACGTGCCGGTCGGTACCTTCGATCTCCTTGAACGAACGGACAATCACGGTGCTGCGATGCCTCCTAGCTGAGTGGTGCAGGTTGGTTGGTCAGGCGGTCTCGCGGACGGCGCGGGCCAGCGTCGTCAGGCCCTCGTCCAGTTCTTCGGGGGTGATCGTGAGCGCGGGGAGCAGCTTCACGACCTCGCTCTCGGGACCGGACGTCTCGATCAGCAGTCCGAGCTCGAAGGCGCGCTTGGCGACCTTGCCGGCGCGGGCCTTGTCGTGGAACTCCAGGCCCCACACCAGGCCGCGGCCCCGGTACTCCTTCACGTCGGCCAGGTTCTCCTCGGTGATGGAGATCATGGCCTGTTCGACCTGCTCGCCGCGCTTGCGGGTCTGCTTCTCCATCGCGGAGCCGTCGGCCCAGTACGTCTCCAGGGCCGCGGTGGCCGTGACGAAGGCCGGGTTGTTGCCGCGGAAGGTGCCGTTGTGCTCGCCGGGCTCCCAGATGTCGAGCTCGGGCTTGAACAGGCACAGCGACATGGGCAGGCCGTAGCCGCTGATCGACTTGGACACGGTGACGATGTCCGGCGTGATGCCCGCCTCCTCGAAGGAGAAGAAGGCGCCGGTACGGCCGCAGCCCATCTGGATGTCGTCGACGATCAGCAGCATGTCCTGCCGCTCGCACAGCTCGGACAGCGCGCGCAGCCACTCGGGACGCGCCACGTTGATGCCGCCCTCGCCCTGGACCGTCTCGACGATCACGGCGGCGGGCTTGTTGAGGCCGGAGCCCTGGTCCTCCAGGAGCCGCTCGAACCACAGGAAGTCCTCGACGGTGCCGTCGAAGTAGTTGTCGAACGGCATCGGCGTGCCGTGCACCAGCGGGATGCCGGCGCCGGCCCGCTTGAAGGCGTTGCCGGTCACGGCCAGCGAGCCGAGCGACATGCCGTGGAAGGCGTTGGTGAACGACACGATCGACTCGCGCCCCTTCACCTTCCGCGCCAGCTTCAGCGCGGCCTCCACGGCGTTGGTGCCGGTGGGGCCGGGGAACATGACCTTGTACGGCAGGTCACGCGGGCGCAGCAGCAGGTTCTGGAAGGCCTCCAGGAACGTGCGCTTGGCGGTGGTCGACATGTCGAGCCCGTGCGCGACGCCGTCCCGCTCCAGGTAGTCGATCAGCGCGCGTTTCAGGACCGGGTTGTTGTGCCCGTAGTTCAGTGAACCGGCGCCGGCGAAGAAGTCGAGGTACTCGTGGCCGTCCTCGTCGTACATGCGGCTGCCCACCGCACGGTCGAAGACGGTGGGCCAGCCGCGGCAGTAGCTGCGTACCTCGGACTCCACGGTCTCGAAGACACTCAGGTCGGGCTGGGTGATGGTCACGACGAATCGCTCCTCGGTGCGTGGGGGAAGTCTGCGGGTGTGGGGTGGGGCGGGAAGTCTCAGTGGGGCAGCGGGCCGATGCGGTACAGCACCTCTGCGTCGTGCGGCCCGTCGGGGAACAGGCCCGTGTCGAACAGCACCTCGCGCTCCAGCCGGGCGCCGTGACGCTCGGCGAACGACGTGAACAGGCGCTCCGAGGCGGTGTTGCCCGGGGTGATGGTGGTCTCCACCGTCGTCACTCCGCGCTCGGCGACCGTGCGCGCGACCAGACCGTCGAGCAGCGTGGCGGCCAGGCCGCGCCCGCGGTGCGCCTCGTCCACCGCCACCTGCCACACCAGCAGGGTGTGCGGGCTGTCCGGCCGCACGTACCCGGTGATGAAACCCATCGGCTCGCCGTGCTCGTCACGAGCGACGGCCGACGTGGCCGCGAAGTCGCGGCACCACAGCAGATAGCTGTAGGACGAGTTCAGGTCGAGAACCTTCGAGTCCTTCGCCATCCGCCACAGCGCGGCTCCGTCGGCCGTTGTGGGGCGATCGATTTGCGGATCTGCTTGTACGGCAGTCATGCGAATTGAACTTACCCAGGGAAATTCAAAATTGCATCGTCGATCAGGGTTACGTATGAGCCAGGTCTGTGTTATCGCGCGAGCGCGAGGGTTCGCCCGTAGAGGCGGCAAAATGCCCGCTATTGCACGGATAATACCGGGCAAAGCAGTCACAGTGTGTAACGCGTCACAGCCGTGTAGGCCCCACGAGATCCAACCGAATTACCTCGCTGAATGTCCTCAAAATCTCTGTGTTTAGGACCGGGGAAAGCGGGCAGAAGAATACGGGAAGCTGTTCTTGAAAGTATTCTTAATTGTGTGCCAGCTTACATGTGAGATGTTGCGGAAAGCACGTGCAATTCAAGCCCCGGTCACTCCGTCGATGCGTTCCCGCAGGAGATCGGCATGACCGTTGTGCCGCGCGTACTCCTCGATCATGTGGATGAGCACCCAGCGCATGCTGACCTCCATCCCCGGGACCGGGCCCTCGGCGACCCGCCCGACGTGGTCCAGCGGCAGCCCCGCGCACAGCTCCCGCCCCCGGGCGATCTCCCGCCGCCAGATCGCGAGCGCCTCGTCGAGCCCCCGCCCGGGATCCAGCGCGTAGCCCGTCCCGTCCTCGAACACCGGCGGCACGTCGAGCCCGGCGGCCACGCGCTGGAACCAGTTCCGCTCGACCTCGGCCAGATGCTGCACCAGCCCGAGCAGCGTCAGCGTGGACGGCTCGGCCGACGCGGTCCGCGCCTGCGTGTCGTCCAGGCCCGCGCACTTCAGCTCCAGCGTGGCCCGGTGGAAGTCCAGCCAGCTCTCGAGCATGGCCCGCTCGTCACCGGTGAGGTGGGGGATCGGGCGCCCGTCGGGGAGGGCCTGGGGGGCATCGGCGGGGATGCCGGCAGGTGTGTCGGTGGTCATACGGGGAGCATGGCACGGGCCACTGACAGCGGCGTGGGCCGCTCAGTGCCGCCACGCACGCTCGACGGCCCGCAGCGCGCCCTCCACGTCCACCGTCAGTCCCTGCTCGGAGAGCGCCACGCCCAGCGCCGCCAGACTCGCCCGGACCGCCCCCGGCGTCGCGTCGGCCCCGTAGTGGTTGACCCGGATCATCTCCTTGGCCAGCGCACCCCCGCCGGCGGCGAGCGGCACCGCCGGGTCCGCCTCCAGCGCCCGGGCCACCAGCTCCGCCGCCACCACCCCGGACGGCGTCCGCAGCGTCGTGGCGACCGGCGCCGCGTCCCCCGCCTCGTACACGTACGGCTCCAGACCGCCACCGAGCGCGACCGCCCCGGCCCGCGTGGCAGCCGCCGCTGCGGCGTGCCGGGCCATCACGGCGTTCAGCCCGGTCGCCTCGATCCGCTCCACGCACGCCTCCAGCGCGAGCATCTCCAGCTGCGCCGGAGCGTGCAGCAGCGCCTTGCGGCCGCCGTCGATCCACCGCTCCTTCCAGTCGAGGAGCGACAGGTACGAGCGGCGCGGTGCCCGCGGGTTCGCCGCCATCCGGGCCCAGGCCCGCTCGCTCACCGACACCGCCGACACCCCGGCCGGTCCGCCCATCGCCTTCTGCGCCCCGATCACGCACAGGTCCACGCCCCACGCGTCCGGAAGCACCGGCTCGGCACCGATCGACGCCACCGCGTCCAGGTAGAACAGGGCCCCGTGCGCCCGCACCACCTCGCCGATCGCCGCGACCGGGTTGGTGTTGCCGGTCGCCGCCTCCGCGTGCACCAGCGACACGAAGTCGATCTCCGGGTGCTCGGCGAAGGCCTGCCGGATCTGCTCGGCCGTGACCGCCGTGTGGAAGGGCACCGCCAGGTCGATCACCGTGGCCCCGCAGTCGCGCAGCCAGTCGCCGAAGGTCTGCCCGTACGGGCCCGTGATCACGTTCAGGGCCGTCGTCCCCGGACCGGCCGCCGCACGGATCGCGCCCTCCAGCGGCAGCAGCGCCTCGCCCTGCATGATCACGACGTCCTGCTCGGTGCTCAGCAGCCGCGCCACACGGTCCTCGATCGCGGCGAAGCGGTCCGCGCCGAGCGGGGCCAGGTCCAGAAACGGATGCGTCACGGCAATGCTCTCTTCACTCACGGGTTCGACGGCAACGAGGGTAACCGCCGGGTACCACCCCCTTGTGAGTCGAGGCCCGCGACAACCAGCCCCCTTCGGACCACACCCGGCGTCTCACTAAGGTGCGGTGCATGAGCGATCGCGCGGTGCTGCACGTGAAGGGTCGGGTGCTCGTCGGGCCCGAGGACGTCCGGGACGAGCTGTGGGTGGTCGACGGCCGTGTCTCCTACGACCGTCCCCCCGGCGCCCGCGACATCCGCACCGTGACGGGCTGGACCCTGCCCGGCCTCGTCGACGCGCACTGCCACGTGGGGCTCGACCGGCACGGCGCGGTCCCGCAGGACGTCGCCGAGAAGCAGGCGCTGACCGACCGGGACGCGGGCACGCTGCTGATCCGCGACGCGGGCTCGCCCTCCGACACCCGGTGGGTCGACGACCGCGAGGACCTGCCGAAGATCATCCGAGCCGGGCGGCACATCGCCCGCACCCGCCGCTACATCCGCAACTACGCCTGGGAGATCGAGCCGGAGGACCTGGTCGCCTACGTCGCCCAGGAAGCCCGGCGCGGCGACGGCTGGGTGAAGCTGGTCGGCGACTGGATCGACCGCGACCTCGGCGACCTGTCGGCCTGCTGGCCCCGCGGGGCGGTGGAGGCGGCGATCGCCGAGGCGCACCGCCTGGGCGCCCGGGTCACCGCGCACTGCTTCTCCGAGGACTCCCTCCAGGACCTCGTCGAGGCGGGCATCGACTGCGTCGAACACGCGACGGGCCTGACCGAGGACCTGATCCCGCTGTTCGCCGAGCAGGGCGTCGCCATCGTGCCGACCCTGGTCAACATCGCGACCTTCCCGCAGCTCGCCGACGGGGGCGAGTCCCGGTTCCCGCGCTGGTCGGCCCATATGCGCCGGCTCCACGAGCGCCGCTACGACACCGTCCGGAACGCCTACGACGCCGGAATCCCGGTCTTCGTCGGCACCGACGCGGGCGGCGGCCTCGCCCACGGCCTCGCGGCGGCGGAGGTCGCCGAACTGGTCACCGCGGGCATCCCGCCCCTGCGGGCACTGGCGGCGGGCACCTGGACGGCCCGCTCCTGGCTCGGCCGCCCCGGCCTGGAGGAGGGCGCCCCGGCCGACCTCGTCGTCTACGACGAGGACCCGAGGGCGGACGTCCGCGTGCTGGGCGCGCCGCGCCGGGTGGTGCTGAACGGCCGCGTGGTGGGCTAGCGGCGGGGAACGCCCGTGCCCGCCGATGTTGAGCGTGGCCGGGGTGGACGGCACCCCGGCCATGCTCACGTCGGCCGAGGCGTTCTGCGAGACCCTGGGGCGTGTCGGCCGCCGAGCCACCGGCCGAGCTGTCCGCCGCGCCCGCCGAGGAGGAGCTCGCCGCGACGGGCGGCGGCTCGACGACGCCGTACCTGGGCGGCACTGCCGTGGACGAGGGAGCGGTGGGTCGTACGTCGCCGCGGCTGGGGGCTCAGCGCGCTCAGCCCCCAGGTACGACCACCAGCCGCACCACGGCGTGCGGTGAGCCCGCCGGGTCGCGCCGGAGGGCGGCCGGCCGTGGCCCGGTGCCTCGTCGGAGCCGCACGCCGGGCGCCGCACGCCGCGCCCGGCGTGCGGCTGTTACGGGGCCACCGCTCGCTCCAGCGCCCGCAGGAACCCGTCCGTCGTCCTGCGGTCCCGCACCGCCAGCCGCAGCCACTGCTCGTCCAGGCCGGGGAACGTGTCCCCGCGCCGCACCGCGTAGCCGAGGTCGCGCAGGCGACGGCGTACGGCGGCCGCGTGCGGCAGACGGACGAGGACGAAGGGGCCTTCCGCGGGCTCCGCCACCCGCAGCCCCGCCGGGGCGAACCCGGCGAGACCCGCCAGGAGGTGGGCCCGGTCCGCTGCGATCCGGTGGGCCGCGTGGGCCGCCTCCGCCACCGCCCGCGGTCCCACACACGCCTGGGCCGCCGCCAGCGCCGGAGTGGACACCGGCCACAGGGGCTGCGCGTGCTCCAGGGCCTCGACGGTCTCCGGCGCCGCCAGCACGTACCCGATCCGCAGCCCGGCCAGGCCCCACGTCTTGGTGAGGCTGCGCAGCACCACGAGGCCGGGCACGTCCACACGGTCCGCCAGGGCCTCCCGCTCGCCCGGCACCGCGTCCATGAAGGCCTCGTCGACCACCAGCACCCGCCCGGGACGGGCGAGGGAGGCGATCGTGTCCGCCGGGTGCAGCACCGACGTCGGGTTCGTCGGGTTGCCGATCACCACCAGGTCCGCGTCCTCCGGGACGGCCGCCGGGTCGAGCCGGAAGCCGTCCTCCTCCCGCAGCAGCACCCGGTCGACCGTGTGCCCGGCGTCCCGGAGCGCCGCCTCCGGCTCGGTGAACTGCGGGTGGACGACGACCGGCCGTCGCACCTTCAGCGCCCGCGCCAGCAGCACGAACGCCTCCGCCGCTCCCGCCGTCAGCAGCACCCGCTCCTCCGGCAGCCCGTGCCGCGCCGCCACGGCCGCCCGCGCGGCCCGCCCGTCGGGATAGGCCGCGAGCCCGGACAGGGACGCGGCGATGTGCTCCCGCAGCCACATCGGGGGTGTGTCCGCGCGGACGTTCACGGCGAGGTCGACCAGTGAGCCGCCGTCGTCCCGGACCTCAGCGTCCCCGTGGTGCCGCAGATCATGCCCGCTCTCCGGGTGCATGGGGCCCTCAGTGCGCATGCGAGTGCGCGTCGTGGTGAGGGTGACCGTGCCCGTGGTGGTGGCCCCCGTCGTCCGGGTGGAAGTGCGGCTGCTGCGGCAGCCCCACCTTGTCCTCGAAGCCCGGCAGGGCGACGCGGTAGACGCACGAGTCGCAGTTCATCCGCAGATCGCCCTGGACGGCCTCCTCGTACCGCTCCCACACCAGGTCCAGCAGCTCCGGCTCCGGCCCGATGACATCGGCCGAGCGCACCTCGACCTCCGGGTGAGCCTCCGCCCAGCCCTCCGTCTGCAGCCGGACCCGGTCCGGCAGAATGCCGGTGAACAGGAAGTAGGGGAGCACCACGATCCGGCGGGCGCCGAGCCGCGCGCACCGGTCGAGCCCGCTCGGCACGTCCGGCGCCGCCAGGGACACGAACGCCGTCTCGACACCGGCGTATCCGCGCCCCTCCCACAGCAGCCGTGCCGCCTTGTGCACCTCGGCGTTGGCGTCCGGGTCCGTCGACCCGCGCCCCACCAGCAGCACCGTCACGTCGGCCCGGTCGCCCGGCCTGCGCCCCGTGCCGCCCAGCGCCTCGTCCAGCCGCCGCTCCAGCACGTTCAGCAGCGCCGGGTGCGGTCCGAGCGGGCGCCCGTAGGTGTACGAGACGCCGGGGTGCCGCTCCCTCTCGCGGGCCAGCGCCGCCGGGATGTCGCCCTTGGCGTGCCCGGCGGACACCAGCATCAGCGGCACGGCGGCGAACCGCCGTACGCCCTGCTCCACCAGTTCGGTGACGGCCTCGCCCAGCGGTGGCGGGGACAGCTCGATGAAACCGCCCGCGACGGGCAGTTCGGGGTGGCGGCGCCCCAGCTCCCGTACGAAGTCGCGGAACGCCTCGGCTCCGGCGTCGTCCCGGGTGCCGTGGCCGGCGATGAGCAGGGCGGGCGGGGTGGTCACGGTTTCTCCTCGGCGGAAGTGGGGTGGTGCGGCGGGGCGTCGAGCGTGCGCGAGCGGACCTGGCGGGGAAGCGGCCGCCGGGCGGGCGCCCGCTGGACCGGATGGGACTCCCGGTTCACCCGGCGCCCTCCTGCCAGCGGTAGCCACGCGGCGTCACCATGCGCCCCGCGACCTCGCGGGTCGCCGTGTTGCCCACCGTCACGACCGTCATCATGTCGACGGTCGCCGGGTCGAGCGCGGCCAGTGTCGTGACCCGGGCGGACTCGTCCGGCCGCGAGGCGTTGCGCACGACACCGACCGGGGTCGACGGGTCCCGGTGCCCGGCGAGGATCGCCAGCGCCTTGGGGAGCTGCCAGTCCCGGCCCCGGCTGCGCGGGTTGTAGAACGTCACGACCAGGTCCGCCTCGGCCGCCGCCCGCACCCGCCGCTCGATGACCTCCCACGGCGTGTGCAGGTCGGACAGGCTGATCGACACATGGTCGTGGCCCAGCGGCGCCCCCAGGATCGCGCCGGCCGCGAGCGCCGCCGTCACGCCGGGCACGCCGACCACGTCGATGTCGTCCGAGGCCTCGGCGAGCGCGGGGGAGGCCATGGCGTACACCCCCGCGTCCCCGCTGCCGATCAGTGCCACGGCCTGCCCCTTGCGGGCCTCCTCGACGGCCGTGCGCGCCCGCTCCTCCTCGGCCCCCAGCCCCGACTCCAGGATCCGGGTGCCGGGCCGCAGCAGATCGCGGATCTGGTCGACGTACTGATCGAGACCGACGAGCACGGAGGCACGCCGGAGTTCGGCCTTCGCTCGCGGCGTCAGCAGGTCCCGGGCGCCCGGCCCGAGCCCGACCACCGCGAGCCGCCCCCGCCCGGGCCGCCGTACCACGGCACAGGTGGCCATCGCCGGGGTCGCGGCGGACTTCCGCTTGGGTACGAGGAGTTCGCCGCCGCGCACCAGGGCGGCGGCCTCCGCGACGGAGGGCGTGCCGACGGCGGCCAGCGGCGCGTCGGACGGGTTGGGCACCTCGACCCCGGCCAGTTCCCCGGCGGCGTACGTCACCAGCGGCACGCCCAGCCGCCGCGCGGCCTCGACGAGGCCCTGCTCCCCGGCTTTGGCGTCGACGGTGGCCAGCTCGGCCACGGACGCGGCGGACAGCCCGGCCTCCCGCAGGGCGCCCCCCACCAGGGCGAGCACCTCCTCGGCGGGGGCGCCCTTCGACGCCCCGACCCCGACGACCAGGGACGGCGGCCGCAGCACCGCCTCGCCCTCGGCCGGCTCGACCAGACGGTCGGTGAGCCGGATCGTGCGGGCACCCTCGGCCGCCACCGGCAGCGGCGGCAGCGGCCAGGGCACCTCGGCCCGCAGCGCCACCGCCTCGCCGTCCAGCAACGCCCGCGACACCCCGGCGACATCGCCCTCCACGGGCAGGCCGAGCGTGTCCAGACCGGGCAGTCCGACGGCGTCCGTCGCCGTCGTCACCACCGGCTCGGCCCCGAGCAGCTCACCGACGTCGAGGGCGAGTTCGTTGGCGCCGCCCGCGTGTCCGCCGACCAGCGACACCGCGAACCGGCCGCCCTCGTCGACACACACCACACCCGGGTCGGCCGCCTTGCCGGACAGCAGCGGAGCCACCAGGCGCACCACCGCGCCCGTCGCCAGGAAGCACACCAACTGCTCGCACTGCGCGAACGCGGCCCGCACGGCGTCCCCGACGGGACCCTCGTAGACCCGCGTGCGGTCCGGCCACGCGGCGGCCAGCCGGTCGCGCGCAGCCGCTCCCGCCGCGGTGGCGGAAATGAGGCCGATCACTGAGCGACTCCTTCTTCGACACGTTCGCCGACACGTACCGGGACTGTGGTGATCACGTACTGGCACCCCGTTCGCGCAGGGCCCTGCGGGCCTCGGGATCGGCCTTGCGGTAGCCGTGGAAATGACCCGGGTGGTACAGGTGCGAGCGTGTGCCGTGCGCGTCGAGGGCCGGGCCGACCAGGAACAGCGTGTGCTTCCAGAGCTTGTGCTCCTTGACCGTCTCCTCCAGCGTGCCGATCGTGCACTTCACGACCAGCTCCTCCGGCCAGGTCGCCTGGTAGGCGACGACGACGGGAGTGGTCGTGGGATAACCGCCCTCCAGCAGCTCCCGCACCAGCTGCCCGCTGCGGGCGGCGGACAGGAAGACCGCCATGGTGGTGCCGTGCTTGGCGAACTCCCGCACCTCCTCGCCGGGCGGCATCGGCGTCTTGCCGCCGCCCAGCCGGGTGAGCACGACGGACTGCGCGATCTCGGGGATCGTCAGCTCCCGCTGGGCGAGTGCGGCCACGGCCGAGAAGGAGGAGACGCCGGGGACGATCTCCGTCTCGACGCCGATCGCCTGACACCGGTCGAGCTGCTCCTGCGTGCCACCCCACAGCGCGGGGTCCCCCGAGTGGATACGGGCCACGCGCAGCCCCTCCGTGTGGGCCCGCTCGTACACGGCCACCACGTCCTCCAGCGACATCGTCGCCGAGTCGAGGATCTCCGCGTCCTCACGCGCGTGCCGCAGGACCTCCTCCTGGACCAGGCTGGCCGCCCAGATCACGACGTCGGCCTCGGCGATGGCGCGGGCGGCGCGGAAGGTCAGCAGGTCGGCGGCGCCGGGGCCGGCGCCGACGAAGGTCACCTTGCCGGCGGGGGCGTCGGCCATGGGGTCGGTCCTCTCGTACAGGGGGTCGGTGGGGAGCGAGGGGATGCGCGGGCGGGTCAGAGCTTCCCGCCACGTCCGCCGTCACGCCGTGCGGGGGCGATGAGCGTCGACAGGTAGGGCAGGGTAGCGCCGTCGAGTTCGGCGGCCGGGCGGATCGACTCCTCCGTCAGTCCCAGCGCCGACCCCCACACCGCGCCGCCGAGCCGCCCGGTCTCCCGCAGCGCCTCGGCGACCTCGTGCGCCTGCCGGCCGAACTTGTAGGCGACGACGGTCCCGGGCCCGGCGAGGGCCTCCTTCAGCGCGCTCGCCCCCGCGGTGACGGGCACGAGCGTCAGCGGCTCGGTCCCCTCGGTCAGCACGGCACCGGACCGGGCGGCGAGGTCCTGCATGGCGGTGATCCCGGGCACCGTCTCGACGACGGTGCCCGGCACCAGCTCGGTGATGGTCTGCGCGAGGTAGGTGAAGGTCGAGTACACGTTGGGGTCCCCGATGGTCGCGAAGGCGACGGCGGCGTTTCCGCGCAGCAGCGCGGCGACCCGCTGACCCGCCGCGTCCCAGGCGGCCTCGCGCCGCGCCCGGTCGCTCCGCTCGTTCAGCGCGAACACGACCCGGACGACCTTCTCCTCGGGCACGTAGTGCAGCACGGTGGCCTCGGCCCGCCCGCGCTCCCCGCCGTCCGTTCCGTCGGCGGCGGCCATCACGGGCACGACGACGACATCCGCCTCCCGCAGGGCGTTGACGCCCTTGACGGTCACCAGTTCCGGATCGCCGGGCCCGACCCCCACTCCGACCAGCCTGCTGCTCATGACGTCCGGCACCTCTCCACGAACCGACGGGCGACACCGGGCTCGGCCGCCCAGTGCGTGTGCAGATAGCTCGCGTGCACACCGCGCTGTACGAAACCTTCGACCCGCCGGTGCGGAGTACGGAAGCCCCAGGCGGGGTCCGCCCCCGAGCCGGGTTCCACGGCGGTCCGGTGGAACTCGTGTCCGCGCATCCGCGTCCCCGCCGCCGCGAGCACACTGTCGCCGACGGCGACGGCGTCCCGGTAGCCCAGGGTCAGCCGCTCGGTCATCCGCGCCCCGGCGTCCAGCACCCCGCACATCGGCAGCCCGTCCAGCTCCCGGCACAGGTACAGCAGCCCCGCACACTCGGCGGCGACGGGAGCACCGCTCTCCGCCAGGACGGCGACGGCCTTGCGCAGGCCTTCGTTGGCGGACAGCTCGGCGGCGTACACCTCGGGGAATCCGCCCCCGATCACCAACCCGCTCGTCCCTTCGGGCAGTTCCTCGTCCCGCAGGGGGTCGAAGGGCACGACGTCGGCACCGGCGGCGGCGAGCAGTTCGGCATGCTCGGCGTAGGAGAAGGTGAAGGCCGGCCCACCGGCCACAGCGACCCTCGGCGCGCCTCCACCGGCCTCCGCCCGTCGGCCCGGCCTCTTGTCCGACCGTGTCAGGTGGTGGGTGGGTGAGGACACCGCCTCAGCAGCGTCCCAAGCCGCACAGGACAACGCACCCGCACTCCGCGCCAGCCCGGCCAACGCCTCGAGGTCACACCCCGCCGACACCTGCGCGGCCATGGCGGCGACAGCCTCCACGGCCGCTGCCCGCCGCTCGGCGACCGGCACCAGCCCCAGATGCCGGGACGGCGTGTCCACCTGCGGTGCCCGCCGCAACACCCCGAGCACCGGCACGCCCACCTGCTCCAGGGCCTCGCGCAGCAACTCCTCGTGCCGGTCGGACGCGACCTTGTTGAGGATCACGCCCCCGACCCGCACCTCCGGGTCGAAGGAGACGAATCCGTGCACCAGCGCCGCCACCGACCGCGACTGCGACGAGGCGTCGACGACCAGCACCACCGGCGCCCGCAGCAACTTCGCGACATGGGCCGTCGACGCCAGCTCGCCCTCCCCGGCGGCCCCGTCGTACATCCCCATCACGCCCTCGACGACGGCGATGTCACACCCGCGCGCCCCGTGCAGGAACAACGGCCCGACCAGCTCCGGCCCGCACAGGTACGCGTCGAGGTTCCGCCCCACCCGCCCGGTCGCGAGCGCGTGGTACCCGGGGTCGATGTAGTCCGGCCCGACCTTGTGCGGGGACACGGCGAGTCCCCGCGCGGCGAACGCGGCCATCAGCCCGGTGGCGACGGTGGTCTTGCCGCTCCGCGAGGAGGGCGCGGCGACGACCAGCCGGGGAACGGAGGAGGACGTCACCACTCGATGCCTCTCTGCCCCTTCTGCCCGGCGTCCATGGGGTGCTTCACCTTGGACATGTCGGTCACGAGGTCGGCGAAGTCCAGCAGCTTTTCGGGGGCGTTGCGTCCGGTGATCACCACATGCTGGGTGCCGGGCCGGTTCCGCAGGACGTCCACGACCTCGTCCGTGTCCACCCAGCCCCAGTGCATCGGGTAGGCGAACTCGTCCAGCACGTACAGCCGGTAGGTCTCCGCCGCCAGGTCCCGCTTGACCTGCTCCCAGCCCTCCCGGGCCTTCTCCTCGTTGTCGAGCTGCGCGTCGCGCTGCACCCAGGACCAGCCCTCGCCCATCTTGTGCCAGGCGACCGACCCGCCCTCGCCGGAGGCGCCGAGCACCCGCAGCGCGTTCTCCTCGCCGACCTTCCACTTCGCCGACTTGACGAACTGGAACACCCCGATCGGCCACCCCTGGTTCCAGGCCCGCAGCGCGAGTCCGAAGGCGGCGGTGGACTTGCCCTTCCCGACGCCCGTGTGCACCATGACGAGCGGCCGGTTCCGGCGCTGTCGGGTCGTCAGTCCGTCGTCCGGAACGACACTCGGCTGTCCCTGCGGCATTAAGCGGCCCTCCTCGAAGTTCCCTGCACATCCCTGACCAGCCCGGCGATCGAGTCGGCCCGCAGCTCGTCCAGCGTCACGGCGGTGCCGCCGAGTTCACCGGCGAGCTGCCCGGCGAGCCCCAGCCGCACCGGCCCGGACTCGCAGTCCACGACGACGGACGCGACACCCTCGGCCGCGAACAGCCGGGCCGCACGCCCGGCCAGGGCGACCGGCTCCGGGCCTCCGGTGGCCCGTCCGTCCGTCACCACCACGACCAGCGGCCGTCGCGCCGGATCCCGCAACCGCTCCACGCGCAGCACGTCGTGCGCGCGCAGCAGCCCGGCGCCCAGCGGCGTACGACCGCCGGTCGGCAGCGACTCCAGCCGGGCCGCCGCCGCGTCCACCGAGGACGTCGGCGGCAGCGCGACGTCCGCGCCAGACCCCCGGAAGGTCACCAGCCCCACCTTGTCCCGCCGCTGGTACGCGTCCAGCAGCAGCGACAGCACGGCCCCCTTCACGGCACTCATCCGCTGCCGCGCCGCCATCGACCCGGAGGCGTCCACGACGAACAGCACGAGATTGCCCTCGCGTCCCTCGCGGGTGGCCTGCCGCAGATCGTCCCGGCGCACGACGAGACCCGGCCCGGACCGCCCGCGAGCCCGCTGGTGCGGCGCCGCGGCCTGCACGGTCGCGGCGAGGTGCAGCTTGGTCAGCGTGCCCCGCGGCCGCCGGGCCCCCGTGGTCCGCCCGTGCTCGGTCCGCGCGCGGGACCGCCGCCCCGCGGCGCCCTCGCCGAGGCCGGGCACGCTCAGCACCTTGGTCCGGAACGGTTCGGCGGCCCGTACGGCCGACTGCTCGCCGGCCCCCGACGGCTGCGGCTGCGGTTGCCCGCCCTCCCCGGCCTCGGGCCGGGCCTCGGAGTCATCGCCCTGGGGCCCCTCGTCGGGCGCCGGCTGCCCACCGCCACCGCCCGGCCCGTCCGGCCCCGGGTCGGGGTCGGAGTCCGGGTCCGGATCGGAGTCCGGGTCCGGATCGGAGTCCGGGTCAGGGTCGTCGTCCCCGGAGAACTCCTCCAGGGTCTCGTCCAGCTTGTCCTCGTCCAGCCCCGGCGCGTCGAAGGGATTGCGGCGCCTGCGGTGCGGCAGCGCGAGCAGCGCCGCCTGCCGGACGTCCTCCGCGAGCACGTCCGTACGCCCCGCCCAGGCCGCCAGCGCGGTCGCCGTGCGCGCCATCACGATGTCGGCACGCATGCCGTCCACCTCGAACGCCGCGCAGGTCGCCGCGATCTGCCGCAGCGCCGCGTCGCCCAGCCGCACGGACGGCAGCAGCTTCCGCGCCGCCGCGATCCGCGCCCGTACCGCGGTCTCCTCGTCCGCCCACCGGGCCGCGAACCCGGCCGGATCGGCGTCGTACGCCAGCCGCCGCTTGACGACCTCCACCCGCTGGTCGGGCTCCCGTGAGGCCGCGACCTCGACGGTCAGCCCGAACCGGTCGAGCAACTGCGGCCGCAGCTCGCCCTCTTCGGGGTTCATGGTGCCGACCAGCAGGAACCGCGCGGCATGCCGTACCGACACACCCTCCCGCTCGACGTACGAGGCACCCATCGCCGCCGCGTCCAGCAGCAGGTCGACCAGGTGGTCGTGGAGGAGGTTGACCTCGTCGACGTAGAGGATCCCGCGGTGCGCGTCGGCGAGCAGCCCGGGCTCGAAGGCCTTCACGCCCTCCGAGAGGGCCCGCTCGATGTCCAGCGCGCCCACGAGCCGGTCCTCCGAGGCGCCGACGGGCAGTTCGACCATCCGGGCGGGCCGGGTGGCGAACCCCCCGGGCTCGTGCGGCCCGTCCGGGCAGCCGGGGTCGGGCGCGCCGGGGTCGCAGGAGAAGCGGCACTCGGAGACGACGTCCACCTCCGGCACGAGCGCCGACAGCGCCCGCACGGCCGTCGACTTGGCCGTGCCCTTCTCACCGCGCACCAGCACCCCGCCGACCGCCGGGCTCACCGCGTTGATGAGCAGCGCCAATCGGAGGCTGTCCTGTCCGACGAGGGCGGTAAAGGGATAGGGCGTGCTCACGCGGTGATCACTCCTTCGGGGGATTCATGGCAGAACGACGCGCAGCCGAGCCGCGGCCCCGTCTTGGTCGAAGCCTGCTCACCGCCGACGCCGGGGTGGTCCGGGCGTGTCGCCGGCGGCAGGCGGTGTGCTGGTGTGCTCCCCGCCGACGCGGGGGTGTGCAGGGCATTCATGCGTCGCCCTCCAGATCGCCTTCGAGTTCCAGGTAGGTGGCACGCAGCCGCTCGAGCGTCTCCGCGTCCGGCTCCGCCCACAGCCCGCGGTCGGCGGCCTCCAGCAGCCGCTCCGTGATGCCGCGCAGCGCCCAGGGGTTGGACGTCTTCATGAAGTCCCGGTTCTCCGGGTCGAAGACGTACTCCGAGCTGAGCTTCTCGTACATCCAGTCGTCCACGACCCCGGCCGTGGCGTCGTACCCGAACAGGTAGTCCACCGTCGCCGCCATCTCGAAGGCACCCTTGTAGCCGTGCCGCCGCATGGCCGCCATCCAGCGGGGGTTGACCACGCGGGCGCGGAAGACGCGGTGCGTCTCCTCGCCCAGCGTGCGGGTCCGCACCTGGTCCGGGGTCGCCGAGTCACCCACGTACGCCTCGGGGCTCGCGCCCGTCAGATGCCGCACCATGGCGACCATGCCGCCGTGGTACTGGAAGTAGTCGTCGGCGTCGACCAGGTCGTGCTCACGCGTGTCGACATTCTTCGCGGCGACCGCGATCCGCCGGAACGCCGTCTCCATGTCCCCGCGCGCGGCCCGGCCGTCGAGCCCCCGCCCGTAGGCGTAGCCGCCCCACACCGCGTACACCTCGGCGAGGTCCGCGTCGGAGCGCCAGTTGCGGGCGTCGATCAGCGGCAGCAGACCGGCCCCGTACGCCCCCGGCTTGGATCCGAAGATCCGGGCGGTCGCGCGGCGCCGGTCGCCGTGCTCGGCGGTGTCCTGGTCGGCGTGCGCCCGGACGTAGTTCTGCTCGGCGGGCTCGTCCAGCTCCGCCACGGCCCGCACCGCGTCGTCGATCAGCCCCACCACGTGCGGGAACGCGTCCCGGAAGAAGCCGGAGATGCGGACCGTGACGTCGATGCGCGGCCGGCCGAGCTCGGCCGGCGGGACGACCTCGAACCCGGTCACCCGCCGAGAGGCGTCGTCCCACACCGGCCGGCAGCCCAGCAGCGCCAGGATCTCGGCGATGTCGTCGCCCTGGGTGCGCATGGCCGAGGTGCCCCACACCGTCAGCCCGACGGACTTCGGGTACGCGCCGGTGTCGCTCAGATACCGCTGCACCAGCGAGTCCGCGAGCGACTGCCCGACCTCCCAGCTCAGCCGGGACGGAATCGCCTTGGGGTCGACGGAGTAGAAGTTGCGGCCCGTCGGCAGGACGTTGACCAGCCCGCGGGTCGGCGAACCGGACGGGCCCGCCGGGACGTAACCGCCGTCCAGCGCCCGCAGGATGTGCCCGATCTCGTCGGTGGTCCTGGCCAGCCGCGGTACGACCTCCGTACAGGCGAACTCCAGGACGGCCACCGCGGCGGGCACTCCGGTGCCGAGCACCTCCCGGACCAGGGCCGGGCTCTCGGCGACCGCCCAGCCGCGTTCCTCCATGCCCTCGGCGAGCCGCCGGCACAGCTGTTCCAGCAGGTCGATCGCGTCGGCGGCGGTCCGCGCCGGGCCCTGCACCAGGTCCGTCAGCTCCACCGGCATCTTCACCGGCGCGCCCGGCTCGGCCAGCAGCTCCTTCTCCACCAGCCCGAAGTGCTCCGCGAGCGACGCCCTGAGCCCGGGCAGCGCGTTCGCCTGCCCGCCCCACACCTGCGAGGCGCGCAGCACGGCCAGCACGAGGTTGACGCGCGGCTCGCCGACCGGCCCGCCGCCCAGGATGTGCAGACCGTCCCTGATCTGCACGTCCTTGATCTCGCACAGATAGCCGTCGATGTGCATGACGAACTCGTCGAAGGCCTCGTCGTCCGGCTGCTCGTCGACGTGCAGGTCGTGATGGAGCTCGGCCGCCTTGACCAGCGTCCAGATCTGCGCGCGCACGGCCGGGGCCTTCGCCGGGTCCAGGTCGGAGACGAGCGCGTACTCGTCGAGGAGCTGCTCCAGCTTGGCCAGATCACCGTAGGTGTCGGCGCGCGCCATCGGCGGCACGAGGTGGTCCACGACGGTCGCGTGCCCGCGACGCTTGGCCTGGGTGCCCTCACCGGGGTCGTTGACGATGAACGGGTAGATCAGCGGCAGATCCCCGAGGACGGCGTCCGGGGCGCAGCCGCCGCTGAGCCCGAGGCCCTTGCCGGGCAGCCACTCCATCGTGCCGTGCTTGCCCATGTGCACGATCGCGTCCGCGCCGAAACTGTTCTCCAGCCAGCGGTACGCCGCCATGTAGTGGTGCGAGGGCGGCATGTCCGGGTCGTGGTAGATCGCGATCGGGTTCTCGCCGAAGCCGCGCGGCGGCTGGATCATCACCACGACGTTCCCGAACCGCAGGGACGCCAGCACGATGTCGTCGCCGTCGACGTACAGGCCGCCCGGCGGCTCGCCCCACGCCTCGGTCATGGCGTCCTTCAGCTCCGGGTCGAGCTTGTCGAACCACGCCCGGTAGTCGGCGAGCGGTACCCGCGCGGGCGCCGACGCCAGCTGGTCCTCGGTCAGCCACTCGACGTCGTGACCGCCCGCCTCGATCAGCCGGTGGATCAACTCGTCGCCGTTGTCGGGGTGTCCGTCCACGGTGTACCCGGCGTCCCTGAGGGCGTCCAGCACCCGTACCGCGGAGGCCGGGGTGTCCAGGCCGACCGCGTTGCCGACCCGGGAGTGCTTGGTGGGATAGGCGGTGAAGACGAGCGCGAGCTTCTTCTCGGCGTTCGCCTTGTGCCTCAACTCCGCGTGCCGCACGGCGATCCCGGCGACCCGGGCGGCGCGCTCCGGGTCGGCGACGTACACGGGCACGTCGGCGCCGTCCTCGGTGGCCTGCTCCTTGAAGGAGAACGGCACGGTGATCAGCCGCCCGTCGAACTCCGGGATGGCCACCTGCATGGCGGCGTCCATGGGGGACAGGGCGGCGTCTGACGCCTCCCAGGCCTGCCGCGAGGACGTCAGGCACAGCCCTTGCAGCACGGGGATGTTCAGCTCGGCGAGGGCGCCGATGTCCCAGGACTCCTCGTCGCCGCCCGCCGAGGCCTGCGAGGCGTGGGTGCCACCGGCCGCGAGCACGGTGGCCACGAGGGCGTCCGCCTGCCCGAGGATCTCGTACAGCCCCTCGTCCGCCCCGCGCAGCGAACCGCAGTACACGGGCAGCGCGTCGGCACCCCGCGCCTCGATCGCGTCGCACAGGGTGTCCACGAACGCGGTGTTGCCGCTCAGCTCGTGCGCCCGGTAGAAGAGCACGCCGACGGTCGGCCGGCCCTGGTGGCGCGGACGTTCGCCCCGGACGCCGTACTCGGGCATCCGCTGCGGCGCGGCGAAGCCCTCGCCGGTGAGCAGCACGGTGTCGGACAGGAACCGGGCCAGCTCGGTGAGGTTGGCCGGTCCGCCCTCGACGAGGTACTTCAGCGCCTCCGCGACGACACCGGCCGGCACGGACGACTCGGCCATCAGCTCCGCGTCGGGCACGGCCTCGCCGCCGAGCAGCACGGTGGGGATGCCGGACGCCTTCAGCGCGGCGAGCCCGTCCTCCCAGGCCCGCTTGCCGCCGAGCAGCCGTACGACGGCGATGTCGGCGCCCTCCAGCAGGGCCGGAAGCTCCTCCCGGGCGTCCACACGGGTCGGATTGCCGATCCGGTACGAGGCACCGGAGGCGGCCCGGGCCGCCAGCAGGTCCGTGTCGGCGGTCGACAACAACAACACAGTGCTCATGCGGGCGCTCCCGGTGGGATGAAGGGCAGTCCTCGCGGCGCGCCCGACTCGATGAGCCGCCACAGCGCGTCCGTGTCCGCGTGCTGTTCGATCAGGTCGCCGAGCCGGTCGAGCTGCTCCTCGCGCAGCGCGGCGAACGACGTGTCGGGCGCGGGCACGAAACGGCGGCCCGCGGCGGCCGCCACCTCGCGCAGGAAGGCCCGCCGGAACCCGTCCGACTCCAGCGAGCCGTGCCAGTGCGTGCCCCAGGTCTGCCCGACCCGGCAGCCGTCCAGGAAGGGTTCCCCTCCGGTGACGTCCGCGATCCCGTGATGGATCTCGTAGCCCTCGACGCGCTCGCCGAGGGCTTCCCCGACCGGCCGGGTCAGGGTCTTCTCCCGGGCGAACCGCACGCGGACGGGAAGGACCCCGAGCCCCGCCACGCTCCCCTTCCGGCTCTCGACGTCGTCCTCGATGTGCTCGCCGAGCACCTGGAAGCCGCCGCAGACGCCGAGGACGGGCCGCCCCTCGGCGACCCTGCGCCGCAGCGCCTCGGCGAGCCCCCGCTCGTGCAGCCACTCCAGCGCGCGGACCGTCCCCCGGGTCCCCGGGACGACGACGAGATCGGCGTCGGCGAGCTCCTCCGGCCGGTCCACGAACCGCACCACCACACCCGGTTCGGCGGCCAGGGCGTCCACGTCGGTGAAGTTGGACATGAGGGGGATCGCGCAGACGGCGATCCGCAGGACGTCCTCCCCGACGGGCGGGGCGACGGTCGACTCGCGCACCGTGCCGCGCAGGGACACCCGCAGTCCGTCCTCCTCGTCGATGCCGAGCCCGTGCCGGAAGGGCAGGACGCCGTAGGTGTGCCGTCCGGTGAGCCCGTGCAGCATGTCCAGGCCGGGCTCCAGCAGACTCACGTCCCCGCGGAACTTGTTGACGAGGAACCCGGCGACGAGCTCCTGGTCCTCGGGCGAGAGCAGGGCGACGGTCCCGAAGAACGAGGCGAAGACCCCGCCGCGGTCGATGTCGCCGACGACGAGCACGGGCAGCCGCGCGCCCCGCGCGATCCCCATGTTGACGATGTCCGTCCGCCGCAGATTGATCTCGGCGGGAGAACCGGCCCCCTCACAGATCACCGCGTCATACGTGCCCCGCAACTCGGCGAGGCAGTCGAGAACGGTCCCGAGCAGTTTCTGCTGGCGCCCCCCGTGGTAGCCGCGCGCGCTCAACTCGCCCACCGGCTTGCCCATCAGCACGACCTGGCTGCTGCGCTCGCCACCGGGCTTGAGCAGCACGGGGTTCATCAGCGCGGTCGGCTCGACGCGGCAGGCCTGGGCCTGCATGGCCTGCGCACGCCCGATCTCGGCGCCCTCCCTCGTCACGAAGGAGTTGAGGGACATGTTCTGCGCCTTGAAGGGCGCGACCTTGACGCCCTGCCGGACCAGCCACCGGCAGATCCCCGCCGTGACGACGCTCTTGCCGGCGTCCGAGGTGGTGCCGGCGACAAGAAGCCCACCGCTCATACTCACTGCCCCCTCTTCAACAGCCGCGCACCGGCGCACACCCCGAGCGCGAGCCAGGTGACGCGCCGCGACAGCCGCACGGCCCGTGCGACGTCGTGCGTGTCGACGGCACGCCCTTCCGTGTTCAGCACGGGCCGGTGCTCCACCCGCCCGCCGTACGAGAGCGTCCCGCCCAGCCGCACCCCGAGCGCTCCGGCGAAAGA
This sequence comes from Streptomyces venetus, assembly GCF_039540295.1. NCBI lineage: Bacteria > Bacillati > Actinomycetota > Actinomycetes > Kitasatosporales > Streptomycetaceae > Streptomyces > Streptomyces venetus. Next base: position 83,771 of record NZ_BAABET010000015.1, read on the forward strand.
GGCCTCCACGGGCCCGGCGTTGGGGCTCGGATGCTTCGCCGCGTCCGCCCGCCAGGCCCGTACGGCCCCGCGCGGATCCGGTCCGGCCAGCGTCGCGAGCACGGCGGTCAGCCGGGCCCCCGGCCACCCCGCGAGGTCGTCCAGCCGGGCGGAGGCCCACCCGTACCGCCGGTACCGGGCGGACTTGTGCCCGACCATGGCGTCGAGGGTGTTGACGGCCCGGAAGCCGAGAAGCCCCGGTACACCCCCGACGGCCCCCCACACGAGAGCCCCCACGACCGCGTCGGAGGTGTTCTCGGCGACGGACTCGACGACGGCCCGGGCGATCCCGTCGGCGTCGAGTGCCTGCGGATCCCGCCCGCACAGATGCGGCAGCCGCGCACGGGCCGCTTCGACGTCCCCCGCCTCCAGGGCCCGCCCGATGGCCCGCGCCTCCCGGGCGAGCGAAGTCCCCCCGACCACGGCCCAGGTGGCGGCGCCGGTCAGCGCGACGGAGGCGACGGCGGAGGTACGGACGGCACGTGCGGCGATGGCCCCGAGCGCGACGGCACCGCCCGCGCACACGGTGGTGTGCAGCGTGCCCCACCCCCGGTGGTCCCGCCACAACACCCGCTCCACGGCACCCGCGGCCCGCCCGAACACGGCGACGGGATGCCCTCGGCGAGGATCGCCGAGCAGCAGGTCACCGATGAGGCCGGCGGCGGCGCCGTACGCGAAGACGCGACCGGCACCCATGGGCTCAGCCGCCCACGGAAGCGGTCAGGGGCGGGGTACTCGACCTCGAACGGCAGCCGCGCATCGCGATATGTCCTCACTCAGGGTGTCCACGCCCTGGTTCGACTAGACCGGCGGTGAGAGTTCCTGGCTCCCGGGGATCACTACCCCGGTGACAGTGGCGGGACCGCGCCGGACTTCCACCGGCTTCCTCTCCTGCCGCCGTACTGGCCCCGGCAGTCCACCACGGCCGCGAACGGCCGTCAACTTGCCGTTGACCTGCGAGGGGAGAGTGTGCAGAACCCCACACCGGGTGGGGGCGGTACGACGCCGAGTCGCCCGCACACGACACCCGCACACGACAACCGGGCGGCACAGGGCCGAAGCCCCGCGCCGCCCGGCGACAAGCAGTCGTGGTCAGGCCACGATCAGGTAGATCCCGTACCCGACGGCCGCCGCACACGCCGCGAAGCAGGCGTACGCGCCGGTGACCGCGAGGCCGGCCGAACCGCCCTGCGCGGCCGCCCGCTCCTGGCGGGACAGGCCGGTGATGCCGAGGGTGAACAGGCCCACCAGGGCCACGGTGACCACGAGGCTGACGCCGAAGACGGAGCCGAGGGCCGCCCAGTCGATCTTCATGGCAGAGGTTCTCCTTGTAACCGCGTGGGCGGGATCAGACCGGGGTGGACGTGGTGGTCGTGGCGGCGGCTTCCCGTTCGGCCTCCGCCTGGGCCGGGAACGTGGGCAGCGACTCCTCCGATGCCGTGCCGCCCGCCGGCGGCGGCGTGACCGCGGCCATCGCCGTGGTCACCACACCGGCCGGCTCCGTCTCCTCGGCGGCGTTGACGTTGGTGTGGTCGATGACCTCACGCCGGGAGAGCTTCCAGATCACCGCGCTGGAGGCGACCAGGAAGACCGCCACCACCGCCGTGCCCCAGTCGCCGAAGCCGGTGACGTACTCGGCGAGCGCGCCCACCAGGGCCGCCGCCGGCAGGGTCAGGGCCCAGGCGACGAACATCCGCGTCGCCGTCGACCAGCGGACGACGCCGCCCTTGCGGCCGAGGCCCGCGCCCATCACCGAGCCGGACACGGAGTGGGTGGTGGAGAGGGAGAAGCCGAGGTGGGAGGAGGCCAGGATGACCGTCGCCGCGCTGGTCTGGGCGGCGAAGCCCTGCTGCGGCTGAAGGTCCGTCAGGCCCTTGCCCATCGTGCGGATGATGCGCCAGCCGCCGAGGTAGGTGCCGAGGGCGATGGCGAGCCCCGCCGAGAGGATGACCCACAGGGGCGGGTCGGAGTCGGGGGCGACGGCGCCGCCGGCGACCAGGGCGAGGGTGATGACACCCATCGTCTTCTGGGCGTCGTTGGTGCCGTGCGCCAGGGAGACCAGGCCCGCCGAGGCGATCTGGCCGGCCCGGTAGCCCTTCTCGGACGCCTTGCCGTCGGCCTTCTTCCCGAGGGAGTACGTCAGCCGGGTGGCGAACATCGCCGCGATGCCCGCGACCAGCGGCGCGGCGATCGCCGGGATCAGCACCTTGGTGACCAGCACGTCGCCGTGCACCGCGCCGACGCCCGCCGAGGCGATCGTGGCGCCGATCAGGCCGCCCATCAGGGCGTGCGAGGAGCTGGACGGCAGGCCGACCAGCCAGGTCAGCAGGTTCCAGAGGATCGCGCCGACCAGGGCGGCGAAGATGACCTCGGGACGGACACCGGCCTCGTCGACGAGGCCTTTGGAGATCGTGTTGGCGACTTCGACGGACAGGAAGGCGCCGACCAGGTTCAGGACCGCGGACATGGCCACCGCGACCTTCGGTCTCATGGCGCCCGTGGAAATGGTCGTGGCCATCGCGTTCGCGGTGTCGTGGAAACCGTTCGTGAAATCGAACGCGAGTGCGGTTACCACCACAATCGCGAGGATCAGCGAGAAGCTTTCCATTTACCCAGGCAATCGTTCGAGGTCGTTGGCCGGACGAACGTAGGTAACCCGAGTGAACGGAAGATGAACTGGGAGGGGCGCAGGAGTGTCCACAAACGAGGGTTGCCGTTCCGCCCTGCTGACAGGCTCCCCGCACGCCCGCCGCCTAGGCGCCCCGCACGCACTCTTTCAACCGATCGAGTGACCTGTCGAAGGGGTTCCGATCGCCCGAATGCCCGACGGTCTCCGGGCGGCCGAGAGCCCCGGGGCTTCTGTACGGGCCGAGGGCCTGCCTGGCAGGATCGCCGCATGGCTGAACAGCGAGGTGACGCACGGGACACGGGGAGCGTCAGGGGCGGCGCACCGGAGGCGGGGGAGCCGCGGCGGAGGGAGGCGCACCCCGAGGAGGCGCGGGCCTGGGAGGACCTCGTCGCGACGGCCCGCCGGACGGTCTCCGAGGGGCTCGTCGTCGGCACCTCCGGCAACGTCTCGGTGCGTGTCGGGGACACGGTCCTGGTCACCCCCTCGGGCGTCCCCTACGACCGACTGGGACCGGACGACGTCACCGGCATCGACCTCGACGGCCGGCAGGTCCTCGGCGCGCTCGTCCCCACCAGCGAACTGCCCATGCACCTGGCGGTCTACGGCACCACCGGCGCCCGTGCCGTCGTCCACACCCACGCCGTGCACGCGACGGCCGTCTCGACGCTCGTGCGCGAGCTCCCGCTGATCCACTACATGGCGGCCGCGCTCGGCGGGCCCGTCCGGGTCGCCCCGTACGCCACCTACGGCACCGACGAGTTGGCCGAGAACATGTTGCGCGCCCTCGCCGACCGCTCCGGCTGCCTCCTCCAGAACCACGGCACGATCACCTACGGCACGTCCCTGGACCAGGCCTACGACCGCACCGCCCAGCTGGAATGGATGTGCCGGCTGTGGCTGACCGCCGCGTCGGTGCCGGGCCTGTCCCCGAGCCTGCTCTCCGGCGAGCAGTTGGCGGAGGTGGCGGAGCGCCTGAGCGGGTACGGCCAGCGCCGCTGACACCTCCGCCCCGGCCGCCGCCCCGGCCCCGCCCCTCACCCCGCCGCCCCCGCCCACTGGTCGCCCGTCCGGTCCGCCAGGACACTGGAGGGATGCGCACTGTCAAAGCGACGGCCGCCGCCGTCACCGCTGTGCTGGGAGCCGGCGCCGCCGCCGTGGCCGCCGGCCGGCTGGCCAGCGACGCCGCGCTCAAGGCGCCCCCGGGCCGGCCGCTGCCCACCGAACCCCGGCTGACCGTGCACGGCACCTCAGCGGGGCAGATCAGCCTCACCCGGGACCTGGCCGCCCTGCGCCCCGGCCGCTACGGCCTCTCCGGCGACGGCTCCCACGCGGTCGTCGGGCCCGTCCTGGCCGACGCCCCCGGCTCCGCCGACACCGTCGTCCGCCGCCTGGAGCGGGTCACGCACGGCACCCTCGCATCCGGCGACAAGGTCTGGCTCACCCCGAACGTATACGTCGGCAACCCGAGCGCCGCCCTCGGCATCGAGCACGCCGACGTCGACGTCCCGGGCGAACTCGGCGCCCTGCCCGCGTGGTTCGTGCCCGGCGACAGGGACACCTGGGTGATCGCCGTGCACGGCCTGGGCACCACCCGCGAACTCGCCATGAACGTCATGGGGTTCCTGCACCGCAACCGCTTCCCGGTGCTCGCCCTCGCCTACCGCGGCGACCTCGGCGCGCCCCGCAGGCCCGACGGCCTGAATCACCTCGGCGAGACCGAGTGGCGCGACCTCGACGCGGCGATCCGCTACGCCGTGCGGTACGGCGCCCGGCAGGTCGTCCTGCTCGGCTGGTCCACCGGCGCCACCATGGCCCTGCGCGCCGCCGCCCGCTCGGGACTGCGCGACCGGGTCTCCGGGCTCGTCCTGGACTCGCCGGTGCTCAGCTGGGAGACCACCCTGCGCGCCCTCGCCGCGGCCCGCCGCACCCCGGGCGCGCTGCTGCCGCTGGCGGTCCGCGCCGCGCAGGGCCGCACCGGCCTGTATGGCGACCGCGACGCGGCCACGCCTCCCGCCGCGGGGCTCCGCGTCCCCGCGCTCGTCTTCCACGGACCGGACGACTCGGTGGCCCCCTGGGGACTCTCCCGTCGTCTCGCCGACACCCGCCCGGACATGGTCGCCCTCCACCGCGTCGCCGGCGCCCCCCACGGAGCGATGTGGAACGCCGACCCGCCGGCCTACGAGGAGGCGCTGCGGCGCTTCCTGGTACCGCTCATGTGACGCCTCCCGCGGCACGCCGCCGAGGCACCTCGAGTTCACGCCCCCTCCATCCCGTCGCCACCACCTCGCGCCCCGCCCGCCGACGACCGGTCGCGATGATTCCGTTTAGCGTCGTACCACTGGCCTGTTCATGGCCCTCGACCGCTCCCGGGGCCCGGTGCGTTGGCCATCCCCGTCGCCCGCCGTGACATTCCGTTTGGGTTTTCGGACCGTCAACCGGAAGACTGCCCCCGTGACGTCCCGTATCCCGCGCGACTCCAGGCTTCGACTCGTCCGCCCGCGACCCCTGGCCGCCGCCCCCAGAGCGATGAACCAGCGGCCCTCGCGCCGACCCGCACCGCGCCCTCCGGAGGGCACCCCGGCACCGGCGGAGCTGGCCAGAATGGCACGCTCAGGACTGGCCGACGCGGCCCGCGTCGCCCGCTGGGCCGACGCCGCGCTCGGCCCCGGCCGGGACAGCGCCACCGCCGACGGCAAGGCCACCCTCTCCGCCGCGACCGCCGAACGGGCCGCCGCAGAGCTGGGCCTGACCCCGGCTCAGGTCAGGGCCGACTGGGACACCGCCCGCCTCGCCGGCCTGGTCGAGGTGCACGGCGACAGCGCCCGCCCCGGCTGGCGGCTGCGCGCCTGGGACCGCGACGACAGCGCCGTACTGCGTGGCTGGGTCGCCCTCTTCGACGCCTGGTCGCTCGCCCACCCGGAGCCCGAGGGCCACGAGCCCGCCGCCGTCGCCGAGGTCGTCTCGGCCATGCCGCAGGTGCTCTCCTTCCTCCAGCTGTCCGCCGGCCCCGTCCCCGTGGAGCAGCTCCTCGACCTCCTGGAGCAGCGCGTCACCGAGCTGCGCACCGCACGCTGCGAGATCCCCTACGGCCCGCAGCCCGAGCCGGTGGCCGAACCGGAGCCCACCGACGCCCCGCTCGCCCCGCTCCTCGACTGGGCCCTGCGCGCCCTCGCCTCCGTCGGCGCCCTCACCTACGGCGACGGCCAGGCCACGCTCACCCCGCTCGGCAGCTGGGCCGTCTGGGTCAAGCTGGAGCAGATCTGCGTCGCCGCGCAGAGCCCCGCCGGGAACATCGAGCAGGGCGCCGAGGACATGCTCCGCGGCTGCGCCCAGCTGCGCCCGAACGCGGCCCGCGCCGAGTACCGCGCCTGGCTCGCCGCCCGCCCGGTCGGCAGCGCCGTCACCGAACTCCTCGGCGCCGCCCGCGGCGAGGACGCCCTGCTGCGCGGCCTCGCCTTCGAGGCGCTGCGCGTGGTCGGCGCCCCCGCCGAGCCGGACGTCCGCGCCGTGCTGGACGAGCCGACGCTGCGGCCCTACGCGCTGCTGTGGCTGGCCGAGCACGACGGGGCCGACCCGGAGGACGCCCACGAGGTCCTCACCCGGGAGGAGGCGACCTGGCTGTGGGTGGACACCGCCGCCGCCGTCGCCGACCACGGTGAGGCCCCGCTGCTCGTCCGCCATCTGGAGTCCGCGGTGCAGCCGACCGTCCCGATGCTCCTGGACGAGGTACGGGCCGTCGGTCACCCGCGCACCGTGCAGGTCCTGGTCGCCCTCGCGGCGGCCCACCCGGACCCGGCCCTGGCCAAGGCCGTACGCCGGGCCGCTTTCCAGGTGCACACCGGCGGCAGCTAGCCCCGGGCCGGCGGCCGGCACCGGGCCGTCAGGCCGCTATCTCGGGCGCGTACGTCCCGAAGCTCCACACGTTGCCCTCGAGGTCCCGGGCCATGTAGTCCCGCGAGCCGTAGTCCTGGTCCGTCGGGGGCATCAGGACCTCCGCACCGTGGTCGACGGCACGGCGGTGGTGCGCGTCCACGTCGTCCACCACGACGTAGACCCCCGTGCCGCCCGAGCCCTTCATGGCCGCGTCGAACACGCCGCCGCGGCCCTTGGTGCCGACCATGACCGCGCCGTTGCCCTGCGTCAGCTCGGCGTGCATCACCGAGCCGTCCTCGCCCTCGTACACCGACAGCTCCGTGAACCCGAAGGCCTCCGTGAGCTGCCGGATCGCCGCCTTCGCGTCCGCGTACAGCAGCGTCGGGTAGATGCTCGGACGCCCGCCGGACGTGCCTGTCATGGCGATCACTTCCTTGTGTCTCGCTGCCCCGGGAGGCCGGAATCCGGCCTGCTGCTCAGTTTTCCACCGGCCACTGACAACGGCCCCCGGGCCGTCGTGACCAGAACCGCACCAGGACCAGAAAAAGTGGTTGCACGCCCCCGTTAGACTGTCCCCCATGGCCATTCTCCTCGCGCATTAGACGGCGGGAACGTCCTCAGCCGCCCATCCCGCCCCCGTATCCGCCCTGGAGTCTGTCCGTGATCTCCGCCTCCGGTATCGAGCTGCGCGCCGGTGCCCGCGTCCTCATCGAAAACGCCTCTTTCCGTATCGCCAAGGGCGACCGCATCGGCCTGGTCGGCCGCAACGGCGCGGGGAAGACCACGCTCACCAAGTGCCTGGCGGGCGAGGGCATGCCCGCCGGCGGCGCCATCACCCGCTCCGGCGAGGTCGGCTACCTCCCGCAGGACCCGCGCACCGGCGACCTCGACGTCCTCGCCCGCGACCGCATCCTCTCCGCGCGCGGCCTGGACGTACTGATCCGCAAGATGCGCGAGAACGAGCAGCGCATCGCCACCGGCAAGGGCGGCACCCGCGAGAAGGCGCTCAAGCAGTACGAGCGCCAGGAGACGGAGTTCCTCACCAAGGGCGGGTACGCCGCCGAGGCCGAGGCCGCCACCATCGCCGCCGCGCTGAACCTGCCCGACCGGGTGCTCGGCCAGCCCCTGCACACGCTCTCCGGCGGTCAGCGCCGCCGTATCGAGCTGGCCCGCATCCTGTTCTCGGACGCGGACACGCTGCTGCTCGACGAGCCGACCAACCACCTCGACGCCGACTCGATCATCTGGCTGCGGGACTACCTCAAGACCTACCGCGGCGGCTTCATCGTGATCTCCCACGACGTCGACCTCGTCGAGACGGTCGTGAACAAGGTGTTCTACCTGGACGCCAACCGCGCCCAGATCGACATCTACAACATGGGCTGGAAGCTCTACCAGCAGCAGCGCGAGGCCGACGAGAAGCGCCGCAAGCGCGAGCGGCAGAACGCCGAGAAGAAGGCCTCCGCCCTGCATTCGCAGGCCGACAAGATGCGGGCCAAGGCCACCAAGACCGTCGCCGCGCAGAACATGGCCCGCCGGGCCGACAAGCTGCTGGCCGGCCTGGAGGCCGAGCGGAAGTCCGACAAGGTCGCCAAGCTGCGCTTTCCCGAGCCCGCCCCGTGCGGCAAGACCCCGCTCATGGCCGAGGGCCTGTCGAAGTCCTACGGTTCGCTGGAGATCTTCACCGACGTCGACCTGGCCATCGACAAGGGCTCACGCGTGGTCATCCTGGGCCTCAACGGCGCGGGCAAGACGACCCTGCTCCGCCTCCTCGGCGGCGCGGAGGAGCCCGACACCGGCAAGGTCATCCAGGGCCACGGCCTCAAGCTCGGCTACTACGCCCAGGAGCACGAGACCCTCGACCCGGAGCGCACGGTCCTGGAGAACATGCGCTCCGCCGCCCCCGACCTGGACCTGGTCGACATCCGCAAGACGCTCGGCTCGTTCCTGTTCTCCGGCGACGACGTCGACAAGCCCGCCGGCGTCCTCTCCGGCGGCGAGAAGACCCGGCTGGCCCTCGCCACGCTCGTGGTGTCCTCGGCGAACGTGCTGCTGCTCGACGAGCCCACCAACAACCTCGACCCCGCCAGCCGCGAGGAGATCCTCGGCGCGCTGCGCACCTACAAGGGCGCGGTCGTCCTCGTCACCCACGACGAGGGAGCCGTCGAGGCGCTCCAGCCGGAGCGGATCATCCTGCTGCCGGACGGCGTCGAGGACCTGTGGGGCGCCGACTACGCGGATCTCGTCGCCCTGGCCTGAGCGTCAGTGCCGCTTGATCGAATGCGTGATCAACGGCGTATGGATCATTCGGCCCAGTGGTGATCCATCATCTGCGTGAGATCTCCTCGTACCGAGGTGTGTCCTACATCGATTTCGCGGCCGAGCCCCCGATTCTTCCGGGCTCGGCCGCGACGCCTTTCTGACCAGGCGTTTCCCGGAACAATCCGTTCGGGCGTACGGATGCCACTCCTCGGAATTTCAGATTCCGCTTGTGGGGACGCGCTCCCGTCGTCACAACCTTGTCTCACGGACCTTGCCGAATGGGTGGCCATCAGGGCCCGGAGGGGTGATCATGAGGAGACCAGAGCGCACTTCCCATGAGGAGGCACGGGTGGCCGAGACTCTGAAGAAGGGCAGCCGGGTGACCGGCGCCGCGCGCGACAAGCTCGCGGCAGACCTGAAGAAGAAGTACGACGCCGGTGCGAGCATCCGGGCGTTGGCCGAGGAGACCGGCCGCTCGTATGGCTTCGTGCACCGCATGCTCAGTGAGTCGGGCGTCACGCTGCGAGGGCGTGGCGGGGCGACCCGGGGCAAGAAGGCCACGGCCTGACCCCGGGTGGCCCCTCGGCTTCGATGGTGGCCACCCGGTCGTTCGGCTGACCGCCCGGGTGGTTACTGTGCAGTCACTTAGCTGACCGCACACATCGGAGGCGTCCTATGGCTTCGCCCGACAAGGACCTCGTTCCCGTACTCGACAAGGACGGCGTACGGCTCACCGTCGACGACGCGGTCGCGACGGTGACGCTGACCAACCCGGACAAGCGCAACGCGCAGAGCCCCGCTCTGTGGCGGGCGCTGACCGAGGCCGGGCGGCAGCTGCCGGGCTCCGTCCGTGTCGTGGTGCTGCGGGCCGAGGGCAGGTCCTTCTCGGCCGGGCTCGACCGGCAGGCGTTCACTCCCGAGGGCTTCGACGGCGAACCGTCGTTCGTCGACCTCGCGCGCGGCAGTGACGCCGAGTTGGACGCGACCATCGCCGAATACCAGGAGGCATTCACCTGGTGGCGGCGCAGCGACATCGTCTCCGTCGCCGCTGTCCAGGGGCATGCCATCGGGGCGGGCTTCCAGCTCGCCCTCGCCTGCGACCTGCGCGTCGTCGCCGACGACGTGCAGTTCGCCATGCGCGAGACCAGCCTCGGACTCGTGCCCGACCTGACGGGCACACATCCGCTGGTGGGACTCGTCGGCTACGCCCGCGCGCTGGAGATCTGCGTGACCGGGCGCTTCGTCACGGCCGAGGAGGCCGTGAACACCGGGCTGGCCAACCTCGCCGTGCCCGCCGGCCAGCTCGACGACGCCGTACGGGACCTGCTCTCGGCCGTGCTCGCGGCGCCCCGCGACGCGGTCATCGAGACCAAGGCCCTGCTGCGCGGTGCCCAGGACCGCACCTACGAGGCCCAGCGCGGCGCGGAACGCCAGTCCCAGGCCCGCCGTCTGCGGGATCTCGCGGGCGTCGGCGACTGACGGCCTCCGGGCTCACCGTGAGTGCGGTCAGCCGACCGCACTCACCAGCACCGCCACGGTCGGATGGTCCGGCAGTGTCCTCCTGACCGCGACGCGGACCGCGCGGGCCACGTCACGGGTCTGGCGGTCGGCGCCGACCGCGAGTTCCAGCCGGACGTGGCGGTGCGGCAGCGCGGCGTCTCCGGGGCGGGTCTCGATGTGCACCGGGCGGCCCAGCGTGCCGGTCAGCCGGAGCACGCCCGGGACCCCGAGCGCGGCGACCGCCACCCGGCTCTCGTCGTCCCCCACGGCCTGCGCGGCGGGCGGCGGTTCGGGGAGCGGCCCGGCGGGCCCGGGCGGTTCCGCCCCCTCGTCCAGCAGGCCCGTCACGCGCAGATCCACCTCCGTCACCGTCAGACCGAGCCGTTGCGTCGCGCCGGTCGCCAGCGCCGTCCGCAGCAGGGACGCCGTCGCCGGCAGCGGCTGGGAGGACGTGGCCCGCAACTCCGCCGTCACCCGCAGCGGCCCGGGCGGCAGAGCGCTCGGCGGAGCCGGTACGGCAGGCTCCCCGACGTCCGCCACATCGGCGAGCGTGACGCGCAGCGCGTCGAGGCGCACGCCCGGCGCGTCCCCCGCCGCACCCCGCAGCACCGCCTCGGCGGCCCGCTCGGTGATCCACGCGCCGTCCCGGGCATCACCCAGAGGCAGCAACCTGCCGAAACCCAGCTGATGTCTCACTGCCTGCGTCCATCGGTCGGCCGTCATTCCTCCAGCCTGCCGCATCAAAGGCGCGCTGCCACGCAACCGTGCTTACGGTGGTCGAAGGACGTCAACCGAAAAGGACGTACGGCGATGACCGATATGACCGAGAACCGGGGCGGGGAGAGCGAGACACCGGCGGCACGCAGGAGTCCGCTGACCAAGCGCGGCGGGGGAGACCCGGGCTCCCGCGGCCGGACGACCATCGCGGACGGCGTCGTGGAGAAGATCGCCGGGCTCGCCGCACGCGACGTCGACGGCGTGCACGCCATGGGCAGCGGAATCTCCCGCACCTTCGGAGCCGTGCGCGACCGCGTGCCCGGCGGCGCCAAGTCGGTGACACGCGGCGTGAAGGCCGAGGTCGGCGAGGTGCAGGCGGCCCTCGACCTGGAGATCGTCGTCGTCTACGGCGTGTCGATCGCCGACGTGGCCCGGGACGTACGGGAGAACGTCATCAACGCCGTCGAGCGGATGACCGGCCTCGAGGTCGTCGAGGTCAACATCGCGGTGAGCGACGTGAAGCTGCCGGACGAGGAGGAAGAGGAACCGGAACGCCGGATCCAGTGAGGCACGGGCCACGGACGACACAGCGGCTGAGGAGCTGAGGAGCGCATGAACATGGGCGTAGCCGGCATGATCGCCGGCATGGCGCTGGCCTTCGCCGGGTACTTCGGCGGGTTCGGGGCCTTCCTGCTGGTGGCGGCGCTGGGCGCTGTCGGCTTCGTCGTCGGCCGGTTCCTGGAGGGGGACATGGACTTCGGCGACTTCTTCCGCCCCCGTGACGAACGGCGGCGGGGGCGCCCGTGAGCACGGGGGCCGGTGAGCTCGGCAGACCCCTGACAGTCGTCCCGCCGGGCGAGCGCGGCGCGACGCGGATCGCCGACCGGGTCGTCGCGAAGGTCGCCTCGCAGGCGGCCCGCGAGGCCGTGGGGACGCTGCCGCCCGACGCCGGCCGGCCGTCCGCCACCGTCGTCGTCCACCACGATGTGGCCCACGTCCGGGTCCACATCGAACTCGACTACCCCTGTGACGTCGGCGCGCGCTGCCGCCAGGTGCGTCGCCAGGTCGTCGAGCGGGTGGGCGATCTGGTCGGAATGCAGGCGCCGGAGGTCGTCGTCCAGGTGGAGCGGTTGCACTTGGTGGCGGTGCCCGGCGCGGTACAGGGGAGGACGCGATGAGTGAACCCCAGGGCACGGAACCCGCCGAAGGCGCCACCCAGCGCCTGCCCATCCTCGACACGTCGGAGAACGGCAGCGAACCGGACCGGTCCGCGCCGGAGTCCGGCACCGGACAACCCTCCGCCCTCGACGGCGAGGGCGGCCGAGAACGCCGCTTCTGGTCGGCGCGCCGCATCCCCGCGGGCATCGTCGCGCTGCTGCTCCTGGGCCTCTTCGGGCTGTTCCTCTACGACATCGTCTCCGTACGGGCCGGCCGGCCCGAGATGTACTGGCGGCGGGAACTGGCCCACCAGCTCGCCGAACGGCCCCTCGACGACACCTGGGTGCTCGTCGGCGCCGGGGTCGCCGCCGTCCTCGGCCTCTGGCTGCTGATCCTGGCCGCCACACCCGGCCTGCGGGACCTGCTCCCGATGCGGCGCCCCCACCGCGACGTGCGCGCCGGACTGCACCGGGACGCCGCCGCGACCGCGCTGCGCGACCGGGCCATGGAGGTCGCCGGTGTGCAGTCGGTCCGGGTACGGATGCGCAGGACCAGGGCCGACGTCCGCGCCACGTCGCACTTCCGGGAACTGGACGACGTACGAACCGACTTGGACGCCGTGCTCACCGACGCCGTCGGCGGACTCGGACTGTCCCGGACGCCGAGGCACTCGGTGCGCGTCCGGCGGCCCGGACGAAAGGGGTGACCGCGGTGCTCCGGGTCGTCAATCGCGTGTTCCTCGGGCTCGTGGGCCTCGTCCTGCTGGTGCTCGGCGGCTCCGTGCTGGCCGTCGGTCTGGGCGCTCCGGCGCCCTCGTGGTGGATCCACGACAGCCGGCACGACGTCCTGCTGAGCAACGCCGAACGCACCCGCTGGCAGGACGAGGGCTGGTGGTGGCCGGTCGTCATCGCCGTACTCGCGGTGCTCCTGCTGCTCGCGCTGTGGTGGCTGGTCGCCGTGCTCCGCCGGCGCCGCCTGGCCGAGATCCTGGTCGACACCGGCGACGGCGAGGGCGCGCTCCTGCGCGGCCGGGCCCTGGAGGACGTCCTCGGCCAGGAGGCGGGCAGAATCGACGGTGTGGCTCGCGCCCAGGGCCACTTCACGGGCCGCCGCACCGCCCCCGAGGCCCGCGTCCACCTCGCACTGGAGCCGCACGTCGACCCCGGGACCGCCCTGACCGACCTCACGACCGGCGCCCTGACGCACGCGAAGACGTCGGCGGGCCTGACGTCACTTCCCGCGGAGGTACGGCTGCGGGGGGTCAAGCACGGCGCCGAACGGGTGGGATGAGTGCGGCAGCCCCTCGTTCGAGGGTCGCGGGGAACCGCACGACCAGCCCCCGCACACCCGCACCCACGCACGCTCAGAACCCGTGCCGCATGCCCCCGTCGACCGGCACCATGACCCCGGTCACATAAGAGGCCGCCGGCGACAGCAGGAACGCGGCCACCCGACCGAACTCCTCCGGAGCCCCGTAACGCCGCAACGGGATACGCGACTGCGAGGCCGCCCGAGTCGCCTCGGGATCCGCCGACAGCGCGTCGAGCTCGCGCACACGATCGGTGTCGATGCGCCCGGGCAGCACACCGACCACCCGGATCCCACGCGGCCCCAGCTCGTCCGAGAGCGACTTGGCGAAGCCCGCGAGCCCCGGCCGCAGCCCGTTCGAGATGGTCAGCCCGGGAGCCGGCTCGTACACCGACCCCGACAGCACGAACCCGATGACACCGCCGGGCCGCAACTCGGCGGCCGCGGCGCGGGCCAGCCGCACCGCGCCGAGGAACACCGACTCGAACGCCGTCTGCCACTGCTCGTCCGTGTTGTCCGCGACGAACCCGGCCGGCGGCCCGCCCACGCTGACGAGGACACCGTCGACCCGGCTGAAGTGCTCCCGCGCGGCGCCGATCAGCCGGGCCGCCGCCTCGGGGTCGGCGTTGTCGACGGCCACACCCACCGCGTTCGGGCCCAGCTCGGCCGCCGCCTCGGCGACGCTCTTCTCGTCCCGCCCGGAGACGACCACCTTCGCCCCCTCCGCGACGAGCTCGCGCGCGGAGGCGTTGCCGAGGCCGCGGGTGGCCCCGGTGACGATGTACACCCGGTCATTGAGTCCAAGATCCATGGTCCCTATCCTGCCCCGTCCGGCCCGAACAGGGCGAGGGCGGTGTTCACCAGGCCGATGTGACTGAACGCCTGCGGGAAGTTGCCGAGCTGCCGGCCGGACACCGGGTCGAACTCCTCGGAGAGCAGGCCGACGTCGTTGGCGAGCCCCATCAGCCGTTCGAACAGGTCGCGGGCCTCCTTCGTACGGCCCGTCATGTGCAGGGCGTCCGCGAGCCAGAACGAGCACACCAGGAAGGTGCCCTCCGAGCCGGGGAGTCCGTCGACGTCCCCGTTGTCGTCGGTGGTGTAGCGGCGCAGGAAGCCACCGTGGTCCAGCTCCTCGCGGACCGCGTCGATGGTGCCGACCACCCGCGGGTCGTCGGGCGGCAGGAAACCGACGCGCGGGATGAGCAGCAGCGCCGCGTCCAGTTCGCGGGAGCCGTAGGACTGCGTGAAGGTGTTGCGCTCGGAGTCGAAGCCCTTCTCGCACACCTCGCGGTGCACCTCGTCGCGCAGCGCGCGCCAGCCGTCCAGGTCGCCGTCCAGCTCCGGATGGTGCTCCAGGGTGCGCACGGCACGGTCGGCGGCCACCCACACCATCACCTTCGAGTGCACGAACTGGCGCCGGCCGCCGCGCACCTCCCACAGTCCCTCGTCCGGCTGGTCCCAGTGGGTCCGCAGAAAGTCCATCAGGGCCGTCTGCAACGCCCACACGTCGGGCTGGGCGGACAGGCCCGAGACACGGGCCAGCGACAGGGAGTCCATGACCTCGCCGTACACGTCCAGCTGGAGCTGGTTCACGGCGTCGTTCCCGACGCGCACGGGGACCGAGCCGTCGAAGCCGGACAGCCACGGCAGCTCGTACTCGGGCAGCCGCCGCTCACCCGCCACGCCGTACATGATCTGGAGGTCCGCCGGGTCGCCCGCGACCGCCCGGAGCAGCCAGTTCCGCCAGGCCTCGGCCTCCTCCTGGTAGCCCGCCGCCAGCAGCGCGTTCAGGGTGAGGGTGGAGTCGCGCAGCCAGCAGTAGCGGTAGTCCCAGTTGCGCACCCCGCCCGGCTCCTCGGGCAGTGAGGTGGTGAGGGCGGCGACGATGCCGCCGGTCGGGGCGTAGGTGAGCGCCTTGAGGGTGATCAGGGAGCGGACGACGGCGTCCCGGTGCGGTCCGTCGTAGCGGCACCGGGCCACCCAGGACTGCCAGTCCTCGACGCTGTGGCGCAGGGCCACGTAGGGGTCGACGAGCGGCGGGCGCGGCTCGTGGGAGGGGTGCCAGGTCAGGACGAAGGCGACCTTCTCCCCCTTCCTGACCGTGAACTCGGCGTGCGTGCCGAAGTCCTCGCCCCAGCTGCGCACCTCCGGTTCGCTGCGCAGCCACGCCGAGTCGGGGCCGGCGACGGCGACACGGTGGCCGTCGACCCGGCGCACCCACGGGATGATCGAACCGTAGTCGAAGCGCAGTTTGAGGGTGCTGTGCAGCGTCACCTCGCCGTCGAGGCCCTCGACGACACGCACGACGTCGGGGGCGACGTCGCGCTGGGGCATCAGATCGGTGACCCGGACCGTCCCCTGCTCGGTCTCCCACTCGGTGTCCAGGACGAGGGTGTCCCGGCGGTAGGCGCGCCGGGTGCACCGGTCCGCCCCCGCGGGGGCGATGCGCCAGTACCCGTTGTCCTCGTCACCCAGCAGCCTCGCGAAGCAGGCCGCCGAGTCGAAGCGGGGCAGACACAGCCAGTCGACTGATCCGTCCGTGCCGACCAGGGCCGCGGTCTGTTCGTCGCCGATGATCGCGTAGTCCTCGATGCGGGGATGCACGGAGTGCGGGTTCCCGGCAAGTCGGCGTGGCAATCAGGGCAGGGACCGGGGGAGTGACGTGCCGACGGCGGTCGGCGCGCCGGTGCCGGGTCCCCCAGCCGCCGGGCGGCACCGTCGAAGACCGGGCCCGGACCGCCGAACCGTTCCAGGACCAGCCGGGTCACCGCGGTCAGCGAGACGACCTTCACCGCGGGCCGGCAAGAAGATCTTCTGCGGGAGCTCACGGAGGTGCTGAACCGGTCGTGTCGGGAGAAGTGCCGGCAGGGGCGCTGCGGCTGAGGCCGCGGCGGCGGTCCGTCACACCGCGGCCGGCTCCGCCTGCTCGGAGTCGGCCGCCTCGGTCGCCTTCCGTGCCCGCTCCCGGGCCTCGCGGCGGGCCAGGACCACCCAGCCCACCGGGACGGCGGCGGAGAACAGCCACCACTGGATCGCGTACGCGTAGTTCAGCGCCGCGTCCTCCTTGCCGGGGTTGCCCAGCAGCTCGGGGGTGTCGCCCTTCGGCTCGGGCGCCGTCTGCGCGATGTAGCCGCCGAGCACCCGGGCGTCCAGGCGCCGGGCCTGCTGCTCGCTGTTGATCAGCATGATCTGCCGGTCCGGCAGGCCCTCGAGGTTCTTGATGCCGCTCGCCTCGGTCGTCTCGTCGGGCATCAGCCGGCCCGTGACCGTCACCTCGCCGCCGGGCGGTGCGGGGACCTTGGGGAACGCGGTCTGGCTCGGGCCCTGCGACGGGATCCAGCCCCGGTTGACCAGGAGGACCTTGCCGTCGTCGAGGACGAACGGGGTCAGGACGTGATAGCCGACCTCGTCGTCGGAGTTGGTGCGGCGGCGGACGACGACCTCGTCCTCGGTGTCGAAGTGCCCCTTGGCGGTCACGGTCCGGTACCGCTCGGCGCTGGTGACCGTGTGCCCCGGCGTGGTCAGCTTCTCGACGGGCACCGGCTCGGCCGCCAGCGCGTCCGTGACCAGCTGGTTCCGGGCGGTGCGCTCCTCGTAGCGATGCATCTGCCAGATGCCCAGCCTGATCATCGTGGGGATGAGGAGCAGGGCGATCAGCGTCAGGATCACCCACTGCCGGGACATCAGGAAGCGGTACACCCCACGACCGTACAACCGGGTCGCGGGGTGCGTTCAGGCGGGTACGGGTTTACACCTTGTCGACAATTCCCACCTTTCCCTCCGCGCGGGCGCAGTGGGCACCGCAGTACCAGTGGCCGTCGACGTCGACGCCCTGGCCGATGATCTGTACCCTGCAGTGCTCGCAGATCGGGGCCATGCGGTGGATCGCGCAGGCGAAGCAGTCGAAGACATGCACCGCTCCCTGCGCATGCACCTCGAAGGTCATTCCGTACTGATTGCCACATACCTCACAGGTCGCCATGCGCCACAGGGTGAGCCGTCGCCGTGGCCCGGGCGAGCCGCCACCGGGCGAGTCGCCCGCCAATCACCCGTCCGTACGGTCGTCCCCGCGGTGCCGTTCCCCGTCCGGTCACCCCTGCGAGGCCGGCTCCACATCCGCGAGGAGCTGCCCGAACGCCGCCTCGTCCACGACCGGCGTGCCGAACTGCCGGGCCTTGACCGCCTTGGACGTGCCCGAGTCCGGGTCGTTCGTGACGAGCAGGCTGGTCAGCCGGGACAGGCTGGTGGCGACGTGCAGCCCGGCCTCCGTGGCCCGGTCCTCCAGCAGTTCCCGCTCGGTCGAGGTGTCACCCGAGAAGGCGACCCGCATGCCCTGCTTGAGCCGCCCGCCCGGCTCGTACCGCCCCGGGTTGGGGTACGGGCACGCGGGCCGCTTCCGGGAGGGGCGCCAACTCGTCGGCCGGTATCCGCCGTATCCCGCCTGCTGCCCGATCCGGGGCGTGGCGGGGCGGTCGGACCACTCCGTCAGCGGGCGGCACTCCAGCAGCGGCAGCCGTACGCCGCCGGCCGCCGCGGCCCGCAGGCTCGGCCGGAACGCCTCCGCCAGGACGCGCGCGTCGTCGAGCGCGTGGTGCGCCCGCCGCTGGACGACGCCGTAGTGCGCGGCGAGGGACTCCAGCTTGTGGTTGGGCAGCGGCAGTCCGAGCTCCTTGGAGAGCGCGATGGTGCACAGCCGCTGCCGCACCGGAGCCTCGCGCTGGGCGCGCGCGTACTCCCGGGCGATCATCTGCCAGTCGAAGACGGCGTTGTGCGCGACGAGCACACGCCCCTCCAGCCGCGTCGTGAACTCCTCGGCGATGTCCTGGAAGAGGGGCGCGCCCTCGAGTGCCTCGCTCGTCAGTCCGTGGATCCACACGGGCCCGGGGTCCCGCTCCGGGTTGACCATGGTGTACCAGTGGTCCTCGACCTCGCCGCGCGCGTCCAGCCGGTAGACGGCCGCGGAGATGATGCGGTCGTCCCGGGCCAGACCCGTGGTCTCCACGTCAACGACCGCATATCCCTTGGGATACGCGGTCGGCCACGATGTGGAAGAGAGCGCTGCGGTCGTCAGGTCTTCGAGCATGGTTCCTGAGGATACGGGCCATGACTGACACCGCCGTCCGCCAGGGGCGTCCGCCCGTCCCTTCCGACGCCCCCTCAGGCGTCTTGTCCGGTCTGTCCGTTCGCGAGGCGTACGTCTGATCGATACTCAGGTGCTCCGCCGCCGGCCCCGGGGATTGGCGGAGATCGCCAAGAAGCAAGCGCGTACCGTCGGTAATACTTGTGGGTAACAACGTCTAGTCGGGGCAGGGCAGCGGTCCTACGGTGCATGCATGCCGAACCTGCCCGATGTCGTGCTGTGGTCGATACCCGCCTTCGTGCTGCTCACCGTGGTCGAGGTGGTGAGCTGCCGTCTCCACCCCGACGAGGACGCGGAGGGCTACGAGGCGAAGGACGCCGCGACGAGCGTCGGCATGGGGCTCGGGAGCCTCGTCTTCGACTTCCTCTGGAAGATCCCGATCGTCGCCGTCTACACGGCCGTCTACGAACTCACGCCCCTGCGCGTGCCCGTCCTGTGGTGGACCGTCCCGCTGATGCTGCTCGCCCAGGACTTCTTCTACTACTGGTCCCACCGCGGCCACCACGTCATCCGCATCCTGTGGGCCTGCCACGTCGTGCACCACTCCAGCCGGAAGTTCAACTTCACCACCGCGCTGCGCCAGCCCTGGACGTCCCTGACCGTGTGGCCCTTCTACCTCCCCCTCATCGCCGCCGGCGTGCACCCGGCCGCGCTGGCGTTCTGCTCGTCCGCCAACCTCGTCTACCAGTTCTGGATCCACACCGAGCGGATCGACAAGATGCCCCGCTGGTTCGAGTTCGTCCTCAACACCCCTTCGCACCACCGGGTCCACCACGCCTCCCAGGGCGGTTACCTCGACCGCAACTTCGGCGGCATCCTCATCGTCTGGGACCGGCTGTTCGGATCGTTCGTCGCCGAGACCACACGGCCGGTGTACGGACTGACCAAGAACATCGACACGTACAACCTCCTCAAGGTGGCCACGCACGAGTACGTGTCCATCGCCAAGGACCTGAGGGCGGCCCGCGACTGGCGCGAGCGCGCCGGACGGGTGTTCCGGGGGCCGGGATGGGGCCCGGGACCGGTCAGGGCAGAGGCCGCGTCACCGGCGGCTTCGCCGGTGGTCGAGAGCGCGCCGGTCGGTGGCAGCGCGCCGGTCGGTGAGAGCACGTCGGCGTGAACCTCTCCCGCGTCCTCCTCCTCGCCCTCGGCCTCGCCGTCGCCACCGACCTCGTCTCGCTCGCGGCCGGCTTCGACCCCGGGCACGTCGTGGCCAAGCCGTTGCTGATGCCGCTCCTTGCCGCCTGGGCCGCCCTGCGCCGGGCACCCCGGCCGCTCCTGGCCGCCCTCCTGTTCGGCTGGGGCGGGGACGTCCTGCTGCTGTCCGACGCCGAACCGGCCTTCCTCGCCGGCATGGCCTCCTTCGCGGCGGGACACGTCTGCTACCTCGTCCTGTTCGCGAGGAACGGCAGCCGGTACGCGGTCCCACGCGCGCGTGCGGGCCTGCTCGCCGTCGGCTACGCCACCGCCCTCGTCACGACGGTCGCGCTGCTCCGGCCGGACCTGCCCGCGGACCTGCGCGTGCCCGTCGCCGCGTACAGCCTCCTGCTCACGGCCATGGCGTACGGCGCCGCCATCCGGCTCGGTCTCTTCACCGGACTCGGCGGCGCCCTGTTCCTGCTCTCCGACACGCTCATCGCGACCGGCGTCGCCGAATGGCCGCAGCCACCGAGGCCGGACTTCTGGATCATGCTCACGTACATCGCGGCGCAGGCCCTGCTCGTCCTCGGCACGCTCGGCGCGCTCAACGCCCGCCGGGCGCCGGCCGCGACCTACGGCGAGATGCGCGCCGTCTGAGACTCACCAGCGGATCGGCGCCGGAAGAGCCGTCAGCAGCCCGGACACCGCGACCACCAGGCCCAGCGTGACGACCTCCGCCCGGGCCGGCGCACAGGCCGTCAGCGGGTCGGCAGCCCGGCGCAGCCGCTGACGGGCCCACAGGGCGAGGCCGGCGACGACGGCCGTGAGGAGCGCCTTGGCGAGCAGGGCCCGCCCGTACGCCGTCGCCGTCAGCTGCTCCAGGATCGTCTCCGGCGGCATCCGGCGCAGCGAACTCCACACGCCGGTCGCGGTGATGGCGGCGAGCAGCACGGCCGCCACCCGCGCGTAGAGGCCCAGCAGGGCGGCACCCGCCCGGGTGCCGTACCGGCCGTGCCACAGCCGCAGGGTCCGCAGCGCGTGCAGCAGGCCGCCCACCCACAGCGCCGCGCAGGCCAGGTGCACCAGCGTCAGCGCCGAACCGGTCAGCGGACCGTGCTCGGTCGTGGGGTGCGCGCGCAGGGCCTCCGCCACGACGACGGCGGCCAGCGGCCAGATCTGCGTGGCGGGCCGGCGCGACACCGCGCACAGCCCCGCCACGAGGAACGCGTTGACCTCGAGCAGGGCGAGCTTGCCGTCCCGGGACGCGTAGAGCCCCCCGACGTCGATGTCCGACAGGCCGCCCGGGACGAGGTTGCCGGTGGCCACGACCGAGGCGAGCCCGAGAGCGGCGACGAAGCCGCACACGGCCGCGAAGGGCGACCAACTGCGGGGAACGGGCGGGTGAGGCCCGTCGGCGGGCTTCTCCGGGGCGCCCGGCACGGAGCGTGCCAGCCGGTTGACGAACAGCTCGCCGATCGGCAGGCACAGCGCCGCGAACAGCGCCGTGCGCAGCAGGGCTATGCCCCCGGAGCCGGGCGCGGCCGCCTCCCCGGTGCCGTGCAGCGCGGCGGACGGGCCGAACAGCGGGATCAGCGCGGCCAGTGCCACCAGTACCAGGACGGCGACGGACCGGCCCGCACCGGTGGGCCGTTCGGTCCCGTGCGCGTCGGCGGCCCCGGGTGTGGGTCTTGTCGAGGTCACCCCAGGATCTTCACCAGCCTTCACATCGGCGGGCAAGTCCAGGAGGACGAACTCAGTCGGTCTTCGACGCGGCCGACCACTTCAGCCGCACTTCCTTGCGCACGTCCGTCGGCCGCACCTCCCACCCCTGGGCGAGCGCCACTTCGGCGACGTACCAGCCGCCGACGCAGCGGTATTTCCGCAGAGGTATCGCACACTCGACCGGCGGGGGCGGCATGTTCGGCTTGCGCGGCGCCGAGGCACGCGCGGTCCACCTCCCGACCACCTTGTCCACGCGCGCCTTGTAGAAGTCCGCGTCACCCTCATGACGCAGCTCCGGCCAGGACACACACCAGGAGGCCAGCGCACCCACGCGGTCCAGCGCCGCGCCCATCATGTTGAGGTAGCCGCGTTCGAGGGTGTTGCTGAACACCGTGATCACCTCGGCGAACATCCCGACGACGATGAACACCGCCGCCACCGCCACCCACAGCACGGCCACCACCGGGAACCACACCACACTCCCGGCGAAGCGCAGGGCCAACTGCCACCGCGGCCGCACCGGTTCGGCTGTCCAGGTCGACCAGGTCGACCGATCCTCGTACACGTCCATGACGACGAATCCTGCCGCAGGAACGCAGCGGGCCGGGCGGGTGCCCCCGCC
Organism: Streptomyces venetus; assembly: GCF_039540295.1. Lineage (NCBI taxonomy): Bacteria > Bacillati > Actinomycetota > Actinomycetes > Kitasatosporales > Streptomycetaceae > Streptomyces > Streptomyces venetus. Next base: position 105,881 of record NZ_BAABET010000015.1, read on the forward strand.
CGGCCCGAAACGTCTTCACACGAGCTCTACTCGGTCACCGCGTCCAGCGCGTCCGCGATGCCCCGGCCGTAGAAGCCGTTGCGGTTCTTCGAGCCCTCGCACACCGCGTCGACCTTGCCGTCGGCGTCGATGTCGTACGGGTCGGTGCACGGCGTGGCGTCGGCCTCCGCGTACAGCAGGGCCTTGACCAGGGCCGGGGATGCCGACGGGTGCGTCGACTTGATGAGCGCGGCGACACCCGCGACATGCGGGGACGCCATGGACGTACCGGCCATGTAGCCCCACTGGCCGCCCGGCAGCGTGCCCAGGATCAGCCCGCTCGTGGCCGGCGGCTCCGGCTTCTGGTAGGCCGTCGAGTCGCCGCCCGGCGCGGCGATGTCGACCACGCCCAGCCCGTGGTTGGAGAAGGACGACTTGATGCCCTTCGCGCCCGTCGCCGCGACCGTGACGACACCGGGCAGCTGGGTCGGGATGTCGAGGCACTTCGACGGGTCGACGACCCGGTCGCCCGGGGTGGTGTCGTTCGGGGACGACGGGTCGGTGATCTCGTCGGAGGCGAGGTCGTAGTTCTCGTTGCCGGCCGCCGCGACGTTGACCGCGCCCTTCTTCTCCGCGTACCGCGAGGCCCGCGTGACGGCCTCCACCAGCGCCTTCTGGTCCGGGTCGTCCTTGCAGTTGAAGTACCAGGGGTCGGTGTAATAGCTGTTGTTCGTCACGTCGACGCCGTGCTCGGCCGCCCATATGAAGCCGCACACCACGGCCTCCGTGTAGAAGAAGCCGTCCGGGTTGGACACCTTGATCCCGGAGACCTTCACGCCGGGTGCGACACCGGTCATGCCGACACCGTTCTTGGCAGCCGCTATCTCTCCCGCCACGTGCGTGCCGTGCGGGCTCTCCGAGGCGGCGGGCCGCCAGGCCCCGTCGGCGGTGTCCGGCTTGCCCGAGACACAGTTGACCGACGCCTTGCGGTCGAAGTTGGGCGCTATGTCGGGGTGGGTGTCGTCCACGCCGGTGTCGATCACGCCGACCGTGACCTTCTCGCTGCCCAGCGACTTCTCGTGCGCCTTGTCCGCCTTGATGGCGGGCAGATCCCACTGCAAGGACTCCAGCGGGTCCTGGCCGGCCGCCGCCCCGGCGTTCGCGACCTCGGCCGCGCTCAGCACCTTCGGCGCGCCCAGGTCGGTCGTCGCCGCCGACGGCAGCGGCGCCGTGCGGGTGGCTCCCGCCGACTGCACCCCGCGCACCTTGCGCACGGTCTGGGCGAAGCCGGGGTTCGAGGAGTGGACGACGATCACGCCGATCTGGTCGTACGACGTCACGATCGTGCCGCCGGCCCTGCCGACGGCCTTCTTCACGGACCCCGAAGTGCCGTGCCCCGGCTTCACGTTGACGACGTAGCTGAGCGGGGTCGCGTCGGCCGAGACCGCCGCGGGGGCCCGATCGGCGGCCGTGGCCGCGGTGTTCGGCAGGAACGCGAGGGCCGTGGCCATGGCCATCCCGGCCGGGATCGCGACGGCGCGCCGATGGCGCGCGTGCGGCGCAGTCATGGTGTCTCCAGTTCGTTCGCGGTACGAGCGGACTTTGCGGAAGGACTCAGGAGTACGGGTCACTTGACCGCGCGCAGCGCGTTGACGATGCCGTACCCGTAGAAGCCGTTGACGCGCTTGCCGCCCTCGCACACCGCGTCCTGCGTGCCGTCGCCGTCCGGGTCGTAGGACGTGGGGCAGGCGGTCCGGTCGGCCTGTGCCTTCAGCAGTGCCTGGAGCTGGGCCGCAGACGCCCACGGGTGCTTGGACTTCAGCAGCGCGGCGACCCCGGAGGCGTGCGGCGCGGCCATCGAGGTGCCCTGGAGGAAGCCGTACGCGCCGTTCGGCAGGGTGGACAGGATGCGGCCGTTCTTCGAGGGCGTGTCCGGCGTCTGGTAGCGCCCGTCGCCGCCCGGCGCCGCGACGTCCACGACACCCTCGCCGTACGACGAGTAGTACGACTTGAGGCTGTTCACGCCCGTCGCGCTCACCGTGACGACACCCGGCAGCTGGTTCGGCACGTCGAAGCACTCGTGCGGGTCGATGGTGCGCGGGGCGGGGGTGGAGTCGTCCGGGCTGGAGTCGTCGACGATCGCGTCCGAGTCCAGGTCGTGGTTGGAGTTGCCCGCCGCGGCGACGTTGAGCGTGCCCTTCTTCTGGGCGTACAGCTGTGCCCTGTTGACGGCGTCGACGATGGCCCGCTGGTCCGGGTCGTCCATGCAGTTGTACAGCCACGGGTCGACGTAGTAGCTGTTGTTCGTGATCTCGACGCCGTGGTCGGCGGCGAACACGAAGGCGCACACCACGCTCTCCGGGTAGAAGAGGCCGTTGGCCCGGTCGGTCACGTTGATGCTGGAGACCTTCACTCCGGGGGCCACACCGGAGACACCTATGCCGTTGCGGGCGGCGGCTATCTCACCGGCGACGTGCGTGCCGTGGTAGTCCTCGGCGGTGTACGGCCGCCAGGCGCCCTCGGTGGTGTCGGGCTTGCCGCCCGCGCAGTTGGCGGACTGGGACGCGGAGAAGTTCGGGGCGATGTCGGGATGGGTGTCGTCCACACCGGTGTCGATCACGGCGACGGTCACCTTGCGGCTGCCCGGGTTGATCTTCGCGGCCTTGTCGGCGCCGATCGCGCGCAGGTCCCACTGGTCCGCTTCGAGGGGCTCGCTCTCCGGCGTCTTCGCCGAGGCCGCCTCCGCACGCTGGGCCTGGGCGGCCGTCAGGTACTGCGCCGCCCCCTCCTCCGTCGTGCCCGCGGCGGTCAGCGGCGCGGTCCGCGTCGCACCTGCCGACTGGACCCCGCGCACCGTGCGTATCTTCTGGGCGAAGCCGGCGTTCGAGGAGTGCACGACGAGCACGCCTATCCGCTCGTACGTGGCCACGACCGAGCCGCCGGCCGCGCCGATCGCCTTCTTCACCGACGCGATCGTGTGACGGTCCACCTTGGTGTTGACGACGTACGCCAGCGTCGGCGCGTTCGCCACCCGTGCGGTCGGCTCCGCGGCCGGGGCCGCCGACGCGGCGGCGGGCAGGAAGCCGAGCGAGGCCGTCAGCGACAGCACGACGGGCACGGCGAGAGCGAGCCGGCGTCTGGAACGCAGCTGGGACATGGGGTCTCCACATCATCCGGAAACGAAACCGGCCCGAGGCACAGGTGGTGCTCGGGCAGGTACATGACGGGGTGGTGCAGGGCGAAGCTATCCCGCGCTCTCGCTGGCCAGCAACGTTTTGTCGAAACGACTTCGGAAAGAAAGCCCGGCCGTTGAACCGGTTCTCGCGTGCCGCCGTGACGTTGAGCAGGGAGCGCGAGGACACTCGCCTCCGTCCCCGTTCATACCGCTTCCGTCGTCACGAGGAGACTCTCCGTGTCCACCGATGCACCGCCCCCCTCGAAAGAGCAACACAAACTCCCCTCGCCCGAGGAGTTCGCCGAGGTGCAGGAGAGCGCGGAGTTCGGTGAACTGCGCCGCTCCCACCGCTCCTTCGCCTTCCCGCTGACCGTCGCCTTCATCGCCTGGTACCTGCTGTACGTCCTGCTGTCGAACTACGCGGGCGGCTTCATGGGCACCAAGCTGTTCGGCAACATCAACGTCGCCCTCCTCCTCGGCGTCGCCCAGTTCATCACCACGTTCCTCATCGCCTGGTGGTACTCGCGGCACGCCGCCGCGAAGCTCGACCCCAAGGCCGAGGCCATCAAGTCCCGGATGGAGGGCGGCGCATGAGCCCCGCACAGCAGACCCTGCTCGCCGCGAACGAGGCCAGCGAGCACCGCCCGCTGATCATCACCCTGTTCGCACTGTTCGTCCTCGCCACGCTCGGCATCACCATCTGGGCGGGCCGCCAGACCAAGGACGCCGCCGACTTCTACGCGGGCGGCCGTCAGTTCAGCGCCTTCCAGAACGGACTCGCGGTCTCCGGCGACTACATGTCGGCCGCCTCGTTCCTCGGCATCGCCGGCGCGATCGCCCTCTTCGGCTACGACGGCTTCCTGTACTCCATCGGCTTCCTGGTCGCCTGGCTGGTCGCCCTGCTCCTGGTGGCCGAGCCGCTGCGCAACTCCGGCCGCTACACCATGGGCGACGTGCTCGCGTACCGCATGCGCCAGCGCCCGGTCCGCACCGCCGCCGGTACGTCCACGATCGTCGTGTCGATCTTCTACCTGCTGGCCCAGATGGCCGGCGCCGGCGTCCTCGTCTCGCTGCTGCTCGGCATCACCTCCGACGCCGGCAAGATCCTCATCGTCGCCCTCGTCGGCGTCCTGATGATCGTGTACGTCTCCATCGGCGGTATGAAGGGCACCACCTGGGTCCAGATGGTCAAGGCCGTGCTGCTCATCGGCGGCACGATCCTGATCACCTTCCTGGTGCTGCTGAAGTTCAACTTCAACATCTCCGACCTGCTCGGCCAGGCCGCCGAGAACAGCGGCAAGGGCGCCGCCTTCCTGGAGCCCGGCCTCCAGTACGGCATGACCGGCACCTCCAAGCTGGACTTCGTCTCCCTCGGCATCGCCCTGGTGCTCGGCACCGCCGGCCTGCCGCACATCCTGATCCGCTTCTACACGGTGCCCGACGCCAAGGCCGCCCGTAAGTCGGTGAACTGGGCGATCGGCATCATCGGCGGCTTCTACCTGATGACCATCGCCCTCGGTTTCGGCGCCGCCGCGCTGATCTCCCAGGACGAGATCATCGCGTCCAACCCGTCGGGCAACACGGCCGCGCCGCTGCTCGCCCTGCACCTCGGCGGTGTCGACTCGACCTGGGGCGCGATCCTGCTCGCCACGATCTCGGCGGTGGCCTTCGCGACGATCCTCGCCGTCGTCGCCGGCCTCACCCTCGCCTCGTCGTCCTCCTTCGCGCACGACATCTACGCCAACGTCATCCGCAGGGGCAAGGCGTCCGGCGCCGAGGAGGTCCGCGCGGCCCGCTGGGCGACCGTCTTCATCGGCGTCGTCTCCATCGGCCTCGGCGCCCTCGCCCGCGACCTGAACGTGGCCGGCCTGGTCGCGCTCGCCTTCGCGGTCGCCGCCTCCGCCAACCTGCCGACCATCCTCTACAGCCTGTTCTGGAAGCGGTTCACCACCCAGGGCGCCCTGTGGTCGATCTACGGCGGTCTGATCGTCGCCGTCGGCCTGGTGCTGTTCTCGCCCGTGGTCTCCGGCGACCCCAAGGCGATGTTCCCCGAGGTCGACTTCGCCTGGTTCCCGCTGAAGAACCCGGGCATCATCTCCATCCCCTTCGGCTTCCTCATGGGCTGGCTCGGCACGATCCTGTCCAAGGAGGAGCCGGACGCCAAGAAGTACGCGGAGCTGGAGGTCAGGTCGCTGACCGGCACCGGCGCCCACTGAGCACCAACCCCCGCGCGCGGCCGCGTCGTAGGAACCTCCAGGTCCCTGCGGCGCGGCCGCGTCCCGCGTCGTGGGATCGGGCCTGTGGTGTTGTCACCGGGGTCACGTAGGCTCGCAGGTGTCGGAGAAAGCGTGCTCCGGGCATGATCCGCGTCGAGGGAGGGGGCCCACGTGCTCATCGACACCTACGGCCGAGTGGCCACCGACCTGAGGGTCTCACTGACCGACAGGTGCAATCTGCGCTGTACGTACTGCATGCCCGAGGAGGGCCTGCAGTGGCTGGCCAAGCCGGATCTGCTGACGGACGACGAGATCGTCCGCCTGATCGACATCGCGGTCACCTCACTCGGCATCGAGGAGGTCCGCTTCACCGGCGGTGAGCCCCTGCTGCGCCCCGGCCTGGTCGGCATCGTCGAGCGCGTCGCGGCCCTGGACACGCGCCCCCAGATGTCCCTCACGACCAACGGCATCGGCCTCAAGCGCACGGCCGAGTCCCTGAAGGCGGCAGGTCTGGACCGGGTCAACGTCTCCCTGGACACGCTCCGCCCGGACGTCTTCAAGACCCTGACCCGCCGCGACCGCCACCAGGACGTCATCGAGGGCCTGTACGCAGCGCGCGACGCCGGCCTGACCCCGGTCAAGGTCAACTCGGTCCTGATGCCGGGGCTCAACGACGACGAGGCCCCCGACCTCCTCGCCTGGGCCGTCGAGCACGACTACGAGCTGCGCTTCATCGAGCAGATGCCGCTGGACGCCCAGCACGGCTGGAAGCGCGACGGCATGATCACGGCAGGGGACATCCTGGCCTCCCTGCGCACGCGGTTCGAGCTGACCCCCGAGGGTGAGGAGAAGCGCGGCTCGGCGCCGGCCGAGCGCTGGCTGGTGAACGGCGGCCCGCACGTGGTCGGTGTCATCGCCTCCGTCACCCGCCCCTTCTGCGCGGCCTGCGACCGCACCCGCCTCACGGCCGACGGACAGGTCCGCACCTGCCTGTTCGCCCAAGAGGAGACCGACCTGCGCGCCGCGCTCCGCTCGGACGCCCCGGACGAGGAGATCGCCCGCATCTGGCGCCTGGCGATGTGGGGCAAGAAGGCGGGAGCGGGCCTGGACGACCCGACGTTCGTGCAGCCCACCAGGCCCATGTCGGCGATCGGCGGCTAGAGACACTCAGGGGCGCGGGGCTGCAACCATGTGCGGCTCCGCCGCGTGAGCGCGACAAGCCACGACGCACCCGCACCCGAACGCGTCACACGTCCCGCGCTTCCCACTCCTTCAGAAGAACCACGTCCTTCAAAAACCCCCGCACCCCGAGGAACTGCGACAGATGCTCGCGATGCTCCTCACAGGCCAGCCAGGTCTTGCGCCGCTCCGGCGTATGGATCTTGGGGTTGTTCCACGCGAGCACCCACACCGCGTCGACACGGCAACCCTTCGCGGAACAGATCGGCGTCTCGTCACTCACTGCTTCGTCTCACCACTGCACACAGAAAAGGCGACGCCGAGCAGCCACGGGGGGAGCTGCCCGGCGTCGGTCCGTCGCTCCGACGGGGGATGCGGAGCGCGTACGAAGTATGTCACGGGTAACCCCGAGCCCGGCACCGGAACAACACGATTGATCTGAGCTTTTCTTGAGCTTGGCGCGAAGATGACTCCCGTGCGCGACCGCCCGTGAGAGCCCCTCACCGCTCGCCGGACTCGGTCCGCGCACCCGGCACCGGCCCGGACACGGCATCTTCCGCTGCGGATCCCGCCGGACCGTCCTGCGACCCCGGCGGCGTGATCATCGGGCGCACCGGCGGGGCGATGAACGTCGACGGCAGAGACGGCGCGTTCTCGCGCCCCGCGTTGGCGATCACCACCGCGATGTACGGCAGCACCAGCCCGAGGACCAACGCCACGATGGCCACGTGCCGTTCCACGTTCCACAGCGTGGCCGCGAGGATCACGGAGACCGTGCGGACCGTCATCGAGATCACGTACCGGCGCTGCCGCCCGCGGACGTCGTCCTGAAGTCCCGCCCGGGCGCCGGTGATCCGGAAAACCTGGACGTGCCCACCGCCATGCTGCTTCCGCATCGCATCCACCATCCGCCCGTATCAAACTCTCCCCGCCCGTAGCCGTCCCGGGCCGGTCGGGGAACCTGACCAGGACAGCTTCCACGGTACGCCGCGCCCGCGTCGGTCACGAGACCGGGGCGCCGGGCGGGGGAGGGGTCCGAGCCGGGCCGCGCACCCGTATCCCGGGCATCACGCGTAGCCCCGGCATGCGGCGCAGGGCGCCTCGGCCGACACTGGGCGTAGTGCTCACGTCGAGCCGTGCGAGGAGGCAGCGATGGGCTGGTTCTGGGCGATCATCGTGGGACTGGTACTCGGTCTGATCGCCAAGGCGATCATTCCGGGCAAGCAACACATCCCCCTGTGGCTGACCGTCATCCTGGGCGTGATCGGCGGCATCGCCGGCAACGCCATCGCCCGTGCGGCCGGTGTCGACGCCACGGCGGGTATCGACTGGTGGCGGCACGTCTTCCAGCTGGTGATGGCGATCATCCTGGTCGGGCTCGGCGACCGGGCCTGGACGGCGTCCCAGGGAAGCAGACACAGGGCATGACAAGGTGCACGGCGACATGACGGGGCGCACGGCGAAGGGGGCGGCCTCCGGCACCGGAGACCGCCCCCTTCCTCGTGCTCTCAGCCGCCCGTGACCTCGGCCGCCGCCAGGTTCTTCTTGCCCCGGCGCAGCACCAGCCAGCGGCCGTGCAGCAGGTCCTCCTCGGCGGGGACGGCGTCCTCGCCGGCGACCTTGACGTTGTTCACGTAGGCGCCGCCCTCCTTGACCGTGCGGCGCGCGGCCGACTTGCTGGCCACCAGGCCGACCTCGGCGAACAGGTCGACGACCGGACCGAGCTCGGCCACCTGGATGTGCGGCACCTCCGACAGGGCCGCGGCCAGCGTCTTCTCGTCGAGCTCCGCCAGCTCGCCCTGCCCGAACAGGGCCTTGGACGCGGCGATCACGGCGGCCGTCTGGTCGGCGCCGTGCACCAGCGTCGTCAGCTCCTCGGCCAGCGCCCGCTGCGCGGCACGCGCCTGCGGGCGCTCCTCGGTCTGCCGCTCCAGCTCCTCCAGCTCCTCCCGGGACCGGAAGGACAGGATGCGCATGTACTTCGAGATGTCCCGGTCGTCCACGTTCAGCCAGAACTGGTAGAACGCGTACGGCGTCGTCATCTCCGGGTCGAGCCAGACGGCGCCGCCCTCGGTCTTGCCGAACTTGGTGCCGTCCGCCTTGGTCATCAGCGGCGTCGCCATGGCGTGCACCGTGGCGTCCGGCTCCAGCCGGTGGATCAGGTCGAGGCCCGCCGTGAGGTTGCCCCACTGGTCGCTGCCGCCCTGCTGGAGCGTGCAGCCGTACCTCCGGTACAGCTGGAGGAAGTCCATGCCCTGGAGCAGCTGGTAGCTGAACTCCGTGTAGCTGATGCCCTCGGAGGACTCCAGGCGCCGGGCCACGGAGTCCTTCGTCAGCATCTTGTTGACGCGGAAGTGCTTGCCGATGTCCCGCAGGAACTCGATCGCGGAGAGGTTCGCCGTCCAGTCGAGGTTGTTGACCATGACGGCCGCGTTCTCGCCCTCGAAGTCCAGGAACGGCTCGATCTGGGCGCGCAGCTTGGCGACCCAGCCGGTGACCGTCTCCGGGTCGTTCAGCGTGCGCTCGGCGGTCGGACGCGGATCGCCGATCAGGCCCGTGGCACCGCCGACCAGGGCCAGCGGCCGGTGGCCGGCCTGCTGGAGCCGGCGCACGGTGAGCACCTGCACCAGGTGCCCCACGTGCAACGACGGTGCCGTCGGGTCGAAGCCGCAATAGAACGTGACGGGACCGTCCGCGAGCGCCTTGCGCAAAGCGTCCTCGTCAGTGGACAGGGCGAACAGCCCGCGCCACTTCAGCTCGTCGACGATGTCCGTCACGGTTCTCGTGTCTCCTTGATGATCTTCGGGCAGTCGGGTGACAGCCGACTACGAGGTTATACGCCCTGACTGACAGAGCTCATATTGAAATCCGGGACCCGCAGCGCGGGCATGGCCGCCCTGGTGAACCAGTCGCCCCACTCCCTGGGCAGCGTCTTCTCGGTCCGCCCCGCCTCCGTGGCCCGGCCCAGCAGACCGACCGGCGACTCGTTGAACCGGAAGTTGTTCACCTCGGCGGTCACCTCACCGTTCTCCACGAGGTAGACACCGTCCCGGGTCAGGCCCGTCAGCAGCAGCGTCGCCGGATCGACCTCGCGGATGTACCACAGGCAGGTCAGCAGCAACCCGCGCTCGGTGCTCGCGACCATCTCGTCCAGGGAGCGGTCCCGGCCCCCGTCGAGCATCAGGTTGTCGATGCCCGGCGCCACCGACAGGCCGGTCAGGCCCGCACTGTGCCGACTGGTCGTCAGGTGCCGCAGCTCGCCCTCGCGCATCCACTCGGTGGACGTCAGCGGCAGCCCGTTGTCGAAGACCGACTGGTCGCCCCCGGAGGAGTGCGCGATCACGAAGGGCGCCGACTCCAGACCGGGCTCGTTCGGGTCGCTGCGCAGGGTCAGCGGCAGATCGGTCAGCTTCTCGCCGATCCGTGTGCCACCGCCCGGCTTGGAGAACACCGTGCGGCCCTCGACCGCGTCCCGGCCCGACGCGGACCACATCTGGTAGATCAGCAGGTCCGCCACGGCCGTCGGCGGCAGCAGCGTCTCGTACCGGCCCGCGGGCAGCTCCACGCGCCGCTCGGCCCACCCGAGCCGCACGGCCAGCTCCGCGTCCATGGCGGCCGGGTCGACGTCCTTGAAGTCCCGTGTGGACCGCCCGGCCCAGGCGGACCGGGTGCGGTCCGGCGACTTGGCGTTCAGCTCCAGCGTCCCGTTCGGCTGGTCGTGCCGCAGCCGCAGCCCCGTGGAGGTGCCCATGTACGTCGACACCAGCTCGTGGTTGGCGAAGCCGTACAGCTCCCGGCCGCCCGCACGCGCGCGTGCGAAGGCCTCGCCGAGCGCCGGGGCGAACTCGGCGAACACCGCGGAGGACGTCTCGGCGGGCGCCTCCGTGAACTCCGGTGTCTGCGCGACGCCGGTGACCAGCGGCTGCGCGTCCTCGGCGGGTCCGGCGCCGCGCGCGGCGGCCTCGGCGGCCCGCACCAGGGGCTCCAGCTCGTCGGCGGTCACGGCCGACCGCGACACCACGCCCGAGGCGGTGCCCTCCTTGCCGTCGACCGTGGCGACGACGGTGAGGGTGCGCCCGCGCGTGACACCGTTCGTGGTCAGCGCGTTGCCCGCCCAGCGCAGGTTGGCCGTGGACTGCTCGTCGGCGATGACGACACACCCGTCCGCCCGGGACAGTTCGAGGGCGCGCTCGACGACCTCGTGCGGCTTGCTGGTACGGGGGCTCATCGACCGGCCTCCTGGGTCGTGTTCAGAATGTTGACGCCCTTGAACAGGGCCGACGGGCAGCCGTGCGACACGGCCGCGACCTGCCCCGGCTGGGCCTTGCCGCAGTTGAAGGCGCCGCCCAGGACGTAGGTCTGCGGCCCGCCCACGGCGGCCATGGAGCCCCAGAAGTCGGTCGTCGTCGCCTGGTAGGCCACGTCCCGCAGCTGCCCGGCGAGCCGCCCGTTCTCGATGCGGTAGAAGCGCTGCCCCGTGAACTGGAAGTTGTACCTCTGCATGTCGATCGACCAGGACCGGTCGCCGACGACGTAGATGCCCCGCTCCACGCCCCCGATCAGATCCTCGGTCGACATCCCGGCCGGGTCCGGCCGCAGGGACACGTTGGCCATGCGCTGCACCGGCACGTGCCCGGGGGAGTCGGCGTAGGCGCAGCCGTTGGACCGCTCGAACCCGGTCAGCTTCGCGATCCGCCGGTCCAGCTGGTAGCCGACGAGCCTGCCGTCCTTCACCAGGTCCCAGGACTGGCCCTCGACGCCCTCGTCGTCGAAGCCGACGGTGGCGAGCCCGTGCTCGGCGGTGCGGTCGCCGGTGACGTTCATCAGCTCCGAGCCGTACCGCAACCTGCCCAGCTGGTCGAACGTGGCGAAGGAGGTGCCGGCGTAGGCGGCCTCGTAACCGAGTGCCCGGTCGAGCTCGGTGGCGTGCCCGATGGACTCGTGGATGGTCAGCCACAGGTTGGACGGGTCGACGACCAGGTCGTACAGGCCCGCCTCGACGCTCGGCGCGCGCATCTTCTCCGCGAGCAGCTCCGGGATCCGCTCGAGCTCGCTCTCCCAGTCCCAGCCGGTGCCCCGCAGGTACTCCCAGCCGCGCCCCACGGGCGGCGCGAGCGTGCGCATCGAGTCGAACTCGCCGCTCGACTCGTCCACCGACACGGCGTTGAGCACCGGGTGCAGCCGCACCCGCTGCTGCGTGGTCACGGTCCCGGCGGTGTCGGCGTAGAACTTGTTCTCGTGGACGGTGAGCAGCGAGGCGTCGACATGGTCGACCCCGTCGGCCGCCAGCAGCCGCGCGCTCCACTCCGCGATCAGTCCGGCCTTCTCCTCGTCGGGCACGGTGAACGGGTCGATCTCGTACGACGAGATCCACGTCCGCTCGGCGTGCACGGGCTCGTCGGCCAGCTCCACCCGCTCGTCCGACCCGGCCGCCTTGATCACCTGGGCGGACAGCTTCGCCATCGCCACCGCCTGCCCGGCGACCCTGGCGGCGGCGTCCAGACTGAGGTCGACACCGGACGCGAAGCCCCACGTACCGCCGTGCACCACGCGCACCGCGTACCCGAGGTCGGTGGTGTCCGACGACCCGGCGGGCTTGGCGTCCCGGAAGCGCCAGGAGGCGTTACGGATCCGCTCGAACCGGAAGTCCGCGTGCTCGGCACCGAGCGCACGCGCGCGTGCGAGGGCCGCGTCGGCGAGGGCGCGTAGGGGGAGGGCCGTGAAGGCCTCGTCGATGGTATGAGGCACCGCCGTCTCTTTCTGTCGAGGTGACCGTGGTTGCCGTGATTCCTGACTGCTCCGATCATGTCGTCCATCCCGCGTACGGGCCATGAGTTTCCGGACCCGGGCGCGCGGGTTTCTGTAGGGACCCGACAGTGAGTCCCGTACGCCACTGTCGGTGCCCGATTGTCCGCGGGCGTGCCCGGACCGATAGGTTTTCGAGGAAGCCGCCTGTCATCGCCGCCTGTCGTCCAGGCGCCCGGGCGGGGTATCAGACCGCTATCGAAAGGGTGATCCGTTGAGCCGCTCGGTTCTCGTCACCGGAGGCAACCGGGGCATCGGCCTCGCCATCGCCCGCGCTTTCGCCGATGCCGGCGACAAGGTCGCCATCACGTACCGCTCGGGTGAGCCGCCGGCCGCCCTGACGGAACTGGGCTGCCTGGCCGTCAAGTGCGACATCACCGACGGCGAGCAGGTGGAGCAGGCCTACAAGGAGATCGAGGAGGCCCACGGCCCCGTCGAGGTCCTGATCGCCAACGCCGGCATCACCAAGGACCAGCTCCTGATGCGCATGTCCGAGGAGGACTTCACCTCGGTCGTCGACACCAACCTCACCGGCACCTTCCGCGTCGTCAAGCGCGCCAACCGCGGCATGCTGCGCGCCAAGAAGGGCCGCGTCGTCCTGATCTCCTCGGTCGTCGGCCTCTACGGCGGCCCCGGCCAGGCCAACTACGCCGCCTCCAAGGCCGCCCTGGTCGGCTTCGCGCGCTCCCTCGCCCGTGAGCTGGGCTCGCGCAACCTCACCTTCAACGTCGTCGCGCCCGGCTTCGTCGACACCGACATGACCAAGGCGCTCACCGACGAGCAGCGCGAGAACATCGTGAAGCAGGTCCCGCTCGGCCGGTACGCCCAGCCGGAGGAGATCGCCGCGACGGTGCGGTTCCTCGCCTCGGACGACGCCTCGTACATCACTGGAGCCGTCATCCCCGTTGACGGCGGACTGGGAATGGGTCACTGATCACCATGAGCGGAATTCTCGAAGGCAAGCGCATCCTGATCACCGGTGTGCTGACCGAGGCGTCCATCGCCTTCCACGCCGCCAAGCTGGCCCAGGAGCAGGGCGCCGAGGTCATCCTGACCGCCTACCCGCGGCCCACGCTGACCGAGCGCATCGCCAAGAAGCTGCCGAAGCCCACCAAGGTCATCGAGCTCGACGTCACCAACGACGAGCACCTCGGGCGCCTGGCCGACATCGTCGGCGAGGAGCTCGGCGGCCTGGACGGCGTCGTCCACTCCATCGGCTTCGCCCCGCAGGACGCCCTCGGCGGCAACTTCCTCAACACGCCGTTCGAGTCGGTCGCCACCGCCATGCACGTCTCGGCGTACTCGCTGAAGTCGCTCACCATGGCCTGCCTGCCCCTGATGCAGAACGGCGGCTCCGTCGTCGGTCTGACCTTCGACGCGCAGTTCGCCTGGCCGCAGTACGACTGGATGGGCCCGGCCAAGGCCGCTTTGGAGGCCACCAGCCGCTACATGGCCCGTGACCTCGGCAAGCAGAACATCCGCTGCAACCTGGTCTCGGCCGGTCCGCTCGGCTCCATGGCCGCCAAGTCCATCCCGGGCTTCGGCGAGCTGGCCTCCGTGTGGGACAGCCGCTCCCCGCTGGAGTGGGACCTGAAGGACCCCGAGCCGGCCGGGCGCGGCGTCGTCGCCCTGCTGAGCGACTGGTTCCCGAAGACCACCGGCGAGATCATCCACGTGGACGGCGGTCTGCACGCCATCGGCGCCTGATCTCCGCCCGCGTCGACGCGACGCCGACGCCCCGTTCCCCGCAGCGCGCGGGGAACGGGGCGTCACTCGTTCGGCCCATCCGGCGGGGCGCGGAGGCTCACGACGGGTCACTCTGGATTACGCCTTCACCACGCGATCCCCTCCCCAGCACGGCCGAGGAGGTCCCCTTGTGCGCTTGTCCCGCCGAACGGCCTCGCTGTCCCTCGCCGTCGCTCTCGTGATCACCCTCGCGTACGAGGCGGTGCCCCACGCGCGCGTGCCCGCCGGCAAGCAGACGGCGGCGGAGCCCTTCGGCGCCGCGTGCCGGGTCCGCGTCACCGGCTCCCGGGTGACCGCCTACTGCCACAACCCGTACCCCGTGGTCGACCGCGTGAGCCTGCACGTCGAGTGCGCCCGCTGGTGGGACATCGACACCGACAGCTCCCCGGTGGAGGCCTGGCCCGCACTCACCGTGCGGCTGACGGGACGCTGCTGGAAAGAGGTCGACGAGGCGTGGATCAGTCACCAGCGGGGGAGCTGACCCCGGCCAGCCGGCACAGGAACGGGTAGCGGGCGGCCTCCGTCGCCGCCCGCGCCGCGTCCCCCGCGCGGATCGCGTCGAGCAGCCCCGCGTGCTCCATGTACGTCTCCGGCGTCAGCTCCTCGCCTACGTCCTCGCGCAGCCAGTCCCGCAGCACCTCACCCAGGTCCGCGTACATGGCCGTCATGACGTCGTTGTGGGAGGCGGACACCACGGCCAGGTGGAAGGTCGCGTCCGCGGCCACGAACGCCTCCGCGTCCCCCGACTCCCAGGTCTGCTCACGCCGCAGCAGCAGCGCGTCGAGCTGCTTGAGGTCCTTCTCCGTGCGCCGCTCGGCGGCCAGTCTGGCGGCGGCGGACTCCAGCGTGGAGCGCAGCTCGGCGATGTGCCGGGGGTCGGCGCCGGCGAACCGCCGCTGCATCACACCGGCCAGCTCACTGGTGGCCACGACGTACGTGCCGGAACCCTGCCGGATGTGGAGCAGGCCGTTGTGCGCGAGCGCGCGGACCGCCTCGCGGACCGTGTTGCGGGCCACACCAAGCTGCTCGACCAGTTCGGGCTCGGTCGGGATGCGGGAGCCGATCGGCCACTCGCCCGAGGTGATCTGCGCCCGCAGTGCGGCGATGACCTGCTCGGACAGCGCGGAGCGTCGGGGATGGCTCAGGGGCATGACTCACCTTCGCACGACCGGAACGCCCGCGGGCGTCCGGGGTTCGGACGGGATTGGACAGTCAATCATCCCATGATTCTATGATGGGTCTCATGGCTAGCGAGGAAATCCGGACGATGACGCCCCCGACCGTACGCAGCTCGGCCGCGCACGACGCCGGGAAACGCGGCGGCCCGTCCACGCACGCGTGGCCGAAGCGACTGCTCGTCCTCGGCATCGTGCTGTCCGCGCTGAATCTCCGCCCCGCCATCACCAGCCTCGGAGCGCTCCTGGAGGAGGTCCGCGACGGGCTCGGCATGAGCGGCAGCGCGGCCGGGCTGCTCACCTCCGTCCCCCCGCTGTGCTTCGCCCTCTTCGGCGTCATGGCCCCCCGGCTCGCCCGCCGCTTCGGCCCCGGCGCCGTGGTGTGCGCCGGCATGGTCGCCATCGCCACCGGCCTGCTCATCCGGCCGTACGCCGGCGGCACGGCCGGCTTCCTGGCCGCCAGCGCCCTGGCCCTCATGGGCATCGCGGTCAGCAACGTCCTGATGCCGGTCATCGTCAAGCACTGGTTCCCCGACCGCGTCGGGTCCATGACCGGCCTGTACTCCATGGCGCTGGCCCTCGGTACGTCCCTCGCGGCCGCGGTCACGGTGCCGCTGACCGACGCGCTGGGCGGAAGCTGGCAGGCCGGCCTGGCCCTGTGGGCGGGTCTCGCCGTGGCCGCGATCCTGCCGTGGCTGCCGTTCGTACGCGGACGCGTGTCGGCCCCCGGGGCGGAGCCCGAGCGCGAGGAGAGGCAGGCCTCCGCTTCGGCGGACCCCGCGCGCGAGGAGGCGCCGCGGCTGCGGATCACCCGGAGCCGTACCGCCTGGGCACTGGCCGTGTTCTTCGGGCTCCAGGCCACCGCCGCCTACATCACCATGGGCTGGATGGCGCAGATCTTCCGGGACGCCGGTGTGCCCGCGGGCACCGCGGGGCTGCTGCTGGCGGTCACCATGGCGATGGGCATCCCGCTGGCGTTCGTCATACCGCGCCTGGCCACGCGCCTGCCGCACCAGGGCCCGATCGTGCTCGCCCTGGGCGTCTGCGGCCTCGCCGGCTACGCCGGTCTGTACCTCGCACCGGCCGCCGGCGCCTGGGCCTGGGCCCTGCTGCTCGGCGTCGCCAACTGCGCCTTCCCGCTCGCCCTCACCATGGTCGGGATGCGGGCCAGGACCGGGCCGGGCGTGGCCCAGCTGTCGGCGTTCGCGCAGAGCACCGGCTACCTGATCTCCATCCCGGGGCCGCTCCTGGTGGGTGTCCTGTACCAGCACAGCGGTGGCTGGGGTCTGCCGATCGCGCTGATGAGCGCCCTGATGATCCCGCAGATGGTCGTCGGCTTCCTGGCGGGCCGGGACCGGACGGTGGAGGCCGAGGCGGGGCGCTGAGCCCGTCCCCGGGCGTCGAACTCACCCCGGGGCGGCCGGTGCGGGTGGCGGGTGCGAGACTTGCCCCATGCCAGTGCTCGACCCGAATCCCCAGCACGGTCAGAAGAAGATGCTGCTCGTCTTCGGCGCCTTCTTCGCGATCTTCATCGTCATCGCCGTGATCGCGACCATCGCCTCACCATGACCGCCGCTCGTCCGGCCGCCCGGCCCGCACGCGGCCCGTGGTGGGGCTAGCCCCCCTGTCCCCTAGGGGGTGAGGGTCAGGGTCAAGTGGGTGGAGCACCGGATGGGTTGGCGGCCGCCGGTTCCGTAGCTTCGATGTGTGACCGCGAGACGCGGGCCACCACCACTCGAAGAGCGGAGGCACCCATGCCGGCCCCTACGCACCCCAGGCTCCACCCGGCCACCCGGGCCGGCGCCGACAGCCGGCTTCCCTGGTGGGCCCTCGCCCTTCCCACGCTCGCCTTCGCCGCACTGCTCGCCCTGATCCTGAACCCGTCCGACGCCCACGCGGCCACCGGTGACCCCGCGATCACCCACCTCGTCGAGCGTGTGCAGCAGCTGATATCCCGCTGAGCACGGCGAAAGACCGGTGGTCAACTCCCTGCGCCACATGGCGTGTTTCATGCGAAGCTGGATCTCATGAGCGTCGCAGAACCCCGCAGGATTGTCCTCTTCCGCCATGCGAAAGCCGACTGGCCACAGGTGACCGACCACGAGCGTCCCCTCGCTGACCGGGGCCGAAAGGACGCGGCGGAGGCCGGACGGAGGCTCGCCGACACCGGCGTCCCCTTCGACCTGGCCCTGTGCTCCACCGCGGTCCGGACCCGGGAGACCTGGAAGCTCGCAGTCCAGGAGTTCCCGCATCGGCCGAAAACCGTCTACGAGGAGCGGATCTACGAGGCCTCGCCGGGCGAACTGATCGCCGTGCTCAACGAGACCCCGGACGACGCCCAGAACGTCCTCCTGATCGGCCACAACCCGGGCATCCAGGGCCTCGCCGACATCCTCGCGGGCTCGGCCGAGGACGACGCCCGTGAGCGGATGGACCGCCGCGGATTCCCGGCCGCCGCCTTCGCCGTGCTGTCCTTCTCCGGCTCGTGGAAGAGCGTGGAGCCGGGTGTGGCCACGCTGCGGGACTACTGGGCACCGACCGAGTGATCCTCGGAGTCTGACAGGGGCCCGGCACGCACGGGTACCGGGCCCTCCCGGCCGGTTCGGACCGCGTCAGCCCGCCGGTCGGGACCGCGTCGGCGGGTTCAGACGGCGTTCAGACCGCGTCGAGGGTGTCCGCCGTCTCGACCTCTTCCCGGGTGACGCCCAGCAGGTACAGGACCGTGTCCAGGAAGGGGAAGTTCACCGCGGTGTGCGCGGCCTCGCGGACCACCGGCTTGGCGTTGAAAGCGACACCGAGACCGGCCGCGTTCAGCATGTCCAGGTCGTTCGCACCGTCACCGATCGCCACCGTCTGCGACAGCGGCACGCCCGCCTCGGCGGCGAACCGGCGCAGCAACCGCGCCTTGCCCGCGCGGTCGACGATCTCGCCGGTGACCTTGCCCGTCAGCCTGCCGTCGACGATCTCCAGCGTGTTGGCGTGGGCGAAGTCCAGCCCCAGCCGCTCCTTCAGATCATCCGTGACCTGGGTGAAACCGCCCGAGACCACACCGACTTGGTAGCCGAGCCGCTTCAGCGTACGGATCAGGGTGCGAGCTCCCGGCGTCAGCCGCACCTCGCTGCGCACCTTGTCCACGACCGAGGCGTCGAGCCCCTCCAGCAGCGCCACCCGCGCGTGCAGGGACTGCTCGAAGTCCAGCTCCCCGCGCATGGCGGCCGCCGTCACCTCGGCCACCTTGTCCTCACAGCCGGCGTGCGCCGCGAACAGCTCGATGACCTCGTCC
Source organism: Streptomyces venetus (assembly GCF_039540295.1). Classification (NCBI taxonomy): domain Bacteria; kingdom Bacillati; phylum Actinomycetota; class Actinomycetes; order Kitasatosporales; family Streptomycetaceae; genus Streptomyces; species Streptomyces venetus. Next base: position 124,439 of record NZ_BAABET010000015.1, read on the forward strand.
TGGATCAGCGTCGAGTCGACGTCCATGACGACCAGGCGCTGCGCGCGCCGGTGCAGACCGGCGGCGACGACCGCCACGTCGATGCCGAGCTTCGCCGCGTCGGTCGCCAGGGCGGTGCGCAGCGGCTCGGTCTCCACGCCGGACACGGCGAACTCGACCGCCGTCACGGGATACTTGGCGAGCCGGAAGATACGGTCGATGTTGCCGCCGGTCTTCGTGATCCGCGCGGCGATCGCGGCCGTCGCCTCCGCCGTGAGCGGATGCCCCAGCACGGTGACCAGGGAGCGGCCCGACCCGCGCGGCCGGTTGTCGCCGAGGCCGGAGATGATCTCCGCCTGCATCTTCATCGACTCGGCCCAGCTGTGCACGGTCGCCCGCAGATCGCCCTCGAGCCCCGAGGGCGGCTCGGTCACGAGCGCGCAGAGCACCATGCGGCCTCGGGTGACGACCTGCTCGATGTCGACGACGTCGACGGAGTAGGCGGCGAGGGTGTCGAAGAGGCCGGCCGTGATGCCCGGCCGGTCCTTGCCGAAGATCTTGACAAGGAGGGTGGGGACGTCGGAGGACGAGGTCTGCGAAGCGCTCATGGTGGTTCCACCGTATCCGGCGGGCAGGTCGGAGCGCCCCTGAGGTCCGCCTTGCGGACAGCGAACAGTGGGTGTCGCGGCGATGGCGTGAACCTTACGTATCCGGTCGCGCGCCCCGATGCACGGGGCCCACGACCGCACCCCCCCCGGGGATCACCTCCCGCCACGAGGTTTCCGCGGTGGCGGTGGCGGTGGCGGTGGTGGGGGCGGCGGAGGCGGCGGCCCGTCCGGCCAGCCCGGTGGCCGGCTGCCGCCCCTCGGCCCGGGCGGCTGCCGGGGCCCTCGCGGGGGCGGCCCGACCGGCCGCGCCACGGTGGGCGCGCCGTAGACGTCGCCGTCTCCGGCACCACTGGACTCACGCCCCGACGGTGTCTCGCCCGTCGCTTCCCCTGGCCGCCGCCCGCCATCACCCACTTCCCCGGCGGGCTGCGCGTCTTCCGGCCCGCGCGGCTGGTCCGGGCTCGTTCCTCGCCATCGGTCCTCAGCGGGTCGTGCGCCTGCCGGTCCGCGCGTCTCGTCCGGGCTCCTTCCCTGCCATCGCTGCTCAGCGTGCTGCGTGTCTGCGGGTCCGGGCTGCGCGTCCGGGCTGTCTCCCTGCCGTCGCCTCTCAGGGGGCGGCGTGTTCTCCGGTCCGCGCGGCTGGTCCGGGCTCGTTCCTCGCCATCGGTCCTCAGCGGGCTGCGCGTCTGTCGGTCCGCGTGTCTCGTCTGGACTCCTTCCCTGCCATCGCTGCTCAGCGTGCTGCGTGTCTGCGGGTCCGGGCTGCGCGTCCGGGCTGTCTCCCCGCAGTCGGCCCTCAGCGGGCGGCGTGTTCTCCGGTCCGCGCGGCTGGTCCACCCTCGTTCCCCGCCATCGGTCCTCAGCGGGTCGTGCGCCTGCCGGTCCGCGCGGCTCGTTCGGGCTCCCTCCCCGCCACCGGGCCTCAGCAGGCCGCCCGTCCTCCGGCCCGCGCAGCTCTTCGGGCACCCGGAGGTACGGGTTGGTGGCCGGGTTCGGAGGCCGGTACGGCGTGCCCGGGGCGTACGGCCCGGCCTCCTCGCCGTACGACGTCCTCGCGGCGCCCGACTCGCCCCAGGCCTGGGGCCGTCCGGTACCGGCCTCGTAGCCGTCCTGCCGTGCACCGGCGCCCCCCGGCTCCGCCTGACCGACGCTCCTGGCCTCGCCGGTCCACCCGGTGCCGGCCCTGCCCCTTGTCCCACCGGCGCCGGTCACCCCGTCTGCCTGGCTCCCTGTCCCACCGGCCCCGGTCGCCCCGTCCACCCGGCCCTCCGCCCGACCGCCCCCGGTCACATCGCCCGCCCGGCCCCCTGCCCCACCGGCCCCGGTCGCCCCGTCCGCCCGGGCCAACGCCGCAGCCGACCGCCCCGCCGCCCCGCACGCCCAGGCCAGCAGCGCCCCCGCGGCTCCCGCCCCCGCGCCCCACACCGCACCGAGCAGCAGCGCCGTGCCGAGGTGCCCGTGCAGCTCGATGCCCGCGCCGAAGGCGTCGAAGCCGAGCACGGACAGGGAGGCCGTCACGGACACGTCCGTCAGCCAGGCCGGCAACGGCAGGGCGACCGCGGTCACGACACCCAGCCGCAGCGCACACCGGCCCGCGAAACCGAGAGGGTCGGATCCCCGCCCGGCCACCGCCACCACCGGCGTCCGCACGCCCACCAGCACCCCCGCGAGCAGCATCATCAGCGCCGCCGCCACCCCCAGCAGCCACACCCGCCCGTCCAGCTCGGCCAGCCGCCCCAGCGTCACCGGCTGGTCGGTGCCGACGGCGAGCAAATCGTCCAGCGGGTCCGGCAGGAAACGGGTCAGCTCACCCGTTGCCCGGCCGTCCCACGGCACGAACAGGCCGATGGGCACGCCCAGCCAGACCCCGTTCGGCGCCCCGAGCAGCGCCGCGCCCGCGATGCGCCGGGGATGGCCGTCGCCGATCGCCGCGTACCCCGCGGCCGCGAACCCCGCCGCAACCGCCACCAGCAGCACGGTCACCACCGCGGACACGGCGGGCCGCACGACCCGGTGCACGGCCTCCCAGCCAGGCGGCAGCGGTGTGCGGCGCGAGGCCAGCAGGGCGACGAGAAGGATCCCGGCCGACCAGACGAGGCCGCCGAGCAGCGTGGGCGCGGTGTCGACCGTGAAGCCGACCGCCGCCCGCGCGTCGACCAGGTCGCCGAGCCGGTCCGGCAGCAGCCCGCCGATGTCCCCGACGTCCCCGAGCCCGGGGATCTCCACACCACCGCCCCCGCCGCCCCCGGTCAGGTCGTCCAGCCCCAGCGAGCCACCGTCGATCGTGATGACGTCGTGCCCCGCCCACGCCAGCCCGCCCAGCATCGCCACGAACAGCGCCACCACCGCGCCCGCACGCGCGAGGAGTTCGGCCGGCGAGATCACAACTCCCGCCGCACGCAGGGACCGCAGGAAGAAGTACGCCAGCAGCACCGCTCCGACCAGGCTCACCCCCAGTGGCGTGATCTCGATGGCGGTATCCGCCTGCGCGCCCGACAGGCCGAACACCGACACGTCACCGGACGGCGTGACCGACCCACCCGCCCCCAGCGCCACCACCGCCGCGGTCATCGGCCCCAACGAGCCCGCCGCGTCGGCTTCCAGTAGATGCAGTCCCAGCGCCGCCGTACCCGCCATTCCGATCAACGCCCAGCTCACGGCGGCGACGGCGGTCAGCAACACGTCCCCCCACGGCACGTGTGTGCCGTCGCTCGCCCTCTCGACACCTGTGGCAGCACCCATGGCAGACCCCCCGATCCGCTACGCGGCGGGAACACCGCGCATGTCCCCCTCGCGTCGAAATACCACTCTCCGGGCCGTTTTCAACCCCGTCAACGGAAACGGCTGACGCGTCCGAACGCGGTCTTCGCAAGGCCCGACTTTCGGTCAGAGGGCCGCTCCTGAAATAGTTCCCCCCGATGTTCGACATCCCTAGACTCCCCATGTCGGGGGTAACTCGGGGGACAACTCAGTGGGGCATGGAGTGCCGGAACTCGTACTGGAATCAAACGGACGTACCTGGACGCTCGATCCGTCCAGGGCATACACCCTCGGACGTGATCCGCAGGGGGACGTCGTCTTCGACGACGCCAGGGTCTCCTGGCGTCACGCCACAGTCAGCTTCAACGGCCGCAGTTGGGTCATCGAGGACCACGGCAGCACCAACGGCACGTTCGTGCAGGGGCAGCGGATCCATCAGATGGAGCTCGGCCCGGGCTCGGCGGTGAACCTGGGCAACGCCACCGACGGACCGCGCCTGAACCTCTCCGGCGCCGCGGCTTCCGTCGGCACGCCGCAGGCCCAGCCCCAGCAGCCGTACGCCGCGCAGGGCGCGAACGCCGGCTGGGCGCAGCAGGCCCCCGCCCAGCAGCCGCCGCAACAGGCCCCCTACCAGCAGCCGCAGCAGCAGGCCCAGGCCGGATGGCAGCAGCCCCAGCAGCAGGCGGCACCCATCCCGCAGCAGCAGGGCCCCGGCGGTGCCGCGGGGGCGCCGCCGGTCCACGGCGACCGCAGCCCGACCACGTTCCACCAGTTCTCCCTCGGCCGCGTGATGCGCATCGGCCGTGCCCTGGAGAACGAACTGGTCGTCTCCGACCTCCAGGTCTCCCGGCACCACGCCGAGTTCCACGCCACGCCCGACGGCCGCATGGAGATCCGCGACCTCGGCTCCCACAACGGCACGTACGTCAACGGCCAGCCCATCGCCAAGGGCGGCACGCAACTGCTCGGCCCGACCGACGTCGTCGGCGTCGGCCACTCCACGTTCCGGATCGTCGGCGACCGGCTCGAGGAGTTCGTCGACACCGGTGAGGTGTCCTTCTCCGCCCGCCACCTGACCGTCACGGTCGACGGCGGCAAGCAGATCCTCAAGGACGTCTCCTTCGGCGTCCCGGAGAAGTCGCTGATCGCGGTCATCGGCCCGTCCGGCTCCGGCAAGTCGACGCTGCTCAAGGCGCTCACCGGCTACCGCCCGGCCGACCAGGGCGAGGTCCTCTACGACAACCGCAACCTCTACAAGCAGTTCGCCGAGCTGCGCCAGCGCATCGGCCTGGTCCCGCAGGACGACATCCTGCACAAGGAACTGACCGTCAAGAAGGCCCTCAAGTACGCGGCCAAGCTGCGCTTCCCTGCCGACACCACGGCCGCCGAGCGCGACGCCCGGATCGACGAGGTGCTGCGTGAGCTGAAGCTGGACATCCACAAGGAGAAGAAGGTCACCTCCCTCTCCGGTGGCCAGCGCAAGCGCGTCTCCGTGGCCCTGGAGCTGCTCACCAAGCCGTCGCTGATCTTCCTGGACGAGCCCACCTCGGGTCTCGACCCGGGCATGGACCGCGACGTCATGCAGCTGCTGCGCGGACTCGCCGACGACGGCCGTACGGTCCTCGTCGTCACCCACTCCGTGGCCGAGCTGGCGATCTGCGACAAGCTCCTGGTGATGGCCCCGGGCGGTGCGGTCGCCTACTTCGGCCCGCCGGAGGAGGCGCTGAACTTCTTCGGCTACGACACCTGGGCCGACGTCTTCTCCGCCTTCGAGAACTACCGCGACTACGACTGGGCGGGCCGCTGGAAGGGCTCGCAGCACTACCAGATGTACGCCGCGGACATCGACGCCGTCGCGCCGCAGTCCGTACAGGTTCCGCCGATGCAGGCGATGAAGCCGCCGAAGCCGCAGGGCTGGATGTCGCAGTTCGTCACACTGGTGCGGCGCTACGTCTCGGTGATCGCGTCCGACAAGGGCTTCCTGGCCCTGATGGTGATCCTGCCGGCCGTGCTCGGCGCGGTGAGCCTGCTCATCGACGCGGACAGGGGCCTGCTGCCCAACCCGGCCAACCCGCAGACCGGCCGCATCATCCCGAACGGCACGGCCACCACGGTGCTGCTGATCCTCGCGGTCGGCGCCTGCTTCGCGGGAGCGGCGAACTCGGTCCGCGAGCTGATCAAGGAACGGGTCATCTACGAGCGGGAGCGCGCGACCGGCTTGTCCCGGTCGGCGTACCTGATGTCGAAGGTGTTCGTGCTCGGCATGATCACCGTGCTGCAGGGCCTGCTGGTCGGTGTCATCGGCTTCTCCAGCCGGGAGATCCCCGAGGAGGGCCTGGTCTTCGGCAGCGCCACGCTGCTGGAGCTGTCCGTGCCGATCATGGCGCTGGGCTTCACGTCGATGATGTTCGGCCTGATCATCTCGTCGCTGGTCAAGACCGCCGAGAAGACCATGCCGCTGCTGGTGATGTTCGCGATCATCCAGGTCGTCTTCACCGGCTGCCTGTTCACGCTGCACGGCTCGATCGGCGTCAACCAGTTCTCGTTCCTGATGCCGTCGCGCTGGGCGGTCGCCGCGTCCGGCGCCACGCTGGACTTCAACAAGATCAGCCCGCCCGAGACGGCCGGCGACAACGACCCGCTCTGGGAGCACACGGTCGGCGCCTGGGCCATGGACATGGGCGCGCTGCTCGTCCTCGGCGTGATCTGCGGCTTCTTCGTGGCGCGCTTCCTGCGCCGCCACGAGCCGGAGGTCATGCGCAAGTAGTCATGCGCACGTAGTGACGCGCACGTAGTCACGCGCCGCGGTCACTGCTCGACGTGGCCCGAAGGGCGGCACCCCGTCAGGGGGTGCCGCCCTTCGGCGTTCTCACGTTCAGCGAGCAGAGGTCCGCGCCACCTCAGTACGCGCTGTCGACGTTGTCCATCGAGCCGTACTTGTCGGCCGCGTAGTTGCAGGCGGCGGTGATGTTGGCGACCGGGTCGTAGATGTCCCAGGAGGTGCCGGGGACGTGCCAGGTCTTGAAGGTCGGCGGGATGACCTGGAGCAGACCCTTCGACGGGATGCCGTTGATGGCGTTGATGTCCCAGTCGTTGATCGCCTTCGGGTTACCCGAGGACTCTCGCATGATGTTGCGGTGGATGCCGTCGTAGGACGCCGGGATGTCGTGCTTCTTCAGGATGTCGAGCGACTCGCGGATCCAGCCGTCGAGGTTGTTCGCGTAGGTCTTCTTGACGGCCTTCTTGGCGGCCTTCTTGGCCTCGGCGCGCTTGGCGGCGCGGCTCGCGGCCTCCTTGGCCTGGCGCTCGGCCTCGGCCTTCTTCTTCGCGGCCTCGGCCGCGGCCTTCTTCTTGGCGGCGGCAGCGGCGTCGGCCTTCTTCTTGGCCGCGATCTGCTCCGCCTTCAGGCTGGCACCGGCCATCTGGTCGGTGACGCTGGCCTTGACGTCCTTGATCTGCTCGGTGCTGAACGCCACCGCAGCCGGCTGAGCGGCCTCGGTCGTGGTCTTCGTCGAGGCACCGCTCGGCACCGCGGAGAACCCGATGGCGGCGGCGCCGAGGGTGGCGACACCCGCCATGGCGATCTTGTGGTGACGGGTCAGGCTACGACTCTGAACACGGCTGAAGATGTTCTTGGGCATGGTGGTTCGGACCTCTTCGAATAGCGCGGGAGTCGCTCGGCGTCCGGCGTTGGACTCGGTGTGTTTCCGACACGAACGCCGCGGAGGTGAACCACGGCGCTGAGCGACGGCAGCCATTCTTAGCGGCCGCAAAAAAGCGTGGCAAAGGTGTGACGTACGAAAGGAGATAGTGGATCAGGGAGGGGCAAATCAGGGCAGACTGGACCATCCGCGCCGCTCAAAAGGTCGAGTTTGTCTCCTACGTCCCTTCGTACGTGACGTGGGTCCTATGCGAGGGCTCACACCGGGCGGAGTTCCCTCTCACTGCCGGTTGCACAAGCGATGCTCTGTGTGAGGGCTCTTCACCGCAGTACGAGGTGCACGTCCCCGAACTCGTGCCAGAGGTAGCGGCCTTGCAACGCCGCCTCGTAACCCCGCTCGACCGCCACCCGCCCCGCGACCGCCTCCAGCATCAGCAGATGCGAGGCCTCCGGCTCGTGCAGCCCGGTCAGCAGCCCGTCCACCACACGCACCCCGCGCTCCGGCGTCACCACCAGGCCGGTCCACCCCGCGCGCGGCCGTACGACCCCGTCGGCACCCGCCGCCGACTCCACGGCCCGCACCGCCGTCGTCCCGACCGCCACGACCCGGCCGCCACCGGCCTTCGCCGCGTTGATCAGCCGCGCCGAGGCCTCCGGCACCGCGAAACACTCCGGATACGGCGGCTCGTGCGCCTCCGTCGAAGCCACCCCCGTGTGCAGCGTCACCGGCGCGAACCACACCCCCCTGCTCAACAGCTCCGCCACCACCCGGCCGGTGAAGGGCCGCGCCGCACTCGGCATCTCCGCACTGCCCGCCCCGTCCGCGGACGGCAGCGCGAAGATCGTCTGGTAGGCGGACAACGGCTGGTCCCGCTCCGTGTAGGCGTAGCGAATCGGCCGCCCGTGCTCCCGCAGCAGCCCCACCACACCGGGCCCGGCGACCCGCGCCCACCACAGCCGCTCACTCCGCCCGCTCAGCGGCTCCTCCAGCACCAGCCGTACACCCCCCGGCAGGCACACCTCCGTACCCGCGGGCCCACCCGCACGCGGGCGCGTGGTGCCCCGTCCGTCGGGTTCCCGCAGCTCCACGGCCCAGCGGCCGTCGTCCCCGCGCGTGGAGAAATGCACCACCACGCGCGCGTGCCCGGACCATCCGTCCACGGCCGCCGCCAGCGTGGCCGAGGTGTTGACCACGAGGAGATCCCCGGCACGCAACAGCCGCGGCAGCTCGGTGAACGTGTGATGTGCCACCTCGGCACCCCGCGACACCAGCATCCGTACGGCGTCCCGGTCCAGCCCGGGCCCCCGCTGCTCGACCGGCACCCGGGCCGACAATTCCTCCGGAACCCGCACGGCCGGCGTCATCGCGCCCCGTCCGCCAGGGCCGCAGCCCCGTACCGTCCGCTGGCCGGCCGCTCGTCCAGCAGCCGCAGGAACCCCGGCACCACCACGGCCGGCTCCGGCCGCGGATCGTCGTCGTCCGGTACGGCCGCCGCGTAGAGGTCCGTGGCCATGTCCCCCGGATCCACCGCCCAGACCCGCAACCCCGGCTCCTCCACGGCGAGCACCGCCATCAGATGGTCCAGCGCCGCCTTGGACGCCCCGTAGCCGCCCCAGGTCTCGTACGCCTCCGCCGCCGCGTCCGAGCTGACCGCGACCACCGTGCCCGCCCGGGAAGCCCGCAGCAGCGGCAGCGCCGCCTGGACCAGCCCCAGCCCCGCCACCAGGTTCACCTCGAGCGCCCGCCGCAGCCCCTCCAGGGACAGCTCCTCCAGCCGCACCAGCGGCTCGGCGCCCAGCGCGCTCGCGTTGTGCACCAGCAGGTCGGCGCCGCCCAGCCGCCGCGCCGCCACCACCAGCTCCGCCCGGTGCCCGGCGTCCGTGACGTCCCCGGCCAGGGCGGTCACGCGCGTGCCGTGCGCGGAGACGGCCTCGGCCGCCTCCTCCAGGGCCCGCGCACCCCTGGCGTCGAGCACCAGGTCCCAGCCCCGCCCGGCCAGGGCCTGCGCGAGCGCCCGCCCCAGGCCCTTCGAGGCCCCGGTGATGATCGCAACCGGCATGATCAGCTCCCTCGTCGTGATCGCGTGCCCACAACGTAGGAACGGGGCCGTCCCGACCGCCTCGGACGCGGGCCGCAACCCACCGGGTCCCTTCGCCCTACGTCAGGGGCCCGGCGTCCCCGGTCCTACGCCGCACCGCCCGGCCCCCTCGGCCCCGCGACCTAGGCCCACCGGACCGGGCACCCGCGGCCACCGGTCCGATCCGCGCTGTCACAGCCCGCCGGTACCGTGAGGACATGAGCCACGGTCCCCGGTCCGGCCTCGCCGCGGTGAGTTCCGCGTTGCTGGCCATGAGCAGGCATCTCGAGGTGCGCGACGTCCTCAAGACGATCGTCGCCTCGGCCCGCGAGCTGCTCGACGCGCAGTACGCCGCGCTCGGCGTGCCGGACGACCACGGCGGCTTCGCCCAGTTCGTGGTCGACGGGGTCAGCGAGGAACAGTGGAAGGCCATCGGCCCCCTCCCGCGCCAGCACGGCATCCTCGCCGCGATGCTGCACGAGGCCAGGTCCGAGCGCCTCGCCGACGTCCGCATGGACCCCCGCTTCGAGGGCTGGCCGAAGGCCCACCCCGACCTGGTCGACTTCCTGGGGCTGCCGATCCGCGACGGCGACGAGGTGATCGGCGCACTGTTCCTGGCGAACAAGAACTGTCCGAAGCCCGAGGGCAGCTGTGGCTTCACCGCGGACGACGAGGAGTTGCTCGGCATCCTCGCCCAGCACGCCGCGATCGCGCTGACCAACGCCCGCCTCTACGAGCGCAGCCGTGAGCTCACGATCGCCGAGGAGCGCTCCCGCCTGGCCCACGAACTGCACGACGCGGTCAGCCAGAAGCTCTTCTCCCTGCGGCTGACCGCCCAGGCGGCGGCCCGCCTGGTGGACCGGGACCCGACACGCGCCAAGGGCGAACTCCAGCAGGTGGCGGCCCTGGCCGCCGAGGCAGCCGACGAACTGCGCGCGGCGGTGGTCGAGTTGCGCCCCGCCGCCCTCGACGAGGACGGCCTCGTGGCGACCCTCCGGACGCAGATCCAGGTCCTCGACCGCGCCCACTCCGCCCGCGTGACCTTCGCCGGCCGCGGTGTGAAGGCCCTGCCCGCCTCCCAGGAGGAGGCCGTCCTGCGCGTCGCCCAGGAGGCCCTGCACAACGCCCTGCGCCACTCCGGCGCCGACCACGTCGACGTGACTTTGGACCGCCGCGGCGGCGGAGCAGTCCTGCGCGTCACGGACGACGGCGGCGGCTTCGACCCGAGCGCGGTCCGCCGCGAGGGCCGTCACCTGGGCCTGGTCTCCATGCGGGACCGGACGAGCGGGGCCGGCGGCACGCTGACCGTGGAATCGGCGCCCGGCAAGGGCACCACGATCGAGATGGAGGTCCCCGGTGGCTGAGGCGATCAAGGTGCTGCTCGTCGACGACCATCAAGTGGTCCGCCGCGGGCTGCGCACCTTCCTCGAGGTACAGGACGACATCCAGGTCGTGGGCGAGGCGGCGGACGGCGCGGAAGGAGTCGACCGCGCCGAGGAGCTGAAGCCCGACGTCATCCTCATGGACGTCAAGATGCCGGGCATGGACGGAGTCGACGCCCTGCGCCGACTCCGCGAACTGGACAACCCCGCCCGTGTACTGGTCGTCACCAGCTTCACCGAGCAGCGCACGGTGGTCCCCGCCCTGCGCGCCGGCGCCGCCGGATACGTCTACAAGGACGTCGACCCCGACGCCCTCGCCGGAGCCATCCGCTCGGTCCACGCCGGGCACATCCTCCTGCAACCGGAGGTCGCCGACGCCCTGCTGTCCCAGGAGGAGGCCAACTCGGGTCCGGCAAGAGCCGGTTCGCTCACCGACCGGGAGCGCGAGGTGCTCGGCCTGATAGCGGACGGCCGGTCCAACCGGGAGATCGCCCGCGCGCTCGTCCTCTCCGAGAAGACCGTCAAGACGCACGTCTCGAACATCCTGATGAAACTCGACCTGTCCGACCGGACACAGGCTGCACTGTGGGCCGTCCGCCATGGCGTGACCGGCTGACCGGCACGCCGCGCATCCCACGGCAGCACGGAAGGTTCCCTTCCAGGCAGAGATTCATACCGTCGTGGGAATGTCCCCCATACGGCGCATCCTCGATGGATCTCCGCCGTTCTCCAGTGCGTGCTGCGGCGCCTGCCGCGGCAATCGCAAGGAGGGCTCAGAAGTGAAGAACCTGAAGAAGGCCGCGGCCGTGACGATGGTGACCGGTGGCCTGCTGGCCGCGGGCGCGGGCATGGCCTCCGCCACCAGCGCGCACGCCGACGGCAAGGCCGTGGGCTCCCCGGGCGTCGTCTCGGGCAACCTCGTCCAGGCCCCGGTCCACGTCCCGGTCAACGTGTCCGGCAACAGCGTGAACGTCATCGGCGCCCTGAACCCCGCGTTCGGCAACCTCGCCGTCAACCACTGACGCTCCCCTCCGCCTCCGAGCCGGAGGCGCCCCGGCCTCCCAGCCCCACCTGGGAGGCCGCCCCGCTTAGCCTGCGGGCAGTCGTGCCGCTGGGGCGATGGGGGTCCCCCTGCTCGAGCGAAGCCGAGAGCTTGGGGGAGGGTGGGCGCAGGCGGCACCCCGCCACGCCGGGCTGCTCAACACCCGTCCTCAGCACCAACGCCGAGCACGATCACAACCGACAGTCACCGAACCCCCCGCTCCCGCTCCTCCACAACGGAGTTGTACGCAGCGACCTGCGCCCTACGCGCAGTCCGCTCCACCGGCCGCAACGCCTCCCGCCGAGCAAAGATCTCGGCCGAACTCACCGCACCCCCGTGCCCACTCTCCGTCGCCACAGCGATGAGCGTCCCCACCCGCTGCGCCAACTCCAGCACCCGCACCGCCCGCGACGGATACCCCGGCGCCAGCACCTCCCGCCCCCGCTCGGCCCGCGCTCGATACGCGTCGACCGCCGCCTCCGCCACCGGCCCCGACCCGGCCACATCCAGCCGCGTCAGCACCTCGGTCGCCTCCCGGAGGGCCTCCGCGAGTTCCCGCTCCGCCTCGCCCAGCGACGGCACATCCGCGGGCGGCGCCTCCCGCACGCGCAGCACGTGCCACACGACCTCGACGTGCACATCGCCTTCGGGCCCGGCCTCGTACACCTCCGGCACCAACCCGAACGCGGCCCCGTAACAGACCACGGCCTCCTCGGCGTCCAACGCCCGCGCATTGAACTCCGGCGGCCCGCTCAGCCCCAGCGGATGCCCCGGCGCGGGCAGCGCGACCCGCAGCCCGGTCACCCCGAGCGTCCGCAGCCGCCCCAGCGCGAGCGTCAGCCCGACCGGAGCCGACTCCCCGGGCAGCCCCTCCACCCGATGCACCGCGTCCTCACCGACGATGGCGAGCACGGCGTCGTCCGGTGAGACAAGTCCGGCCAAAAGGGCATTTCCCCAAGCTGCAAGACGTCCAGCGCGCGGTTCCGAGAGCATGCCCACACCCTAGGAGACTCCAAGGACCGGACCGAGGGAACGCCCGGTACGACCGGTGGCGTAGATTTCATGGAGGGCTGCGCCCACAGGCGCGGCGGACCGAGCCACAGGCGTACGCAACAGCCGAGACCGGCCACACTGCAAGGGGAGACAACGCGCTCATGAGCGATGTTCTGGAGCTTCAGGACGTATCCGTGGTCCGCGAGGGCCGGGCTCTGGTGGACCAGGTCTCCTGGTCGGTCAAGGAGGGGGAGCGCTGGGTCATCCTGGGCCCGAACGGCGCGGGCAAGACCACCCTCCTCAACCTCGCTTCCACCTACCTCTTCCCCAGCTCGGGCACCGCCACCATCCTCGGCGAGACCCTCGGCAAGCCCGGCTCCGACGTCTTCGAACTGCGCCCCCGCATCGGCGTGGCCGGTATCGCCATGGCCGAGAAGCTCCCCAAGCGCCAGACAGTCCTGGAGACGGTCCTGACCGCCGCGTACGGCATGACCGCCACCTGGCACGAGGACTACGAGGAGATCGACGAGCAGCGCGCCCGCGCCTTCCTCGACCGCCTCGGCATGAGCGACTACCTGGACCGCAGGTTCGGCACGCTCTCCGAGGGCGAGCGCAAGCGCACCCTGATCGCCCGCGCCCTCATGACCGACCCCGAGCTGCTCCTCCTCGACGAGCCCGCCGCCGGCCTCGACCTCGGCGGCCGCGAGGACCTCGTCCGCCGTCTCGGCCGCCTCGCCCTGGACCCGATCGCCCCCTCGATGCTCATGGTCACCCACCACGTCGAGGAGATCCCCCCGGGCTTCACCCACGTCCTCATGATCCGCCAGGGCAAGGTCCTCGCCGCCGGCCCGCTGGAGCTCGAACTCACCTCCCGCAACCTCTCCCTCTGCTTCGGCCTCCCGCTCGTCGTCGAACAGGTGGGCGAGCGCTGGACGGCCCAGGGCCTCCCGATGTCCTGACCGGGCTCCCGCACCCACAAATCCCAAAGTAAGAACGGCATTTCACACCACGGGCGCCCTGTCGGCGACGGGGCCCACGGACCTACCATGACCACGTGGACATCGACGCATGGCTGTGGTGGCTGATCGGCGCGACGGCGCTCGGCATCGCGCTCGTGGTCACCGCGATGCCCGAACTCGGCATGCTCGCGGTGGGCGCGGTCGCCGCGGCACTGGTCTCGGGCGTCTTCGGCGGCGAAGCCGTCGCCCAGGTCGTCGTCTTCGCTGTCGTCTCGACCGCCGGCATCGCGGTCGTACGGCCCATCGCGAACCGACATCGCGCCCAGCGTCCCCAACTCGCCACCGGCGTGGACGCGTTGAAGGGCAGACAAGCCGTCGTCCTGGAACGCGTCGACGCTTCCGGTGGCCGGATCAAGCTGGCCGGAGAAGTCTGGTCGGCCCGCGCCCTCGACACCGACCGTGCTTACGAAGTAGGCCAGGAAGTGGATGTCGTGGACATCGAGGGAGCCACCGCGATCATCATGTGACCTCGCACGACGTAACTGAAGAGAACCTCTCGCGAGGTACGCGACGGTCTGTCAGACTCGACCAGCAAGATCTTCGACAACCATAAGATCTGCCGAAGGCGCCGAGGCGGAGAGAGGTACGGGGAACGACGATGGAACCGGTCATCATCGTCCTGATCATCCTGGTGGTGTTGGTCTTCATCGCCCTGATCAAGACGATCCAAGTCATCCCACAGGCCAGCGCGGCCATCGTCGAGCGCTTCGGCCGCTACACGCGGACACTCAACGCGGGCCTCAACATCGTCGTCCCGTTCATCGACACCATCCGCAACCGCATCGACCTGCGCGAACAGGTCGTGCCCTTCCCGCCGCAGCCGGTGATCACCCAGGACAACCTGGTCGTCAACATCGACACGGTCATCTACTACCAGGTGACCGACGCCCGCGCCGCCACCTACGAGGTCGCCAGCTACATCCAGGCGATCGAGCAGCTCACGGTCACCACGCTGCGCAACATCATCGGCGGCATGGACCTCGAGCGGACCCTGACCTCCCGCGAGGAGATCAACGCGGCCCTGCGCGGAGTCCTCGACGAGGCCACCGGCAAGTGGGGCATCCGCGTCAACCGTGTCGAACTCAAGGCGATCGAACCGCCCACCTCCATCCAGGACTCGATGGAGAAGCAGATGCGCGCCGACCGCGACAAGCGCGCGGCGATCCTCCAGGCCGAAGGTGTCCGGCAGTCCGAGATCCTGCGCGCCGAGGGTGAGAAGCAGTCCCAGATCCTGCGCGCCGAAGGTGAGGCCAAGGCGGCCGCCCTGCGCGCCGAGGGCGAGGCCCAGGCCGTCCGCACGGTCTTCGAGGCCATCCACGCCGGCGACCCGGACCAGAAGCTCCTCTCCTATCAGTACCTCCAGATGCTCCCCAAGATCGCCGAAGGCGACGCCAACAAGCTCTGGATCGTCCCCAGCGAAATCGGCGACGCCCTCAAGGGCCTCTCCGGCGCGATGGGCAACTTCGGCGGCATCGGCGGCGGTTCCGGCGGCAACGGAGGCACCCCCGGCGCCGCCGTCCCCGCCCAGGAACGCCGCGAGAAGCCGTCCATCGACTGACACCACCCACAACGCAACGTTCCCCGCACCCCCTTCCTCTCAGGGGCGCGGGGAACCGCGCGATCAGCCACAGTCAGCCGCAAGCCGACAGACCACCGCGGCCGCCATGGCGCTGGGTCACGCCGCGTCCAGCACCAGCCAATCCGGCAGCGACGCAAAGTCCTCCTGCGCCAGCGCGAGCAACATCGCATCAGCCGGCGTCGGCTCGAACGGCTCCCGGAGCAACGGCATACCCGCCTCGACAGGAGTCCGATTCGCCTTCCGGTGATTGTCCTCCGCGCATGAGGCCACCGTGTTCAGCCATGTGTCCTGCCCACCCTGCGACCGCGGGACCACGTGGTCCACGGTCGTCGCCCGCCTCCCGCAGTACGCGCACCGGTGCCGGTCCCGGACCAGCACACCCCGCCTCGACCACGGTGCTCGTCTTCGGAACGGCACCCGTACGTACTGGCAGAGCCTGATCACCCGCGGCGCGGGTATGTCGACCGCGGCTCCCCGCATCCGCAGTTCGGGGTGGGCCTGCTCGACGACGGCCTTGTCCTGAAGCACCAGAACGACGGCTCGGTTCAGCGTCACCGTCGACAGCGGCTCGAAGCTCGCGTTGAGTACCAGCGTGTCCCGCATACCAGCCCACCTCCCGTGTGCACCGGCCCACCCCCTGGCGGGCTGGGATCAACTCTGGCCGGGCACGCCGAGATGGACAACGCAATATCTGCTGCTCCCACGGGGGGTGACCCCCGTGCCCCCGGCAACAAAAATGCCCGCTCCTGATCAATTCCAAGACCAGGAGCGGGCAAACGTTGCGTGAACGCCGAGATCGCTCAGCAGCAGGGCTCAGCCTTCGGCGGGCACCTCGTACTCGCCGATGAGCTGAGCCCGCCCGAGGGTGTGGAACCGCAGGTTGAAGCCCACGGCGGCCGGACTGGCGTCCGAGTCCGGACCGAGCTTCTCCTGGTCCACGGCGTACACCGTGAACACATACCGGTGCGGACCGTCCCCGGGGGGCGGCGCGGCACCACCGAAGTCCTTGCTGCCGAAGTCGTTCCGGGCGTGGATCGCACCCTCGGGCAACCCCTCGAAGCCGCCGCTGCCCGCACCCGCGGGCAGCTCGGTCACCGAAGCCGGGATGTCGAACACCACCCAGTGCCAGAACCCGCTGCCCGTCGGAGCGTCGGGGTCGTAGCAGGTCACGGCGAAGCTCTTGGTCCCGGGCGGGAAGCCCTCCCACCGCAACTGCGGCGAGGTGTTGCCGGCCGCGTGGACCTGAGCGTCCTGAAGCGTCGCCCCTTCCTCGATGTCCTTGCTCGTCACCGTGAACGACGGCACGGGCGGATGGAAGTCGTGGGGGAGCGGCCGCCGCTTGAGCTCGGTCACCTCGGTACCTCCTGATCGGTTCTTGCAGTCACCCCGAGCCTAGAACCAGTTCCGCTTGCTGCCGACCTCGGACAGCCACTGGTTGAGGTACGCGGTCCAGTCGGTCCCCTGGTAGTCGTTCAGCCCCACCTGGAACGACCGGAACGTGTCGCTGCCCTCGCTGAACAGGCCCGGCCTCTTGTCCATCTCCAGCACCACGTCCATGGCGTGCTCGTCGGCCACGAAGCTCAGCTCGACCTGGTTCAGCCCCCGGTACTGCTGAGGCGGGTAGAACTCGATCTCCTGGTAGAACGGCAGCCGCTGCCGCGTACCCCGGATCGCACCGCGCTCCATGTCGGCGTTCTTGAACCGGAACCCCAGCTGGATGAACGCGTCCAGGATCGCCTTCTGCGCCGGCAGCGGGTGCACGTTGACCGGGTCCAGGTCACCGGAGTCCACCGCACGGGCGATCTCCAGCTCCGTGGACACCCCGATGTTCATGCCGCGCAGCGCCTGCCCGTCGATCATCGTGATCGGCGTCTCCCACGGGATCTCCAGCCCGAACTGCACCGCGTGCACCGCGCCCGCCTGCAGCTCGAAGGCCCCGCCCAGCCGCGACTTCGTGAACTCGATGTCCTGCTTGTACTCCTGGTCGCCGCTCTCCACCTCGACCTTGGCCTGCAGCCCGACCGAGAGCCCCTCGATCTGCTGGTTCACGGACCCGCCCTGGATCCGCACCTCACCCTGGACGACACCGCCCGGCACGACGTTGACCTCGTGCAGCACCGTCTCGACCGAAGCCCCGCCGGCCCCCAGGCTCGCGAGCAGCTTCTTGAACGCCATGTCTCTCCCTCTCGCCCACTACGGGTGAATCCCTGATCACTACAAACGCGATCCGGCCGTGGCCGGTTCCGTCCTCACCCTGGCAAGGCGCGTGCCCGGTCGCCACCCCGCCGCGCCACCCGTCTTTAGTACCCTCGGACGCCATGATCGCGACCCCCGACCGTACGCCCTTGCCCAGGGAGTTCTTCGCCCGACCCGTCCTCGATGTCGCCCCCGACCTCCTCGGCCGCATCCTGGTACGCAGCACCCCGGACGGTCCGATCGCCCTCCGCCTCACAGAGGTCGAGGCCTACGACGGTGAGAACGACCCCGGCTCCCACGCCTATCGCGGCCGTACAGCCCGCAACGGCGTGATGTTCGGTCCGCCCGGGCACGTCTACGTCTACTTCACCTACGGCATGTGGTTCTGCATGAACCTGGTGTGCGGCCCCGAGGACAAGGCGAGTGCGGTCCTGCTGCGCGCGGGCGAGATCATCGAGGGCGCCGAACTGGCCCGCACCCGTCGACTCTCGGCCCGTAACGACAAGGAACTGGCCAAAGGCCCGGCCCGCCTGGCCACCGCCCTGGGCGTGGACCGCTCCCTCGACGGCACCGACGCGTGCACCTCCGAGGAGACCCCCCTCCGCATACTGAGCGGAACCCCCGTGCCCTCCGACCAGGTACTCAGCGGCCCCCGCACCGGTGTGGGCGGCGAGGGCGCCGTGCATCCCTGGCGCTTCTGGATCGCCGACGACCCGACGGTGAGCCCCTACCGTGCCCATGTCCCGAGGCGCCGCCGAAGTTGACGCGCCCTCGCGGGATGCGTAATGTAGCCCGAGCCGCTTGAACGGGTATGGCATTCGCCAGCAGCCGGAAGCGGCCAACCCACTACCTAGCTACACCCCCTCAGCAGGGGCGAATCCGGCGTGCCCGCATGCCGAATTCGACGCCGACGGACTCGATTATGAGTTGGACGGCGAATCGGTTAACGTAGTGAATGTCGAAAGGCCGACGAGCGAAAGCCAAGGCATTCCGGCAAAACCCGCCGACAGGGAATCGGATCGGAAAGATCTGATAGAGTCGGAAACGCAAGACCGAAGGGAAGCGCCCGGAGGAAAGCCCGAGAGGGTGAGTACAAAGGAAGCGACCGTTCCTTGAGAACTCAACAGCGTGCCAAAAGT
>NZ_BAABET010000016.1:0-101462 GCF_039540295.1 Streptomyces venetus
TTGATGGGGTAAGGCTCCCAGTAGACGACTGGGTTGATAGGCCGGATCTGGAAGCACGGTAACGTGTGGAGGTGACCGGTACTAATAGGCCGAGGGCTTGTCCTCAGTTGCTCGCGTCCACTGTGTTAGTTCTGAGACAACGAACAGTTGTCGGCTTTGAGCAGAACAGACAATTGAAGAGTGTGCTTGTTCGCTCGAAACCATTAGGGTTTCGGTGGTTATAGCGTAGGGGAAACGCCCGGTTACATTCCGAACCCGGAAGCTAAGCCTTACAGCGCCGATGGTACTGCAGGGGGGACCCTGTGGGAGAGTAGGACGCCGCCGAACAATCTTTGGAAGGACCCCTGGTCACCAGCGTTCAGCTGGGACCAGGGGTCCTTTTTTGTTTTGTGCACTGCGCGCCGGTGACCCGGCTGCGCGAGAATGACTTGCGGTACCGAAGACAGGAGTCACCATGTCCACCAACTCTCCCGACGACCGACCGGAGCGCGACCAGCGGCGACGGGAGGGGGACCGGAGCGACCGCGGTGGTCAGCGCGGGGACCGTGGCGACCGTGGCGGGTTCCGCCGGAGCGACCGTGGTGACCGAGCCGACCGCGGAGAGCGTGGCGGCTTCCGGCGTGACGACAGGCGTGATGACCGCCGTGACGACAGCCGGCGGGACGACAGCCGTGGTGGCGGCTTCGGCCGGCGCGACGACCGGGACCGAGGACCGCGCAGGGACGACCGTGATCGCGGCGGGTTCCGGCGTGACGACCGTGGTGACCGTCCTGCTTTCCGGCGTGACGACCGTGGTGACCGTCCTGCCTTCCGACGTGACGACCGAGGAGAGCGCCGGGACGACCGGGGCGATCGCGGCGACCGCGGTGGGTTCCGGCGTGACGACAGGCGTGATGACCGCCGTGACGACAATCGGCGAGACGACAACCGTGGTGGCGGCTACGGCCGGCGCGACGACCGACGGGGCGATGTCCGCCGCGGAGACGACCGTGGCCCCCGCGGTGGCTTCCGAAGGGATGACCGCAGGGACGACCGACGTGATGAGCGTCGAGACGACCGGCGTGACGACCGGCGCGAAGGCGACCGTGGCGGGTTCCCCCGCCGCGACGACCGCGGCGAGCGTCGCGACAGCCGGGACCGCAACTTCCGCGGCGACGACCGGGACCGTGGCTTCCGGCGTGACGACCGCGGCGGGTTCCGCGGACGGGACGAGCGTCGCGGGGACGACCGCGGCGAGCGGGGCGGTTTCCGGCGCGACGACGCCGGCCGTGGCGGGCGTGGCGGCTTCCGCCGTGACGACGGCCCTCGTGGTGAGCGCGGTGACTTCCGGCGGGACGACAACCGGGGCGACGACCGGGACCGTGGCTTCCGGCGGGACGACAACCGGGCCGACGACCGGGACCGCGGTTTCCGGCGTGACGACCGCGGTGGGTTCCGCGGGGGGCGGGACGAGCGTGGCGGGCGTGGACCGCGCAGGGACGACCGTGATCGCGGCGGGTTCCGGCGTGATGGTGACCGGGGCGGGTTCCGGAAGCGTGACGACCGGCGCGACGACCGGCGTGGCGACGACCGGCGTGGCGGCGGCCGGTTCCGTGACGAGCGGGAGCGGGACAGGGAGCCGATCAAGCGGCTGCCGATCCCGGAGGACGTCACGGGTGACGAGATCGACAAGGACGTACGGCAGGAGCTGCAGAGTCTGCCCAAGACGCTCGCGGACGACGTCGCCAGGAACCTGGTGATGGTCGCGCGGCTCCTCGACGAGGACCCCGAGGGCGCTTACGGCTACTCCCGGGTGGCGCTGCGGCTGGCGTCGCGTGTCTCCGCCGTACGGGAGGCCGCCGGGTTCGCCTCGTACGCCAACCAGAAGTACGGCGAGGCGCTGGCCGAGTTCCGGGCCGCCAAGCGGATGACCGGGAACATCGATCTGTGGCCCGTCATGGCCGACTGCGAGCGAGGGCTCGGGCGGCCCGAGAAGGCGCTGGACATGGCCGGAGCGCCCGAGGTGCACAAGCTCGACAAGGCCGGGCAGGTCGAGATGCGGCTCGTGGCGGCCGGCGCGCGGCGGGACATGGGGCAGCTGGACGCGGCCATCGTGACACTGCAGAGCCCGGAGCTGGCCTCGAACTCGGTGCAGCCGTGGACCGCGCGGCTGCGGTACGCGTACGCAGACGCGCTGCTGGCCGCCGGGCGGGAGAGCGAGGCGCGGGAGTGGTTCGCGAAGGCCGTGGAGGCCGACCGGGACGGCAGCACGGACGCTTCGGACCGGCTCGCCGAGCTGGACGGTGTGGAGTTCGTGGACGCCATGGCCGACGACGGCGAGGGTGAGGGCGCAGACGTCGCTCCGGAGGAGCCGGAGGAGCCGGAGGAGAAGGACTGACGTCCCGTAGGGACCCGTAGGGAGTAGAAAGCAGAGGGGGGCGGATTCCAGGAGGGATCCGCCCCCCTTCGTGTGTTCAGCTGCGGGTGTTCAGAGGTCCAGCGCGCGCAGCACCAGCCCCGATGCCGGCTTCGGGCCGAACGACGTCGACTTGCGCGGCATCGTCACGCCCTGCCGGGCCAGGTCGCGGACGACCTCCTCGCGGACCGGGTGCATCAGGACGGCCGTGCCGCCGTCGCGTTCCGCCTTCGCGACCGTGGCCGCCGTGTCGTGGATGTAGGCGATGTGCGCCGGGGAGTCCTCGGGGATGCGCCACACGTGGTCGAGGAGCGTGGCGTGCAGGACCGTCGCGTCCAGGGTGCGCCAGGCCGCGGGACGGTCGGCGGGGATCGTGCGGGCCAGGAGGTCCGGGTCCGGGTGGTCGACGAGATGGAAGGAACCGTCGCCGGCCAGCAGGAACGCGTTGCCCGCGCAGGCCGCGTCCGCCAGCGCCTCCAGGGCCTCGGGCAGGGGGGCGTGCAGACGGCGTACCCGGAACAGGCCGTGCAGGGCGGCCACGGCCCGGTCGACGGGCAGACCGTGGAGGAGCCGGTGGATGGCGCGGACGCGCAGGGGGTAGCGGGCCGTGTCGACCAGGAGCACCAGGCCGTGGTCCCACGGGCTGGGGGAGGGGTGTTCGGTGCGCAGGCGGCGGTAGGTGGCCCAGCGGTGGTGGCCGTCGGCGATGAGGGCCTGGTGCCGGGCCAGGTCGGTCTGGATCGTGGCCAGGTCGGCCGGGTCGGTGACCGACCACAGGCGGTGGCTGAAGCCGTCCTCCGTGGTGGTGGCGAGGAGGGGTGGCCGTCCCGCGGTGCGCTCGACGAGGTCGGCCGTGGCGGTCGTCGAGCCGTCACCGCGGTAGGTGAGCAGGAGGGGCTCGAGGTTCGCCGAGGTGGCCCGCATGAGGGCCGCGCGGTCGGCGACGATGTGCGGCATGACGTCCTCGTGCGGCAGCACCACCTGCTCGGAGGGGTCCGACACCCGCAGGGCGCCGATGATGCCGCGTTGCAGCATGCCGGCACCGTCACGCTGCTCGTAGACGTACAGGCCCGGGTGTGGGTCGGTGGTCAGCACGCCCTCGGACTGCCAGCGGCGCAGGGTCTCGGCGGCCTGCTCGTTGCGTGCGCTGGGGGTGGGGGCCTGGGGGAGGATCAGGCGGACGATGTTGTGCGGGTCCGACGACTCGAGGTGGTGCAGGCCGTCGGGGCGGACCACGACGTCGTACGGCGGAGATGTGACGGCGGCAAGGCTGCCGACCCGGTCGGGGTCGTAACGAAGGCCTCGGAACGGGGTGAGTTCCAGGCCTCGGTGCGCCGTTGCCTCCGAGTGACCTGCTGTGTCCATCCCGGCATCGTACGGCTGTCGGTGGCATGGGGGATGATCGGGGGAAAGCCGTCGAACGAGGAGCGATGCGGGATGAGCCGGAGTGTCAGGACGAGGCCCGAGGGCAGTGGGCAGGCCCTGAGCGAGGCGTACGACACCGCGCTGCTCGATCTGGACGGGGTCGTGTACGCGGGGGGCAGTGCGATCGGGTACGCGGTCGAGTCGCTGGCCGAGGCGCGGGCGGGCGGGATGCGGCTCGCGTACGTCACCAACAACGCGCTGCGCACGCCGGACACCGTGGCAGCGCATCTGACCGAGCTGGGGATCCCCACGGGCGCGGACGACGTCATCACCTCGGCGCAGGCGGTCGCGCGGCTGATCAGCGAGCAGGTGCCGCAGGGCGCCCGGGTGCTGGTGATCGGCGGTGAGGGGCTGCGGGTGGCGCTGCGCGAGCGGGGGCTCGTGCCCGTGGAGTCGGCGGACGACGATCCGGTGGCGGTGGTGCAGGGCTACGGCGGGCCGGAGCTGCCGTGGGGCCGTTTCGCTGAGGCCAGTTACGCCGTGGCGCGCGGTGTGCCGTGGTTCGCCTCCAACACCGACCTGACGATTCCGAGCGGGCGGGGGATCGCGCCGGGCAACGGGGCGGCGGTGGAGGTCGTACGGATCGCCACGGGCGCCGAGCCGCAGGTCGCGGGCAAGCCGCTGCCGCCGATGCACCGCGAGACCATTCTGCGGACCGGGGCGAAGCGGCCGCTGGTGGTGGGTGACCGGCTGGACACGGACATCGAGGGCGCGTTCAACGGGGAGGTCGACTCGCTGCTCGTGCTGACCGGGGTGACCGACGGCGCGCAGCTGCTGGCCGCGCCGCCGCAGCACCGGCCGACGTATGTGGACGCCGATCTGCGGGGGATGCTCAGCGGGCAGCCCGAGGTGCAGGAGGCGGGCGACGGCGGGTTCCGGTGCGGGGGCTGGACGGCGACGGCCGGTGCCGACCGGCTGGAGCTCGACGGGGAGGGTGAGGCACTGGACGGGCTGCGCGCGTTGTGCGCTGTGGCGTGGACGGCCGCCGGCGAGGGCGTGTGTGAGCTGGACGCGGAGAAGGCGCTGGCGCGGCTGGGGCTGTGAGCGCTGGTTGGGACCGGGGGTTCCGGGGCAGGCTTTCGGCCGTGCGTTCGTGGCGGTGGCCGGGCTCCGGAATCGTGATCGGATGCGAGGGTAGGCTAACCTAACCTGCGTGTTGGTCGACAGTCCCCCCGAACAGCGCGCGGAGACCACGTCCGCGCCCCCAACCCGACGTGCGCTCCGTGCCTTTGGGCTGCTTCTGGCCGCCGCGATCCTGGTGCTCGTGGCGCTGGCGAGTATCGCGATCGGAGCGAAAGAGCTGTCCCTCGGGCAGGTCTGGCACGGCCTGTTCGAGGATTCGGGGTCGTACGGCGACGTCGTCGTCGCGGAGCGGCTGTCGCGGACCGTGCTCGGGTTGCTCGCCGGCGCCGCCCTCGGGCTGGCCGGTGCGGTCCTGCAAGCTCTCACGCGCAACCCGCTGGCCGACCCCGGGCTGCTCGGGATCAACGCGGGCGCGTCCGCCGCGGTCGTCACGGCCATCACGTACCTCGGGGTCACCTCGCTCAGTGGCTACGTCTGGTTCGCGTTCTTCGGCGCGGCCGCGGTCGGGGCGCTGGTCTGGTTCCTCGGCGGCAGCCGGGGTGCGACGCCGGTGCGGCTCGCCCTCGCGGGTACGGCACTCAGCGCCGCGCTCTACGGGTACCTCCAGGCCGTGATGATCATGGACGACGCGGCGCTCGGCAAGATGCGCTTCTGGACGGTCGGTTCGCTGTCCTCGGCGACCGACGCGACCATCCGTCAGGTCCTGCCGTTCCTGCTGGCCGGTACGGTCCTGGCGCTCGCGCTGGCCCGGCCGCTGAACGCCATGGCCATGGGCGACGACACCGCCAAGGCGCTCGGCGCCAACCTGAACCGGACGCGGGCGCTGTCCATGCTGGCCGCGACCGTGCTGTGCGGGGCCGCGACCGCCGCCTGCGGTCCGATCGTGTTCGTCGGCCTGATGGTGCCGCACGTCGTGCGCTCCTTCACCGGGCCCGACCTGCGCTGGATCCTGCCGTACGCGGCGGTCCTGTCGCCCGTGCTGCTGCTCGGCGCCGACGTCCTCGGCCGGATCGTGGCCCGGCCCGCGGAACTCCAGGTGGGCATCGTCACCGCGATCCTCGGCGGCCCGGTGTTCATCTTTCTCGTACGACGGCGGAGGACGGCGCAGCTGTGAAGACCACCAACCGTGCCGTGCGGACCCCGGGCGGGCTCTCCGTGCGCCTGGACGTACGCGCCTTCGTCGTCGTACTCCTGCTGCTGGTCGCGGCGCTCGCGGCGAGTGTCGTGCTCATCGGCACCGGCGACTTCCCGATCCCCGCCGCCGACGTGCTGCGCACGCTCGTGGGCCAGGGCAACGCGGGCCAGGAGTTCATCGTCAACGAGCTGCGGCTGCCGCGGGTCCTGGTCGGACTGCTGGTCGGCGCCGCGCTCGGGCTCGGCGGCGCGCTGTTCCAGTCCATCTCCCGCAACCCGCTGGGCAGCCCGGACGTCCTCGGCCTCGGCCAGGGGGCGACGGCCGGGGCGCTCACGGTGATCGTGCTGTTCTCCGGGAGCGCCGAACAGGTCGCCGTCGGCGCGCTCGTGGGCGGTCTGGTGACCGGGCTCGCCATCTACGTGCTCGCCTGGAAGCGGGGCGTGCACGGCTACCGGCTGGTGCTGGTCGGCATCGGCGTCTCCGCGATCGTCACGGCGGTCAACGGCTATCTGCTCACCAAGTCCGACATCGTGGACGCGGCCCGCGCGGTCGTGTGGATGACCGGTTCCCTCGACGGCCGTGACTGGGCCCAGGTCTGGCCGCTGCTCGGGCTGTGCGCCGTGCTCGTGCCGCTCGTCCTCGGCAACGCGCGGGCCCTGCGGATGATGGAGATGGGCGACGACGTGTCGTACGCCCTCGGGGTGCGGGTGGAGCGCGTGAGGCTGCTGCTGATGGTGGCGGCCGTGCTGCTCACCGCCTCCGCGACCGCCGCGGCCGGACCCGTCAGCTTCGTCGCGCTCACCGCGCCGCAGCTGGCCCGGCGCCTGACCCGTTCGCCCGGTCCGAACCTGCTGGCCTCGCTGTCCATGGGCGCCGCCCTGCTGGTCACCGCCGACTGGCTCTCGCAGCGGGCGTTCGGCGCCGAGCAGCTGCCCGTGGGCGTGGTCACCGGCGTGCTGGGCGGTGTCTACCTGCTGTGGCTGCTGGTCAGCGAGCGCCGGGCGGGCCGGATATGAGCGCCGGCGGCACCGCCGGCAGCGGACTGAACAACCGAAGGAGCACCGTGAACCGCCTGTCCGCCGAGAACGTCACCCTCGCCTACGACCAGCGGGTGATCGCCGAGCAGTTGTCGGTGGAGATACCCGACAACTCCTTCACCGTGATCGTCGGCCCCAACGCGTGCGGCAAGTCGACGCTGCTGCGGGCACTGTCGCGGATGCTCAAGCCGAGCGAGGGCCGGGTGCTGCTCGACGGGCAGGTCATCCAGTCGATGCCCGCGAAGAAGGTCGCGCGGACCCTCGGTCTGCTGCCCCAGTCGTCCATCGCGCCCGACGGCATCACCGTCGGCGACCTGGTCGGCCGCGGCCGCTACCCGCACCAGGGCATCCTGCGGCAGTGGTCCACCGAGGACGAGCGGATCGTCAGTGAGTCCATGCGGCAGACCGGCGTCGCCGAGCTCGCCGACCGCTACGTCGACGAACTGTCGGGCGGCCAGCGCCAGCGCGTGTGGATCGCCATGGCGCTCGCCCAGCAGACCCCGCTGCTGCTGCTCGACGAGCCGACGACCTATCTCGACATCCAGCACCAGATCGACGTCCTGGACCTGTGCGCGGAGCTGCACGAGGAGCAGGGCCGCACGCTCGTGGCCGTGCTGCACGACCTGAACCACGCCGCCCGCTACGCCACCCACCTCATCGCCCTGCGCGAGGGCACGGTCATCGCCGAGGGCGCGCCGAACGACATCGTCACGGCCGAGCTGGTCGAGGAGGTCTTCGGGCTGCGCTGCCAGGTGATCGACGACCCGGAGACGGGCACGCCGCTGGTGGTGCCGGCGGCGCGGAAGGCACGCGTGACGGGCGAGACGCGGGTGGAGAAGGCCGCGGACGCTACAGCAGCTTCCTGAGCTGGAGCAGATCCCGGAAACCCGCGTGCAGCTTCACCCGGCCGGAGCCCCAGGCCGTGGCGAAGTTCAGCTCGCCGTCGACCAGGGCCACCAGATCGTCGCCGGTCATCGCCAGCCTGATCTCGGCCCGGTCGGGCGGCGGTCCCTGGACCGTGTCGCGCACCTCGATCCGCCCGCCCCGCATGCGGCCGACGAAGGTGACGTCCAGGTCCGTGATGTGGCAGCTCACCGAACGGTCCAGGGCCGCGGCGTCGCGGACGTCCCCTTCGGCGCGCTGCATGTTGTCCGAGAGCTTGTCGAGTGCGCTGCGGCACTCCTCGATCGTGGCCATCGCCGTCGACGTTACCGCAGGGGTTCGCGGTAGCGTCTGGGCATGGACGACGCAGTGCCCGACCCGCCGGTGGTGGAGGAAGCGCCCGAGCCCGCGTACGACCCGGCCGCTCCCGCCCCGCTGAACGTGCCCCGCACCCCCACCGGCGACGCCGGCGTGGACGCGGCCCTGGACCGGCTCGGTGACGCCGACCACCTCGCCACCGACGGACACCTCGAGGTGTACGAGGATGTACACCGGGGGCTGCGTGAGGCGCTCACCGCGCTCGACGCCCGCCCGGGACCTCCGGCGCCCCCGTCGCAGGCACGGATCTAGGAGCTGAACCGAACGTGGCAGGAGTCGCACGCCGCCGTCTGGACGCGGAGCTGGTCCGCCGGAAGCTCGCGCGCTCGCGTGAGCACGCCGGTCAGCTGATCGCCGCCGGGCGGGTCTCCGTCGGCAAGACCCTCGCGACCAAGCCCGCCACGCAGGTGGAGACCGCGGCCGCGATCGTCGTCGCGGCCGACGACAACGATCCCGACTACGTGTCGCGCGGCGGCCACAAGCTCGCCGGCGCGCTGGAGGCGTTCGTGCCGCTGGGCCTGGCCGTCGAGGGGCGCCGGGCACTGGACGCCGGCGCCTCCACCGGCGGATTCACCGATGTCCTGCTGCGCGCGGGCGCCGCCCATGTCGTCGCCGTGGACGTCGGATACGGACAACTCGCATGGGTGCTCCAGAATGATGAACGCGTCACCGTCAAGGACCGTACGAACGTACGCGAGTTGACGCTTGAAGCGATCGATGGGGAGCCTGTGGATCTTGTCGTGGGGGATCTGTCCTTCATCCCGCTCGGGCTGGTCCTGCCCGCCCTGGTGCGGTGCGTGAAGCCGGACGCCGATCTGGTGATGATGGTCAAGCCGCAGTTCGAGGTGGGGAAGGAGCGGCTGGGCAGCGGGGGAGTGGTACGCAGCACCCGGCTGCGGGCCGAAGCGGTGACGGGGGTGGCCGAGAAGGCCTGGGGACTGGGGCTCGGGGTGAAGGGCGTGACGGCCAGTCCGCTGCCCGGGCCGTCGGGGAATGTCGAATACTTCTTGTGGCTGCGGACCGGGGCACCGGAACTGGACCCGGCCGATGTCGACCGTGCAGTGGCGGAGGGGCCGCGTTGACCGAGAACCGAGCTCGTACTGTTTTCCTGCTCGCCCACACGGGGCGGCCCGCCGCCGTGCGCAGTGCCGAACTCGTGGTGAAGGGGCTGCTGCGCTCCGGTCTCGGTGTGCGCGTCCTGGAGGCGGAGGCGCGTGACCTGCCCCTGCCGGAGGAGGTGGAGCTGGTCAAGGAGGCCACTCCGCAGTGCCTCGACGGGTGTGAGCTGCTCATCGTGCTGGGCGGCGACGGCACGCTGCTGCGCGGCGCGGAGTTCGCCCGGGCCTCCGGGGTGCCGATGCTCGGCGTCAACCTCGGGCGGGTCGGGTTCCTCGCCGAGGCCGAGCGCGACGACCTCGACAAGGTGGTCGACCGGGTGGTGACCAAGGCGTACGAGGTCGAGGAGCGGATGACCGTCGACGTCGTCGTGCACCGCAACGGGGACATCGTGCACACGGACTGGGCGCTGAACGAGGCGGCCGTGCAGAAGGTGTCCGCCGAGCGGATGCTGGAGGTCGTCCTCGAGATCGACGGGCGCCCGGTGACCGGGTTCGGCTGTGACGGGATCGTGCTGTCGACTCCGACCGGGTCGACGGCGTACGCGTTCTCGGCGGGCGGGCCCGTGGTGTGGCCCGAGGTCGAGGCGCTGCTGATGGTGCCGATCAGCGCGCACGCGCTGTTCGCGAAGCCGTTGGTGACATCGCCGGATTCTGTGTTGGCTGTGGAGGTTCTGCCACACATTCCGCCGGGTGTGCTGTGGTGTGACGGGCGGCGGACCGTGGAGTTGCCCGCGGGGGCCAGGGTGGAGGTTCGGCGCGGGGCCGTGCCGGTTCGGCTGGCCCGGCTGCACCATGCTTCGTTCACCGACCGGCTGGTGGCGAAGTTCGCACTGCCTGTTTCCGGGTGGCGGGGGGCTCCTCACTAGCCGTTCGTGGGGGGTGGTTTCGCCTTTGACGGCGGGTGCGGGTGGACTGTGGTTGCTCGCGCAGTTCCCCGCGCCCCCATAAGAAGGGCGTCGCCACTCTCGTGGGTGACAAGAGTGGGCCAGTCGCAATCCCCGGCCCGGACCTCGTAAGGTCGTGTCCGTGTTGGAGGAGATGCGGATACGGTCGCTGGGCGTGATCGACGACGCTGTCGTCGAGCTGTCGCCCGGGTTCACCGCGGTCACCGGTGAGACGGGTGCGGGCAAGACCATGGTGGTCACCAGCCTCGGGTTGCTGCTGGGCGGGCGCGCGGATCCGGCGCTCGTGCGGATCGGGGCCGGCAAGGCGGTCGTGGAGGGGCGGATCACCGTCCCCGACGACGCCACGGTCGCCGTGCGCGCCGAGGAGGCCGGGGCCGAGCTCGACGACGGGGCCCTGCTGATCAGCCGTACCGTTTCGGCCGAGGGGCGCTCGCGGGCGCACCTGGGCGGGCGCAGCGTGCCCGTGGGCGTGCTCGCCGAACTCGCCGACGAGCTGGTGGCCGTGCACGGGCAGACCGACCAGCAGGGGCTGCTCAAGCAGCAGCGGCAGCGGCAGGCGCTCGACCGGTACGCGGGCGACGCGGTCGCCGGGCCGCTGGCCAAGTACGGCGAGGCGTACAAGCGGCTGCGGGCCGTCGCCGCCGAGCTCGACGAGATCACCACGCGCGCGCGTGAACGGGCCCAGGAGGCCGACATGCTGCGCTACGGCCTCGACGAGATCGCCGCCGTGGAGCCCCGGGCAGGCGAGGACGTGGAGCTGGCCGAGGAGGCCGAGCGGCTCGGACACGCCGAGGCGCTGGCGTCGGCCGCCGCGGTCGCGCACGCGGGGCTCGCGGGCAATCCGGAGGACCCGGAGGGCGTGGACGCCGGGACGCTCGTCGCGGGCGCGCAGCGGGCCCTGGACGCCGTACGGTCGCACGATCCGGCGCTGGCCGCGCTCGCCGACCGCATCGGGGAGATCGGGATCCTGCTGCGGGACGCGGCGGGGGACCTGGCCGGGTACGCCGACGACCTGGACGCCGATCCGCTGCGGCTGGCGGCCGTGGAGGAGCGGCGGGCCGCGCTCACCGGGCTGACCCGGAAGTACGGCGAGGACATCGCCTCCGTGCTGGCCTGGGCCGAGAACGGTGCCGCCCGGCTGACCGAACTCGACGGCGACGACGAGCGGATCGGGGAGCTGACCGCCGAGCGGGACGCGCTGCGGACCGAACTGGGCGGGCTCGCGCAGGCGCTGACGGACGCCCGGACGGAGGCCGCCGAGCGGTTCGCCGCCGCGGTCACCGCCGAGCTGGCCTCGCTCGCCATGCCGCACGCGCGTGTGTCGTTCGACATCCGGCAGACCGAGGACCCGGAGGGCGTCGAGGTGGGCGGCCGTGCCGTCGCGTACGGGCCCGCCGGTGCCGACGAGGTCGAGCTGCTGCTGGCCCCGCACCCGGGCGCGCCGCCCCGGCCGATCGCCAAGGGCGCCTCCGGCGGTGAGCTGTCCCGGGTGATGCTGGCCGTGGAGGTCGTGTTCGCGGGGACGGACCCGGTGCCGACGTACCTCTTCGACGAGGTCGACGCGGGTGTCGGCGGCAAGGCCGCGGTGGAGATCGGCCGGCGGCTGGCCCGCCTCGCGAAGACCGCGCAGGTCGTGGTCGTGACCCATCTCCCGCAGGTCGCCGCCTTCGCCGACCGGCAGTTGCTGGTGGAGAAGACCAACGACGGGTCGGTCACCCGTTCCGGTGTGAAGGTGCTGGAAGGGGAGGACCGGGTCAGGGAGCTGTCCCGCATGCTCGCCGGCCAGGAGGACTCGGAGACGGCCCGGGCCCATGCGGAGGAGCTGCTGGCGACCGCCCGGGCGGATGCCTAGCCGAAGCGGCGGTCGTGCGGCGGAACCGGGCGGGTGCGCCGATCTTCACTCGTGTGGGTGACCCGGCCCGGCGCACTCCCCCGACGCCGCGCCCCACTGTCGCGCCGTCGGGGGTCCCGGCGTTCCCGGAACCCCCGTATGTCCTGGCATCCTTGTCCGGAGTACGCGTAGGAAGCTTCGTGACCGCCCGACCCGAACCAGGAGCCCGGCCACGTGACCCCCGTGAGCAGCCACTCACCGCATGGCCAGTCGCCGCTGCGCACCGTGCAGGTGCTGGGCGGAGGCAACGCCGCCAGCAGCGCGCATGTGCGCTCTCTGGCCGCGGGGCTCGTCGCACGGGGCGTGAAAGTCACGGTGTGCGCCCCCTTCGAGGCGGATCGCGCCTACGACTTCAGGGGCGTCGGGGCCGACCACGTGCACGTGCCGCGCAGCAGTGACCCGGTGTCGGTGGCGGCCCTGCGGGCGGCCTGCGCCAACGCCGATCTGGTGCACGCGCACGGGCTGCACGCCTCCTTCCGGACCGTGCTGGCGCTCAGCGGGCGGCGCGTGCGTACTCCGCTGGTCGTGACGTGGCACGACCGGGCGCACGCCGACGGGGCCCGCGCCCATCTGCTCCGGGTACTGGAGCGCCGGGTCGTCAAAGCGGCCACCGTGGTGCTGGGCACGACGTCAGCGCTGGTGGACCGGGCACGGCGGACCGGCGCCCGGGACGCACGGCTCGCCGCCGTCGCGCTGCCCGGCCCCCGCCGCCCCGTGGAACCGGACGACCCCGACCGCCTGCGGTCCAAGGTGCGGGCCGAACTCGGCGCCATCGGGCGGCCGTTGCTGATCGCGGTCGGCTCCCTGGAGCGGCACCGCGGATACGACGTGCTGCTGGACGCCGCGCGCGTGTGGCGCCGTCTCGATCCCGTCCCCCTGGTCGTGATCGCGGGGGAGGGCCCGCTGCGCGGCGAACTCCAGGAGCGGATCGAGCAAGAGGGACTGCCGGTCCGGCTCTTCGGACGGCGCGACGACATCACCGAACTGCTCGCCGCCGCCGATCTCGCCCTGCTGCCCAGCCGTTCGGAGGAGGCACGCTCCGTCCTCGCCCAGGAAGCCCTCCACGCGCGGGTGCCGCTCGTCGCGACCGCCGTCGGCGGTGTTCCCGAACTGGTCGGAGACGCGGCCGAACTCGTCCCGTGCGGGGACGCGGAGGCGCTCGCCGACTCCGTCGTCCGCCTGCTCGGCGAGCCGGAGCGCCGGGAGCTGCTGAGGGAGAAGGGCGCCCGGCAGGCGGCGACCTGGCCGACCGAGGACGAGACGGTCGCCCAGGTGCTCAGCGTGTACGACGAGCTGACCCAGCCCCGGCCCCTCCCGTAGCGCCGCCGTAGCGGGCCCTAGGGCACGTGCCTGCGGGCCCGCAGCGCCAGGCTGAGGGCCAGGACGGTCTGCGGGTCGTCGAGGTCCGTGCCCAGCAACTCCCCGATGCGGGCCAGACGGTTGTACAGGGTCTGCCGGTTGAGGTGGAGCTCCCGGGCCGTCTCCGCCTTGCGTCCCGCGTGCGCGAGGTACGTCGACAGGGTGGGCAGCAGCGGCGGCCGGGAGCGGCGGTCGTGCTCGAGGACCGGACCGAGAGCCCGGTCGACGAACGCGGCCAGGTCCGGATGGTCGCGCAGCCGCCACAGCAGCAGGTCGATGTCCAGGCGGCGCGCGTCGTACCAGGGCCGGTCGGGCAGGCCCTGGGCCGCCGTGGCCGTCTCGGCCGCGTGCCGCAGGCCCGACGCCACCGCCGTCCAGCCGCCGGCCACCCCCACGACCACCACCGGCGGCTGCCCGCCCGGCCGCAGCATCCCCGCCCGGCCCACACCGGCCCGCAGCGCCACCGCGACCCGGTCCGCGACCGTCGCCCGCTCCGGCTCCGCGCGCAGCCCGAGCAGCACCAGCACCCGGCTCTCCACCGGCCGCACCCCGAGCAGCACCGGCACGCCCACCGAGGCCAGTTCCGCCGAGACCGCCCGGGCGAGCACCGCCCAGCCGCCCCCCGGGGACAGGGCGTCCCCCAGCCGCATGACCACCGGCAGCAGCGGACCCTCGCCCGGCCGGAAGCCCAGCACGCGCGCCTGCGCCGGGGCGTCCTCCGCCGTGACCCGGCCCTCGGCGAGGTCCGTGAGGAAGTCGCCGCGCCCGCGCGCCGCCAGCTCCTCCTCCTGCCGTGCCTGCATCAGCACCACGGCCAGGATGCCCGCGGCCCGCTCGGCCGCCATCCGGTGCACCGCAGCCAGCGGAGCCCGTACGGGAAGCAGCACCAGACGTGCCCGGACGCCCCCGATGCCGGGACCGCCGCCCGGCACGTCCACGAGGACCGAGCCCGCCGGCGGCGGCTCGTCCCGGCGCTGGCCGCGCAGCCCCTCCCACACCTGGAGCGGCTCCGCGCCCTCGGGACCGGCCCCGGCGGCGTACAGCAGCTGCCCGTCCGCCGTCTCCAGAAAGACCGGATTGCCGGCGAAATCGGCCAGAATTTCGAGAACTTGAGGGACACCGCCGCCGCCCAGCAGAGCCTCGGTACAGCGCCGGTGCACCTCCTCGGCCCGCTGGAGCAGCGCGTAGTGGCCGTTGACGATCTCGGTGTGGATCTCCTCCGTGACCGCGACGAACGGCACCTCGCGGTGCAGTTGGACGAGCGGCAGTCCGGCGGAGCGTGCCGTGTCGACGAGGGCGGCCGGCAGCCGTGCGAAGCGCGGCCCGAGCTCCACCACCAGGGCGGCGATGCCCCGCTCGGCCAGGGTGCGCACGAACGCGCGCTGCTCGGCCGGTCGGGTGCCGAGGCCGTAGCCCGTGGTCAGCAGCAGTTCGCCGCCCTTGAGCAGCGAGGCGATGTGCGGCACCTCGCCGGCGTGCACCCAGCGCACGGTGCGCCCGAGCCGCTCGGCGCCCGCCAGCACCTCGGGCAGCCCGCCGCGCAGCCCCGGCAGCTCCAGCGCCCGCCGCACGGTGATCCCGGCGCCCTGGGTGCCGTAGCCGCTGTCCGTCCCGCTGTCCATGTGCCGGACGCTACCCGCGCCGGTGCCTCACGGACATCTTCTGAGAGGCGCGGGGGCGATCAGGACACGGGATTACGGCGGCAACGGCCGGGTACGGGCGCCGTCATGGACTTCAGCGTGGTCGCGGTAGGGCGGGAGGACGACAGTCCCGTCGAGGAGCCGTTGCGGGTCGCGGTGCTCGCGGACCGGCTCGGGTACCGGGAGGTGTGGGCGGGCGAGGGCGCCACGTGGGACTCGTTCGTCCTGGCGACGGCGATCGGCGCGGCCACCGAACAGGCCGTGCTGACGGCCGGGCCCGTGCCGGTGAACGTTCGCGACCCGCTCACGATCGTCCGGGGCGCCGCCTCCACCGCGGCCGTCACCGGCCGGCCCGTCGGCGTGGCGCTGGGCACCTCCAGCAAGCGGGTCGTCGAGGGCGTGCACGGCCGGCCGCGGACCCGGCCCGCCGACACCCTCGCGGAGTCGGCGGCGGCCGTGAGCGCCCTCATGCACAGCGTGCCGGGCGAGCCGATCGTGCCCGGCAGCGGCTTCCTGCGCCGGCTGCCGCCGCCCGGCGGCATGGTCACCGTCGCGGCCTTCGGCGAGCGCGCGGTCGCCGCGGCCGTCGAACACGCCGACCGGATGCTGCTCGACATCGTCTCGCCCGAGCAGGTCCGGATGCTGCGGGCCCGGATGCTCGCGGCCGCGGAGAAGGCGGGGCGCACCCCGCCGCGGCTGGCCTCGTGGCTGCCCGCCGCCGTGGACCCGGAGCCCGAGACACTTCAGCAGGTCCTGCGCAGCGTCGTCGGCTACCTCAGGGTGCCGGGCTACAGCGACATGTTCGTCGAAGCGGGATTCGCCGAGGTCGTGGAGCTGGCCGCCAAGGGCGCGGACCCCGACACCCTGCTGCGGGCCCTTCCCCCGGAGGCCGCCGGCACGGTCGCCCTCGTCGGCGACGCCGACACCGTCCGCGCCCGCGTCGAGGCCTACGCCGAGGCCGGGCTCGACGAGATCGCGCTGGTGCCGGCCACGGCGGGCGACCCGGCGGGGGAGCGCACCCTCAGGGCCCTCAGGCCGGCGTGATGTTGTGGTTGAAGCGGAACACGTTGTCCGGGTCGTAGCGCCGCTTCAGCTCCGCCAGCCGCCGGGTGTTCTCGGCGCCCAGACCGGCGACCACACGCTCGTCGCCCTCGTCGCCGATGAAGTTGAGGTAGACGGCGCCGGTGCTCCACGGCCGTGTGCCGGCGCGTACGTCCCGCACCCACTGCCGGCACCGCTCGTCGTCCGCCGGGTCCTCCCAGATGGCGAAGGGATGCACCGCCCAGGGCGCGTCCCGGTAGGGCACCGGGTACTCGGGCGGCCCGGCCGCGATCGCGCCGCCCTGCGGGAACAGCACGTGCTGGGTGCCGGTCGGCACGGGCACGGAGGCGGCGAGGGAGCAGAAGACGTCCACGAAGTCGTCGGGCGCGCCCGTCACGTACTCCGCCGACCAGTAGTTCCGCATCCCCGGCGGGTCGTCGATCATGCACTGGAGGTCGGCGTACGGGATCGCGCCGACGACCTCGGCCTCGTGCGGCAGGGCCAGCAGGGGCTGGGCGACCTTGCGCATGTCGTCCTCGCCGCCGGCGTACGTCAGCAGCGCACCGCACACGAGCCGGCCGACCAGGTGCTCGGGGACGAACTCCTCCGGCGGGCCGGTGAAGTAGATGATGCCGCCGCCCGCCTCGTCGGGCGCGGAGGCGATCACCTCGCGGTAGGTGCGGACGGCGTCCGGGCCGTGCTCCGGGAGAAACAGCAGCAACGCCATGGAGAACTCGGGCAGTTCGTGCAGTCGCAGCGTGAGCGCCGTGGCGACGCCGAAGTTGCCGCCGCCGCCGTGCAGTGCCCAGAACAGGTCCGGATTCTCGTCGGCGCTCGCGTGGACGCGGCTGCCGTCGGCGGTGACGAGCTCGACGGCGAGCAGGTTGTCGACGGCGAGCCCGCACCAGCGGTCCAGCCAGCCGGTGCCGCCGCCCAGCACGAAGCCGCCGACGCCCGTGGTGGAGGCCCGGCCGCCGGTCGTCGCCAGCTTGTACGGCTCGGTGGCCCGGTCCAGATGGCTCATCGTGGCCCCGCCCGCGACCCGGACGGCCTGCGCCGCCGGATCCACGGTCACCGCGTGCATCCGGCGCAGATCGACCACCACACCGCCGTCGTTGACCGCCATGCCCGCCACGCTGTGCCCCCCGCCGCGCACCGCGACGGGCAGGTCCAGCTCCCTCGCGAACCGCACGGCCCGCACCACGTCGTCCGCGTCGGCACACTGCGCGATGACCGCGGGCCGCCGGTCGATCATGCCGTTGAAGACGGCCCGGGCTTCGTCGTAGCCCGCGTCGTCCGGGGCGAACACATCGCCGCTCAGTTCCTCGCGCAGCGCGGCGAGAGCCGCACCCGCCTTCCAGAGGGGAGCCATGGCCGCCCCCTTCCGACCGGGGGGAATCGTCCGATTCCAGCCTAGGCGGCCATGGCACGTCCGGCCCGTTCAGCCGCCGTACGCCCCCGAAGCCGTCAGACGCAGCGCCGTGTCGATCAGCGGCACGTGGCTGAACGCCTGGGGGAAGTTGCCGACCTGGCGCTGGAGGCGGGGGTCCCACTCCTCGGCGAGGAGCCCGAGGTCGTTGCGCAGCGAGAGCAGCTTCTCGAAGAGTTTGCGGGCCTCGTCCACGCGGCCGATCATCGCCAGGTCGTCGGCCATCCAGAACGAGCAGGCCAGGAACGCCCCCTCGTCGCCGGGGAGGCCGTCGACGCCCTCGTCGCCGCCGGAGGTCGGGTAGCGCAGGATGAAGCCGTCCGGCGTGGACAGCTCCCGCTGGATCGCCTCGATGGTGCCGATCACCCGCTTGTCGTCCGGCGGCAGGAAGCCCATCTGCGGGATCAGCAGCAAGGACGCGTCCAGCTCCTTCGAGCCGTAGGACTGCGTGAAGGTGTTGCGCTCCTTGTCGTAGCCCCGCTCGCAGACGTCCCGGTGGATGTCGTCGCGCAGTTCCTTCCAGCGCTCCAGCGGGCCGTCCGCGTCTCCGGACTCGATCAGCTTGATGGTGCGGTCGACCGCGACCCAGGCCATCACCTTGGAGTGCACGAAGTGGCGGCGCGGGCCGCGCACCTCCCAGATGCCCTCGTCAGGGTCCTGCCAGTGGTCCTCCAGGTAGCGGATCAGCTTGAGCTGGAGCAGCGCGGCGTAGTCGTTGCGCGCGAGGCCCGTCATGTGGGCCAGGTGCAGGGCCTCGGTGACCTCGCCGTAGACGTCCAGCTGGAGCTGGTGCGCGGCGCCGTTGCCGACCCGGACCGGGGTGGAGTTCTCATAGCCCGGCAGCCAGTCCAGCTCCGCCTCGCCCAGCTCGCGCTCGCCGGCGATGCCGTACATGATCTGAAGGTTCTCCGGGTCGCCGGCCACCGCCCGCAGCAGCCACTCGCGCCAGGCACGTGCCTCCTCGCGGTAGCCGGTGCGCAGCAGCGAGGACAGGGTGATCGCCGCGTCGCGCAGCCAGGTGTAGCGGTAGTCCCAGTTGCGGACACCGCCGATGTCCTCCGGCAGGGAGGTGGTGGGCGCGGCGACGATGCCGCCGGTCGGGGCGTACGTCAGGGCCTTCAGCGTGATCAGCGAGCGGACCACCGCCTCCCGGTAGGGGCCGTGGTACGTACAGTGGTCGACCCACTCGCGCCAGAAGTCCTCCGTAGCCTCCAGCGACTGCTCCGGCTCGGGCAGCGGCGGCGGCTCCTTGTGCGAGGGCTGCCAGGAGATCGTGAACGCGATCCGGTCACCCGGGGCGACCGTGAAGTCCGCGTACGTCGTGAGCGACTTGCCGTAGGTCTCCGCGGATGTGTCGAACCACACGGAGTCGGGGCCCGCGACGGCCACCGTGCGCCCCTCGTGCTTGTGCACCCACGGCACCACCCGCCCGTAGGAGAACCGCATCCGCAGCGCCGAGCGCATCGGCACCCGGCCGGAGACACCCTCCACGATCCGGATCAGCTGCGGGGCGCCGTCACGCGGCGGCATGAAATCCGTCACCCGGACCGTGCCCCGCTGGGTGTCCCACTCGGACTCCAGGATCAGCGAGTCACCGCGGTAGCTGCGCCGCGCGGCGGTGGGCGGCTGCTGGTCGGAGGCGTACGCGGGGCCGAGCCGCCAGAAGCCGTGCTCCTCGTTGCCCAACAGGCCGGCGAAGATGGCGTGCGAGTCGAAGCGGGGCAGGCACAGCCAGTCGACTGTGCCGTCCCGGCAGACCAGGGCAGCGGTCTGCATGTCTCCGATGAGTGCGTAGTCTTCGATGCGCCCGGCCACGTGCAACTCCAGTCGAACGGCCACGTCACCCCACGAGGGGGCTGTCGCTAGTGCGGTCAAGGGGGGTTTTCAGCAGTCTTGCAATGCGTCGTTGAGCGATAAAGAAGCAAAACAGGTCGCTCAGCCGTGACGCAAAGCGCCAATTGTTGCTCAACGAACTGACGAGCTCACCTTGTTCCGTGCTTACGGGCGGGGGGTGGTGCCGTTGGGCCGGGCGCGCTCGGCAGCGAGTGTCCGAGCAGGATACGACGCACGCAGATGATCTGGGTGCCGCTCCGGGCAAGCCGGGTACGCCGAACGAGTGAGCACCGGGTGAGGGAGCGGTGACCGGGGCCCTCTCCGTGGCGGTCCGTGCGCGGAGCGTGGCCGGAAGCCGGTGCCCCGAGGCGCTGATACGCTGGTAGCCCGTGGACCGGTGGGCCCCTTCCCCGACGGGGAACCCCCGAACCGCAGCGACGGCAACCCCCGGAGATTTCCGGCAGGCAGCCGCACCGCACCCCCAGACCGCGACCACGGGAGCCCCGTCTTGGCCATGCCGCCCGCCGCATTTCGTAATTCGACGACCAAGCACATCTTCGTCACCGGGGGTGTCGCCTCTTCTCTCGGCAAGGGCCTGACGGCCTCCAGCCTCGGCATGCTGCTCAAGGCCCGGGGTCTGCGCGTCGTGATGCAGAAGCTCGACCCGTACCTCAACGTCGACCCCGGCACGATGAACCCCTTCCAGCACGGTGAGGTGTTCGTCACCAACGACGGCGCCGAGACCGACCTGGACATCGGCCACTACGAGCGCTTCCTCGACCGCGACCTCGACGGCTCCGCCAACGTCACCACCGGTCAGGTGTACAACACCGTGATCGCCAAGGAGCGGCGCGGCGAGTACCTGGGCGACACCGTGCAGGTCATCCCGCACATCACCAACGAGATCAGGCACCGCATCCGCCGCATGGCGACGGACGAGGTCGACGTCGTGATCACCGAGGTCGGCGGCACGGTCGGCGACATCGAGTCGCTGCCGTTCCTGGAGACCGTGCGCCAGGTCCGGCACGAGGTCGGCCGTGACAACGTCTTCGTCGTCCACATCTCGCTCCTGCCGTACATCGGTCCCTCGGGTGAGCTGAAGACGAAGCCCACCCAGCACTCGGTTGCGGCCCTGCGCAACATCGGTATCCAGCCGGACGCGATCGTGCTGCGCTGCGACCGCGAGGTGCCCACCGCGATCAAGCGGAAGATCTCGCTGATGTGCGACGTCGACGAGGCCGCCGTCGTGGCGTGCCCCGACGCCCGCTCGATCTACGACATCCCGAAGACCGTGCACGGCGAGGGCCTGGACGCCTACGTGGTCCGCAAGCTGGACCTGCCGTTCCGTGACGTGGACTGGACGACCTGGGACGACCTGCTCGACCGCGTCCACAACCCCGACCACGAGATCACGCTCGCGCTGGTCGGCAAGTACATCGACCTGCCCGACGCCTACCTCTCGGTCACCGAGGCGCTGCGCGCCGGCGGCTTCGCCAACCGGGCCCGCGTGAAGATCAAGTGGGTCACCTCCGACGACTGCAAGACCCCGGCCGGTGCCGCCCAGCAGCTCGGCGACGTCGACGGCATCTGCATTCCCGGCGGCTTCGGCGACCGCGGAGTGCTCGGCAAGGTCGGCGCGATCAAGTACGCCCGCGAGAACAAGATCCCGCTGCTCGGCCTCTGTCTCGGCCTGCAGTGCATCGTGATCGAGGCCGCGCGCAACCTGGCCGAGATCCCGGACGCCAACTCCACCGAGTTCGACCCGGCCACCGGCCACCCGGTCATCTCCACCATGGCCGAGCAGCTCGACATCGTCGCCGGTGAGGGAGACATGGGCGGCACCATGCGGCTCGGCATGTACCCGGCGAAGCTGGCCGAGGGCTCGATCGTGCGCGAGGTGTACGACGGCAAGGAGTACGTCGAGGAGCGGCACCGGCACCGCTACGAGGTGAACAACGCCTACCGCGCCGAGCTGGAGAAGAGGGCGGGCATCCTGTTCTCCGGCACCTCGCCGGACGGCAAGCTCGTCGAGTACGTCGAGTACCCGCGCGACGTCCACCCGTACCTGGTCGCCACCCAGGCGCACCCGGAGCTGCGCTCGCGGCCGACGCGTCCGCACCCGCTGTTCGCCGGGCTCGTCAAGGCCGCGGTCGAGCGGAAGACTTCGAAGTAACACACCAGTTGTACGGTGGCCGGGGTGCATCCCTTCAAAAGGTGTGCACCCCGGTTTCTTTCGGCACCTCGGGTTGGGCACGTGGAAGGACAGGCATGACGATCAAGGACACCCCGGAGGAGTGGGAGATCCGGGCGACGGACACCCCCTTCGTGGGCAACAAGACCTCCGTCCGTACCGACGACGTGGTCATGCCCGACGGCACCGTGGTCGGCCGGGACTACCAGGTCCACCCCGGCTCCGTGGCCGTCCTCGCGCTCGACGAGGCCGACCGCGTCCTGGTCCTGCGCCAGTACCGCCACCCCGTGCGCCACAAGCTGTGGGAGATCCCGGCCGGACTGCTCGACGTCCCCGGCGAGAACCCGCTGCACGCCGCGCAGCGCGAGCTGTACGAGGAGGCGCACGTCAAGGCCGAGGACTGGCGGGTGCTGACCGACGTCTACACCACGCCGGGCGGCTGCGACGAGGCCGTACGGATCTTCCTCGCCCGTGATCTGTCCGAGGCCGAGGGCGAGCGCTTCGCGGTCGAGGAGGAAGAGGCCGACATGGAGCTCGACCGGGTTCCGGTCGAGGATCTCGCCCGGGGTGTGCTGGCCGGCGAACTGCACAACAACTGCCTCGTCGTGGGGGTCCTCTCGCTGCTCGCCGCGCGGTCCGGAGACGGCCTGGACGCGCTGCGCCCGGCCCAGGCACCGTGGCCGGCGCGTCCGTTCGAGGCATGAAGGGGCTCTCCGTCCGGCCCCGCCGACCGCGTGGTGTGAAGATCGGCTGATCCGATCGGGCGAAGTGTCCGCCGAGCCCGCCGTGCTCCGCCCGGAACGTTGCAGAGCGTGAACTAGGCTCTGGAGCACGCCCGGACCGGAGTCCCGGCGGGCTTGTGCGTGGTGGGACGGGAGTGTGGCCCGTGGCGGATCAGGTCGTGGAGGCAGACGACGTGCGGCTGACCGGGCACGCCTCCGGAGAACGCCGGTTCCTGGGCCGCACACGGGAGTTGAAGGAGCTGCGCGCCGACATCGAGCGCGCCGGACTGGACACTCTCGCGGGCCGCAAGGCCCCCCGCGCGCGCGTGCTGCTCATCGCCGGCCGGCCCGGGTCGGGGCGCACCGCACTCGCCGAGGAACTCGTACGGCAGGTCGGCGGAGGATACCCGGACGGCGTCCTGCGCGCCCGGCTGACCGACCCCGACGGCACTCCCGTACCCGTCGAGCGCGTCGCCCGGGACCTGCTCGCCGCCCTCGAGGAGGACGCCCCCGCCGGTGCCTGTGAGGACGACCTCACCGACGCCCTGCGCACCGCCCTGGCCGACCGCCGGGCCTTGCTCCTGCTGGACGACGCGGCCGACGCCGAGCAGGTCGGCGCCCTGCTGCCCGACACCCCGGACTGCCTGGTCGTCGCGGTCTCCGAGGGCCCGCTGACCGGCATCTCCGACGTCCGCCCCTGCACCCTGGGCGGCCTGGACGCCAAGTCCGGCGTGGAACTGCTCTCCCGGTACACCGGCTCGGTCCGCATCACCGTCGACCCCCGGGCCGCCGAGGGCCTCGCCGAGGAGTGCCAGGGGCAGCCGGCCGCGCTGATGCTGGCGGGCGGCTGGCTCGCCGCCCGCCCCAAGGCGGCCGTCTCCGACCTCGCCAAGCAGCTGCGCGCCGAGGACGACGAGGGCACCGCGCTGAGCCGGGTCTTCCGCCTCGCCTACGCCGCCCTGCCCACCACCGCCGCCCGGATGCTGCGCCTGCTCGCCCTCGCCCCGGCCGGACTCGTCGACCCGCAGACCGCCTCCGCACTCGCCGGCTGCTCGGTCGACAGCGCCCACACCGTCCTGGACGACTTCGTCGCCCTCGGCTTCCTGCACGCGGTGGACTCGCCGATCCCGCAGTACGAGGTGCCCGGCTGTCTGTACCCCCTGCTGCGCGTCCTCGTCGAGCACCACGAGCGCCCGGCCGAGCGCCGGCTGGCCGGCGCCCGCATGCTGGAGCGGACCGTACGGCTGCTCCAGTCCTGCCGCGCGATCACCGAGACCGACAGCCCCCAGGCGCGCCAGAGGCTCCTGGACATGCCGCGTGCCCTGCGCTTTCCCACCCCGCGGGCGGCCGCCGACTGGCTGAGGCTGACCCGGCCCGCCCTGCTGGCCTCGGCCCGGCTCGCGGTCCTCGACGGGGAGCTGGACACCCTGGCCCGGCGGCTGATGTCCCAGCTGGTGCGGGCGATGGTGGCGCATGTCGGCACCCAGGCGGCGGCGCCCGACCTGTACGTCATCCACAACCTGGTCCTCGACGTGGCCGAGCGTCTCGACCTGCCCCGCGAGCGGGCCGCCGCCCTGCTCAACCTCGGCGACCTCGACGCCCGGACCGGCCGCACGGCCGACGCGCTGGTGCGCTACCGGGCCGCGCTGGACGCCGGACGCGAGGTGAACGATCCGTACGCGACCGGCCGCGCGATGGAATCCGTAGGGGGCGCGCACCTGGAACTCGGCGACTTCGACCGGGCCGCCGACTGGTTCGGCCGGGCCCTGGCCGAGCGGCTCGCCCGGGGCGAGCGCGAGGACGCCGCCCGGCTGTACGGGCGGATCGCCGCCGCCCACACCTACGCGGGCCGCTACGGCGAGGCCCTGCGGAACTGGCGCTCGGCGATCACCGGCCACCGCAGGAACGGTGACGTGGCCGCCCAGGCGCGGGCCATGAGCGAGTTGGCGCGGGTCCAGGAGTACGCGGGCCGGCCCGAGGAGTCGCTGCGCACCTGCCGGGAGGCCGTGGAGTGGGCCCGTCGGGCCGAGGACGCGCGGTTGCAGGCCGCGCTGCACCTGCGGGTCGCCGACACCCTCGAACGCCTCGGCGACCCCGCGTCGGCCCGGCTGCACCGGGGCGCCGCCGAGCGGCTGCTGGGGGAGCAGCAGGACGGGAACGACCAGCCCCTGGAGGCCCTCTTCGCCGACTCAAACCTGAAACCTGGACCTGACGCCTGCGAAATCCGTAGTGCATCCGACGAAGATTGATGCAATGAAAGGCTAGACAGCGGGAACACCTTCATTAGACTGGCTCCGCCGCACGTTCTCCTGCGGTCTCTCCCGGTGTGCCCGTGCGTGCCCGGGTATGCCTAGTAATGCCCCCATACCCTCTGAGCCAAGGACCGTGATCGACGTGAAGGTCGGCATCCCCCGCGAGGTCAAGAACAACGAGTTCCGGGTGGCCATCACCCCCGCCGGCGTGCACGAGCTGGTGCGTCATGGCCACCAGGTCGTCATCGAGCGCGGCGCCGGTGTCGGCTCCTCGATCGTGGACGAGGAGTACGTCGCAGCCGGTGCCCGGATCCTGGACACCGCCGACGAGGTGTGGGCCACCGCCGACCTGCTGCTGAAGGTCAAGGAGCCCATCGCCGAGGAGTACCACCGCCTCCGCAAGGACCAGACGCTCTTCACCTACCTGCACCTCGCGGCATCCAAGGAGTGCACGGACGCCCTCCTGGAGTCCGGCACCACGGCGATCGCCTACGAGACGGTCGAGCTGCCCGGCCGCGCGCTGCCGCTGCTCGCCCCGATGTCCGAGGTCGCGGGCCGGCTGGCCCCGCAGGTCGGCGCCTACCACCTGATGCGCGCCAACGGCGGCCGCGGTGTGCTGCCCGGCGGCGTCCCCGGCGTCCTGGCCGGGCGGGCCGTCGTCATCGGCGGCGGTGTCTCCGGCTGGCAGGCGGCGCAGATCGCGATCGGCCTGGGCTTCCACGTGACCCTGCTCGACAAGGACGTCAACAAGCTCCGCGAGGCGGACAAGATCTTCGGCACGAAGATCCAGACCGTCGTCTCCAACACCCTGGAGCTGGAGAAGGCCTGCCTGG
The DNA here is from genome assembly GCF_039540295.1 of Streptomyces venetus. Taxonomy (NCBI): domain Bacteria; kingdom Bacillati; phylum Actinomycetota; class Actinomycetes; order Kitasatosporales; family Streptomycetaceae; genus Streptomyces; species Streptomyces venetus. Next base: position 25,550 of record NZ_BAABET010000016.1, read on the forward strand.
AGGCCGACCTCGTCATCGGCGCGGTGCTGATCCCCGGCGCCAAGGCCCCGAAGCTGGTCACCAACGAGCTGGTCTCGCGGATGAAGCCCGGAAGTGTCCTTGTCGACATCGCGATCGATCAGGGCGGCTGCTTCGAGGACTCCCGTCCGACCACTCACGCCGAGCCGACCTTCCAGGTCCACAACTCGATCTTCTACTGCGTCGCCAACATGCCCGGCGCCGTGCCCAACACCTCCACCTACGCGCTGACCAACGCCACGCTGCCCTACATCGTCGAGCTGGCCAACCACGGCTGGGCGGGCGCGCTGCGCCGCGACCCGGCGCTGGCCAAGGGCCTCAACACCCATGACGGCAAGGTCGTTTACCGGGAGGTCGCCGAGGCGCACGGCGCGGAGCACGTGGAGCTGTCCTCGCTGCTCGGCTGAGCCCACGCCGCCTTCCGTGGGCCGGTAAGTCAACCAAGTCACCAACCGGTAAAGGCGATACGTCAACACAGGTCGTCAATGCCGCGCACCCGGCCGGACCTTGCCCGCAAGGTCCGGCCGGATGTGTGTATGGTCACTTCGCGGTTCTCGAGCAACTCGCCTCGAACGTAACCCTTCAACCGATTCGCACACCGGTGAAACCTGCCGTGCGACGGCCGTACGCCCTTGACAGCGGGATGTTTCATTGCCGACACATCGGGCCGGGTCCGGCGGATTGTGTTGCTGCGGACGCCCGACACGCCATAGAGTCGCCAACCGTCGGCATGGTGCCACGCTGACCTGTCTAGAAGTTTCCTGGTCACCAAGGAGGTAAGACGACTTGTGAATGAGTCGACATTTACTCCCGGGGGTGGTCAACCAGGAATGCCTGCACGGGACCAGGGTCCCGCGGGGTTCGCTGCTGTCGGCTCCGTCGCTGTGCGCACCTTCTCAGCCCACCAGAGTCAGCAGGCGACTCACACTGCACACCAGAAGATGGATGGCCATCACGTGAACGCCATGGCCGGCGACGGAAGTGGCGCGCCCCACAACCACTTCGCCGACTACGACGAACTGCCCGAGGGGCACTTCTACGACCCCGACGCGGAGTACGAGCCCGACCCCGAGTACGCGGCCACTCTCGCGCCCGACGCGGCCAGACAGCGCCGGGAGCGTATCGGTCCGACCGGGCGTCCGCTGCCGTACTTCCCGATCCCGGGCCCGCTGGGCGACCACGGACCCGCGAAGATCATCGCGATGTGCAACCAGAAGGGCGGCGTCGGCAAGACGACGTCGACCATCAACCTGGGTGCCGCGCTCGCGGAGTACGGACGCCGGGTCCTGCTCGTGGACTTCGACCCACAGGGCGCGCTGTCGGTCGGACTCGGCGTCAACCCGATGGAACTCGACCTCACCGTCTACAACCTGCTCATGGAGCGGGGCATGGCGGCCGACGAGGTGCTGCTGAAGACGGCGGTCCCCAACATGGACCTGCTGCCCAGCAACATCGACCTGTCCGCGGCCGAGGTCCAGCTCGTCTCCGAGGTCGCCCGCGAGTCGACGCTCCAGCGCGCCCTGAAGCCGCTGCTCGACGACTACGACTTCATCGTCATCGACTGCCAGCCCTCGCTCGGCCTGCTCACGGTCAACGCCCTGACGGCCGCGCACAAGGTGATCGTGCCGCTGGAGTGCGAGTTCTTCGCGCTGCGTGGTGTGGCCCTGCTGACGGAGACCATCGAGAAGGTCCAGGAACGGCTCAACCCCGAGCTGGAACTCGACGGGATCCTGGCCACGATGTACGACTCGCGCACGGTGCACAGCCGTGAGGTGCTCGCGCGGGTCGTCGAGGCGTTCGACGACCACGTCTACCACACGGTCATCGGGCGCACGGTCCGCTTCCCGGAGACCACGGTCGCCGGTGAACCGATCACCACGTACGCCTCCAACTCCGTCGGCGCCGCCGCCTATCGCCAGCTCGCCAGGGAGGTGCTCGCCCGGTGTCACGCCGAGTGAGTCTGCCGGGGGCCGACGAACTCTTCCGTACGACAGGGGGGATGGGGCTGCAGTCGTCCACGCCCAGGCGCCAGGCCAACGGCGACGCCAGGGTGCCCGCTCCGGCGGGGGAGGGCGACGCGGCGGCGGCAGCGGCCTCGGAGGACGCGCCGCAGTCGGTGCCGGCGCAGGGCGGCGACGGCGAGGGCGCGGAGCATGTCGCGGCGGACACGGACCCGGCCGAGGCCGGGGAGTCCCGCAGCCGGGGCGCGGAGCGCTCCGGCTCCGCCCGTCGGCAGGCGGCGCAGGAAGGTTCTGCCGCCGGTGCTGCCGGTGCCGCCGCGGCGCCGCGCAAGCGCGGGAGGTCGGCCTCGCGCCGTCCCAGCGGCCGTGAGCGGCACGACGAGAAGATCACGGTCTATGTGTCGGCCGAGGAGCTGATGGACCTGGAGCACGCCCGTCTCGTGCTCCGCGGTGAGCACGGCCTGGCCGTCGACCGCGGTCGCATCGTCCGCGAGGCGGTCGCCGTGGTCCTCGCCGACCTGGAGACCCGCGGAGACGCCAGCATCCTCGTACGACGGCTGCGCGGGCGGTAGCGATAGCCTGCGGGGGCCATGACCTCGAACGCCTCCCCACCACCCACCGGCCAGTCCGGCCGCAGGCGTGCGCTCGGGCGGGGACCGGGGGTTGCACGAGCCGAATCGGCTGCGGACCCGGCGGCGGCTGAGCCCACCTGGCCCGCGTCGCCGGAGGCGGCGCCGGTGGCTTCGCCGGTCGAGTCGGGCGCGCCGATCGCGCCGGTCGAGTCGGATGAGTCGGCCGCGTCGGGTGAGCGGGCCGAGCCGGTCTTGCCGATGGAACCGGGCGGGTCGGCTGAGTCGGGCGAGCGGGTCGAGTTGGCTGAGCCGGGCGAGCCGATGGCGCCGGTGGAACGGGATGAGCGGGCCGAGCTGGTCGAGTCGGTTTCGTCGGTGGGGCCGGCTGTGTCGGCCGGGCTGGGCGAGCGGGTTGAATCGGCCGAGCGGGCCGAGCGGGCCGAGCCGGTCTTGCCGGTGGAACCGGGCGGGCCGGCTGAGTCGGGCGAGCGGGTCGAGTTGGCCGAGCCGGTCTTGCCGGTGGAACCGGATGAGCGGGCCGAGTTGGTCGAGTCGGGTTCGTCGGTGGGACCGGCTGTGTCGACCGAGTTGGGCGAGCTGGCCGAGCCGGTCTTGCCGGTGGAGCCTGCTGCGTTGGCCGAGTCAGGCGAGCGGGTCGAGTTGGCCGAGCTGGGCGAGCCGGTGGCGCCGGTGGAACCGGACGAGCCGGACGAGCCGGGCGAGCCGGGCGAGCCGGACGAGTCGGTCTCGTCGGTGGAAGCGGCTGTGGCCGTCGAGTCGGTGGCGGCGGTCGGACCGGGTGGGTCGCCCGTGGCGGCGGTGGCCGGTTCGGCCGGGGCCGTCGGCCCGGCAGCTGAGTCGCGGGGTGTCGTCCGGGCGCCGACCGGTGACGGCAACGGCGATGGTGAAGGCGCCGACGGCGACGGAGTCTTCAAGGTCCGGCTCGCCAATTTCGAAGGCCCCTTCGACCTGCTGCTCCAGCTGATCTCCCGGCACAAGCTGGACGTCACCGAGGTCGCGCTGTCCAAGGTGACCGACGAGTTCATGGCGTACATCCGGGCGATGGGGCCGGACTGGGACCTGGACGAGACGACCGAGTTCCTCGTCGTCGCGGCCACCCTGCTGGATCTGAAGGCCGCCCGGTTGCTGCCCGCCGCCGAGGTGGAGGACGAGGCCGACCTCGCGCTGCTCGAGGCCCGGGACCTGCTGTTCGCCCGGCTGCTCCAGTACCGGGCCTACAAGCAGATCGCCGACATCTTCAACGGGCGCCTCGACGACGAGGCCCGGCGCTACCCCCGTACCGTCGGGCTCGAACCCCAGCACGCCGAGCTGCTGCCCGAGGTCGTCATCAGCATCGGCGCCGAGGGGTTCGCCAAGCTCGCCGTGAAGGCGATGCAGCCCAGGCCCAAGCCGCAGGTGTACGTCGACCACATCCACGCCCCGCTGGTCAGCGTGCAGGAGCAGGCCGGGATCGTCATCGCCCGGCTCAGGGAGCTCGGCGAGGCCAGCTTCCGGGCCCTCGTCGAGGACACCGACGACACCCTGACCGTCGTCGCCCGCTTCCTCGCCCTGCTGGAGCTGTACCGCGAGAAGGCCGTGGCGCTGGAGCAGGAGGCCGCGCTCGGGGAACTGCTCGTGCGCTGGACCGGCGGGGACGGTGACGAGACCCCGACCGTCACGGACGAGTTCGACCGGCCCCCCGAGCCGCCGAAGGAGGAGAAGACGGAGTGAGTGAGGAAACCAGGGAGCTTCCGGCCGGCCTGCGCACCGTCGCCGACCTCGACCTCAAGCCCGCTCTGGAGGCGGTCCTCATGGTCGTGGACGAACCCGCGACCGAGGAACACCTCGCGAAGATCCTCGACCGGCCGCGCCGGCAGATCGCGGACGCCCTGCGCGAGCTGGCCGACGAGTACACCGTCCAGAGACGCGGCTTCGAGCTGCGGTTCGTCGCGAACGGCTGGCGGTTCTACACCCGCGCCGAGTTCGCGCCCGCCGTCGAGCGCTTCGTGCTGGACGGCCAGCAGGCCCGCCTCACCCAGGCCGCACTGGAGACCCTGGCCGTCGTCGCCTACCGGCAGCCGGTCAGCCGCAGCCGGGTCTCAGCGGTCCGCGGAGTGAACTGCGACGGCGTCATGCGCACCCTCCTCCAGCGCGGCCTGACAGAGGAGGCGGGCACGGAACCCGAAACAGGTGCGATCCTGTACAGGACGACGAACTACTTCCTGGAGCGGATGGGCCTGCGCGGTCTGGACGAGCTCCCGGAGCTCGCGCCCTTCCTCCCCGAGGCGGAGGCGATCGAGGCCGAGACCCAGGAGGGCGTACCGTCGTTCGACCCGGACGCGCCTGATGACGACGTGCCGGGCCGCCCGGGGAACCCGGGGACCCACGACGAAGACGACCAGACGGAACTTTGATGCGAAGCAGCAGCGGCAGGAACAGCAGCGGAAACAACGGCGGGAGCCGTGGTGGCAACAGCGGCGGCCGCGGCGGGAGTGGTGGTGGTCGCGGCAACTTCCGCGGCGCCGGCAACAACCGCGACGACAAGCAGGGCAGCGGCCGTCCGAAGAAGCCGCGCCCGGAGGAGCGGCGCTACGACGTGGGCCCCGGGGCGACGAAGGACGGCCCCAAGGCCGGACGTGGCGGTGCCGCGCGCGGCGGCGCCAAGGGCGGCCCCAAGCAGCCCCAGAGGCAGGGACGTACGACCCCGGCCCGCCCGCGTGAGTACGAGGCGCAGGTCGAGGAGCGCAACCGCGACCGGTACGCAGGGAAGAAGGAGGTCAAGCTCCCGAAGACCTTCCCCGGCGCCGAGCAGGAGGGCGAGCGGCTCCAGAAGGTCCTCGCGCGCGCGGGCTTCGGCTCCCGGCGTGCCTGCGAGGAGCTGATCGAGGAGGCCCGGGTCGAGATCAACGGCGAGATCGTCCTGGAGCAGGGACGGCGCGTCGACCCGGAGAAGGACGAGATCAAGGTCGACGGCCTGACCGTCGCCACGCAGAGCTACCAGTTCTTCTCGCTGAACAAGCCCGCCGGTGTCGTGTCGACGATGGAGGACCCGGAGGGCCGGCAGTGCCTCGGTGACTACGTCACCAACCGCGAGACCCGGCTCTTCCACGTCGGCCGGCTCGACACCGAGACCGAGGGCGTGATCCTGCTCACCAACCACGGCGAGCTGGCCCACCGGCTGACCCACCCGAAGTACGGCGTGAAGAAGACCTACCTCGCGCACATCGTCGGCCCCATCCCGCGCGACCTGGGCAAGCAGCTCAAGGACGGCATCCAGTTGGAGGACGGCTACGCCCGCGCTGACCACTTCCGGGTCGTCCAGCAGACCGGCAAGAACTACCTCGTCGAGGTCACCCTGCACGAGGGACGCAAGCACATCGTGCGCCGGATGCTCGCGGAGGCCGGCTTCCCGGTCGACAAGCTGGTCCGGGTCGCCTTCGGGCCGATCACCCTGGGCGACCAGAAGTCGGGCTGGCTGCGACGGCTGTCCAACACCGAGGTGGGCATGCTGATGCAGGAAGTCGACCTCTAGGCGTCACGCCGGTACGCCGGTACGCCGAGGGCCGTGAGCTCCCCGCACCCCTCAGGGGTGCGGGGAACGGAAGGACGCCTGACATGGCCACGCTCGTCCACAAGCAAGCCGCCACGGGAGCGCTCACGGGCCTCGCGCTGGGGGACGCGTTGGGGTACCCGACCGAGTTCGACAGTGTGTCGTCGATCCTGGCCAAGCACGGGGACTGGCGGCAGCTCGCGCTGCCGACGCCGGCGATCGTCAGTGACGACACGCAGATGACGCTGGCCCTCGGGCAAGGGGTGCGGACGGCGATGGACCGCGGCCTGCTCACACCCAAGCGGATGGAACGGCCGGTGCGCGAGGAGTTCGTCGACTGGTACCAGTCGCCGCAGAACAACCGGGCTCCCGGCCGCACCTGTCTCAAGGCCTGCTCGATACTGAAGGACGAGGCCCGCCCCTGGCAGGACGCCAGCCAGATCCACTCCAAGGGCTGCGGCGCCAACATGCGCGTCGCACCCCTGGGCCTGATCCAGGGCCTGAGTGACGAACAGCGCGCGGGCGCCGCCCAGTTGCAGTCCGGCCTCACCCACGGGCACCCCACCGCGCTCGCCGCGTCCGACCTCACCGCGCACGCCGTACGGCTGCTCGCGCAGGGCGCCGAACCGGCCGGTCTGGTCGGGCTGCTGCGCTCGTACGCCCGGGAGAACCGCAGCCACTACCACGAGCGCTGGCTGGGCGATCTGTGGCGCCGGGCCCAGGACCCGGGCCCCGAGCAGTTCATCGCGCGCGGCTGGGACGAGTGCCTGGCGATCCTCGACCGGCTGGAGCACGCCCTGCGCACCGTCTCGCCCGAGACGGACCCGTGCCTGGCCACGGGGGAGGGCTGGATCGCCGAGGAGGCCCTGGCGACCGGGCTGCTGTGTTTCCTGCTCTTCGCCGACGAGCCGGTGACGGCCCTGCGGCGCGCCGCCTGCACGGCCGGTGACTCGGACTCGATCGCCTGTCTGACGGGCGCGTTCGTCGGCGCGTACCTGGGCGCGGAGGCCTGGCCGACCGAGTGGGCCGACCGGGTCGAGTACCGGACCGACCTGCTGACCCTCGGGGCGCTCTGGGACGCCTGATCAGGCGACCGGCCGGAGGGCCGAGGCGCGGCGGGCGCGGGTGAGGAAGTCCTCCACGCGCCGCCGGTCCGGTTCGGCCGGCAGGGGGCTGTGGCGGGCGGTCCGCTCGGTCTCCCGCTCCAGGCGTGTCATCCAGGAGCCGATCTCGGACCAGGCCACCTCGCCCCGCTTCACCGCGAGCAGCGGCTCGCGGTGGACGCCGACGTCGACCGCGAGCGTGCCCGTGCGCAACAGGTCGCGGGCGCTGATCAGCAGGCGCAGGAGATGCATCGCGTGCTTCCAGCGCGGGGCGCCGTGGATGCGGACGTCGGCCTCCAGCTTGCGGCGCTGCCCATGGGCGTACCGGGTGAACGTCTCCTGGACCCGCCGGGAGAGGAACGCCGCACGCAGGGCGAGCAGCTCGCGGCCGGTGTCGTCGGCGTACTCCACCAGCGGGGAGTGCAGGCACTCCAGGATGTTCGGGTTGGCGCGCAGGGCCAGTTCGCAGAAGCGCTCCAGCTCCCAGCTGAACTGTTCCTCGGCCGGGCCCTCGACGTGCGTCGGCGGCTTGTCGAAGCGCCAGAACAGCGGCGTGGGAGCCAGGAACACGCCACGGCGGTCGGTGTCACTGCCCTCGGTCGCCAGGCCGAAGGCGCGCGAGCCCATCACACAGGCGTAGATCGTGTGGTCGCGCACCAGGGTCTCGGGCTGCATGACCGGGAGCGTACGCGGACGCTCACGTCAGGCGAATCGAGTTTCCCTCCACCGTGATCTGCTCGGCGGGCAGCGGCTGGGTCGCCGGACCATGGGCCACCGAACCGTCGGCGACACGGAACCTGCTGCCGTGACAGGGACAGTCGATCGTGCCGTCGGAGACGGACCCCACCGTGCAGTGCTGGTGGGTGCAGATCGCCGAGAAGGCCTTGAAACTGCCCTGCTCCGGCTGGGTCACCACGACCTTCTGGTCCTTGAAGATCTTGCCGCCGCCGACCGGGATCTCGTCGGTGGTGGCCAGCTCCTGACCGCCCGGGGCGTTCGTCGCCCCCGGGTCGGTGGGGGAGCTCGTCGACGTGGAGCCGCTGTCGCCGCCGCCTCCGCCGCAGGCCGCGACGAACGCCGCCGCGCCCGTCGCGCCCGTCGCGAGGAGAACCGTGCGGCGCGTGGTCTCGTGGGTCATGTCGTCACTCCGAAGACGCCGAAGAGGGGGTGAACCGGAAATTTCCGCATCACGGTTCGAAAATACCCAAGGTGTGGCGATTCCGGTGTCTCATCGGGTGGGCGTCGTGCATCCCGGCCGCACGGGCTGACTAGGCTGGACGGTCGTAGAGCGACACACACGTGAGCAAGGAGCATCGCCGTGGCGGTACGAGCGGTCCGGGGCGCCGTCCAACTCGAACGGGACGAGGCCGGGCACATGGACGAGCAGGTCGGAGCCCTGCTCACAGCCATCCTGGAGCGCAACGACCTCACCGCCGACGACCTGATCAGCATCTGGTTCACGGCCACGCCCGACCTGCACAGCGACTTCCCGGCGGCGGCCGCGCGCAAGCTCGGCATCGTCGACGTCCCGCTGATCTGCGCTCAGGAACTGGACATCGAGGGTGCCATGCCCCGTGTCGTCCGCGTCCTCGCGCACATCGAGTCGGACCGGCCCCGCGCCGACATCGCCCACGTCTACCTCGGCTCCGCCGCGGCCCTGCGCAAGGACATCGCCCAGTGAGGACCGCACTCGTCATCGGCACCGGGCTCATCGGCACGTCCGCGGCGCTCGCCCTGTCCCAGCGGGGTGTCACCGTGCACCTCGCCGACCACGACCCCGAGCAGGCCCGTACGGCGGCAGCCCTCGGCGCCGGCACCGACGAGGCGCCGGACGGGCCCGTCGACCTCGCGATCGTCGCCGCCCCGCCCGCGCACGTGGCGGACGTGCTCGCCGACGTCATGAGCCGCGGTGCGGCGCGCGGCTACCTCGACGTCGCCAGCGTCAAGGGCGGGCCGCGCCGCGAGTTGGAGGATCGCGGCCTCGACCTCGCGGCGTACATCGGTACGCACCCCATGTCGGGCCGCGAGAAGTCCGGTCCGCTCGCGGCGACCGGCGATCTCTTCGAGGGCCGCCCCTGGGTGCTCACCCCGACCCGGGACACCGACACCGAGGTGCTGAACCTCGCCCTGGAGCTGGTCTCGCACTGCCGTGCCGTGCCGGTCGTGATGGACGCCGACGCCCACGACCGTGCCGTGGCCCTTGTCTCCCACATGCCCCACCTGGTCTCCAGCCTGGTCGCCGCGCGCCTGGAACACGCGGAGGAGGCCGCCGTACGGCTGTGCGGACAGGGCATCCGGGACGTGACCCGGATCGCCGCCTCCGACCCCCGGATGTGGATCGACATCCTCTCCGCGAACCCCGGGCCGGTCGCCGACCTGCTCACGGACGTCGCCGCCGACCTGGAGGAGACCGTGCGGGCCCTGCGCGCCCTGGAGTCCTCCGACGAGCACAAGCGCGGCGCGGGCACCACCGGCATCGAGGACGTCCTGCGGCGCGGCAACGCCGGCCAGGTCCGCGTCCCCGGCAAGCACGGGTCGGCGCCGCGGGCCTACGAGGTCGTCGCCGTCCTGATCGACGACCAGCCGGGACAGCTGGCCCGGATCTTCGCGGACGCCGGGATGGCCGGGGTCAACATCGAGGACGTGCGGATCGAGCACGCGACGGGGCAGCAGGCCGGCCTGGTCCAGTTGATGGTGGAGCCGAAGGCGGCCCCCGTCCTGACCGCCGCGCTGCGCGAGCGGGGCTGGGCGATCCGGCAGTAACGCCTGCCGAGTGCGGCCGGCCGACGCGCGGCCGGACGAGTGACGCGAACCCAGTAACCTTGTGCGGGGCAGTCGCGCCCTCACCCCCGCCGACCCGGTTTCAGGAAGGTCCCCACAGTGGAAAGCGCCACGCCAGTGATTGTCGCCATCGACGGCCCGTCCGGCACGGGCAAGTCGAGCACCTCGAAGGCCGTGGCGGCGCAGCTCGGGCTGAGCTACCTGGACACCGGCGCCCAGTACCGGGCGATCACCTGGTGGATGGTGAGCAACGGCATCGACATCGACGACCCGGCCGCGATCGCCGCCGCGGCCGGCAAGCCCGAGATCGTCTCCGGCACCGACCCGCAGGCCCCCACCATCGCCGTCGACGGCGTCGACGTGGCCGGCCCGATCCGCACCCAGGAGGTCACCTCCAAGGTCAGCGCGGTCAGCGCGGTGCCCGAGGTGCGCGCCCGGATCACCGAGCTACAGCGCACGATCGCCGCCTCCGCGGAGCAGGGCATCGTGGTCGAGGGCCGTGACATCGGCACGACGGTGCTGCCGGACGCCGACCTGAAGATCTTCCTCACCGCCTCCCCGGAGGCGCGTGCCGCCCGCCGCAGCGGCGAGCTGAAGGGCTCCGACGTCCACACCACCCGCGAGGCCCTGATCAAGCGGGACGCGGCCGACTCCAGCCGCAAGACCTCGCCGCTCGCCAAGGCGGGCGACGCGGTCGAGGTGGACACCACCGAGCTCACGCTGGCCCAGGTCATCGAGTGTGTCGTCACCCTCGTCGAGGAGAAGCGGGCCGGGAAGTGACCGAGGTGCCTTCGGCGCGCAGCGCCGACGTCGGGCGGCGTATCGGCGTCGGCCTGATGTACGGGCTGTGGAATCCGCGCGTGCTCGGCGCCTGGAAGGTGCCCACGCACGGCCCGGTGATCCTCGCGGTCAACCACTCCCACAACATCGACGGCCCGATGGTCATGGGCGTGGCGCCCCGGCCGACGCACTTCCTGATCAAGAAGGAGGCGTTCGTCGGCCCCCTCGACCCGTTCCTGACCGGCATCGGCCAGCTGAAGGTGGACCGCGACACCACCGACCGCACGGCGATCACCCGTGCGCTCGGCGTCCTGGAGAACGGCGGCGTGCTGGGCATCTTCCCCGAGGGCACCCGGGGCGAGGGCGACTTCGCCTCGCTGCGCGCCGGGCTCGCGTACTTCGCGGTGCGCAGCGGCGCCCCGATCGTGCCGGTCGCCGTGCTGGGAAGTTCCGACAGACCCGGTCGGTTGATAAAGGGGCTGCCCCCGCTGCGGTCCCGGGTGGACGTCGTCTTCGGCGAGCCCTTCGAGGCGGGAGACGGCAGCGGGCGGCGGACACGCACGGCGCTGGACGAGGCGACGGGGCGCATACAGAAGCAGCTCGCCGCCCACCTGGAAAACGCACGGCGCTTCACCGGGCGCTAGGCAACACTGAGTAGTGGATCACCCCGGAACCACGGGTACTCCACCGACCACCACGATGAACTACGAGGTACGGACTTCATGAACGACCACATCCAGCCCGAGGGCTCGGACGCCTCCGCGGGCGCGCACGAGCACGACCACGGGGCGCTCGGCGACGCCGAGTACGCGGAGTTCATGGAGCTCGCCGTGGAGGAGGGCTTCGACCTCGCGGACGTCGAGGGCGCGATCGAGGAGGCCGGGCACGGCCCGCTGCCCGTCCTCGCCGTCGTCGGCCGCCCCAATGTCGGCAAGTCGACTCTGGTGAACCGCATCATCGGGCGCCGCGAGGCCGTCGTCGAGGACAAGCCCGGTGTCACCCGGGACCGTGTGACGTACGAGGCCGAGTGGGCGGGCCGCCGCTTCAAGGTCGTCGACACCGGCGGCTGGGAGCAGGACGTCCTCGGCATCGACGCCTCCGTCGCCGCCCAGGCCGAGTACGCCATCGACGCCGCGGACGCGGTCGTCTTCGTCGTCGACGCCAAGGTCGGCGCCACCGACACCGACGAGGCCGTCGTACGGCTGCTGCGCAAGGCCGGCAAGCCGGTCGTGCTGTGCGCCAACAAGGTGGACGGCCCGAGCGGCGAGGCCGACGCCGCCTACCTGTGGTCCCTGGGGCTGGGGGAGCCGTACCCGGTCTCGGCACTGCACGGCCGCGGCACCGGCGACATGCTCGACCAGGTCCTGGAGGTGCTGCCGGAGGCGCCGCGCGAGACGTTCGGCGGGGCCGGCATCGGCGGCCCCCGGCGCATCGCCCTGATCGGCCGCCCGAACGTGGGCAAGTCCTCGCTCCTGAACAAGGTCGCGAACGAGGAGCGCGTCGTCGTCAACGAGTTGGCGGGCACCACCCGTGACCCGGTCGACGAGCTGATCGAACTCGGCGGCGTCACCTGGAAGTTCGTCGACACGGCCGGCATCCGCAAGCGCGTCCACCTCCAGCAGGGCGCCGACTACTACGCCTCGCTGCGTACGGCGGCCGCCGTGGAGAAGGCGGAGGTGGCGGTCATCCTGATCGACGCGTCCGAGTCGATCTCCGTGCAGGACCAGCGGATCGTCACCATGGCCGTCGAGGCGGGCCGCGCGATCGTCATCGCGTACAACAAGTGGGACACCCTCGACGAGGAGCGCCGCTACTACCTGGAGCGGGAGATCGAGACGGAGCTCGGCCAGGTGGCGTGGGCACCGCGGGTGAACGTCTCGGCGCGCACCGGGCGGCACATGGAGAAGCTGGTCCCGGCGATCGAGACGGCTCTGGCGGGCTGGGAGACCCGGGTCCCGACCGGCAGGCTGAACGCCTTCCTCGGTGAGCTGGTCGCCGCCCACCCGCACCCGGTCCGGGGCGGCAAGCAGCCGCGCATCCTGTTCGGCACGCAGGCGGGCACCAAGCCGCCGCGGTTCGTGCTGTTCGCCTCCGGCTTCATCGAGGCGGGCTACCGGCGCTTCATCGAGCGCCGCCTGCGCGAGGAGTTCGGCTTCGAGGGCACGCCGATCCACATCTCGGTGCGGGTGCGCGAGAAGCGCGGCGCCAAGAAGAAGTAGCGGGAAGCAGCGCGAGGACAGCGGAAGGGCGGCCCCCGACGGGGGCCGCCCTTCCGCTGTCCGGTGCTCGCTCAGACGTCGCCGCGTCGTCCCGGCGGGAGGGCGGCGGGCACGTGGTGCATCCCCGTGCCGTGCGGGCCGACGGTCCCGACGCGCTGCCAGTGCGTTGGCTGCTGGCCGGCGGCGTGGCGGGCGCTCTGGGCTCCCGCGCTGTACGCACTGTACGAGCCGCTGTGCGCGTGGCTGTACCAGCCCGTGCCGTAGGAACCCGTGGTGTAGGAGCCCGTGGCGTACGAGCCAGTGCCGTGCGGGATGTTCCCGAAGGCGGTGAAGCCCAGCTTCTCCTCGCCACTGCGGTCGCCGGGCAGTGCGCGGAAGGACTTGACGTACTCGGCGTAGAGCGCGTCGTAGATCGGCGTGGCCGATGGGCCGCCCTGGGTGTCCTGAGCCGATCGCGCGGAGGGGATCGACGAGAAGGACTGGCGGCGGGGAACGTCGTATGCGTGCACGTATGTCCAAACGACCCCGCGGGGCAAGGGATGCGGCCCGGGTACCGCTTTCGCCGGGATGCGGACCGCGTGGGTGATCCGCCGCTCAGGTGCCGGCCAGCGGCAGCGCCGCGGCGACCAGCCTTCCGTTCGCCGCCGCCTTGTCCAGCGCGTCCCGCAGCAGGTCCTCGCGCGGCTGGCGGCCGATGGAGCCGACGGGCGCGGCGAACATCAGCACCTGCTGGTGCTTGTTGGCGGCCGCGCGCCAGCCCTCGGTGACCTGGAGCGGCTGGTGCGCCTGCCACCAGGCGACCGGCCGGCCGCCGTTCTGACCCGGCTGGAGCACCGCGTGCAGCTGGCCCACGGCGAGCAGCACGGACCAGCCGTGCAGCACGGGCGGTACGGCGGACAGCTCGGCCAGGGGCATGAAGCCCTGCTCCACGAGGAGCGGCAGGAACTCGTCGCCGCCGTCGCCGGTCGTCCCGGGCCGGGCGATGGGCACGGTCGGCTCCACCACGAGGGCCGGGTGCAACTCCCCGCCGATCAGGACGAGTCCGCTGGTCACGCCGAGCACCGCCTGCTCGGGCGCTGCCTGGTCGGGCTCCAGGTCGACGGTGTCGCCGGTGATGGACTTCACGGCGCCCCGCAGCTGCTCCTCGGTGACCTGCACGACCTGGGAGGGCAGGCAGCCGGAGTGGGCGAAGGCGAGGACGGCGGTCTCGTCCCCGATGAAGAGGACGGTGCTGGTGCGCTCCTGCTCGGAGTCGCCCGGAGTGCGGCAGGACGTGCAGTCGTAACTGCCCGGGGCGGTCTCTCCGGCGAGCAGGCGGTCGGCTTCTTCGTCGCCGATCTCGGCGCGTACCTCGTCGCTGACGTCGAGCATGCGCGGCACGGGTGACTCCCTCGGGGATGCGGTGCGTGGCGGGGCCGGGTGGCTCCCGGCCCGTGGTCCGGGTCGGCCCCGGCTCATGAAGAAGACAACGGGCGATCTGTGGCGGGAGTCACGCCTTACGGCGAACGGAATCGAACCATCCAGCGCACAGGGTCACGCTCGGCACGGAATCGGGCACTCACGGTCAAGTCCCTGATTTGTAAAGGGTGTTGGAATGGTGAAGTGGGTCACAGGCCGTCGGGTGGGTTGGTCGACAAATCCGGAAATCCACGAATGAAGTGGGTGTCCGGAAATTGCCGTTACCAGAGGTATCGATGAACTGGCCTGCCCTGACAGGGGACTGGTTGCTGTCGGGCCGTCACCTTCCATACATTCCTCCGCCGTGTGCATCGAGCACCGCTCGGGTACGTCCGCCGGCCGCACGGTTCTCCGGAACCGCGCACAGCACCACACCTGCGGACGGGGCGAGCGCGGCCCACGCGCCCCATGGCGCGGAGGGCGGCGTCCCGCCTTGGGGGACCTCGAGTGCTTCGAGAGGGAACTACATGTCCGAATGTGCCGACACCACTCGCGACAACGCTCGGAAGAACCAGGTTCGTACGACGGCGGTCCTCGCCGGGGCGGCACTGCTCGCGCCCCTCGGACTGCTGGCCGCGACCGGAAACGCCGCGGCGGCTGACAGCGGAGTGTGGGACCGCATCGCCCAGTGCGAGAGCGGCGGCAACTGGCACATCAACACCGGCAACGGCTACTACGGCGGACTCCAGTTCGCCGCTTCCACCTGGAGCGCCTACGGCGGCACCGCCTACGCGGCCACCGCCGACCAGGCGAGCAAGTCCCAGCAGATCGCCGTCGCCACCAAGGTCCAGCGCGCCCAGGGGTGGGGCGCCTGGCCCGTCTGCTCGGCACGCGCCGGGGCGAGCGGCGGCGCACCCGCGGCTTCCGCCGACCCGGTCACCACCACGAAGTCCGCACCGGCGAAGCCCTCGAAGGCACCGGCGCGCCCCACGGGACACGCCGACCGCAGCTCCTCACGCGGTGACTACACCGTCCGCCAGGGCGACACGCTGAGCGGTATCGCCGCCCGGCACGGGACCACCTGGCAGCGCGTCTACACCGCCAACAAGGCCGCCATCGGCGGCGATCCCGACGTGATCGTGCCCGGCCTGAGCCTCGAACTCTGACCGCTGCCCCCTCGCCGGGACACGGGCCCCGTCCGGTCGGCCGACCGGACGGGGCCTCGGCATCTCGGCTCAGTGCCTGAGCTCGCTCGTCTCCCCGGCGAACACGACGGTCCCGCGGCGCAGTTCCCAGACGAGCGCGTGCCGGTCGCGCAGGACGGGCGGCAGCCGTTGCTCGGCGATCACCACGCAGGCGTCGAGCGCGCCCAGCAGCTCGTACGTGCGGGCCGCGACCGAGGGGGACATGCCCTGGACGGGCTCGTCGACGAGGACCACGCGCGCGCGTGCCAGCAGGGCCCTGGAGAGGGCGAGCATGCGCTGCTCCCCGCCGGAGAGGGTCCCGGCGCGCCGCTCCAGCAGGGGCCCCAGCTGCGGGTAGGCGTCGAGTGCCGGGGCGTGGTCCGGGGCGGCGAGGCCGAGGTTCTCGCGCACGGTGAGCGAGCCGAACACGGCCTGCCGCTCCGGCACCAGGCACATCCCGCGCCGGGCCCGCTCGTACGCCGGTACGCGGGTCACGTCGGCGCCGTCCCAGACCACGGCCCCGCCCGACAGGGGCACGGCACCCGCGAGTGCGCGCAGGGCGGTACTGCGGCCGGAGCCGTTGCGGCCCAGCAGCACGGTGAGGCCCGGGCCGGAAGCGGCGAGGGTGATGCCGTGCAGGGCCTCCAGGGGGCCGTAGCGCACGCGCGCGTGGCGCAGGGAGACGGTGGTCATCGGACGCCCCCGGTTTCCGGGACGCCCCCGGCTTCATGGACGCTCCCGGCTTCATGGACGCCGAGGGCGCCCATCGAGTGGCCTTCCGCTCGCGCGGTGTGCCGGGGGCACATGGGGCGGCCGCCTGTTTCGGGGGTGTGCGGGGTGCACGTCCGACGGCCCCCTGTGCCTGCGGTGTGCGGGGTGCGTGTCGCGGGGTGGCCTGTTCCCGTGGTGTGCGGGGCGCACGTCCCACGGGCCCCTGTGCCTGCGATGTGTGGGGTGCACGTCGGACCGTCCCCTGTTCCCGCGGCGTCCAGTGTGCTCATCGGCCGTCCTCCGTCTCCAGGACCTCCAGGACCCGCTCGGGCGGTCCCGAGGCCACGATCCGTCCCGCGGTCATGACATGCACGACGTCGGCGAGGCCCGCGACCAGGTCCAGGTCGTGCTCGACGACGAGGAGGGCCGTGCCGTCGGCGGCCAGGGCCTTCAACACCCGGGCCAGGGCGGCCACTTCGGCTGTGTCGAGCCCGGCGGCGGGCTCGTCCAGCAGCAGCACCCGTGGGCCGCCCGCGAGGACCCGGGCCAGTTCGACGCGGCGCAGCGTCCCCGTGGGGAGCCCGGCGGCGGGCAGCGCCCGTACCGGCCCGTCCAGCCCGAGCAGCCTGAGCGTCCGCTCCACGGCCCCGGCATCGCTCGACCGGCCCTGCTCGGCACCCACCCGGACGTTCTCGGCCACGGTCAGCGACGGGAAGACGGCCAGTTCCTGGAAGGTCCGCGCGATCCCCAGCCGGGTGCGGGCGTGGGCGGGCAGCGCGGTGATGTCCCGCCCACCGAGGCGCACCGACCCGCGGGCGGGCCGCAGCGTCCCGGCCAGACAGTGGAACAGGGTGCTCTTCCCGGCCCCGTTGGGTCCGACGATCGCGGCGATCCGCCCGGGGGAGAGGACCAGGTCGACTCCGTCGAGGGCGATGAAGCCGCCGTAGTGGACGTGCAGGTGACGGGCGGTGAGGACGGGGAGAGCGGGGGGCGCGGGCGAGCCGCGGCGGGCGGGGCCGTCCCCGGCGGCGCCCGGTGGCCCCGGGGGCAGGCGCTCCGTCGTCCCCGGCGGCTCCCGGTCCGCGGGCGCGGGAGCCGCTCGCCGTCCGTCCGCGCCGGAGGCGCGCGCCGTCGCGCCGCTTTCGCCGTCGCCGGCACCGCGTCCGCCCGCCACCCCCGTGCCCCTGCCCTCCGCCGCCACGCGGGTCGGCGTCGCCCCTCTGGGCACCGGCGCTGTCCGGGGTGTTCGCCCTCCCGCCGGGCGCAGCAGCCCGCGCGCCCGGGAGCCCGCCGGTGTCAGGGCCGGGGCGCGGTACAGCCGCAGGCGCTCCGTCGCCGTGCGCAGGGCGTCGTACGGGCCGCCGGGGAAACGCCCCACGAGGACCGCCAGGACGCCGATCAGGGCCGCCGCCACACCACCGCGCGTGCCCGCGTCCAGGCCGACCAGGAGGGCCGCGGCGGCGAGCGCGCCGAGGGTGCTGTCGGCGCCCAGCACCACGACCGCGGCGAACCACAGCAGGCCGCGCACCGGGTCGAACGCGGCGGGGTCGAAGGCGCGCAGGCCCATACCGAGCATGCCGCCGCCCAGTGCGGCGAGTGCGGCGCCCGCGACGAAGGCGAGCAGCTTGAGCGAAGGCACCTGGACGCCCGCCGCCCGCGCCCCCGCCTCGTGGTCCCGCATGGCCGCGAGGGCCCGGCCCGTACGGCCCCGGCGCAGGGCGTGTGCCGCCAGCAGCGCGACCGCCAGCAGAAGCAGCTCCAGGACGTAGTACGCGCGGTCCCCGTCGAAACCCGCCGGGCGGCCCAGCGACAGGCCCGCGGTGGCGTACGGCTGGTCGAAGACGAAGCGGCTCACCCCCACGCCGACCGCGAACGTCGCCAGTGCCAGTGCCAGCCCCCGGCGGCCGATCGCCGGCCAGCCGGTGAGCAGGCCGAGCGGTGCCACCAGGACGACCGACAGCGCGAGCGCCGGCAGCTCCGGCATGTCCGGCAGGCCGGGGAAACGGCCGGCCGCCAGCAGCGCGGTGAACAGGGCGCCCAGCCCCGCGTACGCCGCCTGCCCCAGCGAGATCTGGCCGCCGCGGCCGGTGACCACCACCAGGGACAGCAGGATCACGGCCAGCGCCGGCACCTGGATCGACGTGTGCAGGTCCTGGCCCGCCAGGCCCAGCGGCAGCAGGAACAGCACACCCGCCACGATCCACGCGCCCGGCGGTGTCGGCACCCGGGCGGTGGCCGTACGCGGCAGCGCGTCCCGCGTGCCCACCCCCGGCAGCACCAGGGCCGCCACCAGCAGGGCGACGACGAAGAGGTTCGTCCCGGCCGCCTGGAGCAGCGACTCGCCCCACCCGGACGGGTGCAGCCGCGTCAGCTGGCTCTGCGCCACCCCGAGGCCCAGCGCCACCATCACCGCGACCCACAGGCTCCGCATCCGCGCGGCCACCGCGACCGCCACGACCTCCATCACGAGCAGCGGCAGCCCGTACGGGTCGAGCCGCACGTACGGAGCCAGCAACACGCCCGTCAGGCCCGCCGTGAACGAACCGAACGCCCAGCCCGCCGCCGCGACCCGGTCCGCGTCGATGCCGCCCAGCACCGCGAGCCGCCGGTCGTCGACCACGGCGCGCAGCTCCCGCCCGAAGCGGGTCAGGCGCACGACCGCCGAGACCCCGGCGGCCAGCACCAGCACCACCGCCAGCTGCCCCCACGGCTCGTCCGGCACCAGCTCCGGCGCGTCGTCCCGCGCCCCCTGACCCCACAGCAGCGCCGCCCCGCCCACCAGCAGGACGAACACCCCGATGGACGCCACCAGGGTCTGCGCGGGGTCCCCACCGAGGACCGCGAGCGGCCGGAACACGAACCGTTCCAGGACGACACCCAGCCCCGGCGCCAGGACCAGCAGCGTCACCGCGGCCCCCAGCCACAACGGCCAGCCCCACTCGACCACGCACTGCCGCAGCCCGTACGCGCACACCATCGCGATCGCCCCGTGCGCGAAGTTCAGCACGCCGGTCGCGCGGTACGTCACGATCAGGCCGATCCCGGTCAGCGCCGCCGCACTCCCGACCGACAGGCCGGCCAGGGTGAGGTCGTAGGTCAGCGAGGACATCGGCCGGTCTCAGCCGGTCTCTTCGGCGGGTTCGCAGATCGGGCAGGGGCTCAGCTCCCCGCTCGCCACCAGCCCGGAGTCCACCGCGACCGCCTCCGCCCTGCCCGCGACCAGCGGGCAGTCCGCGCGGTGCCACAGCGTGCCGCCCGGCACCATCAGCAGCTCGCCGCTGACCGCGAGCGGTGCGAGCGCGGCGCGTCCGGTCTCGTCCCCGTCGGCAGGCTCGGCCGTGACCAGCAGGCCGTACAGCTCCTCCACGCGCGCGGCGGCGATCGAGCCCCGGCCGTGGGCCAGCAGCACGGCCCCGGAGACGATCAGTGCCACGCCGGGGATGGTGCAGGAGGCGAGGTACGGCAGCTGCCGTTCGGCGAAACGCTCCCCGGAGACGCCGTACCAGCCGACGACGCACAGCACCGCGCCGGCGGCCACCGCGGCCCAGCCGGCCCAGAGGACGGGATGCACGGTCCGCAGTCGGTTCGTCCGCATCGCTGGCTCCCACACGTCGGTTGTCCGGGCACGTGTCTGGCTGCCTGTTCAAGTCCGCCGATCGCTTGCACTATGCCCCTTGGAAGCTGACCCTGAAAGCACCGGGCGCACATGGCCCGGACCGACACCCGGTGGTGAGCCAGATGGTTCTCGGCAGCGACCTCAGGCGGGGGAACGCGAAGCGGGGCCCACGAGCCGCGGGACGGGGCACGGCGATCGCGGCCGCCCTGGTCCTGGCCGTCGCACCGGTCCTCGCGGCATGCAGTGACGACAACGGCGGCGGCAGCGCGAGCACGCCCCCCACACCGACCGCGGAGCAGACCACCAGCGCGCCGGCGGACCCGGCCGCGGCCGAGTCGCAGATCAAGCAGAACTGGCAGAAGTTCTTCGACCCGAACACCTCGACCGAGGACAAGCTGGCTGTCCTGCAGAACGGCGAACAGATGGCACCCGTCCTCAAGGCCTTCAGCGGTGACGCCCGCGGCGGGCAGGTCGAGGCGAAGGTCACCAAGGTCCGGTTCACCTCGGCGACCGAGGCGGACGTGACATACACGCTCACCCTGAAGGGCGCCACCGCTCTGCCGAACGCCTCCGGGACCTCGGTCGAGCAGGACGGCGTCTGGAAGGTGTCCGTCAAGACCCTGTGCTCGCTGGTGCAGATGAGCGGTAATGGGTCGCCGGTCCCGGGTTGCTGAGATCCTCACCGCGGTGCTGCTGCTCGCCCTGAGCGCGGCCTGCGGCAGCCGGCTCCCGGAGAGCGACTTCGAGCACGCCGACCGCACCACGCCGCCCCGTGACTCCGGGCCCCTGCGGGTCGGCATCATCACCAGCGCCACCAGCCCCGTCGGCGGCAGCGCGTTCACCGGCCCGCGCGACGGCGCCAGGGCCTGGTTCGACCGGCTCAACGCGCGCGGCGGCATCGACGGCCGCCGCGTGGAGGTACGCGAGTGCGACGACGGCGGCAGCGGAATCGGCGACAACGAGTGCGTGCACAAGCTGGTCGAGGAGGACAAGGTCGTCGCCCTGGTCGCCACCACCGTCCTGGACTACGCCGGCGCCTCCCGCGTCTCACGCGCGCGGGTGCCCGACATCGGCGGCCAGCCCATCGGCAGCGCCTACGACACCTACCCGCACCTCTACGGCATCTACGGCAGCCTGGCGCCCCGCGACGGCACCACCGGCTGGGACGGCGAGCTGTACGGCGGCACCGAGGTCTACCGCTACTTCAAACGCGAGCACGGCGCCCGCACCGCCGCCGTCGTCTCCTACAACCAGTCCGCCTCCGCCGCCTACGCCCGGCTCGTCGAGCGGGGCCTGCGCGCCGAGGGCTACAAAGTCGTCACCGAGCAGGTCGACTTCGCCCTGCCCAACTTCCGCGCCGTCGCGGCCGACCTGAAGGAGCAGGGCGCCGACCTGGTCTTCGACGCCATCGACGGCCACGGCAACGCCCAGCTCTGCCAGGCCATGGACCAGGTCGGCGCCCACGTCACCGCCAAGGTGACCAACGTGCAGAACTGGACGTCCACCGTCCCCGAGGACTACAAGGACGCCCCGCGCTGCCGCAACGCCCTCTGGGCGACCGGCTCGAGCCGCAACTACGAGGACACCGGCGAGGCGGCCGTACGGGAGTTCCGCGAGGCGACGAAGGGCCTGAAGACGCACTCCCAGTGGCAGCTGGAGGGGTGGGCGGCCGCACGGTGGTTCACGGACGCCGCGAAGTCCTGCGCACGGACGGGCATCACGCGCGCGTGCGTCGACGCCTTCATGAACCGCAGCGAGGGGTACACCGCCGCCGGCCTGCTCCTGCCCGTGGAGTTCGCGCGGCTCCCCGAGCCGCCGCAGACCCGGCGGACCTGCCTGTCGGTGGCCCGCTGGCAGGACGGCAGGGGCTGGGTGGGCCAGGGCGACATGAACCGCACCTGCTTCACCGTCCCGCAACTGGCCTACTCGCCTTGAGGACAGCAGGTGTCCGCAAGGGCTGGCAGACTCGCCCCATGTCGGAGACCTCGGCCCGCCTGCTGCGTCTGCTCTCCCTGCTCCAGGCCCACCGCGAGTGGTCCGGTGCCGACCTGGCGGAGCGGCTCGGCGTCAGCGCCCGCACCCTGCGCCGGGACGTCGACCGGCTGCGCGGACTCGGCTACCCGGTCAACGCCAGCCCCGGCACGGGCGGCGGCTACCAGCTGGGCGCCGGAGCCGAACTGCCGCCGCTGCTCCTGGACGACGACGAGGCCGTGGCGGTGGCGATCGGACTGCGCACGGCCGCCGGGCAGGGCATCGAGGGCATCGGCGAGACCTCGGTGCGGGCCCTCGCCAAACTGGAACAGGTGCTGCCGAACCGGCTGCGCCGCCGCGTGGGCGCCCTGAACGCCTTCACCGTGCCGATGCTGCGCGGGCCCTTGCCCGACGCCGTCGACCCGGCCGTGCTGACCGAACTCGCCCACCTCTGCCGGGACGCCGAGCGGCTGCGCTTCGAGTACCGCGGACACGACGGCACCCTCAGCCGCCGCAGCGTCGAACCGCACCGCCTGGTGTGCACCGAACGCCGCTGGTACCTGGTCGCCTGGGACCTGGACCGGGAGGACTGGCGCACCTTCCGCGCCGACCGCGTCACGCCCAGGCCGCCGCACGGCCCGCGCTTCGTGCCGCGCGAGCCGCCCGCCGAGGACCTCGCCGCCTACGTCTCCCAGGGCGTCTCCACGCGGGTGTACGCCACCCACGCCGTGGTACGGCTCCTGGCGCCCCTGGAGGAGGCCGCCGCGCACATCTCGCCCTCCGCCGGGGTGCTGGAGGCCGAGGGCCCGGACAGCTGCCTGTTGCGCTGCGGAGCCGGCAGCCTCGACGTGATGGTGATCCACGTGGTCATGCTGGGCTTCGAGTTCGAGGTGCTGGAACCGGTGGAGCTGGTCGAGGCGGTCAGGAGGACTCGCGACCGGCTTGATGCCGCTCTGGCTCGGGCTGCGACGTCACCGCCGCGTACTGCGGATGGTGCAGGTCGAACGCCGGCGACTCCGACCGGATCCGGGGCAGCGTCGTGAAGTTGTGCCGGGGCGGCGGGCAGGAGGTCGCCCACTCCAGGGAACGGCCGTAGCCCCAGGGGTCGTCGGTCTCGACCTTCTCGCCGTACTTGGCGGTCTTCCACACGTTGTAGAGGAACGGCAGGGTCGAGATGCCGAGCAGGAACGCGCCGATCGTCGAGACGGTGTTGAGCGCGGTGAACCCGTCCGCGGCGAGGTAGTCCGCGTACCGGCGGGGCATGCCCTCGGCGCCCAGCCAGTGCTGCACCAGGAAGGTGGTGTGGAAGCCGACGAAGAGCGCCCAGAACTGGATCTTGCCGAGCCGTTCGTCGAGCATCTTCCCGGTGAACTTGGGCCACCAGAAGTAGAAGCCGGCGAAGATCGCGAAGACGACGGTGCCGAAGACGACGTAGTGGAAGTGCGCGACCACGAAGTACGAGTCCGTCACATGGAAGTCCATCGGCGGTGACGCCAGGATCACCCCGGTCAGCCCGCCGAACAGGAACGTCACCAGGAAGCCCGTCGCCCACAGCATGGGCGTCTCGAACGACAGCGAGCCCTTGAGCATGGTGCCGGTCCAGTTGAAGAACTTCACGCCCGTCGGCACCGCGATCAGGAAGCTCACGAAGGAGAAGAACGGCAGCAGCACCGCACCCGTGGCGAACATGTGGTGCGCCCACACCACCACTGACAGGCCGGTGATCGCCATGGTGGCGCCGACCAGCGTCAGGTAGCCGAACATCGGCTTGCGGCTGAAGACCGG
Organism: Streptomyces venetus; assembly: GCF_039540295.1. Taxonomy (NCBI): domain Bacteria; kingdom Bacillati; phylum Actinomycetota; class Actinomycetes; order Kitasatosporales; family Streptomycetaceae; genus Streptomyces; species Streptomyces venetus. The sequence continues at coordinate 49,199 of NZ_BAABET010000016.1, forward strand.
GATGATCTCCGTGATGATCCCGAAGAACGGCAGCGCGATGATGTACACCTCGGGATGGCCGAAGAACCAGAACAGGTGCTGCCACAGGATCGCCCCGCCGTTGGCCGCGTCGAAGACCTGTGCGCCGAACCGCCGGTCCGCCTCCAGCACCAGCAGCGCCGCCGCGAGGACCGGGAAGGCCATCAGGATCAGGATCGACGTGAACAGCGTGTTCCAGGTGAAGATCGGCATCCGGAACATCGTCATGCCGGGGGCGCGCATCCCGATGATCGTGGTGATGAAGTTGACCGCGCCGAGGATCGTGCCGAAGCCGGACAGCGCCAGCCCCATGATCCACAAATCGGCCCCGATCCCCGGGGTGCGCTCCGCGCTGTTGAGCGGGGCGTAGGCGAACCAGCCGAAGTCGGCCGGCCCGGAGGGCACCACCAGGGAGCCGAGCACGATCAGCCCGCCGAAGAGGAACAGCCAGTACGAGAGCATGTTCAGCCGCGGGAAGGCGACGTCGGGGGAGCCGATCTGCAACGGCATCAGCTCGTTCGCGAAGCCCGCGAAGCTCGGTGTCGCGAACAGCAGCAGCATGATCGTGCCGTGCATCGTGAACAGCTGGTTGAACTCCGTGTTGTCGAGGAGCTGGAGGCCGGGACGGGCCAGCTCTGCGCGCATCAGCATCGCCATCACACCGGCGATCAGGAAGAACACGAACGACGTGATCAGGTAGAGGTGGCCGATCTTCTTGTGGTCCGTCGTCGTCAGCCAGTCGACGACCACCCGGCCGTGCTTCGTTCGCGGCACGGGCCGCGCCGTCGCCTGTACGGTCTGCGTCCCCATCGCTCGCTCGCCCCTTCGCTCATCGCGTGCCGGGCCCGCCGAAGCCCGCGCCACACGTACCCGCGAGCCCACGTCATGATGCTCGCGTCACCGCGCGCTCCGACAGGGGGCGTACCGGCCTCTTCGGGCCGAAGCCATGCATTTCCCGTGCCGCGCCGGCCGCGCGGGCCCGGTCCGGCACCGGAATGGAACGGGCTCCGGAGGCACTTCTCCCGGAACTTTCCGCCGGGCTTTTCCATGGCCTCATGTGACACGCGGAATTCCCGATCGAATGCCTGCGGAAGGCCTACAGAACCGCTCGTCCGTGTGACGGACAACGCCCGAAACTCCTGCCATGATCTTGTGACAGAAGCGTGACAGGCGAGGGACGGAAGGGGACGGAACGGGGCTGTGTGACCTTGCTTACCGGCCCGGACTTCCCGGCTCCCCGGGCAGGACATAGCGTGGCGGTATGGCACCGAATCCGACACCTTCCGCGGAACCCGACGACAGCCCGGACACCTATGTCGGCCTGGAGGCAGGCCGTGCCGAACACCTCGCGCGCGAGCGCGGCTGGCCGACGGTGCGCTCGCTGCCGCCGGGGGCGATCATCACGATGGAGTACCGCGTGGGGCGGCTGAACTTCGAGGTGAAGGGCGGCCGGGTGGCGCGGGCCTGGAAGGGCTGAGACACGGCGAGGGCCCCGGTTCCGGAAGGGAACCGGGGCCCTCAACGTGTGCCGTCAGCCGCCCGTCAGGGGCGGGCCGAGGAGGCCGAGCCGCGTGGGTGCCGCTCCGGGTGCCGCTCCGCGTGCGGCGGACGGCGGCTGCCGGCCGGGGTGATCGGAGTGCGCTCCGAGCGGGTGGTGTGCGGGCCCGGGGCCAGATAGGCGGGGGCCCGGGGCGAGCGGGCCGCGACGTCGTCCCGGTCGGGCAGCGGCGTGACCACCACGGGCGGCGCGCCGCCGACGGCGGCAGCGGACGCCGAGCGGCTCCGCCAGCGCTCGCGCAGGTCGAAGATCGTGGCCTCGGCACGGGCGATCAGCGGCTCGAACCACGGCAGGCCGAGCATGATCAGCAGGCCGGCGGTCCAGCCGAGGAGGACATCGCTCAACCAGTGCGTACCGAGGTAGACGGTGGCCATGCCGACACCGAGCGAGGTCACCGCGGAGACGGCGGACAGCCAGCGCTGCGCTCTCGCGCCGGAAGCCAGGTAGGCCAGGATTCCCCAGGTCACGACGGCGTTCGCGGTGTGACCGCTCGGAAATATATCGCCGCCGCGCCACATCTCGTTCGAGCCGATGACGGTCGCGTAGTGCGGCCCCAGGCGGCCCATGCCGTACTTGGCGGCGCCGACCGTGATGTTCAGCAGCAGCAGCGAGACGCCGAGGGCGAGCAGCGGGCGCAGGGTGTGCTGCCGCCAGGAGCGCCAGCCCAGCCAGGCCGCGACCATCACGGCGGTCGGGCCGCGCTGGCCGAGCACCACGTAGTAGTCGACGAACCAGTGGATCCCGGACCACTGCTGGTACGGCCGGAAGAACATGACCTGCCAGTCGAGCCGGACCAGCCAGGACGTGATCACCACGGCCCACACGATCGCGCCGTAGAAGGCCAGGGTCGCCGCGAAGAGCACGATGCGGTGCCTGCTCATCTTCGGCACATCGATGTGGGCCGGTCGTTCCGGCTCACGATCCAGCCGGGCGAAGACCCGGTCCAGACGGGTGAGCTTCGGTTCGGTACGCACCCAATCGACGTTACAGCGAGTGAGCTGAGATCCCGCTCGAATCAACGGCTTTGTGATGACGATGTGATGTGGGATTCCTCTCAGAAGGAGGTTTATTTCCACTGAATCTGTAATCGTCGGCCGCTGCGGCCTTCAATTCGTTTGATCATTCCGGGTGACGGTTTTATCGCGCTTTTGAATTCGTTCACCGGAGCATGGCGCGGAATTCTCCCGGTGCTCACAGCGGGTCAGGGCGGACCCGAGCCGTTCAGCCAGAACGCCCCGTACACCGCCGAGGCGATCGCCACGGCCCCGAGCACCAACGCTGACCTGCGCGGACGCAGCCGGGCGAGGGCCAGGGCGAGGGGCAGCAACAGCGGGAAGGCGGGCAGCAGCAGGCGCGGTTTCGAGCCGAAGTAGCTCGACGCGCACAGGGCGAGCGCGACGACGACGCCGGTGTAGACCAGCAACGGGAGCGGCTGCCGCCCACGTACCCCGGCCACATACAGCCAGACGACTGACGCGACCCCGAGGATCAGCCCCATGCCGGCCAGGGCCGACGGGAACGACGCGAACTTTTCGCCGACGAACCGGGCGAAGGCATAGCCCCCGTCGAACCCGTTGCGCCATCCGGCCTGCACGTCGAGATAGCCGAGCGGCCCCTTGCCGGTCCGGTGGCCGACCCACAGGACGTACCCGGCCGCACCGAGGGGGGCGAGCAGCATGCCGAGCACGCGGCGGGCGACGTCGGCGCCGGCCGGGGCGGGGGCGCGTAGCGCGTCACGGGCGCCGTCCGGCCCTGCCGCGCGTCGATCCCGCACGAAGGTGGCCATGCCCGCCGCCCACACCGCGGCCACCACGGCCAGCCCCACCGGGCGGGTCAGCCCCGCCAGCAGGGCCAGCGTGCCCGCGGACACCCAGCGGCCCGTCAGGACGGCGTACAGCGCCCACGCGGCGAGCGCCGTGAACAGGGACTCGCTGTACGCCATCGACTGCACGATCCCGACCGGGAGCACCGCCCACAGCAGCACCGCGCACACCCCGGCCCGGCGGCCGTACACATGGTCCGCGACCGCGAAGATCCCCCAGGCGGCGGCGACCGACGCGCACAGGCTGACGACGAAACCGCCGTCCGCGTACGACAGCGGGGACACCGCCGCCACCAGCCGCTCCAGCCAGGGCAGCAGTGGGAAGAACGCGAGGTTGGAGTGCACGTCTCCGTCGGGCAGGCGCACTTCGTAGCCGTAGCCGAGTTCGGCGACCCTGGTGTACCAGAGCGCGTCCCAGCGGGCGGTCAGCAGCGTGTACGCGCTCTTGTCCCGCGCCGCGCTCCACACGGCCAGGGTGACGAGGCCCAGGGCGCGGACGGCCGCGTACCCGGCGAGCGCCGGGGCCGCCCGGCGCAGCGCCCCGGCGCGGGGCGGGGCCGCGCGCGTCTCGAGATCGATCACGGGCCCGATTATCGACCCGGGGCGGAACCGGCCGGTCGTCCGGGGCGTGGTCGACCGAGAGGGGAGTGGCGTACGCCACATCGTTCCGGCGGAACCGTGAGAGGTCCGCCACTCGGCTTGCGCGCGGACTCGCGTACTCTGACGTGTCACTCGCTTTTTCGTTTGCGCGGGCCGGGGACCACCGCTCCTCTCCGGCCGAGTCGCGGGGGCGTCCCCCACCCCGTGAGCCCGCCGATCGCGAGGGAACATCTGGGAGGTACGTGCATGTCCGGGACGACCACGGCCGCCGCCGCGCTGCGCCGTCGGGCGGCCGGGTCCGGTGCCAACCGCTGGGTGGTCCTGGTCGTCCTCTGCGTCAGCCTGCTGCTGGTCGCCGTCGACGCCACCGTGCTGCACGTGGCGGTCCCCGCCGTCACGGAGGACCTGAAGCCCGGCGGGATAGAGCTGCTCTGGATCGTCGACGTCTATCCACTGGTCTGTGCCTCGCTGCTGATCCTGTTCGGCACGCTGGGCGATCGCGTGGGGCGCAGGAGGATCCTGCTCCTCGGGTATGCGCTGTTCGGCGTCGCCTCCGGGATGGCGGCCCTGGCCGACAACGCCCAGGTCCTGATCGTGGCGCGGGCGCTGCTCGGCGTGGGCGGCGCGATGATCATGCCCGCGACGCTGTCGATCCTGCGGCAGGTCTTCCCCGACCGACGTGAGCGGGCGCTCGCGATCGGCATCTGGAGCGCCGTGGCCGCGGTCGGCGCGGCGGTCGGACCGTTGCTCGGCGGCTTCCTGCTGGAGCACTTCTGGTGGGGCTCGGTCTTCCTCGTCAACATTCCGTTGATGCTGGTCAGTCTCCCGGTGGGGCGGCTGCTGCTGCCCGAGTCGAAGGGCGAGGGGGACGGCCCCTGGGACGTCGTCGGTGCGCTGATGGCGGCGGCCGGGTTGTTCGGCGTGGTGCTGGGCGTCAAGCGGCTCGGCGGCGGCGAGTCGCTGGGGAGCCTGCTCACCGTGCCGCCGCTGGTGGTGGGAGCGCTGCTGGTGATCGGCTTCGTACGACGGCAGCGGCGGCGGACGCATCCGCTGGTGGACCTGAAGATGTTCGCGCGGCCGGCGTTCAGCACGTCCGTCGGGTGCATCGTGCTGGCGATGCTCGCGCTGGTCGGACTCGAACTGATCGCGGCGCAGTACCTCCAGTTGGTGCTCGGGCTGTCTCCGCTGGAGACGGGGCTGCGGCTGCTGCCGCTGACGTTCGCCGCGATGGCGGCGGGGCTGGCGGGGGCGCGGATGCTGCGGCGGTTCGGGCCGCGGCGGATGGTGTGCTTCGGCTTCTGCCTGACGGCGTTCGCCGTGGTGCTGCTGACCGCGATGGGCCGGACGGACGACTGGGCGCTGATGGTGGCCTCCTTCGTGCTGCTGGGCTTCGGACTGGAGACGACGCTGTTCGGGGCGTACGAGTCGATGCTGAGCGAGGCGCCGCAGGAGCAGGCCGGTGGGGCGGCGGCGATCGGGGAGACGTCGTACCAGCTGGGGGCGGGGATCGGGATCGCTCTGCTCGGCACCGTGATGAACGCGGCGTACGCGCCGGGGTTGTCGGGTGTGCCGGGTGTTCCGCAGTCGGCTTCCGCCTCGGCGGGGCATTCGCTGGGGGAGGCGTACGAGGTGGCCGCGCGGCTGGGCGGGAGCGCGGGGGTCGCTCTGCGTCATGCGGCCCGGGACTCGTTCGTGCACGGGCTGCATGTGACGTTGCTGGTGAGTGCGGGGTTGTTGGTGTTGGGGGCGGTGATGGCGTTGCGGTTGCCGCGGGTCATGCAGTGCGAGGAGGAGGGCGCTGGGGCCGGGGCCGGGGAGGGCACGGTGGAGGTGCCCGCACAGAGGGACGCCGCGGAGTCGCGGGTCTCCGCGTAGCTCGCCCACTCACGCACCGCCCGCGGTGGGGGTGGGCGGGGGGTTCTGGGTCAGGGGGATGGCGTCCGGCCGCCGGCCGCCAGGTGTCCGGCCCCCAGCGCCAGTGCGGATGCGGGGGCCTTGGGTGCCGGGGTCGTGCCCGCAGGCGCCGATGGTGATGCGTCCCCGCGGGCGACCTTTCCTCGTTGGTTGGCAGCTACGGGTGGTGCGGGGGTGGGCGGAGGTCGTAGCTTCTTTATTAGCAGTGCTAGTTAAAGAGCCTCGGAGGGTGTCGTCATGTCCGTGTCGTCCAAGCTGCCCCCCTTCGACCCCGTCGACCCCCTCGGCCTCGACGACCTGCTGGAGCCGGAGGACCTCGGGATCAGGGACACTGTGCGGGCCTGGGCCGCGGACCGGGTGCTGCCGTATGTCGCCGAGTGGTACGAGAAGGGGGAGCTGCCCGGGATCCGGGAGCTCGCGAAGGAGCTCGGCGGCCTCGGAGCCCTCGGGATGTCCCTCGACGGGTACGGGTGCGCCGGCGCGTCCGCCGTGCAGTACGGGCTGGCGTGCCTCGAGCTGGAGGCCGCCGACTCGGGGATCCGGTCCCTCGTCTCCGTGCAGGGCTCTCTCGCCATGTACGCGATCCACCGGTTCGGCAGCGAGGAGCAGAAGCAGCAGTGGCTGCCCCGTATGGCCGCCGGTGAGGTCATCGGCTGCTTCGGGCTCACCGAGCCCGACCACGGCTCCGACCCCGCCTCCATGCGGACCCACGCCAAGCGTGACGGCACCGACTGGGTGCTGTCCGGCCGCAAGATGTGGATCACCAACGGGTCCGTGGCCGGGGTGGCCGTGGTGTGGGCGCAGACGGACGACGGGATCCGGGGGTTCGTCGTGCCGACCGACACCGCCGGGTTCTCCGCACCCGAGATCAAGCACAAGTGGTCCCTGCGGGCCTCCGTCACCAGCGAACTCGTCCTCGACGACGTACGGCTGCCCGCCGACGCCGTCCTGCCGGAGGGCACCGGCCTGCGCGGGCCGCTCAGTTGTCTGTCGCACGCCCGGTACGGGATCGTCTGGGGCGCCATGGGCGCCGCCCGCAGCAGCTTCGAGGCCGCGGTCGACTACGCGAAGTCTCGGGAGCAGTTCGGGCGGCCCATCGGCGGCTTCCAGCTCACCCAGGCCAAACTCGCCGACATGGCGGTCGAACTGCACAAGGGGATTCTGCTCGCCCACCATCTGGGGCGGCGGATGGACGCCGGCCGCCTGCGCCCCGAGCAGGTCAGCTTCGGCAAGCTCAACAACGTACGGGAGGCGATCGAGATCTGCCGTACGGCCCGCACCATCCTCGGGGCGAACGGGATCTCCCTCGAATACCCCGTGATGCGGCACGCGACCAACCTCGAGTCGGTGCTCACCTACGAGGGCACCGTCGAGATGCACCAGCTCGTGCTGGGCAAGGCGCTCACCGGGCTCGACGCCTTCCGGTGAACCCCGCGCGGAGGCAGGGCCGGTGAGCGGCCCTGCCTCAGCTCTGGTTGAAGAAGCCGTCCGTGCGGTGCCCGGTCGGGTCGCCGTTCACGATCTCCGTGTTGGCGGGGGTCAGCAGGAACACGCGGGTCGACACCCGCTCGATGGAACCGCGCAGGCCGAAGATCAGCCCTGCCGCGAAGTCCACCACGCGCTTGGCGTCGGCCGCGTCCATGGCCGTGAGGTTCATGATGACCGGCACGCCCTCCCGGAACAGCTCGCCGATGGCGCGTGCGTCCCGGAAGCTGTCCGGGGTCACCGTGCCGATGCGGCGGCCCTTCTCCTCGGCGACGTCCGAGGCCACCTTGACGCGCGGATCGGTGACCCAGGCGTCCCCGGGCTCGGTCCCGTCGGAGTAGTCGTCGTCGTAGTAACGCTCGTCTTCGTTGTCGTCGACGAGGCCAAGCCAGGCACTTGCCTTGCGTACCGATCCCATGGACGCCTCCTCTCACAGCGGTCTTTCTGCTTTCCGCACCCCTATGGTCGTCCATGATGCGGATGGCGCGCCAAGTGGATAGACGCCGCGCGGGGGGTTTGTGACGGTACTGGTGCACAGCGAATCCGTCGAGAGTCCGTGTGTCCCAAGGGTCGTTTCCCAAACGGCTGCTGACTGTGAGTGAAATACGATTCTTCCCGGCGTCCGGGTGACGGCCGGGGCGTACGGGTGAACACCCGCCTCGGTACGATGCCGCAGCTCAGCGTCGTAACGAAGCCCGGGGGAACGTCGTGTTCGGAATCGTCAGGCCTTGCAGGCACCGGCTCGGAGAGAAGTACACGAGCCAGTGGATGGCGCATTTGTGCGGACTGTGCCTCGCACTGCGCGGTGACCACGGACAGTTCTCTCGAATAGTGACGAACTATGACGGTCTACTCATATCAATTTTGACGGAGGCTCAGGCGCGGCACGGCGGAACCGGGCGGCGAACGGCCGGGCCGTGCCCGCTGCGCGGCATGCGCACCGCCTCCGTCGCACACGGCGAGGGTGCCCGCCTGGCAGCGGCCGTCTCCCTTGTACTGGCCTCGGCGAAGGTGCGCGACCACGTGACCGACCGTGACGGGCTGTTGGCCCGCAGGCCGGTGGCGCGTGCCGCCCGCCGGGTCGCGGCGAGCTGGGACGCGGCCGGTGCCCGGACCGGCACGGCCGTCGGGTTCGACACCGCCGTCCTGGTCGACGCCGTGGACCGGCAGAGCGGCATCGAGTCGCTCGCCGGGCCCGGGACGCCGCTCCTGACGGTCACCGAACCGACCGAGACCGCCACCGCCGCCGCCTTCGCGCACACGGCCGTCCTGGCCGGCCGGCCGCACAACGCCGGGCCGCTCGCCGAAGCGGGGCGGCTCTTCGGGCGCCTGGCCCACCTGCTGGACGCCGTGGAGGACCTGCACGCTGACGCCGCGTCAGGCGCCTGGAACCCCATCGCCGCGACCGGCACCTCTCTGGTGGAGGCACGGCGGCTCGCCGACGACGCGGTGGCCGGAGTGCGGCTCGCGCTGCGCGACGTGGAGTTCGACGATGCCGCGCTCGTGCATCTGCTCCTCACGCACGAGCTGCGTCGTTCGGTGGACCGGGCGTTCGGCACGGTGCCGGTGTGCGCGTCGCATCAGGGCGGCGGGCCGTACGGGCCGGGTCCGTACGGGCAGCAGCCGCCTCAGGGGCCGTACGCTCACGGGCCCGGCTCCCCGCAGCACCCGTACGCGGGCGGTGGCGGGAATCCGTACGCCGGCGGTGGAGGAGCGTACGGCGGCGGTGGGTTCGGTGGTGGCGTGCCGGCGCCGCAGCCGCCCCGGGGGCGGCGCGGGTTCTGGGCCGGCTGCGGGATGTTCTGGCTGCTGTGCTGCACGTGCAAGCTGTGCTGCGCCGAGGAGTACGAGGGCCCGTGGTCCCGCAAGAAGCGCGAGGGCTGCTGCCGGGACTGTGACTGCGACGGATGCGACTGCTGCTGCCCCTGCGACGGTTGCTGACCCGTTCGCGGCGGGGGTGCGGTAGGGGGCGCGGGTGCGATACGGGCCGTCTGGTAAAGGTCTTTCAAAGGTTGGCGGCCGAAAGGCCCTCTTGCGCCGACCGGCCGTTCGGCCGAATACTCCCCCCAGCGCTTGTCAGGGGCACGGCGTGTTCGGAAACCGGACACGCGGCCCCAGGCTGCGCCTCACGGGCCCGAAAACCCCACGAGGGCCCCCTACTTCCTTTGTGGAGGAACGAAAAGTGAGGATCAAGCGCACCACCCCTCGCAGTGGCATTTCGAGACGGACCCGGCTGATCGCCGTCTCCACCGGCCTCGTGGCCGCTGCCGCGATCGCGATCCCCAGCGCGAACGCGTCCGACACCCCCTCCACCTTCAGCGCCGCGGAGCTCAAGAGCGCCAGCGGATCCTTGCTGAAGGCCGACATCCCGGGCACCGCCTGGGCCGTCGACAGCAAGAACAACCGCGTGCTGCTGACCGTGGACAGCACGGTCACCCAGGCTGAGATAGCGAAGATCAAGCAGCAGGCCGGCGGCAACGCCGACGCGCTCACGATCAAGCGCACCCCCGGCAAGTTCAACAAGCTCATCCAGGGCGGCGACGCCATCTATGCGAGTAGCTGGCGCTGCTCCCTCGGCTTCAACGTCCAGAACAGCAGCGGGCAGCAGTTCTTCCTGACCGCCGGCCACTGCACCGACGGCGCGGGCACCTGGTACTCCAACTCCGGCCGCACCACGGTCATCGGCTCGACCGCCGGCTCCAGCTTCCCGGGCAACGACTACGGGCTCGTGCGCTACAGCGGCTCCGTCAGCCGTCCCGGCACCGCGAACGGCGTGGACATCACCCGCGCGGCCACCCCGAGCGTGGGCACCACCGTCATCCGCGACGGTTCCACGAGCGGTACGCACAGCGGCCGTGTCACCGCCCTCAACGCCACCGTCAACTACGGTGGCGGCGACGTCGTCTCCGGCCTGATCCAGACCACCGTCTGCGCCGAGCCCGGTGACTCCGGCGGTTCGCTCTACGGCAGCAACGGCACCGCGTACGGTCTGACCTCCGGCGGCAGCGGTGACTGCACCTCCGGCGGCACGACGTTCTTCCAGCCCGTCACAGAGGCCCTGAGCGCCTACGGCGTCAGCGTGTACTAGGCCCCGTCGGGCAGTGGTTCGCAGCGTTTTGCGCCCCCGCACGTACTACGTGCGGGGGCCTTCCTGTTTGGTGTGAGTTGTGGGGGATGGTGGAGGTTTCGCGGTGGTGTGGAGATGGTGTGTCAGTGGGCTTTTTGTGGCTACTGGTTGAGGTCGGTCGATGGGCGGTTTTCAGTCATGGGTGGACCTCGCAGAGTGCGCACACATTACTCACGCGTAATGTTTGCAGTGTGAACACCCGGGAGTTGGGTCCGATTTGGCCAGGGGCGGTTCATATGAGGGGGCGTGCGGTCCGTCATCTACGCGCGTCCTGAACTCGACCTTGTGTGCTCCCCGTTGTCCTCGGAATAGTGGGCGCTCGTCAACGAAGCCTTCCGGTTCGCGAGGTCCCCACAACCTCCCGGACCGTCCCCCCACAGGAGGACAGAAGTTGAAGCACCGACGCATATCCAAGCGGCGTGCAGCCGTGGCAGGTGGCGGAATAGTCGCCCTGGTCGCCGCGGGAGTCACCTTGCAGTCTGCGAACGCGAGCGAGACGCCTGAGGTCTCCGCGCCCAAGACCCTGTCGGTCGCGGCGGCCGGAAAGCTCGCCTCGACGCTGGCACAGGACCTGGGCGGCGACGCGGCGGGTACGTACTACGACACCAAGAGCAAGAGCCTTGTGGTGAACGTGCTCGACGAGGCCGCCGCGGATGCGGTCGAGAAGGCCGGCGCCAAGGCGAGAATCGTGGCGAACTCGCTCGCCGAACTGAAGAGCGCCCGCAGCACGCTGAAGGCGGACGCGACGATCCCGGGTACCGCCTGGGTGACCGACCCGACGACCAACAAGGTCGTCGTGACCGCGGACCGTACGGTGTCCGAGGCGGAGTGGTCGACGCTGACCAAGGTCGTCGACGGGCTGGGCGCGAAGGCCGAGCTCCAGCGGACGAAGGGGGAGTACAAGCCCTTCGTCGCCGGTGGGGACGCCATCACCGGTGGCAGTGGTCGCTGCTCGCTCGGCTTCAATGTGGTCAAGGGTGGAGAACCGTTTTTCCTGACCGCCGGGCACTGCACCGAGAGCATCTCGACGTGGTCCGACTCCAGCGGCAAGAAGATCGGGACCAACGCGGACTCCAGCTTCCCGGACAACGACTACGGGCTGGTCAAGTACACCGCGGAGGTGGCTCACCCGAGTGAGGTGAACCTCTACAACGGGTCGGCGCAGAAGATCACGGGTGCGGCCGAGGCGACCGTCGGTATGAAGGTCACGCGGAGCGGGTCTACGACCCAGGTGCACGACGGGAAGGTCACGGGGCTGGACGCCACCGTGAACTACGGCAACGGCGACATCGTGAACGGTCTGATCCAGACCGACGTGTGCGCGGAGCCGGGGGACAGTGGCGGGTCGCTGTTCTCGGGTGACAAGGCGGTCGGGCTCACGTCCGGTGGCAGCGGTGACTGCACCTCGGGTGGGGAGACGTTCTTCCAGCCGGTGACGGAGGCGCTGTCGGCGACCGGGACCGAGATCGGCTGACGCCGCGGCTTTCCGAAGTCCCGCCCCTTGTGTGAGGGGCGGGGCTTTTGCGTGTATCCGCGGCTTTCGTGCTTGCGTCGCCTGCCGGGTTGTGGGTCGGGGGCGTGCCGGGGGGTGTCCGTCCTCGGAACGGCGCGTCGCTGTTACATACCGGCTGACTGGCGTTCTACGCGCCGCCCGCTGCGGGCGGACACCCCCCGGCACGCCCCCTTCCGTGCGTCGACGGCTGCGGGTGCGTGGGTGTCACGGTTGCGTCGGCGCTTGTGCGCGCTTTCGTAGTGCGGCAGCCGCCAGGGTGATCGCGGCTCCCGCCACTGCCCATGCCGAGAGGATCAGGAGGGGGCCGGTCATCGCGTTGTTGTCGAAGTAGGCGATGGAGCGGGTCGACCATGTGCCGGCGCCCGGGGGGAGGGCCGGGCCGATCGCCTTCCAGAAGGGGGGTAGGAGGGGTGGGGGGAGGGGGCCTCCGGAGCTCGGGTTGCCGAGGATCACCACCAGGAGGATGACCAGGCCGATGCCGATGGTGCCGAAGAGGCCCTGGAAGGCGAGGGTGGCCGCGCCCACGGCGAAGATGATCAGGGTGCCGAGGCCCCAGAGGGCGGCTGTGCTGCCGGAGAGGGCGTCGAGGATCGGGCCGGCGATGAGGGCTCCGCCCAGGCCGCCGAGGACGGCGACCAGGGCAATGACCGCCAAGCGGATCGCGGCGCGGGTGGGGTTCGAGGGTTTCGCTCCGGCGCTCAGGGCCAGGGCCGCGGCGCCCAGGTAGCCGCCCACGCACCAGCCGACCACCAGGTAGAAGGACGAGAGTCCGTTGGGGTCGTGGGTGGCGGACGGGATCACGTCGATCGTCCGGAGCGTGCGTCGTTCCGCTCTCTCCAGCGTGGTGACGAGGGCGGTCAGTGTGGCGGAGAGGGATCTGCCGCCGCCGGAGGCGACCAGGAGGGTGTCGGTGCCGGTCGGGTCGATGATCAGGGCGGCGTCGATGTCCCGCTCGTTGATCTGCTTCCGGGCGGTGGCCGCGTCGGGCAGGGCGCGGGGGTCCAGGGGGGTGCCGGGCAGCTGTTCCAGTCGGGTCACCGCCTGGGCGGAGGCGGCTCGTGGGGCGACCACTCCGAAGGGCACGTCCTTGGGTTCGGGGTCGTGCAGCGCCCCCACGTAGGAGGCGATGAACAGTAGCTGGAGGGCGAGCACGCCGACGATGAGGAGGGTGGCCCGGGGGGTGACGGCGTCTCTCACCTCGCTGGGGAACAAGCTGTGCGGCATGCCTCCACGGTCGGGGGCTACCCGGTGTTTTCGCAGGTGGGGTGGGGCCGAACGGATGTCGCACACATATTCGAAATTTGGTCTATGGTGGGGGTGAGGTAGCTGGGAACAGACGTTCGATAGCCGAGTTGCTCACGAGTGCGGGAGGTGCGTGTGCCGGGGTTCACGCATCTGCACACCGTCTCCGGATTCTCCTTGCGGTATGGAGCCTCACACCCGGAGCGGCTGGCCGAGCGTGCCTCCGGGCGGGGTATGGATGCCCTGGCTCTCACTGATCGCGACACACTGGCCGGTACCGTCCGGTTCGCGAAGGCCTGTGCGAAGGCGGGGGTCCGTCCGGTGTTCGGGGCGGATCTGGCGGTGGCGGGAGTGGAGCCACCCGAGTCCGGGCCGTGGAGCCGGCGTCGGACCCCGGTGCGGGGTGGTGCCTTTGTCGATGAATCGGCTCCTCGAGTGACCTTTCTCGCCCGGGACGGTGGCCGTGGGTGGGGTGAGCTGTGCCGACTCGTGTCCGCGGCGCACGAGGCGGAGGGAACGCCCCTGCTGTCCTGGGAGCGCAACCGTGCCGAGGGGCTGACCGTGCTGCTCGGGCCCGATTCGGAGGTCGGACGCGCCCTGGCCGCCGGGCGCCCCGACCGGGCCGCGAGGCTGCTCGCGCCCTGGCGGGAGGTCTACGGCGACGCCCTGCGGTTGGAGACCGTCTGGCACGGCCGGAAGGGAACGGGGCCCGGCTCCCTGCGGCTGGCCGCCCGTACCGTCGGTTTCGCCGCCGAGCAGCGGATCCGGCCCGTGCTCAGCAACGCCGTACGGTACGCCGACCCGGGGCTGGGGCCGGTCGCCGACGTGCTGGACGCCGCCCGCCGGCTGGTGCCCGTCGACCCGGCCAAGGAACTGGACTCCGGTGAGGCCTGGCTCAAGGGCGCGGAGGCCATGTTCGGGGTGGCGGAGCGGATCGTGGAGGCCGCGGGGTTCCGGCGGGACACCGCTCATCGGCTGGTGGAGCAGACCGAGGCCGCTGCCGCCGAGTGTCTGGTCGATCCCGAGGACGACCTGGGGATCGGGACCGTCCACTTTCCCGAGCCGCATCTGGTCGGCGCCGGGCGCCGCAGCGCCCAGCGGGCGCTGGCCTCGCGGGCGGTGGCGGGGATGGTGCTGCGCGGGTACGACAGGCGGCGGGAGTACTGGGAGCGGATGCACCATGAGCTGGACATCATCGCCCATCATGGTTTCGCCTCCTACTTCCTGACCGTTGCCCAGGTTGTCGACGACGTGCGGGAGATGGGCGTCCGGGTCGCCGCCCGGGGGTCCGGAGCGGGGTCGCTCGTCAACCATCTGCTCGGGATCGCGCACGCCGATCCGATCGAGCACCGGCTGCTGATGGAGCGCTTCCTGTCGAAGGAGCGCGTGGTGCTGCCCGACATCGACATCGACGTGGAGTCCGCGCGCCGGCTGGAGGTCTACCGCGCGATCATCGACCGGTTCGGCACCGAGCGGGTCGCGACGGTCGCGATGCCGGAGACGTATCGCGTGCGGCACGCGATCCGCGATGTGGGGGCCGCTCTGTCCATGGACCCGGCCGAGATCGACCGGGTGGCCAAGTCCTTTCCCCACATCCGGGCGCGGGACGCACGCGCGGCGCTGGAGGAACTGCCCGAGCTGCGCGCGCTGGCCGGGGAGAAGGAGAGGTACGGGAAGCTGTGGGAGCTGGTCGAGGCACTGGACGCCCTGCCGCGCGGGGTGGCCATGCACCCGTGCGGAGTGCTGCTTTCGGATGCCTCGCTGCTCGCGCGTACGCCGGTCATGCCGACCAGCGGCGAGGGCTTTCCGATGTCGCAGTTCGACAAGGACGACGTCGAGGACCTCGGGCTGCTGAAGCTGGACGTGCTGGGTGTGCGGATGCAGTCGGCCATGGCGCACGCGGTGGAGGAAGTGGAACGGGTGTCGGGTGTCCGGGTCGATCTGGACGCCCTGCCGCCGGGGGATCCGGAGACGTACCGGCTGGTTCAGTCCACCGAGACGCTCGGCTGCTTCCAGATCGAGTCGCCGGGTCAGCGGGACCTGGTCGGGCGGCTCCAGCCGGCCACCTTTCACGACCTCGTCGTCGACATCTCGCTGTTCCGGCCCGGGCCGGTCGCCGCCGACATGGTGCGGCCCTTCATCGAGGCGCGGCACGGGCGGGCGCCGGTGCGGTATCCGCACCCGGATCTCGAGGAGCCGCTGCGGGACACGTACGGGGTCGTCGTCTTCCACGAGCAGATCATCGACATCGTCGACATCATGACCGGCTGCGGGCGTGGTGAGGCGGACCGGGTGCGGCGCGGGTTGTCGGACCCGGAGTCGCAGGCGCGGATCAAGGTGTGGTTCGCGCAGCACACGGCGGCCCGGGGCTATGACGCGGAAACGATTCAGCGGACCTGGGAGATCGTCGAGGCCTTCGGCTCGTACGGCTTCTGCAAGGCGCACGCGGTCGCCTTCGCCGTGCCGACGTACCAGTCGGCGTGGCTGAAAGCGCATCACCCCGCCGCTTTCTACGCCGGGCTGCTCACGCACGACCCCGGGATGTACCCCAAGCGGCTGCTGCTGGCGGACGCGCGGCGGCGCGGGGTGCCGGTGCTGCCGTTGGACGTGAACAAGTCGGGGGTCGCACACCGTATCGAACTGGTGTCCGGTACTTGGGGTCTGAGGTTGGCTCTCTCCGACGTGCACGGCATCAGCGAGGCCGAGGCGGCGCGGATCGCCGAGGGCCAGCCGTACGCCTCACTGGTCGACTTCTGGGAACGGGGCCGGCCCAGCCGTCCGCTGGCGCAGCGGCTCGCGCAGGTGGGAGCGCTGGACGCGTTCGGCGCCAACCGCCGTGATCTGCAACTGCATCTGACCGAACTGCACCGGGGCGCCCGGGGCGGCGGCGGTGGTCAGTTGCCGTTGGCCGGGGGACGGAAGACCGCACCGGCCGGGCTGCCCGACCTCACCTCCTCGGAGCGGCTCAGCGCCGAGCTGGGCGTGCTGTCCATGGACGCCTCGCGCAATCTGATGGACGACCACCGGGCGTTCCTCGACGAGCTGGGCGTGGTGTCGGCGCGTCGGCTGCGCGAGGCCCGGCACGGGGAGACGGTGCTGGTCGCCGGTGCCAAGGCGGCCACCCAGACACCGCCGATCCGGTCCGGCAAGCGCGTCATCTTCTCCACCCTGGACGACGGCACGGGCCTGGTCGACCTGGCCTTCTTCGACGACTCCCACGACGCCTGCGCCCACACCGTCTTCCACTCCTGGCTGCTGCTGGTGCGCGGGGTGGTGCAGCGGCGCGGCCCGCGCAGCCTCAGCGTGGTGGGCGCCGCCGCCTGGAACCTCGCCGACCTGCTGGAAGTGCGCCGGGACGAGGGGCTGGAGGGGGTCGCGGCCCGGCTGGCCGGGGCCGGTGACGGCGAGGTCGGTGACGACGGCGAGGGAGCCGCGCGCCGACGGCTCGCCGGCTCGGAGGGGGCGCCCGCACCGGCGGGCTCCGCGGCCCAGGACCCGATGGAGCAGCGGAGGATCCGCATGTCCACGGGGTACGAGATGCACCCCTGGGCCGATCTGCGTCCCGCGGGCGAGGGGCCCGCGGTGGGAAGGAAGTTGTGGCACCAGAGTCCGGGGAGTGCGGGATGACCATCCTCTGCGTACGTTTCCAGCTGCCTCCGGCGAGCGAGGCGGATCTGCCCCAGCTGCTCGGGATGCTGGAGGAGTTCACGCCCGTCGTCCAGGCCCTGCCACCGGACGGGGCGCTGGCGGACCTGCGGGGCGCCGAGCGGTACTTCGGCCGGGACGCCGTCGACCTGGCCTCGGTGATCCGGGTGCGCTCGCTCGCGCTGTACGGCGTCGACTGCGTGATCGGTGCCGGGCCCGGCCCGATGCTGGCCCGGGTCGCGCTGCGCGACGCCGTGCCCGGGACGACGTGTGCGGTGCCCGACGAGCCGGACGCCGTCGTGGAGTTCCTCGCGGAGAAGCCCGTCGCCGCGCTGCCGGGCGTGGGTGCCGCGACCGCCCGCACACTGGACGACTACGGCCTCGACACCCTCGGCAGGGTCGCCGCCGCGCCGCTGTCCACGCTCCAGCGGCTGGTCGGCGCGAAGACCGGCCGCGAGCTGCACGAGAAGGCGAACGGTGTCGATCGCGGCCGGGTCGTACCGAACGCTGTCTCCCGGTCCCTCGCCACGGAACGCCCCTTCGGGCGCGACGAACTGGACCCGGACCGGCACCGCCGGGCGCTGCTGTCGGCAGCCGAGGAGATCGGCGCCCGGCTGCGCGCCCTGGACAAGGTCTGCCGCACGCTCACCCTCACCGTGCGCTACGCCGACCTCCCCCACTCTCGAACAGGCTCGAGCGGGGGGACCCCCATCGCCACGACCCGCAGCCGCAAGCTGAACGAACCGACCGCGCACTCGCCGGCGCTGACCCGGGCCGCGTACGGCATGTACGAGGGGCTCGGTCTGCAACGCGCCCGGGTGCGGGCGATCGCCCTGCGCGCCGAGGGGCTCGACCCCGCCGACCAGGCCTCCTACCAGCTGACCTTCGATCCCGTGGACGAGCGGGTCCGCCGTATCGAGGAGGTCGCGGACCGCGCGCGAGCCAAGTTCGGGCCGCGGGCGGTGATGCCCGGGGGGTTGGCGGGGCGGGCGGCGTAGACCCTCCCGCCTGACGTCAGTTGGCCCACGGCGGCACGATGCGGGTGCCGTCGGCCAGTCGTGCCTCCAGGCCGACGGAGGTGGTGACCCACGAGTGGGCGGTCCGGTCGGTCGGGTTCTCGACGGTCAGGGTGGCACCGGTGTTGATGATCACGGTGTCACCGGCCGTGATCCGGTCGGTGCGGCCGTCGAGGGTGATCAGCAGTTCGCCGTCGAGCAGATGGAAGATCTCCTCACGGCTGACCGTGTGTGCCGGCGCCTTGAGGCCGGCGGGAAACTCGCCGCGCCAGGCGCAGAGCTCCTCGCTGCCGCTCCGTGGCGTGGCGTACGAGACGAAACGGGCGCCGTGGATCTCGTGGGTGACGGCTTCGGACGCGCGGATGACCGGCATGACTGCCTCCAGGCTGAGCGAACGGGCAAGTGGTCAAGTGCCTTGACTATATGGTCAAGCTGCTTGACCGTCACGTCAAGGGTGTTTCAATGCGGGGGTGCAGAACTCCGAGGCCATGACCCTGTCCTTCGCCCTGCTCGCCGCCGCCGGCGGGCTCACCCAGCGCATCCACGAGGGCGTGGTCGCCCGCGGCTTCGAGGGGGTGCGGCCCGCGCACGGCTTCGCCTTCGCCCGGCTCGCTCCGGACGGCGCGACGGTCACCGACCTCGCCGTCCACCTGGGTGTGACCAAGCAGGCGGCCAGTCAGCTCGTCGACGAGATGGTCCGCAAGGGGTACGCCGAGCGGCGGGCACACCCCGAGGACGCGCGGGCGCGGCTGGTCGTGCTGACCGGGCAGGGGTGGGCCTGTACGCGGGCGGCCGAGGAGGCCGCCGCCGAGGCCGTACGGGAGTGGGGTGCGGTGCTGGGGGAGAGGGAGGTGCGGGTGCTGCGGGAGCAGTTGCTGCGCATCGCGCCCCACGGGCCCGTCCGGCCCGCCTGGTGAGGGAGTGCCGGAGGGACCGGCCGGTGGCGGTTACCGCTGGAAGTTTTTACTGACGCGTAACTTCCCAGTTTGACTACTCGCCCGTAACTTGACGAGTGAACAGCATCCTCGTGATCCGGATCACAGGGCGTCGTGCCGTCGCACCTCCCTTGACCCGCAAGGAGATCACTCGATGCTGCCCTGGAAACGAGTGCTCAGACCCCTGGCCGCGCTGCTGCTGGCCGCCGCGGTCGCCACCGTCCCCGCCACCACCGCAACGGCGGCCGCCGCCCCGAGCGCAGGCTGGAACGACTACTCCTGCAAGCCCTCCCCCGCCCATCCCCGCCCTGTCGTCCTGGTCCACGGCACCCTCGGCAACTCCGTCGACAACTGGCTGGGCCTCGCCCCCTACCTCAAGGACCGCGGCTACTGCGTCTTCTCCCTCGACTACGGCCAACTCGAGGGCGTGCCCTTCTTCCACGGTCTCGGGCCCGTCGAGAAGTCCGCCGGACAGCTGGACGACTTCGTCGACAGGGTGCTCGCCGCGACCGGCGCCGCCGAGACCGACCTCGTCGGGCACTCGCAGGGCGGCATGATGTCCCGCTACTACCTGCGGTTCCTCGACGGCGCCGGCAAGGTGAACGCCCTGGTCGGCATCGCGCCCAGCAACCACGGCACCGATGTGAACGGCTTCACCCGCCTGCTGCCCTACTTCCCGGGCGCCGCCGACCTGTTGACGAAGGCCACGCCCGCCCTGGCCGACCAGGTCATCGGCTCCGACCTCCTCAAGCGGCTCAACGCCGGCGGCGACACCGTGCCCGGCGTGCGCTACACCGTCATCGCCACCAAGTACGACGAGGTGGTCACGCCCTGGCGCAGCCAGTACCTGAGCGGGCCCGATGTGCGCAACGTCCTGCTCCAGGACCTGTGTCCGGTCGATCTGTCCGAGCACGTGGCCATCGGGCTGTTCGACCGGATCGCCTTCCATGAGGTGGCCAACGCGCTGGATCCGGGGCGGGCCACGCCCACCACCTGCGCGTCGGCGTTCGACTGACACGTGTAAGGCCGACACGTGCTGAGCTGACACGTGTAGAGAAAACGTTTCGGGGCCTGTCCGGCCTGAGCCGCCGGACAGGCCCCGAGTCCTGGGTCAGCGGCCCTGCCGGCCGCCGCTCACCGCCCGGCGCCGGGCCGACAGGAACAGGGCGGACGAGCCGAGCGCCAGCGCCGCCGCGCCACCGGCCGCGAGGTAGGTGGTGCTGCTGTCACCGCCGGTCTCGGCGAGGCTCTCGGTGGTCCCGGCCGCCTTCGGCCGGTTGGGGGCGGACGCAGCCGCCTTCGGCCGGTCCGGGGTGTCCCCGGCGGGGGCCGCGGCGGGCGCCGCGGACGTGCGGGGGTCGTTGTCGCCGTGCCCGTGGTGCTCGATCGTCGACTTGGCGTTGCCCTCCTCGATCTGCTTCTCGCTGGGCGCGGAGGCGGACGGGGCCGGGGCCGGTGCGGCGCCCCCGCCCGCCGCACCGCCGCCGAAGGTGACGTCCGAGCAGGAGTAGAACGCCTCCGGGCTGTCCGACCGCTGCCAGACCGCGTACAGCAGGTGCTTGCCGGAGCGCTTCGGCAGGCTGCCGGAGAAGGTGTAGAAGCCGCCCTCGGCGGCCGGGTCGGTGGACGTCGCCACCGGGTTCTTCAGGTCCAGGTCTTTCCAGGCGAGCGGCTTGGCCGGGTCGTAGCCGGGCTTGGTGAGGTACACCTTGAAGGTGCCCTTGTGGGGGGCCGTCACGCGGTACTTGAAGGTGTGCGAGCCACTCCGCACCGAGGTCGCGGGCCAGTCGGCGCGGGCCAGGTCGAGGCCCTTGAACTCCGCGTTGCCCGCGCTGCACAGCTTGCCGTCCGGGATGAGCTGCTGGTGCCGCCCGCCCGCGTCCCCGATGCGGATGCCGTTCCAGTCGTAGAGGGCCTGCGTGCCGCCCGCGGCGACCGCCGCCTTGCACGCGGCCGACTTCGGGCTCTCGGGGCCCTCGGCGTAGCACTGCGAGACCCGGCTGACCGGGTCGCCCATCGAACCGTGCGCGGCCGCCGGTGTGGCGGTCAGCGCGGTCAGGGCGAGCGGGGCGGCGCCGAGGGCGGCGACGGCGACTGCCTTACGGCGTGCGGGCATGCGGGAACTCCTCGAAACGGTACGGGGAACAGGGCCGGGCCCGAGCGGGCCGGCTCCCGTGGGGTGATCCGAAGCTAGCCCCAGGAAAACGTGAAATCGCCTGCTGAGGGCGGGTGGAGGAGATCCTTATGGCCGCGTTAAGGAAGTGCTCAGACTGACATCAGGTAGGTAGCGTGCGCGGCATGGAGGACGAGGAGATCCGGCCGGCCGGCGCAGCCGACGTACCGGTCGTCAGGGACGTGATCGACGCGGCCTTCCGCCCCTACGTCGAGCGCATCGGCCAGGTGCCGCAGCCCATGAGGGAGGACCACGCGGCGAACGTGGCGGCGGGAAAGGTGTTCGTGACGGGCGAGCCCGTGATCGGCCTCGTCGTGGTCGAGGCGTTCGCGGACCACCTCTTCCTCGACACCGTCGCCGTCCACCCCTCCGCGCACGGCAGGGGAGTGGGGCGACGTCTGCTGCGGTTCGTGGACGCACACGCGCGTGCGCTCGGTCTGCCCGAGGTCAGGCTCTACACGAACGCGATGATGTGGGAGAACCAGCGGATCTACCCGAGATACGGCTACGCACTCGTGGAGCGTCGCGGGGACGGGCCCTACGAGCGCCTCCATTACCGCAAGCGGTTGCTCTGACGCGTCGTGTGACCGGCACCGGACGCTCAGCTGTCCGGCCACCAGGTGCGGGCGATGTCCTTGCGGACCTCCGGGCGCCCGGCGGGGCGCTCGTCGGCCTCGTCGCGGACCCGGCGGACGTCCGACTTCTTCAGGGGCTTCTGCACGGTCACACGGCGCATGGCTGCCTCCTTGGGGGCTACCGGGTTCCGCGTTCTCACGGAGGTAGACCTTTCGGGGGAGGGTGACTCATCGCTGCCGTTCTGTCAGTGGCGGCTGTCACGATTCGATTGTCAGTGGCGGCTGTCACTCTTGGGCGCATGGCCAACGACAGGGACCACGTGACCTCGGCGAACACCGGCGGCGACATGGACTGGGACGCGCGGGCCGCGACCTTCGACGAGGAGCCGGATCACGGGCTGCGCGACCCCGGGGTGCGTCGCGCCTGGGCCGGGCGGCTGCGCGGCTGGCTGCCCGGACGCGCGGGTGACGTCCTCGATCTGGGCTGCGGCACCGGCAGTCTGTCGCTCCTCGCGTCCGAGCAGGGACACCGGGTGACGGGCGTGGACCTCTCTTCGGCGATGGTGGCGCTCGCCCGGCGGAAACTGGCCGGGCGTGACGCGGTGTTCCTCGTCGGTGACGCGGCGCGGCCCCCGGTCGGCGAGCAGCGCTTCGACGCCGTGCTCGTGCGCCATGTCCTGTGGGCCCTGCCCGAGCCCGGCCGCGTGCTGCGGCACTGGGCCGGGCTGCTGCGGCCGGGAGGGCGGCTCGTGCTGGTCGAGGGCGTGTGGGGGACGACCGAGCCGACGGGCATACCGGCGGAGCGGCTCACCGGGCTCCTCGCCCCGATCGCCGGACAGGTGCGCGTGGAGCGGCTGTCGGACGATCCGCTGCTGTGGGGCGGGGAGGTGACGGACGAGCGGTACGCGGTGGTCGCGACGAGCGGGACCTCAGACCAGGAGGGCGGCGAAGCCGCCCCCGCGGGCCAGTGACTCCAGTTCGTCGAGCGCGGACCGCGCGGCCGCCGCCGCCTCGGGGTCGGTCCGCGCGAGCCCGCTGTCGTCGAACTCGTCCTCGTCCAGGCGGCGGACGTCCGTGCCGTCCGCGGACACCCACAGGTCCAGGTCGAGATCCTCCACGACCAGCTCAGGGCCGATGGGGGTCCCCCCGGTTCGAGCGTGGGGGAGGACGGCCGGGCGGGTGATGTCGCAGTACCAGCCCTTCAGCGCGCCGGTGGCCGAGCGGACCTCCTTGATCGCGTACCAGCGGTCGCGCCAGTAGTACTCCGTGAAGACGTCCCCGGGCTCGAAACGGACGAAGCCGAAGTCGCGGACACCGTCGCCCGCCCACGCGGCGCGCACCGCGACCCGGGTGCCGTCGTCGGCCAGGAGCTCACCGGTGTAGCGGATCTTCAGGCGTCCCGCCTTGAGCAGGACGACGTCCAGCCGGTCAGCCGAGCTCTCGGACATAGCGCACCTCCTTCGCGCAGATCTCGTAGCCGAGCCACTTGTTGATGGCGATCATCGGATCGTTCCCGGTGTCGTTGCCCGTGAACGCCTCCGTGTACCCCGCGGCCCGGGCACGGTGCAGGGAGTCGGTCTTGGCGAGCTTGGCCAGGCCCCGGCCGCGGTGGGCACGGGCGGTGCCGGTCATGGCGGTGCCGTAGCGGGTGCCGCCGTCGGTGTACGCCACGCTGAAGGCGGCGGGGCGGCCGTCGACGACCGCGATCGTCGTCAGTTCACGGTCGAGGAGCGGATGCTTCCAGTGCTCCTCGAGCCAGACCTCGTAGTCCGTGAACTCGACCGCGATGTCGCTCGGTTCGTCCACCGACGTCATCGCGTCCAGTTCGAAGACCGGGCGCGGGTCGTCCGCGTAGTCGGCGGCTGTGCGCAGCTCGACGCCCGGCGGCGGGTCCTGACGGGGCGGCAGCGTGCCGGCCGCCAGGTCCAGACGCAGGAAGTAGGCGGAACGGCTGGCGCGGAAGCCCTTCCGCTCGGCGAAGGCGCGGTTGTCCGGCTCGTCCAGCACCCACGCGAACAGCTTCCTGACGCCCAGCGCGGCCAGGCGCTCCTCGGCGGTGCGCAGCAGGAGCGAACCGGCGCCGCGGTGCACGCGGTCGGGGCGCACGTAGATGTTGGCCGAGCCCTGGCCGGGCTCCGGGCTGTCGTGGGCGACGCTGATCTGGGCCGTGCCGATGATCTCGCCGTCCTCCTCGGCCACGAGCTGCCCGAAGTGGGCGTCCGGATGGGCGTGGGTCACGGTGTGCACCACGGACTCGGGCGTGGACAGCATGAAGGGAAGGGCGAGCCGGCGGGTGGTGGAGAACCCCTCGGCGTCGGCTCGGACCTCGGGTCGCAGGTCGCGCACGATCACGGTCATGGAGGCGCACGTTACGTGGGGGCGCGCCCGGGGTGCCTCCCATTTTCCGTGGGACAGAGGGGTACGGGACAATCGCCCCGTGACCTTGAGGATCGACATCGACGACAGTGCCCCGCCGTACGAGCAGGTACGGGCACGGATCTCCGAGCAGGCGCGGTCGGGGGAGCTGCCGGTGGGGTACCGGCTGCCGACCGTACGGGGGCTGGCCGAGACGCTGGGCCTCGCCGCGAACACCGTCGCCAAGGCGTACCGGGCGCTGGAGGCGGACGGGGTGATCGAGACGCGGGGGCGCAACGGCACGTTCGTGGCCGCCGCCGGCGCGGCGGCGGATCGCGAGCTGGCGGTCGCCGCCCAGGCCTATGCGGAGCGGGCCCGGCGGCTGGGACTCACCGAGGCCGACGCGCTCGCCGCGGTGCGGGACGCCCTGCGGGCGGGGTACGGGGAGTAGGGCGTCGCCCTGGGGGCGCGGGGAACTGCGCGACCGGCCACAACGGCGCCGCAGCCGACGT
This sequence comes from Streptomyces venetus, assembly GCF_039540295.1. Lineage (NCBI taxonomy): Bacteria > Bacillati > Actinomycetota > Actinomycetes > Kitasatosporales > Streptomycetaceae > Streptomyces > Streptomyces venetus. The sequence goes on from NZ_BAABET010000016.1 coordinate 73,689, forward strand.
ACGGCCTTCCCCCGCACACCGTCGTGGCGAGCGCCGTCGCGGCGGAGAAGAAAGCCCGGTTCAGCCGGCCCGCGCCAGACGCTCCGGCGTCCGTGTGATGTCCAGGCCCGCCGACCTCCCCAACCGGGCGAACGTCCTCGCGTCCTCCACCGCCGCGCCGCCCGGGTCGTTGTTGAAGTACGTGTGGACGTCCTCGCCGTCGGGCCAGGTCGTGGCGATGCGGTCGAGCCAGGTGGCGAGGGAGCGGCGGCCGTAGCGCGGCCAGGGGTGGGCGCGGCCCTGGTGGAAGCGGACGTAGCCCCAGTCGGCGGTGCGCCACAGGGGCGTCGCGGGGCGGGCCAGGACATCGGCCCAGCACACGGCCGCGCGCCGGGAGCGCAGCACCGCGCGGACCTCCGGCGTCCACCAGGAGTCGTGGCGGGGCTCGACGGCGACCCGTGTCGAGGCGGGGAAGCAGGCCAGACAGGCGTCCAGGAGGCCCGGGTCGGCGCGCAGGTTGGGCGGCAGCTGGAGCAGGACCGGGCCGAGGCGGTCGCCGAGGCCCGCGGCATGGCTCATCAGGCGCCGCACCGGCTCCTCGGGGTCCTTGAGCCGCTTGATGTGGGTCAGATAGCGGCTCGCCTTGACCGCGACCACGAAGTCCGCCGGTACCCGTCCGCGCCAGTCCTCGAAGGTCTCCCGGGCCGGCAACCGGTAGAAGGCGTTGTTGATCTCGACGGTGGCGAAGTGTGCCGCGTACTCCTCCAGCCAGAGCCGCATCGGCAGCCCGGACGGGTACAGGACGTCCCGCCAGTCCTTGTACTGCCACCCGGATGTGCCGACGAACAGGGTCATAGACCCATCAAAACACCGGCAAGCACCGACCTCCTACAGATACAGCCCGGCGTCCACGCCCCCGCGCGGCTCCGGCAGGGCCGTCGGGGAGGTGCCCCGGCGCAGCGCGTACAGCTCCGCCAGTGTCGCGCCCTCGCGGCCGACGCCCTCCTCCCGGCCCAGCCAGCTCACCGCCTCCGGCCGGGTCAGCGGGCCCACCTCGATCCGGGCGAGGCAGCGGCCGGGGCGGACCACGGCCGGGTGCAGGCGCTCCAGGTCCTCGTTGGTCGTGACCCCGACCAGGACGTTGCGGCCCTGGCCGAGCAGCCCGTCCGTCAGGTTCAGCAGCCTCGACAGCGCCTGGCCCGCCGTGTGCTTGGCCTCGCCGCGGATCAGTTCGTCGCAGTCCTCCAGGAGCAGCAGCCGCCAGCGGCCCTTGCCCGCCGAGTCCTCCTCGCCGATCGCGATGTCCATCAGATAGCCGACGTCGCTGAACAGCCGCTCGGGGTCGAGGACGCAGTCCACCTGGCACCAGTCCCGCCAGGAGCGGGCCAGGGTGCGCAGCGCCGACGTCTTGCCCGTGCCCGGCGGGCCGTGCAGGAGGAGGAGACGGCCCGAGATGTCCTCGGGGGTGGTCTTCATCAGGCGGTCCATCGCATCCGCCACCGGCGCGGTGTAGTTGGGCCGGACCTCGTCCCAGGTGCCCGCCGCGATCTGGCGGGTCGTGCGGTGCGGGCCACGGCGCGGGGAGACGTACCAGAAGCCCATCGTCACGTTGTCCGGCTGCGGTTCGGGCTCGTCCGCCGCGCCGTCCGTGGCCTGGTCGAGCACCTTCTCCGCCAGCTCCGCGCTGGTCGCCGTCACCGTGACGTCCGCGCCCCGGTTCCAGCGGGAGACCAGCAGCGTCCAGCCGTCGCCCTCCGCCAGCGTCGCGCTGCGGTCGTCGTCCCGGGCGACGCGCAGCACCCGGGCACCGGACGGCATCAGCGTCGCCCCGGACCGGACGCGGTCGATGTTGGCCGCGTGGGAGTACGGCTGCTCGCCCGTCGCGAAGCGGCCGAGGAACAGCGCGTCGACGACGTCGGACGGGGAGTCGGAGTCGTCGACGTTGAGCCGGATCGGCAGTGCCTCGTGCGGGTTTCCAGACATAGCCGCCATGATCCGGCACGGGGACGCCGCGTGCACCCCGTTTCCCGGTGCACGCGGCATGTCGCCCGGACGCGGGTCAGGCCGCGGAGCGCGACACCACCCGGCGGGTCCGCCGCGCCCCGCGGACCACGGCGTACCCCTTGGTCAGGGCACGGTCCCCGGCGAACGTACGGGCGATCGCACGGCCCTGCACCACCCGCTCGAACTCGGCGAGGTCCGTACTGCGGCGCACCGTCACGCGCCGCAGGGCGTACGGCCCCTGCGCGCGGCGCGCGAGGCCGTTGCCGACGGCGAGGGCCTGGGCGTACCCCGTCGCGCGCACCGCCTGCCGGACCCGGCGGCTGGAGTAGCCGTAGGGATAGGCGAACGAGGCCGGCACGGCGCCCAGTTGGTCCGTGACGATCTCCTTGCAGTGGATCAGCTCGAAACGCAGGGCGGCGTCGGAGACCTGGTCCAGCTGCGGGTGGCTGTGGCTGTGCCCGCCGATCTCGACGCCCGCCGCCGCGAGCTCGCGGACCTGGCCCCAGTCCAGCATGGTGTCCAGGCCGCCCCCGGTGTCGTACGGCCCCCGGAGCCACCCGGTCGAGACGAACAGGGTGGCCGGGAAGCCGTGCTCGGCGAGTGCGGGCAGGGCGTGCCGGTGCACGCCCTCGTAGCCGTCGTCGAAGGTGATGAGGACCGGCCGCTCGGGCAGCGGGCGGCCGGAGCGCCAGCACGTCGCCAGTTCGGCCGTGGTGACCGGGGTGAGACCCAGCCCGGCGATCACCGCCATCTGCTCGGCGAACGCCCGCGGGGTCACCGACAGGGCGCGGGTCGCCTCGTTCGGATCGGCCGCGACCGCGTGGTACATGAGGATCGGCACGCGCGCGTCACTCACGGGCCGCCACCTCCACCTCGGGCACCTGGAACGTCGTCCCGCCCCGGCGCGCCCGGACGCTGCCGACGACGTACCCTCCCGCCGCCGTCAGCACCCCGGCCACGATCGCGCCCGCGCGCCCGGCACCGCCCGGCCGGGCCAGCAGGGCGTCCCGCAGGCCCCGGGCCACCCCGGCGGGCAGGACCCGGGTCGTGTACCGGCGTTCGGACTCCAGTCCCTTGCCGGCGCCGACACTTCGGGCCACCAGGGCTTTGGACAGGCCCTCGGCGTAGGTGCGCGTACGGAAGTAGCGGAAGTGCTCGCGCGCCTCCGGCACCCGGTGGTGGATCACCGCCCGGTCGTCGATCAGCAGGACCGCGTCCGGCCGGGCGCGGCTGAGGCGGATGCACAGTTCCGTCTCCTCGCAGCCCAGCGGGCGTTTGTCGCCGTCCCTGCCGATGCCGGTGGCGAAGCCGCCCGCCGCGTCGAAGACGCTGCGGCGGAACGAGGCGTTGCCGCCGAGCACGTTGCGCACCCGGACCCGGCCGCGCGGCAGGCCCCGGTAGGTGCAGCCCACCACCCAGTCGAACTCCTCGGGGAACCAGCCGGGCCGCCGCCCGGACGCCCAGACCGGCTCCGTGCGCCCGCCGACCGCCATCACGCGCGGGTCGGTGTACGCCTCGGCGAAGTGCCGCAGCCAGTCTCGCTCGGCGACGGCGTCGTCGTCGAGGAAGGCGACGACCTCGCCGCGGGCGGCCGCGATGCCGGTGTTGCGCCCGGCGGACAGGCCGCGGGGGCCCGCGTTAGCGAGCACCCGCACCACGGCGCCGCCGGAGGTCTCCTTGTACTCCTTGGCCAGCCGATCCCGGAGCGTCTCGTTGTGGTCGACGACCAGCAGCGTCTCCAGGGCCGGCCGCGACTGCGCCCGCACCGAGGAGACCGCCGCGAGGATGTCCTCCCAGCGGTCCTCGGTGTACGCGCAGATCACGACGGAGATGCCGGGACCGCTCAAGACACCTCTCCCCGCAGGGTGGCCGGCATCGGCGACCGGGACGCACGGCGCAGCGCGCGCCGGTTGGAGCGCTCCTGGAGGATCACCCGGAGGACGCGCAGTCCGTCGCGCACGGCCCGCAGGTTGCTGGTGCCGTGGATGCGCAGGTACTCGTGGCTCGGTATCTCCTGCACCCTCAGCCCGGCCTTGACGACCCGGATGTTCATCAGGGTCTCGACCTCGAAGCCGGTGCAGTCGAGGTCGATCTTGTCGAGGCAGTGCCGCCAGAACGCGTTGTACCCGTAGCACAGGTCGGTGTACCGGGCGCCGAACTTGCGGTTGACGACCGTGCACAGCGCCCAGTTGCCGAGCTTGCGGATGAAGGTCATGTCGTCGGTGCCGCCGCCGTTGGCGAAGCGGGAGCCCTTGGCGAAGTCAGCGCCGGAGACCAGGGCCGACACGTACGACACGATCTCGTTGCCGTCGGCCGAGCCGTCCGCGTCGACCATCACGATGATGTCGCCGGTGCAGGCCTGGAACCCGGTGATCAGGGCGTCGCCCTTGCCCTTGCCGCGCTGCTCGACGACCTTGACGTCGGGCCACAGCGCGCGGGCCACCTGGATGGTGTCGTCGGTGGAGTTGCCGTCGACCAGGACCACTTCGTGTATCCAGTCGGGCAGGGTCTTGAAGACGTAGGGCAGGTTCTCCGCCTCGTTCATGGCCGGGATGACCACGCTCACCGGCGGCGCGATGGCCAGGTGAGAGGAGACGGGTCGGTACTTGGCGGCAGTCGGCGGATGCTGCTCCGTCGCGGCCGGCTGCAGGACTGAGCTCATGAGTCTGGTCCCTCTCGTCCGGTGGACCGCCCCCCCAGGGCAGTCCGGATCCAGTCCGGTTCGAAAGGGGGGTTCTCACCCGTGGCACGCCGAGATGGATCTTCGGGCACGCCGGGTGAGCTGGCAAAGCTGGCCGGCCGCGAAAAACGGCAGCCGACCGCGCGGCACGGCCCGGTCACCACATGCGGTCACCGAGCACGGCACCCCCCTACCGCGCCCCGCGCCGGTTCGTCGCGGTCCTGAGCCCTCCCCTGGAGCCGCGTACTGACGGACCGATGCGGGTGAGATGTATGACGGTATTGACGATTGAACCCGTATGGCAAGACCTGGAACGGCCGCTCACGTTTTTGTTGGTTTTGTCGTTGCCGTATGCGAGTTTTGGGGCGCAGGTTGAAGGTTCCGGTCGTATAACGAGTCGTTCCCCGGAGGCGATCGGGGCCTCCGGGGAACGCTTGTTCAGGGGTGCGGGTCTGCTGTCACTGCACGATCTGGAGCAGTCGGTTCGGCGAGCCCGAACCCGCGCTGGTGACCTTGCCGGTGGCGGCGCCGTTCACCAGGGCCGCGGCGACCTGGGCCGGGGTGGACGAGGTGTGGCCCGCCAGGTAGACCGCCGCCGCGCCCGCGACGTGCGGGGTCGCCATCGAGGTGCCGGAGATGGTGTTGGTCGCGGTGTCGCTGGTGTTCCAGCCGGCCGTGATGGAGGAGCCGGGCGCGAAGATGTCCAGGGCCGAGCCGTAGTTGGAGTAGCTCGCCTTGGCGTCCGTGCTGGTGGTGGCGCCGACCGTGATCGCCTCGGCGACCCGGGCCGGGGAGGACGAGGAGGCGGTGGTGCTGCTGTTGCCCGCCGCGACGGCGTACGTGACGCCGCTGGCTATGGAGTTGCGGACCGCCGTGTCCAGCGAGGCCGAGGCGCCGCCGCCGAGCGACATGTTGGCGACCGAGGGGCCGGAGTGGTTCCGCGTCACCCAGTCGATGCCCGCGATCACACCGGCCGTGGTGCCGGAGCCACTGTTGTTCAGCACCCGCACGCCCACGATCTTCGCCTTCTTGGCGACGCCGTAGGTCGAGCCCGCGATCGTGGTGGCCACGTGGGTGCCGTGGCCGTTGCCGTCGGAGGCGTCGTTGTCGCCGTCGACGGCGTCGTAGCCGTGCGCGGCCCGGCCGCTGATCTGCTGGTGGGTGATGCGCACCCCGGTGTCGATGACGTAGACTGTCACCCCGCTGCCCGCGCTGTCCGGGTAGGTGTAGGTGCCCGAGAGCGGGAGCGAGGACTGGTCGACGCGGTCCAGGCCCCAAGGGGCGTTGGTCTGGGTGGCGGCCAGCCGGACGCGCTGGTTCTGCTCTACGGAGGCCACCGCCGGGTCGGCGGCGAGCCGCCTGGCCTCGGTGGCGGAGAGGGCGGCCGAGTAGCCGTTCAGCGCCTTGCCGAAGGTCTTCTCGACGGTGCCTCCGTACTCCTTCACGAGGCCCTTGCCGGCGGCCGAGGACGCCCTCAGGCCCGCGCTCTGCTTGAGCGTGACGATGTAGCTGTCCTTGACGGCGGTCGGTGAGTCCGCGGCGAGCACCCGGCCCTCGGCGGGAGCGGCCTGGGCGGGGAGGGTGGTGAGCCCGCCCACGAGGGCGGCGGTCGCCGAGAGGGTGATCGCGGCGAACCCGAGTCTCTTGCTGCGCAGTTGTGCCATTACGAGGGAGTCCTCCTCTAGGCGGCGCGCGCCTGGGTGGGGCGCGCGTCATGTGGGGGGTGTGCGCGTGCTCGCGCACACGGACCGGGAGCGTCGCGTTCCGCTCCCGGCCGGAGTAAAGCGTCGACCATCTACCGGCGTAGAACAAGGGAGTTGAGCGCCCGTCAACAAATTTGTCATGGTCACGCAACAAGCGAGGTCGGTTGCGTGACAAGAGGCGTGGTGAACGCGCCACGTGCCGTGAAAAGGGCCGAAAAGACTTGGCATGGACACTTCCTGTCAACACGCGTAGCTGCTACCACGGTTAAGGCAGAGATCCTGCTAAAGGAGGTTCCATGAGACGTTCCCGACTTGTCGTCTTCGTGAGCTCACTCCTCCTCGCCGTCGGCACCGCCCTCACCGGGGCGGCGACGGCGCAGGCGTCCTCACTCGCCGCAACTGGCGGCTATGTGGCGCTCGGTGACTCCTACTCCTCCGGAGTGGGGGCCGGCAGTTACATCAGCTCCAGTGGCGACTGCAAGCGCAGCACGAAGGCCTTCCCCTACCTCTGGGCCACCGCCCACTCACCCTCGACGTTCGACTTCACGGCCTGCTCGGGCGCCCGAACGGGTGACGTTCTGTCCGGTCAGCTCGGCCCGTTGAGCAGCGCCACCACCCTCGTCTCCGTCAGCGTCGGCGGCAACGACGCGGGATTCTCCGACGTCATGACGACCTGCGTGACCCAGTCGGACAGCGCCTGTGTCTCCCGCATCAACACCGCCCGCTCGTACGTCGACTCCACGCTGCCCGGCAAGCTCGACAGCGTCTACTCGTCGATCCGCTCCAAGGCACCCGGCGCCCGCGTCGTGGTGCTCGGCTATCCCCGCTTCTACCAGCTCGGCACCGCCTGCCTCGGCCTGTCCGAGACCAAGCGCAAGGCCATCAACGACGCCTCCGACCACCTGAACACCGCCATCGCCAAGCGCGCCGCCGACCACGGATTCGTCTTCGGTGACGTCCGCACCGCCTTCTCCGGCCACGAGATCTGCTCCGGCGACTCCTGGCTGCACAGCGTCAACTGGCTCAACATCGGCGAGTCGTACCACCCGAAGGCCCCCGGCCAGTCCGGCGGCTATCTGCCCGTGTTCAACGCCAACGACTGACCGCTCAGCCGGAGTCCGTGTCCGAATCCGTGTCAGAGGGAGAAGGGGAGGCCCCGTCCGGCGGGGTCTCCGTCTCACACGTCACCGAGAACGACACCGGCTCGGACGTCGTGCGCACCGGCTCCCGCACCTCGACGCTGATCTGGTTCTCGAACGTCCCGGTCTTCGCGTTCGTCGTCAGGGTCACCGTGTCCTGCTTCGAACGCCCGCCGCCCTCCGGGAAGGACAACGTCTTCCAGCTCCGGTCGGTCAGCGAGCCGTCCTTTGAGACCCAGCGGTAGCGCACCTCGGCCGGCAGCCGGCCCACCGTGAACGTCGCCGTGAACCGGGGCGCCCGGGCGCTCGGCGGCGGACACTCGCCCGCGTAGTCCGTCCGCCTGCCCTCCAGGGACACCCGCACCGACTGCGGCGGCGGAGAGCTCTTCTCGCTCTCGGTCTCGCTCGGCGTCGGGGAAGGGCTGGACTTCTCGCTTTCGGTGTTCCGCGACGGGGTACCGGTCGCGGCCGGCGTGGTCAGCCCGCCGCCCCGGTCGGTGTTTCCGGAGTCCCCGCCGCCGTCGCCGCGGTTCAGCAACGCGTACGTCAGCCCGCCCACCGCGAGGGCCAGCACGGCCACGCCCGCGACCAGCACCCGTCCGGCCCGGCGGTCGCGTTCCGGACGGGTGGCCGTCGTCGTACCCGAGCCGGCCGGTGCCGGCCCGCCCGGGAACGGCATCGGTGGCGTGGGGGAGGGCTCGGGGTGGCCCGCGACCGTCGGCGGGAAGGGGACTGCCCGCGGGGAGTCGGCGCGCGGCGAGCCGCCCGCGCCGACGACCCGCAGATCCTGCTCGGCCCGCTCGGCCGGCAGCCGCTGCGCCGGATCCTTGCGCAGCAGCCCCTCGATGACAGGCGCCAGCGGACCGGCCCGCTGTGGCGGCGGCAGCTCCTCGTCGACGATCGCGCGCAGCGTGCTCAGCGGGGTGTCGTGACGGAAGGGGGAGTAGCCCTCGACCGCCGCGTACAGCAGCACACCGAGCGACCACAGGTCGGACTCCGGGCCGGGCGTGCGGCCGAGCGCCCGCTCCGGCGCGAGGAACTCGGGCGAACCGATGACCTCCCCGGTCATGGTCAGCGCGGAGCTGCCCTCGACCATGGCGATCCCGAAGTCGGTGAGCACGATCCGGCCGTCGTTCGCGATCAGCACGTTGGCCGGTTTCACGTCCCGGTGCAGCACCCCGGCCTCGTGCGCGGCGCGCAGCGCGGCCAGCACCTCGGCGCCGATGTGCGCGGCACGCTGCGGGGGCATCGGGCCCTCGGAGTCCAGGACCTCGGCCAGGGACAGCCCCCGGACCAGTTCCATGACGATCCACGGCCGGCCGTCGTCCGTCGCCACGTCGTACACCGTGACCACGTTCCGGTTGGCGACCCGGGCCGCCGCCCACGCCTCCCGCTCCAGCCGGGCGTACATCCGCTGCACGTCGTCGGTTCCCAGCCCCGCCGGGGCACGCACCTCCTTGACGGCGACCTCGCGGTGCAGCAACTCGTCGCGGGCGCGCCACACCGTCCCCATACCGCCCTCGCCGAGCGGTGCCAGGAGCCGGTAGCGGCCCGCGATCACACGCTCATGGCCCGGTTCTTCGGACACGGCGCCCCCATTCGCAGCCGGGCGAACTCTCCACGAGGTCTCTTTTCCCCATGAGGCAGGAATTCCTCACGACGTCCCATTCCCACGGCCTTCTCTCGAAAGTAACTCAGCCCAGTGCCGATGCCGCCCCCTTGAACACCAGTCCGGCACCGAGCACCACCACGGCGAAGGCCGACCCCAGCGGGGCGGTCCGGCGCACCAGGGCCGCCATCGGGCCGGCGGTCCAGCGGGGGCGCCGGCCCAGGAGCCGGGTCATCCCGCTGCCCGCCTTGACGACGGCGTACCCGGCGGCGGTCAGGGTGAGCGCCAGCCCGACGCCGTAGGCGACGACGAGCAGCAGACCGAACCAGGCCTGCCCGAGGGCGGCGGCGCCGACCAGCACGACGACGGCGGACGGGCTGGGCACGAGACCGCCCGCGAAGCCCATGAGGATCGTGCCGCGGAGGGTGGGGGCGACGGGATGGGAGTGGGTGGAGCCGCCGTGGGTGTGCTCGATCGTGTGGGGGTGGGAGTGCGGGTGGGCGTGGTCGTGCGGGTGGTGGCTGTGGTCGTGCTTGTGGTCATGGTCGTGCTTGTGGTCGTGGTCGTGCTTGTGGTCATGGTCGGGCGCGTGGCTGTGGCTGGGGCTGTCGTCGTCGTGGGTGTGCGTGTGGCCGCCGTGGGAGTGCCCGTGCGTGTGTCCGTGCCCGTGTCCGTGGGTGTGCGCGCGGTTGCGCAGGGCGCGGCGGAGCAGGCTCGCGCCCGCCAGGGTCACCAGGATGCCGCTGGCGACGCCGAGCCAGGCGATCACCGAGGGGGCCGCCGCCGAGCCGGCGGTGACCAGCAGGCCCAGGGCGACCACGCCCAGCGTGTGGGTGATCGTCACCGAGGCGGCCATGGGCAGGACGTCCTTCATCCGGGCCTGACCGCCCCGGGCCGCCGCGGTCGCCGCCATGATGGTCTTGCCGTGGCCCGGGGCGAGCGCGTGCATCGCGCCGAGGACGACGGCGATGAGGAGGGCCAGCGCGGCGAAGCCGACAGTGAGGTCGTGCCGGGCGACCAGGTCGTCCAGGGCGCGCGTCCAGCGGTCGGCGCCGCGGGGGAGCACGGAGGCGGCGGGGGCGTCCGACTCCTTCTCCGCCAGGGCCGGGCCACCGGGGCGCACGCGCAGGGCGGCGGCCGCGGTGTCGGCCGGTGAGGAGAGCAGCTCCTCGGGATAGCGGGTCAGTTCGGCCGACACCGACTTCTCCGGTACGTCCGACGCGGCGAGCGTCATACGGTCGCCGCGCGCCGTGATCTCCCGCCAGCCCGGGCCGGAGGAGGCACCGGCGCCCCGGAAGCCGAGGGCCACGGTCTCCTCGTCCGAGGGGAGCGGAGCGGTCAGTTCGCACTCCACACGGAGGGTGTCGAGACCGGCCTGCCCGGGCCGCACGCGCGCGTGGCTGCGCTCGGCGGTGAGGACGGCGGTACGGCCGTCGACGGTGACCTTGCTGTCCGTGGCGGCGGTGGCACACCGCTCACGGGCCCACATGGCGATGCCCAGCCGCTCGATGTCCGGCCCGGCCTGGGTGGCCGGGATCTCGGCGAGGTCCTCCACGTGGTGGACGCGGAGTTCGCCGGGAGCGGCGACCAGGCCGTCGTAGCGGTTGACGGTGAAGTTGCCCAACGGGTGGGCGCTCGCCGAGCCGGCGGGCACGAGGACGATCGCGCAGGCGGCCGTCAGGACGGCGGCGCCGGAGGCGAACAGTCGGCGCAGGGTCACCGGGTGCCCTCCAGGTCCTTGAGCGCGGTACGGGCCTCGCGGGCGCCCAGGGGCGAGAAGCCGGAGTTCAGTTCCAGGGCGGCCTTCAGGTGGGTGCGCGCCTCGCGGTCGTCGCCGGTGGCACGCTCGATGACGCCGCGGTGGTAGAGGAAGGCCGCGTTGCGGTAGCCGGTGGCCGTGGCCCGGCGGGCGTACGGCAGGGCCTCCTCGTCGCGGCCGTTGACGTGCAGGGCCCAGGCGAGGGCGTCGGCGGTGTGCACACTGTGCCGGCGGTTCCACTCGGCACGGGCGGCGCGCAGGGCCTCCTTCTTGTCGCCGTGGTCGGCGGCGGCCATGGCCGTGTCGAGGTCGGCGTTGACACCGCCCGCGCGGGCGAGGGCCGTCCAGGCGTCGACGAGGGCGTACTGGTCGCCGGCCTTCGCCCGGTCGCCGTCGGCGCCGCGGTCCTCGTACAGCTCGCCGAGGGCGACGAGCGGGCCGGGCAGCGGGAAGCGGGCGACGACCCGCTCAAGGCCCTCGACGGCGGCCGTCCGGTCGCCGCTCGCGGCCTGGGCGCGGGCACGGCCCTCCAGGGCCGGGAGGTACTCCTCGTCGGCGGCGAGGGCACGGGCGTAGTGGCCGAGGGCTGTCTTGTACTCGCCCTGGTTCCAGGCGAGCTGGCCGAGGGCGGTGGCGACGTACGCGACGTCGGCGGGGGAGTCGGCCTGGCTCAGGGCGCGTTCCAGGACGGCACGCGCGGTGCGGACGTCGCCGCGCAGCTCGTGCACGTAGGCGTACCGCGTGAAGACGGGGACGCCGGGCCTCCGGTCGTCGGCGGTCCGCGCGGCCTCGGCGGCGTCGTCGTACCGCCCGAGCTCGACGAGCGCGTCGACCCGGCTGCACAGGGCGCGCTCGTTGTACGGGTTCTGCTTCAGCGCCCGGTCGGCGTGCTTCAGGGCGCCGGTGAAGTCGTGCCGCGCGGCGGCGAGGGCGGCCCGGCCGGCCAGGGCCTGGTCGTTGTCCGGCTCCAGTTCCAGGGACCGCTTCAGTGCGCGTTCGGCCTGCGGGTACCGCGAGGGATCGCCCTTCGTTCGGGCCTGCTCGACGTAGGCGACCCCGAGCGTGGCCCAACTGCCGAAGTCCCTGGGCTGGGTCCGGAGATGCTTCTGCAGGGACACGATCCCCGAGTCGAGATCGCCGCGGGCCAGCGCGCCGGGCGTCAGGGCCCCGGCCGCCGACACGGTATCGACACCGGTCCCCGTGGTCCCGCCTCCTGCACCCCCGAAGGCAACGGCCCCACCGGTCAGCGCGACGGCCAGCAGCGCGGCACACCCCGCCAGTTGGGCAGTCCGCCACCGCCGCCCACCCTCGGCGGCACGCCGCACGGCGGCGACGCGCCGGTCGACGCCGGGGTCGCCGGTGTCGGCGGTATCGGCGGTGTCGTCCGAGGGAGCGCCACCACTCCCTGTCGCACCGTCAGCCGAGCCTCCACCCTGCCCGGTGTCCGGATCTTCGGTCGAGTGCGGAGCCTGCCCCACCCGCGCCCCCGTGCCCGCACCCGCCTCGGGGTCCGGTACGGACCGCTCCCGGCCCGGCTCCTGGTCCGGGTGGGGGCGGTCGGTGTCGCGCCTCTCCGGTGAGCTGTCCGTCGTACGCGGAGGCATGGCCTCTCCTCAGTCGGCTGTGCAAGTGCGGGTGCGGAACTGCGGGAGTCGAAGGCGCGGCCCGTGCCGTGGGGGATGGTGGGGAACGGGCCGCGCCAGTAGGTGGGAGCGGGAGCGGGTCAGTACGCCCGGTTCCGCATCCGGCGCCACCACATCAGGGCCGCGCCGATCAGGACGATGCCGCCCGCCCCGGCCCCGGCGGACGCGGCGATCAGGCGCATGTCGTCGGAGCCCTGCGCGGCGGCCGGCTGGAGCGCGTCGCCCAGCTGGCTGCGGACGTCGTTGCCACCGTCCACGCCCTTGGCGAGCGGGCCGCGCGACCCCTCGGTCGGGTTGGCGAGGTACGGGAAGGACTTGCCGAACTTCTTGTCGTTCTCGTTGACCGCGTCACCGAGGTCGTTCTTCGCGCCCAGCAGCTCACCCTCGACGACCTGGAGCGACGCGTCGATCACGTCGTCGGTGAGGCGACGGCCGTTCGGGAAGCCCGCGTTGTCACCGTCCAGGACACCGAGCCGCTTGGGCTTGGCGGCCGGCTTGATGGAGGTGTTGAGGCGCAGCTGCTCCGACGGCGTCACGTGCGGCGGCTGGTTGAGATCCTTGACGCCCTTCAGGAACACGTCGACCAGGTCGTTGCGCGGCTCGTCGGGCGCCGGGATCTTGTAGATCGCCTCGATGAGCTTGGGCAGCTCCGGGTTGGTGACGTTCTCCAGGAACTGGGCGTCGTCACGCGGCGCGGACGCGTTGAACTTGTCCTTGTCCTTCAGCGGGTTGACGACCTCGTTCACCAGCGGGTTGCCGAGGCGCGAGACCTGCGCGTAGTAGCCCTGGGCGTTCTTGCGCTGCGTCGTCGACCAGACACCGACGACCGGCTGCTCGTGCGACTCGGTGAGGAAGCTGTTCGGGACCTGGAGGGCGATCGAGTTGACGTTGTAGCCCTTGAGGGTGTCGTTGCCGACCTCGGACAGGTTCCCGCCGTACAGCAGGTCGAAGACGCGCAGGTCCAGGAAGAAGGGGTCGTCGGCCTGCCCGGCGAACGTCTGGGCGCCCCCGGCGAGCTTGTGGACCGCCTGCTTGCGCAGGGTGTTGTAGTCCGGCATCGACGCCTTGCCGACGTTCGACGGCGCCACCGGCACGTCGTCGGCGACCTTGGTCTTCGACACGGCCTTCAGGTGCTTCAGCTTGATCAGCTCGAGGTCGTAGGTCTGCGTGATGTTGAGGTCGGGGTCGTCGAGGCTCTCGACCGGACCCGTGTTGTAGAGGAACGTCTTGTCGTTCTTCGTGTGCGTCTTGAACGTGTACCGGAAGAGCAGGTCCTCCTGCGCGTCACCGTCGCTGTCGATGCGCAGGTCGTACTGCGCGTCCTCGGCGAACGTGAAGAAGTTGGGCCCGCCGGCCGGGTCCTCCATCGGGATCCAGTTGGCGATGATGGTCGTCGTGTCCGGCTTGTCCGGGCTGACGAACGCGTACACGTCGGTGTTGTCGTACTGCGGGGTCCCCGAGATCAGCGGGGCTTCCCGGTGGCTGGAGGCGGAGGCCTCCTCAGGTGCCAGCGCGGTCACGCCGGCGGCGGCGAGCCCGCCGGCGGCCAGCGCACCACAGATCACGGTCGCGATGCTCCGGCGCCCCGCGCCGGTCCTGAAGGTAGGTGTCATGCCGTCCGTCCTCGGTGCCAACTTGCCTGACACACGCCATTCGGAGTGGTCGGCAGAGCGGATTGGTCGAATCTCAAACGTTCTTACGGCGGATCTGAAAAGTTGTTTCATCGTCGGCGACCCGCGTTTTCGGCGCGCTGATCCGTAACCCCATCCGGAGGTGTGTGCGTTGCGAATGCCTCGTGTGAGGGGACAGGCCCCATGCGGCCTTGGAGAGGGGGACCGAGTGGAGGCGGACGAGCTGCTGCTGCTCGTGGCGGGCGGGAACCAGAAGGCCTTCGAGGAGTTGTACGGGCTGGTGTCCGGCCCGGTCTTCGGACTCGTACGGCGTGTGGTGCGCGACCCGGCCCAGTCGGAGGAGGTGGCTCAGGAGGTGCTGCTCGAACTGTGGCGTTCGGCCGCGAAGTTCGACCCGGGACGGGGCAGCGCGATGTCCTGGATCCTCACCCTCGCCCACCGCCGCGCCGTCGACCGGGTGCGCAGCGCCCGCGCGGCCGGCGAGCGCGAGCAGCGCGAGGCGCTCCGCGCGAACCAGCCCGCCTTCGACCACGTCACCGAGGAGGTCGAGGCCGGCCTGGAACGCGAGTGGGTGCGCCGCTGCCTGGACCGGCTCACGGTCCTCCAGCGCCAGTCGGTCACCCTCGCCTACTACGAGGGCTACACCTACCGTGAGGTGGCCGAGCAGCTCTCCCTGCCGCTGGGGACCGTCAAGACCCGGATGCGTGACGGGCTGACCCGGATGCGCGAGTGCCTGGGAGGCGTGGCATGAGCCTCTTCCGCCGCGAGGACCTGCACTCGCTCGCCGCGCCCTACGCGCTCGACGCCCTCGGGCCCCCGGAGCGGGTCCGCTTCGAGAAGCACCTGCGGGACTGCGACCGCTGCGCCGCGGAGGTGCGCGCCCTGTCCGAGGACGCCGTCCGGCTGGCCTGGTCCACGGCCGCCCCGGCCCCGGCCGCGATGCGCGACCGGGTCATGGCCGCCGTACGGGCCACGCCGCAGGACCCGGTACCGCAGGAGAGCGTGCGCGAACCGTCCCGCGCGCGGGCGACGCAGTTGCCGCCGCACGTGTGGGGCACCCAGCCGCCGCCGCGGCAACGGCAGCGGCGCCGGATCCCGCTGTTCGTGCCCTTCGCGACGGCCACCGCCGCCGCGGCCCTCGTCGTCGCGTCACTGTTCGCCGTACAGGCGAACCGGACCCAGGACCGGCTGACCGCCGAGCAAGATCGGTCACGTGAGATCGCCCACGTTCTGTCCGCCCCGGACGCGCGCGCGAGCAGCGGCCGGGACGCCAGAGGCCGGACGATCGGAGTGATCGCTTCCGCCACGGAGGGGAACGCCGTCGTCACCCTCGGCGGATACGGCGCCCCGTCGGGCGGCCGCGTGCACCAGTTGTGGCTCATGCGCCCGGGCGCGCAACCACGCTCCCTGGGGCTCTTCGCGGGCGACACGCCCCTGGTCGCGACGGGTCTCGGCGCCTCGGCGACGTCACTGGCCGTGACCGTCGAGCCCGCCGGCGGCTCGCCGCAGCCCACCACCCAGCCCATCGTCCAACTCGCCCTGAAATCTGTTGGATTCGGAGAGTAATCGGAGATACATCGTCAACCCCCTTATGGGGAAGGTGAATCCTGTGACCGCGATACACGTGTGCCCGGCCGGGGCGATAGGGTTAACCTGCCCGGGCCGGGTGGACTCGTACGGGTGGGGAGTGACATGGAACAGATAACAGTGCGCAGCAGGGCCAGGGTCCCTGCGATCACCTGCGGAAGCAGCGCGAGCAGTTCGCGCCTTGACCGCCACCTCTCGGTGCTGGGAGGACCCGCGGTCCCTCAGCGGGAGACGGTCGAGGCGACCTCGCTGATGCGTGAACTGACCGCGCGTCAGCCGCACGACCGCAACGGCAGGGGCGCGCGCGTGCGCCGCGTCTCGCTCTTCGCGCCGCTGCGCCGGCTGCGTCGTTCGCTGTTCGGCGGCAGGTAGGGGCCCGCGCTCGGGCGGTCACACCGTCCTGGTGCAGCGCTGCGCACTCGTCGTCCGTCATCCCCGCGGCACGCAGCGGCGCCAGGTGTGTTCCCGAGCGCGGCACGCCCCCTGTCGGTGCCTCATCCCCGCCCGGCAGCGACCGGGGGCCCGCTCATCTCGCTCCCCGTGCGCGTAGCGGCGCACGGCCAGCGGTACGAAGATCCCGAGCAGCACGGCGCACCACAGCAGTGACCCCGCCACGGGGTGGGCCACCGGCCAGGCCGCCCCGTCGGGCACGGGTGCGTCAGCAGCAACAGCTTCAGCCCCCACACCCTGCGCTCCTGGAGCATTGCCTGGCCCGTGTGTTCAGACGGGCACTCGAACGCACTGGGCGCCTTCGACCCCGGCCTGCGCCAGGCCGGCAGGGCCTAAAGCAGCGCGAGTTGCCCCTCCGGGCCCTCCTCGGGGCCGTCGAGGACCGAGGCCGGGCGGCGGGCCGACGCCGGGGCGGGGAGGACGCCCGCCTCGCGCAGCTCGGTCGCCGTGACGGGGTCGGGGGGCGCTGACTCGTCCCGCTCGGGCTCGTCCCGCTCGGGCCGGTCTTCGGCCAGCAGGGCCAGGACGGTGATCAGCTCCAGGAGTTCCGACGTCCAGGCTTGCGGCCAGGTGGCGGGGCGGATCGCCGCGAGGGTGCCCGGCTCGGGGTCAGGGACCCGTGCCGCGAACCACTGTTCCAGGACGCGGACTCCGCCCACCTCGAAGTCCCAGGCCTCCGGTGGCACGGGGGAGATGCGGCCCTCGTCCAGCAGCAGGGACTCCTCGTCCCGGTCGTAGCGCAGGGCCACGGGCCGGGAGGGCAGGGGAGCGCGGACGTAGGGGCGGCGGCCGCCGGGGAGCTTCGGCCGCTCACCGTCGCGGCGCATCAGCCACAGCAGCCGGTGGCCCCGCTCCACGCCCCGAGCCCACGCGCCGGCGTCGCCCGTGAGCGGGACGGTGAGGTCCGGTCGGGCCGTGGCGGTGATCCAGGCCAGCACGTCCAGCGGTGTGGGGGCGCTGCCCAGGCGCGTGTGCAGGAGCTCCAGCAGACCGGGGGCCAGGTTGGGCTCCAGGCCGCCCGGGCGCCGGAACAGCGGGCGGACGCGGCCGGGGCGGAGCAACGGCAGCAGCGATGTGACGACGAGCGATTCGGGCGTCTCCACCAGGAAGACCTGCCGCTCGTCCGCCACCCGCCACAGCTCCGGCCGGGCCGCGTCGATCAGCCGCTGGTCGGGGATCAGCCACTGCTCGTCGAAGGGCGCGAGCAGCACCCGCACCGGCTCCGGGCACGGCCCCGAGGCGCGGACCAGCTTCTCCGTACCGCCCGCCCGGCCGGGCAACTGGCCGACCGCCGAGTGCAGGGTGCGCGAACGGCTCGGCTCGAACAGGGTCTCGCGATCGGGGCCCTCGGCCTTCACCAAGGCGTCCCACCGGGCCTTCAGGGACGCCGGGTCGGGGCCCGCCGGCCACCCCCGGCCGAGTCGCGGCGGTGCGACGGACCACGGCATGAGGTCCGCCAGCAGCGGAGCGTCGTCGTGCGTCACGCTGGGCATCGTAATGTGTGGCTCCGGCCCGCGGGTCAGGTGGCGTCCAGCGTCACCGTGAAGGAGAAGCGGTCCCCCCGGTACTGGATGACGGCCACGTCCAGGGGCCGTCCCGCCGGGTCGTAGGTCACGCCCGTGTAGTGCAGGATCGGGCTCAACAGCGGTACTTGGAGCAGCTTCGCGGTCTCCGGGTCGGCCAGCCGGGCCTCCACGGTGTCCGTGATGCGGCTGATGTCCGCCCCGACGACGTCCCGCAGCACCTTGGTCATCGGCCACCGCACCAGATCGTCCAGGTCGATCCGCGCGGCCAGTTCGGGACGCACGTAGTTGCGGGCGTGGTTCGTCGGCTCACCCGTCTTCTCGTCGCTCCGCAGCCGGTGGTACGTCGAGACCTCCGGCACGTCCGGGAAGAACTCGGCCAGTTCGCCCGGCACGGGGGCGGTGCCGTGGTCCAGCAGTTCGGTCGTCATGCCGGACTGCTGGGCCACGATCGCGTCCACCGAGCCGAGCAGCCGGACCGGGGAACCCCGGCGCGCGTGCGGCTCGATGAAGGTGCCGCGGCGCCGGTGGCGCGTGATCAGCCCCTCGTCCTCCAGCTCCTTCAGCGCCTGCCGCATGGTCAGCACGCTCACCCCGTAGTGCCCGGCCAGCTGCTCCTCGGTGGGCAGGCGCAGCGGGTCCCGCGGCGAGCGGCCGAGGATCGAGGCGCGCAGGGACTGCGACACCTGGTACCAGAGCGGCAGCTTGCGGTTCAGGACGATCGAGTCCGGGGCGAAGGAGGTCACGGGCCATCCGTACCGGTAGGAAATGATCAGTGCAAGGGGCTGAAGTGCCGCTCCATGCCCTGCCAGACGTCGTCGTAGCGCTGTTGCAGGTGTTCCGCCCGGGCCGCGTGCGGGGTGAGGGTCAGCGGCCAGCGGGTCTCGAACATGAACGCCAGGCCGTCGTCGATCTTCTGCGGCTTCAGCTCGGCGGAGCTCGCGCGGTCGAACGTCTCCCGGTCGGGGCCGTGCGCCGACATCATGTTGTGCAGCGAGCCGCCGCCCGGCACGAAACCCTCCGCCTTCGCGTCGTACGCACCCTCGATCAGGCCCATGTACTCACTCATCACGTTCCGGTGGAAGTAGGGCGGCCGGAAGGTGTCCTCGCCCACCAGCCAGCGCGGCGCGAACACCACGAAGTCCGCGCCGGCCAGGCCCGGGGTGTCCGACGGAGACGTCAGTACCGTGAAGATCGACGGATCCGGGTGGTCGTAGGTGATGGTGCCGAGCACATTGAAACGGCGCAGGTCGTAGACGTACGGCACATGGTTGCCGTGCCAGGCGACGACATCGAGCGGTGAGTGGTCGTACGTGGCCGCCCACAGGTTGCCGCAGAACTTGTTCACCACCTCCACCGGGCCCTCGACGTCCTCGTACGCCGCGACCGGGGCGCGGAAATCCCGGGGGTTGGCGAGCCCGTTGGCGCCGATCGGGCCCAGATCGGGGAGCCGGAAGGGTGCGCCGTAGTTCTCGCACACATAACCGCGGGCGGACTCGTCGAGGAGCTCCACACGGAAGCGGACCCCACGCGGGACGAGCGCCACATGGCCCGGCTCCACATGGAGCAGGCCGAACTCCGTGCGGAGCAGCAGCCCGCCGCGCTCCGGGACGATCAGCAGCTCGCCGTCGGCGTCGCTGAACACCCGGTCCATCGAGGCGTTGGCCGCGTACAGGTGCACGGCGATGCCGGTGCGCTGGGTGGCGTCCCCGTTGCCGCCGAGGGTCCACAGGCCGGCCAGGAAGTCGGTCTCGGGTGCCGGGTCCGGCAGGGGGTTCCAGCGCAGGCGGTTGGGGTCGGGCACGGTCTGGGTGAAAGGAGCGGTGCGGACCGTGCCGTTGTGGATGCGGGTGAACGCCGGGTGGGCCGCCGACGGGCGGATCCGGTACAGCCAGGAGCGGCGGTTGTGGGCCCGCGGCTCGGTGAACGCCGTACCGCTCAGCTGTTCCGCGTACAGCCCGAGCGGGGCTCGCTGGGGCGAGTTGCGGCCCTCGGGCAGCGCGCCCGGGACGGCCTCGGAGCTGTGCTCGTTGCCGAAGCCGGAGAGGTAGGTCAGCCCTTCGGCGGTCTTCCGTGCTCCCTCACGCTCGACCTCGCTCGCGCGGGAGGTACCCCCATCGCCCATGATCGCTGCTCCCTCGGGTTCGATTCCTATGTAACACCGTAGGATTGCGATTTCCCCGACGCAAGGGGGACGCGCGGGCCCGCGCGCCCTCCTCTCGACGGACGATGCGGAACCCGACTCCAGGACGATCCGCCGTGCCGGACGTGTGTTCTACGCTCCCCGGCATGTCGTGCACACGGGGGTTTCTCGCCATGCTCGCGGTCTGTGCCCTCCTGGCCGGAACCGCGGGCTGTGGCTCCGGTGGCGCCGCGGGGGACGGGGTGTCGCCCACGCCGGTGGGCCGGGTCCTGGACGGCCGGGACCAGGAGGGGCGCCCCTACCGTGAGGTGGAGCGCAAGGACGCCCCCGGCGTGGGCATCGAGGTGCAGCCCGACGCGGTCGGCGGCTGGGACGTACGGCTGACCGTGCGGAGGTTCCGCTTCTCCCCGGCCGGGGCGGCGGCCCGGCCGGTGGCCGGGCGCGGTGTCGCGCACCTCTACGTGGACGGCCGCCTCGTCGCCCGGCTCCGCGCCCGCGATCACCGTCTCGCCGACGAGCTCGTGCCGCGCGGCACGCACCACGTCACCGTCCGTCTCTACGCCGACGACGGCACGGTGTGGGCGGTGGACGGCGCCCCCGTGGAGAGCACGGCCGACATCACCGCGTCGAAGCCCGGCCCGGACCCGGTGCCGAGCGCGGACGCCCGGCGCGGGACGCCGCCGGACACGGCGGGCGACCGGCCACGGACCAGGGGGCGAGGTTCACCGGACCGCGCCGGAAAGGCATCATGAAGCCCGTGCCCCACGCGACATCGCTCCGTCGTGCGCCCGTGCAGCGGCGCAGTGCCGAACGCCTGACCAGGATCCTCGACGCCTGTGCCGACCTCCTCGACGAGGTCGGCTACGACGCGCTGAGCACCCGTGCCGTCGCCCAGCGGGCCGGGGTGCCCATCGGCTCGGTCTACCGCTTCTTCGGCAACAAGCGCCAGATGGTCGACGCGCTGGGCCAGCGCAACCTCGAGCGGTACTCCGCGCGCGTCACCGAGCGTCTGGAGGCGGCCGGCGAGGGCGGCTGGCGCCTGGCCATGGACGCCGTGCTCGACGAGTACCTGGAGATGAAGCGCTCCGCGCCCGGCTTCTCCCTCGTCGACTTCGGCAACCAGATCCCGGTCGGGGCCCGCACCGAACCCAACCACCGCGTCGCCGACCGGCTCACCGAACTCCTCTCCGGCTATCTAGACCGCGAGCCCGACGACGAGCTGCGCCGGGTCTTCCTCGTCGCCGTGGAGACCGCCGACACCCTGGTGCACCTGGCGTTCCGGGTCGCGCCGGAAGGGGACGAGAAGATCATCAAGGAGATGCGGGAGATGCTGCGGGCGTATCTGGCCCGGGTGCTCGACTGACGGCTCCGGCCGGTACGCGGCCGACCTCCTGCCCGACAGGGACTCCCCTCCGTGCATACCGGTCGGTATGCTCGGCGCGTCCGCGCGTCACCGCTGCCGCCGCCTCCCGGGAGGACCCGTGTCCCGCACCGCCCTGCGTATCTGTCCCTTGTGCGAGGCCACCTGCGGCCTGACCCTCACCATCGAGGGCACACGCGTCACCCACGCCCGAGGTGACCGCGACGACGTGTTCAGCAAGGGCTTCATCTGCCCCAAGGGTGCCTCCTTCGGGGCCGTCGACGCCGACCCCGACCGGCTGCGCACCCCGCTCGTGCGCCGGGACGGTGAGCTGCGCGAGGCCACCTGGGAGGAGGCCTTCGACGCTGTCGCCGCAGGCATCCGGCCCGTCGTGGAGCGGTACGGACCGCACTCCGTCGGCGTCGTCCTCGGCAACCCCAACGTGCACACCATGGCCGGCGGCCTCTACCCACCGGTGCTGCTCGCCGGGCTCGGCACCCGCAGCGTCTTCACCGCCTCCACGGTCGACCAGATGCCCAAGCACGTCTCCAGCGGACTGCTCTACGGCGACGCGAACGCCATCCCCGTGCCCGACCTCGACCACACCGACCACCTGATCCTCATCGGTGCCAACCCGCTGGAGTCCAACGGCAGTCTGTGCACCGCCCCGGACTTCCCGGGCAGGCTCAAGGCGCTCAAGGCCCGGGGCGGCACCCTCGTCGTGATCGACCCGCGGCGCACCCGCACCGCGAAGCTCGCCGACCGGCACATCGCCGTGCGGCCCGGCACCGACGCCCTGCTGCTGGCGGCCATGGCCCGGGTGCTGTACGACGAAGGCCTCGTCGAGCCGACCCCGCACGTCCAGGGCGTCGAGGAAGTGGCCGAGGCTCTGCGGGAGTTCACCCCGGAAGCCGTCGCCGAGGCCTGTGACGTCGAGGCCGACGTCATCCGCACCCTCGCCCGCGAGCTCGCCGCCGCACCCACCGCCGCCGTATACGGTCGCATCGGCAGCTGCACCGTCCCGCACGGCACCCTGGCCAGCTGGCTCGTCGACGTCCTGAACATCCTCACCGGCAACCTCGACCGGCCCGGCGGCGCGCTCTTCCCGCAGGCCGCCACCGACAAGACCCCACGCCCCGCGGGCCCCGGCCGGGGCTTCGCCCTCGGGCGCTGGCACTCCCGGGTGAGCCGGCATCCGGAAGCCAAGGGCGAGCTCCCCCTCTCCGCCCTCGCCGAGGAGATCGACACCGCCACCGAGGAGGGCGAGCCGGTCCGCGCGCTCCTTGCCGTCGCCGCCAACCCCGTGCTGTCCGCGCCCGACGGCGACCGGCTCGACAAGGCACTCGACTCGCTCGACTTCATGGTCAGCGTCGACCCCTACCTCAACGAGACCTCGCGCCACGCCGACGTCGTCCTGCCCCCGCCCCCGCCCTCCCAGAGCCCCCACCACGACTTCGCCTTCAACACCCTCGCCGTCCGCAACCAGGTCCGCTACACGCGCCCCGCGGTCCCGCTGGAACCCGGGCGCATGGCGGAGACGGAGATCCTGGCCCGGTTGATCCTCGCCGTGACGGATTGGGGTCTCCCCTGCTCGAGCGAAGCCGAGAGCTTGGGGAAGCAGGGGGTGGACCCCGACGCCGTCGACCGGATGGTCATCGACCAGACCCTCGGCAAGGCCGTCAAGGAACCGCACTCGCCGGTGCACGGCCGCGACCCCCGCGAACTCGCCGCCCAGCTCACCGGCGACAACGGCCCCGAGCGACGGCTGGACATGATGCTCCGACTCGGCCCCTACGGCGACGGCTTCGGCGCACGACCCGACGGACTCGGCCTGGAGAAGCTGCTCGCGCACCCGCACGGCATCGACCTCGGGCCACTGCGGTCCCGGCTCCCGCAGCCGCTGAAGACCGAAAGCGGCAAGGTGGAGCTGCTGCCCGGCCCGATCGCGGACGACCTGCCCCGCCTGCGCGCGGCCCTGGCCGCACGCCCCGAGGGCCTCGTCCTGGTCGGCCGACGGCACCTGCGGTCCAACAACAGCTGGATGCACAACGTGCCCGCCCTCACCGGCGGCTCCAACCGCTGCACCCTGCACCTCCACCCCGAGGACGCCGAACGGCTGGGCATACGGGACGGGGAGCCGGTCCGGGTGAAGGGCGCCGGGGGAGAGGTGACCGCACCGGCCGAGGTCACCGACGCCATCCGGCGGGGCGTGGTGAGCCTGCCGCACGGCTGGGGCCACGACCGCCCCGGCACCCGCCTCAGCCACGCCTCGACCGACCCGGGCGTCAACGTCAACCAGCTCCTCGACGGCCGGCTGCTCGACCCGCTGTCGGGCAACGCGGTCCTCAACGGAGTGCCCGTCGAATGCGCCCCGGCGGCCGAAAAGCTCATGCCCCTGACCTGAGCAAAGCTGTGACCAGCAGTTTTGCGCTTATTGCTCGCACGTCAACGTCTTGTTAACGCTGCTTGACGGCGCCTAACGTCTCGGACACCGCCGGCCCTGGTGGGATGTTCAAGGGCGAACGTTAGGTAATCCACTCATGTTGACCATCCTCGGCTTCGCCATGATCGCGACCTTCCTGGTCCTGATCATGATGAAGAAGATGTCGCCGATCGCGGCGCTCGTGCTGATTCCCGCGCTGTTCTGCGTGTTCGTCGGCAAGGGCGCCAAGCTCGGCGACTACGTCCTCGACGGCGTGACCGACCTCGCCCCCACCGCGGCGATGCTCATGTTCGCGATCGTCTACTTCGGTGTGATGATCGACGTCGGTCTCTTCGACCCGATCGTCCGCGGCATCCTCAAATTCTGTAAAGCGGACCCGATGCGGATCGTCGTGGGTACCGCTCTGCTGGCCGCGATCGTGTCGCTGGACGGCGACGGCTCCACCACCTTCATGATCACCGTCTCGGCGATGTACCCGCTGTACAAGCGCCTGAAGATGAGCCTGGTCGTGATGACCGGTGTGGCCGCCATGGCCAACGGCGTGATGAACACCCTCCCCTGGGGCGGCCCGACCGCCCGTGCCGCGACCGCGCTCAAGCTCGACGCCAGCGAGATCTTCGTCCCGATGATCCCG
This sequence comes from Streptomyces venetus, assembly GCF_039540295.1. Lineage (NCBI taxonomy): Bacteria > Bacillati > Actinomycetota > Actinomycetes > Kitasatosporales > Streptomycetaceae > Streptomyces > Streptomyces venetus. Next base: position 97,976 of record NZ_BAABET010000016.1, read on the forward strand.
GCGCTCCTGGTGGGCCTGCTCTTCGTCTTCGGGCTCTCCTACGTCCTCGGCGTGCGTGAGCGCCGGCGGCTGGGCGTGCTGACGCTGGACGAGGTCCTGGAGGAGGAGAAGGAGAGCGAGACGGTCCTCGTGGGTGCCGGCGGCTCCGGCGAGGACAAGGTCTCCATGCGCAAGGGCGCCACGGGCGGCGAGGCCGCCACCGGCGGTACCGGCTCCGGTACGGACACCCCCGAGGGCTCCGACGACGACGGCTTCCAGGGCCTCGACCCGAACCGGGCCACCCTGCGCCCCAAGCTCTACTGGTTCAACGCGCTGCTCACGGTCGTCCTGCTCACCGCCATGATCATGGAGTGGCTGCCGATCCCGGTACTGTTCCTGCTCGGCGCCGCGCTCGCCCTCACCGTGAACTTCCCGAACATCCCCGACCAGAAGGCCCGCCTGGCCGCCCACGCCGACAACGTCCTGAACGTGGCCGGCATGGTCTTCGCCGCCGCCGTCTTCACCGGCGTCCTGCAGGGCACCGGCATGGTCGACCAGATGGCCAAGTGGATGGTGGACGTCATCCCCGCGGGCATGGGCCCCCACATGGCGCTCGTGACCGGTGTGCTGAGCCTGCCGCTGACGTACTTCATGTCGAACGACGGCTTCTACTTCGGTGTCCTCCCCGTCCTCGCCGAGGCGGGCGCCGCGCATGGTGTCTCCCCGGTGGAGATGGCCCGCGCCTCGCTGGTCGGCCAGCCGCTGCACATGTCCAGCCCGCTCGTCCCGGCCGTCTACGTCCTGGTCGGCATGGCCAAGGTGGAGTTCGGCGACCACACGAAGTTCGTGGTGAAGTGGGCCGCCCTCACCTGCCTCGTCATCCTCGGGGCCGGCATGCTCTTCGGAATCATCTGACCGCAGTCCAGACTGTCGTAGGGAGAACGTCATCGTGAGGCCCGGTGGGAACCGCGGCTGGCTGCTCCGCCTCGTCATCGCCTTCAGCTTCGCGCAGGGGGCGGTGTCGATGGCCCGGCCCGCCGTCTCCTACCGGGCCCTCGCGCTGGGTGCGGACGAGCGTGCGGTCGGTGTGATCGCCGGTGTGTACGCGCTGCTGCCGCTGTTCGCCGCCGTCCCCCTGGGGCGCCGTACCGACCACGGACGCTGCGCGCCGCTGCTGCCGTTCGGAGTGGTCCTCATAGCCGGCGGCTGCGCGCTCAGCGGCGTCGCCGGCTCCCTGTGGGCGATGGCCCTGTGGAGCGGGGTGATGGGCCTCGGCCACCTCTGCTTCGTCATCGGCTCGCAGTCCCTCGTCGCCCGTCAGTCCGCGCCGCACGAACAGGACCGCAACTTCGGTCACTTCACCATCGGGGCCGCGCTCGGCCAGCTGGTCGGGCCCGTGGCCGCGGGTGCGCTGATCGGCGGCGAGGACATGACGGGCACCAGCACGCTCGCGCTGGTCGTGGCGGGCGGGGTCGCGGCGGTCGCGTTCACCTCGCTCTGGCGCATCGAGCACCGCCGTACGGCATCCGTGTCAGGGGCCGGGAAGGGCGACCGCGTCCCCGTCCGGGGCATCCTGCGCACCCGGGGCGTGCCGGCCGGCATCTTCGTCAGCCTCGCCGTGCTGTCCGCGACCGACATCCTCACGGCCTACCTCCCGGTGGTCGGCGAGGACCGGGGCATCGCGCCGTCCGTGATCGGCGTCCTGCTCAGCCTGCGCGCGGCCGCCACCATCGCCTGCCGCCTGGTGCTGACGCCCCTGCTGCGGCTGCTCGGCCGGACCCTGCTGCTCACGGTGACCTGTCTGCTGGCCGCCCTGCTCTGCGCGGGCATCGCCCTGCCGGTGCCGGTGTGGGCGCTCGGCGTGGTGCTGGTCCTGCTCGGCTTCTGCCTCGGGGTCGGGCAGCCGCTGTCCATGACGACGGTCGTCCAGGCCGCTCCGGACGACGCCCGGTCCACGGCCCTGGCCCTGCGCCTGACCGGCAACCGGCTCGGCCAGGTCGCGGCGCCCGCGGCGGCGGGGCTGATCGCCGGGGTCGCGGGGGTGGCGGCGCCGTTCGTGATGCTGGGGGTGCTCCTGCTGGTCTCCTCGGGGGTCGCCGTGCGGTCGCCGGGGCAGCGGGGCGCGGAGGGACGGTCGGACGAGGAGGAGGCGCCGGGCGCGGAGGGGGTGCCGGGCGTGGAAGGGGTCCCGGGCCCGGAGGAGCCGCCGGGTGCGCAGGAGGCACCAGGCGCGGAAGAGGCGCCGGGCGAGGAGAAGCAGCCGGGTGAGGTGGAGCCGCCGGGCGAGGTGGAGCCGCCGGGCGAGGGCGGAGTGCAGACCGAACCCCGCCGGGGTCGGATGCCGTTGCGCCGGAAGAGCGACATCTGACGCGTCGTGGGCGCTGCTCCGGCGTTTCCGGGTGACATGTGACAGATAGTCAGGTGAAGAGATGTTTGTATGACAATCATCTGACTTGGAGGATATGTCCATGCCCCTCGTACCCCTCGCGCGCCGTGCCGGCACCCGCAACGCCGTCCTCGCTGCCCTCACTCTCGCCGGGACCACCCTGAGCGGGGTGCCCGCTGCCGCCGCACCGGGGGACAACGGGGACGTCAAGATCCACTCCGCCGAGACGGCCGCCGGTGATCGCCGCAACGATCCCAAGGTGTGCGACTTCTACCTCGCCGCGTTCGACTTCGAGGGAGGCGAGACGGTCAACTGGACCATCCAGACCCTGCCCGAGGTTCCGGCCGAGAGCGGCTCCGTCACCCTCGACGCGGCCGGCGCGGGCCGCTCTCCGCTCATCGACCTGCCCAACGGGCAGTACAAGCTGACCTGGCTCACCGACCGGGCCCACGGCGCGGGCAAGTTCAAGGTGTTCCAGGTCGACTGCCCGGCCTCCAAGGCCACACCCACCGCCATCACCCCGGCCGGCGGCCCGCCGGCGGGTGGCGGCGGCATCGCCCGTACCGAGGCCTTCACGCCGGTCGCCGGGGCCGCCGCCGTCGGGTTGGCCGCCGTCGCCGGGACGGTGTGGTTCCGGCTCCGCCGCCGCCCCGATGGCGCGGCGTAGGGCGGCTTCCGTGGATCGCGCCGCTCCGGTGGGACGGCGCGCATCCTCCGGCCCGGGCGCCCGTGCCGGTTCAAGTCCCGTGGCCCCGCGCCGGGGTGAGAACCCCTCTGCCGCCGCGCCGGGGGGTGGGTGGGCCGGTGGATCCGGCGCGGGGCCGGCCGGGCGGCGTGGAGCGGGTTCTGCGGCTGGGGCGGTGGCTCGGCGTGGAGCGGGTTCTGAGGCTGGAGCGGCGGCCCGGCGCGGGGCGGGTCCTGGTGAGGGGAGCGGGGCGCGGCGTGGGGACGGGCGCGGGGCTGGCGCTGCTCCGGGCGTGCGGCGTGGGGGCGAGGCAGTTGCCGGGGCGTCGGATTGGCGTGGGACGGGTTCTGGGGGCTGGGTGGAACTCGCGTGCGCGCTGGGCTTCCTGGGCGAGGCGGGCCGTGCCGTGAAGGTGTGCGAGGACGCGTTGGCGCTCT
>NZ_BAABET010000017.1:0-55978 GCF_039540295.1 Streptomyces venetus
TCCCGACCCTGACCACGCCCGTGGTGATGCGCCCGCCGAACAGCGGCACTTCATTGTCCATGGCTACACCCTCCACACGCGGCCCATCGGTCAAACCTCAGCGGCAAACGGTCAAGGTTCCGTGGCACAGGACACCCACGGAGCTGACATGAACCACGAGGAGCCCGCCCCCAGGATCGGCGTTGAACCGGCCCCCCTCTCCCCTGCCCCGGCCGCGCCCCGCTTCGCCCAGACCCGGGCACGGATGCAACAGGAGCCGCCCTGCTCAGCCTGCGGCCAGCCGTCCCGCACCAGCGGCGTGCTCCACGACCCGGACCACGGGCCCCGCTGGCTCGACCGATGCCGCGAATGCTTCCTCGCGACACCCCCGACACTGCGCGTGCGGCCGGCGCAGTTCCTCGAGGAACTGCGCGAGGTCGCGGCCGACGCGCGGCTGCCACTGCGGACCTGTGAGGCGTCAACATCCAGTTGGACCGGTCGATGAGGTGGAACCTGTCGTCGTGCTTGATCCAGTTGGCGGCCAACCCAGCCTCGGCGTGGGCCTTCGACCGGCGGAGCACGGTGCCTGCGCTGGCGAAGCTTTGGCGGATCCCGCTGAGGCCCCTCTCCGGGGGCATAAGCCCCGTGCAGCATGATGACCCTGTGGACTTCGAGCGGTACCGGGGTGAGTTGGTGGCGTTTTGCTACCGGATGCTGGGTTCGGTGCACGAGGCCGAGGACCTGGTCCAGGAGACGCTGCTGCGTGCCTGGAAGGCCCGTGACCGGTACGATCCAGCGCGCGCGTCGGTGCGGACCTGGCTGTACCGGATCGCGACCAATGTGTGCCTGACCGCACTGGAGGGGCGCGGGCGGCGTCCGCTGCCGTCCGGGCTGGGGGTGCCAAGCGACAATCCCGAGGCGCCATTGATGCCGGCTCTCGATGTGCCCTGGCTTCAGCCGTTCCCCGACGCACGGTTCGATGTGGAGGTCAGGGCCGATCTGCGGCTCGCGTGGGTGGCGGCGGTGCAGGTCCTGCCGGCGCGGCAGCGGGCGGTGCTGGTGCTGCGCGAGGTGCTGGCGTTCACTGCCGCAGAGGTCGCCGAGCACTTGGGGACCACAGTCGCGGCGGTCAACAGCGCGTTGCAGCGCGCCCGTGCCGCCCTCGTCGACGTGCGTGATGCCGGTGCGGTCACCGAGCCGGACGATCCAGAGGTGCGGGCGGTCATCCAGCGGTACATGCAAGCGTTCGAGGCGGCCGATGTACCCGCGCTGGTGCGGCTGCTGGCCGACGACGCGGTGATGGAGATGCCCCCGGTGCCTCTGTGGTACCGCGGCAGCCGGGACTATGGCCGGTTCCTGGAGCGGGTGTTCCGGATGCGTGGCGTGGGTTGGGGCATGCGAGAGGTCACCGCCAACGGGCAGCCCGCGCTTGCCGCGTATGCGCCGGAGCCAGGTGGCGGGTGCCGGCTGCACACTCTGCAGGTCTTCACCGTCACGGACGGCCGCATCACGCACAACGTGGTGTTCGCCGATCCGTGCGTATTCGACGCCTTTGAGCTGCCGGGCGAGATTCCCGCGGGCGGTTTCCGCCGGGAGCGATGAGTCGGAGCGGTGCGGCCGGTAGGTACCGGTGAGCACCGGAGCGAAGGGAATCTCATCGTGAGCGTCATCGTCATCGAGTTCATCACCCTGGACGGGATCGTGTCCGACCCGGACGGGTCCGCCGGCACGCCGCGGGGCGGCTGGGCATTCCGGCACGGCCCTGAAGCGGTCGCCGGCGACAAGTTCCGGCTCGGCCGCACCCTGGACGAGGGAGTGCTGCTGCTCGGACGTGCCACCTGGCAGCTGTTCTCGCGGCTCTGGCCGGGCCGCGACGACCCGTTCGCCGCGCGGATGAACGCCGTCCCGAAGCTGGTCGCCTCCCGCACCCTGCGCCACAACGGCATGTCAGTGTGGACGAACTCCCACCTGCTTGAAGGCGATCTGGTCGATGCCGTCAAGCGCGAGCGGCGGAACGTGATCGTTACCGGGAGCCTGAGCGTCGTGGACCGGCTGATGGCCGGGGACCTGGTCGACGAGTACCGGCTGCTGACCTTCCCCACCATCCTGGGCACCGGTCGTCGGCTCTTCCCGGACGACGGCTGCCACGCCGAGTTGGAGTGCCTGGCCGCCGAGCAGGTCGGCGCCGCCGTCCTCACCCGCTACCGGAGGGCCGCCCGATGACCGTCCGTTTCATTGCCCTGTACGAGATACCCGCAGCCCCCGCAGCATTCGACCGGCACTACTACGACGTCCACATCCCGCTCGCCCGCCGCCTCCCAGGGCTGCGCCGCTACACGATCGGCGGCGACCTGGTCGCTGTCCGCGGCGGCTTCCCGTACTAGCTGGTCGCCGAGCTGGAATGGGACTCGATGGACGAGCTGCACGCCGCGTTCGCTTCACCCGAGGGACACGCCGCTGGGGCCGACGCGGCGCTCCTGCAGGAACTCGCCCCGGTCCGCTGCATGATCTTCACTGTGGACGAGAGTGTGCTGTAGGCGATCTCTGCCGTACGCGTAACAAGTTCACCCACGGCACGGTCACCTTCGAGGTGTGAGAGGCGCCCCGCAGGACTGGGAGCGTTTCGTACCACCAGCCGGCTCCGCGTGGTGATGGGCCGGCCGACACCCCTGGGCCGGGCGGCGCGCTGGGGGCCTCCAGCCGCGCGTTGGAGGCCCCCAGGGACGTGCTGCATCCAGGTGTTGACCTGCTTGTACTCGTTGGACTCGCCGGGTGCGAGGGTGGAGGCGTAGACGCGGCAGTTGGTGTCAGGGTAGAAGTCCCACGACTGGTCGTCGTTGTTGAACACCGTGCGGGCGGCGGGCTTGATGGCGTCGCAGCTGTTGTGGTTGACGGGGTTGCTGTAGACGCTCATGACGCCGGTGTAGTTGGGGCCGGTCCAGAAGCAGACGTAGCCCTCGGGGCGGCGATCGCTGGGCACGGCTGCCGGCGGGCACCAGAGCGCTCATGGCCAGCGCGCCGAACGGCCAGGGCTTGCACCGACTCCGCCGAATGCTGCCGCTGGGGTGGCCGACCGATCTCAGCAGCAGCCTGACCAGCCACGCCCGACCGATCCTCTTCTTTGCGGCGCAGGCGCCTGAGCCTATGCCCGGGGGGTGCCGTCCCAGCGCCATGTGGTGAGTCGAGGGTGTCCGGGTAGTTCGGCGCGTCCGGTGGCCCACAAGAGGGTCGACCAGGCATCCGTGGACGACGGTGCGTCCGGAAACAGCCGGGCGAGCACCCGCGAGCACAGATCGGCAGGCGGGCTCCATGTGAGATCGAGCCCTTGGGCCAGGTCGTGCGTGTGCACCAGGGTCTCCACGGTCCCCATCGCAGCGAAGCCCTCGGGGTCCGAGACTCCGAAGACGTGGTGAGCGCGGGTCTGCGGAGGCGTCGTGCGCACCATGGCAACCAGCAGCGCACCGCTCGCCTCCAGGACCTGCAGCAGGCCGGCGGGCCCCGCCTTGCGGTTCGCGTGAATGGCGTTCGCTGGGCCGCCGGGCCGTCGGCTCTCCCATACGAAGGGCACCTCGCCATCCAGGGGCGGTGTTTTGGGGCCCAGTTGCGCAGCGTAGGCGAAGAGGTCGTCGCTGAGGTGCTCGACGGTTTCCCAGCAGTCCCATTCCAGCGAACCGGCCCTGCCTTCCCAAGCAGTTGGGGGCGCCTCGCGAAGGACTGCCACAGCAAGCTGCACAGCAAGGTCGAGGTCATCCGCGGTGACGGGGGGCTGGGAGAGGCCAACATCGGCTGATCGGGACATGGCAGGACCGTACCGCGACCGCAAGGAGCCACCCCTCCTATTAATCAGCGGGCCAGCAAACCTGCGAAGGTCCGCGGTCACAGCACTAGCCTTCGACGCCCCCGGCGGGGCCCTGAAGTGTCCCTCGGGCGCGCGACGGTCTTGATCGTGAGGTTGAGTTCCTTTTTCGCCCAGGTGACGAGCGTGCACCCCCAGAACGGTCGGCCCAGACGATCGTGCTTCCGGGGGCATCAGACGCACCGTCGGGAAGAACACAGGCGAACCTCAACGCCAGCGCCAACGCGCGAGCCACCTGGCCGCGCCGGCGCAGCAGCCCCACTAACGGGTCCTCTAGGCCCGCGTTCGACGGCTCGGCAACCAGCCTGCTGTTACTCACTTTCGGGTGACGACCCGATCCCCTGCGAGGTGGCGCACTGTGGCGGGGACACGCCACGCCCCAACCCCCGCAAGGTCTTCCCGACCTGTCAGCGCGTCAACACCCCGCACGGTCGTTATACATGGATGTTGCGTCCGAGAGTCATGGAAAGTTGGACAATAGGTAACAGGGGTCATGTTTCACGCTCAACTTCTCCATGACGTGGACAGAGTGTGTGCGCGGCCAGCCGGTCGCCAACGCATCACACCGAGTCCCCCGGGCAGCCCGTAGCCGGCTCCTTAGGGGGAAGGGTGTCCGCACCATCAGGGAGACCTCGTGTCCGCTTCCGCCACTGCTCGCCGTCTCGCCGCCGTCGCGCTCACCGCCGGTGCTCTGGTCTCGGTCATCTCGCTGCCGGCCTCCGCCGCCGACCACGCCCGCCCCGAGCGGCCCAAGGTGCAAATCTCCGACGTCCAGTACGACTCCCCCGGCTGGGACGACCGCTCCAACCGCTCCCTGAACCGGGAATGGGTGGAAATCACCAACACCGCCCGCCGCAGCGTCAACCTCGACGGCTGGACCCTCGAAGACGAGGACGGCCACACCTACGCCTTCGACCACTACCGCCTCGAAGGCCGCGCCACCGTCCGCATCCACACCGGCTACGGCCGCGACACCGACACCGACCTCTACCAGGACCGCCGCCACTACGTCTGGGACAACCGCTCCGACACCGCCACCCTCCGCAACGACCACGGACGCTTCATCGACGACGACTCCTGGGGCCACCACCGCCACGGCGGCGGCCACCACCACGGCGGTCGCCACCACCGCTGACCCCACACAGCGTGGGTGAACTGAACACCCCACCCACGCCCCGGTAGACCATCGACGCACCCGGCCGGAGAGGCCGGGTGCGTCTGCGGCGAGCGCCAGGATGCGAACCGGCAGTGCTGCCCTCGGCGGGCCGTCGAAGCGGACCGTCGTCGGCGGTGGTTGATGAGAGCCGCCGAGCCCTGCTCTGGAGCAGTTGGGCGCATACGGGCACTGGCCCCCCTGTGTTTCGCCCGTCCTGAGCCCCCAGCCCGAAGGCTGAGGCTTGCCCGGTGCTGGGGTGGGTCCCTCGGGGCGGGCGCCACGGGCCGGCTGCTGGACGGTGGTCCGTCGTCAGTTCGGGGCGGGGGGTGAGGCCCGGTGTGGGCGGCACAGAAGGCCAGGGTGTCGGCTGAAAGGTCGACCCAGCGGGAAGCGGTGCGCTGTCCATGGCCGACGGTCGGACTCGGTGCGCAGCAGGACTGGCCGGTCGGATGCGGTCGCGTGCTGGATGGCCGCGGTGAATTCCCAGAGGCCGGCGTTCCCCGTGCGCGCTGCCGCCGAGCAGGCCGCCATGGCGGGAAGCGGGCCCTGCTTCAGGCCCCGGCATTCGAGGCCGATGACGGCCTTCAGAGCCAGCCGAGCAAAAGGAGCCGCGGCTGAGCGCCCTTGCACGTGCGCGGCTGTAGTTGCCCTCGTAGCCTGGTGGTGCTCGGGGTAGCGCGGAGGTTCGTCATGCCCCGAAACATCTGGAGCGGCGCGATCAGCTTCGGCCTGGTCACCGTGCCGATCTCGGTTGCCAGCGCGACCGAGGACCACTCGATCCGCTTCCACCAGTACCACCTTCAGGACATGGGCCGGGTGCGGGTACGCAAGTACTGCGAGCTCGAGGACCGCGAGGTCGACCAGGGCGAGATCGGCAAGGGCTACCAGCTGACCAAGGAGCAGGTCATCCCGATCAGCGACGAGGAGCTGCAGGAACTGCCGCTGCCGACGGCCAAGGCGATTGAGATCGTCGCGTTCGTGCCGCTGGACTCCGTCGATCCCCTGAAGATCGGCGAGGGCTACTACCTGACGCCGAGCGGGCAGGTCGCCGCGAAGCCGTACAAGCTGCTCCGCATGGCTCTGGAGCGGAGCCGCAAGGTGGCCGTCGCGAAGTACGCCTGGTCCGGCCGCGAGCGCCTCGGCCTGCTCCGGGTCCGCGAGGGCGCCATCGTCCTGCACGCGATGCGCTGGCCCGACGAGATCCGCTCGCCGGAGGAACTGCTGCCGCCGCCGGTCGAGCTGAGCGACGACGAGATCGACAGCGCGCTCACGCTCATGGACAACATGACCCGCGAGGACCTTGAGGGCGCGGAGTTCCAGGACACCTACACCGAGGCCCTTGAGCAGATCATCGAGGCCAAGCGGGAGCATCGCGAGCCGCCGAAGCTGCAGGAGCCGGAGTCGAAGCCGGGGCAGGTCGTCGATCTGATGGCCGCCCTGAACGAGTCCGTGCAGCAGGCCAGGGCCTTGCGCGGCGAGGACGCCGACGTGCACGAGATGCCGAAGAAGACGGCGAAGAAGCAGCCGGCCAAGAAGACGGCGGCGAAAAAGACCACGAAGAAGGCCGCGGCCAAGAAGACGTCCGGGCGCCGGCCGCGCAGCGCCTAGACCTCGATGCCGAGCACCGTGTCCGGCCTGCACTTGGTACACGCCGGCACCTGATGGCGGAGCGCGTCGATGGCCTGTGCCCTGGTCGCGGGCCTCGCCCGCTTGCCCGGGTCCCAGCACGCACCGGTGTGTACGGCGACGATGTTGCTGCGGTCCAGGCCCCGCTCGATCAGCCACTCGGGCGCAGGCGGGCGCCGCTCTTCGCCGAGGCGCCGCTCCGCCTCGCGGCGCTGTTCGTCGGCGATCCACCTGCGGGTGCGGGCCAGGTCGCGCTCCTGCACACGCTCCAGGAAACGGAGCAGCGCGAGTCACGACGCTCCAGACCTGATCATAGAGATGCGCTCCGCGGCTCGTAGACGTCTCACGGCGGGTCCTTCAGGTCGGGAGCCAGTCCGACCCGCTGGCGGTGCCCGGCCGCTGGACAGGGCAACACCGGCGGTTGGAGGAGGCCGGTCTACGGGCTGGGGCTTGAAATGTGACCGACCGTGCAACGGGGCAGCGGACGACCATCGAAGCGCAGCGCCTGGATGCGCCGGTCGGTCCTTGCCCCCGGCATCTTGAGGGGTTACCCCCGGAGGGCTCGGATGCAGTGGGATGACATGTCGATCTTGTAGCGACGGAGACTGAGTCGCTCAGTGCCCCACAGCGGCCGAACAGCGTGCAGGCTGCACGAGGCGCTTATGCAGGCACTTCATGGCAGCAACCACGGCGGCGTTCAGCGCTGCGAGCAGCAACCTCACGCGCAAGATCGCTGACGCCTGCCCTTCAGCGGCACTAGCCCCGGCTGGTCGGGGCTGCTTCCAGCCGCACGTTTCCGCTGTGCGACACGTGTGACTGCCCAATCTCAGCCACAAGCAACCGCCTCTGTCGCGTACATGACGCAGTGTGGTTATGGTGTGACGGCTCGTGCGATGTGGGTGGGTTTCACGGGGCCTGGGTGTCCTGTGCAGTGCCTTGGGGAGGGCGCATGCGGTCGCGGGTTGGGCACTTAGGTGTGATCAGACGTGGTCGGCATCGGCTGGTGACGGTCGGTGTGCTCGTCCTGGCGCTGGCGGCGGGGACGGTGTCGGCTGAGGCTCTGCCGCCGGAGCCTCAGCCTGCCAAGACCCTGCCGTCAGCGAGCGCTGCTCCTTCTCAGCCCCGAGACCATGCGCAGGCGGAGCCCGCAGCAAAGCCCAAGGCGTCGGCCGCCGCCGAGCCCACGACGAACAACGCCGTCTACGCCTATGACGCGGCAGGCCGGTTAGCCGGTGTCACTGATCCGCGCGGTGAGACGGCGCGTTACCGCTACGACGAGGCGGGCAACCGGCTGGGCATCGACCGCTTTGCCTCCAGCACGCTGTCGGTGCTGTCGGTGGTTCCTGTCCGGGCGGCCCCCGGTGCGAAGATCACGCTGTCGGGTACCGGCTTCTCCCCCACCGCCGCCGGTAATACCGTGACGATCGGCGGCAAGTCGGCCGCCGTCACTTCCGCCTCCGCCACCCGTCTCGTCGTTACCGTGCCCTCCGGCGCGGTCAACGGGAAGGTGACCGTGAGCGCAGGCGGTGCGTCCGCCGACGCGGTGGAGGCGTTCATCGTGGCGTCGGAAGGACCGAGCGTGACGAAGGTCGAGCCAGCCTCCGGTGCGCCCGGCAGTGAAGTCACCCTGTCCGGTGCCGGGTTCGCTTCCGCAGTCACCGACAACGTGGTGCGCTTCAACGGCCTGGTCGCCGTAGTGAAGAAGGCTTCCGCTTCCTCGTTGACCGTCGAGGTGCCGCCCCACGCCCGTACCGGACGGGTGGAGGTGGACACCCCTTCCGGTTCAACTGCGGCGCAGGGCGACTTCACCGTCACTGCTGACGCTGAGGGGGCACTGTTCGACACGACGATGCGGGCCTCGTTCACCGATGCGGACCCCTCGCAGGTGGCGGTGGTGACGGCTGAGCACAGGGCGCGGATCCTGTTCGACGCCGAGCGGGGCGACACGGTCGGGTTCGGTCTGCAGGGAGGCTCGTTCACGTCCCAGACCTCGATCAGTCTCCTCTCGCCGCAGGGCGAGACGGTCGCCTCCAACAGCTTTGGTGGTACGGCGGCCGACTGGGAGGTCACCGGCCTGCCGGACTCGGGGACGTACCAGTTCGTAATCGACCCCCGCTCCACCGACACCGGCTCAGTAGCGGTGATGCTGTCCAAGCCGGTCAACGCGGCCGTGTCCTTCGACGGGCCGACGGTGTCCACGGCTCTGTCGCGGATCGGGCAGGACGGCAACTGGACCTTCACCGCGGCCAAGGGCGAATCGCTGAGCGTCGGCGTGGATGCCAAGTCGATGGGCGGCTATCTGCGCTGCTACGTCTACCGGCCGGACGGCACGCAGGGTGAGTATCTGCCCGTTCCCAACGGGGACAGCAACTCTCTGGACATCGACTCGCTGCCGCAGAGCGGCCAGTACACGCTGCGCTGCGACCCCGACGGCGGCGGCACCGGAACGGTCAAGGTCGCCATCTCCCACTACGTCCAGGGCGGGACGCTCAGCGCGACCGGTGCGTCGCCGACCCTGAATATCACCCGTCCCGGCCAGGACGGCATCGCCACTTTCACCGCGCAGGCCGGGGAGTCTGTCAGCCTCGCCGCGACGGGGGCGACGATGCCGTCGTACGCAACGGTCACGATCACCGGTCCGGACGGTAAGTACATCTCCAGCATCACGGCGGCGCCTAACCGTAACGACGCCTGGGACAGCGGGGCGCTGGCGGCCGGCACCTACACGGTGCGGGTGGCGGACCGCAGGCTGGACGTCGGCAAAGTGACGCTGACCCTGTCCAAGCCGGCCGACATCGGCGCGCTCACGCGTGGCGGTGCGGCGGTGAAGGCAACGGCGGCCCGGCCCGGGCAAAACATCCACGCCTCGTTCACCGCCAAGGCGGGTGATGACCTGTCGCTGGAGGTGGCGGCGAACACCTTCACCAGCAGCCTCTGGGCGGACGTGCTGGCCCCGTCCGGCACCGCGGTGGTCAGCTCCCGTCTGATCTCCGCTGGCGCGTCGGGGTCGATCGCCTTGACCGACCTCGCCGAAGCCGGCACCTACAAGGTGCGCCTCAACCCCACCAACGCGGCTACCGGCTCGCTCAACCTGAGCCTTAAAGCGGCGGCCGCGGCAGCGAAGGCGCATGCGTTCACCAGCAACGTGCCGCGGCTGTCGGTGAAGAGCGCGTGCCGCGCCGAGCGCCTGGCCCGCACCCTCGCCATGTCGCTGCCGGACTGGCTCAAGGTACGCGCGGACAAGTGTGACCGGCTCGAGCAGCAGGCGAAAGCCAAGGCAGAGAAGGCGAAGAAGGCGGCCGGCATCGTGCCGAAGGGGCGCGATGCCTGGCGTCCGGCTGCGCACAACCTCAAGGGCCGGGACTGGCTCACGGGGCGGGGTGCCGGGCCGAAGGCCCCGGCCGCGCTGCGTGCGCCGCCCGGCAGCACGGCGGTGACCGGGCGTGTGCTGAAGCTGGACGGCAAGCCGCTGCCCAAGGTGACCGTCCGGGTCGGGGCGAAGAGCACGAAGACCGACGGCCGGGGACGCTTCCTGCTGTCCGGTATCAGCGCCGAGGCCACCACCCTGGTCGTGGACGGAGCAAGCGCGAAGACCGCCAAGCGCAGCTACGGGCGCTACGACATCCGGATCCGGCCGGTGGCGGGCCGCACCACGGACTTGGGCTTCCCCGTCTGGATGACGCCGCTGGACACCAAGCACACCGTCACCTTCGACACCCCGACCAGGTCGGACATCACCCTGACCACCCCGCAGATCCCCGGGCTTGAGGTACGCATCCCCAAGGGCTCGGTGGTGCGCGACGAACACGGCAAGGCGGTCACCGAGCTGGGCATCACCGCGATCCCCGTCGACCGGCCCCCCTTCCCGCTGCCCGAGAACAGTGCTGTGCCGGTGTACTTCACTGTCCAGCCGGGCGGCACGTACCTGTTCCCCAAGGGCGCACAGATCGTCTACCCGAACTACACGCACGAAGCTCCCGGTACACGGATCGACTTCCTCGCCTACGATCCTGAGCGCAAGGGTTGGCACACCTACGGGCACGGCACCGTCACCCGCGACGGCAAACAGGTCGTCCCTGACGACAAGACGCGCGTGTGGGCCTTCCACGGCGCCATGCTCAGCATCTCCGACGTCATCCCCTTCGACCTCTCCGCGATCTCGGACATCGTCGACTGGCTCTCCGGCGACCCCGTCGACCTGCAGACCGGCCTGCTGACCGACTCCCGCACTGATCTGGGCGTGTCCGGGCCGCTGGGTTCGGCCGAGGTCACCCGCACGTACTGGCAGGGCGACACCCGCTCCCGCGCCTTCGGCATCGGCCGGGACCTGTCCTACAACATGTATCTGCACTCCAAACGCCTCTACACCGAGGTGGACCTGTACCTGCCAGGCGGCAAGAAGGTCCACTTCGTGCGGACCTCACCGGGCAGCGGCTACTCCGACGCGGTCTTCGAACCCGAAGGCACACCCACCGCCCTGAACGGCGCCAAAATCAGCCAGGAGTCGAGCAGCTGGCACCTGCGCCTGAGGGATGGCACCGACTACGTCTTCCCCTGGTACGGACCCTTGCGGGAAGTCCGCGACCGGCACGGCAACGCGCTGCGCATCACCCGCTCAAACGGCTCCAAGGGCGACATCACGTCCGTCACCGCCCCCGGGGGACGCTGGATCTCCTTCAGCTACGACAGCGCCCAGCGGATCACCAAGGCGCAGGACAACACCGGCCGCAGCACCTCCTACACCTACGACGAGTCCGGGCGGCTCAAGACGGTCACCGACCCCGCAGGCAAAACCAGTTTTTTCACCTACGACGGCGCGACCAACCGGATCGCGACCGCCAAGGATGCCCGCGGCATCGTCTACATGACCAACAGCTACTACGCCGACGGCCGGGTCAAGAAGCAGACGCTGACCGAGGGACAGGAATACTCCTTCGCCTACACGAAGGCCCCGGCCGGCCAGATCACTGCTACGGAGGTCACCCAGCCGGGCGGCTCAGTACGCAGAGTGGAGTTCGACAACAGCGGCTTCGCCGTCAACGACACGGAGGCGTACGGCACGACGCTGGCCCGTAAGGCGGTCTACGAGCGCGGCACCAAGCACCGCATCGCCGCCGTCGTGGACCCCTTCAGCCGCCGCACCGAACTGTCCTACGACGCCAACGGGCACGTCACATCGGCGCTCGAGCTGGCCGGAACCGCCAGTGCCCGCTCCACGGACAAGACGACCTTCGACGGTCCCTACGACCAGCCGACCCAAGCCGCCGACCCGCTGGGCAACGCCACCGTCTTCGGCTACAACACCGCCGGCGATCTTCAAACGGTCACTGATCCCGAAGGCCGCAAGACGGGCTTCACCTTCAACACAAGCGGCCAGGTCAAGACGGTTACCGATAATGCGAACGCGACCACCGAATACACGTACCAGCACGGCGACCTGGCGCAGGTGAAGGACGCCGAGGGCCGCATCACCCGGCAGTTCACCGACGCAGCCGGCCGCATCAGTGCCCTCACCGACGAAGCAGGCTCGCTGACCTCGGTGCTGTTCGACGAGCTCAACCAGACCCGGGAGATCACCGACCCACTGGGGCATACCACCGTGCTCGGCTATGACGAGAACGGCAACCTCACCACCCTGACCGACGCCCGCCAGAACACCACCAAATGGGACTACGACCAGGCCGACCGTCCCAAGACAGCAACCGATCCGCTGGGCGCGCAGGCACTGTTCGAGTACGACGCGGCCGGGTTCTTGAAGAAGGCCACCAGTAGATCCGGAAAGGCCGCCGTCGCCGAATACGACCTCCTCGGCCGCCCCAAGAACACCAAGTACGGCGTCGACGTCCTCGGCCAGGCCGAATCCACCGTCACCTACGACTACGACACCCGGGACCTGCTCAAGCAGATCACCGACAGCAAGGCCGGCAACCAAGCCCTTACCTACGACGTCCACGACCGCCTGGCCACCACCACCGGCCCCACCGGCAAGGTCACCTACGACTACGACGACGCCGACCGCCGCACCCTGATGACCGCGGCCGGAACCAGCACCACCTACGGCTACGACAAGTCCAGCATCCTCAAGTCGGTCAAGACCGGCGCCCAGGAAGTCACCTTCAGCCTGGACGCCGTGGGCCGGCCAAAGGCCGCCTCCCTGCCCGGCGGCATCACCCGCACCACCGGCTACGACACCACCGGCGTCATCAAGTCCCTCACCTATGCCCAAGGCACCAAGAGTGTCGGCGACTTGACATACACCAGGGACGTCCGCGCCCTGCAGACCGGCCTGACTGGATCGCTAACGAAGGTGGCCCTGCCCGCCGCTGAGAGCGGAACGCAGTTCGGCGACGACAACCGCATCACTACTTACAACGGCCGCACCTTCACTTACGACGATGTCGGCCAGCTCAAGAGCGATGGCCTGCGCACCTACACCTGGAACGCCCGCGGAGAACTGACCGGCCTGGCCAAGGCAGGCACCACCTCATCATTCGGCTACGACCCGCTCGGCGGCCGCGTCTCCAAGACCATCGGCAACGCCACCACCCGCTACCTGCCTGACGGCACCAACCCCTTGGTCGAACAGAATGCCTCCGGAGCCACGACAGCCAGCGTGGCCACCTCGGGCTTGGACGAGTTCCTCACCCGCACCGAAGGCGGCAAAACCCAGGTCTACCTGACTGACGCGCTCGGCACCGTCGTGGGCCTGGCCAACACCGACGGCACCATCGCCACCACCTATGCCTACGACCCGAACGGCGCCCCCACCGCCACCGGCACCACCACCTCGAGCCCTTACACCTTCACCGGACGCGAAGACGATGGCACCGGACTGCTCTACTACCGCAACCGCTACTACGACCCCCAAACCGGCCGCTTCATCTCCCAGGACCCAATCGGCCACGCCGGCGGCACCAACCTCTACCAGTACGCCCTGTCCTCCCCCACCACCTACACCGACCCCTCCGGCAACAACCCCCTCATCGCCGGCTGCATCATCGGAGGCATCGTCGACGGCGGACTCGACTGGCTCACCCAGCGCCTGTCCGGCCGCAAAGTCAACTGGGGCCAAGTCGGCCAATCCGCCGCCCTCGGCTGCCTCGGCGGCATGCTCGGCGCAGGCATAGGCGCCATCGGCCGCTGCATGGTTCCCAACAGCTTCACCGGCGACACCCCCGTCCTGATGGCCGACGGCACCCGCAAACCCATCAAGGACGTGAAGATCGGCGACTCCGTCCTTGCCACCGACCCCGAAGCGGGCGAGACAGGGCCACGCAAGGTCACCGCCCTGGTTAAGGGCAGCGGCGATAAACGCCTCGTCGACATCACTCTCGACACCGACGGCATCGCCGGGACCAAAACTGGCATGATCACCGCCACCGAAGGCCATCCATTCTGGGCTCCCGAACTCCACCAGTGGCTCGATGCAAGCGCCTTAACCACGGGACAGTGGCTGCAAACCAGCGCTGGCACGCGGGTCATGGTCACTGCCGTCCGGTATCGGTCCGCGAAAAACTCAGTCTACAACCTCACCGTCGACGCCCTGCATACGTACTACGTGCTGGCTGGCGCAACAGCAGTGCTGGTCCACAACACCAACACATGGTGTGGCCCCGGCCTGAGGACAGCAGCAGAAGCTGGCATCAGACCCAATGACGCGAGGCGCATTCAGAACGCCGCGGATAAGGCCGGGCAGCCGATCATTGTGGTAGGAAGCCGCGCCAACGGAACCGCACATGCGGCATCAGATTGGGATTACATCCTTTCTGGACCTGCGAGAACCCGCCATAAAGTCAAGAACTCTCTGCCACGAGGGACAGGAGACGGAGAAGGAAGCGGACGCGGCCGGGACTTCTGGCAGCGATACAATCCTGACCGTCCAGACTATGCGGAGTTGGACAGGAACAGGCCGTACGTAATATTCCTCCCCGGCATGGGATGACCAAGTGAAAACGTCTGAACGGATCATCAACGAAGCGGCCCAAGGGATCCTCGGCTACGACGACGCCGTGGACTGGTTCTCTGCACTGGAACCGGTTGGGCAGCGAGCGGTACTCCACGAGGTGGTTCGCTACTCGATGCAAGCTCACGCCACCACAGAGGATGCACAGCAAGGGGTGACACAGTCAGGCGTCAAGCCGACCATGACCCCGGCCGTGCTGATTGTTCGAGATCCGATTCTTGAACAAATGGGGAGAATACTCAATCTTCCTCCGCGCGAGTACGTAAACTCCTTTCGCGTCCTCCTTTCAACTTTCACTGTCGCGGACACGCGACGAAGGGAAACAGAGTGCCGGGGATCGTGCAGCCACATGTGGCACAACCTGTGACGATTACCGACAGCGGAAGACACATCCTTCCCGACGGCGGAATCTTTGAGATATACCTCGACTTCAGCGACCTGCTTGACACATGAGGTTGTCATGTGAGGCCTCCATTCAAGATTGGTGCGCACTTGTGGCCGGTGCGCTGACATACCGGAATACAAGGTGACCGTGACCAGTAGACGCAGACTTCTGAAAATTTCGGCGGCTGCCGCCGGGGCCGGGTCTTTCGGAGCTGTTGGTGCCGCAGCGTTATTCGAGGGCACCCGAGAACGACAGGAAGCGCCCGCCCACCTGCGTGGAGCGGCACCGCTGCCATATGCGCAGGTCATCTCGATCGACCTCGCTCCAAGCTGCGGCCGCGCCGACACGCTGCGCACCGCACACCGAGCTATCACTGAGATCGACGGAGGCGATTTGGCCGCGTGGCTGGCCCTTGGCCCAAACGCCTTTTCTGCTCAGGCCACCAGGCCACGGCACCTCACGGAGATGCCATCGTTCATGGGGGACGTACTGGACCCTGACGAGTCACATGGTGATCTCCTGTTTCACATCACCGGCTCGTCAAGTCGCTCCGTAGGGCAAGCAGTCGAGCAGGTCTTGAGCGCACTGCCGGAGCAGCGAGTGCGCTGGCGCCTGGACGGCAGTCGTCCCGAGAACCGCGCTGAGCACGGCAGAGGCCTGTCCCGGAACCCCTTCCACTTCACCGAAGGCTACGCAAACCCCGCCACGGAGACCGAGATCACCGATCGAACCACCGTCACGGCCGGACAGGGCGAACCGTCTTGGGCAGTGGGCGGCAGCTATCAGGTGATACGAATCATCCGCCTCGCCACCGACTTCTGGGACCGTGACACCCTCGACGAACAGGAACGCATCATCGGCCGCCACCGTGATGGCCGATGGCTGGACGGCACACCCAGCACCGAACGGGCCGTCTTCGCCAGCGATCCCCAAGGCAGGACCACCCCCCTGGATGCACATGTGCGCAGAGCGGTACCAGATCGGCGCAACCCTCCCCCACTGATCCGGCGCAGCTACAACTACGACCGCGGCCCCGACGACCAAGGACTCATCTTTTCCTGCTTCCAAGCAGACTTACAGAAGGGCTTCGAGACGGTACAGCGCAGACTCCGAGGCGAGGCTATGGCCAAGTACACCCTCACCACGGGTGGCGGCTACTTCTTCGTCCCGCCGCCCGGCAACACATGGCTACACGCGATCGCGGAGTGTGACTCTCCGACATCAATCGGTGTGGGTAGCTGACTGGCTGTTCTCTATCCGCTCGGGTAGTCGGTGGGGTTCGAACAGGGGCCTGGTTCGGGTGAGTCGGCCGGTGCGGACGCATGGAAGAAGGGCCTCTTGGTAGCTCGCGGATGTCGAGTCCAGCGAGGAGCAAGAGGCCCTGTTGTCGAAGTGTCGCGTGGTGATGGTTGCCGGGTCCAGTCCGTCCACTCGTGGGTGTGACTGTCTCGCCCACAGGTTCGGGAACGCGGCCGACCAGCCGGGGCGCCGGCCCCGGTACGGCTCGGACATGAGCGATGCCGAGTGGGCTGTGGTGAAAGATTTACTGCCGGTTCCGGGCTGGCTGGCGGGCCGAGGCGGTCGGCCGGAGGGGTTCTGCCACCGGCAGATGATCGACGCGGTGCGCTATCTCGTCGACAACGGCATCAAGTGGCGGGCGATGCCGTCCGACTTTCCGCCCTGGCCGCGGGTCTATGCATTCTTCGCCGGATGGCGGGACACCGGGCTGGTGGGCGAACTGCATGATCGCCTGCACCAGGCCGTTCGCCAGGCCGAAGGCCGTGGCCCGGAGCCGAGTGCGGCGGTGGTGGACTCGCAGTCGGTGAAGGCGGACGCCACTGTCGCCCACACCTCACGCGGGTTCGACGCGGGCAAGAAGATCAACGGGCGCAAGCGGCACCTGCTCACCGACACGCTCGGGCTCCTCCTGGCCATGCTGGTCACGCCGGCGTCCGTGACCGACCGGGACGGCGCCCGGACCCTTCTGCCGACGGCAGCCCGCCGCTTCAGGCGGCTGGCACGTGTCTGGGCCGACGGCGGCTACACCGGCCACCTCACCGACTGGACCAGCCAGCACCTGGGGATCGTCCTCGACATCGTCCGCCGAGGCGAGGACGTCCGCGGCTTCCAGCCATTGCCCCGCCGCTGGGTCGTCGAGCGCTCCTTCGCCTGGTTTCTGCGCAGTCGGCGTCTGGTCCGGGACTACGAACGCCGCACCGACACCAGCGAAGCAGTCATCCGCTGGTCGATGATCGCCCTGATGAACCGCCGCCTGGCCGCACAGACTCATCAATCCGCCGTCATGCCGGCAGGGTGAACCTTCCAGGCTTCACCTCCACCAGCCAGCCCCGTTCCACCAGCCTCTTCAGCCGTGCTCGTGCACCCTCGACCCGTGAGGCGGAGGCACTGTCCCAGCCCAGCACCACGGCGGCCCGCCGGGCACCTAGCCCGTCCTCGCCGAACTCGCCGCAGCTTTCATCACCGCCTGGTAGTCCACCGACAGGTCCTCGAGTCCGGCCGCGTTCTGGCGATGAGGCACCGCACGGCGCGGTCCCACCGACTTCCTTCGCGGACCGACAGCCATCTCGGCGGACTGTTCCTCTTCGGCCAGCGCCCTCCAGAAACTGCTCGAGGCCGATCGCCCGGCGTCTGAGAACCTCTTCGGCGTCCGCCAAGTCCACCCGCACCCGATCGAGTTCGGCTTCGAGCTCCTCCACCCGCACGGCCGCGGCCTTCCGCCGCGCTTCCAGAACCGCCCGCATCGACGGCATCCGCCCTCCACAGCAACTCGATCAGCAACGACCCGAGGCTCCCGCGGCAGCCACAATCTCATGCCTGACCAGCAGAATCCGCACACAAGGTTCGGAAAGAGAACGACCTCTAACACAGTGAGCCGAGTTGCCGGTGGATGATCAGGCAGCAGGCAAGTCTGAGGAACACTTCGTGGATGTCGGCCCTGCGCTCCCAGCGGATGCGCAGGCGTCGGAAGCCATGCAGCCACGTAAAACTCCGTTCGATCACCCAGCGGTAGGTCCCCAGCCCGGTCCGTGTCGGGCACCGCGGCGGGCGATGGCGGGCAAGATGCCGCGGGCGCGGACCTGGTCGCGGTAGACGTCGGGTCGTATCCCCGATCGGCGAACAGGGAGCCCGGCTTGCGGCGGAGTCGGCCGACACGGCCGCGGACCGGCGGGATCGCGTCGAGCAAGGGGATCAGCTGGGTGACGTCGTTGCGGTTGCCGCCGGTCAGCAGGACCGCGAGCGGGGTGCCGTGTCCGTCGGTGATCAGGTGGTGTTTCGAGCCGGCCCGGCCGCGGTCGACCGGCGAGGGGCCCGTGTGTCTCCCCCTTTTAGGGCCCTGATGTGGGAGGAGTCGACCACGCAGCGGGACCAGTCCAGCCGGGAAGCCGCGTTGAGCTCGGCCAGCAGGACTTCGTGGAGTCGTTGCCAGACGCCGGCTTCGTTCCAGTCCCGCAGACGACGCCAGCACGTCATGCCCGAGCCGAAGCCCGGCTCCTTGGGCAGGTACTCCCACTGGATCCCGGTGTGCAGCACGTACAGAATCCCGCACAGCACGTCCCGGTCCGGCAGCCACTTGCGGCCCGGATAGCGGAAGCGCCGCTCACGCTGCGGCAGCAGCGGCCTCCCAGGTGATCCCACAGCTCATCCGACACGATCGGCGACGTCCCCACACCGACCGAACGCTCAACTACCGCCCCGGACACGGCAACCAGGAGCAATGCCCTGGCGGGGGTGACGCCCCCTCAGTGGTGCGAGAACGCCCAGAACCGGCTACACGCAAGAGACGGCTACGCCTGCAAGAAGGAGAGCGGTTCATTCCCGGCGAAGCCGATCCAACCGCTGAGCAAGTGGCACACGGGTGAGGCCTTCTTTGATTCGACAGCGACCGCAGCCGGCGCGGTCAGAGACTGTGCGTCAGGTTGGGGGCTGACCTTCTCCACACCGGGTTACCCCTCGACGCACTACGTCGACCCCGCCATCCACGAGTTCCGGTGCGACAACAACACGGCCGGGCGGACGAAACCCGGGTGTGTCGTCCCCTGGTATGCATCGGCCCTGCAATACAGCAAGGCCGTCAACCCTGAGCTGGCCGCCCACGTCTCACGGGCGCAGGCATCCGGACTGCCGGGGGCAACCTTTGAGGCTCCGCTGACCCGCACCACCAACGCGACGGTCATCAAGGACAACCGGACGAAGGTATGCGGTGACGCACCCAGCATTGCCGCCAAGAGCTGCGACGAGTACCCCGTCGCCACCTCGTACCAAGGACTCAGTGCCGGCGGGACCCGTCGTAGCTTTGACGGCTGCCAGCTCAATCACATCCCCACCCAGCAGGGACCAGCCGGTGTCAGCATCTGCATGATCAACGAGAGTGAAAACGACTCCCAGGGCGGTCTCAACTCAGGCTTCTACAAGAGCGTACGCGTCCTCGACAAGGACCCGTTCCGCGTACTCATCACCCCGTAACCTCCACACCGAGCCTTACCCGCACAGGGCCCCGGGCGGCGGCCACCCCCGGGGCCCTGTGCGGGCAGAATCTGCTACGGACCCGAACGTGAGACGGGAGAGGCCGCATGAACGCCCCATGGCATGAAGTCTTCGTCGGGGAGGGCACGTTCGGACTGCTGGATGAGGGAGAAATCCCGGTGCATTCCGCGGACTGGTCGAACGGGCTCATCGCGCCCATGCTGCAAGGCGGAGCCCTAGTCCGCACAGGCATCCGCACCGGATCCGTCCGTGTCTGCGTGCAGGCACAACAAGAACCAGCGACAGAGATCGATACCTCAGAGCCTTGGGAAGAGGTCGTGGAAGCCAGCGTGGTCGCCCCCCGCGACCACCTCCAACTCGAGTCACTCGACTTCGGCCCTCCCGACCCGAACAGGCCACTCGCAGGACGAGGCAGCACCCACTACCGCGTCCGAGTCCACGCCCGAGGCAGAGAAACAGCATGGGACAAGACAGCCGAAACGCCCACCGAGGAACACCTGCTCCTCATGTGGCCTTCCGAACCCGCGCCCACCCGAACCTTGCGCACCAGCAGCCGACTCGAACAACAGCAGCAATCCGAGGCTGACAACCCCCACCCGCCGCGCACGGCCCCACCCGAACCGCCCGAGCCAGAGCCCCGCGCCCAGCCCGACGAAAAGCTCTGAATAAGCCACTACGAGACCATGGCTGGACCCTGTCGGTGGCCAGTTGGCCTTCCCCACCCGGGTTCGCAGGGACTTCAGGGCTGCGCACTATGACGGGCTCCCTGGCCGCTGAAGGTACACACCGGAAGCCTGCGCGGGCAGGGCAAGCGGCTGCCCGGCGGCCCGCCGCCTGCACCGCCCGGTGGGCACGCCTCACGGTCGAGCCCAAAAGCCCCACGGGACTGGTGAACCGTCACACCGCGATCCACCACGCCGAGCGCCATCTGCTGGTGGCCCAGCCGCTGGACGGCATTCCGCTCGCACTGGGGCATCGAGCCGTTCTACTGCCGGCCCGGTATCGAGGGCGCCCATGAGAAGGGCGGGGTCGAGGGGCAGATCGGATACTTCCGCCGCAATCACTTCGTCCCCGTCCCCGAAGTCGCTTCGCTGACGGAGCTGAACGCGATGGTTGATCAGTGGGACAAGGACGACGAGGCCCGCAGGTTGCGGGGCCGCACCCGCACCGTCGGCGAGTACTTCGCGCAGGAACAGCACCTGCTGCGGCCGTTGCCGTTGGAGCCGTATTCGGTGCCGGTCCGTTTCATCGGCCGCGAGTTGCGGGTGCTGCTGCACGCCAACGACCTCATCGTCTACGACGGACGTCAGGTCGTCACCCGGCACGAGCGCCTCGGCGGCCGGCACGGGTCCCGGCTGGTCCTGGACCACTACCTGGAGGCCCTGCTGCGCAAGCCGGGTGTTTGCCGGGTCGACCGCGCTGGAGCAGGCCCGCTCCGCGGGGCGTTTCACTCCTGTCCACGACAAGTGGTGGGCCGCGGCGAAGGCCGCCCACGGCTATGCGGCCGGCACTCGCGCGTTGATCGACGTGCTGCTGCTGGCGAGGCACATGGACCACGAGCAGGTCGTGGCCGGTCTCGCCGCCGCCTACCGAGCCGGGGCCCTGACCGCGGACGCGGTCGCTCTGGAGGCCCGCAAGCTCGCCGAGTCGGACGGTGACCCGCTCCTGCCGGCCCGTCCCGGGACAAAGCAGGTGACGGAGGACGAGGGGCCGACCGCGTCGGTGACCTTCCTCGCCGACTGGAAGCTGTCCCACCTCCCGCCCGACACCCGGCCGCTTCCCTCGGTGGCCCACTACGACCAGCTCCTGCAACGGCCTGGCCGCACGGCCGGCGAGAAAGAAGGATCATGAGTCCACGCAAGCGCGGGCTGACCGAGGAAGCCGCCACCGCCTCCATCGACCTGGCATGCCGCATGCTGCGGCTCCCTACCATCCGCCAGCAGTTCAAGGAGCAGGCCGACGGCGCCGCCCGTGAGCAGATGTCCTACCGGGCCTTTCTGGCCGAGCTGCTGATGACCGAGTACGACGACCGGGCCCGGCACAGGTCCGAACGCCGCATCCGGGCCGCGGCCTTCCCCAGGCAGAAGAGCCTGCGGGCCTTCGACTTCGACGCCAACCCCAACGTCGACCCGGCCACCGTCAACACCCTCGCGACCTGCGAGTGGGTCAAGAAGGGCGAACCGCTCTGCCTGATCGGCGACTCCGGAACCGGCAAGTCCCACCTGCTGATCGCGCTGGGCACTGAGGCGGCCATGCAGGGCTTCCGCGTCCGCTACGTGCTGGCCACCAAGCTCGTCAACGAACTGGTCGAGGCAGCGGACGAGAAGCAGCCGTCGAAGACGATCGCCCGCTACGGACGCGTCGACCTGCTCTGCATCGACGAACTCTGCTACATGGAACTCGACCGGCGAGGCGCTGAGCTGCTGTTCAAGGTCCTGACCGAACGAGAGGAGAAGAACAGCGTCGCCATCGCCTCCAACGATTCCTTCAGCGGCTGGACCAAGACCTTCACCGACCCCCGCCTCTGCGCGGCCATCGTCGACCGCCTCACCTTCAACGGCGCGATCATCCAAACCGGCACCGAGTCCCACCGACTCGCCCACACCAAAGCTTTGGCTGAACAGGCCGCCGCTGGCTGATAGAGGGCCAGCGGAGCCGGCGGCAGCAGGTGAGATCAGCGGTTACCGAGTTCCCGCGCTACTCGCTCCAGTCGGCTTCGGTGGCTCTCCCACCATGCCTGATCACCTGGCGGCATGCTGTCCTTGCCCTGCAAATACCCGACAGATCCGTCGATGAGCTCTCGCACGATGTCGGCGTGGCCGGCGTGCCGCTGAGTATCGGAAATCACGCGCACCATGATGTGGTGCAGTGTCACCTCTCGGCGTTCCTCTGGCCACCACGGGACGTGACCGATCGCGTCCAGCGTCAGCGTCGCGATTGTGGTGTTGGAGTGCTCCCACGCCTGGTGATAGAGCCCAACGATGTCCTCGCGCGACTCGTCTGCACTGGCCCACATATCCGAGTTGGGTTCCGCGTCCTCCGTATACCACCAGGACGGCGGCTCATCATCGAAAAACGGCCGCCCGAACGTGTCGCCGAAGTACCCCAGCTCTACGCTGGCGACATGTTTGACCAGCCCCAACAGGTTCGTGCCCGTCCTGGTCAGTGGACGACGGATGTCGTACTCCGAGAGCCCATCGAGCTTCCACAACAGGGCGTCACGCCCTTCTTGCAGGTATCGGAGAAGGTCCGCTTTCGGGTTAGGTTCGATCATGCCGGGCAGTCTTCCACCCGCCACTGACAGCCGGGCAATAAGCCGGTGTTGCATCCACTCACTGGGCGTACTGCTCGGTGTTCACCTCACCGGGGTCGATCCCGGCCAGCTCGCATGTGGCGTCCCGCACGCCGAAGATGATGAGGCCGCCGAGGGTGTTGGCCATCGCGGCGACGTCCTTGGCCAGTTCGTTCCAGCGGCCCTCGCGCGGAGGCTGGGGAAGCTTTTCCTTCCAGTCCAGGTCGTCGGACTCCGCCAGCCGGCCGGCTGCGGCTTTGGCGACCATGTCGAAGGTGAGCGGGCCGGGCGGCACACCGAGGTGCTCGTGCAGTCGCGTCCAGGAACGGGCCATGCCCGGCACCCTACGGTGCGGCACTGATAGCAGGGCCCGACGACGCCATACGGGCTGCACAGGCATGGCGCGCGTCTGTATCCGGCGTCGCGCGGCCGTGACCTGGTCGCTGGTGGGTTCGTCGGCGCTTGGCCCACGTCCGCTGAGGCTCTGATTGCTGATTCTGCTGGCCGTCTTGCGGACAGCGCGGTGGGGCACAGATGGTCCTGGGCCCCGGCTGCTGGTGTCTCATTACAGGATGGCTGGGACGGCGTCCTCGGCCGTCCAGTCCCCGTCGAAGAGTGCGGCGACCAGGCGGACATGTTCGTCAGGGAACTGGCCGGTGCGGTGCTTGCTGCGGGGCTTGGCGAGCCAGGCGCCGATCCTGACCGTGTCGCCGTCCACGCGGATCTCCTCGCGGGCGGCGGGGGCGCGGCCTTCGCGGTGGAGGAAGAGTTCCAGGAACTGGACGTTCTGTTCGAAGGTGCGGCGTGCCCGGCGGGCGCGGGTGAGCGGGTTGCTCTCAGGTGTCATGCCGAGGGCGCCCATCAGCTGCTGCTGGCCCGGCTGCAGGGCCCGCCAGGTGGTGAGCTGGCGGTGCAGCCAGGAGCCGATCTTCACCCCCGCCAGGAGGGTGTCGCGGCTGAGCGCGGCCGGGTCGGCTCCTTCGGCGAGATGACGGCGCAGAAGGTGGTATTTGCGGTGCCAGTCGGCGCCGTGGGGCACGCGCCAGTCGGCAGCGAGGACGGTCAGCGCGTCGGCGCGGGCGGGATCGAGCTTGTCCTTGGCGTCCAAGTGGCGTTGTTCGGCGAGCCACGCGCCCACGGGGGTGGTGGCGGGCGCGGCGAGGTGGCCGTGGGTGCGCAGGTAGTCGGCGGCTGCGGCCAGGCGGGCGCGCCAGGCGGCGTCGTGCTTGTCCCAGATCATGCCGAGGGCATCGAGTTCGGCGATCCAGTCGGCCTCGAGACGGCCGGCTTTGGCGGCGTCGCGCATGGCGGCGATGAAGGTGCCGAGTGTGTAGCCGGTGGGGTCGGTGTAGTCGGCGGGGACGTCGAGGTGGCCGTACTGGTCGCGGTAGGACTGGGCGGCTGCCAGCCCCAGGCGGCGGGAGCGGGAGACGGCCGGGTCGCGGGGGTCGAAGGACGCCAGGTCCATCGCGCGGGCGATGCGCTCGGGGTGGACGGTTGTTGCCCGGCGTTGAAAATGCCGACGAAGGCGGCGTTCACGGTGCCGACGAACTGTGACGGCGACGCCCCACCGGTGGGTGTTCCGGCGGGGCGGTCGTCGGCGAGGTGTCGTTTTCGTCGGCAAGGTGCCGGTGGTTCAGTACCTGTTTCTGGCCCCCAGTTTTGAAGCGAGCTGACCACCTCAACCTGGTTACACTTCGGGATCCAGAGTGAGGCGCATGCGAACGTAGTTCGCGTTACCTGGACCGGGCCGATGGTGTCCGTCGGGCTTCCATCCGTGCCGTGCATAGAAGGCTTGGGCTCGGCTGTTGCGCTCCCACGCTTCCAGCACGCCCGTGGCCAGCGACGCATCGCGAAGGAATTGGACAAATGCCGCGTGCAGGTAGCTGCCGATGCCTTGTCCCCAAATGCCGGGGCGGACGTGAATCTGGTAGAGCTGCCCCACCGTTGTGACATCAACGTCGGCTTCGTAGGGAGGGCCCATCGCTAAAATGCCCACCAACTCGCCCTCCCGTTCCGCGCACAACACAGTCCGGTCGCTGGACTGGACGGCACGCATCCAGCTCTCCCGCCGACTGGAGTACGCGTCGGAGGAAGTGAGCTCCACGTCTGACACTCCGCCTGCCTGGTAGTACGCCGTGCGGGCCAGAGTGTGCAGGTCAGTGATCCTGTCCACGTCGTCAGGGTTCGCAGGTCGCAAGAACGTCTGAGAAGTCGTCATGATCAGGTGACGCACTCACCGTGATCCATGGTTCCCCTCAGCGGATCCGTTCAGGTACTCAGTCGCCCACCACCTCGCTCACGGACGCGCGGGCGGCGGCCTCGTCGACCAGGTTCTTTCCGGTGGCGAAGGCGGCGACAAGGGCCTGCAGGGAGAGGTTGTTGACCGCTCGCGGGTAGCCGCGCGAGGTCGTGTGGATCAGTGTGAGGGCGTCCTCGGTGAACAGCTGGTCCAGACGCCCGGCGATCTTCAGATGGTGGGCGACGTAGCTGGTGGTCTCGGTGGAGGTCATGCCCGGCGTCGTGTAACGCAGGGCGGTCCGCTGTTCCAAGGCGGCCAGGACTGCGAGCTTCATGGTGCGTCTGAGGGTGGGCTGGCCCACCAGCAGGCAGGACAGTGGGGAGTCCTGGTCCATGCCCTGGTTGGTGAGCATGCGGATGGATTCCAGCTGTTCGTAGGACATCAGGTTGGCCTCGTCGACGACGAGGACGGGGGTGCGTCCGCGTTCCTCGCGTTCGGCCAGCAGGACCTTGCCGGTCTGGACGGTCAGACGGGAGCCAGGAACACCGCCCAGTCGCCTGTGGCCAGGGGCTTTGCCATCGGCTCAGCACTCGGCGGCGGCGTCGGTCAGATCGACGGCCTCGGCGGGCGGATCGGCCAGCGCCGCGTAATTGATCTTCTGTCCGAGGTGGTTGGAATGCGCGTTGTCGACCAAGTGGAGGTAGTCGATGCCGGTGGCCACCTTCGGCTCCTCGGCTGGCACTTCGGGCCGGGCCTTGGGATGGGAGTGCCGTTCGATCTGGAACGGCGTCGCGGTGCCCGCGTCCTTGCCGTCCAGGCGGACTCGCAGGAGCCTGGGACAGCGCGGCGTGCTGCCGTATGTGGTGGATCAGGCCGTCTTCGACAGCGATGAGGGACGAGGCCGGGGCGAGCTGTTCCGCATACTCGCCAGTTCTCCTGATCTCGCGGGGCGCGGCGCTCCGGGCCCGGGCGGCCTGCGGCGTCAGGTGACGGTGGGCCAGGTCCGCAGCAGAGCGGCGATCTTCCCGGCAGTGCAGGCGGGGTCGAGGAGGAGGTCCTTGAGGGCGATGGCATCCTCGCGGCCCGGCTTGACGGAGACCCCGGCGGCTTCGAGGTACATGACACCCGAAGCCGCGGCGACGGCCATGTTGGAACGCTCCAGCCAGCGACACCGGCCCAGCGTGTGCACCAGGGCGGCAGCCTTGGCATAGGGGCCGTCGTAGACGGGGTTCTCGAACAGCTCGGCCCGGTGGCGGGCGACGGCCGAGACCGGGACACCGTAGTCGTCGGGAGCCGGATCGTCCGCTCCGGCGGCCTCGGCGACCTGCAGAATCCAGGCGACGTCGATATGCAGTTCCATCAGGCCGCGTGCGCTCCCCGTGGTGCCTGCTGCTGGCCCTGTTCGGCCTCATCGAAGACCGCCTGGTGGTCGGCCAGGAAGCGGGCGGCCGCCCCCACCGCTCGGACGCGCAGCCCGCTGGCCTCTTCCTGCACCAGCCGCGCGAGGTAGTCCCCGATGCTCAGTCCCAGGTCGGCGGCGCGCTTCTTCGCGAGTTCTGCGACATCCTCGTCCACGCGGGCGCCCAGCTGTGTCTTCGCCATACCAGCATGGTAACAGCTGTTACCGACACCGCCTTCCTCCACGACCTGGCCGGCCGCCTCCACCTGCCCCGCCTCGCACCCACCGACCACGACCTGCTCTGGCAACGGCTGCACACCCGCTGAACCGACCCACATACCCTTGCCGCCCTGACCTCAACAGACCGGCCGGCAACTCCCGTACATAGACGCGCCAACTACCCTGCACAAAAACCGCCACCACGCTCAACCCACTGCGCAGCCATAAACGCCCAGCTCAGCCCACGTACCGCCCGTCGTCGGCGCCACGGCCCCGCGTCAACCCCACCCACGGAACAGACCCACCGCTCAGAACAACTGAGCAACAACAAGCCATAAACAAGATCATTAAGCAACCACGTCAGCTACACCACACTGGTGGCCGCTGACCGAGCGGCGGGCGACCTGGTCGCGGTTTAGGGCTCATGCGGAGCGGATGGAGAGGGTGGACGGGCTGGGGGATGCCGTCTTCTGGGTGGGGAAGACACCGTCGGCGAAGGTGGTCGCGCTGGCCGAGCAGGCGAGGGTGCTGTCGGTGGGCGAGATGAAGGACATCGCCGAGCCTCGCCGCACCGCGATGACCGTGTGCCTGCTCGCGCAGGTGCAGGCGGCGGTGCGGGACGAGACCGTGGTGATGCTCTCCAAGCGCATGTCCCGGCACCTCAAGCGGGCCCAGGAAGAACTGTTGGAGATCGAGAAGCGGCAGAAGGAGACTACCGATCAGCTTCTGGCCACTTTCCGGGACGTGCTGACCGCCCTGCGCGGCAGCGGCGAGGCCGCTCCCGGCGTGTGGGAGGGAGAGGCGTCTCTGGATGACCTGCTGGCGCTGAAGAACGCTCGGGCTGCGATCGAGTCGGCGGGCGGGTTCGAGGCCCAGTTGGAGGAGCTGGAGGCCCTGGACGCGTATCGGGGCAGCAACTACACGGCGCTGGTGGAGCGCTTCTTCAAGCCGGACCGGCCGACCATGTTCAAGATCGCCCGCCGTCTGTCGTTCACCGCGACCTCGACCGACCGAAGCGTGCTGGACGCGCTGGACCACGTCCTCGCTCACCAGCACCTCACCCGGCAACTCGTGGCGGACACACATCCCACCCGCAGGGACGAGAACGGGGAGTCGGTACGGCTGGACCTGTCGTTCGCGCCGAAGATGTGGCTGAAGACCGTCTACTCCCGTGAACAGCCGGGGATGCTGGTCCGCCGCCATTTCGAGGCAATGGTGTTCGCCTGTCTCGTGGAAGAGCTGCGCTGCGGTGATGTCGCCGTGATCGGCGCCGAGGACTACGGTGACTGGACCCGCATGCTCCTGTCCTGGGAGCAATGCGAGTCCAAGCTCGCGGGCTTCTGCGAGCAGGCCGGCCTCCCCGGCACCGCGAGCGAGTTCACCACCCGGCTGCGCGAGCGGCTCACCACGATCGCCGAAACCGTGGACGCCGGGTACCCGGACAACAAGGACCTCACTATCGACCTGGTCACCGGCGTCCCCTCCCTCGCCGTACGCAGAGCAGGCGAGCGCACCGCCTCCGCGGAGAAGCTGGAAGAAGCTCTCTCCGCGCGGCTTCCCGCCCGCAGCGTGCTGGAACCTCTGGCGCGGGCGGCGCACTGGACGGACTGGTGGAAACGGCCCGGCCCACGCTCGGGCAGCGATCCGAAACTGAAGGAACCCCTGCCGCGCTACGTGACCACCGCGTTCGTCTACGGTTCCGGGCTCGGCCCTGCCCAGGCGGTGCGCCACATGCGGGGCAGTGTGACGGCGCACGAGCTCGGCGCGATCGCGAAGCGCCACTTCACCATCCCGGTCCTCAACCGGTGCGGAGCTGACGTGGTCAACGCCCATGCCGGCCTGGATCTGACGGCGGCATGGGGTGACGGGTCGGTGGCGGCGGTGGACGGCACCATGATGGACACCGTCATCGACAACCTCCTCGCCGAGACCTCGATCCGCTACGGCGGCTACGGCGGGATCGCCCACCATCTCGTCTCCGACACCTACGTCGCGCTCTTCTCCCGGTTCATCCCGTGCGGGGTGTGGGAGGCCGTCTATCTCATCGACGCGTTGCTGTCGAATGAGTCGGAGGTCAAGCCGGAGGCCGTACACGCCGACACCCAGGGGCAGTCCTTCCCGGTCTTCGGGCTCGCCCACCTGCTCGGCATCGACCTGCTGCCGCGGATCCGGAACTTCCAGGACCTCACCTTCCACCGCCCTGATCCGCGAGCACCTACCGGCATATCGACGCGCTGTTCTCCGCTGATCCGCGTACCTGCATCGACTGGCAGCTCATCAAGAACGGCTGGAAGGACCTCATACAGGTCGGCCTATCTGTACGGGAAGGCACCGTGTCCTCCATCACCCTCCTGCGTCGCTTGAACAACCACTCCCACAAGAACCAGATCTACCGGGTCTTCCGCGAGGTCGGCCGCGCCGTGCGGACGATCGTTCTGCTCCGCTACCTGTCGGACCCACAGCTGCGGGAGCAGATCACCAGGGCGACGAACAAAGCCGAGGCATACAACGGGTACACGAAGTGGCTGCACTTCGGCGGGGAGGGCTACCTGCGCTCCCGTGATCCCGAACTCCAGGAGAAGGCCGTCAAGTTCCTCGACCTGATGGCCAACAGCATCGTCTTCTCCACCACCGTCGACATAACTGACACACTGCGCCAGATGGCCGCCCAGGGCTGGGAGCTGAGCCCCGACGACATCGCCGCGCTCAGCCCGCACCGCAGGGACAACGTGCTGCGCTTCGGCGACTACGACACCGCCACCCTCCACATTCCGCCCGAGCCGTACGACAGCGCGCTTCGCTTTCCGGCGGATGACTTTTGACAGCCTGCTCAGATCCCCGGTTGATTCAACACGCCTGGTGCCGGGCTGCCACCGGCTTCGGCACGGCTGTCTGAGCCGGTCACGAGCGAGTCGGCATTATGAAGTCCACGGTGAACGATCTCGATATTCCCATGCTGCTATACCGAACGAATGACACAGTGCCAGGCATGGTGACATCCCCACTTCTGCGACAGCTCGCCCGCACCCGCCGCTTCACCCTCGGTGCACCCGCCCGTTTCACCGTGGCGCCGGACGGTACCTGTGTCCTGTTCCTGCGGAGCCGGGCCGGGGACGATCCGATCGGGTGCCTGTGGACGCTCGACCTGGCAACCGGCGCAGAGCGACTGCTCGCTGACCCCGCCGGGCTGCTCGGCGACGCGACCGACGAGGTGCCGGAGGAGGAGCGCATCCGGCGCGAACGCGCCCGGCAGCAGGCCGCCGGGATCACCGACTACGCCACCGACACGGCCGCCCAGGTGGCCGCGTTCGCCCTCTCCGGGCAGCTATGGGTGGTGGATACCGGCTCCGGCGCCGTCCGGCAACTGCCCGCCCGGCAGCCGGTGGTGGACCCGCACCCGTCCCCGGACGGCCGGTCCATCGCCTACGTCTCCGGCGGCGCGCTCCGGGTGATCGGCGCCGACGGCAGTGGCGACCGAGCGGTGGCCGCGCCCGAGCCGGCGGAAGGTCCGGACGTCTTCTTCGGCCTGCCGGAGCATGTGGCGAGCGAGTCGATGGGCCGCTACCGGGCGTACTGGTGGGCACCGGAGGGGGAGCGGATACTGACCACCCGAGTGGACAACCGCGAGGTCAGGCTGTGGTACATCACCGATCCGGCCGACCCCGCCAAGCCGCCGCGCACGATGCGCTACCCGCAGGTCGGTACCGCCAACGCCGAGGTCACGCTCTGGATCGCCGATCTGGCGGGCAACCGCACCGAGGTCCGCTGGGACCGGACCCGCTTCGAATACCTGCCCGCGGCCGGCTGGGACGGGCACGGTCCGTTCGCCGCCGTACTCAGCCGCGACCAGCGCACGCTCCAGGTACTGGCCGTCGACCCGGCAGACGGTACGACCAGCCTCCTGGCCGAGCGGCACGATGAGCACTGGGTGGAGCTGCTGGTGCCCGGAGTGCCCGCGCGCACAGCTACCGGCCTGCTTGTCGACTACCTCGACCGGAACGAGACCCGGCACCTGAGCATCGACGGCACGCCCGTCACACCGGACGGCCTGCAGCTGCACGAGGTGCTTGCAGTGGACGGCGAGACGGTGCTTTTCACGGCGGCCGCAGAACCCACCGAGCGCCATGTGTGGAGGTACCGTCCGGGCCAGGGCATACACCGGTTGACCGAGCAGCCGGGCGTGCACTCCGGCGCATTCTGCGGCGGCACGTTCGTACACACCACGCGCACGCTGGATCTGCCGGGCTCGCACACCGCCGTGCACCGCCTGACCGGGGACGGCCGACCGGAACCGGATGGCCCCGCGCCCGTCGAAATCAGCTCGCACGCCCAACGCCCGCTGCTGCAACTGCGTGTCGAGCCCGCCGCCGTCGGGCCGCGCGCACTGCGCACACACCTCTTCCTGCCGTCCTGGCACAAGGCCGGTGATGCCCAGCTGCCGGTGCTGGTCGACCCCTACGGCGGCCCCGCGATGCAGAAGGTGATGGCCGAACAGACCTCTCACACCCTCGTCTCTCAGTGGTTCGCCGAACAGGGCTTCGCGGTGCTGGTGACGGACGGCGCCGGCACGCCCGGACGCGGGCCGCGCTGGGAGAAGGAGATCTTCGGTGACCTGGTCGGCCCGACCCTGGACGACCAGGTTGCCGCGCTGCACGCGACCGCCGAGCGCCACCCGGAGCTGGATCTCGACCGGGTCGGCATCCGCGGCTGGTCGTTCAGCGGGATGCTGGCCGCCGCCGCGGTGCTGCGCCGACCCGACACCTTCCACGCCGCAGTGGCCGGCGCTCCGCTCACCAACCAGCATCTCTACGATGCCTGCTGGAAAGAGCGCTTCCTCGGTCTGCCCGACCAATACCCGGCGCACTATGAGCTGTCTTCGCTTCTTGCTGACGCTCCAAAGCTCAGCCGCCCGCTGCTGCTGATGCACGGACTGGCAGACGACAACGTCTTCGTGGCTAGTACGCTCCAACTCTCCAGCGCTCTGCTGGCCGCGGGGAAGCCGCACGAGGTGCTGCCGCTAAGCGGGATGACACATGCCGCACCGACCAACGACACATTCGCCCGGCTACTGGGGCACCAACTGGAATTCCTCCAGCGGCACCTGGCCGGCCGCCCCGCCACGGTGCCCTGCTAGGCCCGATACTCCCGAAGCTACGGGCAGGTGCCAATTGGCACCTGCCCCACGGCTTCCTGGCTGCCATCACTCTGTGTATTCGCTAGGCGGGAGACACCCCCAACAGCAAGGCCCGGGGTCTTTGGAGGAGATATCCGCGAAGCGGCCCCCGCGGGGGCCGCTTCGCGGATATCTCCTCCAAAGACCTACTACGTCTTCACCATGCCGGAGGGCCCGCCGGTGTTCTACATGCAGCCCGGCGACGCCCACCGGCACGGGCCGCTCGGCTTCCGCGCCGACCGGCTCTCCGACGGCCTGCCCGCGCTCGACCTGTCCCGTGAGGCGCCCCGCGTCCTGGAGGAGTGGTCGATCGTGGCCAACCGAACGGGGCTGCTCTACATCGAGCGGCGGGGCACCGGGCGCTGGTACCAGCCGCCGGCCCCGTGGGCGCCCCCGCCCGAGTGGCTGGCCGCCGCGCACTACCACGGCAAAGCGATCTTCCTGACGGCCCCGGCCGGATCGATCCCCGCCACGAACCTCGACACGGGCACCGGCGACCTGTCCGGACTCCTCGCCGTGGGCCGCCGCGCCGAGCTGTTCGGGGCGGTCATGACCGTCACCGGTCTTGCCTGACGTCCCGACACCACGCCCTGAAAGACACCGTCATGGCTGCTTCCGCCACGGCCGGCCGCAACCTGTACTGGGACATCACCGCGCACCGTGCCAGCGACTTCTACGAAGCGGCCAGCGCGCCCGGCACCGGGCTCCTGGCCGTCGTCCCCGTCCTCCTCCAGCATGCGGCCGAGTTCGGGCTGCACACGACCACCCACGTCGCTCAGATGGTGCTCGCCGCCGTCGTGCACGAGGACTGCCCCGCGCACTGCCGCACGCCCCAGGGGGCCGCGGACCTCGAGAGCCTGGTCCCATCCAGTACCGACCCCATGGCCCTGCTGACGGCAGCGGACGCGCAGCAACTGCTCTTCGGGACACCCCTCGCCGAGGGGATCTCCAGCGCGGAGGAGCAGGCGGTAGCGACCGCCTGCGCCCGTGCGGCCGTTCAGGACGCCCTCGACGTTGTCGACCAGGGGACCGCCGGGCGCGAGCGGATGATCGAACGCTTCTGGGAGCTCCGTGATGACCCGCGGGCCCTCGTCGCCGTCAGCATCCTGACCGCGGCCGCAGTCCGCGCTGTCTCCACCGATCGACCGACTACCGCAGAAGGGAACCGCCCGTGACCCGCAGGGACATCACCCAGACCGACCCGGCCGCCGACCTCTCCGACGTTCAGTCCGGCAAGCGCATCACCCTGGACGAGCTGGCCGTGAGCCTGTCCGCTGCCCGCCTGATGCTCAGGAAGCTCGCCCGAGCCGCCGAGACCCCGGACACGCCCGTGGAGCTGTCCGACACGATCAAGGGCCTAGGCCGCCTCGCTGACGATGTGGGGCGGGAGGCCGACCACGCTGCGTTCCTGGCCCGTGTGGTCGTGGGAGACGTTCCCCTGGCCAAGACTTTCAAGGGCGAGGACCCGTGGGGTACGGCGGCACGGGGAACGGACCGCGAGGACTTCGGCGGCCCTGCGATCATCCCGACCCAGCGGCAGCTCATCCACCTTGCCCAGCAAGCCAAGTGGGCTCTCGCCCATGAGGGGGATGAGGCGGACACGACCACCTACCCGGAAGCGATGGAAGGGGTGGGTCTCGGCTTCGAGTCCAAGGAGGCGCAGGCCCGGCGCCGCCGCGAGCGGGACGCGCTAGTCGCCCGCGAGGCCCGGCTCATCCCCTGCGAGCGGTGTGCGGCGGGGGAGGGCGAACTGTGCCGTACGAACAACGGCCGGGTGGCATCCGCGTACTCCCCCGAGGGGAATGTGTCTACTGGTTGGTGCCCGAAGGTTTGACCATTCAGATCCCGGGCGTGTAGGCCCTGTTCTCCCGAAGCTGCCGCGAAGTGACAAGTAACTCAGCGTGTCGTTAGGGCCTTGGCTTCTGTGCGAGGTTCAGGCACCTCGCTGCCGGTGAGAGCGGCGAAGTCGGCGTGGGCCTGTTCGATGGCTTCGGGGTACGCCACCCGTATTTCGTGCTCAAGGGGGGTGTGGCGCCCCCCTTCGGCCCTTCGGTTGAGAAGCGCTCAGGCGACGAACCGAGCAGTCCCTGGCTACGATCACACGGTGGATGCTGGAGTAGCCGGGCTCGTAGGTGCGTTAGGCGGCGCTGTCGTTGGCGCTGCGGGCGCGTCAGTAGCCGCCGTGATCACCTTTCGAGGGGCCCGATATCAAGCGGACCGGCAGCGGCAAGCCGCGCACGAGCAGTGGCTACGCCAGATTCGCCGCGACGCGTATGCCCCCTTCCTCTCGCACGCGAGGACAGGGGTATCGCTCATGTGCGGAATTGACCGGCCGGCATCGTCTGCTGAGTTCGCCGAAGTCGAGACAGCTATCGGCGGGATGCGCACGACGATGGGCACCCTGCTGCTTGAGGCGCCGGAGGAGATTCGGGCCCTAGCCGACGCGGTCTATGTGCAGACGCGCTTCCTGCACAGAGAGCTCGTCAGGGGGGACTTTGAGGAGCGCCGCCGGATATCGACCGGTCGGCGGTTGCGCAAGGCGTACGAGGGACTGCTGGCCGCTTGCCGTCGGTCGCTTCAGGACGCCGAGTACACCGGGCCGGAGATGGAACTGCCGTAGCCGGCACTGTACGAACGGCTGCAGAGGTTATGCCCTGCCATAGCCGCGAACGCGTACCTCGTTGCGGCTGTACACGGGGCGGTCCAGATGCCGTGTGCAATAAGGGCGGGAGCGGTGAGTGACGCTGCGGGACGGTGTCTGTTCCCGGCTAGGGTCGGGAACAGACACACGGGGATACTGCCGGAAATGCCAGGGCTACTGCCACAGGTACGGTATGGACGGCGGACCGCTCTGTCCCCCGTGCACGGAGATCGTCAAGCAGGCCAGGGCAAAGCCCTCCCGCGCCGGCGCCTGACACCCCGGCCTCATCCGGCCGGGCTGAGCGGCCGCCGTGTCTCCTCCAGTTCCCGGACCATGCCGACGGCCAGCATCACCGCGGCGAGGGCGTTGGCGAGCGTGATCTGCGTCGGGCCCGCCGCGTGGGCGGTGGCGTGACGGTTGTACTCCTCGGGGACGGGCGGCCCGAAGTACGGCTCATAGGCCTTATGGATGCTGGTGTGGACGCAGTACGCGCGGAACTGGCCGACCAGGGTGTCCGGTGAGGCCTTCGGGAGCTTCGCGGCCAGGCTCTCGAAGTGGAACCGGCCCTTCCTGCCCTGAAGGCTGGGGTCCGCTCGCACCATGGCGCGCAGCACGGTGTCCAGGACGGAGGAAGCGAGGGTCTGGGCGGCCGCGTACTTGCCACTGCTGATCGAGTCCAGGCAGTCGGTGAGGAAGTCGGCTTCTGCTGCCAGGTCATCGCGGACGACGTGGCTGAGGACGGTGCGGCAGTGCTCGATGACGGCGGTCGCCTGCTGTTCCAGTACCTTGCGGCGGGCCGGGGCGTCCGGCGCGTCGAGCAGGTCGCGGATCACGTCCGCCGACGGCGTCCACACCAGGGGGATGCCCTCTTCCATGATGGAGAGCATGTCGAGGCGCCTGAGCTGGTCCTCACGCCAGTTCTCCGGGTCGAGGTCCTGCAGGCGTTCCCACAGTGTCGAACCGGCGAGGCGGAAGGCCTGGTTGCGGCTCTCGTCCACCGACAGGCTCGCGGCGTGACAGACGAGAAGGGCCCGACACCAAGGGCGAGGCCCCAAGGCCGGGAGACAAACCGGCTTTCGAGGCCGAGAGCGAGCCGGACTTCGGGCCGCTCAATCCCGATATCATCGGCGCCTTGACCCGCGCGCAAGAACACCTGCACACCGCCGCCGGATACCTGCTGCTGGGCGGCAATCCCCTGGCGAGCTGGCAGCACATCTGCGCGACCTCGCCGAGTCCTTCTCGCTCGCGCTGTTCGCCGCCGATCCCTGGCCATGGGCCGGGTCAGACACGCAGATCGAGGACACCTCCAGGCGCGCGGCCCGGCTCGCCTCAGAACTGAGGGTCGGTAGCCGCCGCGAGAGGACACCAGGCTCGCAGCGATGGCCTGCTCATGCTCGTGCACGACTGCCGAGGACGGCTTCCACCTCTACCGGGGAACAGCGACGTGCCAGGACCCCCGCTGTATCCCATTCCATTGGGACACGGCACTGATCAACGCCGTGCATGCCCGCCCGACACCGCCGGCCGCCGAGCCGCCGAGGATCATTTGCTGGAGCGGGCTCTGTACGACTTCGAGGGCGAGCACCACTACGCCGCGTGGACGCAGCCCCCGAGGACCTGGCCCGGGCCGCCGCACTGCGCGCCGCGCTGATCGAGCAAGGCCGCACCCGCTATCCCGAGCTCGTGACCGAAGTCGGCGAGGAGCCGACCCCGACGACGGCCTCGGCGTCCTAGCCCAACACCAGCCGCAAGGTGATCCTCCACTGCAGCGATCCGGTCCTTGACCGCGAACGTACGGCCAGGCAGCAACGTGCCTCCCCTGGTCTCGGCCTCAAGGGCATGCGAAGGCCGCCGTCCTGATGGGCCCCGAGACCGAGAATGGGCACATGGGAAGCTCCTTCCCTGCGCGGGCCGCGGGCGTGCTCAACCGGTGACTTGAAGCGCCAGCCGTACGGGCCCGCCGGCGCGGCCGCCCCGAGTACCAACGATTCCCGGATCAGCGCGCGGAGGCCCGATCAGATGCCGCGCTGCAGAAGGCCCCGGCCCGTGAAGGCGCCAGCTGTCCCGCCTAGCACCGGGCCCGGCGACTCGTCGCACTGCGCCGCCGCGGTGTACGACGACGGCGAGGCGGTCAGGGGCACTACCCTGGCGCGCGGCAGCCCGGACGCGCCCCCGCCCCCGAGTTCGGCCACTGGTTCGATCGTCACGCCCGCCCTGCCCTCTACGTGCTGCCGCAGTAAATGCGTACACCTCGCCCCGGCGACCGGGGTGACCCGCCGCAGGTCGCCGTGATCACCCTAGGGGCTCTGCCGCAGTAAATCCGGCATTTACCGCGACAGCTGCCCTCAGGAGAGAAGTCGATCATCGTGAGTCACTTCGTGGCACCTTCGGCGTGAAACAAGCGCGTGAGGCTAGCTCGGACCGGGGCAGACCGAATGCGCCGACACTCGCGCTGGGAGGCGGTCTTGCTCGTCGGCGGTGAAAGTGCGGTAGGCGATGGTGCGGCACAGCTCGCGCCGCCACTTGACGGGGTCGAGGGCGAGCGGGCCGCCGACGCCGTGCTCATCGGCATAGAGCACGGTCTTGCCGTCCTTCGAGACGTCGGGGAACGAGTACGTCACTGTGGACGGTTTTCCCGTTGTGCTGTCGAGCAGGCGGCCGAGGTCGTAGGAGTCGAGGTAGCGGTGCTCGACGATGTCGTAAGTCTGCACAGTGCTGTTGGAGGCCATCAGGAAGCGGCCTTCACCGTCGAGGAAGCGGCCTTCGCCGCCGATGAGGTGGCGTGGCGACATTGGTCTTCTGGACTCCTCGGCGACACTGCGCAGCGGACCCATCTCCTTGCGCGGCGGGTCACGCCGCCACAGTTCCAAGGCGTAGGCATCTCGCGCCAGGGCGAAGTAGCGGCCACTGTCATCGAATTGGATGTGCTGGGCGTCGTCGGTTGTCTTGATCGTCGAGGTCGTACGGCCTGTGGTCAGGTCGACGATGCGGATGACGGGATCGCCTACCACGAGCACGGCCACCTGGTTCGCCTCCGGGTAGCTGCTGACGGCCAGCTTGGGTACACCGCCGCTGGTCTTGGGGTGGAAAACTTTGGCGTCGAAGTGCGCGCGCTGGACGCCGGTATCGGGGTCCCACTGCTGGACCCGGGTGCCCGAGATGGTCACCAGGTGTTCGGTCCGGTCGAAGAAGTAGTCGAAGCCCGTGTTCTCGGTGTCATTCGGGTTCACGTTGGGCGGCTTGGCGGTGGATATCCGCGCCGTCTCACGGAGGGTGGAGGCCTCGCGAACGGAGACGGTGTTCCTCCCTTGACGGCTGGCGAAGGTCTTGCCGTCGTGGCTGAGCCTGACCGGGCTGTTTCCTCCGTTCCAGTACGGCTTTGGGCGCCGGACCTCGGCGAGCAGCCGGTCGTCGGATACGGACCGCAGTTGCAGCCGGGAACCGTCCGACAGGACGGTGATCGTCTTGCTTCCATCGCCGGTGAGCACCTGCTCTCCGACGTCGAGTATCCCGGCGTGGGGGGAGAATTCGGTGTACGCGACGCGTGCATCTCCGTAGCTCACGGCATGCAGCTTTCCGTTGATCGACACCAGAGTCTTGAGGTGCAGGTCGGCCCCTCTCTGCACCTGGGCCC
This sequence comes from Streptomyces venetus, assembly GCF_039540295.1. NCBI lineage: Bacteria > Bacillati > Actinomycetota > Actinomycetes > Kitasatosporales > Streptomycetaceae > Streptomyces > Streptomyces venetus. Next base: position 38,072 of record NZ_BAABET010000017.1, read on the forward strand.
GGGTGGTCAGGGCGCCCCGGTCGAGGTCCACCAAGCATAGGGTGGTGCCGTCCTCGTAGCTGGTGCGGCTGAGGGCGATGCGGTGACCCTTCCCGTCGACGGCCACCGCGTCGCAGCTGAAGGCATCATCGTCGTGGTACGGGCGCCCCTGCCGGATGCCGTCGACGACACGATGAAGGGTGTAGTCGGACCGGCCGCTCTGGTGGTGGCAAGCCACGGCTGCTGTCCGGTCGCCGGAGACCAGGAGGGGGGCGTCCGCGTCTTTCACCACGGTCCGGCTCTCCCCCGTGGCCATGTCGACGGCTACGAGGCGCCACCGCGACCCGTGGTCGTCCCTGGGATCCTTGTAGTACGCATTCACCAGGAGGGAACGGTTGTCCGGGCCGAACCACACGGTGGGCTCCGTAGCCTGTGGCGCGGGCACCGTGCCGACGACGGTGCCGTCGTCCAGGTTCCACCACACCAGACGCCCCTCGGCCTTGGAGGTGTCGTCTATCACCCTGGTGGCGATCATTCGTCCGTCCGCCGAGAACGCGATCGCACCCCTGAACGTGACCCTAGAGCTGCCGCCGGCCGATCGCCGCCCCATCCCTCGCACTTTGGGCAGCTTGTGTACCGGACCGGCGATCCGCTCCGCATCCGCCCTCACGGCGAACCATGAGACGGTCCCGTCGGGCGTGACAAAACCGGCCCGACGCCCGTCCCCGGACACCATGACGTCGTCCATCTTCACGTGCTCGGCCACCATTTCGCTGCGTACTGCGCCCTTAGCCGCGTGCACGAAGACCATGAGCCCACCCAGTGACGACTGGGCCACCAGTACGTTGCCGTCTTGGCTCGCCACCACCCACTCGATGTCTCCCGGCACTCCGGACAGCAGGCGGGCCGAGGCCTTGTACGTCATGTACTTCCGCAGCAGTTCGTTGCGCGCTTCCTGTGTTGGGGAAGCCTGGTACGCGGCGATGGCCAGGAGCACCGACTGCGCCGGGTCGTATGGCTCCTCGTTCTGTGCCGCCTGGGACAGCGCGCGGGAGTCGGCGACCGCCTCGCGTTGCTGGCTCTGCCCGCTCGCGTACAGATAGAGCCCTGCGAGGACCAGCGCCAGTGTGAGGAGGATCCCCAGAGCGGACAAGGACGCCCGCCGTTTGCGGGTCTGCGAGCGGCGGTGGCGCCGCCCTCGCTCCAGGTAGTCGTGCTCGCCCTCGCTCAGGTCGGTGCCGCGCTCGCGCAGCCACCGCTGGGCGCCCGCCAATGCGAGGTCGGTCGGCAGGAGCTCGGTGGCGTGCTTGCCGCGCTCCCAGCGGTCCATGTCGTGCCGCAGTGTCTCCCGCCAGGCCAGGAACGAGCGATCCTCCTCAGCCCAGTCGCGTAGTCGGCTCCAGCCGTTGATCAGCGCCTCGTGGGCAAGCTCCACGGTCTCGGCGCCTTCGGCGCTGCGGCCGGTGACGAGCAGCCGGGTGGCGGCGAGCCGCTGTGCGACACGCCATTCGTCCGCGCCGAGCTCCGAGCAGGGCACGGTGCGCAGTGTCGCCGCCGCTGCCCCGATCGGCACCCGCATGAGCTGGGTGAACAGCCGTCGGGCCGCCGCTTCGTCCGCTGCCGGGACGTATTCCGCCCAGACCTGGTCGGCATGGGCCCCCAATGCGCCGGTGACACAGCCGAGTTCCTCGTACGCCTGGTGCGTAAGGAGGCCGCCGCTCTGCCGCTGCCACAGCAGATCGAGGGTGAAACCGAGAAGAGCCAGGGCGCCGGCCTCGCTGCCGGTGTCCGCCAGAATGCGGTCGACAAGGTGGGGTTCGTAGGACACGCCGGGAATGCCATCGATCGGTACCGTGATGATTTCGCGGAGTTGCTCGGGGCTCATCGGTCCGAGGGCGTAAACCTGCTGGCTGAGGACGTGCCCGAGGCGTGGATGCGCGAGGGCCGCCTCAAGGAAGTCTGCCCGGAGTGTGGTCAGTACCCTGACCGTAGGCGGCAGTGTGTCGTCGAACAGGATGTCGACCAGCTCATCGACGGCCGCCGGCGCGTGCGCCAGCAGTTCCTCGAACTGGTCGACCACAATAAGCAGTTGTCGGCTTCGGCACCGGTCGAGTAGTCGAGGCACGACATCGGCCAGCCCGTTGCCTGCGGCCAGCACACCGGCCAGGGCGGGGATCCGCTCCAGCCACTGCGTCTCGGACAGCTCGGGTTCCAGCAGCGGCAGCAGTGCGGCGGCGAAGGCGGACCGTGGGCTGCCGCCAGAGGCCGGCCGCATGGCGACCGCCGAGGTGTCAGCCGCTCGTAGCCGCGGCAGCACCCCGGCCATGGCCAGCGACGACTTGCCCGCGCCGGACGGGCCGACGACAGTGGTCCACTGTGCGCGCAGCAGCATCCCCATGAGTTGGTCAGACTCGGTCCGCCTGCCATGGAAGACCGCGGCATCGGCCTCCCGGTACGCCGACAGGCCGCGGAACGGCGACGGAGGCAGGGCCAGGCTGCGCAGCTCGGGCCAGGCTCCCAGCAGATCGTCGGTGGGGATCAGATAGCTCACGGGGGGCTCGCCAGCCTCGGCCACCGCCACCATGCCGACCACGCCGACGAGCTTCTCATCCCACACGGGACTGCCGCTGAAGCCCCTGGAGACGCGGTAGCCGTTCCCAGTCAGGTCGGCCTGCACCCATCCGTTGGCCTGTCGCGCCCGCAGTACGCCGGAGTGCCACACCCCTCCAGCCCGCCCGGCGGGGAAGCCGAAGGCCCGCGCCGGGTGTCCCCATACGTCCTGCGTCTCGGCCAGCCGGATGGGGCGGCCGCCGGGCAGTGGAGCGCTCAGCCGCAGTACGGCGACGTCGCCAGTGCCGGACGGCTGCGCCGGTACCCAGTGTTCCACGCTGGCCGTAACGCCTTGCCCGCTCTGTCCGGACGCGGACAGTAATGGCAGGTCGACGTGGAGCCGCGCGGATGCGGCAGGCACGACATCCTTCGGGGTGCCGAGCCCTGCGGAGACCACATGGGCGCAGGTGAGGGCCAGTTCGGTGGTCACGAGGAACCCCAGGCCCACAGGCTCGCCCTGTGCGTTGCGGATCCGCAGTACCGCCGCGTCGAGGGCTTTCGGCCCGATTCCCTCCGCGGTACCGGGGGTTAACGGCGTCACTGCGCAGGTTCCGAGGGCGGCAAGGATGCGGTGGAATCAGGGGCATCGGCCGACGATCTGTGCCAGGTAAGCGTGACCTTGAAGTTGGCCTGGGCCGCCGTGCTGGAGATCACCACATCCGCCTCGGCGGAAAGGGACACTCCGAACTCGACGCCGATCTCGTCGGGCGCGTCCACCATGCCGCGAAAGCCCTCCACAAAGTTCTGCGCCACTGGCCGAACCCCAGCCAGCATGTCGCCCAGAGACCTCGTGGCCCGTGCCACGACCTGTCCCGGCCGGGCAACCTGGACCAGACCGTCTCCGGCCTGCTCGATCTGGACCTTCACAACCTCTGGCGGTCCGCCCACCACAGCGACCGGCAACTCCACGAGATACGCCATGCCTCCCCCTTCGGAGCTTGCCCGTCCCACCGCGGGCGTTCCCCCTGCCCACCTACCCCGCTGGCCCCGCAGCGTGAACATTTCCCCGGTCTCCTGGCCGGCCACTGGGGCGGCCGCTACATCTGGCAGATGGCCGACTCGGACGCGCTGCTCGTTGCCTGGCAGCCGATGACCGAAGACGACGCGGGTGAGGCTGAGCAGGACCTGATCGACGAGTTCAAAGGACTCCACGGAGGCGCGCTGCCCTTCGCCAACCTCAGGAACAACGGCCGAAAGGTTCCAGAGACAGGCACCAGCCTCGGCTAACCCTGGGCGGTACAGGACGACGAGCACGACCTCGCCGAGCTGCACTCTGATCCACCAAGATCATCCCGTGGCGGCTTTTGGGGGCACCTTGGCGGGACCCAGACCGGGTGCCGGGCGGAGCAGCCCTGTGCGGAATAGGTCGGAGGCGGCGGCTTCAATTTCGGCGCGGGCCGCGGACGGGAAGACGGACCGTCGATGGGCGTTCGCGACCACCGCCTGGTCCAGGCTGCCGTGGGCCGAGACGGAGTGGAAGATCTCCAAGTCTTCCCGGCCGAACAGCAGGAACCCCTCCTCGGTCCGCGTGTCCTCGATGGCCAGCCAGTGGGCCTGCCACCCCCACTGCACGTACGAGGGGATGGCCAGGCGGTCCGGCAGCTCTGCGAGGTGGTCGACGGCGTTGGCCGGGTGGTCTCTGTGCCAGTAGATCAGGGCCCAGGGCCCCTGGTGCAGGCGCTTGTCCAATGCCTGGGCCCAGTGGCAGTCCGGGCAGTGGACGACGGGCTGCCCGTCGAACCTTCGGTCGTAGTCCGCGGCCGGCCGGTGCGGCGCGGCGGTTCGGTACGCGTTCATCGGGCTGCCTCTGCGACGGTCCGGGCGGGGTACACCGGGGTGCAGGGACGGGGCAACTCGGCGGTCAGCGCGAGGTCGAGCCGCTTGTCCATGTCGAGCCGGAAAGTACCGTACGGGTTGATGTTCGACCAGAACAGCGCGGTCAGGCCGCGCCGGTCCTCGGCGGTGAGCTTCTTCGCCCATTTCGGTTCGGCCAGGACCTGCTGGAGCAGCAGGGTGTTGACGTGCACGAGGCTGGACTGGAGCAGGTGCAGGGCGAGCATCGATGTCTCGGCGTGCTCCTTGTCCGGGCCGGTCAGGGCGCCGTCCTTGCCGTAGTGCAGCACGGTGTTCGCGCTGTTCCAGTTCTCCACGACCTGGAGCCCGCCGTGGATCTCGCGGCGCAGGCCGGGGCAGGCGAGGTAGTCGCAGGCGAAGACTGTGCGAACTGCGCGGCGGAGTTCTTCGAGGGCGGCGTAGGTGGGGTGCTTGGGTCCGCCGCGGGTGAAGCGCCGCAGCACCTGCTCCGCCTCCGCCGTCCCCAGGCGGAGCGCGGTCGCGTACTTGACCATCTGGTCGTACTGCTGCTCAATCAGTTCCCAGCGGATCGGCCGGGTCAGCGAGGTGCCGAGCGCCGGCCAGCCGGGCGGGGTGTAGTCCGGGCGGTACAGGCGGATGCTGCCGATGTTCTTCAGCCGGGGCAGCAGCCGGAAGTTCAGCAGCTCGGTGAAGGCGAACCCGACCACCGAGGCGCCGTGGGTGTCGACGTAGTTGGCCTCGATCTCGGCGTCCGTGCAGTGGCGCAGCAGGCCCTCGATCATCGCCGCGACCTCGGACGACGAACAGGACTTCAGCTGGGAGTAGATGCAGACGTTCTTCTTCTCGACGTGCCAGTAGATCATCACGTCGTTGCCGCCGTAGCGGGCGTGGTACTCGGTCATGAAGTTGCTGGACCAGGACCCGAACTTCTTCGAGTCCGACGCGCACGCGGTGCCCTGCCCCCACCAGGCGGCGTCCCGGGCCGCGAAGGTGCCGTTCACGAGTCGGGTGACGGCGGCGCGGAGGTTGTCGACGGTGATGAAGTGCCGGCGCACGTGGCGCAGGGCGGCTTCGGTCTCGCCGTGCTCGCCGGTCGCCACGATCGCCCGGATGCCCATGTTGGTGCCCAGGGCGAACAGCGCAAGCAGCAGACGCCGCTGGAGGATCGCGCGGTCGATGCGCTCGTAGGCGGCGACCGAGGTGAACTCGTCGGTGAAGCCGGTGAGGAAGTCTGCGTTCTTCAGCACGTCCAGGAGGTCGAGGACGCCCCACCGTCGTACGACCTCGTCCTTGAGGGCCGCCAGGCCCGTGGGCTCGCCCAGCGGCTCCAGCTTGGGCACGGTGATCCACGGCTCGCCCTTGCGGGTGGTGACCTTCACCCCGCCAGCCGAGCCGTCCGCGAGCGCGGCCGACAGCCGGTCCAGGCCGTCCGTCATCCGCTGCTTCAACCCGGTGATGAACTCCTTGGGGTCCTCGGGCCGGCGGATCGCGGCGTAGTGCACGGTGCGGGCCGACTCGAAGTCGCCGGGCAGGTCGTCCTCCGGGTCGCCCCACCGCCTGGCGCCCTCGATATGAATCTCCCGGCGGCGGATCGCGTCCCGCAGTGCCACCAGGACGCACAGCTCGTACGGGATGCGCTCGACGCGCCCCTTGTCGTCGACGACCGCCTCCCGCCAGTCCTTGCGCACGACGCCGTCCATCGGCACCACGTCGCCGACGTCGTAGAAGCGGGTCTTGCCGTCGACGGCGGCGTACCTGGCCAGCAGTGCGACCGCGTCCATTACCGGCCGGTAGGCGGTGTTGTTGCACTGGAAACCCAGCGTGTTCAGCAGCGGCGGCAGCATCTGCCGGTAGTACGAGCTGTAGGAGGAGCGCAGCGTGGTGCGGACCTTGGCCTTGAAGACCTTCTCGTTCGCCTTCGCCTCGGCCACCAGCTCGCGCAGTGTCCTCTCCCCGACCACCGGGAACAGGGCCCGGCGTACGACCTCGTCGGGCTTGTCGACGGCGGCTGTCGCCAACCTGAAGAGGATGCTCTCCTTGCCGCGGACCTTCTTCAGCTCCGTGGTGAGCTGCTTCTCCACCCGCCGCTCGGCACGGGCGTTGATCTTGTGAACCAAGGCGACCAGCAGTTCCACCAGGGCGTCGGTGATCTCGCCCTGACGGGAGGCGCACAGCGCGGCCAGCAGCGTCGTCCGTACGTCCTCGCCCGCGTCGCGGAAGTCCGAGGGGTACATCTTGATCGCCCGCGCCCGCCACGCGGCCACCAGCTTCTCCGAGCAGTCCGCGAACAGCCCCTCCGGCAGACCGAGCTGCCGAACGGCGGTCAGTTTGGTGATCTCCGTCAGGAGCGACTCCAGGCCCACCGCGCCCGGGTCCCGCTTCAGCGCGGCCAACAGCGCGGTGCCGTCCTCATTGCCCTCCGCCACCAGCTCCAGCAGGCGCCGGGCGCACACGTCACCCAGGCGGGCGACGGTACGCGCGCAGAAGGCGCGGTCCGCCCGCGCCCGCGCGGCGGCCACGATCCGCTCGATGCGGCCTGGGGGCTCGATGCGGTCGCTGCGGCACTGCACGAGCAGGGCCTCGCGTAGCCGGTCCTCGACCAGCTCGACGGGGCAGACCTCATCGGCAAGCCAGCCGGTCAGCCGTTCCTCATCGGCGCGGGTCGCCGGGCGGAATCCGAGGGCCTCGCGGATCTGCGTACGGTGCCCCTTCGCGGACCGGGACGACAGGTCGTACTTCGCCAGGTCCCCGCCCGGCACCTTGACCACATCTGCGACGTAATCTACCGCGGCCGGTGGGGGAACCGGCCCTCCAGCTCGAAGTACTTCAGCATGAGCACGAAGCCAAGCCGGGTCGGCCCGGACTTGTTCGCGACCAGGTCCCAGTCGCTCCCCACCGGCGTCCAGCACGCCACCACGTCCTCGGGTGACCACTCTCGGCGCATGAACCCTTACCCTCCGCCGATTACTCGTTCGGCCTAACGAACAGGCGGGGCACGAAGCAACGGGAGGGCGGAGATCAGGGAGGGCGGAGATCAGCCGCAGCTACTTTGCACCGTGGGTCAGGGATAGGACACCAGGGCCGATACCCCCAGTAGCCAGCTACAGATCCGCAATCCAGGGATGCCCTGGGTGTACGCGGTCGAGTAGCTCGGCCAGGGTCTCGCGCTGAGCCGGGGACATGTGTGGGACGGTCGCGTTGAAGTCTGATTGATCTTTGCGACGGGCGTGCTTGGCCTTGAACAGCAGGACCAGTTCGGGCGCCAGATACGGGATGCCGTCTCGGGTGTGGTGGATGATGTCGCTGTAGGGAAGCCGGATCCCCTCATCGCGTCGGCAGATCCAGGTGTCGCCGTCGTGCGGTTCGCGGAACACGTCGAGCAGGTAGTTGCCGGTGGCCGGATCGCGGAGCCAAGTCTGATGTACGGCGGCCAGCACCTCCGGTGTGGCTTCCTCCCAAATCCGGCCACTGCCTACCGCGTCGAAGACGTATCCGGGGAAGCGGTGGCGGACCTCGGGAAAGCTCGCGGCCTGAATCGCGATCTCGATGTCCCCGTGAGCGCGCGTTTGCCTGCCACGGAAGAGGTCCAGCGCCCAGCCCGCGGCCACGTACCAGGGCGTGCCGATCCCGGCCAACTGCTGCGCAACCTCACTCGGGGCCCAGCAAGACGACCACCTGAGGTGGAGGGCGTCGATCTCGCCGGGTGACAGTTCGATGCCGCCGCTGGGTAGTTGCTCGCTCACCGCAGGAATCTATCAGCGGTCTCCAAGGGAGCCCCAGGCCAAGATCGATGAAGCAGGCCAGCGGCACCCGGAGCCGGACACGGTGCATGTTCTAACCCGTCCGCGATACCGCCGAGATCACTGGCCAACACGCGAGTTTCCCTCTACGCAGGGCCGAGATTCTGCGAACCGGCGCGCTTCCGCGTTCGATCTGCTGCGGCTGGAAGGCACCGACACGACCAGGTGGACCTACCGCCAGCGACGGGAGGCGCTGGCGGCCCTGTTCGCCGAGCACCAGCTGACCGCCCCGTGGGCACTGTGCCCGTCGACCACCGACCCGGACACCGTGCACGAGTGGCTGACGCACTTCCCCGTGGCCGGTCTGGAGGGAGTCGTCTTCAAGCGGCTGGACAGCCGATACGAGCCCGTGCGCGGGTGGCTCAAGTACAAGATCCGCGAAACCGAGGAGGCCGTCGTCGGCGCGGTCACCGGCTCCAGAGCCATGCCCCGCACGCTGCTGCTGGGGCGGTACGACGTCGCCGGTCACCTCCACTACACCGGCCGCAGCACCACGCTGCCTCAGGCCGCCGGCCGATCCCTCGGCGAGCTGCTCACCCCGGCCGACCCAGGCCACCCCTGGACCGGCTGGACGTTCTCCGCCGTATGGGGCAGCCACGAGACCCTGCACGTCACTCTCGTGCAGCCGGAGCTTGTCGTCGAGGTCGGCGTCGACGTCACCCGAGACAGCGCTGGGCGCTGGCGGCACCCCGCCAGATGGCACCGGCCCCGCCTTGATCTCGCTCCCGCCGACACCCCTCGCTGGACGGGTACCACCGGCTGATGTCCGCGCCCGCGGCGGCCCTGCGTTCCTCAGCGGCGGTGTGCAGGTCAAAGCTCGGGGAGTCACTCCCTAGTCGAGAAACCCGAGCTCGGAGTCCGGCCGACAGGCGCTGCATGCCCTGACTCCGTCAGCGAGCGCCCGCAGCGCTTCGCCCCGGCCGATGCCTCGGGCTCGCTTCCCGCTGTTCCAACAGTTACGCGCGTGCACCTGCACCGGCGGTGCATTCCGGTTGAGACCCAGTTCGAGGAGCCAGTCCGGGGGCGGCGGCCGCCGTTCCTCGCCCTGGCACCGTTCGGCCTCACGCCGTTCCTCGTCGGCGATCCACCGGTCGAGCTGGTTCAGCGCCGCTGTCGCCTGGTGGACCACGACGCGGCGCGCGAAGTACAGCAGATCGAGACGAGACGGTTGATCGTTCACATGTTCGATTCTAGAGCCGTGCAAGCGCGGCGTCCCGATCGAGGCTGCCCCAAGGGTGGTGGCGACGTCGCGCCGCCGGGGCACGGCCCCACATGCGCAACCCCGAGAAAGAGCAGGCAATGGCGTGGTCAGTCCGCGAAGGCTGGGCCTCCATCGCGATGACGACCCACCGCAAGTGCCCAGCGCGACACAGCTGACATTTCCGCAGCGTTCTATTCTGTTCGACGAATCGCCACGTAGAGCGGAACCCGATGAGCACCGCTGTGGAACTGCGGGACGGGACTACCCCGCCACGAAGTGGGACACGGATGAGGGGGCCGCTGCGCGAGGTGCACCGACCCGTGCAAGAAGTACGGGTCCGGGGGCAACCCGTTGTGCCGAGACTGCTTCGCCGAGGCGGCCTCCTCCTGGGGGCCGGGCATTCGCCAGAAGGGCTACAACGCCTGATCGTGGTCGCGTAGCGGCACACGGCTGACACGACCGCCCGGTACGCCTCGGCGGCCGCCTGCGCAAACACGCCGTGCAGATCTCCCGCCGCTTCAGCGCCCAGCTCAAGGGGCGGAGCGCAGCGCGTCCGCACTGTCCGTACGGCGCTCAGCTACCCCTTTGCTCTTGGATGAACTCCCCGACCCGCGCCCCGGCCCCGTACGCCATCCTCACCGGCTGGCTCTCCGGGGCGTACACCTTTCTCGCAAGGAGCGCGCTGGAGCGACGGGCGTAGTGCGGCGTCGCAGCGGGCGAGTGAACCGTCAGCCTGACCCTCTGGGCCTCTGGGCCTCTCTTGATCAACGCCACCAGCTTCGTGCCTTCTCGGCAGCGCCGAGAAGCAGTAGGAGGCCCGCTCCTGCCCGGTGACCGTCCCGTATCAGGTACGGCTCGTACGGGTTGTAGTAGGTGTCCTCCTCCGAATGCCTCCCGAGTGGGATTACGCCGCCCTGAGACATGACCTTCTTACCGTCCACGCTTACCAAGCCGACTTCATTCCCCGAGTCGTTCCAGACCGTGCCGTACTCGTTCACCCTCCCCTTGCTGTTCCCCCACGCGTCGTAGACCCGCCCGGAGTCATCTACCGAGCCGACTTTCGAGCCGGATGAGTTGTACACGGACCCGGAGCTGTACGAACCACAGGCTCTTCCGGAGTCGTCATAGATCGCGTTCTGGCCTTGCTGATCACCCCAGGCCAGTGGGGCGACGCCCCGCAGCTCATCCCCGTCATGGAACGCATCCGCGTCGGCCGGCTCAGCGGCGGACGCCCCCGCACCCGGCCTGACCACCTCGGCGGCGACAAGGCCTATTCCTCACGGCGTAACCGCCGATACCTGCGCAGACGGCAGATCAAGCACACCATCCGCGAGCCGAAGAACCAGCGGGCCAACCGCCAACGCCGCGGCAGCAAGGGCGGACGGCCCACTGGCTTTGACAAGACGATCTACAAGCGCAGAAACGAAGTCGAGCGCACGATCAACGCCCTCAAGAACTTTCGGGCCGTTGCCACGAGGTTCGACAAGCGTGTCTACGTCTTCCAGGGCACCGTGACCGTCGCAGCGATCCGGCTCTGGCTCCGGGGGTAGATCCATTATCCCGGTGCGGCGAGGCGCCTGTCACCGTTCTTCGGAATGATCTTTACATCCGATTTGCACCTCTAGGCTTGCGGGCGGACGCAAAGCACGGATCTGACCTGGGAGTTGAGAGTGGCGCACGACGTTGCCGCACTGACAGCGGAACTCACGGATATGGCTGCGGCCGATCACCAGTTAGCAGTCCGCGCCAACAGCGACGACCCCGCCGAGCAGCTGGCCTGGCGGCGGCTGACCGCCCGGCACGGTGACCGGCTCAACGAGATCATGGACGAGTACGGCTGGCCGACGGCGGAACTGGTCGGTGTGGAGGCCGCACGCGCGGCATGGCTGATCGCTCAGCACGCCGACCGGCAGCTCGACGTTCAGCGTCGTGCCCTCCAGTTGATGCAGCAGGCGGTGTCGGCAGGCTCGGCCAGCCCGCGCGAGCTGGCCTTTCTCCGCGACCGCACGCTGGTCAATGAGGGCCGCAAGCAGGTCTACGGCACTCAGATTGCTGGCGTGAAGGACGGGGCGCCGGTTCCGTGGCCCTGTGAAGAGCCCGAGCGCATGGACGAACTCCGTGCGGAAGTCGGCATCGAGCCCTTCGACGAGTACGTCGCCCAGTTCTCCATGGCCTGACGCCCCCTTCCCGGTCGCGTCCGGTGGATCACTGCCCGGGCTCACCTGCCGCGCGGGCAATGATCCGCCGGACAGGCCCTAGCCGTCCCCCTGGGAACGGCAGCCACCGTGATCACGGTCCCCGTGACCGTGTTCGGCACCATCCTCGCACTGACGAAACGCTGACTGGACCTCGCGGCAGCCGGGGTGCGAGCCCGGCTCGGTGCGGCACTGGCTGCCCGCGCAGTCCACTTGTACGCCGACAACCAGTCCCGACCGGCGTGTGCCGGTCAGGACTGAGCGGCGCGGTGTCGGTGAGTGCGGCGGCGTGCGAACGATATGGCAACCCGCCTTGTTCTCGTCAATTTGACGATTAACGCGGTATGCTGCCTCTCACGGCGGGACTTTGCTCGCCGGGCGAGCCGTCCTCGGGAGGGGCACACATGGAGAGCGAGAGCGCGGTCGGCACGGTCGCCATCCCGGCCGGGGGGCTGATCGAGCCTGCGATGGCCATGGCGTTGAACGTGCACTCCAGCCCGGGCGTGTACGCGCTGCTGCTGGGTGCGGGCATCTCGATCGCCTCGGGCGTGAAGACCGGCTGGGGGGTCGTGCAGGACATCGTCGGGAAGGTCGCCGCCGTCCGCGACCCCGACAACCCCGATGCCCGCGCCGAAGCCGCAGCCGACCCAGAGAAGTGGTGGGAGGCCAACACCAGCGAGCCTCTTGGCTACTCGGCGCTGCTGGCAGCCGCAGCCCCGATGCCGGCCTCCCGCCAGGCGATGCTCGCGGAGTACTTCGAACCCGAGGTCGGCCAAGAGGACAGCAAGGGCCCTACCGCTGCGCACCGGGCCATCGCCCAACTGGTCAAGCGCGGCAGCATCCGGGTCATCCTCACCACCAACTTCGACCGGCTGACCGAGCGGGCGCTGCAGGAGGTCGGGATCTCGCCGCAGGTGGTGAGCCGTCCGGAGCAGATCAAGGGTATGAAGCCGCTCGCGCACAGCCAGGTCACCGTGATCAAGTTGCACGGGGACCACGCCGACCTAGAGCAGCGCAACACGGTCGACGAGCTGGAGACCTACCCCCAGGAGCTCCTAGAGCGGGTCCTGGACGAGTACGGGCTGATCGTGTGCGGCTGGTCCGCGGACTGGGACAAGGCACTCGTCCGCGCCGTCCAGGGGACCCGGTCGCGCCGGTACCCGCTCTTCTGGTCGCAGTACGGCCGGTTCAGCGACGCCGCCCGAGGCCTGACCGCGCAGCACGGCGCGGTAGTGGTCGACGGCAAGAGTGCGGACGAACTGTTCACCGTTCTCGTGAGCCGCATCGAAGCCCTGGACCGCCTGAACACTGCGCCCATCACCCGGGACGTCGCAGTGGTGCAGCTCAAGCGCGCCCTGCCCGACCCCCTGCGTCGCATCGAGCTGTTCGACCTCGTCGACCAGGCCGTCACCCAGATCACCGACCGCGCCACGGCCGAGTACAAACCCGTGGCCTCCCCGCCCGGCGCCTGGGCCGACACCTTCGGATCCAACCTCCGCACATACCGGGCCGACAGCGACACCCTGCTGCACCTGCTGGCCAACGGCGTCTTCCACGACGGAGGCGTCCACGACCACGTATGGCGGCGCGCCGTGGAGCGCCTCGTCCGCCTGCGCGACATTACCCCGGGCGCCTACAACGACGCCCTGGAGAAACTGCGCCACGTTCCTGCTCTGCTGGCCACCTGGACGATCGGCATCGCCGCCGTCCTCAGCCACCGCGAGGAACTGCTCGCCACCACCCTGTATCACCCGGAGTGGGCTGTCCCCCATTCGGGACACCCCCGCCTGGGGCCGGCGTGGACCCTTAACCCCCTGCGGGTCCTCGACACCGGCGGCCTCCACGACATGCACCCCGCCGCAGGCGGGAACAAGTACATCTACCCGCAGAGCAACTGGCTGAAGAACACGCTGCGCGAGCCCTTCCAGCTCGTCGAGCCCAGCGACACCGCCTACCAGGAAGCATGCGCCCGCTTCGAGTTCCTCACCTCCATGATCGCCATGGACGCCGGCGACGACTTCCGCGCTTCTCCCTGGGCCGGAGAATTCTTCCTCGACTCCACCTGGGGCGACGACCACAACGGCCTCGCCAGCGTCATCACGGAGGAACTCACCGAGGCGTGGCCGCTCCTGCGCGCCGGCGCCTTTGGAGGACAGCTCTCCCGCGCTGAGAAGGCCCTCTCCGCGCTCACTGAGTGGAGGAGCCGGCACGGCAGAAGGTGGTGAGCCCGGGCTTCGAGGTCGTGTGGGGGGCGTGCCCCTGTTCCAGCAGCGGGCCGGGCAGGTTGTCCTTCCCTGCCCCGCTGTCGTCGGTCAGCCGAAGTCGGCGGGGGCCGACCTGAGCAGAGTCAGCGGCTCGCCGTCCTGACATGCCGCCTTCAAACGCCCGGCCAGCTCGTCCAGGCCGACCACGACGGCTGATGTCGGCCACGCAGGACTGTGTCCGTCGAGAACCAGCTTTCCGGGGCGAGGATTCGCCCGGAAAGTGAGGGTCACTGGCGGTCGGTGGACTCGATGATCCCCCTGTAGCTCCCGTACAGGTACTCGTGGAGTGCCTGCTCGGGAACCCGGAACGACCGCCCGACACGGATCGCGGGGAGGTGACCGGAATGGACCAAGCGGTAAACCGTCATCTTGGAGACCCGCATGACGGAGGCCACTTCGGCAACGGTCAGGAAGGCCACGTCGTTGAGCGGGCGCTCCTGAGCACCCTCGCTTTGCGGCCGTCGGACTTCCCTCTCCTGGCTCTTGCCGGGTTGCGGGACCGGTGGCGTTGACTCTGCCATCCACGCGAGCAGCTGGTTCTTGCGCTGCTCCAGGCTCTCCTCATCAATGTCCACCACGGCTTCGGTCTGGTGCAGGATGTTCCCGATCAGGAGGTCGGTGTCGATGGCGCGGCTCTGCTCGTTGTCCGTCATTCCTGCTCCCCCTCTCCCTCTCGCAAGGTGCTCGTCTCGACTGGTTCCACGTCCAGGAGCCCGCCGACGGCCTCGCGCAGCGCTTGCCGGGCCTTGGCCACGTGTTTACGCACTCCCGATGCCTGGATGCCAAGGATCTCCGCGATGCGCAGCACGGACTGTTGCTCGATGAAGTACAGCAGGGCGACCTCCCTGCGCCTGGATGGGAGTTGTCGGAACACCTGCCAGCACCGGTCCAGATCCTCCCGGGCAATGACCGTGTGGGCCGGGTCGGGGCTGACGCGGTCGTACAGCCGTTCCACATCAGACTGCAGCCGGTCCCCGAGCGTCTCCCGTCGAATGCCGTCGATCCACCTCCGTCGGCACACACTACGCAGCCAGTTGCGGCGCTCCTCCGCGTCCAGGCCGGCGAGTGACTCGTCCCATTGAATAACGGCGGCCATGAACGTCTGCTGCACGAGGTCCTCAGCCGCGGCCTTGTCTCCGCCGGTCCGCACCATGGCGTAGCTGGCCAATCCCTTCGCCTCCCGCTCCCATAGAGCGGCGACCAGTTGCCCCTTCTCCTGGCCTTGTTGCGTCACACCGGTTTCCCCCTGATCCGTCTCTGATGGCGCTCCGACATGCACCTGCATGGCAGGCCCCCCTCGCCCCCGCTCCTGAACCACCACCGTGCCGCCGGGAGCGTGGCGTACCAACGTGATGAGGGTGGCTCTGCGCTGCCATTCCGCCAGGAACGCGGCGGCGCCCGCAAGAGCAGGGAGCAGACACAACGCCACCCACAGCCTGGACTGCGCAAGGACAGGTCCCAGCAAGCTCGTCCCGTGCTCTACGAGAGTGTTCACATCACAGAGTCGAACGGGCAGCCCAAAGCGCTGCCTCCGATCGCCAAGATTTTCTGGATTGGGGTATGGCCCCGTGACCGAACCGATCACATCCGGGCCTCCGGGCCGTTGCCGACCGCGTGAAAGACTCCGCCGAACTGGCCAACGGCCTGACCCTGATCCGTATCACCCCAGGGCTCGGGGATCTAAGCCTGGCGTCACGAGTCGAGAGGCTGGTGCAGGTCCAGGTAGCAGCGCCAATCGCACGCCGGGCTGGCCGACATCCCGTGTCGTCCGGTCCGCCGGCACCGTCGCCCACCCGCGCGGCGAGCGCGGCCTGGATGGTGCGGAGGCTTCACCCACCCGAGCACGCCACCCGGTCCCGGTACGGAAGCGCGAGAGCCAACCGCCCTCGCCCCTCTTGCTCGGGCACGGCCTGGTCGTACTCCTGATGCCCGTGCTCGGCCTGCTCGGCTTGCCGCTCGGCGGTGATGGCGCGCCGCTTGCAGTCGTCGCACAGGGGGCGGGTGGGTCTCCCGTGGGGCGTCCCACCCAGCGGGCTCGATGGCCTTCCACCGTGCGTCGGTGAACCGGGGGCCGCAGTCGGCACACACGGGACGGCGGCCCCGCAGCACGCGTGGGGTGCGTAGGGGCCGCGCAGCGAGGGCGGGAGCGCAGCGGACGCCCGGTGCCCCCCTGCCTCGTGGCAGGAAGCCGTGATCGGCCGGTCACCGGGTCGCTTACCGCGCCCCGCACACTGTTGCTGGGCCGCTACGACCCGGCGGGCCGCCTATGATACGTCGGCCGAGCACCACCCGGGTGGGGGCCGCCGGTCGCGCTGTGGCCGACAAGCTGGCCCCGCCGCGCGGCCCGCATCCGTGGACGGGCTGGACGTTCTCGGCAGGCTGGGGCACGCAGCGCACCCTCGAGGCCGTCCTGGTGCAGCCGGGTGTCGTGATGGAAGTCGACGTCGACGTCGCCCGCGACAGTGCCGGACGGTGGCGGCACCCGGCCCGCCCTCACCGCATCCGCGCGGACGTCGACGTCCAGGAGATGCCTGTTCCGTGAAAACGGCACCTCGTCATGAGCCTCCTTCGTGGTGCTTCGGAAGATCGGCTGGCTGCCTGTCACCTGACCTGCTCAAGTTTGGTCAGTAGGAGTCGGCAGTTGGTGACGGCCTCGTAGCTGCTGCCCAGGGGTTGGTAGCGGTAGGAGTGGTGGTGGGCTGACCACAGGCCCTTCCATGCGGCGTAGGGCTGCATAGCGTCCACCAGCGTGCACTGCCCCAGCCAGGCGTGGGCTCGCGCTGTACTGCGGAAGTACCGGTGCAGCTCGCGTTCCAGGACGGCGCGGTCGAAGGCCGCGTTGTAGGTGAGGCAGCGGCGGTGGTGCAGGAGCTGAGCGAGGCGCGAAACGAACACGGCGAAGGGCGGTGCGGTCGCAGCTTGCTGCGGGGTAATGCCGTGTAGCGCTGTTGCTGCGGGAGCGATGTCGGCGAGGGGGTTGAGGTGTTCGTTGAAGAGTACGTTGCCGTGGCGGTCTGTCAGGCTGATCTGCACGGCCCATGGATCGGTGAGCGTGGTGGTCTGCACGTCGAGTACGACCAGGTGGGGATCGGTGAGGATGCTGCGGGCCCACCGTCGGACGCGTTCGTGCTCTGCCCGCCAGGAGGCGGGCCGGCGCATCGCGCGGATGGCGTCGTCCAGGCGTGGATGCTGTTCCCGGAGCGACTGCACGTGCCAGTGGCGGCCGGTGTCGAACTGGGCGTGGACGGTATCCAGGTAGCGGGTGCCTTCGTAGACCGCCCAGGTTGGCCGGTCGGTATCGCCGGGCCGTACGAAGTGGACGGCTCTGGTGTCGACGGTGCGTGTGAAGAAATGGCTCAGCTGGAGTGGGAGGTCAGGCGACGGCATGGTCGGGGGCCTCGTGGATGAAGGGGGTGAGGGGAAGGCCGTGCGCCATCCAGTTGTGGAAGGCCTCCGCGGTGTAGAGGACACCGCTGCCCGAAAGGCGGCCGGGCTGTTTCGGATGGCACCGGTTGATCCGCAGGACCAGGTGCAGGCCGTCGGCCTGGTTGGATTCCCCGAGGTCGAGGTGGACCGGACGGCGGCAGGCGTCGAGGGTCTCGCGGGGCCTGCTCCAGGCGAAGTTAACGTGCGGTCGCCCGTGGGTCATGCGGAGGCGCAGCCGACCATTGCGGTGGGCGTCGCAGGCGTAGAAGAGCCAGACCATCGTGCCGTAGACCCGCTCACGGAATTCGATGTTGAGGCGAGACAGGGGCCCGTACTGCAGTTCTACGATGTGTCCGCACGGGGTCAGGACGTCGCCTTCCAACTCGCCGCGCGGCACGAACTGCTGGTTGCTGCTCAGCCTTCTGCGCCAGTCCTGGTTCCAGGGCCCCTCGCCGCGTACGCGGGAGGGGCCGAGGTCTGCCCCGCACTTAGACGTCATCTCATTTGGTTGCCTCGGTAGGCTATCGGTCGTGGTGGCGATTGTTGAGCGGCTGGTGCCGGACGAATTGTGGGAGTTGTTCCAGCGGGTGGTGCCGGAGGCGCCTTCGCGGCCTCAG
>NZ_BAABET010000018.1:0-44366 GCF_039540295.1 Streptomyces venetus
ATCGCCGCAACATCGTCGCCGTACACACCGGGGTGTGCTGGGGTGCCGGCGTGTACGAAGTGCAGGCCGGACACGGTGCTCGGCATCGAGGTCTAAGCGCTGCGCGGCCGGCGCCCTGAGGTCTTCTTGGCCGGTTGCTTCTTCGCAGTCTTCTTCTTCTTCTTCGGCAACTCGTGCACGTCGGCGTCCTCGCCGCGCGAGGCCCGGGCCTGCTGCACGGATTCGTTCAGGGCGGCCATCAGGTCGACGATCTGCCCCGGCATTCGACTCCAGCTCCCGCGGTTTCGGCGGCTCGCGGTCCTCCCGCTTGGCTTCGATGATCTGCTCAAGGGCCTCGGTGTAGGTGTCCTGGAACTCCTCGCCCTCAAGGTCCTCGCGGGTCAGTTGTCCATGAGCGTGAGCGCGCCGTCGAGCTCCTCGTCGCTCAGCTCGACCGGCGGCGGAAGCAGTTCCTCCGGCGAGCGGATCTCGTCGGGCCAGCGCATCGCGTGCAGGACGATGGCGCCCTCGCGGACCCGGAGCAGGCCGAGGCGCTCGCGGCCGGACAGGCGTACTTCGCGACGGCGACCTTGCGGCTCCGCTCCAGGGCCATGCGCAGCAGCTTGTAGGGCTTCGCGGCGACCTGCCCGCTCGGCGTCAGGTAGTAGCCCTCGCCGATCTTCAGGGGGTCGACGGAGTCCAGCGGCATGAACGCGACGATCTCGATCGCCTTGGCCGTCGGCAGCGGCAGGTCCTGCAGCTCCTCGTCGCTGATCGGGACGACCTGCTCTTTTGTGAGCCGCCGCCAGATCCCTCTTGCATGTTCTATGCCATACCCCATAAGTTACCGATAGGTAGCCCGTCTGGCGGGCCACGTCGCCGTCGGAAGGGTGGTGGGCGGATGAGCCCGCGGAGGAGTGACAGCCGTGACCGGATGATTCTCAGTGCTGCCGCTCTGCTGCGTGAGTACGGGGCGAGCGCGACCAGCATCGACCGGGTGCTCGCCCACAGCGGAGCTCCTCGGGGCTCGGTGTATCACCACTTCCCCGGCGGGCGGACGCAGCTCATCGACGAAGCGGTGGCACTGGCGGGGGACTTCATCGCGGGGCTGATCGACGCTGCCATGCAGGCGGATGATCCGGTGGCGGCCGTCGACGCGTTCTTCCTGCTGTGGCGTGACCGACTCGTGGAGAGCGGCTTCCGGGCCGGCTGCCCGATCGTGGCGGTGGCCGTGGAGACCAACGACGATGCGCCCCAGCTTGCCCGTTCTGCCGCCGCAGTCTTCGCCCGCTGGCAGGAGGCCCTCGCGGCCCTCCTCCTGAGGCACGGCCTGAGCGAGGAACGCAGCCGCCGACTCGGTGCCTTCATCATCGCCGCGGTCGAAGGCGCGGTGATCATGTGCCGGGCCGAGCAGAGCACCGCCCCGATCGAGGCAGCAGCCGCCGAGATCCACGACCTGCTCCTCTACGCCCTGCGCGACCGTCCCGGTGCTGAATCCGGTCCCCGGCCGTAGCGCGCAGCCGCCCAGCCGCTTCATCTACGTAGCTCGAAGGAGTCGCCATGCCCTCGCTCGACCGTCAGGACAACGTCTTCGTCCTCGACCTGGGAGACGGTGAGAACCGCTTCCACCCCGAATGGCTCACCGCCGTCAGCGCCGCCCTCGACGAGGTGGAGAAGGAGGAAGGCCCTCGCGCCCTGGTCACCGCCGCCACCGGAAAGTTCTACTCCAACGGGCTCGATCTGGACTGGTTGTTCGCCCACGCCGACCAGCACCAGGACTACGTCGTCTCCGTCCATGAACTGTTCGCGCGGATGCTGTCGCTGCCGGTCATCACCGTGGCCGCGCTGCAGGGGCACACGTTTGCCGCCGGCGCGATGTTCTCCCTCGCTCACGACTTCCGCGTGATGCGCTCCGACCGCGGCTACTGGTGCCTGCCCGAAGCGGACATCAACATCCCCTTCACCCCTGGCATGGCCGCGCTCATCCAGTCCCGGCTGGCGCCGCAGACCGCCCACGCTGCCATGCTCACCGCCCGCCGCTACGGTGGCGCTGACGCTGCGGCCGCCGGCATCGTCGACCAGGCGGTCGGTGAGGAGGCCGTGCGCTCCACCGCGATCGAGATCGCCCAGGCTCAGGTGAACAAGGCCGGCGACACCCTCGGCACCATCAAGGCCCGCATGTACGCCCCTGCCCTGGCCACGCTGCGCGACACCACCAACCCGATGGGCTGACCTCACGGTCCGCACGTCCCCACCCGCCGCCGCCCCGTCCCGGGGCGGCGGGCGCCCGCGCCAAGACGGTTGGCGGTGTTGACGAGGAGGAATCACATGACTGACCAGGCCGACACTGCCAGTTGGCACAAGACCGCGTGCATTCTGTGCGAGAACAACTGCGGCATCCAGATCCAGACCGACGGCCGGCGCTTCGCAAAGATCCGTGGCGACAAGGAACACGTCGCCACCATCGGCTACACCTGCAACAAGACCCTGCGTCTTGACCACTACCAAAACGGTGTGGAACGCCTGACCACGCCTCTGCGCCGAGAGGCGGACGGCAGCTTCACCCCCATCGACTGGGACACCGCGGTGCGCGAGATCTCCGCCCGGCTCGCGTCGGTGCGCGACACCCACGGCGGCAAGTCGATCTTCTTCTACGGTGGCGGAGGCCAGGGCAACCACCTCGGCGGCGCCTACAGCGGTGCCCTCATGGGCGCCCTGGGCGCTCGCTACCGCTCCAACCCCCTGGCCCAGGAGAAGACCGGCGAGGGCTTCGTCGACGCCCATCTGACCGGCGGTCACACCGTGGGAGACTTCGAGAACGCCGAGGTCTCGATCTTCATCGGGAAGAACCCCTGGCAGACCCACGGGGTCTCCCGGGCCCGCACCGTGCTCAAGGACATCGCCAAGGACCCTGCCCGCACCATGATCGTCATTGATCCGGTGCGGACCGAGACGGCCGACCTCGCCGACATCCATCTTCAGCTCAGGCCCGGAACCGACGCCTGGTGCCTGTCCGGCATCCTGGGCGTCCTGGTCCAGGAGGACCTCGTCGACCACGCCTTCCTCGACACTCACACGACCGGGGCAGCAACCGTACTCGAGCAGCTGAAAGCTGTGGACGTCGCTCACTGTGCCACCACGTGCGGACTGGACGAGGAGCTCCTGCGCACGACGGCCCGCCGGATCGCAGCCGCCTCCAGTGTCTCGACGTACGAGGACCTGGGCGTTCAGCAGGGCCCCAACAGCACCCTCGTCTCCTACCTCAACAAGCTGATCTGGCTGCTGACCGGCAACTTCGCCAAGCAGGGCGCGATGCAGCCGCACTCGTGGGTCGTACCGCTCGCCCGCTACAGCACCCGCCCGCGCCGTACCCCCGTCACCGGCGCGCGGATGCCCGGCGGCCTGGTGCCCTGCAACGTCATCGCCGAGGAGATCCTCAACGACCATCCCGACCGGTTCAGGGCGATGGTCATCGAGTCATCCAACCCGGCGCACTCCCTTGCCGACTCCGCCGCCTTCGCCAAGGCCCTCGACAAGCTCGACCTCGTCGTCGTCATCGACATCGCGCTGACCGAGACCGGGCGCCGGGCCGACTACGTGCTGCCGGCCGCGTCCCAGTACGAGAAGTGGGAAGCGACCTTCTTCACCTTCGAGTTCCCGCACAACACCTTCCACCTGCGTGCCCCCGTTCTCGACCCGCTGCCCGGCACGCTGACCGAACCCGAGATCTACGCCCGCCTGGTCCGGGAACTCGGTGCCGTCCCCCGCAGTCGCCTCTCCCTGCTGCGCGCCGCGGCCCGCCTCGGCCGCACCCCGTACAAACTCGCTTTCGCCGCCCTGGCTGTTCTCGACAAGAGCACCATCAAGTTGGCCCCGTATCTGCTGTACGAAACCCTCGGCCCCACCTTGCCTCATGGTGCCCGCTCCGCCGCTGTGCTGTGGGCGCTCTGCCAGCGCATCGCCAAGGAGTACCCCAAGGCCATGCGCCGCGCCGGGCACGCCGACGCGGAAGCCCTGTTCGAAGCGATCCTCAAGGGCCGTTCCGGAGTCATCTTCACTGAGGACGAGTACGACGACGCCTGGGGCTACGTGCCGCATCCCGGCCACCGCATCCCGCTTCCCATCCCCGAACTGCTCGACCTGCACGCCGACCTGGACACCACTCCGGCCGTGCACACCACTGAGGAGTTCCCGATCGTTCTGGCCGCCGGACAGCGGCGTGCGTTCACCGCGAACACCATCATTCGCGACACCACCTGGCGTCTTCGCGACAAGGGCGGCACGCTGCGCATCAGCCCGCACGACGCTGAGCAGCTCGGACTCGACAACGGTGCCCCGGCCCGGATCACCACCGAGCGCGGCACGGCAAACGCCACCGTCGAGATCGACGACCGCATGCAGGCTGGGCACGCCGCCCTGCCCAACGGTTTCGGTCTCGATCTGCCCACCGGCAACGGCGGGACCGAACGCACTGGTGTCGCCCTCAACACCCTCACCGACCTGCGCAGGCGCGACCCCATCGCCGGCGTCCCGTGGCACAAGCACGTGCCCGCCCGCATTGAGGCCCTCCCCGCCTGACCCTCCACCCACGAAAGGCCAACACGTCCGCGGACCCCGCTGGACGGATTCGCTGACCAGAAACATTACCGACAAGATCACCGCCCCCCTGTGCACGCTCTGACGGCGGTGTTGAGTGGGTGACTGCGGTCTGCGGGCGTGGACGAAGACCTCGCTCGTCAGCCCCGAGAAGGCCCGCGAGACCGCGGCGAAGGAGGTCGACCGGCTCCTGGGAACCGCCGTCTACCTCCAGCGTCACGCCCACGCCGCGATGCTCGGGCGGTGCGTCCTGGGCGCGGACTCCAAGGAGGACTGCTCCACCGAGGGTGCCAACCTCCAGCTGAACGTCTGGGACGACAGCACGCGCCGGGACATCGTCGAAGACGGCACCACCGGCTGCGTCGCCCACACCGTCGAAGCCGCCCGCCGGGTCGTGACCGACCCCGCCAGCCGCAAGATCCTGCTCGCCTTCGTCCGCGACGACGAAGGCACCGCCGTTGCCCGCGCCGTCGGGCTCGGGCCGGACGACACCGCACAGTTCCTGAACCGCGGCCTCACCCTGCGCCGGGAACACCGCGTCGGCTGACCTCACCGTTCCCGCAGCCGCGCCCCGGCCGCCCGGCGCCCGGATTGGAGCGCCACGTTGCCCTACGAAGCCCGCGGCCCGAACCTGACCGATCCGACGAAGGGCTACCTGAACTTCGTCCTCTACACCGAGCCCCAGCGCGGCGCCGTCACGTCGTCGCTGAACGCCGTACTGGACATCGAGGCGCAGCAGACCGTGACACACCTCACTTCCAGGAGTGGCTGGGCGGGCTGGTGCGCTGCGAGCCGAACGCGAGGCACTGAACACTCGTGGACCCGAAGAAGATCCCGGTCCTGTCCACCGGGTGCGGCTACGTGGAGTCGGGCGCCGATGCGACAGCGCGGGCGAGGAGCTGACGAGTGTGGCGGGCACCGGGGTGGTGACCGGTCTCCTGGTGGATGTGCAAGGCGTGGTAAGCGTGTCGGGCGGCGGGTTCGCGTTCGTCCCGGGCGAGGTGGTGGGCGGTGAGTGCGGTGAGGACCTGTCCTTCGAGCATGCGGTATCCGCTGCGGCGGGTGAGCTCCAGGGCCGTGGTGAGGTGGTGGCGGGCCTGACTGTGTTGTGCGAGGACGGTGAGGACGGTCGCCAGCCCGATGTGTATCTCCGTCTCCACGTAGGGGCTCGTCTGCTGGGCCAGGCGCAGGGCCCGCCGGTAGTGGACGAGGGCCCGACCAGGGTCGCTTCGGCGGTGGTGCACTGCGGCCAGCATGTTCAAGGTGTCGGCTTGCGAGCGGAGGTCGCCGTGGGCGTCGGCGATGCCGACGGCTTTCTTCGCGATGGAGAGGGCCTGGTCGAGTCGGCCCGCGTCCCGGTGCACTCCGGCGAGCAGGCGCAAGGTGTCCGGTGTGGGCCGTTGGTCGATCCGTTCCTCGATAGCGCGGGCACGAGTGATCTGGTCGAGTGCTTCGTCGAGGTTTCCCTGAAGCAGGTGGTATTCGCCGAGGTTTCCGAGGGCCATGCCGGTGCCGGCGGGGGAGCCAGCCTGACGGTATCGGGCCAGGGACTGTAGGGCGTGGTCGGTGGCCGCGTGCAGCATGCCCTGCTCCGACAGCACGCATCCCAGCAGGAGCAGGGTGTGAGCCTGGCCGAACAGGCGCCCCCATTCGGTGGTCCGGTTGATGCGCAGGGAGCGCGAGAGCAGGTCGAAGGCGGTGGTGAGGCGGCCGGTACGCCAGCGCGTCGCCGCGAGGTAGTTTTGTGCCAGGGCTTGCCCGTCGGTCCAGTCGCCGTCGATGGCATGGGCCAGTGCTCGGGCGTGATGACGGCCGGCCTGTTCATACCGGGCCTGGCGGGTGTACAGACGGCCGATGCTGAACTCGACAGCGGCTTGGGCCTGACAGTCACCGTCGGTCTCGGCGGCGCGCCGGCCGGCCTCGGCGGTGCTCTGCCAGTCGGCGGCGTTCATACGCGCGGAGAAGTACCCGGTGAGGACGTCGGCGAGCAGCCAAGCGGTATTGCGCGGGCCGGTCACGGCGGTGCTGATGACAGTGGCCACCAAGTTGGCGCATTCGGCGTCGAGCCATCGCATGGCTGTGGCACTGTCAGCGAAGGTCGATACGTCGGCGGTTGACACCTCCTGCTGTGGCGGTGGCAGACGCAGCGTTTCGGGCTGCATCGCTTCCGCTGCCGTACGGGCCGTCCGCAGGTAGAAGTTGTGCACTCGATGTACAGCCTGGGGACGTGCTGGGGAACCGTCTTGGGCTTGTTCCGTAGCGTACCGGCGCAGGAGGTCGTGGAGCTGGTAGCGGTGCGGTACGTGCTGCTGGATCAGGTGGGCGGTCTCCAGTTCCCGGAGCAGCGCCCCCGCATGGGGGCGTCGGCAGCCGAAGAGGTGTGCGGCGGCTTCAACGCTGATGTCGGGGCCCGGGACGAGACCCAGCAGGAAGAAGCTGTCGGCAGCCGCCGGGGTCAGCGCCTTGCATGAGGCCGAGAACACAGCACGCAGACTGCTGGTGATGTCGCCGGCGTCCAGGGCGTCGAGTCGGCCGGACTCCTGGCACAGCTCGTCGGCCAGAACCCCAAGGGAGAAAGCGGGCTGGCTGGAAGCACGAGCAGCGGTGATGGCCAGGGCCAGGGGCAGGCCCGCGCAGTGCCGGAGCACGTCGGTGACAGCCTCCCGTTCTCCTCGTGCGTATAGGCCGCCGAGATGGCGGACGAAGAGGTCACGGGCATCGGCGTCCGAGAGCACGTTGACAGGCACAAGACGGGCACCGTGTGCGGTGATGAGTCCGGGGAGCCGGTTACGGCTGGTGACAACGACGGCGCACGCCGGACCGCCGGGCAGCAAAGGAGCCACGTGCTCGGCATCACGGGCGTTGTCCAGAACAATGAGCATCCGACGGTCGGCGGTCAGCGACCGGTACAGCGCGGCTTGTGCGTCCGACCGCGCGGGCACCGCCTGCGCAGCCACGCCCATGGCGTCGAGGAAGCCGCGCACCGCCACCGCCGCGGGCAGCGGCTCGGCCGACGGGTCGAAACCGCGGAGGTTCACGTACAGCTGGCCGTCGGGAAAGTTTCCGAGGTGCCGGTGAGCCCAGTGCAGGGCCAGCCAGGTCTTACCGACGCCGCCGACGCCCACGATGGTGGCCACACGCTGTGCGCTGTCCCGGCCCGGGGTACCGTCGAGCAGAACGTCCAAGGCGGCCAATTCGTTCTCTCTGCCGACGAAGAGGGCGGGTGGGGCCGGCAGCTGACGTGGGACAGCAGCTAGTACCGGCTTGTCCGGAGAGGCGATGCGCGTTGTCTCTCTCGGATCGAGCAGGGGATCGTTTGTCAGCATGCGCTGGTGGAGGCGTTGCAGGGCAGGTCCGGGTTCGGTGCCCAACTCCTCCACCAGCCGCCCTCGGACCGTCTGGTAGTGCGCCAGAGCATCGGCACTGCGCCCGCTGCGATATAACGCGAGCATGAGCTGACCTGCAACACGCTCGTCCAATGGCTGGGCGTCGGCCCGGAGGACGAGTTCGGCCAGGATGCGGTCGTGCTCGCCCATGCGGAGGCGGGAGTCAACCAAGTCCAATTGAGCGGCCAGTCGTTCACGGTCGAGAAAGCTGCGTTGACCAACAAACCACGGCGTGTCGATCTCCGTGAACGCCTCCCCGCGCCACAACCCCAGTGCCTTCTCCCACAGGGCTGCCGCCTGCCCGACATCGCCCTGCTCACGTGCTCGGCCCACTAGGTGACGGAACTGGTGCATGTCCACCTGGTGCAGATCGACGGGGAGACGGTAGCCGGCAGAGGAACGCTCGATGGTGACAGCGTTCAGCCGCGACAGCACCCGCCTGAGCCGGGAGATGTACCCGTATAGGGTCTCCCGGCCGCGCCTCGGTGCGTGTGTACCCCACACGCGGTCCATCAGGAGATCCGCGGGAACGGCGTGCCCTGCATCGACGAGGAGAGCAGCGAGCACCCGCTGCTGTAGGGCATGACCCACATCCGCCGACGTCCCGTCCCGCCAGGCCGTGACGGCACCCAGAACTCCGAACCGCAGCGTCATCCCCGCCTCCGATCAGCGGTCATCTGTATACCCGCCGTTCGGTTCCGCTGCCATGTCGATTCAGGACTTCCCTAACTGTTCGTTCCAAAAAGGTGTTTGGGTGCGTGCTGATCTTGTTCCGGATGGCCCTGTGGGAGCGGGTGGCTCCGCTGTTGCCGCCTGCTCACGAGCGGCGGCAGCGCTATCCCGGCGACTGCGTGTTCCAGACCGGGCGGCTCTCGCGGGAGTCATGTACGTGCTGCGGACCGGTGTCGCCTGGCGCGATGTCCCTACGGCCGACGTCAGGCCAAGGTTGC
Source organism: Streptomyces venetus (assembly GCF_039540295.1). Taxonomy (NCBI): domain Bacteria; kingdom Bacillati; phylum Actinomycetota; class Actinomycetes; order Kitasatosporales; family Streptomycetaceae; genus Streptomyces; species Streptomyces venetus. Next base: position 8,912 of record NZ_BAABET010000018.1, read on the forward strand.
ATGCCGCCCTATTGTCCGAGTTGTGCCGCGCGGACTTGCTGGACCTGGACGACGTGCCGTGGACGGCTGGATGTTGCAGAAGTCGGGCTCGGGCAGGATATCTGCCGGGGCGCGCGCCCCACGCCCCCGCCAAAGCGCACATACCGCCCGACCGCACCAGCACACGAAACGGACCAAAAGAGGCCAGCCCAACCATTGACCAGAAAAGCCGTCACCGGTCATCTAGCAACTCGCCTGCCTCGGACTCGAATGTGCGGCACGGGCGCAGAGCGTAACCGGACACCGGGCACGAGCTATTAACACCATTAGCCTCCGCCCACGGAACCGCCGGCGGAGGCTTCAAGGTAGGCGGGCCGGGGATGCAGACAACGGCGCCGCCCCGCACCGGGCTTCAGCAGTCGGCGCGGAGACTGTAGATGGGGCCCCAGTTGCCCCTGACGGGACCGTAGTTGGGCGGCGTTACGTACTTCACGGTGGTCTCGTCGAACATCCTGACCACGCCGTTCCTGGGGAGTCGGTTGTTCCAGTAACCACCCCCGGTCCACGTGGCGTACACGGGCTGGGACATACCGCAGTACAGGACGATGCGGGGGCCACCGTTGTCGCTGGTCGCGCAGAAAGCGCCGGACACAGTGCACGGCCCCGTTTCTGTAGGGGAGCTACCGGCTGCGCCGGCACCGTTGGCGGTGCCGGTCAGCACAGCGGTTGAGAGAGCGAGAACCGACACCGCCTTGCGCACCTTACCCATGCTTACCTGCCTTTCGAGTGGTTCGGCTGCTGTGCTCTCACCGTGCCGGGGCAGCCTTGAACAATGCTTGGAGAAACCTGCGCGCAGCGCGAGGCGATCAAGCGGGCACAGGCGGCGAAGAAAAAGGCGGGCGGCGGGAAGCCGGCCGCGAAGAAGCCGGCCGCGAAGAAGCCGGCGGCGAAGGAAGCGGTGCCGCTACCGCGCGGCTCGGTACGCGCCGCGTACCCGGGCATCTGCCCGGCCTGCTTCAAGGACTACGCCAAGGGCGAGGACCTCACGAAGGTGACCGACCACTGGGGGCACCCCGCCTGCGCGCCCCGGCAGATGTCGGCAGCCGAGCGGGAGTTCGCCCGGAACAAGGCCCGGATCGAGAGCGGCGAGACGTTCCGCGGCCAGAAGCCCTCGGACTGGCGGCGCGGAGCCTCGCCGTCCAGCACCCGTCCCGCCGCTGAACTCGGCCCGGCGGTGTGACGTCGGCCACGGACAAACTCACCCTGCAAGGGTTGGTCAAGGCGAAAACGGACACCTGCCGGGTCTGGTCGTCAGACCGCGGACAAGGGGTCCTTCCTCACGGTGGCCCCGGCCCGTGCGCACATCCGCGCGCGGGCCGGACGACTGCCGACCCGGCCAGCAGGCCGGAGGAACGAGGACACCGTGCCAGCCCCCGACCGACCCACCCCTTCGCGCCGCCCCGCGCGGCCGCTTATGCAAGCCCGGGTTGTCGGTGGCGGCTGCAACGCTTGGTCGGATGAACTGCGATGAGCAGCTGCTGAACGGCCGGGTCTACGGCCACGACCACGACGACCTCAACCCCGGTCCGCTGCCGCACCGGACCTACTCCGAACGGGTACGGCGGACCGCTGGACGGCCTGCTGCTGGACATCCACGGATGGCGGACCGTGGAAGTCGACGACGGGGTGGCCCTGTCCACCGAGCTCGGGCGGTTCCCGGCGGCCGCGCCCTGTACGACCCGCGCCCCGGCGAGGCGCGTACGCGGGGCCCGGGTGTGAGCTGCCGCTTCTACTACTCCGGCGACACGCCCTGACTGGTGCCCCGGCACCGTGGCGCGACCGTCGGGATCCTCGAGCCGCACCTGGACTGCTGACCCGCCGGGCCCCGGCGCCCGACTGCTGCTACGGCCACCACCTGGGGATACGCACAGCACTCGACCTGATCGCAACCGTCAGCCCATGCCCCGTGACGCCACCGTCGCCGACGAAGCCGTACGCGCAGCGTGGGAGACCTGCCGGCTCCTGGACAACGAGACCTCCGCCGAGCAACGCCACCAGACACAGCAGCGCCTCCAAGCCGCTATGGACCTATACGGGCGCGACGAAGTGGCCCGCGGCACCGTCTTCCTCGTCGGCATCCTCGCCGCCCACCTTACCCAAGACGCCGGCCAACCGGGCAGCATCGACCCACTTGGCGACATCATCCCCGGCGGTCATCCGCGGGCTCAGCCGCTTCGAACTGGCCGACCCCACCCAGGCGCCCACGGCGGCCGGCATCTGACTCGCTTTCCGTGGACGCATACTCCCTTGCTCGACTGCCAGTGCTCTGTGTTTTGATCGGATCGACCCGGCGCGGACATGCCACATGAGTGGGTGGGTTCGCGCTGTTCTGACCAAACAGGGGGTTACAACTTGAGACCGAGATCGTTGCTCGCCGTGGGGGCTGTGACGCTGGGGCTGCTGGGCGGTCATCTGGGCGTCGCGCAGGCGGCGGGCGAGCGGGAAACGGGTGCGGACACCTCGCTAACCACGGGTGTAACCGCAACTGATCCAGTTGCTGATGAGGCGTCACCGGCGTCGGAAGACGTCGATGACGACCCGGACGCCGCACCGTCGGCGGAAGACCTCGCCCTGGGCGCTGACAGCACGGCAGGGGAACCGGCGGCGGCCCCGGAAGCCGCGGAGGACGGAGAGCGCGTCGGGCTGGCCGCTGGCCACAAGGCCACCTGCGATCAGCGAGTGAAGGACGCTGCCGGGATTCCCGGCGCGCAGTACGCGGCCTGCGCGTCGTCCCTGGAGCCGGCCGTCGAGCTCAACTCCGACGAACAGGCTGTTCTGTCCCAACTCGAGGCTCCTGCCGACACATCTGCGGCTGAGTCAGCCCTCCTGGCGGCCGAACCGGGCGCTGCCCAGGCCGGATCGGAAGCCACCCCGCAGACCACCGAGGAAGACGCAGCCCCCGCGGATGCACCGGGCGACGAGCCGGACACTGCGGCCGCGGCAGCCAGGCCCAGGCCCTGGAAGGAACCCAAGTGGTGCATCGACGCCGGCGTGGACAACACCTGGTACATCGAGCGCATGCGTGGCTGCGGCATCTGGCGCGCTGAGGTCAACGCCATCGACGTGCGCACGGGCCGCAAGGTCGGCGGTATCAAGTACCTCGTCGTCGGCTACTCCTTCTCGGCCCGCGACTCCAAGACCTGGGCCTACCAGGTGAGGCTGCTGGAGTCGTCCCGGTGGGGGCGGGGAGTGAACGGCACAAAGGCGTCCGGGAGCGCCTCCTGCGTCGGCAAATGCAAGGTTGTGAAGAAGAGCTTCCCGGTGCAGACGATCTCCAGGAGCGCCGAGCCCTACGGGCAGTTCTTCATGGACACCACCATCAACACCGCTGCCGCCAAGCAGCGGGGAACGGGCCGGAGCGTCGCCTCCTGGACGTTCACCAATCCGGAGTGGGTGGCGCCGTCAGAGCCGACGAAGCATTCCACCGTGGACGTCCGATGCGACAACGCACTGCCTGGTGCTCCCCGCCAGGTCGGCTGCGTAAACCTGCAGGCTGTGCCGGTGCTCAGCTACAGCCAGACCGGGCCGTGGCCGGAGGTCGCCAAGCACGTCAAGGACGCCCAGTCCGCCGGCCTGCCGGGCAAGTACGGCACGACGAACTACCTGACCCGGCTGACCGACCGCAGGAAGATCAAGGAGAACAGGGAGAAGGCGTGCCCGTCGAGCCTTGTGCGCCCGCCGGGAAAGTCCTGCGACGAGTACCCCTTCGCCAGCACCTGGCAAGGCGCGAAGCACAGCGGCGGTGATTTCAGCCGCCGCATGGTCAATGCCAGGCAGAACACCGACGCGGGCAAGGCCCTCAAGGGCTTCTACACCTACAGCCGCGTCCTGGAAGGGGACCGGTTCCTGGTATGGATCAGGTAACCCCAGCCAGATGAGACCAGACGAGGACACCGTGAACGAGTCAACACCTCCAGGCACGGCGCTGGTGGACGTTGAGTACCACCTCTTCCAGATCACGGACCCGCAAGGGCCTGTGGCCGACGACCTGGACGCAAGCCACACTGGCCTGGTGTCCGCCGACGGCGGAGCCATCGAGGTGAGAACCGGGATTCACACCGGAGACGTCCACGTCACCGTCGAGCCGCACTCGAAGCGGCCCGATCCCGCCCAGGACTGGGAGGAGATCGCTGAGATCTCATGCAACTCCCCGTCCGGGGAACTGCTCGTGACGCCCTATATGGACGACCCGGCGGATCTGCCCTCGCTGGCGTCCGACGGACCAGGCTCGTACCGGCTGCGCGTCCACGCGCGCGGCCGGGACAGGGCCGTCGACCAGACGACGCTGGACGAAGCGGTGGAGTCGTACCTGATCCAGAGCTGGCCCGCCGCACACCAGGACGTTCTCCTGGTGAAGGCGACAGACACCTACGGGCGCCAGGTACGAGCCCAGCCGGCTAACGACACGATCGTCATCGACCACGAGGACTCACTCGACACCCAGACCGGCCGGGAACGCGACATCCTGCGTAGGGCTGGACACGGCGACTACTCCTGACCCGCGAATCTTGCGCGTCTTCGGTTGGGGCGGCACAGCCGCCCCAACCGAAGAACGCTGGGTGACCGGCAGGGCGTTTGGGAAGGACGCCCGATGCTTGCCGCCGCCTTTTGCTTCTTTCCGTGGCGCTTTCAGTTGCCGAGGAGTCTGACGTAACGACGGGAAGCCTCCTGCTGCGGCGTCGCCGACCAGCTGCACGAGATGCGCAGTTCAGTTCCCGTCCGGCTCGTCATTCCGACCCATGTCCCAGCGCATCGGCAGCCGCCTGCCTTGTCGTCGCTGGCCCCCCTCGTCCGGATGTAACGCCTCACGGCACACAGCCATTAAGTAGCCCACCCTGTCCACTGAGCTAGAAGCGCCCAGCTCTACGACCCGGCGCTTCTCGTGCGGCCGTCCCAGCTCAACCCACCAGGCCAAATCATCCAGCCACCTGTTGAGCTCGAATGCCGCTGCCTCCGCCGCATCCGCCACGGAATCGGGTCCCTCGACCACCACGGCGCCCACTGTCGGCCCGACGTCGTGGCGCAACGCCTGTGCCTGCGCCACCTTCTCCTTCGCCGTCTCCACATCCAGGTCCTGGACGTCCAGGTCGTTCATCAGCCGCAGGGCCGCATCCCGCTGCACGAGGAGGGCCGCGGCGCAGGCACTATAGGCGGCCCGCCTCGACTTCCGGTCCTCTAGGGACGCATTGCCGCGGCTACCGATCCCAGCCGTCCGGACCGAGCCGACCACACCGCTCAACGCGGTGATCACAGTGCCGCCGACTCCGATCAATGCCACCGCCGTCACCGAATCCACCCGCGCATTGTGCCCCGCAGCAATCACGGGACCCTGGCCGACTCGCACCTGATCGGCCAGGCGAGCATCTGTACCGCCTCACGGGTGGCCGCGAGGTTCGGGTCAGGGCCTACCTGCGACGACCAGCCGAGCAAGGTGTCGAGGAGGTCCTCGGTCTCCTCTTCTGCCAACCGTGTCGCTGCGGTGTTCTCCAGTTCTGTGGTGGTTAGCAGGCCGCCCACTGTGCCAGCGCGCACGCCGCCCTGCGACCCCCCGACGGCACTCGACACTAGGGAGACCTGTTCGGCGCACCCGGCGCCGCCCCGAAATGCCGGCGACGACGTCGTCCGACCGCCACAGGCGTTGCAACTACGGAACCAGATCGTCGGGCCCCTGTGGGCAGATGGAGCCTCACGTGCGCCTGCTTCATGGACAACCCTGATCTGCCCTGGCCGGCGTTCGACGGCCCCGACGCGGTCGGCGGCCGCCTGACCCACACCTTCACCGGCATCGAAATGCGGCCGCTGGAGCCTCCCTGGACGGCGTCTTCCGCGTCCGCGCCCTCGACGACACCCCGGGCGGCATCTACGAGGCAACCCTGGAAATCCAGTGCGACGGCGACCTCAACCTCAAGGACAACACCTACACCCTGCCCATCACCCTCGTCGTCCCCCAGCCCGCCGGCGACGAGACCCAACTGTTCGTCTACCAGGAGACCAGGCCCCAGGTCGCCCCGGGCAAGTCCACCAGCTTCAACCTGCGCCTGCTCGCCTCCAGCAACCAGCCGGTCAACCCCGCGCTTCAGCGCACCCACCGGCTTCGTCTTCACCGCACACCCCACCTTCGGCTACTACGGCACCACCGACGGCCTGGTCACCGGCAACCTCGAATACGAGCTCTACGACTCCGACCGCACCCTGGTCATCCACGCACCCGAGGAAGGTGGGGCATCCGAAAGTAGGTGATCAGCAGTAGCGGGCGGCCAGGAGTGCCCCAGTGTCGAATTGATCATCTAGTCATCTGGCCCGGTCCGGGTGATGCGCAGTTGGGCGTCTTCGAGATGGGCGTCCAGGGGGACACCACTACGGAGGATCGCGGTGAGGTCGGCGTGGTTCTCAGCACGGACCCGCGCCAGGGGGGTGCCGTTGCTGTCCACGACGGTGATGGCACGTGCAGGCCCGGACTCGGCCCAATCGAAATGCACGACTCCGATTGACCATAGCCAGGCATCCTCGTGGGGCATGACGCTGAGTTCGATCGTGCCGTCGGCCAGCAGCCGACTCAGAAGGCTACGTCCGTGGCCGCGGACGTACTCGATGAGGTCTTCTAGACCGAGGTCGCTTGGACGGTAGCGCTCGCGCCAGCCCGTGATGTGTTGATTGGCGAGCCAGGATCGGATCCCGGAGGTGGTGATCAGCTCGGCGTTGGCCTGTTGGCCGATGGCGTGGGCGAGCGTGCGCGAGTGCAGTCCAGAGGTGAGCAGGGCAGTGCCTGCACGGTGTCGACCCCGTACCGCAGGCACCACGGAGCGTCGGGCCGAAGTTGCACAGTGGCATCCAGCTTGGCGAGATGATCGTTGGTGAGATGGACCAGTGCGCCCAGGGTCCAGGACAGGTAGTGCTCGAAGATCTGGCTGATGTTCTTGACGGTCTGCTCCTAGCGCCAGTCGACGGCGACATTGGGCAGCCACCGACGAGCGAGCTCGGGAATGGGCGTCCCAGCGATCCAGTCCCGCATCGCGGCGTGCAGGTCGACGTGGATCTCCTGTCGGCGGCCCCGTCGCTGGTTGTAGAAGCCCCAGGGCTTCTCCCGCTCGGGCAGTGTGAGGAGCGTCTGGAAGGCGCCCTCCTGGTCGAGGACGCTGAAGGTGCTCTCCAGCGAGAGAGACATGGGGGCTTGGGCGCTCGACATGCCGAAGGGATCGGGGTTGGCGTCGCGCTGTACGCGTTCGGCCAGGCGTCGCGCCAGCTCGTCCAAGGCGCGGGCGCTGGGCAGGCTGGTCCCCGTCGTGGTCCAGCGTCGGCACACCCCCGGAGGGGTCGCGTCGTAGCGCCGCTGGGTGCGCTGGGCCAGCCGCTGCCAGCGGGCCTTGTCCTCGGTGCTGAGCTGTTCCATGGCCAGCAGCCGGTCCACGGCCTGAAGCGGGCTGCCGTCGAAGGTGATGTGGTCGTGGATGTCCAGGGCGAGCCAGACGTAGCTGATGAAGTCGCTTGCGATGGTGTTGGAGATGTTCATCAGGCCGTCGGCACTGCGGGCGATCAGATCTTCGGCTTCAGCGAGGTCGGCTAGGGCCCGGGCGCTGGTGAGGGAAGAGTGGACCTGCAGATCGTCGGGGGAAGGGGTGAACAGGGCATGGTCGCTGCCGTCGCTCTTGCGGTTGAGAGCGAGGAAGATCCAGCCTTCGGTTTCCCGCCCAGCTCCTCCAGCCCGTCCGACGGCGTTGAGGAGCTTCGCTGCATCGAGGCTCGGGGCGCGCCACTGCCACCATCGCCGTCAGCGGATTCTAGGCCGGCCAGGATGACCACGGTACGCACGGGCAGGTTCACCCTATCGGTCAGGGTGGTAGTGCTGACCACAGCTTTCAGAACGCCGTTGCGCAGGGCGTCTTCGACGCCTTCGAGTACGTCGGTGGGAAGCGCTGCGTGGTGGAAGGCGATGCCGTAGCGGGTGCAGCGCACCAGGGGGTGCTCCTCGCCGAGTTGTTCGGCGAGGAGATTGGCGAGGGTCCGGGCGGGTTCGTGCTCGGACTCGGACAGTGCATCGGTCATGGCCCGCGCTATGTCCTGGGCGGACAGGGGTGTCGCGCAAACCACCAGCATGGGCCCGGCCGGCAGTAGCAGGACGGCGGCCTGGGCGAACATCTTGTAAGCCGCGGTGCTTGCTGAACCGTCGCCGGGCGTGCTTCATCGTCGAAGATCGCTAAGACTCCCATCCACCGGTGGTCTACGACCCTGTCGGCTCGGTGAGCTGGACGACAGCCTTATAGGTGGCGCTGAGCCGTCACCGACCGGCGTGTGCTCCGCAGGTGGCCCCGGCTCGGGACCGGGACCACCAGCTCGGGGAGAGAGGATCAGCGGGGGCGCCGGGTCAGCGCTGCTGGATCCACCAGATGATCCACCCGGTCCCGCTCGCGCCCACGGCGCCGGCGGCGCCGCGGACGATGCCGTAGCCCGCCGTACGGGCGAGGGCGCGCAGGCGACGGCGGCGGCCGCCGTCCAGCAGCTGCCGCAGCCGGGTCCGGATCTCGGACCAGATGTGACGCAGCTTGCCGTGGCCCTGATGATGCTGGGTCGACGCCGGCCGGTCGGTGCCCTTAGGCTCGTTGGCCATGCTGATGGTGCCTCCTTGGGGAGTGACTGTCGGTTTCTTCACTGGGCGGCTCCCTGCTGGAACAGGGGGCCGTCGCCCGTTTGCAGGACGGCGGCCTGCACCGCGCCCGACCCGGGTGCGCCGGGCCGGGAGTCGTGGGGCCGGGGCCGTAGCGCCCCGGCGGTGCTCATCGCGGAATCGCGGCCCCCGAGAGCGCGGGGATACGGGAGCCGATCCGCAGCGCGGTGCGGGCGAGCCCTCAGGAGTCCAGGCGGCCTCTGCCGCCTCGCGCTCCGTCTTGTTGACGTTCAGGTCGAACGGCGCGGCGAGAGCCCAGCGGACATGCGTGCTCTGCCCGAAGACGGAGAAGCCGTCCAACTGCTGCTCGGAGAGGAACTCGTACAGCAGGCGCTTCTTCTTCAGCTCCTCGATGCCGCGCCCAACCGTTGACGGGGAGACCCCGTACCAGAGCGCGTACTCCCTGGCCTTGTGCAGGGCGAAGGACGGGCTGCGCTGGCTCATGAGGATAAGCAGCATCGTCTTCGCCGGCATCGAGAGCGTGCTCTTGCGGGAGCCCGTCTTGTCGCCCGACGGCAGCGTGTACGGGTCGCCGGAGCCGTCCTCGAGCAACTTGGTGATTTTCGTCATCCGGCCGTGCGGCTCGGTGCTGATCAGCTTCAGTTCCTTGAGCTTGTGCAGGTGCCGGGAGACTGCGGCGCTCGCCGTGCCGTTGGTGGCGAAGGAGATTCCCGCGGCGCGGGCCCCAGGTCTCGGACCGGTGAGCGACGCCCCAGTCGGCGCGCGCGGTGACGCAGTGGATCAGGAGGAAAAGGTCCAGCCGCTCGTTACTGCGCAGCATCTTGGAGAACGGTCCGGGCCGGGTGACCAGGCGGAGGCCGGGATCGGCATCCTGGACGAAGGCACGCCGGATGGGGACGGCACGGCCGGTGCGCCAACGCGCCCCATCGGGTGGTCTGATGTTCGATGGTTTGGAGATCCGGGTGTTGCCGCCGGGACCCCGGTTCGCTGCCCAGTTGCGGTTCTGGGTCAACGGTGAGGACGTGGTCGAAAGGGCGGTCCACGAGGGCGGCCGTGGGCCGTTCGCGGCTGATGTGTTGCCTGCCCTCCCGAACCGACGTCGAAGTGCTGTCCGTTCTACACGTGAACAAAGCCAAGCGGGAAACCCGCGTTTCGCCTGGTCAGAGCCAGAATGCGGAAAACCCGCGATCCGGTGTCCACCCCCCACACCCCCCGGAGGAGGTGGATACCTCCTCCCCCTACCCCCTCACTGACTCTTCGGGGTCGCTTCCGTCACAGCGGGAGGAGGAGGCGTTCACTCCGGAAGAGGTGGCGGCTGCTGAGCGGTTCTTGCAGATGCTGCGCAAGCCGTGGCAGGCCGGGCGGGCGACCGCGCGCAAGAACGCACCGTTGCTGCTGCAGGAGATGCGGGAGCTGGGCTGGCCTTCGATCCATGAGGTGGATCAGCAGCTGTTGGAGCGGGACATTCTGCGCAACACCGAGGGTGCGAGGTCTCCCGCTCACATCCTGCCGAAGTGGATCAAGGATCTGCGCTTGTACGGCGTGGTTCTCGAGCAGGGGTGCCCTCGCCCTGACTCGACCGCAGCCATGTGCACCAGGCATCCGAACTTCCCTGATGGTGACTGCTCCCCCTGCCGCCTGGAAGAGCGTCGGCGGAGTCAGTCTGTGGATTCCGGTTCTGCTCCGGCGAATGGAGCCGAGCTGCTCGCCCGACTGCGCGCCGGTGCTTCGGGCACGTCCAGCTGACCTGCCCTCACATCTCTGCCGCGGTCTGGTCCCGTCACGATTCGGCTGCCAAAGACAGATCACCAGGAGATCCGTATGACCATCGTCCCAGCCCAAACTGAGCGGCAGGGCGGCGGCCGGAGCGACTTCGAGCGCGTCCCGCCGCACGACCTGGACGCGGAGGCGGCCTCACTCGGCGGCCAGTTGCTGACCAAGGAAGCCATCGCTGACGTGCTCGACACCCCGATGCAGCAGCGGGACTACTACAAGCCCGCTCACGAGACGATCCAGGCCGCGATCCTGTACCTGTACGGCAAGGGGGAACCGGTCGACCCCATCACCGTCGCCGCGGAGCTGACCAAGCGCGGCGACCTCGCCAAGGTCGGCGGCGCCAGCTACCTGCACACCCTGGTCCAGACCGTTCCGACCGCCGCCAACGCCGCCTACTACGCCGAGATCGTGCACGAAAAGGCCGTGCTGCGTCGCCTGGTTCAGGCAGGCACCCGGATCACGCAGCTCGGCTACTCCGCACAGGGCGAGCTGGACGACGTCCGCAGTGCCGTCGAGGCCGAAGTGCTGGACGCTCTGGCCACCCGCGAGCAGACCGCCGGCTATGTCTACGTCCGCGAAGACGTACCCGGCTTCTGGGACGACCTCGATGCCCGGATGAAGGGCACCGGCGTGATGACCGGCCTGCCCACCGGCCTGATCGACCTGGACGCGCTGACCAACGGCCTCCAGCCCGGCCAGTTCATCGTCATCGGAGCCCGCCCGGCGATGGGCAAGTCCACCCTCGCCCTGGACTTCGCCCGCGCAGCATCCATCGAACACGGCAAGACCTCCGTCTTCTTCTCGCTGGAGATGGGCCGCGGGGAGATCCTCCAGAGGCTCTACAGCGCCGAAGCGCGGGTAGCTCTGCACCACATCCGCGCCGGATCGGTCACCGAAGATGACTTGGACCGCATGGCCAAGCGCACGCAGGCCATCGAGCAGGCCCCGCTGCTGGTGGACGACTCACCCGAGCTGACCATGACCGAGATCCGCTCCCGGGCCCGCCGCATCAAGCAGGCCAAGGGCCTAGACCTGCTCATCGTGGACTACCTCCAGCTCCTGCAGTCCGGCGCCTCCCGCCGGCCCGAGAGCCGCCAGCAGGAAGTCTCCGACTTCTCCCGCAGCCTCAAGCTGCTCGCCAAGGAGCTGGAGATCCCGGTGATCGCCCTCTCTCAGCTCAACCGCGGACCCGAGCAGCGCACCGAGAAGAAGCCTCAGGTCTCAGACCTGCGTGAGTCCGGCTCCATCGAGCAGGACGCCGATCTGGTCATGCTGCTGCACCGCGAGGACGCCTACGAGAAGGAGTCACCGCGCGCCGGAGAAGCCGACCTGATCGTGGCCAAGCACCGCAACGGGCCCACAGGAACCGTCACCATCGCCTTCCAGGGCCACTACTCGCGATTCGTGGACATGGCCAAGACCTGAGAACGCCTCCACAAGAGCCCAGAGTCGCCCTCACAACGGCGCTGGGCGCGTGGGCAGGCCAGATGCGTTGAACGCTCAAGTGCAGCTCGTCTCGGTGCTCAACTGGAGCCGGCATTCACCACGTGTTAACGTGATCATATCGCCATAAATCAGACTCCCAGCCACTTACTTGAAGTGTGTCGGAGGAGATGGTGACCATGGCGCGGAATCGGTTGTTCCATGCGCCCACCGTCGGCACCGAAGGCAGGGCAGCGCACGCCGCGTCCAGCGCCGCCCACCGCGGGGCGAAGGTGGACTGGGACCGTCTGCGCCAGCGGATGCGTGGAGCGCTGCTGCGGCCGGGAGATCCAGGCTTCGAGGACGCCCGGAAAGTGTTCAACCCCCTCAATGACGATCACGTACCCGTCGCGGTGGCGCAGTGCGAGTCGACGTCCGACGTCAGAGAAGCGGTGCGGGCAGCCGCGAACCACGTTCCTCTGGCCGCTCGCAGCGGTGGCCACTCCTATGTCGGTTACTCGGCGCCGCACGGTGGTCTCACCCTTGACCTGCGGCGCATGTCGGCCGTGGAGGTCCAGTCGAACGGCGTTGCAACCATGGGCGCGGGGGCGCCGTTGCGGGATGTCTACGGCGGTGTCGCTCAGGCGAACCGCTGCCTGCCCGCGGGGTCCTGCTTCACCGTCGGTATCGCGGGAGTGACCCTGGGAGGTGGAATCGGTGTGCTGCAGCGCAGGTTCGGGCTCACCTGTGATCACCTCGTGGGCGCTGAGATGGTCACCGCCGACGGAAGAACCCTTACAGTTTCCGCCGCTCGGACCCCGGACCTGTTCTGGGCCTTGCGCGGCGGAGGCGGTGGCAACTTCGGGATCGTCACGCAGTTCACGTTCGCCACCGATCCGGCTCCGGCACTGACGGTGTTCGTGGTCGGCTTCCCGCCGGGCAAGGTGCCCGAGGTGCTGAGCGCGTGGCAGTCATGGATCTCAGCCGCACCCCGCGAGCTGTGGGCGAACTGCAACATGACGGGTGGAGACGTGCCGAGTTGCCGGGTGGCCGGCTGCTTCGTCGGGCCCAGCAGTTCCTGCAACCCCCTGCTGGACGACCTGATCTCACGTTCCGGTGTCCTGCCCAACCGTCGGACGGTCCAGGATCGGGAGTTCTTCAGTGCCATGCGCTTCTTCTCCGGGAGTCCCGAGCGGCAGTCCTTCGTCGCCTCGTCACGGATCCTGAGCGAGCAGGCGTCTTCCCCGGACGCCGTGGCCAGCCTGCTCGTCGGGCGCCCAGGCGTGTCGATCATCCTCGACCCGCTGGGGGGCGCAGTAGCGGACGTGGGCGTCCAGCAGACCGCGTTTCCGCACCGCAAAGCATTCGCCACCGCGCAGATCTACGCGAGCGCCACAGCAGCATCCGAGGCCGAAGTGACGCGCACTGTCCGCGATGTCGTGGCAGGGCTGGCCTCCCTGGGCTTTGGGGGCGGTTACGTCAACTACATCGACCCGGCCCTGCCGGACTGGGCGCAGGCTTACTACGGCCCGAATCTGCAACGTCTGCGTTCCGTTGCCCACGACTACGACCCCGATGGGGTGTTCGACTTCCCGCAGGGACTCACCAGGACGTAACCGCTCCAGCGACCGCCTGTTGCCCATCGATCTGGCCATCCGCGACTGGGCCCGCCGCGACCACACCGTCGCCGAGTGCCTGCACCGCGTGGACGATAGGCGCTGCCACGCATGCTGCCAGTGAGGAACATACAAGGAGTACGCGCCGTGAATTGGGAGGCCGGTCGGACCGAGCCGCAGCCCCGCAGCGCGCCAGCTACGCCCGGTTCCTGGAGAAACTGACCGAACACCTCCCGCCCCCGAGACCGAGGCGCCCCGTGAGCCCGTTGTACCGGAGACATTCGCTGCCCGCTCCGGCCGACCCCGCTCCGTCACCCTCGGCGGCCGAGAAGGCTCCTGCCCGCCCGGCGGCGAGCACGACCAGGCCGTCGTCTTCGCGGCGCCGGGAAGAACGCGGCAGCGAAGAAGACCACCACGGCGGCCGCCGTGGACCCCCGCTTCGAGAACGGCCCGCTGGCGGTCGTCGAGTGCGAGGACGAGCAGGTGTCGGCGTGGTGCCGATGCTCAAGTCACGCGCTACCGCTGCCGACGCCTGTGCTCTTCGCACCGCTGCCGCAGCACGCAAGCAGCTCTCTCTATGGGGCAGGTGGCGCGAGTGCGCAACGCTGACGTCAACCTGCGGTTGGCTGTGTCACCCGTCCCTACAGATTGGCTGCGTAGCAGCGTCACAGTCCGGCCAGGCAACACCACATGTCACGCCATGCAGCCACCAACCAGTGGACAGGAGTTTGCGCTTCTGCCACAACTACTGTGCAGTGCATTGAAATTCGGACTAACAGGCAGCGTAGAGGGGCCTTATGCCCGCGCAACCACCACACTCGTCCGGTCCCGGCGGAGGGCAGCCTACTGCTAGGGGGCCGAGCAACTCACCGCTGCAAGGACAGGGCGACCCGAGCGCTCTGCCGCTCCCTCCAGCACGACCATCCCATCCCGCGAGCGGTCCACCACTACCTGGAGGGCCCGCGAACGGCGCGCCATCTGCGGGGAACCCGAGCGTTCCCCCCTTAGCTTCGTCAGGGCCGACCCACCCCGCGCCAGGTCCTCAGCCTGGGGCACCGCTGACCTGGGTGACGCCTGCCGATCCTGATCGCTATGCCCGGGAAGCCAATGAAGCCGCGCGTGAGGCCAACCGAACTGCGAGCAAGGCTCTGCGCATTTCGCTATGGCTAGGCATTCCCACTTTGATCGTCACGACTGGGGCCTTTATCGCATCCAGCCTTGGCCTCATCCCTTCCTTCGAGACCAACGAGAGGGAACGCGAGGAGAAGGACGCTAAGGAAGCCGTCGCGGCTGGCTCTCCAGTTACTATCTCGGCTGGTGGGTCATACTACGGCCCCGGGTGGTGGGCCTCCGCCGAGAATCATGGAGCCCGATACAACAACACCGCGTTCGATTGGGAATCCTTCGATCCAAACCGCCTTACATGGGCGTGGCTCGAGAAGAATTGGACTCCACTCAACTCGACCGGCGTAGGGATCAACGTCTTGAGCGAGCACGAGAAAACCACACTCGTTCAAGGTGTGCAGATCTCAAAGCTCAAATGCTCAGAGCCCCTCTCGGGGACGATCCTGCAAAACCCGGGAATTGGGGACGGAGGAGAGGGAGTCGTGCCAGTTGACATGGCTCTCAACGTAGAAGCGGCACGACCAGTTACTCGGGAGTTGGACAAGAATGGCCAGCCTGGCGAGCCCCTGAAGACTCAGATCGCATTAGACCAAGGGGACCAGCGAGAGTTCGTAGTTCAATTCTTCACTCGAACGAAATCGTGCACCTTCCAGGCCCACTTAGTCGTCTCATCAGAGGGAAAAAAGTACCTCGTGAGGATCCCCGCAACATGGAAAAGCGGCGGAAAGCCGGACAGTTACACTTTCCGCGCAACAGCCCCTTCTCCAGGTCACGCCTATAAAACTGCGTACGTGCCGACAGGGAACCTCATGGAGCAAGTGGCACCCGAATCGATCGAATGGACTCGACAAAACACACCTGTCCACAGCGGCTCGTGACGAAACGCCGTCGCACTACGTGACACACCTCGTCCGTCGGTCAACGGCGCATCAGATCGGGCCGGGCGTCGGCGAGGACGAAGGCCCGCTGGAGTCCTTCCACCAGGTCCCGGTCGATGTGGTAGAGCCGCGCTCGTTCGTCCCTCTGGAGCAGCTGGTGCGCGCCGGCCGGGCCGAGGCGGCGCTGTACCGCCCTGATGCTGGTCAGGGTTCCGCCGATCTTCGTCGGCGGGATCGGGTCCCTCGGGTGGTCGGCGAAGTACTGCTGGACTTCGCCGTACGACACCGTGCCGCCCATCTCCACGATGCGACGCACCACCGCCCGGGCCCCGGGCATCAGGGACGCGATCATCTGGAACAGCAGCCGGTCCGTCCAGCCGCCCCCGAGGTCGTCCTCCGCCAGGTCTTCCGGTCCGGGGCGGGGCTCGGCCGCCGGTGCGTCCAGCCAGTCGGCCGGAACATCGGGACGGAGCCCATAGGCCGCCTGCACCGCGGCGATCGCCTGCTCGTAGCTGTCGGTTTCGGTATCGATGGTCAGCCGCACGCCTCGCCCCTAAGTGATCGCCCTAGCCATCTTTCCCCACCAGCAGTCCGCCCCTCTCGTCGCGTTGGCGATCGGACCGTCAGGCCACCTGGGTCGGTTCCTTGTGAAGGGCGTGCTTGAGCGGTGTTGCGGGAAGCAGATTAGGCCGGACGGTGTCCGGGGACGGACCAGCCGGCCCGCACGAGTCGAAGTCGGCTGCCTGGGAGGGCCGCACGCCAACACAGCACACCTAGTTGGGGGGTGGCTCGTCGGCGAGCTGGTTGCTGCGGTTGATCTCCGGCATGTGCGTCTCGGCCCAGACCCGCAGGGCGGAGAGCGGTCTTTCGAGGGACAGGCCGAGCTCGGTGAGTCGGTAGTGGACGGCGGGCGGCACGGTGGGTTCCACGCGGCGCGCGACCAGGCCATCGCGGACCAGGCTCTGCAGGGTGACGGACAGCATCTTCTGTGAGATGCCCGGGATACGGCGCCGCACTTCCGCGAAACGGAGCTCGCCCGGAGCCTCCTCGGCCAGCACCTTGACCGCCATCGACGTCCACTTGGTGCCGATACGGTCGAGCAACTGGCGGGTCGGGCAGCGCGGATCCAGCAGGTCACCGCGCTCACCGGGCCGCTGGTCACGTCCGCCGGGCTTCGACGTGGTCACCCGGGGCTCACCACCTGAAGGGAAAGTGCCGTCTTGGACGGACCAGCATAGTTCCTTAGCGTGACCTAGTCACCAAAACGCACCACACCTGGAGCCCCTCCATGCCCGAGCTGCGACGCGTCCCCGCCAACGGCGTCGAACTGAACGTCGCCCTCGCCGGATCGGGCCCGGCCGTCCTGCTACTTCACGGCTTCCCGCATACCTGGGAGCTGTGGACGGACGTCATGTCCGATCTGTCCGGCCGCTACCGCGTCATCGCGCCGGACCTGCGCGGGTTCGGCGCGAGCAGCCGGGCCGCCTCCGGGTACGACGCGGACACCCTGGCCGAGGACGCCGCGGCACTTCTCACCACGCTCGACGTGTCCTCGGTCGCGGTGGTAGGCATCGACGCGGGCACCGCGCCAGCCTTCCTCCTCGCCCTGCGCCGCCCCGGTCTCGTCCGGCGCCTGGTCGTCATGGAGTCCCTCCTAGGCAGGCTACCCGGCGCCGAGGACTTCCTCGCCGACGGGCCGCCGTGGTGGTTCGGCTTCCATTCCGCCGCGCCCGGCCTTGCCGAGACCGTGCTGGAGGGCCACGAGGCCGCCTACGTCGACTGGTTTCTGAGCGCCGGCACGCTCGGCGACGGGGTGCGCCCCGCCCTCCGGGACGCCTTCGTCCGCGCATACACCGGCCGTCAGGCGTTGAGCTGCGCGTTCTCGTACTATCGGGCCCTGCCCGAGAGCGCGGTACAGATCGAGCAGGCGGTCGCCACTGCCCGCCTGACGGTGCCAACGATGGCGCTGGGCGCCCGGCCTGTCGGTGCTGCGCTGGAACGCCAACTCCGCCCGTTCACCGACGATCTCACCGGACATGTCATCGAAGACTGCGGCCACATCATCCCGCTGCACCGGCCGCGCGCCCTGCTCACGCTGTTGCATCAGTTCCTCGCCGGTGAGGACGCGAAAGCAGCGTGACCGGGCCCCTAGTAGTGCTTCGTTAGGTTCTGGGCTGTCTGCGGCTTCTCCGAGGGCCGGGCAGGGGGCGGCCGCAGGTAGCCGGCCACCCGCTTGGCCGGATCGTGGCCACTCGTGGAGGCGGGGACCCCGGCGGTCACGTGGACACTCTGGGTGTCCAGGACCACCATGGTGGGGTCCTCTAATCGGCGGGCCCGCTCCCGTAGCTGGCAGCAGAGGAGTTCGTGGATGACCTGGCCGGTCCCGTCGTCGCACCAGGCGGCGAAGTAGTAGTAGGTCGCGCTCTTCGGCGGCAGGTCGTGCGGGAGGTAGGCACACTGGCAGCCGGTCCGCCCCTGGTAGAGGATCGCGTTCACGATCTCCCGCATGTCGTGGGCCCCCTGGTGGCCGCTGACCGAGCGGGATCGGTCCTTCCACGCGGTGATCACCGGCTCGATCAACGACCACTGCTCGTCCGATAAGTCAGGCGGATACGGCTTGCGTTCACTCAACCGGTCAGAGCACCAGATCAACAGGGGCAGACCGGCAGATTCTGCCCCGCAGCCACACCATCAGGCGACAGCAGATGCACTGAACCCTGCTAAGAGTGTGATTCATCCAAGCTGGGCGTCCCAAGACGGTTGAAGCCGGCGAGGCGCGGCGAGACGACGAAGGGGAAGGATCCGCCATCGGGGGTCTTGAGAGCCGCCACGATGTCATGGTCCGGTGCACCGAATATCTCGAAGTGCTGCACGGTGCAGTGCTCCATGACCTCGCGGATGTACGGATCCGAGAGCCGCCAGTGGGCGCGGATGGCCTCGGAGTTGCGGTAGAGCTGGAAGCTGTGCGCCAGCATCCGCTCCTCGTCGATGAAGACCTCGACCATGAGCTGAGGGCCGTGCTCTTGAGCGAATGTCACCGCCTGCGCGATGGCGCGCCGGAAACCGTCGAGGTGACCGTCCGTGATGCGCATGGTGTTGCGGAAGAGAATGGTGTTGCTCTTTGTGATCTCCATGCGCCGAGTGTTGCGCCTCAACCAAGGTTGAGGTCAAGGGTGCAGCCCAGCCGGGGAACCGGCGACGACACTGGCTGCTGATGAAGCCCTGGCGGGCCGCCTCGCGCTCCTCTCTGACACGGAGGACCGAACAGCACCTCCCACCCGAGCCCAGCGATGAACCGAACATAAGTTACAAACCGGCCTCTCAGAGAGCGTTACGGGCGCGGAAGGCGCTAGGGCTCATGCCTCGATGGCGTTTGAAGGCGGCGCTGAAGCCGAAGGCATCGGCGTAGCCGACAGACGTGGCGATTTGAGCGATGGAGGAGTCAGTGTCGGACAGAAGTGCCGCGGCCTCGCCCATACGGCATTCGGTGAGGTAGGTCAGTGGCGGGCGACCCATCACCTTGGTGAAGCGTTTGGCGAACAGCGCTCGGGAGACACCGGATTCGGTGGCGAGCGCCTCTACCGTCCATCTCCTGGAGGGCCGGGCGTGGAAGGCTTCGAGAGCGGGGGCGAGGATCGGATCGTTCAGGCCGCGATACCAGTCGGGGGCTTCCGAGCCCGCCCGGTCGAACCAGGTACGCAGCGTGCACACCAGGGCCCAGTCCAGCAGTCGGTCCATCAGGGCCTGGGAGCCGGCCGAGCGCAGGGCGGCGTCGGCGGCGGCCGCCTCCAGCCAGGCGCAGACCTCTGTGCCCTCGTTGATCACGAGTACGGGCGGCAGCGCGCGGAGCAGCCGTTCATGGCGATGGCCCGAGGCGCGGTATGCGCCCACGATCAGTGCGGTTGCTCCGTCTGGTTCGTTGCCCCATCGGATGCCGCCGATGTCTTGGGCAGTGCATTCGGCATCCGCTGCGAAGCAGGCGATCTCGTACTCGATGTGTGGGCGGTCGAGAGTGGCCGGCTGGTCCATGAGGTGAAACGTGTCGGGGGTGCACACGATGGCCGTATCGCCGGCGCCGACCGCTTGTTCGGCGCCGTCCGGCAGCAGCAGGATGCCACCGCCCCGCAGCACGGTGACCATCGTGAGCGGGGCGCCGTCGACGAAGCGGATGGTCCAGGGCGCTTCCAGCACGGCGTGGCTGACGACCGAGCCCTCGGCCCGGATGCCACTGAGTAGCGCACTCAAAGGATCCACACATGCCATCGTAGACGAACTCCTATGCATCAGAGCGTTTCCCCTATGGATCGTCTAACGGATCACGGGTGCACTGGACTGGTCGAACTGACCGAGACCAGCCAGGAGAAGCCGTGTCGCACCGCAGCAGCGTTGCTAAGACCGCCCTTGTGGTCATCGCACACCATCGGGCCGATTCCCTCACCGCGCACACCGCCCGCCGTACCACCGCGCGACTAGAGACCGCCGGATACCGCGTCGACCTGCTCGACTTGCACGCCGAAGGGTTCGACCCGCGGATGAACGTGGCGGACCAGCCGGACTGGGGCAACCGGGAGAAGCGGTACTCGGACGAAGTCCAGGCCCATATGCAGCGCGTTCTGGACGCCGACGTCGTCGTCACCGTGTTCCCCGTGTACTGGCAGAGCGTGCCTGCCCTCCTCAAGGGCTGGATCGATCGCGTGTGGAACTACGGATTCGCCTACGGCCGCAGCAAGCCCCGCCTAGCGGGCAAGCGCATGCTGTGGCTGGGCCTGGCCGGCGCCACATCCGATGACCCCATCACAGAGGGAATGCAGGCCGTGCTGGAGACCAACCTGAGCGAAGGCATCGCCTATTACTGCGGATTCTCCTACTCCTCCGTCGCCCTGCTCCCCGACGCCGAGGAGCGCCCGCAGCACATCGATGCCGAGGGCAATCTGCTGGTCGGCGACGCGGTTGCGGGAGCCGAACGCGAGGCGCAGAATGCCGAACCGGTGCAGACTTCACAATCCACCGAACCCAGAGGCCCTCACCTCGTTCAAGGACCACTCAAGGCGTGTCGTCCGTCACCAACGCCCCAGGACGCCCAGCTGCACCGCACAGCGCCCTACGTCCGCTTGAGGCCGCCCGCTACGCGGGATCACTGCACTTAACGAAGCTTCCGCTCTTGACAGTGCAGGCCATCACGGACAGGTACCTCGTTGGATACTTCGAGTGGGCCTCCTTGTAGCCCTTGCTGGCAAACCCTCCCGACGCATGCGCCATGGTCTCCGAAGCCGATAACCACTCTCTCCCGATCTTTACCTCGTAGGAGAGGAACGCCACCGCTCCTCGCCCATCGCGCTTGGTGTCGGTGGTCTCAATGTCCACCCCTACCCGCGTGCCGTTCCAGAAGATGTGGGCGTATACAGCCGCACCCGGAGTTCCAGGGGCCGTAGTCCGGGAGTGGGCATAGTTGCTTCCGAGCCCGTTATACCAATCGCTGGCGTATACCTCTGCCGCAGAGGCGGGAGTCGCGAGCGCCACAGCGAAGCCAGCAGCGACCATCAAAGCCGCTGCTCTCTTGCCTGCTGACATTGTCTTTCCCCTTCAGTCGTGGCTCAGATCCTCAGATGGAATCTGCAGATGCTCAAGGACGCCGGCCCCGGTTCGGGCGGCCACTGGAGGCGTCCTGGCTCGAGTTCACCGGGTTTCGGGTTGTTGGGCAGCTGTGTCCCGGGCGTGAAACAAAGCAGGTCACAGGCTTGGGTTGGCGAGATGGTGTCTTTCACGGTGGTGGGGCGGGTGTTGTGATGAGACGCCGCTGCAGCTCACGTGGAGCGGCACGGGGGAAGGAAGCGATATGGGGCGTCCGGAGGCGGACCTCGATCCGGAGCGGGGGCCGGTTCAGCGGTTCGCGTTCGAGTTGCGCAAGCTGCGTCAGGACGCGGGCGGCATCACTTACCGGCAGATGGCCCGGCAGGTGGAGATCTCGGTCTCCACCCTGTCGAGAGCGGCCAATGGAGAGCAACTGCCCTCCCTGCAGGTCGCCTTGGCGTATGTGCGGGCGTGTGGCGGCGAGGAGCAGGCGTGGGAGCGGCGCTGGCGCGAGGCGGTCACGGAGCAGGCCCGGGCGGCCGACCTCGTGTCGGAGGAGACCGATCCCTCCCCCTACCGTGGCTTGGCCCGGTTCGATGTGGGCGATGCGGAGCTGTTCTTCGGCCGGGACGAGGTGACCGATACGCTGGTCCGCGCGGTGACGGAGCACCGTGTGTTTGCGGTCTTCGGGCCGTCCGGCAGCGGCAAGTCGTCCCTGCTGCGGGCGGGGCTGATTCCCCGCCTGCGCAGCCTGGAGGGACCGCGCCGGCCGGCGGCGGTGCGGATCCTCACCCCGGGCGAGCATCCGCTGCGCACCCACGACAGCGTGTGCGAACCAGCCCCGGGCGAGGGGGACACCTGGCTGATCGTGGATCAGTTCGAGGAAATCTTCACCCTCTGCCGCGACACCGGCGAGCGGGCCGACTTTGTTGCGCGTCTGCTCGCCGCCGCCGAGCCCGCAAGTCGGCTGCGCGTCATCCTCGGCGTGCGTGCCGATTTCTACGGGCGCTGCGCCGAGCACCGTGAACTCGCGGAGGCCCTGCGCGAGGCCAACCTGATGGTGGGACCGATGAGTCCGGCCGAGCTGCGCGAGACCGTCGTCAGGCCCGCCCATGCCGCCGGGCTGATCGTCGAGCGCGAGCTGACCGCCCGCCTCGTGGAGGAGGCGGACGGCGAGCCGGGCGGCCTGCCACTGCTCTCGCACGCATTGCGGGAGACCTGGCGGCGGCGCCGGGGCCGGACGCTCACCATGGAGGCATACGAGGCGGCGGGCGGCCTACACGGCGCCGTTGCGCAGAGCGCCGAGGAGATCTACACCCGGCTGGCCCCCGACCACGCGGGACTGGCCCGGCTGATCCTGCTGCGGCTGATCACTCCCGGTGAAGGCTCCCAAGACACCCGACGTCCGGTCGACCGGAGCGAACTCGACCTCGGCACCGCCTCCCAGGACGACATCGCCCTCGTCCTCGACCGGCTGACCAACGCCCGGCTACTCACCCTCGACGAAAACACCGTCGACGTCGCCCACGAGGCCCTGATCTCCGCCTGGCCCCGGCTACGCGGATGGATCGA
Source organism: Streptomyces venetus (assembly GCF_039540295.1). Taxonomy (NCBI): domain Bacteria; kingdom Bacillati; phylum Actinomycetota; class Actinomycetes; order Kitasatosporales; family Streptomycetaceae; genus Streptomyces; species Streptomyces venetus. The sequence goes on from NZ_BAABET010000018.1 coordinate 31,534, forward strand.
GGAAGACCGCGAGCATCTACGCGTCCACCGCCGGCTGACCGAGGCGGCCCGCGCCTGGGACGACCTCGGACGCGACCCGGGGGCCCTGTACCGCGGCACCAGGCTGGCCACGGCCGAGGAGGCGTTCACTGGACACAGCACCATCCTCACCGTGCTGGAGGCGGACTTCCTCACCGCAAGTGGCGCTGCACGCGATCAGGAGCGGCAGGCGGCGGCCCGGGCCGCACGCCGGCTGCGCACGCTGGTCGGCTCACTGTCCGCCGTGGTGGTGCTCGCCCTCCTGGCGGGCATCGTCGCCTGGCAGCAGACTCAGGAGAGCGACCGACAGCGGGTTCTTGCCGCCGCCCGCAGGGCCGCCAGCGTGGCAAACGGGCTGCGTTCCTCCGACCCCCGGCGGGCGCTCCAACTCAGCGTCGCCGCGTGGGAACTGAGCCATACTCCGGAGACCAAGTCGGCCCTGCTGGGCGCCTTGGAGCAGCGGGAACGGGCGAGGTTCGAGTCGCCGCCCTCCGACTACGACGCCGAGCCGTTTCTGAGCGGCGGCGGCCGCACCCTCACTCAAATAGAGGGGAAGCGCATCACGGTGAGGGACGCGGAGACCGGCCGGGTGACGGGCACCTACCGCGCGTTGCCGCATAACGTGGACCCGGAGGGGATCGTCCCTCTCCAGCACAGCCCCAACGGCTCAGCGCTCGCCATCCCCACGGGTGCCGGCATGCAGGTGCGGCTGTGGGACATCCGCGCCGGGGGGTATCGCGGACCTGCCTTTGGCCCTTCCCGTTCCGCCTCCGACACCTTGTCCTCCACGGGATTCAGCAGCAGCGGGCGGGCGATGTACTTCAGCACCGACAACCGCGGCACAGAGGTGTGGGACACGCGCACCGGGCGGCGGCTGCTCTCCGCCCCAGATGCCCCCCAGGCGGTTGCGGCGGACGTCAGCGCGGACGGCCGCCTGCTGGCGTACTGCACCGAGGACGATCACGTCGAGCTGTGGGACATGCGCCAGGACCGCCGATCGACTGCCGAGTGGATCACGAAAGTTCCCTGCTCGACCCTGCAGTACATACAGTTCTCGCCCGACGGACACACCCTGGCGGTGGCGGACGAGCAGGGACTACGGCGCTGGCGGCTCTCCTCCGGGAAGGAACTGCCCATGCTCCGCCAGACGGGCCCGGAACAGTATGCCTTCAGTGACGACGGCAAGTTCGTGGCGGGCGCGGGCAGGAACGAGATCCTTCTCTGGCGCCTTGACCGGCCGCAGGCCCCGGTCTTCCGCCACGCGCTGGCCGACGAGTACGGGTACCCCGGCGACATCGAACTCGACATGAGTTCCCGTGCGATCCGCTACATCGGAAGCGGGACCGGTACCCGACCCGTGGTGCACACCCTCGATCTGGGCCGGTCCATCCCCTCCTCCTGGCGTGCGCAACCCGTCAACAACGCCACGTTCAGCGCGGACGGCAGCACGCTGGCCCTGGCCCACGCGGGCGCCCGCGTCGACCACTTCACCCTGCTCGACGCGCGCAGCGGCAAGGTCATGGCGAACGTTCCCGGGCTGGAGCGGTCTGCCCCGGCCGGGGAAAACGGCCCGTTTCTGCCGATGTCACTGAGCGCCGACGGGGACCGCTTCGCCTACGGCCTCGACGAAGCGCCGATCCCGCACGGCGTAGACGGGATCCGCGTGTGGGATACAAGAAGAAACCGGCAGGTCAGGGCGCTCACCCCTGGTGATGCGGACTTCGAGTTCATGTCAGTGACCCTCAGCCCGGACGGCCGGAAGGTGATGACCACCGGAGCGGAAGGCGGAATCAAGGTCTGGGACACCCGCAGCGGAAGGCGGCTGCGCACTCTGCCCGAGCCGAAACGTGGCAACCGCGATGAGCAGGTCCAGGGAATCGGCGCGCTCAGCGCCGACGGCACGAAGCTCCTGACGGACACCGGTGCCATGATCGGAGTGTCCGACGGCAAGACCCTGCCCGACGAACTCGGGGAATGCAGTGACTGTGTGTTCGCGTTCAGTCCGGACGCGCGCCGGATCGCCGTGGCGGCGACGTACCAGGGAAAGGTTTCCCTGTGGGACGGCACGCTGCGTACGCCGCTGGGCACACTGTCCGGCACCCTCTCCCGCGCCACACACGGCGCACGCGAGCAAGCGACCGCGATGGCCTTCTCCCCGGACGGCACCACCCTCGCCATCTCTGGGAACCAGGGCACCATGCAACTGTGGGACGTGACCTCTCAGCAACCCCTCGCCGCCCTACCCACTCCGGGCGACAGCATCCTGTCCCTGGCCTTCAGCCCGGACGGCGGCACACTGTACGCCGCAGGTGAGCACGTGCCGTGGCAGAAGTACGACATCGATCCGGACCGAGCCGTCGACACGGTCTGCGCACGCGCTGGAGCCTCGCTGTCCCCAGCCGCTTGGAACAGGTTCCTCCCCGAAGTTCCCTACCGGCAGCTCTGCCCGTCTTGAGCGCACCCGAGCGAAGCCGCGATCACCGTCGCTGCCTCCACTTGCCTACCGCACTTCCACGCTACGGCGGGACAGATGCGCCAGCGATCGTGACGCTCTCCGGTTCAGGAAGAGGCACTTACGGATCCGATGTCGTCGTGCTGGCCCGTCAGGAGAGTTGATCAGGTAGCGAGTGCAGTCATGACCCGGCTCGGAGCGGAGAGATGTGGTGGGTCGCGGGTCGGTGACGCAGTGCCTCGAGGATCGCTGTCGGCGGGCGGGGCTGGTGGCCGCCTGCCGGTCGGGCGTGGACTTGTTGTTTGGCGAGCTTGTGCAGGAGCCGGGCGCGGCCGTCTTCGACGGTCTGCTCCTCGAGGAGTACTTCGCTGAAGGCTTCCATGACGGCGTCTTTCCGCCGCCCTGCGGACGTACGATGCATTGACAGGCTCCGTCCCGGGCGTTGACCAGCTTGGGATCGGGGTGGAGTAGCGCCTGGACAGGGCGGCATGGGGCGGCCCAATGGTCCGACCCCGCCGGCCTGTACGCCAACACCGCCCCAGCCGAAGCCATCGACCCCCGCACCCTCGAACCCCGCATCAAGGGCTCCAAGACAGAACGCTGGTGCAGGCAGTAGCGGATCTTTCGCAAGAAGCCCTCGATACGTGTCCGGAGTGACCCATCATCGTGGGATGGGAGAGCAGATGGATGTGGAGAGCCTTCGGCGACTGATCGACGACACAGTTGTCTCTCGGTATGAAGTCTTCAGCCATGCCGACATCCCAGCGCTGTGCGCGAGCCTCGGCATGCCGGCGCCACGCTCGCCGTCCCCACCCCAACTCCTCCGGCCTCCTCCTCGGAGGTGATGACTGCGGGGCATGATGATTGGAAGGCCAGCCTGCTGTGTGCAGCTGGTATCTGGGGAGGTGGCGGTGGCAACCACAAGGCCGAGTCGGGTGCTTATCGATCAGACGACGCTATGCGAGGCAGCGCGGCTGTTGGCGGGTATCCCAACGCCCGATTTTCTTCCTTCGCAATCGAGAATGCCCAACACGGCGGAGCGTGTTGCTCATTTGTCGACCTTGCTGGACGCGCTGCTGCTCTATGACGAGCTCCACGTACTGGATGCCCAACTACCCACGGATGCAGCGGAGCTGGCACTTCGACAGGTTCTGCTGCAGCGACGCATCCTACGGCCCGTAGACACGCGGGTTCTATCGGGGGACGTGTCGGACGAACTATCGGGTTTGCTTCAAGATGCCGAAAACAGCCCGCGAGCTCCTCGATGGCGCCGCCCTTATGCGTCCGGGCCAGAGGTAGCTGACAGCGTTCGTAGATTGCTGAGCCACTCTCCGGGGAGTGAGATCCCCACGTGCGACGAGGACCTTGAACAGGCCATCCGCAGGAGGGACCTGGTGGTGGCCATGCGCAGCGAATTCGAAGGGCGTTTCGATCACCTCATCGTGGCCGAGACGCTGCAGCGCGATCCGCTGCGCACGCTTGGCGCGGAAGCGCTCCGTAGCATCGGGTACTGGAGCAGCGGCGCCATCGCTAACGGCGTCTCACACCTCCGTACCTTCATCTACTGGCGCACCTCCGCCCACCTCGGCATCCCGTTCCTGCCCTCCATATATCGCCTGCCCGCCTACCAGCTCTTGACGGACCACATACGCCGCACGGTGCAAGACCGTGTCTACGGGATCGTCGCCGACGCCTTCCGTACGACCGTCGGCGAGGTATACGAGGACGAGGAGCCTATGCCGTTGTACCTCCCGCCCGCGCTGGCCCTCTTCCTCGACCACCTCCGCACCCACGGGGACATTGCCGCCGCTGTGGACGACTTGCGCCGCCGACACCGCAAGCTGCGCCGGAGCCTCAACGCACTCCAGCACACCCTCCACAGCGACTCGGCGTTGGGGGAGGCCAGGGCTGCGCGCCGCCGGCTCAACGCAGCCCTGGAGGCACTGCGCAGCGACCTCGGCCCGGACGACCAGGCAGCGGTCGGCACCGTCGACCAGCTTCTCGACATCATGCCCAGCGTCGCAAAAGCAGCCACTAATCCCCTGGATATTGGCGGCTACGCCGAAGCGCTGGCAGCCCATCCGGCCAACTGGATTCGCTCCTGGTGGTTACGGCGTCCCGTACGTGCCGCCCTCCGGTTGAGTACCCGCTTGGAAGACCTCAGCCGCTACGACCGCCTGCTTTATGAAGCGACTGGTCAATACTGGGACCCCAGAGAGCTTGATGAGCTGCACCGCGAGTACAACAGCGTTGTAGCCCACTATGGCTGGGACAACCGACTCCCAGCCAGACATCGCGAGGTGTAGCGGCAGAACCACCACAGCAGGAACCGGCGTAGTGCGGCGTCGCCGCTGTAGGGAGTGCCGGGGAGCGGAGCGCGTGGACACCTTCGCAAGGTTCTCACGCCGTCTCGTACAACCGTGCGCCAGATCACTTCCGCCGCAACAGCGGCAGCCGTGACGAGGTTCTTGCGCAAGAGCGGGCTCCCCATGGTCGAGCGGGTGGTGTCGCCTGTGCAGGACACGCACCCGGATCCGGTGGTTGCGCACAGACAGGGACCTTCACCCGTTCGAAGGACATAGAGGTACGTTGCCTGCGGCGGTGGAGGGGCGGCCACCAGCGCGCTACCTGCCTCCACACGATGCTCCTGGGCCGCGGCCAGCGGTGAGACGCGAAGTACCGGCGGAGATCGAGGCCCGGAACGATTCTGCCAGTACGGGCCCTTCATTGTCGGGCTGCGCGCAACTCGAAGGTCAAGCCGGGAGCGGCCCGGAGGCGGTGTGATCCCGGCGGCGCGGCTGGGTTGCGGTGCCGCGTACGCGCACCGAGGACGCGATCATCCGCCCCCTGCTCCGGATCCGGCACGTGGCGGCGCGTGGAGCTCTTTACGGGCTGGCCGCCGTGCCTCTGCTCGGGGTGGCCTCGCTGTTCTTCGGCGACCACCACGACCGGACGACGTTCCTCGCCGTCGCCGGAGGGTTCGCCGCCGCCATGGCCGTGGTCGGAATTATCATCGGGCTCGTCTTCTGGTGGGCCTGCGGGGGAGACATCCGCCGCTGCCGCGACTGGCGCACCGTCAAGGGGCTGGCTGGGCCCGTGACTGTCGCAGCCCCGGTACTGCTACGGGTCGGGGCGCTGGCCCTGGTGCTGTTCCCCGGCGCCTTCGGCCTGCACGTCCTCGTGGACGGCGCCGAATACGGCAGCTGGCTGTACGGCAACTGAGCCACGCTCGCCCGGCGCGGGCGCTCAGCGCAGCATCGGCATCACCAGCCTTGCACTCGGATTCAGCCGCTCCCGGTCGCTGAAGGGATGGGCGGTGCGGAACGCGGCCGCGGATTGGGACGATCGCCGGGTGCGCGCCGGTCGTGGCCGCCGCGCTGTGCCGCCGTCACGGCGGCGGTGTCAGGAGAGGTACGTCGGTGTGGGAGAGGTCGGTGCGGGGGCGGTGCAGGCGTGCGGGGTGGCGCCAGGACGCCAGCGTCGTGGGCGACGTCGACGGGTCCAGCGGCGTGCCCGTCGTGGGGTTAGGAGTCGAGGTGCTGGCGCACGTCCAGGTAGCAGCGCAGCCGCACGCCGGGCTCGCCCGGAACCCGAATCGTACGGTCCGCCGGTGCCGTCGCCCACCGCCCGGCGAGCGCCTCCTGGACGGCGAACGCGGTCAGGTCGTCGGCGGCTGCGATGTCGATCACGGCCAGACCCGGCTGTGCCACATGTGCTTCGTTGATCGGCTTCATGCAGGGCACTACGCCCCAGGGCCTGCGGAGGTTCTCCGATCGCGGCGTCCTTCACACGACCGAGTAGATGCCGGAGGGCTCCGCGACGACTGAAGACCTTTTCGGCTACTTACCGATCCAGGCAGGCCTGGGTCACGGCCGCGCGGCTCGAATGGATGGGCTTCTTGTCAACTCCAGTACTGCTACTGAGCCTGGGCATCCGCTGCCGCCTGGGCCGCAGCTGCTGCTTCTTGTTCCCTGCGCTGGCGGTCGTGCTCCAGCTGGGAACTCAAATTCCAGCCGACGCCTGTGCTCTTCCTCCCGTCGGCGCCTTTCTTCTGCGCTCTGAACCTGCTGCGAGTTGCTCATCTGCTTCCTCTCCTTGTGGCGCTGGAGCTCCCCTCATCACCTCGCTGCAGCACGTCGCCGATCCACACCCCGTCGGCCGGGCGTCAGGCCAGTGCCTGTGCTGCACGGTCACTGCGACGGCCACGGTCACACTCCCAACTGATCGGCGCGCATGTGGGCATAGGCCAGGTGGTAGCCCAGTCCGTGGTAGCCATACTGTCTCGAAGTGCGTAGCGCGGAAGTAGTCGATCCCCACGTGGGCGTTGCAGTCGTAGTGTCCGAACGCCGGATTGGCAGCCAGCGCCGAGGGGAACAGATCGGCCGCCTCTGCCCAGCGCTCCTGGGGCTGCGCCACCAGACCCAGATTGATCCGGGCGTGGAGGAACGACGCATCGATCTGGCCCGCTGTGGTGAAGAACTGGATGGAACTTGTGAGGAGGCTCTCATGCTGAGTCGGACGGAGGGGCTGGACCTGGCCCGTCACTTCCTGGAGGAGCACAAGGCGGCTTTTGGAATCCCGGTGCGTATCGTTGAGGATGACGTATTTGTCGCCGGAGCAGACCTCATCGCCCAGTACTGCAGCGTCGCTCGCCTGGAGGGGGACTCCACAAGGGCCCTCGGCGGCAACATGCCCGTACACGTGGACCTTGCTACTGGCGAGTGTCGCTTTCTCACCCTGAGAGAAGCCTTTGACTACGGGGAGCGCAAGCGAAAAGCCGAGAGCACTTGAGGGCAGTCGCGGTTTCCGACCGTGGGCGGCCCAGCCTGGCCACAGTGGCTGCCCGGAACCGTCCATCGGCTCGGCTCTGCGGGCTCACTCGCGCCTGACTGTAAGCAGAGCGCTTGGCCGACCAGCACAGGCGCGACAATGCTCGCATGGCATTTTGCCACCATGAGCGCTCGCAGTCGCCTTGGACGAGGCCGGAGCCATACCCGTTCTGCGTAGACCAGCGGCTCGCACCTTGCGATCACAGCGTGTCCAGCGGCGTGCCCGGTGTGGGGTTAGGAGTTGAGGTTCTGGTGTACGTCCAGGTGGCTGCGCAGCCGTACGCCGGGTTCGCCCGGGACGCGGGTCGTACGGTCTGCCGGAGCGGTCGCCCACCGTCTGGCGAGGGCTTCCTGGATGGCGAAGGCGGTCTGGTCGTCGGCGGTGGCGACGTCGATCACGGCCAGACCCGGTTGTGCCACATGTGCTTCGTTGATCGGCTTCATGCAGGGCACTACGCCCCAGGGCCTACGGAAGTTCTCCGATCGCGGCGTCCTTCACACGACCGAGTAGATGCCGGAGGGCTCGGCAACCATTGTTGAGGCCGCATCGGTCGTGAGGGAGCTGCACAGTGAGCGCGAGAGGAGGAGTGCGGTTCACCGGCCGTTCGCCCGGCTCAGCGAGAGGCTAGCCGGCAGGTGGTGGTGGAGGGGACAGTGTCCCCGGGCCTCACCTATTGCCTGCTGGGAAGATCGTTTGGCTGAAGCCCTGCAGTGCCTTTCGCCGCGTAGGCGACCGCCCTTCACGACCACGCATGCTGATCAGCCCTGCCCGGTGATGCTTGCCGGGCGGGGCTGACTGCTGTGCAGGCATCGGGCGCCTGGGTCGGTGGGTGGGGGATGGGTTAGCCGCAGTCGTTGTGGTTGATTTTCAGTGAGCGGGTTTGGTCGTTGAGGTTGTAGCCGCGCAGGTCGTGGATGGAGCCGCCGCTGCGGGTGATGCACACGTGCCGGCCGCTGTGGTTGCGTTTCTCGTACACGCGGGCGGTGCGGTCGGAGTTGTTGCGGATGGAGCTGCCGCGGTCGCGGATCGCGGAGGGCAGGTCCTTCACGCTGCCGTCCACGGCACGCCGTACCCAGGGCTGACCACCGAAGTTGATCTCGGGGTAGATGCACACGTAGCCGTCAGGGCAGTCGATCGCGGCCTTCACCGCGCCGGGGGTGCTGGACGCGGAGCCCGGAACAACCATGGGGGAGAGGGCCATGGCGGCGATCGCCGCGGCACGCATCAGGTACTGCCCGCCAAGGCCCAGAACGGCAGTGTGCGCCACGGGTTCACTCCACCGGGGGACCGCTGCCGACGGCGGCCCTGGGCGCGGTGGTTCCCGCGCCCATCGGTGCGGGAACCACCGTCGGCCGGGGTCAGGGGACGGGGCTGACGTTGACCTCCGTGCCGGGGCATTCGGCGGCACCAGAGGTCAGCGTGTCCTGCTCGGCCGGGTCCACCGTGAGGTCCCACTGGAGTTTCACAGCGGTCCAGTTGGCCAGGTAGTGGCAGCGTTCGGCGGGGTTGTCGGGCACGAGCCAGGTGGTGGGGTCTTGGTCGGCTTTCTGTCGGTTGGATCGGGCGTTGACGGCTTCGAGGTGGCGTGGGTCGTCGAGGTAATTGGCGTAGGTGACGCGGCGCTGGCGGGTCCAGGCGGAGGCGCCGGAGTCCCAGGCTTCGGCGAGCGGGACGAGGTGGTCGATGTCGATGCCGCGGGGGCCGTCGATGAGGGTGTTGTCGTACCAGGAGTACCAGCGGCCTCCGGACAGGGTGCACCGGCCGGTGACCGTCGGCGGCTCCACTGCTTCCTCGAGGAGGACTTCCATGCGGGTGTTGCAGCCGTCGCGGTCGGCGTCGATCCACCCGCCGAAGGACTGCTCGCGGTCGTAGCCGGTGCGGTCCTCCGCAGCGACGGGCAGCTGGGCCACCGCTTCGCTCAACAGCAGGGTTTCGGCAGCCGGCGCGGCCTGCGCGGCCGGAGCGATCGCGGTGGGCAGTACGGCGGAACGACGGCGGCCAGGACGGTCAGGGCACGGCGCACGGCGGCTCCTTGGGCGAAGAGCCGGAACAGGTCGTGCCTCTTCGTAGCGAGCCCTTGCTGCGGCGCGCCCGGGAACCGGGAGCACCCTCACTCTGACGAGCGGTAAGTCAGATCGTCAGGGCCGCCCGGGACCACGCAAGCGCCGGCCGGAGTAGTGGCCGCAGGCCATCCACCGCAGCGGCGGGCGCCTGAAGTAGATCCAGCAGCACCGCCCGACAATCTACGCGGCCCAGCAGCAACTTGCCCTACCGGTGCCCGCATGGGTCGACGGTTGGCTCGAGCGCGGTGAATCTCCTGCTTTGGACGTACCGGGCGGCAGGAGCAAGCGATCGTGGTCCGAAGCTGCGACCAGGCATCAGCACCTCAGGCGGGTTCGGCACCGCCCGCCTGGGGCACCGCACCGTGAGGACGCTCGGCGTCGGGGGGCGTTCCTGGCTAGGACGCAGCCGGTGGAGGGTACGTGACGCACCCTTCAACCTCAGGTGTGGCCAGACAGTAGAAGTCCTTGCCTGATTCATGTTCCGTGCGCACGATACGCAAGACGTCCTGAGGGATAGTGAAGACGGCGATGCGAGCGCGCGGCATGGTCACTTGGCCGACTTGCCGCTCCAGCACCGCGTGGTCGAAGCCGGTCACTCGGTAGAGCCCGACGGGGACTCGTGCGCCGGCCGGGTATCCGTAGAGGGTCATCTTCCGCGTGCGCTCCCAGCCTTCCAGCGCAGCCGCCCCCTGGTCCCAATGCAGCGGTACCTCGTAGGTGGTCCTCACGTCGCCGGCGCTGGCCGTCAGCGTCAGCTGACCGGAGAGGGCGATGGCGTTGAAGGCCGGATCGGATGGAAAGAATGTCCAGGTCGGACTCTGCAGCAGGCTGTCGCCGATGTCCCAGACATCCACTCTGCGACCATCGATGAGCGGGTCCTTGGATGGCTCGCTGGCATCGGATTGGGCTACAAGCTTCACCTTTGTGGTGTTCGTGCGATCTCCTGCCTTCACCGTGACTGTGATCGGTTTGCTCTTCGGGAGCCTGTACAGACACAGGGCCACTGAATCCTGCGGCCGGAGCTCCACCTTGTCGTGGCTCGACGACACCCAGGCCAGGGGACGGTCGAGTGGGTGGCCCTGCATGATCAGCCTCAGCAGACTGGTGTGACAGTCGATGTCGACACCGCCGTCACCGCCTGTCAGCATGTCGAACTGTTTCGCCAGCAGCAGGTCCCGGGCGGAGGAACTCGGCGTCTGGGCGCCAAGGGAGGTGTGGGTGACGCTCGTGGTCGGCGAAGCCTCTGGGGCATCGTGGTCCGACTCACAGCCGAGGGCGAGGAGGCACACGCCGGCCAGCCATAGAGAAAGTCTCCTTTTCACCATCCATCACCTTTCAACGCATCTTGCCGCAGTACTCTTCGGCTTGGTGTAGTTCCGCGGCTAGGGCTTGCTCGTACTGGCGGCGGAATGTGAGGTCCACCCGGCCGGTTCGTTCCGCTGCGGCCAGCTGGGCGATTGCGTCCTGCTGGGCCATGCGGCCGGTGCCCAGGTCGCAGCGAGCCAGGCTCCAGGACGCCAGCAGGCCGTGCCACACGAATCGTTCGACCAAGTCCTGCCCCTGCGCGATGGCGTCTCGGATGCGCTCGACGGCCATTGCGAGATCGCCTCGGTGGGCAGCATGGACCGCAGCGATCGACTCCGCAAGGGCATGGATTTCGGCGGCACCGGCGATGTCCGGGGATGCGCGGACTGCAGACAGAGCCTCGTCCACCGTGCCGTCGTCCTTCACCAACCCTGCGGTAATACGGCACTGCTCGACTTGCGCGAGGTTCACCGTGGCCTTGAGCTGCCCGAGTTTGGTGAACTCGGGGTCCTTGGCCAGGGCCCGCAGGGCCTGCGAGATCGCGGCGAGTTCTGCGGCGTGCACAGTGCCGGGCTGGCAGTTGCGCGCCTGGCCCAGAGCCCGGCGATAGGCGTTGCCCTGCAGACTGAGCCTGGCGCGCCATCCGACCAAAGAGTTCTTGCGGATGGCGAGGTAGTTCGCGCGAGCTTTCTCCAGCAGGGTCTGTCGGTTGTGTCCTGTTTCCGTGAACGCCTGCTGCTCAGCCGTATGGCCACGGAACAGTCGGATCAGGTCAAGCGGCACGAACCCGTCGCGGCCATTCTGCTGCCTCGGATCGAGCAAGCTCTCGAGGATCTGTCCGGCCTCTACAGGGCTGCCGTTACGCCAGGTGTCCAAGGCATCCACGAACTCAGCAAGAGTCCCGGTCTGGCGCGTCAGCTCCGCGCTGAGCTGTGCCCGCCCTCGCGCCGACTCCCAGCTGCGGCTCATCAGGATCGGTCCGTCGAGGTACCAGCCGGCGAGTTCTGGTGAGTCGGGAACCTGGTCCGCCCTCACATAGACAGCTGGCCGCAGTGTGGTCTGCCCAGCTGGGTCCGTATCGACCAGACCACCCACAACGATCTCGGCATTGGTCTCGTCGGCGAACGCCGCCGTCTTCCGCTCCAGCCTGCTTTGATCATTGCCTTGGAGCTCGAGGAGGGGCAGGGAGATTTCACCGGCGTAGCTGCGGACGGCGGTCGCGGTGGGAATCCTGCCTGTCATGGAACGGGCGAAGTCAGCCGCCACATCGGTCAGCACCTGCCCGTCGTGTGCCTCGTCGCGCCCGGCGAAACCGACAACGGCAACGTCCCGCGCCCCCCTCATCCGAGTGAGAGGCGGCGGCGGGGGACGGAATGCGAAGAGCACCGCCACGCTGACGAGAAAGAGGCATCCTGCCGCCAACCACACCAAGACCCGGGATCGGCCAGTGCGCTGCCCGAATGTTTCCCGTACTACGACGCGTACCGCCACCACGTATCCGGCTAGCGCGGCGAGAAGCGCGAGGGTCAGCGGTACCGGGGAGAGAGTGGAGCCAAGCTTCTCCACCACAAGGAGGGCACAGGGGACAGCAGCTGCAAACACTCCGAGCAGCGACCACAGCCACAGGGAGAAACCGCTCTCGTGGTCCGGCTGAGCGTCTCCGGAGCGATCTGGCATGCGCCTCCTCACCCGTCGACTCACCGGCGCGACTCAGTGCCGACCAGCACGCTAGAGCGGCTTGATGCCCTCCGCTGTCAACGCCATTCGCAATATCTAGTTTTCTCGTCTGATTTCCCTAGATCAGCGGTAGCCGAGCGAATGGAAGAGCAACGTCCAGATCATCACCTCAGTCTGGATCGGCCTCGCAGCTTGCCCGTCAGGGGATCGCTTCAGGCACCGACAAGTTTCGTAGAGGTCTAGCAAGAGCCGCGAGAAGCAGCTCGGAAGCGGCGGAGCTGCGGCGCAGGTGATCCATGCCCATGGCAGCGCTCTTCAGGGTCTCGCCGCGTCACCGCCTCGGCGCCAGGTGTGCCCACTAAGACGTCATCTCATTTGGTTGCCTCGGTAGGCTATCGGTCGTGGTGGCGATTGTTGAGCGGCTGGTGCCGGACGAATTGTGGGAGTTGTTCCAGCGGGTGGTGCCGGAGGCGCCTTCGCGGCCTCAG
>NZ_BAABET010000019.1:0-36877 GCF_039540295.1 Streptomyces venetus
CCATCCGCTGATGGGGTTCGTCGACCACGGCCGCGGCGGGTCCGGTGAGCCGGTGGTGGGCCTGCTGCGGCCCGGCAACGCGGGCTCCAACACCGCCGCCGACCACATCGAGGCCACCAGGCTGGCCTTGGCCCAGCTGCCGAAGCGGCTCCGGCGGGGGCGGCAGACGCTGATCCGTACCGACTCCGGCGGCGGCACGCTCTCCCCGGACGGAGGCTTGGGGCCAGGCACGGGGGCGCAGCCCAGGTGGGTCTTGGCCGCGACGAGCGGGGCACCGGTCTGGCCGCAGGCCGGGCAGCGCAACGGGACGAATTCTCCGGCGGGCAGCAGTCAGTCCAGGTCCAGGGGGGAGCGCCGCCCTCCGCGCTGTACGTCCAACGCCAGGCGCAGCACCGGGACTCTCAGCAGGTGCAGCTGGTAGGGGGTGAGGCTGTGGCGGGCGCGCTCCTCGCGGGTGCTCTCCACACGGGCGCGCATCAGTGCCGCGCGGTCTTCGGATGCGGTGGCGGCACGGCGCGCGCGGAGGAGGCGGCCGTCCGGGCGCGGCAGGACTGAGCCCGCACGGTACCCCGGGCACCCCGGCCCTCCGCGCTCATCGTCGCCCTGGTGCGTTTGCGTTCCAGCAGATCGACTCCCAGTTCGCATTCCTGGTTTCTGACGGTTTCGCTCTATGCCGGATGGCGCAGGCGTAGTTCCTCTGCGGTCCGGCGCAGCGAGCCAAAAGCGTCACTGCGGCTATGTGTTCCTTCCAGTTGTTCTGTCCGCACGGCAGCAGAATTCCTACGTCCCGGGATCGGTTCAAGGGTTCTCCTGTCACAGCTTCGAGAAATCCGGTGGTCCGCGATACGGAACCGGCCGGATTTCGCTTGACTGTCCCGAGCGGCGACTGCCACGATCGACGCCATGAAGATGCGACTGGACCTCACGCGGCGACGCCATGTCGACCTCGCGCGCGTCTCCAGCGCCTCCTGTTGCTCAGCGGCCTGATCCTCGCGATCCGCCGCCCCTTGGTCACGCCACGGCTGTCGCCGCACATGCCGCTGCCACGTTTTCACCGTGCCATCTGAACTGTGCGTTGCCGCGCGCCCGGCCCTTTCCGGGATGTGGCGTTACTGAACAACCATGGATTCCGCGACAGGAGTTCCGCATGCCCGCGCCCGTTAAATTCCCCTATTGGATTCCCAATGTCAGCGGGGACTGGTCACCAGCGCGATCGAGCAGCGCACGGACTGGGGGTACGACTACAACCGCGTACTCGAAGCCGTCGTCGCCGAGAACAACGGCTTCGAGTACGCGCTCAGCCAGGTTCGTTACACGGCCAGCTACGGTGCCGAGTTCCAGCACGAGTCGACCAGCTTCAGCCTCGCCCTGCTGCTGGCCACCGAGCGCCTGAAAGTCATCGCCGCCGTCCACCCCGGCCTGTGGCACCCGGGTGTCCTCGCCAAACTCGGTGCCACCGCAGATCACTTGTCCGGCGGCTGTTTCGCAGATCAACGACGTACGCGTCGCGGCGGGCCGAGCGGGCCGCACGGCACCCAGGTTCGGCCTCAACGGCTTCCTCATCGCCCGCGACACCGAGGCCGAGGCCCGCCACACCCTCCGGGAGATCGTCGTCAAGGCCGACTCCGACGCCCCCGAGGGCTTCGGTGCGGCCCTGAAGCAGGCGGGCCGGTCCACCGCCGACGGCAAGGGCATGTGGCAGGACTCGACCTTCGAGGACCTGGTCCAGTACAACGACGGCTTCGGCACGGGGCTGATCGGCACTCCCGAGCAGATCGCTTAGCGCATCGTCGCCTACCGCAGGCTCGGCGGCGACCTCCTTCTCCTCGGCTTTCTGTACCACCACGAGGAGGTCGCGTACTCGGCAAGCGCGTGCTGCCTCTCGTACGGGAACCGGAAACGCAGCTTCCCGACGACGAGCCCTGCTTTGCCCCCGCGCCTGTCTGACCCGCACCCGTTTCTCCACACCGCTCCATCCCGCGAAAGAGGTCACCTGCATGAGCGCCATCACGGCCACCGAATGGCAGACCCGCCCCACCCCGACGACCGCCCAGGACTGGATCGCACGCGCCGCCGAGGTCGCGGCGGTCCTCGCCACCGACGCCGCCGCACGCGACCGCGCCGGCGCCACCCCGTACGCCGAGGTCCAGCTCCTGAAGGACTCCGGCCTGGTCACCCTGCTCGGCCCCGTCGAGCACGGCGGCGCCGGCCAGGACTGGACCACCGCCTACCGCGTCGTACGCGAGGTTGCCAAGGCCGATGGCTCCATCGGCCAGCTCCTCGGCTACCACTACCTGTGGAACTGGGCCGCCCGCCTGGTCGGCACCCGCGAACAGTGGGAGCACATCGAGGCCGAGGCCGCGCGCAACCGCTGGTTCTTCGGCGGGGCCGTCAACCCGCGCGACAAGGACGTCGTGGTCACCGAGGAAGGCGACGACCTGGTCTTCACCGGCCGCAAGACCTTCTCCACCGGGAGCAAGGTCTCAGACGTCACCGTCCTCGAAGGCGTCCTGGACGGCACCGACCAGCACGTCTTCGCGATCGTGCCCTCCGACAGCGAGGGCCTGGCCTTCCACGACGACTGGGACAACATCGGCCAGCGGCTCACCGAGAGCGGAAGCGTCACCATTGACGGCGTCCGCACTCCGTGGTCCTCGGCGGCGGGCTATGTCGACAAGGAGTTCCAGCCGCGCACCTACAACACCCTCAACGTGCCCACCATCCAGCTGGTCTTCGTCAGCTTCTACCTGGGCATCGCCGGCGGCGCGCTGGAGACGGCGGCCACCTACACCCGCAGCAAGACCCGGCCCTGGCTGCACGGCGGCCACGAGCGCGCGGTCGACGAGCCCCATGTCATCGACACCTACGGTGACCTCACCGCGAAGCTCTGGGCAGCCGAGGCGCTCGCCGACGCTGTCGCCGCCGAGGGACAGAAGCTGCACGACGACCCCGGCGCGGTCACCGAGCAGATCCGAGGCGAGTTCGAGGTGCGCGTGGCGGCCGTCAAAGCCCGCGCCACCGAGGTCGCCCTGGAGATCACCAGCCGCATCTTCGAGGTGACCGGCGCCCGGTCCACCACCACCACCGAGGGCCTGGACCGGTTCTGGCGCAACGTCCGCACCCACACCCTCCACGACCCCGTCGCCTACAAGCGCCGTGAGGTCGGCCGCTGGGTCCTCGAAGGCGCACTGCCCGAACCCACCTGGTACTCCTGACCCTTCCCGGGGGCGCCCGCCACGCGCGGGCGCCCCCGCTCCCCGAAAGAGCACCCATGGCCAGAGTCCTGTCCGTCTCCGGCAGCCCTTCCGCCTCCTCCCGCACCAACCGGCTGCTGCGCCACCTCGACGACCGGATCGTCGCACAGGACGACGAGTTGACCCCGCTGGACGTCCGCACCATCCCCGCCCAGGCCCTGCTGCGGCGCCGACTTCCGGCACCCCGCCATCGTGGAGGTCACCGAACTGTTCGCCCACGCGGACGGCGGCTGCACCGGCACTGAACGCTCTGCCGGCGCTCCGTCAACAAAGGCCGTGTGACGGCTGGTCGGGCGCGGCAGGATTGAACGCGACGCGACCGACACGCAACAGAGGCAGGGGATGGACCTGTTGTCCGGGCCGGCCGTCGTCCACGGCGCCTGGTACTACCTGGTGCTGGTCGCCGTGCTGGCCACCCCGCTCGTGCGCAACGCGGTCCTGGTGGTGGCCGGGGGAGCCCTCGCCGCCCGGGGGGAACTGCTGCTGCCCCTGGTGTGGGCAGCGGCCTTCACCGGTGGCCTCGGTGGTGACCTGCTGCTCTACGCGGCGGCTCGCCGGCTCCCGCTGGGACGGCGCTCCGCAGCGGTGTGCACGGTCGCGGCCCGACTGAGGGGGCGCGGGTTGTTCCTGCTGGTGCTGCGCTACCCTGCCGGCCGGCCGGTTCACCGGCACGGTGGGCGCGGCCGTGGGCGGTATGCGCATCGGCGGTTTCACCTGCGCCGATCCTGGCCGAGGCTTCTTGGACCACGCTCTACGCGGCCCTCGGCTACGGCGGGATGACGGCCCTGGCGCACGGCCGGGCGCCTGTGGTGATCGCCGTCACCGCGTGCGTGGGAGTCGGCGCGGCCCTCATGGTCTGCCTCGCCGGACGCCTCGCGCGCCCACGGGCGGTCCACTCGTGCGTCCCGGGCCCGGTCCAATCCGAAAAGCCTTGTCCGGCCTGTCCGGCCCGCATTCGATGACGGCCAGCGAGACAGCCGGAACGAGACTGCGGAACGCCCACGGGGACACCGTCGTCGGGGGGCCGGGCGGCGCATCACGAGTGCGCGCCCGGCCCTTCGGGTCACTTGATGTAGACGAGGCCGTCGGTGGTGATGGTGGGACGGCCGCTGGTGCCTACCACGACGATCTTGACGGTGTGCTTGGCGCTGCTGGACCAGGTCTTCGTCCAGATCGCCTGCCGGTAGAGGGTGGTGGCGGACTTCAGGTCGACCGTGCTGACCTTGACGCCGTCGACGTAGACGTAGGCCTGGCCCGAGGAGGCGGCCCGGGAGACCACCCAGGAGGCGGAGCGGCCGGTGAACGTCCAGGTCAGACTGGCACCCTTGGAACCGCTGGAGTACGACTTGCCGCCCAGGTAGCTGGTCGAGGAACGGGTCGTCCAGCTGCCGGACCTCACCGCCGAGGTCTCCTGGAGGATGACCGGCGTGTAGGAGGCGGACGCAGTGCGGTAGTTGCCGGCGTAGTCGTAGGCCCGCATCGACCAGGTGGTGGCCGTACCCGACTCGGCGGTGCGGCTGGAGGCGGTGGTGGTCGGGCCGAAGGTGGCGGCCGTCGGGGCCACCAGCTGTGCCTCGCGCAGCGCCTTGTCGTCAGTCGCCTTCCAGCCGAGGGTGACCGGTACGGCGGTGGTGTTGACCGTGCCGGTGCGCAGGGAGAGCTTCGGGGCGGTGGTGAAGGTCGGCGCGGTCGTGTCGGCCACGACGCTCAGCGCCGCGCTGGTCGTGGTCTTGCCCGACTGGTGCACCGCCCGCACGGCGACGGTGTGACTGCCCACCGCCAGGGTCGTGTTCGCGGAGGTGGCCGTACCGGGGGCGGTGGCGACGGTCTTGCCGTCGACCAGCAGCTGGACGCTCTGGATGAGCGACGCGGGCGTGGTGGCCGTCCACTTCACGCTGATCGCGCCCTTGGTGTAGTACGTCGTGCCGGACCGGCCCGCGCCGCCGACCGAGGTCACCTTCAGCCCCTGCACCGGGCCGGACGCCCAGGCGCGGACGGTCGGCAGCTGGGCGTACAGGGAGTTGCCCGGGCACTGGGTGTTGTAGCCGTCGCGGTGGCCGGAGATCCGCTGGAACGTGTACGGGGTGCCCGCCGTGAAGCCGGTGCCGAAGAAGTTCTTCTGGCTAGCCCCGGCGGTGAGCTGCACCGTGCCGGACGGGTCGGCGCCGTACTGGCCGAGCTTCCAGGCGGCCACGCGGGCCACGGAGGCCAGCGCGGCGTCGGAGGCGCCGGTGGTGGAGTACTCGCCGAGGACCGCGATGCCGGTGGACTCACGGTTCCAGCCGTAGGTGTGGGCGCCGAGCACCGGCAGTCCGACGCCGCCCTTGCGGCCCTCGAAGACGGTGCCGCACTTGTCGACGAGGAAGTTGTAGCCGATGTCGTTCCAGCCGTTGACCTTCGTGTGGTACGCGTAGATGCCGCGCACGATCGACGCGGACTCGGCGCAGGAGTAGTCGTTGTCCCCGTCGGTGTGGTGCACGAAGACGGCCTTGACGTCGGCGTTGTACTCGGACGGGTCGGGGCTGAGCGACTCGTCGGCGCCCCAGTCGGCGCGCGAGGTGATCGGCGGCTCGGGGACGGTGGACGGCGGCGCGGTCGGCGTGGTGGCCGACGGGCTGGGGGACGTCGAGGGGGCGGTCGGCTCCGGGGGCGTACCGGTCGGGCCGTCCGTCGGCGTCGCGGTCGGGCTGTCGGTGGGTGTCGCACCGTCCGTGGGTGTCGCACCGTCCGTGGGTGTCGCACCGTCGGTGGGCGTGGCGGCCGGGGTGCTCTCCTCGGCGACGAACGCCGCGGGTTCGGTCGTCCTCGTCTCGGCGTCGGTCACCACGCCCGGGTCGACCAGGTTGACCTCCAGCCCCTTGGGCAGCGCGCCGGTGGTGCCGTCCTCGTGGACGACCTGCACCTGGACGCCGTCCGAGGGGCCGACCCACAGTGGCTCGGACGCGCCGCGCATCCCGGCCTCGGGCTTGTCCGGCGGATCGAGGTTCACCTCGAGGTCCCGCCAGGTACTCCACTCACCGCTCTCCTGGCCGCGGGTGCGCACCTGTGCCGTGCCGTCGAGCCGCTTGACGGCTCCTGTCCAGGAGACGCCGACCATCGAGAACAGCCGGGTCTCCGTGCGCGGCAACCCCCGCTTGCCGCCCGCGGTCCCCTTCAGGGCGAGGTCGTAGACCTTCACGGGACGCTTGGTCCGGCTCGCCGCCCCGGAGTCACCCGAGGGGCTGGCGACCGCGTACGTCACCACGCCACCGCCCCCCAGCACCACGGCACCGAGCGTCAGCCACGCCCGTCTCTTCAAGCTCAGCGATCTGTACGCATGCGACGTACGACGACTCACGACGTATCCACCCCATAGGAGGGCCGGCAGCGGCCCCAGAGAAAAGTCACGTGAGGCACACTCACCACAGGAGCGGCCCATCTTTACAGCGCGCACCTATGGCCAAACATCACTGGACGGCTGAACATCACCGGTTCAGCGGGGAGTCTCCCCACGACAGCGCGGTTGGACTTGACCACTCCACCGCCCAGCGGCGTAGCGCGAAGGCGAGCGGTTTGCGCTGAAGGCGGTGGTTTCGGTGCGCCGCCAGGCAAGGGCGGAGGAGGCGCCGGAGTCCTAGGCGCCGGCGAGCGGGACCAGGTGGTCGATGTCGATGCCGCGAGGGCCGTCGATTACGGTGTCGTCTACCAGGAGTACCAGCGGCCCCCGGACAGGGTGCACCGGCCGGTAACAGCCGACGGCTCGACCGCCTCTTCGAGAAGGACTTCCATGCGGGTGTTGCAACCGTCGCGGTCGGCGTCGATCCACCCGCCGAAGGACTGCTCGCGGTCGTGACCGGTGCGGTCCTCCGCCGCGACAGCCAGATGGGCCATCCTCAGCTACCTCCCTGGCCGCGTGCCCGCCCGCTTCCAGCGCTGGACCGATCCCCAGGTGGCCGCCGCCGGCTTTCTGCTCCGCGCCTTCCGCGACGCCACCCGCGGCAGCCGCCTGACCGGTCGGCATCCCGTGGTCTGCCACCACGACCCGGGGCGAACAACACAGTCTTCGCAGACGACGTCCCCGTCGCCTTCATCGACTTCGACACCGCCGCCCCCGGCAATCCGCTCGAAGAGTACTGCGCCGGGCAGATCAGAACCCTCGAACGCGAACCCTGCCGGTACGCGCTCGTCCCGCACGAAGTCGTAGACACCACCACCAAGGACGCCGGCTCCGGCGGCGTGCTCACCGTCTTCCTCGACCTCCTCGATCGCGCTGCCGTAGTCCCCGAATTCGCCGTCAAGGATGCCGTGGACGGCCTGGACGTGGACCGCATCGACGGATTCGGCCCATGCCCCAGCCCAACGCCGACCTCGCCCAGCAACTCGAGGACCTTGTCACCGCTGACCACTAGGAGTGGCCACTTGTCGACCGTGCGATGCTCCCCAGGCTGTCTGCTGATGCCTGGCTCCGGTGCGGCTTGCGCTGCGGGTGCAGGAGAGCAACGAATACCTCGCAGCGCTGATGATGTCCTGCCTCATCGGCGCCCGACTGAGGAATCCGGGGAAGAGGGCCGAGGCTCTCCCCGTCACCGCCCCTGGATGCGTGTTCGCCGACGCCGACCACTGCTGCCGCGAGCGCCGGGCCCGCCTCACCCATGGAGGACACGGTCTTATGGTGCTGCGGGGTTTGAGCCGTCGATGATCTTCTTCACGACGTCCTGGTGAAATCCGCGCACGTGAGCTTCCACGAGATCGCCAGCCGCTTCCGTGTCTCCGGCCGCGATGGCTTCGTAGATTGCGTGGTGCTCCGCCCGCAATCGGGAGGCGACCTTCTCCCAGTCGTCGAGCTTGTTGAACGCCGTGAGCAGGGTGTGCCGCACCGCATTGCGGACCGCGATGGTCATGTCAGCGATCAGCCGGTTGCCCCCGGCCTCGGCGATGGCCACGTGGAAGTCGGTGTCGCAGTCGTTGAACTGCTCTCTGGGCAGGCTTGCGTCGTCCATCCGGAGCAGGGGGTCGCGGATGCGCTCGAGACCGTCCTCGGTGACGAGTTCCGCAGCCAGGCGGGCACTGGCCCGCTCCAGTGTGGCGCGGGCCTCAACGACGTCACCCATCGGAAAGTTCGCCAGCGCGATATGCAGCCGCAGCAACTGGGTGAGACCGGCGTCCGGCATGGCTGCGATCACGGTGCCGGAGGACGGTCCGGTACCCACGCGTGAGCGCAGTACCCCCTGGGCCTCCAGGACGCGCAGTGCCTCCCGCACTGCGGCCCTGCTGACACCTAGCATGTCGACGAGCTCCCGCTCGGGCGGCAACCGGTCACCGACCCGCAGTCTGCCCGCGAGGATCTGCTCCTCGATCCGGGCCAGTACGAGTTCGAAGGTGCGCGAGCGGGGCACTGGCTCCCAGGCCGCAGTCGTGTCAGCCATAGAAAGCCCTTTCTCGCGCCTGTAACTCCCTGTGTGTTGATCATAGCTTGAGTAACCCGCCCCTTGGTCCGACCAAGCTGCAAATTCGGCCGTTCAGAACTCTGGACAACGCGGAGCCCGCTGCCTAGCGTGAGAAACCAAGTAATGGTCTGACCAAGACCTCAATGTGAGGGTTCATGTACCAGCCAGATCTGTCTCCCGTGGCCGACAGCCTCGCGTTGTCGTCACTCGTCGCCGTCCTGCCGCTGCTCACGCTCTTCGTCCTGCTCGGCGGCCTGAGGATGAAGGCTCACTGGGCCGGACTTGCCGCACTGGCCGTCGCGGTGGCGCTGGCCGTGACCGCTTACGGCATGCCCGCCGACCTCGCTCTGCTCTCGGCGAGCGAAGGAGCCGCCTTCGGGTTGTTCCCGATCATGTGGATCGTCGTCACCGCCATCTGGGTCTACCAGCTCACCGTCGTCAGCGGCCGCTTCGAGGACCTGCGCCGGGCCTTCGGCCTGATCAGCGCCGATCCGCGCGTCCAGGCCATCATCATCGCCTTCTGCTTCGGCGGACTGCTCGAGGCGCTGGCCGGGTTCGGCGCGCCGGTGGCGATCACCGGCGTGATGCTGATGGGACTCGGCTTCGCCCCGGTCAGGGCCGCCGTCACCGTGCTGGTCGCCAACACCGCTCCCGTCGCGTTCGGCGCCATCGCGACGCCCATCATCACGGCCGGCAACCTGACGAAGATCCCGTACACGGAGATCGGCGCATACGTCGGCCACCAGACACCGCTGGTCGCCTTCTTCGTGCCGCTTCTTCTTGTCGCCCTGGTCGACGGCCGCCGCGGAGTGCGCCAGACCTGGCCGGTCGCGCTGGTCTGCGGTGCAGTGTTCGGGCTGGCCCAGTTCGTCAGCGCCACCTACCTCTCGGTGGAACTGACCGACATCATCGCCTCGCTGGCCGCCCTGGCCGCTGTCGTCCTCTTCCTCCGTGTCTGGCGGCCGCAGGGCGGTGAGGAGGCCAGGGCCGATCTCCAGAAGGCGGCGGAGACGGAGCAAGGGGACGGTTCGGCAGGGCAGCCGTCCAAGCCCGGGGGCGGCGACCGGCCCGTGGCGCAGTCCGCAACGCGCAACGGCCAGGACGGCAGTGCGGTGACCGGAACGCTCCCGATGCCGGGCGCCGCCCAGCGGATCGAGGGCCCCAGGATCCTGATGGCCTTCCTGCCCTACCTGATCATCATCGGGGTCTTCTCGCTCGCCAAGCTGTGGACTTCTCTCAAGGAGTTCTTGGCCGCCTCCGACGTGAAGTTCGGCTGGCCCGGACTGGACGGCGAGGTTCTCACCGCCGCCGGCAAGGCGTCGGCCACCACGGTCTACACCTTTCCCTGGCTGTCCTCGCCCGGGACCCTGCTACTGCTGTCGGGCGTCGTGATCGCCGCCGTCTACCGGGTGACCCCGGCGGCCGCCGCCCGGGAATTCACCGCCACGTTGCACAAGCTGCGCTGGGCACTGCTGACCGTCGCCGCTGTCCTCGCACTCGCCTATGTGATGAACGTGTCCGGACAGACCATCACCATCGGCACCTGGATCGCCGGAGCCGGTACGGCGTTCGCGTTCCTCTCGCCCGTCCTCGGCTGGCTGGGCACCGCGGTCACCGGATCGGACACCTCCGCCAACGCCCTGTTCGCCACGCTCCAGCAGACCGCCGCGAACAAGGCAGGACTCGATCCGACGCTGCTGGTGGCGGCCAACACATCCGGCGGTGTCGTCGGCAAGATGATCAGCCCGCAGAACCTGACCATCGCCGCCACCGCGGTGGGCCTCATCGGCCGCGAGTCCCAGCTCTTCCGGGCGGCGATCAAGTGGAGCCTGATGCTCCTGCTGGCCCTGTGCGTGCTGGTGTACCTCCAGTCCAACGTCCTGTCCTGGATGCTGCCATGAGCCTCAAACCCGCACAGAAGCCGTCGCCCGCCTTGCCCTCCACTCACGGAACCATGCGGATCGCACTCTTCATCACCTGCCTCAACGACACGCTCTTCCCCGCCACCGGCCGGGCGGTGGTGACGCTGCTGGAGCGGCTGGGCCACCGTGTGGACTTCCCGCCGGAGCAGACCTGCTGCGGCCAGATGCACTTCAACACCGGTTACCAGCGCGACTGTGTGCCGCTCGTCCGCCGCTTCGCCGAGGCCTTCGCCGGTTATGACGCCGTGGTCACGCCGTCCGGCTCGTGCGCCGCCATGGTGCGCGAGTACCACGGGCGGGTCGCTGAGGTGTCCGGCGACGACCGGCTGTCCGCCGCGGTCCATGACGCACCGCGTGTGTACGAACTCTCCGAATTCCTCGTCGACGTGCTCGGTGTCACCGATGTCGGGGCGTACTTCCCGCACAGGGTCACCTACCACCCCACGTGCCACTCCCTGCGCATGCTCGGCGTCGACGACCGGCCCCTCACCCTGCTGCGGGCCGTCCGCGGCATCGACCTGGTGGAACTCGGTGCGGCCGACCAGTGCTGCGGGTTCGGCGGCACCTTCGCCCTGAAGAACGCCGACACGTCGGTGGCCATGTGCACGGACAAAGTACGGCATGTCCTGGCCACCGGAGCCGACGTGCTGTGCGCCGGTGACAACTCCTGCCTCATGCACATCGGCGGCGCGCTGTCCCGCCTGCGCACCGGAGTGAACGTCATGCACCTCGCCGAGATCCTCGCGTCCACCGAGAAGGCACCGGTACACGGCGTGGCGGAACCCTCACCCGCCTCCCGGCGCGGCACCGAAAGGACGAAGACCTCGTGAACGACGCGACGTTCCTGGGCATGCCGGCCTTCCCGACGGCTGCGGCGAGCGCCCTGCGCGATTCCCAGCTGCGCGGCAATCTGGCCCGTGCCACCGGGACCATCCGTTCCCGGCGTGCGGAGGCCGTCGCGGAGCAGGACGACTGGGAGCAGCTGCGGGAGGCCGGGCGTGCGGTCAAAGAACGCACCCTGCGCCATCTGGACCGGTACCTGCTGCAAGTGGAGGAGAAGGTGACCGCGGCGGGCGGCAAGGTGCACTGGGCGCGCGACGCCGAGGAGGCACGCCGCATCGTCGTCGGCCTGGTGCAGGACACCGGTGAACGGGAGGTCGTCAAGGTCAAGTCGATGGTCACCCAGGAGATCGGGCTCAACGAGGCGCTGGCCGACGCAGGCATCGACGCGTACGAGACCGATCTGGCCGAGTTGATCGTGCAACTCGGCCAGGACCAGCCCTCCCACATCCTGGTCCCGGCCATCCACCGCAACCGGGCGGAGATCCGGGAGATCTTCCTGCGGTCGATGGGCGCGTACGGCACCGCGGCACCGGCCGACCTGGATGACGATCCGCGGCGGCTGGCCGACGCCGCGAGGCGTCATCTGCGGGAGAAGTTCCTGAGGGCCAAGGTTGCCGTCTCCGGTGTCAACTTCCTTGTTGCCGAGACCGGGACGGCGGTCGTGGTGGAGTCCGAGGGCAATGGTCGGATGTGCCTGACGCTGCCCGAGACGCTCATCTCGGTGGCGGGGATCGAGAAGGTCGTACCCACCTGGCAGGACCTCGAGGTCTTCCTGCAACTGCTGCCGCGCTCCTCCACGGGGGAGCGGATGAACCCCTACACCTCGACCTGGACCGGCACGACCGCCGACGACGGGCCCCGCGCCTTCCACCTGGTGCTGGTCGACGCAGGCCGCACCGATGCGCTCGCCGACCCGGTCGGCCGGCAGGTACTCAACTGCATCCGTTGCTCCGCCTGCCTCAATGTGTGCCCCGTGTACGAGAGGGTGGGTGGACACGCCTACGGATCGGTCTATCCCGGCCCGATCGGCGCCGTCCTCAGTCCTCAACTGCGGGGCACCACCTCGGAAGTGGACCGTGCCCTGCCGTACGCGTCGTCGCTGTGCGGGGCGTGCTACGAGGTCTGCCCCGTAAAGATCAACATTCCCGAGGTGCTGGTGCATCTGCGGGCCCGGATCGTCGAGGAGGGGCGCGGGCGGCTCGTGCCGAAACCGGAGCGCCTGGCGATGGCCGCCGCACGCTGGTTGCTCTCCCGTCCCTCGCGTCTGACGGCCGCGCAGCGAGCGGGAGCCCTGGCCGCACGGCTGGTGGCCCGGCGCGGGCGAGTGGGCCGGCTGCCCGGCCCGCTGTCCCGCTGGACCGACACCCGCGACGTCCCCGTCCCGCCCACGGAGACCTTCAGCGCCTGGTGGAAAGGGACGCATCGATGACCGTACGCCGGAAGGAGGCAGCGATGAACGCGCGAACCGAAGTGCTGGACCGGATCAGGCGCGCCCTGGACGACGTGCCCGCGGGTGAGCGTCCACAGGACGTCCCGGTGCCCCGCCAGTATTCCCGAGGCGGCCAACAGCCGGCCGGGTCGGCGGCGGCCGTGGAACTGCTCGCCGAACGACTCGCCGAGTACGGGGCGTCGGTGCACCTGGTGTCCACGCAGGACGTCGCCTGCCGCGTGGGGGAGTTGGTGGCCGGCCTTGGCACCGGTTCCGTCGTGGTACCCCGTGGCTTCCCGCCCGAGTGGGGGTCCGCGCTGGACCCCGACCGGGTGCTGACCGACGAGCCCCGACTTCCGGTCGCCGAACTGGACCGGGCCCGAGTGGTGGTGACGACCGTGGCCGCCGCCATCGCCACGACTGGAACCCTTGTCCTGGACGGCGGCCCCGGCCAGGGCCGGCGCGCCCTGACGCTGGTGCCTGACGTCCATGTGTGCGTCGTACGCGCCGGTCAAGTCGTGGCGTCCGTGCCGGAGGTGTTCTCCGCCCTGGATCCGGTGCGTCCACTGACCTTCGTCTCCGGGCCGTCGGCCACCAGTGACATCGAACTCGACCGGGTGGAGGGCGTGCACGGTCCGCGCACGCTGGAAGCCCTGATCGTCGTCTGAGAGTCCGAGCATCTCGCCCTCACAGGAAGGTAGTTGAGCAGTGCAGCCCGCCCTTCGCCCAGTACCGCACTGGCACGCAGCAGCACCGACGGCGCCTCACTCGATCCCCCTGCCCGACAACCCCTCGGCGTCGGCGAGCTGCACGCTCCCCGCCGAGAAACGTGCGGTGGCGACAGCCAGGGCGTTCGCCCGGGACCGGCTGACGGCATGGCGCCTCGGGGACGAAACGGCCGAGACGGCGAGCGTCGTGGTGTCGGAGTACGTCACCAACAGCGTTCAGCACAGCGGCGCCCACCACCTCACCCTGCGACTCGCATGCTGCGAGTCACACCTGTGGATCGAGGTCGTCGACGCAGGTGTGTGGCAGAACCGCACGGAACCCGAAGAGAACGGCCTGGCCGAGTGCGGCCGGGGCTTCCGGCTGGTCGAGGCACTGTCCCAGCGGTCCGGAGTGCACCACACCCAGCACGGCACACACGCCTGGGCGCTGCTGACCCACGCCCCCGCCACGTGCAAGCGCCCCGACCGCTCGTTAGCCGGGTATACCGGAACGGGGGCTGGCTCGCGCCGCTCACCCGCACGCCGCTCGGTCCTTCGCCTCCCCGGTTGAGCCGCACACGGCAGGAGCCGGCAGGGCGCTTTCGGACGGTCACAGCCGGTGCGGGCCCTGGCGTACGGGCAAGGGAATCCCGGGCGCCGCGACGGGCCGCAAGTTGCTGGGCGGTGCTGTTGCTCTCGTCTCAGCCGCCGGGGCGGGATGGCGAACGTGCCGACGAGGACCGTGCCTGGCGGGGCAGACGTTGCCTGTCTGCTGGAGTCTTGCGGCAGTCGGCGGCGCCGGTCGCCTGCTCCCACACCACCAGCACGCCGTCCAGCGCGGTCGCGTCCGGCAACTGTCCGGCGCCGGTCACGAGCCCCGGGAAGCCCGGGGCCATCTCGGAGCCGTGCCTGGAGCGCACGGTAACCTGCCCGGCGTCGGCGGACCCCAGAGCCCGGAACTTGTCTCAAGTCGGCTCTGCAGCACAGCTGGGGGGCGTCAGCGGGTGCGTTCGTAGTGGCGGCGTGCTTTTTCGCGGTTGCCGCAGACAGCCATTGAGCACCAGCGGGCGCGGTTGGCGCGGCTGCGGTCGAGCAGGAACAGTTGGCACTTGTCGTTGGCGCAGGGCCGTAGTCGGCCGGGCAGTTGCTTCTCGGTGGCGGCCCAGGCGAGGACCACCTCGACAGCCAGCCGGGCGTGCGGGGGCGTCTTGACTGTCCACTGAAGACCGTCGGAAGTGAACTCCGGGATCTGGTGGACCCCTTCGAGCAGCGAACTCAGCGCAGCGGGCGGGCTTTCTCCGCGCACTACGTTCTGTAGGACGTCCCGTGCCTCGCGCAGCAGCGCCAGTTCCGCGAGGCTGCCTTCGCCGCCGTGCTCCCGTGCCCAGCGCTTCCCCCCGGCCGGGTCGCCGAGCGCGTCCTGTTCCTCGCCGTTGACCAGTGGCCTGCTGTTGAGCAGGTCCAGCAGCGTGTCCATCGGACACCACCCTCCCTAACCTGATTGAGCCATTTGACAGGTTAGCCCATCTCGTGCTTCCGTGGAGAGGATCCTAACCTGATCAAAGACTTGAAGGGGTTAGATATGAGCTCGGTGCACCACAGGACCGCCACCGTCGACGGCCATGAGATCTTCTACCGCGAAGCCGGCCCCACCAACGCCCCCGCGATCGTCCTGCTGCACGGCTACCCGACCAGCTCGTTCATGTTCCGCGAACTCATCCCGCTACTGGCCGACAAATACCACGTCATCGCGCCGGACCACCTCGGCTTCGGCCACTCCGACGCCCCTCTGGTGGGGGAGTTCACCTACACCTTCAACGCCCTCGCCGAACTCACCTCCTCACTGCTCGACCAACTGGGCCTGGACCGGTACGCCCTCTACGTCCAGGACTACGGCGCCCCCATCGGATGGCGCCTCGCGCTCCAGCACCCCGAGCGGATCTCCGCCCTGGTCACTCAGAACGGCAACGGCTACGAGGACGGTTTCGTCGAGTCGTTCTGGACCGACGTCTGGGCCTACGGGGCGAACCCCGGCCCCGACACCGAACCGGCCGTCCGCGCCGCCCTGAGTGTCGACGCCATCCGCTGGCAGTACGTGCACGGCGTGCCCGACCCGAGCCTGGTCAGCCCGGACACCTGGGAGCACGACTTCGCCCTCGTCTCCCGCGAGGGCAACGACGAGGTCCAACTCGCACTGTTCCGCGACTACCAGAACAACCGCCCGCTCTACCCGCTGCTGCACGAGTTCCTGCGCACCAGCGAGGTCCCCGTCCTCGCCGTGTGGGGCCGCAACGACGAAATCTTCGGCCCCGCGGGCGCGCTGGCCTTCGCCCGCGACGCCAAGGACACCGAGGTCCACCTGATCAACGGCGGTCACTTCCTGCTCGAGAGTCACCTGGACGTCGTCGCGGGTTACCTGCGCGGCTTCCTCGGGCGGGTGCTGGGATAAGTAGGGTCGGGGCTGGAAACGCGGTACAACACCGCCGGCCGCCTGCAGTACACGGGCCGCAGCACCACCCTGCCGCAGGTCGCGGGCCGGGCCTCGCCGAGCTGCTCGTCCCGGCCGAGGCAGGGCATCCGTGGACGGGCTCGACGTTCTCCACAGGGTGGGCAGGCGCGAGACCCTGCACGTCACCCTCGTGCAACCCGTCTTGGTCGTCTCGGCCGGAGCCCGACGTGGCCCGGGACAGCGCCGGCCGCCGGCGGCACCCCGCACGCTGGCACCGGCCTCGCCCCCGACCTCGCGGTGGACGATGTTCCACGCTGGACAGGCAAGCTCACCGGCTGCAGACGGAGGTGAACCGGTGACGCGTCGGCGGTCGCCGGCACGGCGGCGCCCCCGGCGCCCGAGCAGGCGGCGGCAGCAGCGGGATGCTCAGCTGATCGTCTTGGCTGTGGTGGCGGTCACGGACCCGCTCGGGCGGCGCTGGGTGATCCAGTGCAAGCAAACGCTGGCTGTGTGGGCGTCGGGCGCCCGGCCGCTGTGAGAGCCGCTGCGGGCCGGTTCCGCCCCCCTAGGCGGCCCACGTCGTTGAGTTGAAACGCTCAGCCGGCCGGCTCCTCAGTCGCGGGGCTCCGTTATGCGCCCCGGGCCGGGTTGGTAACAGGGGCTCTGGCAGATTCCACGGCATCAGCGCGGGGTCATGAGACCCCGCAGGTCAGCGGCTCGCACATTACGGTCACGGCGTGCCCGGCGTGGGGTTAGGTGCAGGTGGCTGCGCAGCCGCACGCCGGGCTCGCCAAGTTCCCGGGTCGTACGGTCTGCCGGGGCGGTTGCCCACCGTCCGGCGAGCGTCTCCTGGATGGCGAAGGCAGTCTGGTCGTCGGCGACGTCGACCACGGCCAGACCCGGCTGTGCCACATGTGCTTCGTTGATCGGCTTCATGCAGGGCACTACGCCCGGGGGCCTGGGCAGGTTCTCCGACCGCGGCGTCCTTCACACGACCGTGTAGATGCCGGAGGGCTCGGCGACGACTGAAGACCTCTTCGGCTACTTACCGATCCAGGCAGGCCTGGCCTTGATCATCAACACCGAGGCGGCAGCGACCACGAACATGAAAACCCCTGACCGCTCAAAGATCAGGGACTCTCGGTCACGGCCGCGCGACTCGGATGGATGGGCTTCTTGTCAACTCCAGTACTGCTGCTGAGCCTGGGCATTCGCTGCCGCCTGGGCTGCTGCTGCTTCTTGTTCCCTGCGCTGGCGGTCCTGCTCCAGCTGGAACTCCCAGTCCAGCCGCCGCCTGTTCTCTTCCTCCCGTCGGCGCCTTTCTTCTGCGCTCTGAACCTGCTGCGAGTTGCTCATCTGCTTCCTCTCCTCGTGGCGCTGGAGCGTCCCCGCATCACCTCGCTGCAGGCGGGATGCTTGAGCAGAGATCCACCGCAGATGAGTCAACTGCGTTGACTCCATGGGGCAATTGTCGGGAGGTGAGTGACAGACGGCAAGACCTCGCAGACTTCCCAGATCTGTCGCGCAGGACACGGCGGGAGCTGTCGGAATACGGGCCTGGCCGGCTGTGTTGGGAATCTATTGCCTGCTGGGAAGATCGTTCGGCTGAAGCCCTGCAGATCTTTTCGCCGCGGATCGGGCGCCGGCGTCGGTGGGTAGGGGAGGGGTCAGCCGCAGTTGTTGCGGTTGATTTTCAGGGAGCGGGTCTGGTCGTTGAGGTTGTAACCGCGCAGGTCGTGGATGGAGCCGCCACTGCGGGTGATGCACACGTGCCGGCCGCTGTGGTTGCGCTTCTCGTAGACGCGGGCGGTGCGGTCGGAGTTGTTGCGGATGGAGCTGCCGCGGTCACGGATCGCGGAGGGGAGATCCTCCACGCTGCTGTTCACGGCACGCCGCACCCACGGCTGACCACCGAAGCGGAGGTGGCCGAGTACCTGGCCGGGCAGTTGGAGATCGAGTACGCCTCGTGCCTGAAGCTGTACGGGGAGCGGGACGGTACGGCCCGTACGCACGCCGGGGAGATCCAGGAGGCAGGGGCTGGCGGGACTTCGTCGAGGTGCGCGAGGGGCTGGCGGGATGGCTGGATGCGCGGGCCTGGACGACGGGGGACGGGCCGAAGGAGCTGTTCGACGCAGCGGCGGGGTGGCTGCGCGAGGGGCGGGTGCTGCTGCCAGGGGCGAGCCGTCTGGCCCGGCTGGTGGGCTCGGTGCGGGAGGCGGCGAACCAGCGACTGTGGGAACGCCCTGTGCGGGATGCTGAACACCGGGCAGCGGGCGATGCTGGATTCCCTGACGCCTCAACCCGGAGACGACCGCTGCGGTGCCCCGCCCGCGGACTCTCGCGGGTGCGGCCCGGCCGAGTGCAGAGCACTGATGAGTGGCTTCCCATGTCTCACCGTCCCCGGATTCGCCCAGCGAACCGGCCCGGGGCACGCTGGGAGGCGTGACCAGCGTGCCGATCGTTGTGCACCGGCCTTCGCTCTCGGGTGGCCGGAGAGTCACTGTGCACCGCGGCGGCCGGGACGAGATCCTCGGCACCGCCTACAGCGACCACGACCTGGTCGTGTTCCTCGAAGGCGCCGGTGTCGCCGAACCCGAGGCCATCCTGGACGACCCACAGTGGGTGGAATGGCGCGGCGGCCACGCACATGATTTCAGCGCCGCCTGACGACCTCGGCAGCCGGGCAGGACGGTCCTGCCCGGCGTTCCAACGGGCAGAAGTCCGACCAGGACGTCACCACCTGGATCGTGCCCGACAACCCCTCCCAGGGGTGCCGCTACCTGTCCGACCAGGTAGCGATCAAGCTCGCGTGGGAGCTGAGCGTGGATTCGGCTGAGCAGGCGGCCATGCGCCGGACCGCCGAGGAGTGCCCTGACAGCGACGTCACCGTCAACCCGGTCCCCTGAACCGGGCCCGCGCAGGGCCTGTGCTGAAGGGCGCGGGCCCTCGAGGCGGACGCCAGGGCTGTAGATGGGCCGACCTACGGCCCTGGGGCCTGCGATTCCCCCGGGGCTGTAGGTCACCGGCCGGTCAACCGGAGAAGGGCGCGGTCCGGCCTGTACGGGGGAACAACCGTCCACGCGTTGCCAGTGTCGCCGGTCCGACGTGCTCAGCCTGGCAACGACACAGACATCGCGTGGGGAGGTGCGTGGGTCTCAGGCATGGACTGGGCCTCGCCTTCGGATCACGAGACGTTCAGGACGTTCATATGACGCGATGGCCGCACGGATGATGAGAAGATTGGGATGAGAGTCAGGTAGGGCAAGGCCGGAACCGTCACGAGCCGAGGATGAGATGGGCATGCCGAAGTCTGAGCGCACCACCGACACCAACACCTCCGCACCGGTCCCCGAGCAGGGCGGAACATCGGGCAAGGTCCAGTCACTGGAGCGGGCCATCACGCTGCTGCAGGCGACGGCCGACAGCTCGCCGGACGGCGACACGGCCTCGAACCTGGCCGCGCAGTGCGGGCTCAACCGCGCCACGGCCTGGCGACTGCTGTCCACGCTGGAGCAGTTCGGCCTGGTGGAGCGCAGCCCGGTCACCAACCGCTACACGATCGGTTTCGCGGTCGCGCGGATGGCGTCGGCCGCCGGTTTCGACGGCCTGATCCGCCGGGCGCACGGCACGCTGCGCCGGGTCAGCGAGCAGACGGGGGAGACCGCCAACCTCGCGGTGGTGCAACAGCTGGGGCTGACGTACATCGCCGAGGTGACCCCGCCCGTCGTGCTGAGCGCCAAGTGGCTCGGCCGGCAGGTGCCGCTGCACGCCACGTCCACGGGGAAGGCGCTGCTGGCCTGGATTCCGGAGGAGGAGGCCCAGTCGCTGCTCTCCGGGCCGCTGGACGCGTACACGGACACCACGATCACGGACCGGGCCCGGCTGCGGGCCGAGCTGGAACAGTCGCGAGAGCGCGGATACAGCGTCTGCGTGGGCGAGATGGAGCGGAACCTCTACGGGGTCTCCTCACCGGTGTTCGGCAGCCGGGGCCGGCCGTTCGCGGTGGTCAGCATCTGGGGGCCGCAGGACCGGGTGCCCGAGTCGCGGTTCGCGGCGCTGGGGTCCCTCGCCCGGGCCGCGGCGGACGAGATCGCGAAGGCGGCACAGGCGCTCTGAGAGTCTCCGGCGTTCACTTCGTGCGACGCCCGCCCGCATCATGAAACCGGGGTGTTGAGTTTTCCGTCTCCTCGCGGCTAGGGTCGACGCATCCCTTCCGTCGCCCCTGCCTCCGTTCAGAGAGGAACCCGCGCGACCATGAACCAGGACGTGATCATCACCTGCGCCCTCACCGGCGCCGGCGACACCGTGGGCAAGAGCCCGCACGTACCCGTCACCCCCGAGCAGATCGCCGCCTCCGCGGTGCAGGCCGCCGAAGCCGGCGCCGCCGAGGTCCACATCCACGTACGCGATCCCGAGACCGGAGCCCCCTCCCGCGATCCGCGGCTGTACCGCGAGGTCGTCGAGCGGATCAAGGAGACCGGGACCGACGTCGTCATCAACCTCACCGCGGGGATGGGCGGCGACCTCGTCATCGACCCGGAGGAGCCGCTCAAGCAGCTGCCGGGCACCGATCTCGTCGGCGGCCTGCAGCGTTTGCCGCACGTCGAGGACCTGCTGCCCGACATCTGCACCCTGGACTGCGGTTCGCTCAACTTCGGGAACGGGTCGAACCTCTACGTCTCCACGCCCGACATGCTGCGCACCGGCGCCCGGCGCATCCAGGAGCTGGGCGTACGGCCCGAGCTGGAGATCTTCGACACCGGGCATCTGTGGTTCGCCAAGCAGCTGCTCGCCGAGGGGCTCCTCGACGATCCGACCGTGTTCCAGCTGTGCATGGGCATCCCGTGGGGTGCGCCCGCGGACCCCGGAGTGCTGCAGTCGATGGTGAACATGCTGCCGGAGGGCGCCCAGTGGGCCAGTTTCGCGCTGGGGCGTATGCAGATGCCCTGGGTGGCGCAGTCGGTGCTGCTCGGCGGACATGTGCGGGTGGGCCTTGAGGACAACCTCTATCTGGGCAAGGGAGTCAAGGCGACCAACGCCCAGTTGGTGGAGCGCGCCGTGACGATCGTCGAGGCGCTCGGGGCGCGGGTCGCGACTCCCGACGAGGCGCGTCTCAAGCTCGGCCTCAAGCCGCGTGGCTGAGCGGCGGCACACCCCGGTTCACCCTTCCCCCCTTTCAAGGAGCCCTGGATGACGGAGACTTGTGCGCCCGAGCAGGTACGCCGTGTGGCCTGCGTGGGCGCCGGTGTGATCGGCGGCGGCTGGGTCGCCCACTTCCTGGCCCGCGGCTACGACGTCACCGCCTGGGACCCGGCCCCCGATGCCGAGGCCCGGCTACGACGACTCGTGGAGGCCGCCTGGCCCGCCCTCGAACAACTCGGCCTGGCCCCCGGCGCCTCGATCGGCCGGCTGACCGTCACGGCGACGCTCGAAGAGGCCGTCGCCGAGGCGCAGTTCGTGCAGGAGAGCGCCCCGGAGAAGCTCGACCTCAAACTCGAACTGCTGACGAAGCTGGATGCCGCGACGCCCGCGGGGGTGGTCATCGCCTCGTCCACCTCCGGCTACCCGATGACCGACATGCAGACCGAGGCGGTCACCCCAGGCCGCCTGGTCGTCGGACACCCGTTCAACCCGCCGTATCTCATCCCGCTCGTCGAGGTCGTCGGCGGGGAGCGGACAGACCTGGAGGCGGTGCGCTGGGCGTCCCGCTTCTACGAGATGGCGGGCAAGTCCGTCATCACCATGGACCGCGAGGTGCCGGGCTTCATCGCCAACCGCCTCCAGGAGGCCCTGTGGCGCGAGGCCCTGCACATGGTCGCGAGCGGTGAGGCGACGGTCCGCGACATCGACCTGTCCATCACCGAGGGCCCGGGCCTGCGCTGGGCGATCATGGGGCCGATGCTCACGTTCGCCCTCGCGGGCGGCGAAGGCGGAATGGCCCATATGCTCGACCACTTCGGACCGTCCCTGAAATCCCCGTGGACCCGCCTCGAAGCCCCGGAACTGGACAAGGCGCTCTACGACGCCGTGGTCGCCGGGTGCGACGACGCCGCGGACGGCCGTACGATCGCCGACCTGGTCTCCGAACGCGACCGGGGTGTCATCGCGGTCCTGCGCGCCACCGGACGTCTGCCCGGGAGCGAAACCGGTACCGAGGCCGGTGCCGAGTGAGCCCGCCACACCCGTCACGCCTGCCGCTGTTCCGCGAGACCGTGCGCCCCGAGTGGATCGACTACAACGGGCATATGAGCGAGGCGTTCTACGTCCTGGTCTTCGGCTTCGCGACCGACGCGCTCATGGAGCGGACCGGCATGGACTCCGCGTACCTCAAGAGCACCGGCTGCTCGATGTACACGGTCGAGTCCCACATCCGCTATCTACGGGATGTGCCGGAGGGCGCCTCATTGGCGGTACGTACGTGCGTGCTGGGCGCGGCGGGGAAGAAGGCGCGCTTCACGCACGAGATGTACGTCGTCCCCGACCCGCGGGCCGAGCCGGGGGCGGATGCCGACCCGGTCGCCACCACGGAACTGCTCGCCCTCCATGTCGACCAGGAAGCCGGCCGTGCGACCGTGTTCCCGGACGCGGTCCGCGACCGCCTCACGAAGCTGACAGAGCAGCCGCCCGGGTGGGCGGGGCGCTCGATCACAGCGCCCTGACATAGCAGCGAAGCCGGTCCAGGGCGCGGCTGGGGAAGAGGCCGTAAGGGTCGGCGAAGGCGATGCTCTCGTGTGGCCGCGGCCAAGCACCGTGCGAGGGAAGAAGACGGCCTCGTCGAAGTGGTTCCAGGACTGGGTCAGGGCCACGTGGTCGACACCGGTGAGGGGCCCGGCGCTTGAATCGGTCTGCCGGGAGTCCTCGGCGGGCGGCCAGGCGTCGGTCCAGTCGGGCCACCTTGTGTGCCGGGTTGGCGCAGAGGAAAGCTCGGTGCAGTCGGGAGCGGCCACCGCCTCCAGCGGCACGTCCCGGACGCCGAGGTGCAGGGGCAGGACGGGGCGAGCAGCGAGCAACTCGGCTCAGGTGCTGTTCCCTTGGGGATGCTGCGCAGCCGCCGCTTGGGGACAGCCGAGAACCCATGACAGGAGCCCGAGAAGTCACGATGGCTGCGCAAGCTCCCAGTCGGATCGGAGTTGGGCAAACACGTGACAAGAGTCCAGCTGCTCGATTCCGGCCTTCTGGGACAGTATCCAGCTCGCCCCGATCGACTCCGTGCCGCCGACTGGGCCCTACCGACTGCGTCCCGCTTCCGCATGGACTCGCCCTTGAGCACGGCGGCGCGCCAGACCTCGGTGGGTGATCTTCGCTGTGACGTGCATGTCGCGCGGGCGTATTGATCGTTTCGGCGACAGCCCGCTGCGACGCTCGTAGGATGCCTAAATGCCCAAGCCGTTACGGATGAGCCGCTGCACGTGGGTTGCCGTGTGGGCGGTGCTGTGCGTGGCCGGCATCGCTGCCACCGCCGCACTGAACGCCTTTCCGGCGCCTGACCCGCAGCCCGAGAAGCCCGTCAGCGCCGAGTGCGCCGAGTACATCGCGGACATCGAGACGCAGCTGGCCAAGGCCAAGAGGGAAGGCAACGACGACGGCGTGCTGGCCTTCACTCGAACCCGGGCCGGCGCGGACGACTGCACCGATGAAGTTCTCGACCACTTCAGCGGCGACCGGTGAGCCGCCGTACAGCGCTGGCCGCGATGGCGGGCCTGGTGTGCGCCGGTGCCGTGGCGATCATCGCCGTGAGCGCCGCGAGGGAACCACAGCCGCAGCCCACTCCGCCGCGGGTGTACTCCTCCTGCCTGGCGGCCGACACCAAGCCGATGCCTGTGGGCGACGACCCGTGCGACGGCCGTTGAAGAACCACTGAGTGACTGTCCCCCGCAGGACGGCGACTGAGGCCCCTGCCCGCCCGCGTCCCTCCCGGCCAGCGCCTGCAGCCGGGAGGCCACGAGCGCCGCCCCGAGCCCCCGAGCCGAGCCAGGGCGCCGCCCGGGAACAGGCAGCGTGGGCGCGCCTCGCCGAAGTCGAGGCGCCCGCCGCCGAGGGCGGCGAGCACGAAGGCTCAGCACAAGCAGGAGCCGACCGAGCGCAACGTGGCCCAGCGTCGCGAGCGCCCGGCCCAGGGTGCGCCGGGCGCGGGGTGGGCGCACGTACCTTGGCCCGGGAGGGACCTCGTTGCCCTGCGGCAGCGTGGTCAGCCGTCGTGGCGGCGCAGGGCTCGGAGCCCGACGTCGTACGCCATCGCGCCGAGGGCGAGGACCACAAGCGGCCACACGAGCGGGGATGCTGCCGGGAGGGTGCCGTGGAGCAGGGCCACGCCGACGCTGCCGGTGCCGAGTACCGCGGTGCAGGCCGCAATCCCCGGCAGGCCGATCCGCAACACCACCACCCGGCGCCGGGCGGGGCGGGCTGCGACAGGGTCCGGGGGGCTCATCGGCCGCTCACCGCGATCGCCTCGGCGGCGGATGAGCTGCCGGTGATGCGCCCAGCAAGCCGCTTCACCTTCCGGCGAACCTCGTCGCCCTGCCTCTCCGGCTCCGCAGCACCAGCGGCCATGGCCGCTTCCGCCCAGGTGGTGATCCCCCCCCCGAGAGCGAGAGTCACCGCTCGCTCGGCCGGGGAGAGGGCCTTCAGAATCTCGATCATCGGCAACTCACCCCGGTCTGGCGCCGCAATTGGCGACTGCGGCCGCAAGAGGACCCTGCCTACACAGCCGCATCGGTGGGGGTTCCGTCCCGCTCCGGGAGCAGCTCGGGCATCCCCTCCACCAGCACCACGACGCCGATTACCTCACCGTCCTCGGAACGGCCGACCCACACCGGGTAGGTACCGTCCCCGGTCGTCGCGAAGGACATGAGCTCGCCGCCGGAAGCCTCGTCCCAGGTGCGCTGCATGAACATGGAACCGTCGTCGATGTTCTCGTACCCGTCCAGGTCCGACTCTCCCCGGATCAGCCCCCGCTCGAAGAGCGCGATGAGCGGATCCCAGGCCCCGGCGTCGGCGAAGCAGCCGGTGGCGCCGTCGGTGTGGAAGCCGGCTATTTGCTGCTCGATGAACAGCCTGAGATCGTCATCGAGACCGAGGGCCATCTCCCAGGTCGCTGCGGGGCTCTCGCTGACGAGCAGGCGGACGGCCGTGGGTTCCGTGGTCGTGACCTCGGCGTTCCGCCACTCGCAGTGGTAGCTGAAGCGGACCCGCGCCTCGTCGAGTACGTACTCCCCGGGCGGGACGGGGACCGTGATGCGCGGCCCGTCGCCGTGGTCGATGTCCGGGCCGGAGACGGCCAGCAGCCCGCTGGGTATGCGCAGGGTGCCGACTCGGCGCGGCTCCACGACGGTCATCTCGGGGTGGTACCCGTCGGTCACGCGCACCCCGGGCCGGAACAACTCGTTGATCGGCCCGGGCTGCGCGGGACGCGGCGGACGCCAGCAGGTAGCGGGGGCGTCTCCGTCACCTGGCTCGGCTGTCTCGGCCACCTCAGCCGCCGCGAAGCCCGGCGGCTCAATGAGCCCGTGGACCTGGGCCGAGAGCAGCGGCCACTCCCCGAAGGCGGGGCGGTCCATCCAGCGCTCGTCGTCCCGGAGTCCGGGCGAGG
Organism: Streptomyces venetus; assembly: GCF_039540295.1. Lineage (NCBI taxonomy): Bacteria > Bacillati > Actinomycetota > Actinomycetes > Kitasatosporales > Streptomycetaceae > Streptomyces > Streptomyces venetus. The sequence continues at coordinate 25,620 of NZ_BAABET010000019.1, forward strand.
TGACGTAGGAGCCCCCGCCCTGCCCCTGCCGCTCCTCCGTCCGTCGGCCCCTCCCGTCCGGGAAAAGGTCCACGGTGATGCGTGGGCACGCCTTGTCGAACTGCGCCATCTCCGGGTGTGTGTAGTACCAGCCGACAGAGTACCGGCGCAGTAGCCGCGACGGGTCGTCCAGCAGCCGCATGTCCAGGTCGTAGGTGCGGCGGCCCTGGGCGTCGTAGACCCACAGCCCGACGTAGTGGTCCCGCCAGGAGACGAGCCGGACTTCCAGCGGAGCCTCCCGGCCCGGCTCCTGGTACACGACCACGTACGGAAGCCCGGCGGCATCCCGCTCCCGGGCCTCCTCGGCGGATATCGGCCGCCAGGGCGCACAAGCCTCCAGGTCCCACGCCTGCGCGTACCCCACCTCGACGACCATTGCCGCTCCTCTTCCTGCAACCTGCCTTGGTTCTGTGCTGAGCTGCAAGGTAGCCGCTGCCTGTGACAACGGGTCAGCCGCCGACTGCCGCCACCGCCCCCACCGGAAGTGGCTACTAGCTCTGTTCCTGCTCGACGCGGGTGTCCGCCTCGCAACGCGGGCGGTCCCCGCACCGGGTCGGCCAGCCCTGACGCGGCACGACGACGGCGTGCGCGCCGGGGTGGTGGCAGCTGCCGCACTTCACCATGGTGATCACCTCCTCTCACCTCTTGCGGTGCTCTCGCTCGAAGTGGGACAGGATCGCTCCGGTGGGAACCTGCGGGGCCGCTGCGGTGTCGTGATCGACGTGAACAGTGAACTACTCACTTCGGCGGCCAGTGCGGCCGGCGCCGTCGCGCTGGTTTTCGTCGGCGGATGGGACAACGCCCGGCGCACCCGGAAGGCGGAGGCCCGCAAGGATGCCGCGGCCGATCGTGCCGCCCTCGAAGCCCAGGCCGACGAGCTCGTGGCGGCGGTGCTCGCGTTGAAGGTTGCAGGGCACACGCACGATCAGTTCTTCGCGGGCTGGCAGGCCAAGGGCCGCCTTGCGGCGAACTGGCTGACTCAGGGAATGACCGTCGTGGCCTTCTCGCGCAGGGACGTGTATGCAAAGGCCCTGGCCTTTTTCAGTGTTGGGGACCGGCTTCTGGAGCGTTGGGACCGGGACACCGCAGCATCGGCGGCAGGGCTGGCCGCACCCTTGAGTCGGCTGGGAGCGGCTGCCGCACCCCTCATGAGGCGTGCGGAACCTGGGATCGCCGCCGCCGCTGAGGCCGTCTACGAGGCGGCCGTGGGGCACCACGGAGACGACGACCGGATGGCCCAGGCGCTGGAGACCTTCCACGCGGTGCTGCGCACTGCTCTGGAGCCGCCGCCCCCCCGCGGCCCGCTGGCGGGCCCTGGGGCGCCGCCGGCAGGCCGGGAGCGAGTAGCGGTTCCAGCCCTTGTTGGCCCTGTAGTCCTAGCTCGGACACCAGGGAGCAAGTAACCCGCCGGTAGATTCGGAGAGGCTTGGGCCTGGCGCCCCGGGGGCCGACGAATTCGGCACCGCTCCGCAGCTGTAGGCGGCGCTGTGGGTCCTGCTCGGCGTCCTGTAGTCGCCTATGGCAACATGCCGTGTCGGCCGCCGAGACCTTGAGCAGAGAGCACCCACCGCGTGTCTGTATCCCCCAGCGGGGTCCGCGGGACGACCATGACTGTGTGCTCGCCTCGCTGCTGCCCGGATTCCGTGAATTCGTCCGCGCTTCCGTCCCGGCCGATGGCGGCCTGCGCCCGCTGCGCGCCCCGGACGCCGGCGAGCACGCCGAAGACTGAACCGCCCCGAGGCGCCTGGCCGTTCGTCGTACCACCGCGCAGGCCGGGGCTTTGCCGCCCCGGGGAGCGCCGCGAGAAGCGGGCGACGGAGCGATTCAGGCGACGTCGGGGGCACCCTGGTGGGCGCTGAGCGCGTCGGCGGTGCTCGGGTAATGGGGCAGGAGGCTGTCCACTCCGGTGAGGGTGAGCATGCGCATCAGCCGGTCGGGGACGGCGGCCAGGGCCAGGGAGCCGCCCGCTTCCTGGGCGCCGTGCCAGATGCCGATCAGTGCGCTGAGGCCGGCGGAGTCACAGAAGCCCACACCCGTCAGGTCCAGGATCAAGTGGTGGTGGCCCTGGTTGATCAGCTCCAGCGCGCGGGTACGCAAGCCGGGTGCGGTATGCAGGTCGATCTCGCCGGTGACGGTGGCGACCGCTGCGGGACCGGGGGTGGCGGTCAGGGTCAGCTCGATGTCGTCGGTCATGGCGGTCAGTGCTCCTCGCCGGCGGGCGCGGCGGTGGTGTGGGCGGTGGATCTGGCCCCCGTCGCGGCGGCGGCCTGGTCGGGAGCGGGAACCGACAGAGCCAGCAGGGCGACGTCGTCACTCGCGCCCTGGGGCAGGGTGTCCAGCAAACCGACGGTGTCCTGGATCAACTGCGCCGCCCCACACGAGGCGGGACGAGCGGTGAGGAAGGCTGTCAGGCCCTCGTCTCCGAGCATGGCGTCGGTGCTGGTGTGTGCCTCGGTCAGGCCGTCGGTGTAGAGGAGCAGGGCCTGGCCTGGGGCGAGGTGGAGGGTGGTGGAGGCGAAGCGGGCGCCGGGGAAGGCCCCGATGAGCATGCCGCCCTTGGGGGTGGACCGCTTCCGCCCGCGTGTGCGTGGCGGGCCCGGCTTCGGGCGGGGCGGGGCTGAGGTGGTAGGCCGGGGGGTGCCCACCGGTGGCCAGCTCCACGGTGAAGCCCCCGGCCGCCTCAGGGGTGAGGGTGGCGAAGAAAGCTGTGCAGAACCGGCGGCCCGCCCACACATCGGCCAGCAAGGCGCTGTTCAGGGCCTCAAGTACCGCGACGGGGTCGTCCGTGTGCTGGGCGGAGGCCCGCAGGGTGTAGCGGGCCAGCGAGGTGATAGTGGCCGCCTCGGCGCCCTTGCCGCACACGTCCCCCAGGAACAATCCCCACTTCCCGGCGGGCAGGGGGAAGACGTCGTAGAAGTCGCCGCCCACGTCGTGCACGGACGCGGTGTGGTAGTGACAGGCCAGCTCCAGGCCGGGCACCGTCGGCAGCGCCGGCGGCAACAGAGTGCGCTGCAAGGTGGAGGCGAAGGAGGCGATCGCCGCCTTGTCCCTCTCCGCCTGCTCCCGGGCCGCCCGCTCAGCCTCGGCGGACCGCTGCTCCTGGTGCACGGTGCGCAGAGCGGACAGGCGCAGTTCCATCTCGTCCATCACGATCGCCGCCAGATCGGTCAGGGTGGCAGTCTGTTCGGAGGTGATGGAGCGGGGCTTGGTGTCCAGGATGTTGACGGTACCCAGCTTGTGCCCGTCCGCGGTGATGATCGGCGCGGCGGCGTAGAACCGCACGCCGAGCGGCCCGGTGACCAGCGGGTTGCCGCAGGCGACGTCGTCGAGCAGAGTGTCGGGAATGACCAGCGCATCGTCCCGCAGGACCGCGGAGCCGCACAGGCCCGGGTCCCGGCCGATCTCGCCGACCCCGTCCAGGCCGTGCGCGGCCTTGAACCAGATCCGGTCCTCGTCCACGATCGTCACCGTCGCCACGGGGACGTCGAACAGGCGGGCTGCCAGCGCAGCCACCCGGTCGAACGCGCCGTCGGGCGGGGTGTCGAGGATGTCGTAGCGGCGCACCGCCTGCATCCGGCCGACCTCGACGACCTCGTCGGGCACCAGATGCAGGCGCTTGTCAGCAGCGCCGTGCTCGGATGCCGAAGCCTGCTCGGGCATCGGCCTTCCACCTCCTTGACCTCCCGCAACCGCCGGGCGCGGCGCGGGCCAGCGGAAAGCCTAAGCGGGAACGGAGTGTGCGAAGGCCATCGGGTGGCACCTCACAGGATCACCACCAATGTCGACGGGCAGTGCTGCCGATGTTGTCGGCTGGTGAAGATCGCATGTCTTGGCGTCACGGGTCGAGGGCAGGCGTCTGGGGAGAACCCTGTCCCCGACGGAGTTGGTGATGACGACCTCCCGCACGCCGCAGCCGCCCGAGAGAAAGGGCGAGGCCTCGCCCGCCCACTTGCAGCAGGAGAACGACCAGCTGCGCCACGCGGTCGCCTATCGGCGCGGCCCACCACGGTGGGCGCCGTATCGATCTCCTACGCAACGCTCTACTTGAGCGTGCCGTCGTTGCCTTCGCCGCCACGGCAGCCCGTAGGAAAGGCGTTGTGGCCTGCCCTTCCTGCGGAGCTGCCCCAGGGGCGGGGGCTGCACGGCCCCCGACCCGGTCCGCCCTCACGTGATGAGCGGAACGACGACAGCCAGCAGCGCGATCCACAGCGACATGATGCTGAAGGTCACCATGCTCCCCCAGCCGATCGCCTTGTCCACCGGGGCGCCGAGCAGGCGAGCGATGCCGTACCCGATGAGGCCGGCGAGGGCAGAGAAGAGGATGCCCATACCGAGTACGAGCATCAGGAACATGAGCAGGCGGCTGGTCACGCGGCACCTCGCTGGGTGCGGCGGCGGGCGTCGGCCTTGGTGTGGAGCTGCTCGGGGATCCAAATGCGCCGCTCTCGGGCCGCGTCGTAAAGCGCCTTACAGAAGCGGGTCTTGCGCATGGGGACAGCGGCGTGGGTGATGTTCAGCTCGTCGGCGATGTCGGTGTCGTTGTAGCCCTCGACGGTCAGGCTGATGACCGCCCGGGTGACGGCGGGCTGCTCGGCCAGGATGTCCGCGAAGTTGGTGCTGAGCACCGCAGCTTCGGTCTCGGAGACGGAGCCCGCCGCCAGGAGCCGACCGAAGAGCCTCGGGTTTTCGCGCGCGGTCTCCGCGGCGCCGTCGTACAGCGCGTGCAGCTCCGCCCACCGCTGGCGGTTCTTCGCCCAGGTTGTGTACACCCGGCGGAACTCCCAGATGCACTGGCCCACGAAATACGTAGTCAGGCAGCTGGCTTCGACTCGGGCTCCTCCAGTTTCACAGGCTCGCGACGCTTCGGAACTACTCGTCTAGCTCCGCGGCGGGCTCAGTCGTATGCCTTAAAGCACAGCAGTGTGGCGCCGTCGTCCACCTTCTGGGACCAGTATGTGTTCGTGTCGTACTGCCCGGCACGGCAGTCCGCGGTGGTGCTGCTCGCCGTTGCCCGGTAGATGGCTGTGATGACGAAGATGTCGTTGTACGCGCTGGGGACCTGTCTGTCGGTGCAGTTCACGGACGACAGCAGCGCGATGCTGGCAGAGTCGCCGTCGTTGTCGGCGAGCAGGCAGTCGCCGTTGTGGTACTGGCCTTCGAGGCAAAGCGCGGTGCGCTCGCCGCTGCTGCTGGAGTAGTACGACCAGGTCGCCTGGTCCTGGGCGCTGTCGCAGTCGCCGGTGGTGCGGTAGACCCGCACGCGCGCGGTACTGCAAGGCGCCGTGTTCGGCTCCTCTTCGCTCCAGTCGTACTTTTCCTCGCCGCCGTACCCGGTGTCGACGACGTCCAGGCAGTCCCCGACCGAGACGGCCTTGAAGGCATCCTCGGTGGGGTCCGGCTCCGGCGAGCTGGTCTCCGGTTCGGGTTCGGGATCGTAGTCGTCCGAGCCGCCGCTCGACGAGGTGGAGAAGCCGTCGGAGCCGGACGAGGCATCGCCGCTGCTGCCACCGCTGACCAGGCCGGAGCTGTATGTCGGCTGGGGGCTGCTTTCCGGGCTGTCGTGCTTCTGCTCGTCCCAAGGCTGCCAGATCAGGAGCCCGATGATGACTGCGCCCACGAGCAGGCCGACCCAGCCTTCGGAGTTGTTCGATGTTTTCGAGGCGGACTTTGCCGGAGTCTTCGGTCTCGACGAGGCCGAGGACGTAGAGGGTGTCGAGGTTGAGCCCTGGGTGGAGGTCTGGGTCCCCGCCCGCGCCACGCGTTCGCGCTCCTTGCGCTCGTTCTCCTTGCGTTCCTTCTCCACGCGGTCAGCAGCCTTGCGCGCCTGCTCCAAGCGCCTGCGTTCCTCCTCCGCTCGGCGCCGCCGCTCCCGCTCCTCGGCCTCCGCCCGCTCCTCGGCCTGCTCCTGCGCCAGGGCATCCCGTTGCTTGCGTAGCGCCTCCAGTTGTTCGCGCATCGCGCTGACGGCCTCTTCCGAACCGTCGCGGTCAGACTCGGGCCCTACCTGCGTCCGTGCGTCGGCCGCGTCGAAGTCGACCATCCCGTTCTGTAACTGGCGCCCCTGCTCCGCGTACTCCTCGATGAGCGCGATCCACTCCGGCGGCAGCCACTGTGCGGCCTGCCCGGTCACCGTCAGCGGGCCGAGGCCGCGCAGGCAATTCCGCAGTACGTCGGCGGGTGCGGGCCGCTCCCCAGGCTCGGCCCGCAGCAACGGGAGGATCAACCCCTCCAGTTGCTTGGGAAGCCCCTCCGTGTCGAGCTCGGCGCGCTGAACGAGAGCAAGGAGCCCGATGGAGTGGTCGGTTTGCTCGTACGGGGGGCGGCCGACCGCGAGGAAGAAGAGTGTCGCTCCCAGCGAATACATGTCAGACGCGGTGGTGGACTTCTTGCCGGACGCCTGCTCCGGCGACGTGAACGGGAAGGTACCGATCGTCGTTGCGGAGCTGGTGTGGTCATGGGCGTGCGAGATACCGAAGTCGATAAGGCGGGGCCCGTCCCGGGTCAGCAGGATGTTCTGGGGTTTGACGTCCCGGTGGACGACCCCTACGCCGTGCAGCTCGACCAGCGCACGCGCGGCCTCGGCCGCGACCCAATGCACGGCGTCGGCAGGCAACGTCCCAGCCTCGCAGACGAGTTCGGCCAGACTGGGCGCCGGAATGAACTCGATGGCCAGCCACGGGCGCTTCGCCGTCGCGTCGGAGGCCAGGACCTTGGCCGTGGACGCGCTCTCGACGCGTCCGGCCAACGCCACCTCGCGGGCGAATCGGTCCCGGTCCGGCCTGCTGACGAAGCCCTCAGCGAGGAGCGTCTTGACCGCGACCAAAGGATGGTCCACCACGGTTCCGGTAGGCCCGGCTGCGTCCGCGGCGGCCGCCTCCTGCCGCGCGAGATAGATGCGGCCCATCCCGCCCGTGGCGATCCGCCGCAGCAACCGGTAGGGGCCGAGCCGCCGCGGATCATTCGATTCGAGTGAGTAGAGCTTCATTCCGGCCATGCCGTGTCACTCCCCATGCGCGTCCCCCATCGTCCTGTTGTCGCGTGCGCCCTTGCGGCCCTAGGCGCCCCCGAAATTCTGGGATCAAACCGTGCCACGATGCAGGAAGTTGGGGAATTTGGTGCGGCTGGAGTGGCCCTGACCATCCAGCGAAGCCAACTGAAGATGCGCCTGCCACGAGCGTTCTTCGACGGCCGGTCAGCAGGGTGCTGTTCCCTGCCTTCCACGCCTCGGTCGCACCGGGCCGCTCCACCACTACGGGGGAGCGGCCCGACGCGGCGCTCGTTCAGCCGGCGGCGGGCCGCCCTGCTCGACCTGTGCAGTGGGAGGGGCCGCCGACCCTGCTTCCGCTCCGGGAGGTGCTCGGTGATGTACGGCGCCAGAGGCAGAGGAAGCCGCAGTCGGAGCGCTGCCAGCCGACGATGCGGTCGGTGTCGTCTGAGCGGTCCCAGCGCATGGAGACTTCGTCGCCGTCGAAGCGCTGCCGGAGGGCAGGGGCGGCGCTGGTGAAGACCTGGACACGCAGCGCGTGAGGTTCTTCTGTGAGCGGCCGTGTCCTCGGCGTCGAGCCGGACCAGGCGTTGATGGATGGAGCGCACGGCGGGTGGTCGGTGACGGGCGGCGTTTCGATCTCCCACAGGGGCCGGCCACAGCGTTTGCGTTTGGCCCGGCGCCGGCCGGACAGCGGGAGAGCGTCGTCGTCGCGCCGCAGGAATCCGGGGCATGTGCCGAGGCGTCACCGCGCAGGAGGGAGGGGGAGAACGGGCGCATCGTCGGTCTGGATGCGGCGACGTCGCAGGCGTTGGCGCCGCGGTGGAAGGATCGGGCGGTGCGCGACCCTGGCAAGATCCTGCTGGATGTGGCGCTCGCGGTCGCCTTGAGCGGGGACCGTCTGGTCAAGGTCGGGTTGCTGCGGGGGATCCCGCCCTGTTCAGGCTGGTGGCCTCCGACACGGCCGTCTCCCCGCTTCACACTCGTCGCCGGCCACAAGCGCGCCGTGGTGGCGATCCGCACCGCCCGGCCCGAACGGAGGTTCCGGGGGTGCTCCCGCTGAGGGGATCCCCGCCCGGCGTGGATGGTGTCGCCCCTTGCCCGAGCCGAGGCCGAAGCAGGTGGAGGGCTGACTGCGGGCGGCCAGGTGCCTCGGTCGCGATCTCGGGCAGATCATCGGATGCGAGTCTTCCGGCCACCATGGGCCAGGCGGCCCCTTCCATCGGATCTGCCTCCGTCACGGGCTCAGCCTGGGTACGCCCCGTTGTCGAAGCGACTGTCTGGGAGACCGGTCCAGGTCCACTGCGACCTTCGCGGCACTGGGCATCCGGTCGTGCCGACGTGCGGACAGCCCGGAAGTCACAGAAGTGATCGCCCACCGGAGGGGCGGCGGTGCAGAGCGTGCGCCGGTGGGCCGCCACTTCATCGCTGCGGTTGTACGACCGCTGTTCGAGGTCGACGATTGTTACAGCCCTGCAATCGGAAGGAGGGCCATGAGCGAGCCGACGACCGATGCCCCGCCGATCGTGCTGATCCACGGGCTTTGGATGACCGCCAGAAGCTGGGATCGCTGGGCGCAGTACTACCGGGCGAAGGGCTACGAGGTGGTCGTGCCGACGTACCCAGGGTTCGAGATCGAGGTGGAGGCGCTGCGCGAAAAGCCCGAGATCATCGCCGCGGCATCCGTCCCCGAAACCCTCGACCATCTCAGCGACGTGGTCGAGAGCCTGGACCGTCCGCCGATCATCATGGGCCACTCCTTCGGCGGGACCTTCACCCAACTCCTGGTCAACCGAGGGTTGGGCGCCGCAGCCGTGACGATCGACTCGGCGCCACCCGAGGGAGTGCGGGTGAACCCACCGTCCCAGATCAAGTCCCTGTTCCCGATCCTCGCCAACCCGGCCAACCGGCACCGCGCGGTGGGCTTCACCAAGGAGCAGTTCCACTACGCGTTCGCCAACACGTGCAGCCGGGAGGAGTCCGACGCGGCCTACGACCACCTCCACATCCCGGCGCCCGGCAGCTGGGTGTGGGCCTACGGACTGATAGCCAACTGGAAGCCGGGCCACCAGGAGACCTGGGTCGACTACGACCTGGACGAGCGGGCGCCGCTGCTGTTCATCATGGGCGGCAAGGACCACCTGATGCCGCCCTCGGTGATCCGCTCCAACGCGAAGAAGTACCGCAACTCCGAGGCGCTGACCGAGACCTACGAGTTTCCGGACCGCTCACACTTCACCGGTGTCGAGCCCGGCTGGGAACAGGTGGCCGATTACGCGCTCGAATGGGCGACCAGCCACGCCCGAACCCCGACGAGCTGACAAACAGCCAGCAACGGCAACCCACGGCGCCTTATCGCCGCCCGGCGACCTGGCGCGAAGCGATCTGACGGGATGGCTGCTCCACCCGCAGTTGATCTCCCATACCTCACTCCCTTCACCGACGAGGTGAAGAAGTTCGCCGATGCCGTCACCCCCACGGGGTTGCACGGCCTCAGCGGCGGCCGGATGCCCGACGCACGGGAAGGTTTGCCATGAAGATCGTCGTCATCGGCGGCACCGGCAACATCGGTTCGAAACTCGTGCCGCAACTCGCCCAGCACGGCCACGACACGGTCGCGGCAGCACCAACGACAGGGGTCAACACCCTCACCGGCGAAGGCCTCACCGACGCACTGGCCGGCGCATCCGTGGTGATCGATGTATCGAACTCGCCGTCCTTCGAAGACAGCGCGGTGATGAGGTTCTTCGAGACCTCCACGCGCAATCTGCTCGCCGCCGAAGCCGCAGCCGGCGTCGCTCACCATGTCGCACTGTCGGTGGTGGGGACCGAGCGATTGCCCGAGAGCGGCTACTTCCAGGCGAAGGTCGCTCAGGAACAGCTGATCGAGAAATCCTCGATCCCGTACTCGATCGTGCACGCGACACAGTTCTTCGAGTTCGTCGTGAGCATCGCCGAAGACGCCACCGCCGGCGGCGCGGTCCGGCTGGCCCCGGTGCTCTTCCAACCCATCGCGGGCGACGATGTCGCCCAGGCGGTGGGCCGAATCTCGACCGGGTCGCCGCTGAACGGCAGGGTCGACGTCGCCGGGCCCGAGCGGTTCCGGATGGACGAATTCTTCCGGCACGCCCTAGCCGCCCGCAACGACCCGCGTGAGGTGGTCACGGACTCCCATGCCCGCTACTTCGGAGCCGAGCTGAGCGAGGGAACTCTGGTGCCGGGCAGTGACGCGATCCTCGGCGAGACCCGCTACAGCGACTGGCCGGGCCGGACAGCGGTCTGACGGTCCCCGACGTACACCTCCTGGGCCCCGTATCGACGAGGCGGAAGCGGAGCGCGTCGCGGCCATCGAAGCCCGCAACCGCGACCGCGTGGGACGGTTGCGTTCCTCCGCAGACAACGCGCAGGCGCACTGGCCGCCAGCACGCCGACACCGGGGACCTCGTCACCACCCGTCCAACCGCCAAGCCGGTGAACCTATGCGGTCACAGCACTAGCGAACGCAGCACCGGCACGGTGAAGCCCCCGGCTGCCAGCCCGCCGATGCCGCGCTGAACAGCTGGAGCCCCTCGCGGCAAAACGAGGGGCTCGTGCCGAAATCCGGGCCGCAACGCTCAGGGCGGGTTCGGTCTGCCGCCGGGAGGCACCACCGTGTGTGGTGAGCGGCCGCCACCGCGATCCGCCGAGCGCAGCGGCTCAGGAACCTGCCGACTGGGGGTGTCTCTTGCAGCGCGCAGGTTCTGATCAAGTCTGCTTCCCGTAAACGGGGGAAGCTCGCCCTGGTAGCTGTGTCCCTTGCACTGGCCATCCCTGGATTGACTGCGACCGGCGCGGTGGCCCAGGCAGAGAAGCACACTGCGGGTTCGGCAGGCGCCTCCTCACCAGCGGCTGATGCCATCTGCTGGAATGGCGGCCGGCTGGTCTTTTACACCTGTGACCCTCGGCGGGCGTTGCCGAGTTGCGGACCGAGCAGGGACGGTCTCTACGAGACCGATGCCATCGGTGACCGTTGGCCGTGCGGGCGTCGCAGGGACAGGAACGGCAAGTGGGGCTGGGGCTGGAAGAAGACCCAAGGGTGCCTCGCAGCAGCGGCCAACAACGAGCGATCCGCGGTGGCGCCGCGTCTGACTGCTGACTGCTGACCTTGTGAACAGTGAGTGGTACCGCAAACTGGCGGCACCACTCACTCCGGGTCGACGCCGAGTTTGCGGGCGGCCTCCTCGTGGTTCATGCC
>NZ_BAABET010000020.1:0-34805 GCF_039540295.1 Streptomyces venetus
CGGTCTTGCGTTTCCGACTCTATCAGATCTTTCCGATCCGATTTCCTCGGTGCTTTCCAGGTTCCCGCTTTCGCGTTTCCCTTTCCGGCGGTTCCGACTCTATCAGATCCTTTCGGGCCTGATCCCCGGTCAGCGGGGGTTGTCTTTGCGGCTGTTGGGCCGTTCCGACGAGTGAGACTTTAGCGGATTCCCCGGCTCCCGAGCGAATCGGGGGCCTCGTCCTTTCGAACGTGGATTCCTCATTCCGTAAATACGCATACCAATGAAACGACGACAGACATGCTGCACGTCGAGTAGTGGTGAGTACCTGCGGATTGGCTGCCCGGGGACCGACCGGAGTCGGCGCTCACGTCGGGCAACTCGGAGAACACTACGGATGGGGGTAGGGCGTGTCAACTCGGGGGCGGGCGGCACTCCGGCGGCGTAGCCTGGGGTGCATGACGACGCGTACGTGTACCCAGCTGTGGTGGGCCGCCTGACGGCGGCCGTCCTCACGTATGCACTCAACGGCCGCCGCTTCGGCGGCCGTTCTTGTTTCTCCCTCCGACCACCGGGGGCGGCCGCCGGGGCGGTGGTCCCGACCAGGAGGTGGAGGAGAGATGACACGGGTCTTCAGCGGGGTCAAGCCGACGGGGCATCTGACGCTGGGGAACTACTTGGGGGCCATGCGGCGGTGGGCTGCCGTGGACCAGCACGAGGCCGACGCCTTGTTCTGTGTCGTCGATCTGCATGCGCTGACCGTGGACCACGACCCGGCGCGGGTGCGCAGGCTCAGTCGGCAGGCGGCGACCCTGCTGCTGGCGTCGGGGCTGGATCCGGAGCGGTGCACGGTGTTCGTGCAGAGTCATGTGGACGAGCACGCGCGGCTGTCGTACGTGCTGGAGTGCGTGGCCACCGACGGTGAGATGCGGCGGATGATCCAGTACAAGGAGAAGGCCGCGCGGGAGCAGCGGCGGGGCGGGAGCGTGCGGTTGTCGCTGCTGACGTATCCCGTGCTGATGGCGGCGGACATCCTGGCGTACGGGGCCGACGAGGTGCCGGTCGGGGACGATCAGCGGCAGCACGTGGAGCTCGCGCGGGATCTCGCCGTGCGGTTCAACCAGCGCTACGGGCACACGTTCGTGGTGCCGCGGGCCACGCGTCCGGAGGTGGCGGCCCGGGTGATGAATCTGCAGGATCCGGCGTCGAAGATGGGCAAGAGCGACGACGTCGGGCCGGGGATCGTCTATCTGCTGGACGAGCCGGACGTGGTGCGCAAGAAGGTCATGCGGGCGGTGACCGACAGCGGGCGGGAGGTCGTGTACGACCGGGAGGGCCGGCCGGGTCTCGCGAATCTGCTGGAGATCCTCGCGGCGTGCACGGGTGGGGAGCCCGAGCGGCTGAGCGGTGAGTACGCGTCGTACGGGGCCTTGAAGAAGGACACCGCGGAGGCTGTGGTCGAGGTGCTCAGGCCCGTGCAGGAGAGGCACCGGGAGTTGTCCGCCGATCCCGGCTATGTGGACGGGGTGCTGCGGGACGGTGCGGAGCGGGCTCGGGGGATGGCCCGGCCGACCGTGGACGCGGCGTATCGCGCGATCGGGTTGCTGCCCGCTGTGGAGGAGGAAGAAGAGGTGGCCGCGGCGGGTGTCGTGCTGAGGGTGTGAGGGGGCGGGCGTCGGGGGCGGGTCGGGCCCGCCCCCGGGTGCTCAGCTGTTGCCGGAGGCCAGGGCGCGGCTGCGGTCGCGGGCTGCTTCGAGGGCGGCGATGAGGGCGGCCCGTACGCCGTGGCTCTCGAGTTCGCGGATGGCGTTGATCGTCGTGCCGGCCGGTGACGTGACGTTCTCGCGGAGCTTGACGGGGTGTTCGCCACTGTCGCGGAGCATCGTCGCGGCGCCGATGGCGGACTGGACGATCAGGTCGTGGGCCTTGTCGCGGGGCAGGCCGAGGAGGATACCCGCGTCGGTCATGGCTTCGACCAGGTAGAAGAAGTAGGCCGGGCCCGAGCCGGAGAGGGCGGTGCAGGCGTCCTGCTGGGACTCGGGGACGCGGAGCGTCTTGCCGACGGCGCCGAAGATCTCCTCGGTGTGGGCGAGGTGGTCGGCGGTGGCGTGGGTGCCGGCGGAGATGACGGACATCGCCTCGTCGACCAGGGCGGGGGTGTTCGTCATGACGCGCACGACCGGGGTGTCGGGGGCGAGGCGTTCCTCGAAGTAGGCCGTGGGGATGCCGGCGGCGCCGCTGATGACCAGGCGGTCGGCGGGGACGTGGGGGGCCAACTCGGCGAGGAGAGTGCCCATGTCCTGCGGTTTGACCGTGAGGATCAGGGTGTCGGCGGTCTTGGCGGCTTCGGGGTTGGTGACCGGGGTGACGCCGTAGCGGGTGCGGAGTTCCTCGGCCCGTTCCCGGCGGCGGGCGGTGACCAGGAGGTCGGCCGGGTTCCAGCCGGCGCGGATCATTCCGCTGAGCAGGGCTTCGCCGATCTTGCCGGTGCCGAGGACTGCGACTTTCTGGGTCATGGCGCGGGGTGCCTCCGGAGGGTGCGTCGTCCGGTGTCCATCCTCGCACCAGGGGGTGGGGGGTGGCTTCGTTGTCCGCTGGGCGGGACGGTGTCTACGCCGTGCGGCGGCGCAGGGTGGCCGCTCCCAGGACGAGGACCAGGAGGGCGCAGCCCGCGACGATCAGGGCGTCCCGGACGAACGTGGCGGTCATGTCGGTGTGGCGGAGGACCTCGTTCATGCCGTCCACCGCGTAGGACATGGGCAGGACGTCGGAGATGGCCTCCAGGGCCGGGTGCATGTTGTCGCGGGGCGTGAAGAGGCCGCAGAGGAGCAGCTGGGGGAAGATCACCGCCGGCATGAACTGCACCGCCTGGAACTCCGAGGCCGCGAAGGCCGAGACGAAGAGGCCGAGGGCCGTGCCGAGGAGGGCGTCGAGGAGGGCCACCAGGAGGAGGAGCCAGGGGCTGCCGGTGACGTCCAGGCCGAGGAACCAGACCGCGAGGCCCGTGGCCAGGGCGGACTGGATGATCGCGAGGGTGCCGAAGGCGAGGGCGTAGCCGGCGATGAGGTCGCCTTTGCCGAGGGGCATGGCGAGGAGGCGTTCGAGGGTGCCCGAGGTGCGTTCGCGCAGGGTGGCGATGGACGTCACCAGGAACATCGTGATCAGGGGGAAGATCCCGAGGAGGGACGCGCCGATGCTGTCGAAGGTGCGGGGGCTGCCGTCGAAGACGTAGCGCAGCAGGAACAGCATCACGCAGGGGATGAGGATCAGCAGCGCGATGGTGCGTGGGTCGTGGGTGAGCTGGCGCAGGACTCGGGTGGCTGTGGCGGTGGTGCGGGAGAGGTTGTGGGCTCGGGGGTTCGGTGGGGTGGGGGTGAGCGTGGTGCTCATCGTGTCGGCTCCTTCGTTCCGGTCGTCTCGGCTTTTTCCTTCGCCCTGTCCACCAGGTCCAGGAAGGCCTTCTCGACCGTTTCGGCGTCGGTGCGGGTGCGCAGGGCGTCGGGGGTGTCGTCGGCCAGGAGTTGGCCCTCGCGCATGAGGAGGAGGCGGTGGCAGCGCTCGGCCTCGTCCATGACGTGGGAGGAGACGAGGAGGGTCGCGCCGCGGCTCGCCGCGATGTCGTGGAAGAGGGTCCAGAGGTCGCGGCGCAGGACCGGGTCGAGGCCGACGGTCGGTTCGTCGAGGACCAGGAGCTCGGGAGCGCCGAGGAGGGCCACGGCGAGGGAGACGCGGTTGCGCTGGCCGCCGGAGAGGTTGCCGGCCAGGGCGTCGGCGTGGGTGGTGAGGTCGACGTCGGATATCGCGCGGGTGACGTGGTCGTGGCGGCGGTCGGCGTTGTGGCGGCCGGGGTTCAGGATCGCGGCGAAGTAGTCGAGGTTCTGGCGGACCGTCAGGTCGTCGTAGACCGAGGGGGCCTGGGTGACGTAGCCGATGCGGGTGCGCAGGGTGGGGTGGCCGGCGGGGCGGCCCAGGACGTCGAGGGTGCCGGTGACCTTGGCCTGGGTGCCGACGATGGCGCGCATGAGGGTCGACTTTCCGCAGCCCGAGGGGCCGAGCAGGCCGGTGATCTGGCCTCGGGGGACGGTGAAGCCGAGGTCGCGGAGGACTGTGCGGGGGCCGCGGGTGACGGTGAGGTTCTGGGCGTGGACGGCTGCGGTCGGGTCGGGGCCGGGGTGGGTGCCGGTGCCGGTGCCGGTGCCTGGGTGTGGCGAGCCAGGAGCATTATTCATCATGCGATGAATAATGCTCCTGGGGGTATCGCGCGTCAAGCGGGTGCGTCAGGTGGGCGTCCTGGCGAGCAGGAGGATCACGTCGTAGACCTCGTCGACGTAGCCGTCCGGGAAGGCCCTGAGCAGGTGCTCGCGTTCCTCGGCGAGGAAGGACGCGGTGTGTTCCTCGCCGTGTACCAGGAAGACCGAGTGGCTGCCGAGGTTGGCGAGGTGGGTGTCGACCGGGATGCGGCGGCTCCAGCGGACCGTGCGGCGGGTGAAGTCGAGGCGGCCGGTGGGGTCGGCTGCGCGGGCGTTGACGTTGCGCTTCTCGGCGCTGATGTCGACGCCGAAGTGGCGTGCCGTGCGGGTGGCGGACTCGGCGATCCACGGGACGTCGAGGGCGTCGGTGTTCCACCAGAGGGCGAGGGCGCCGCCCGGGCGCAGGACGCGGAGGGCCTCCGGGACGGCGCGGGACTGGTCGGTCCAGTGCCAGGCCTGGGCGTAGGTGAGGAGGTCGACTGAGGCGTCGGCGAGGGGGAGGTCGTCGCCCGTGCCGCGGACGATCGGGATGTCGGGGAGGGTGCTGCGGAACTGGGCCGCCATGCCGTCGCCGGGTTCTACGGCGAGGACGTCCGCGCCTCGGGCGTGCAGGAGGGCGGTGGCTATGCCGGTGCCTGCGCCGATGTCTGCGACGCGGGAGCCGGGGAGGGGGCGGTCGGCCAGGTCTTCTATGGCGTCGAAGAGGGCTGGGGGGTAGGAGGGGCGGTTGGCGGCGTATTGGGCTGCGGCGGTGTTGAAGGAGTGGGCTCGGGCGGTGCGGGCGGGTGGGTCGGCTCCTGGGGGGTGTTGGGCAGAGGGAGAGGTCATACGGCCATGGTGGCCGGGTGGGCGGGGTGGGGCGGTGAGATTTCGGTGAGAGGCCGGGGGGTGGGTCGGGGCCGCGCCGGGGGGTGGGTCGGGGCCGCGCCGGGGGGTGTCCGTCCTCGGAACGGCGCGACGCGGTTGCCTACCGGCTAACTGGCGTCACACGCGCCGCCCGCTGCGGGCGGACACCCCCCGACACGGCCCCTCACGCGCGTCGGCCGCTGCGGGCGCATCCGCCCCAGCTGCGGGCATGCGTGCCCCTAGCTGCGGGCAGTCGTGCCGCTAGGGGCGGCACGGGTGGGCGCAGCGGCACCTCGTGGCGCCGAGTTGCGCAACACCCCCGCCCCAGCGACAACGCCGGGTGCCTCAGGAACAGCGCTGGCGTATGTAACCGTCGCTGCCGGTGTTCACGTAGGCGTCCGAGACGTACTGGCCGCTCGCGATGTTGTCCCAGATGGTCGTCGTGCCGTAGGGGCCCGTGACCTGGGTGCCGGGTGTCTGGCAGTGGATCTGCACTCGGGAGCCCTCGGGCAGGGACTTGACGATCGGGTAGCCGGTGCCGGGGCCGCTGCGGACGTTGAGGCGGACGCCCGGGGCGACCGAGAAGTACGTGGCGGCCGCGGCCAGTGTGGTGACCAGCGGTGTCCGCTGGACTTCTTCGACAGGCTCTACAGACATGAGAAAACCTCCCCCGTTCAACCCCATGGCTGCCATGGGGTCCCGTTGATTCCCCGGAGTCACGCGATCAAACACCCGTGCGCGACTCGCCCGCGGAGGCTAGCAAGCCGCCTCTGTCTCGTACGAGTCATCGACTAGGCTCCGTGCGTCGCGCGCGCGGACGAGAGGGCACGGGGGTGGTCCCACATGGCGCCACAGCGAAACGCCGGAACGGGCCCGGAAGCGGAACTTCCCGAATACGTCGGTCATTACCGGCTGGAGTCGTGTCTGGGCTCGGGCGGCATGGGTGTCGTGCATCTGGCCCGGAGCACCTCCGGGATGAAAGTCGCCGTGAAGGTCGTGCACGCCGAGTTCGCCAAGGACCCTGAGTTCAGGGGGCGTTTCCGGCAGGAGGTGGGGGCGGCTCGGCGGGTCAGCGGGGCTTTTACGGCGCCTGTCGTCGATGCCGATCCCGAGGCCGGGCGGCCCTGGATGGCCACGCTGTTCATTCCGGGTCCGACGCTCGCCCAGGAGGTGAAGCGGAACGGGCCGCTGAATCCTGCGCAGTTGCGCCGGCTGATGGCGGGGCTCGCGGAGGCGCTGCGGGACATCCATCGGGTCGGGGTCGTGCACCGGGATCTGAAGCCGAGCAACGTCCTGCTCGCCGAGGACGGGCCGAAGGTGATCGACTTCGGTATATCCCGGCCGACCGACAGTGAGCTGCGGACCGAGACCGGGAAGCTGATCGGTACGCCGCCGTTCATGGCGCCCGAGCAGTTCCGGCGGCCGAGGGAAGTGGGGCCCGCCGCGGATGTCTTCGCTCTCGGGTCCGTGATGGTGCATGCCGCTACCGGGCGGGGGCCGTTCGACTCCGACAGTCCGTATGTCGTCGCCTACCAAGTCGTGCATGACGAACCCGAGTTGACCGGTGTGCCGGAGGGGCTGGCGCCGCTCGTGTTGCGGTGTCTCGCCAAGGAGCCCGAGGACCGGCCCTCGCCCGATGAGTTGATGCGGGAGCTGCGGTCGGTGGCGGCCTCGTACGACACGCAGGCGTTCATCCCGGCGCAGCGGGTTGAAGATGTGCCGGTCGTGGGTGCGGCTTCGGATGCCGATGGGGCTGCGGCGGTGGTCGAGGCCCCGGTTGCGGGGCGGCGGGGCCGGCTGCGGATCGGCAAGCGGGGTGTGCTCGGGGCCGGTGCTCTCGGGCTGGGCGTTGTCGGTGCGCTCGTGTCGGTCTCGTTGCTGGGGGGCGATCCCTCTCCGGCGCCCGAAGTCACCGCGCCGCGGACCACTGCTGCCGCCTTCACGGCGTGGACGGCGACGCCGGTGTCCAAGGGGGGCACCCCGCAGTGCTCTTACGCGGCCGAGAAGTTGCTCTGTGCGCAGACCGGGCTGGTCTTCGCGCTGGATCCGGCGGACGGGCGTCTGCTGTGGAAGTACCGGTTGGACGGGGTTGCCGCCGAGGGGCCGCCGAGTGGGGTTCCGGTCGTGTCGGGTGGTCTGGTGCTGGCCGGGCTCGGCCACGGGTCGCGGTTGACCGCGCTCGATCCGGACTCGGGGGATGTCGCGCGGCGGCAGGCCATGTCCATGTCCGGCGGGGTGCAGGCTGTGGGAAAGATGGTGCTGCTCACCGCGGGCGACGGCACGGTCACCGGCGTGGAGAGTGCCTCCGGGGACGTGAAGTGGAGTCACCGGATCCCGGGTCAGGACGTGCCGTACTTCGTGTCGTTCCCGGGCGATCCGCTGGCGTACACGGCGAGCGTGTCCGGTGACGGGTCGAGTACGAAGGTCACCGCGGTGGATCCTGGCAGGGGTGAGGTGCGGTGGGAGGCGCGGCTGGAGGGGGACGTGCGGCCCGTCGGGAGCGTGGACGGATCTGTCGCGTTCGTGGCCGTCGACGCCCTGCGCGGTGAGGCGCGGGCCGTGGTCCGGTACAGCCCGGACAGTCGTACGACCGTGCGCGTGCCGTTGCCCCTTCCGTTGCAGGGCGTCCAGGGCAGTGTGCGCGGGGACGTCGTCCACCTGATGGCGGACGGTGGGGCGCTGGTGGCCGTCGATCTGAAGGCGCGGAAGCAGCTCTGGAGTCTGCAGACCGGCGTCGTGCGTGGGTCCACGCCGGTCGCGGACGGCCGGCATGTGTACGTGACGGCTCCGGACGGGCGGCTGCTGGCCGCCGATGCCCGGCGCGGCAAGCTCGTCGGGCAGACCTCGCCGCGGCTGAGCGAGCAGTCGGACCGGGTTCCGGCCACGCTTCCCGAGCCCGTGCTCGTGGACGACCATGTCTACACCGGTGCGCCGGACGGCACCGTCTTCGCCGTGGACGGGCGCGATCCGGCCGCCTGGTAGCGGATGAGGGGCCGCCCTGCGAGGCGGCCCCGTGCTCAGCCGAGTTTCGACACGTCCCGCACGGCGCCCTTGTCGGCGCTGGTCGCCATCGCGGCGTAGGCGCGCAGGGCGGCGGAGACCTTGCGGTCGCGGTTCTTCGGGGCGTAGACGCCGTTCAGCTCCTGCTCGCGGCGGGCCAGTTCGGCGTCGTCGACGAGGAGCTCGATGGAGCGGCCCGGGATGTCGATGCGGATGCGGTCGCCGTCCTCGACGAGGGCGATGGTGCCGCCGCCGGCCGCCTCGGGCGAGGCGTGCCCGATGGAGAGGCCGGACGTGCCGCCGGAGAAGCGGCCGTCGGTGATCAGGGCGCAGGCCTTGCCGAGGCCGCGGCCCTTCAGGTACGAGGTCGGGTAGAGCATCTCCTGCATGCCGGGGCCGCCCTTCGGGCCCTCGTAGCGGATGACGACGACGTCGCCCTCCTTGATCTGCTTCAGCAGGATCTTCTCGACGGCCTCCTCCTGCGACTCGCAGACGACCGCCGGGCCCTCGAAGGTCCAGATGGACTCGTCGACGCCGGCCGTCTTCACCACGCAGCCGTCGACCGCGAGGTTGCCCTTGAGGACGGCGAGGCCGCCGTCCTTGGAGTACGCGTGCTCGACGGAGCGGATGCAGCCGCCCTCGGCGTCCTCGTCGAGGGCCTCCCAGCGCTCGGACTGGGAGAAGGCCTCGGCGGAGCGGACGCAGCCGGGGGCCGCGTGCCACAGCTCGACCGCCTCGGCGGACGGGGAGCCGCCGCGCACGTCCCAGGTCTTCAGCCAGTCGGCCAGGGACGGGCTGTGGACGGAGTGCACGTCCTCGTTGAGCAGGCCGCCGCGGTGCAGCTCGCCGAGGAGGGCGGGGATGCCGCCGGCGCGGTGCACGTCCTCCATGTAGTACGTGCGGTTCTTCGCGACGTTCGGGGCGACCTTGGCCAGGCACGGGACCCGGCGGGAGACCGCGTCGATCTCCTCCAGGCCGAAGGGGACGCCCGCCTCCTGGGCCGCGGCCAGCAGGTGCAGGATCGTGTTGGTGGAGCCGCCCATCGCGATGTCGAGGGCCATCGCGTTCTCGAAGGCCGCGAAGGTGGCGACGTTGCGCGGGAGGACCGTCTCGTCGTCCTCCTCGTAGTAGCGGCGGGTGATGTTCATGACCGTGTTGGCCGCGTCGACGTAGAGCTGCTTGCGCGCGGTGTGCGTGGCCAGGGTCGAGCCGTTGCCGGGCAGGGAGAGGCCGATGGCCTCGGTGAGGCAGTTCATCGAGTTGGCGGTGAACATGCCGGAACAGCTGCCGCAGGTCGGGCAGGCGTTCTCCTCGATGCGGAGGATGTCCTCGTCGGAGATCTTGTCGTTGACGGCGTCGGAGATCGCGTCGACCAGGTCGAGCGTGCGGACCGTGCCGTCGACCAGGGTGGCGCGGCCGGACTCCATGGGGCCGCCGGAGACGAAGACCGTGGGGATGTTGAGGCGGAGAGCCGCGTTCAGCATGCCCGGGGTGATCTTGTCGCAGTTGGAGATGCAGATCAGGGCGTCGGCGCAGTGGGCCTCGACCATGTATTCGACCGAGTCGGCGATCAGGTCGCGGGAGGGGAGGCTGTACAGCATGCCGCCGTGGCCCATCGCGATGCCGTCGTCGACGGCGATCGTGTTGAACTCACGCGGGATGCCGCCGGCCTCGACGATGGCCTCGCTGACGATCCGGCCGACCGGCTGGAGGTGGGTGTGGCCCGGGACGAACTCGGTGAAGCTGTTGGCGACCGCGATGATCGGCTTGCGGCCGATGTCCGCACCCGGTACACCGGAGGCGCGCATAAGGGCGCGGGCGCCCGCCATGTTGCGACCGTGGGTGACTGTGCGGGACCTCAGCTCGGGCATCGTCGCTCGCTCCTTCAGAGACGGCGTCAGAGATTTCGGAGACTTCTGACTGCTAACGAGCGTACGCCCGTCATCCAGTGGGCGGGACGGAGCGTCCGGAATGCGGGACGGGTGTCTCGCGTGCGGGGGCTCAGGGCCCGGTGAGGTGTCCCTGTACGACCGGTGCCAGCCGCGCGACGATCTGCTCCGGGTCCGCCGAGGCCAGGGGCTCGACCTTGATGACGTACCGCAGCATGGCGGTGCCCACGAGCTGGGCGGCGGCCAGCTCGGCCCGCAGCTCGGCGTCCGGCAGGTCCAGGCGTACGGCGATGCGGCGCAGCACCTGGGTGGCGATGATCCTGCGGAAGACGGCGGCCGCGGTCTCGTTGGTGACGGCCGAGCGGACGATGGCGAGCAGGGGCGCGCGGGTCGCCGGGTTCTCCCAGATACCGAAGAAGAAGCGGACCAGGCGCTCCCCCACGCCGTCGAGCGGGCCTTCCTCGATGGCTTTCGGCGCCTCGATGGCGGGTGCGAAGGACTGGGTGATCGCCGCCTCGAAGACCTGCTCCTTCGTCCCGAAGTAGTGGTGCACGAGCGCGGAGTCGACGCCGGCGGCCTTGGCGATGCCGCGCACGGACGTCTTCTCGTAGCCGCGCTCGGAGAACTCCTCGCGGGCGGCGGTGAGGATGCTGTCCCGGGTGCCGGCCGACTCGGCGCGGCGGGGGCGGCCCCGGCGGCGGGCGGCGGTGCCCGTGCCCGCCGGGTCGCCCGCGCCGGTGCCGGACCCGGTCGAGGGGCCGACCGGGGGTTGGTCGGTCATCGCCTCGGCACCTTCGCCGCCGAGGCCAGGTGGAGGCGGGTGAAGGCCAGCGCCTCCGCCAGGTCGGCCTCGCGCTCCGCGCTCGACATGGCGCGGCGGGTGTTGACCTCGATGACGACGTGCCCGTCGAAGCCGGTCAGGGCGAGCCGTTCCAGGACCTCGGCGCAGGGCTGGGTGCCGCGGCCGGGCACCAGGTGCTCGTCCTTGGCCGAGCCCCTGCCGTCGGCGAGGTGGACGTGGCCGAGGCGGTCTCCCATGCGGTCGACCATGTCCAGCGCGTCGGTGCGGGCCGTGGCGGTGTGGCTGAGGTCGATCGTGAAGTGACGGTAGTCGTCCTTCGTCACGTCCCAGTCGGGGGCGTACGCGAGCATCTCGCGGTCGCGGTAGCGCCAGGGGTACATGTTCTCCACCGCGAACCGCACGTCCGTCTCGTTCGCCATGCGCCAGACGCCGGTGACGAAGTCCCTGGCGTACTGGCGCTGCCAGCGGAACGGGGGGTGGACCACGACCGTGCTCGCGTCGAGCTTCTCGGCCGCCGCGCGGGCCCGCTGGAGCTTGGTCCACGGGTCGGTGGACCAGACGCGCTGCGTGATGAGCAGGCAGGGGGCGTGCACGGCCAGGATCGGGATCTGGTGGTAGTCGCTGAGTCTGCGCAGGGCCTCGATGTCCTGGCTCACGGGGTCGGTCCAGACCATGACCTCGACTCCGTCGTAGCCGAGGCGCGCGGCGATCTCGAAGGCCGTGGCCGTCGACTCCGGGTAGACCGAGGCCGTCGAGAGTGCGACCTTCGCGTCCGGGATCTTCACGGCTGGCTCTGCCATGCAGGACAGATTACGGGGTGTGGTGGGGAGGGTGTGGGGGGCCTCTTCGCCGTTGTGGTGATTGCCACGTGGTGGGTGCGGCATTCGTCGTGGCTTGTCACGTCCCCGCGGCGGAGCCGCACACCGGTACGGCCCCGCGCCCGCCGAGAGGGCCGCTACGCGGACCCCATGTGATCCAGGCGGCGCAGGATCACGCCCTCCCGCAGCGCCCACGGACATATCTCGACGCGCTCGACGCCGAAGAGGTCCATCGCGCCCTCGGCCACCAGGGCGCCCGCCAGGAGCTGGTTCGCCCTGCCCTCCGAGACGCCCGGCAGCTCGGCCCGCTCGGCCTCCGTCATGCCGGCCAGCTTCGGGACCCAGCCCTCCAGGGACTCCCGCTTGAGCTCCCGCTGGACGTAGAGGCCCTCCGCGGAGCGGGCCGCGCCGGCGATGCGGGCCAACTGCTTGAAGGTCTTGGACGTGGCCACGACGTGGTCGGGGGTGCCGAGGCGGCTGAACTCGCCGACCGTGCGGGCGATCTCGGTCCGGACGTGGCGGCGCAGGGCCCTGACGTCGTCCGCGGTGGGCGGGTCGCCGGGGAGCCAGCCGGCGGTGAGGCGGCCGGCGCCCAGGGGCAGGGAGGCGACCGCGTCGGGCTCCTCGTCGATGCCGTAGGCGATCTCCAGAGAGCCGCCGCCGATGTCCAGGACCAGCAGTTTTCCGGCCGACCAGCCGAACCAGCGGCGGGCGGCGAGGAAGGTGAGCCGGGCCTCCTCCTCGCCGGTGAGGACCTGGAGCTCGACGCCGGTCTCGGTGCGCACGCGCTCGAGGACGTCGTCGGCGTTGCGGGCCTCGCGTACGGCGGAGGTGGCGAACGGCAGCAGGTCCTCGACGCCCTTGTCCTCGGCGGCCTGGAGGGCCTCCTGGATGACCGAGACCAGCCGGTCGACGCCGTGCGGGCCGATCGCGCCGTCGTCGAGGAGCTGGGCGAGGCGCAGTTCCGCCTTGTGCGAGTGCGCGGGCAACGGGCACGCGCCGGGATGCGCGTCCACCACGAGCAGATGCACCGTGTTCGATCCCACGTCGAGGACACCGAGTCTCATGTACGGAACGCTACTGCCAGCAGGGGCGTCCGCAGTCCTCGGTGTGGGCACAAGGCCCGTACCCTGGACTCGTGCCAAAGACGAAAAAGGCGAAACGCGACAAATCATCGGGTGCAGCGGCGCCCGACGAGAAGGGCCTCGACTTCGCCCGTGCGTGGGTGGAGTTTCCTGATCCGGCGGACGACGAGCAGGTCTTCCGCTGCGATCTGACATGGCTGACCTCTCGCTGGAACTGCATCTTCGGCAGCGGCTGCCAGGGCATCCAGGCCGGCCGCGCGGACGACGGGTGCTGCACGTTGGGTGCCCACTTCTCCGACGAGGACGACGAGAAGCGGGTCGCCGGGCATGTGGCGCGGCTCACGCCGGACATCTGGCAGAACCACGCCGAGGGCACCAGGAACGGCTGGGTCTCCGAGGACGAGGACGGCGACCGGCAGACGCGGCCCTTCGAGGGCTCGTGCATCTTCCAGAACCGGCCGGGCTTCCCGGGCGGCGCCGGGTGCTCGCTGCACATCCTCGCCCTGAAGGAGGGCCGCGAGCCGCTGGAGACCAAGCCGGACGTCTGCTGGCAGCTGCCGGTGCGGCGGACGTACGAGTGGATCGACCGGCCCGACGACACGCGCGTCCTCCAGGTGTCGATCGGTGAGTACGACCGGCGCGGCTGGGGGCCGGGCGGCCACGACCTGCACTGGTGGTGCACCTCGGCGACGTCGGCGCACGGCGCGGGCGAGCCGGTGTACGTCTCCTACCGGCCGGAGCTGATCGAGCTGATGGGGAAGGCCGGCTACGACCGGCTGGTCGAGCTGTGCGAGGAGCGGCTGGCCTCGCAGCTGCCGTTGCTGGCGCCGCATCCGGCGGATCCGGTCTAGAGCGGCCGCTACGACGCCGCTACGACGTCGACGGGCCCGGATCGTCGCCCTCCTGGGGCGGGGGCTCCGAGTCCGCCGGGTCGGTCGGGGTGTCCGGGTCGTCGGGGCCCGGGTCCGTGGCCGTGGGGTCCGGGTCGGGTGAGGCGGGCGGGGTCGTCGGGTCCGGGTCGGAGGTCGTGGGCGTCGGGTCGGGCTGGGGCGGGGGCGGATCGCTCGGGAAGGTGGGGCGGGGGTCCGGGCGGGGGCCGGGGTCGGAGGGGCTCGGCGCGGTGCCGTAGCCGTCGATCCGGACGACCGCGCCGACGGGTGAGACCGCCACCCGCGCGTGCCAGGGGCCCGAGGGCTCGCGCAGATGGTCGACGTACACCTTGATCGTCAACGACTCCCCGGGCCGGAGGGTTCCCGAGGACCGGCTCAGGTAGAGCCAAGCGGCTCCGGTGGCGGCGGACCAGCGGACCGGGGCGGAGCCCGTGGCGGTGAGGGTGACGAGGGTGGTGTCGCCGCTGTGGCCGGCCGTGACCTCCAGGCGGGCCGTGCCCTTGCCGGCCCCGGCCACGCCGATGACCTCCACGGAGACGTCGGCCTCGCCGTCCTTGTCGAAGCGCGGGCCGGGTCTGGTGCTCGCGTTGCCGGTGTTCTCGTAGCCGCCGCCCGCGATCTCGCCGTCCAGGCCGAGCGGGTCGTCCACCTCGAGCGCGGAGGCGGAGCGGCCGTCCTGGCCCTCGCCGACGGGGGTGCCCCGGTAGGCGGCCCACAGGGCGAGCACGGGGGCGGCCACGACGGTGGCGACGACGGTCGTGGTGACGGCACGCGCGCGCAGCCGGTCCCGGCGGGCGGCGCGGTCCTTGGGGTCCATCGGGAAGCCGCGCCGGTCGAAGCGGGGTGCGGCGCCACGCGTGCGTGGCGGGTGGGCCATGGCGACGTGCAGGTCCGCGCGGGGCGCCGTCAGGACGGGCAGCGCGGCGGGCGTGACGCTGGTGCCGGGCCAGCGGCCGGGGATGGCGCGCTCGGCGGTGCGGCGGCAGCGCGGGCAGTCGTCGACGTGCCGGACGAGTTCGCGGCGCAGGGCCGTGCCGAGCACGAGCCGCTCGTCGCCGACGAGGTGGCCGACGCTCGGACACGCGCCGGTCTCGACCACGGCGAGGGCCGCACGCGTGCGTTCCACCTCGCAGGCGGCGGAGGCGAGCAGATCGCGGGCGGCGGCCAGGTCCATGCCGAGGACGGCGGCGACCTCGTGGGCGGCGAGGTGGTGGCGCACGGCCAGTTCGAGCGCCTCGCGCTGCTCCGGTGTGGTGCCGGCGGCCTCCGGCCAGGCCAGCAGGGCCAGTTCGCTCCGCCGCTGCTCCTGGACCTCCTCGGAGACGGCCGGGGCGGGCGGCCGGCCGGCGTGCCGCGAGCGGCCCGCCGCGTGGCTGCTCGTACGTTTCTGCTTGGCCTCGGCCAGCTTGCGCAGACACGCCCAGCGGGCCAGCGCGTACAGCCAGGCCCTGCGGTCGGCGGGGGCGGCGGGGACGTGCCGGCCGCGGCGTTCGGCGAGCGCGAGGACGTCGCCCAGGGCGGTGGTCGCGGCGTCGTGGTCGCAGAGCACGGACAGGCAGTAGGTGAACAGGCCGTCCAGGTAGGGCTCGTAGCGCGTCGGCGGCCGCTGCACCAGTGTGCGGGCCGCCCCGCGGTCACGCGCTTCCCGGTGCGCCCGGTGCGCGCCGGCCGTGCGGGTCGAGATCTCCGGAGTACCGCTCATCATTCGGCGACCGTAGGGCGCCGGGAGTGGCACCTTCTGGCGGCTTGAGCACATTTAATCCGTACGGGTGAAACGATCCCTCAATAGGGGACAGGAATCATATATTCCGCCGCTGGCGCAGGGTGGCGCGGCTTGGCGCACAGGCGCCCGTCCCGGTCGGTCCCCGCGTTGTCAGTGCCGGCGGCTACGGTTTCGTCCATGGCTGCCCGTACGAAGACCACCAAGGACCGTCCGTCCTACCGCTGCACGGAGTGCGGCTGGCAGACGGCGAAGTGGCTCGGCCGCTGCCCCGAGTGCCAGGCCTGGGGGACGGTCGAGGAGTACGGCGCGCCCGCGGTGCGTACGACGACGCCGGGCCGGGTCACCACCTCCGCCCTGCCCATCGGCCAGGTGGACGGCCGCCGGGCGACGGCCCGCTCCACCGGCGTGCCCGAGCTGGACCGGGTGCTCGGCGGGGGACTCGTCCCGGGCGCCGTGGTGCTGGTCGCGGGCGAGCCGGGCGTCGGCAAGTCCACGCTCCTGCTGGACGTGGCGGCCAAGTCGGCGAGCGACGAGCACCGCACGCTGTACGTCACGGGTGAGGAGTCGGCGAGCCAGGTCCGGCTGCGCGCCGACCGCATCGGCGCCATCGACGACCACCTGTATCTCGCGGCCGAGACGGACCTGGCGGCGGTGCTGGGCCACTTGGACGCGGTGAAGCCGTCGCTGCTGATCCTGGACTCGGTGCAGACGGTCGCCTCGCCGGAGATCGACGGCGCGCCCGGCGGCATGGCGCAGGTGCGCGAGGTCGCCGGTGCCCTGATCCGGGCCTCCAAGGAACGCGGCATGTCCACGCTGCTCGTGGGCCATGTCACCAAGGACGGCGCCATCGCGGGCCCGCGCCTGCTGGAACACCTCGTGGACGTCGTCCTGCACTTCGAGGGCGACCGGCACGCCCGCCTCCGGCTCGTCCGGGGCGTCAAGAACCGCTACGGCACCACCGACGAGGTCGGCTGCTTCGAGCTGCACGACGAGGGCATCACGGGCCTGGCGGACCCGAGCGGACTTTTCCTGACACGTCGGGCGGAACCGGTCCCGGGCACCTGCCTGACCGTCACCCTGGAGGGCCGCCGCCCCCTGGTCGCCGAGGTCCAGGCGCTCACGGTCGACTCGCAGATCCCCTCTCCGCGCCGCACCACCTCGGGCCTGGAGACCTCCCGGGTCTCGATGATGCTCGCGGTGCTGGAACAGCGCGGCCGGATCAGCGCCTTGGGCAAACGGGACATCTACTCCGCGACGGTCGGCGGCGTCAGGCTCTCGGAGCCCGCCGCTGACCTGGCCGTGGCCCTGGCCCTGGCGAGCGCGGCGAGTGACACACCTCTCCCAAAGAACCTCGTGGCGATCGGTGAAGTGGGCCTCGCCGGAGAGGTCAGACGGGTCACGGGCGTACAGCGCAGGCTGGCCGAAGCCCACCGTCTGGGCTTCACACACGCGCTGGTCCCGAGCGACCCCGGCAAGATCCCGCAGGGCATGAAGGTCCTGGAAGTCGCGGACATAGGGGACGCCCTGCGGGTCCTTCCACGCTCCCGTCGCAGAGAGGCCCCACGGGACGAGGAGGGTCGCCGGTAGACTTTGCCCTGGTCTCGCCCGTCCGTGCGAACCGAGTGTGCGAGACGGGGGCGTCCCAGAACCTGCGACCGGAGGAGTGCAGTGGCAGCCAACGACCGGGCAGGAGCTCCCGGAAAGTCCGGTGGGAGTGCCGGCACCGATGGCCTGATGCGCGCTTCACTGAGCGCCGTGGCACCCGGAACAGCCCTGCGTGACGGCCTGGAGCGCGTACTCCGGGGCAACACCGGCGGTCTCATCGTGCTGGGCTCCGACAAGACGGTCGAGGCGCTGTGCAGCGGCGGTTTCGTGCTGGACGTCGAGTTCACGGCGACCCGTCTGCGCGAGCTGTGCAAGCTGGACGGCGGCATCGTGCTGTCCTCGGACCTGTCGAAGATCCTGCGCGCGGGCGTGCAGCTGGTCCCCGACCCGACGATCCCCACGGAGGAGACGGGCACCCGGCACCGCACCGCGGACCGCGTCAGCAGACAGGTCGGTTTCCCGGTGGTCTCCGTCTCCCAGTCGATGCGGCTGATCGCCCTGTACGTGGACGGTCAGCGCCGCGTCCTGGAGGACTCGGCGGCGATCCTGTCCCGCGCCAACCAGGCCCTGGCGACCCTGGAGCGCTACAAGCTCCGCCTCGACGAGGTCGCGGGCACGCTGTCGGCGCTGGAGATCGAGGACCTGGTGACCGTCCGGGACGTCTCGGCGGTCGCCCAGCGCCTGGAGATGGTGCGCCGCATCGCCACGGAGATCGCCGAGTACGTGGTGGAGCTGGGCACGGACGGCCGGCTGCTGGCCCTCCAGCTCGACGAGCTGATCGCCGGTGTGGAGCCCGAGCGTGAGCTCGTCGTCCGGGACTACGTCCCCGAGCCCACCGCCAAGCGGTCCCGCACGGTCGACGAGGCGCTGGCCGAGCTCGACGCGCTCACCCACGCCGAGCTCCTCGAACTGCCCACGGTGGCCCGCGCGTTGGGCTACACCGGCTAGCCCGAGACGCTGGACTCGGCGGTGTCCCCGCGCGGCTTCCGTCTGCTCGCGAAGGTGCCCCGGCTGCCCGGCGCGATCATCGACCGCCTGGTCGAGCACTTCGGCGGACTGCAGAAGCTGCTCGCCGCGAGCGTCGACGACCTCCAGACGGTGGACGGCGTCGGCGAGGCCCGGGCCCGGAGTGTGCGGGAGGGTCTCTCGCGACTGGCGGAGTCGTCGATCCTGGAGCGGTACGTCTAGCCTTCAGCGCCCGCTGATGCGCAGAGGGGGTGTTCCCGAGCGGGAACACCCCCTGCGCGTTGCGGGACCAGCCGGTCAGTCGTCCTTCAGCACGAACGACGTCTGCACTTTCGCGAAGCCCGGTGCCTTGGCTTCCACCAGGTACGTGCCCGCCCCGGCCGAGCCGGACGGGGGCGTGGCGCACTCGGGGGCACTCGGCTTGCGGTCCCACTTCAGCATGTAGGTGATGCTGCTGCCCGCGGGGACCCGGTACAGCTGGTGTGCGGCGGCCTTCGGGCAGTCCTCGGACGACCAGTAGTCGTCGTCGGTGCTCGCCTGGGTGATGGTGAACACCGCGTTCTTCGGCCCGAGATCGATCTTGCAGTCGCTGCCGGAGATGTTCCGCGCGGTCAGCAGGAACGTGGGCGTCTTCTCGGGGCCGTAGGTGTTGTCCCGGCTGCGCAGGCTGAACTTGACCACGCTCGCGGTGCAGTTGGGCAGTGTGGAACCGGCCGGCAGCGTGTCGCCCGCGCCGACGCCGCCCACCGTGGTACCGCCGCCGGAGCCCCCGGCGCCGCCCGCCCCGCCGGTTCCGGAACCGTCACCAAAACCGTCGCCCGAGCCGCCGCCTGATCCACCGACCGCGCCGTCGCCCGAACCGTCACCACCACCGGAACCGTCACCGGATCCGCTCCCCGACCCGGAGGACGAACCGCCGGAGCCCTCGTCGCCCGACTCCTCGCGACCGCCGGGTGCTTGGCTGACCGTCGGGCCCGAACTCGACGGTCCGGGAGTGATGGAGGGTGCGGGATTCTTGCCGTTGGCTCCGTTGCCGCCGTCCTTGCCGCCTCCGCCGCCCATGGTCACGATCCAGGTGGTCAGCAGCCCCAACAGGGCGACCACGGACACCAGTACGACCCTCCGACGCCAGTAGATGGAGGAGGGAAGCGGCCCGACCGGATTGCGCAGAGATCCCACGGCGCAAACCTTACGAGAGATCGGAGCGTTCGCCGGTCCCACCCGCCGCTCCGGCCACAACTTTTCCGGATCATCATGCCGGAAACCGCCGCCTCGCCCCTGCCGTTCGTCAGGCGCGGACCCGATGATCGCTGGGTGTGACGGGATCGGCCCGCTACTCACGTTCCGTGACCGGACTACTGGTGTTTGTCGTACTGTTCGCCGCCAACTGGTGGCGCGTGCGCCGCGACAGTCCTCGTAGGTTCGCGATCGCAGTGCTTGCACCTGTGGCCAGGGCTGTGGAGCGCGGATGCGGCGGAGGGGTGAGAACGCCTCTGAGCGGGCGGGCTGTTGGTCTGAGCAGCAGCCGTTCGGCGACCCGCGGTGCCGTGCGGCCGGGGCCGGGACCGGCCGGCTTCCGCCGGCACGGCAGGTCCGACTCGGGGGCGGGCGCGACGAGTTGTCCGGGCAGGCCGCGGCGCGCGGCCCGATGCTCGTCGGCGAAGCCAAGCTCTTCGGAGCGCTGCTCGTCAGCGAAGCCACGCTCTTCAGATCGCTGCTCGTCGGATCACTGCTCCTCGGATCGCTGCTCCTCCTCGGCTCTTCCCAAGCGCGCGGGCGGCGCGGAGTCACCCGCGTCGGCCGGCTCCCGGCTCTGCCGCCGGTAGCGGCCGACAGGGCAGGGGAAGACTCGGCCGAACGGCGGCAGGGACCGGGCCTCAGGCACCGGATCGGGGGCGCAGCTTCCAGGACGCGCACCGCAACCCGCCCGCACGTACCCGGCCGCCCCGGCCCGACGTGGCACCATCGAGGTGCCATGACTGCTCCCACGAAGCCCACGCACCCGGCCCCCTCCCCCACCGACCCGGCCTCGGGGCCGCCCCTCGGAGAGAACCTGCACTCCCCCGTCATCGACTGGTTCGGCGAGAATGCCCGTGACCTGCCGTGGCGGCGTCCCGACGCCGGGGCGTGGGGTGTGATGGTCAGCGAGTTCATGCTCCAGCAGACGCCGGTGAGCCGCGTCCTGCCCGTCTACGAGCAGTGGCTGGCCCGCTGGCCGCGCCCCGCCGACCTGGCCAAGGAGGCGCCGGGCGAGGCCGTGCGCGCCTGGGGCCGGCTCGGATACCCGCGCCGCGCCCTGCGGCTGCACGGCGCCGCCGTCGCGATAACGGAACGGCACGGCGGTGACGTACCGGCCGACCACGCCCAGTTGCTGGCGCTGCCGGGCATCGGCGAGTACACGGCCGCCGCCGTCGCCTCCTTCGCGTACGGGCAGCGGCACCCCGTGCTGGACACCAATGTGCGCCGGGTCTTCGCCCGGGCGGTCACCGGCGTGCAGTACCCGCCGAACGCCACCACCGCCGCGGAGCGCAAGCTGGCCCGTGCGCTGCTGCCGGAGGACGAGCAGATCGCCGCCCGGTGGGCCGCCGCCTCGATGGAGCTGG
This sequence comes from Streptomyces venetus, assembly GCF_039540295.1. Classification (NCBI taxonomy): domain Bacteria; kingdom Bacillati; phylum Actinomycetota; class Actinomycetes; order Kitasatosporales; family Streptomycetaceae; genus Streptomyces; species Streptomyces venetus. The sequence continues at coordinate 20,457 of NZ_BAABET010000020.1, forward strand.
GCGCGCTGGTGTGCACGGCGAAGAGCGAGTCGTGCCACCGCTGCCCGATCGCCTCGCAGTGCGCCTGGCGGCTGGCGGGCAAGCCGGAGCACGACGGGCCGCCGCGCCGTGGCCAGACCTACGCGGGTACCGACCGGCAGGTGCGCGGGCGGCTGCTCGCCGTATTGCGGGAGGCCCACGGTCCGGTTCCGCAGTCGGCGCTGGACCGCGTGTGGCACGAGCCGGTGCAGCGGGCCCGCGCCCTGGACGGCCTCGTCGCCGACGGACTGGTGGAGCCGCTCGCGGGCGGGCTGTATCGGCTGCCACTGACCTGACGTACAGGCAGATCACAGGGACGGGTCGTCCGTAACGCGGATCCGTAGTGGACATATACTCCTAAACCGTCACCAACACCCCCATCGCTCTACCCCGTTCCGGCTTCCGTTACACAACCGACGGACAGCCGAGTGCTAGCCGCAGGCTGCTTCGGACAGCGCCGTGACAACGCCTCCGTACCTTCAGATGCGTTCCCGGAAGACACGGGACGACCAAGGAACACAGGCAGTACGACCGGGGGCGGAGAGCCTGCCGGAACGGGGAAACGGGAGGCGGTTCACCATGGCGCAGGGCGAGGTGCTCGAGTTCGAGGAGTACGTCCGCACCCGGCAGGACGCGCTGCTGCGCAGCGCCCGCCGCCTGGTCCCGGACCCGACGGACGCGCAGGACCTGCTGCAGACGGCGCTGGTGCGGACCTACGGCCGCTGGGAGACCATCGAGGACAAGCGGCTGGCGGACGCCTACCTGCGCCGGGTGATGATCAACACGCGGACGGAGTGGTGGCGGGCCCGCAAGCTGGAGGAGGTCCCGACCGAGCAGCTCCCGGACGCCTCGGTCGACGACGCCACCGAACAGCACGCGGACCGCGCCCTGCTGATGGACATCCTGAAGGTGCTCGCCCCGAAGCAGCGCAGTGTCGTGGTGCTGCGACACTGGGAGCAGATGTCCACGGAGGAGACGGCCGCCGCCCTCGGCATGTCGGCCGGAACGGTCAAGAGCACGCTGCACCGGGCGCTCGCCCGGCTCCGCGAGGAGCTGGAGTCCCGCGATCTGGACGCACGCGCGCTGGAGCGTGAGGAGCGGGAGCGGTGCGCGGCCTGACCGGTGAGGGGTCTGCTCGGCCCCCGGGCGGCATCCAGGCGGTGAGTACGGCCCTGGCCGTGCTCACCGCCCTCGCCCTTTTGGTGTCCGCGTGCGGTGCCGGCGGCACCGGCGCCCGGGACGAGGGCCCGGCGCACGCCGACTCGTTCGCGGGCGCCGCCGGCACCGCGTCCGCGTCGCCGTCGAAGAAGCCCGACACGGTGAACGCGGTCAAGCTCGTCAAGGACGACCCGGAGGTCTCGCCCGAGGTGAAGCGCGAGCTGAAGCCGTGCGTGGCCGACGAGTACCCCGTCGACGTGTCGTACGGCAAGCTGACGGGCGGATCGGCCGACGACGTCGTCGTCAACGTGCTGACCTGTGGTGACGCGGTGGGTGTCGGCAGTTACGTGTACCGCGGGCAGGACGGCTCGTACAAGAACGTGTTCAAGGCCGAGGAACCCCCGGTCTACGCGGAGATCGACCGCGGCGACCTGGTGGTGACCAAGCAGGTGTACGACAAGGGCGACCCGGTGTCGAGCCCCTCCGGGGAGAACGTGATCACGTACAGATGGACCTCCGGCCGCTTCGCGGAGAAGTACCGCACGCACAACGACTACGGGAAGGTCGTCGGCGACAGCGCGTCGCCGGTGCCCGCGAGCTGACGCGGGCGCGGAGCCGGTGAACCGATCGGGCACCTCGGTCCGATGTTCCGGTGAACCTGTCGCACGGACCGCGCGTCCCCGAGAGAGAACGCGAAGAGCACACCCCTACGAGCCACACGAGGACTGAGAGCACCGGGATGGCAGACCAGACCCACGTCCTGTTCGTCGAGGACGACGACGTCATCCGCGAGGCCACGCAGCTCGCCCTGGAACGGGACGGCTTCGTGGTCACCGCCATGCCCGACGGTCTGTCGGGCCTGGAGGCGTTCCGGGCCGACCGCCCCGACATCGCGCTGCTGGACGTGATGGTGCCCGGCCTCGACGGGGTCAGCCTGTGCCGGCGGATCCGGGACGAGTCGACCGTGCCGGTCATCATGCTGTCGGCGCGTGCCGACTCCATCGATGTCGTCCTCGGCCTGGAGGCGGGCGCCGACGACTATGTGACGAAGCCGTTCGACGGTGCCGTCCTGGTCGCCCGGATCCGTGCGGTGCTGCGGCGCTTCGGGCACGCGGGCGGCGGCCGGGCGGAGGAGCCGGCCTCCCCGGCGGACGGTGGCGTGCTGACCTTCGGGGACCTGGAGGTCGACACCGAGGGCATGGAGGTCCGCAGGGCCGGACGGCCGGTGGCGCTGACGCCGACCGAGATGCGGCTGCTGCTGGAGTTCTCCTCCGCGCCGGGCACGGTGCTCTCCCGCGACAAACTGCTGGAGCGGGTGTGGGACTACGGCTGGGGCGGGGACACCCGTGTCGTCGACGTGCATGTGCAGCGGCTGCGGCAGAAGATCGGCCAGGACCGTATCGAGACGGTCCGTGGCTTCGGCTACAAGTTGAAGGCCTGAGCAGGGGTATGAGGGGGCAATTCCGGCGCCTGGTCGCCGCCGGTCTGGAGCGCGCGGGCATCCGCACCGGCCTGAGATGGAAGCTGAGCGCGGCCATCGCGCTGGTCGGGGCGCTGGTGGCGGTCGCCCTGAGCCTGGTCGTGCACAACGCGGCCCGGGTGTCGATGCTCGACAACGCCCGCGACCTCGCCGACGAGCGGATCATGATCGCCCAGCGCAACTTCGAGCTGTCCGGGCGGATGAACTTCCCCAACACCAAGATCGACGACCCTGATCTGCCGGAGGCGCTGCGGGACCGGGTCGAGGTGGGCCAGCGGGCCACGTACGTGGCGGACCGGCCGGGTGGCGCGCCGGACATATGGGCCGCCGTGCCGCTGAAGAACGGGCATGTGATGTCCCTGCACTCCGGCTTCACCGACCGCAGCTCGGACATCCTCCAGGACCTCGACCAGGCCCTGCTCATCGGGTCCATCGCGGTCGTCCTGGGCGGCAGCGCGCTCGGGGTGCTCATCGGCGGGCACCTCTCGCGGCGGCTGCGCAAGGCGTCCGTGGCGGCGGGCCAGCTCGCGGGCGGCGAGACGGACGTCCGGGTCCGGGACGCCATGGGCGGGGTCGTACGCGACGAGACGGACGACCTGGCCAGCGCGGTCGACGCCATGGCGGACGCGCTGCGGCAGCGCATCGAGGCCGAGCGGCGGGTCACCGCCGACATCGCGCACGAGCTGCGCACGCCGGTGACCGGGTTGCTGACCGCCGCCGAACTGCTGCCGCCCGGGCGCCCGACCGAGCTGGTCCTCGACCGGGCGAAGGCCATGCGCACGCTCGTCGAGGACGTGCTGGAGGTGGCCCGGCTGGACGGGGCCTCCGAGCGGGCCGAGCTGCAGGACATCATGCTGGGCGAGTTCGTCGCCCGGCGGGTGGCGGCCAAGGACCCGGCCATCGAGATGCGGATCGTGCACGAGTCGGAGGTCACCACCGACCCGCGGCGCCTGGAGCGGGTGCTGTTCAACCTGCTGGCCAACGCGGCCCGGCACGCCAAGCCGCCCATCGAGGTCACCGTCGAAGGCCGGGTCATCCGCGTCCGCGACCACGGCCCGGGCTTCCCCGAGGACCTGCTCGCCGAAGGGCCGAGCCGCTTCCGCACCGGCAGCAAGGACCGGGCCGGGCACGGGCACGGGCTGGGCCTGACCATCGCGGCCGGGCAGGCCCGGGTGCTGGGCGCCCGGCTGACCTTCCGCAACGTCCGCACGCCCGGGACACCGGAGCATCTGCCCGCCGAGGGCGCGGTCGCCGTGCTGTGGCTGCCGGAGCACGCGCCGACGAACACGGGGAGCTATCCGATGCTGCCGGGGTCGTAGGGCGCGGTTCGCCCGGGCCCCCGTACGTCACGCCGTCTGACCTGCGAGGCCTTCCGCTGCTTCGGCGGGTCCAGGTCGTGCGGGGACCGCCGGGGCCGACACGGCGAAGGCCCACGGGGCGGGAGCCGCCGGGGGCCTGGCACAAGGGCGATGCCGCGGCCGTAGGGCCTGAGCCGCCGGGGAGGGCTCGGGGACAGCCCCGTCGCCCCGGCAGCGCCGTGCGTCGGGGCTTCGTCGCCGTCGCCGTCGGTCAGACCGTCTCGACCACCGGCGTCTGCGCGGACGGGCCGTCCGTCTTCTCGTCGTCCGACGCCTTCGGTCCCGCCCCCTTCAGCGGCACCTCCTTCACGAACACCGCCGCCGCGAGGGCGACCACTGCCACCACGGCTCCGAGGAGGAACGCCGAGTGGGTACCGGCGGAGACCGCGTGCTGGTACGCCTCCCTGGCCAGCACCGGCAGCTTCTCCAGGCCCTTCGCGTCGATCTGCGCCGACTGCTCGGTCAGCTTGGAGCCCAGGGCACCCGCCCGCTCGGCCATGACGTCCTGGACGCGGTTGTTGAACAGCGCGCCCATGATCGCGACGCCGAAGGAGGAGCCGAGGGTGCGGAAGAGCGTGGTGGAGGAGGACGCGACGCCCATGTCCTTCATCTCCACGCTGTTCTGCGCGACCAGCATGGTGATCTGCATCAGGCAGCCCATGCCGAACCCGACCACGGCCATGAAGACACCGGACGTGAACCGCGAGGTCCCCGTGTCCATCGTGGACAGCAGGTAGAGACCGACGATCATCAGGACGCTGCCGAGGACCGGGAACACCTTGTACTTGCCGGTGTTCGTGGTGACCCGGCCGGCGACCATCGAGGTCACCAGCATCGCGCCGAGCATCGGCAGGAGCAGCAGCCCGGAGTTGGTCGCGGAGGCACCCTGCACGGACTGCTGGTACAGCGGCAGGAACAGCGTGGCGCCGAACATCACGAAGCCGGTGATGAAGCCGATGACCGACATCAGCGTGAAGTTGCGGCTGCGGAAGATGTGCAGCGGTACGACCGGCTCGGCGGCCTTCGTCTGCCAGAACACGAACCCGACGAGCGCGGCGATGCCGATGCCGATCAGCTCCATGATCCGGGCGGAGCCCCAGGCGTACTCCGTGCCGCCCCAGGTGGTGACGAGCACGATCGCGGTGATGCCGACGGTCAGCAGGGCGGCGCCCAGGTAGTCGATCCGCGCCTCGGACCGCTTCTTCGGCAGGTGCAGCACCACGCTGACGGCGGCCAGCGCGACCACGCCGAGCGGCAGGTTGATGTAGAACGCCCAGCGCCAGCCCCAGTTGTCGGTGATCGTGCCGCCGACCAGCGGTCCGCCGATCATCGCCAGCGCCATGACGCCGGCCATCATGCCCTGGTACTTGCCGCGCTCCCGGGGCGGGATCAGGTCGCCGATGATCGCCATGACGCCGACCATCAGACCGCCCGCGCCGAGGCCCTGGACGGCGCGGAAACCGATCAGCTCGCCCATGTTCTGGGCCATGCCGCTGAGTGCCGAGCCGATCAGGAAGATGACGATGGACGTCATGAACGTGCCCTTGCGGCCGTACATGTCGCCGAGCTTGCCCCACAGCGGGGTGGAGGCGGCGGTGGCGAGCGTGTAGGCGGTGACCACCCACGAGAGGTGTTCGAGCCCTCCCAGCTCACCGACGATCGTCGGCATCGCCGTACCGATGATCATGTTGTCGAGCATCGCGAGCATCATCGCGATCATCAGCGCGAGCAGTACGACCCGTACACTCCTCGGCTGTTTCCCCCCGGTGTCGGCGTCGGCCGCCGGTGTGTCCGTCGTGTCCGCCATCTCGTCCCACTCCCCCAGCTACCGCTGCTTCGCTACTTACTTGCCGACCGGCTAGTGACTACACTCGGAAGCTAGTCGCCTAACTAGCCGGGCGTCAAGTAAGTTTTATGGAAAGCGGGGCGCGTAGGAGGATGGGCGGCACCATGGACGGCACCAGGCAGCGGCGCCGCGGGGACACCCGCCAGCGCATCCAGGACGTGGCCCTCGGACTCTTCGCGGAGCAGGGCTACGAGAAGACCTCTCTGCGCGAGATCGCCGAGCGCCTGGACGTCACCAAGGCGGCGCTCTACTACCATTTCAAGACCAAGGAAGAGATCCTCGTCAGCATCTTCGAGGACCTCACCAAGCCGATCGAGGACCTGATCGAGTGGGGTCGGCGGCAGCCGCACACGCTCGACACCAAGCAGGAGATCGTCCGCCGTTACTCGGAGACGCTGGCCGAGGCCGCGCCGCTGTTCCGCTTCATGCACGAGAACCAGGCGACGGTCCGGGAACTGCGGATCGGCGAGGACTTCAAGGCCCGCATCCAGAGTCTGCGCGACATCATCATCGACCCGGACGCCGACCTGGTCGACCAGGTCCGCTGCGCCAGCGCCCTGTTCACGCTGCACGCCGGGATGTTCCTGCTCCAGGACCTGGAAGGCGACCCCGAGGAACGGAACAAGGCCGTCCTCGAGGTCGCCACGGACCTGGTGACCCAGGCCCACCGGGGAGCCGGGGGCTCGTAGGGCCTGGGCCTCCCCGATCGTCAGACCTTCACGCCCTTGGCGCGCAGGAACTTCACCGGGTCGACCGCCGAGCCGTAGTTCGGGGTCGTACGGATCTCGAAGTGCAGGTGGGGACCGCTCGAGTTACCGGTGTTGCCGGAGCGGGCTATCTCCTGGCCGGTCTTGACGACCTGGCCGATCCGCACCTCGATCTTCGACAGGTGGGCGTACTGCGAGTACGTGCCGTTGCCGTGCTTGATCACGATGGCGTTGCCGTACGCGGGACCGTCACCGGCGCCGTTCCCGCCGGCCTTGACGACGGTGCCGCCGTGGGCGGCGAGGACCTTGGTGCCGCTCGGCACGGCGAAGTCCTGGCCGCTGTGCTTGTGCGCCCACATGCCGCCGTTCTGGGCGAAGCTCGCGGAGAGCTTGTACTTCTTCACCGGGTCGATCCAGGACGGCGCGGCCTTCTTGGCGGCCTTCTTCACCGCGGCCTTCTTGGCGGCGGCGGCCTTGGCGGCCTTCTCGGCCTTCGCGGCCTCGGCCTTGGCGGCCTTGGCCTGGACGGCAGCCTGCGCCTGGACGGCGTTCGCGGTGCCGGACGCGGCCGTGGTGTCGGCGGCGGACGCGACCCCGGCTCCCAATGCGACCGAGACCCCCAGGCCGGCGGCCAGCACGGTCGCACGGGTGCGGAACTGGGACGTACGGGAAGAACGGGACGTGACGCGCTGGGACATCGAAACCTCGCGTGGAAGGGGACGGAGAAAACCACCCGACGCGCAGTCGCTCGCCGAATGGCCATCCCTTGGTAACCCGAAGTCCGACAAACACCCAAAAGCGTGATCTACGACGGAAGTTAGTAATTTGGTTCAGTGTTCTACGTCTCTTGACACAGCAGTCATTCGGGACGAATCAGGGCACTTGCCTGCACTTCGCCCTGCACGACGGGGCGGGAATCCCTTTTCTCCCGGTCTGTTTGCCACTATTCCGCGTAGTAACGGACATATCGCCTGTGCGGCATGTCACCGGGGCCCCTCTTCGGCCATTAATTAAATGTGGCGCACATCTCTAGGCGCCTACCGTCCGGTAACCCTACGGTTCCTCTCGCGCCACCCTCGCGCACGAACATGCACACGACATGTTGGCAGCGTCAAGGACGTGAGAGGACCCCCACGACATGCAGACCCTCCCCTGGTTGCGCCGCGCCTCGGTGACCGCCGTCTCGGCGGCCGCCCTCGTGGCACTGGCCGCACCGGCCGACGCCACGACCAGCACCTCCGCCGCCCCGGCCGCCACAGCGGCCGCCACGGCCGCCGCCGCGGACGTCGACCACGACACCTGGCAGAAGGACTGCCAGGCGGTGATGGACCAGGCGCTGCCCTATCTGAAGCAGCGGATCGCGGCCGCGAAGCCCGGCGAGAAGCAGGCGATCGTCTTCGACATCGACAACACCACGCTGGAGACCGACTTCGGCTTCAGCTATCCGCAGCCCGCCAACAAGCCGGTGCTGGAGGCCGCCAGATACGCCCAGGAGCGCGGCGTCGCCCTGTTCTTCGTGACCGCCCGCCCGGACATCATCTACTCGTTCACGGAGTACAACCTCAAGCAGGCCGGCTACCAGGTGTCCGGCCTCTACGTCCGGAACTTCATCGACCTCTTCAAGAACGTCGCCGAGTACAAGACGGCCCAGCGCGTCGACGTCGAGAAGAAGGGCTACACGATCATCGCGAACATCGGCAACAGCGCCACCGACCTGTCGGGCGGCCACGCCGAGAGGACGTTCAAGCTGCCGGACTACGACGGGCAGCTGTCGTAAGCGGGCATGGATAAGGGGCCGGTGCTTTTCAGCACCGGCCCCTTTCACTCGGTCGTGACGCTTACGCGTCCTTGCTCAGGTTCGGACCCGTGCCACCGGCCGCCTGCTCGATCGGCGGGGCGTCGGGCAGGGCCGACTTCTCCTCGCCGCGGAAGGTGAAGGTCTTGGTCTCGCCCTCACCCTCGGTGTCCACGACCACGATGTGACCGGGACGCAGCTCGCCGAAGAGGATCTTCTCCGACAGCGCGTCCTCGATCTCCCGCTGGATGGTCCGGCGCAGCGGCCGGGCGCCCAGCACGGGGTCGTAGCCCTTCTTGGACAGCAGCTCCTTGGCGGACTGGGAGAGCTCGATGCCCATGTCCCGGTCCTTCAGGCGCTCGTCCACCTTGCTGATCATCAGGTCGACGATCCGCAGGATGTCGTCCTGGGTCAGCTGCGGGAAGACGACCACGTCGTCGACACGGTTGAGGAACTCGGGCCGGAAGTGCTGCTTGAGCTCGTCCGAGACCTTGTTCTTCATGCGCTCGTAGTTGGACTTGGTGTCACCCTGGGCCGCGAAGCCCAGGTTGAAGCCCTTGGAGATGTCCCGGGTGCCGAGGTTGGTCGTCATGATGATGACCGTGTTCTTGAAGTCCACGACCCGGCCCTGGGAGTCGGTCAGGCGACCGTCCTCCAGGATCTGCAGCAGCGAGTTGAAGATGTCGGGGTGGGCCTTCTCGACCTCGTCGAAGAGGACGACCGAGAACGGCTTGCGGCGCACCTTCTCCGTCAGCTGACCGCCCTCCTCGTAGCCCACGTAGCCGGGGGGCGAACCGAAGAGACGCGAGACCGTGTGCTTCTCGCTGAACTCCGACATGTCGAGGGAGATCAGCGCGTCCTCGTCACCGAAGAGGAACTCGGCGAGCGCCTTGGACAGCTCGGTCTTACCGACACCGGACGGACCGGCGAAGATGAACGAGCCACCCGGACGCTTCGGGTCCTTCAGACCGGCACGCGTACGGCGGATGGCCTTCGACAGCGCCTTGACGGCGTCGTTCTGGCCGATGACCCGCTTGTGCAGCTCCTCCTCCATGCGGAGCAGGCGGCTGGACTCCTCCTCGGTCAGCTTGAAGACCGGGATGCCGGTGGCCGTGGCGAGGACCTCGGCGATCAGCTCGCCGTCGACCTCGGCGACGACGTCCATGTCGCCGGCCTTCCACTCCTTCTCCCGCTTGGCCTTGGCGGCCAGGAGCTGCTTCTCCTTGTCGCGGAGGGAGGCGGCCTTCTCGAAGTCCTGCGAGTCGATCGCGGACTCCTTGTCACGGCGGACGCCGGCGATCTTCTCGTCGAACTCGCGCAGGTCCGGCGGCGCGGTCATCCGGCGGATGCGCATCCGGGAGCCGGCCTCGTCGATCAGGTCGATCGCCTTGTCCGGCAGGAAGCGGTCCGAGATGTACCGGTCGGCCAGGGTGGCGGCCTGGACCAGCGCCTCGTCCGTGATGGAGACCCGGTGGTGGGCCTCGTACCGGTCCCGCAGGCCCTTGAGGATCTCGATCGTGTGCGGCAGCGACGGCTCCGCGACCTGGATGGGCTGGAAGCGGCGCTCGAGAGCCGCGTCCTTCTCCAGGTGCTTGCGGTACTCGTCCAGCGTGGTCGCACCGATGGTCTGCAGCTCACCGCGGGCCAGCATCGGCTTCAGGATGGAAGCCGCGTCGATGGCGCCCTCGGCGGCACCCGCACCGACCAGCGTGTGCAGCTCGTCGATGAACAGGATGATGTCGCCGCGGGTGCGGATCTCCTTGAGGACCTTCTTCAGGCGCTCCTCGAAGTCACCGCGGTAGCGGGAGCCGGCGACCAGCGCGCCGAGGTCCAGGGTGTAGAGGTGCTTGTCCTTGAGGGTCTCGGGCACCTCGCCCTTGACGATGGCCTGGGCGAGGCCCTCGACGACGGCGGTCTTGCCGACGCCGGGCTCACCGATCAGGACCGGGTTGTTCTTCGTACGGCGGGACAGCACCTGCATGACCCGCTCGATCTCCTTCTCGCGCCCGATGACCGGGTCGAGCTTGGACTCACGAGCGGCCTGGGTGAGGTTCCGGCCGAACTGGTCGAGGACCAGGGACGTGGAGGGCGTGCCCTCGGCAGGACCGCCGGCGGCGGCGGTCTCCTTGCCCTGGTAACCGGAGAGCAGCTGGATGACCTGCTGCCGCACGCGGTTGAGATCTGCGCCCAGCTTGACGAGGACCTGGGCGGCGACGCCCTCACCCTCACGGATCAGGCCGAGCAGGATGTGCTCCGTGCCGATGTAGTTGTGGCCCAGCTGAAGGGCCTCGCGGAGCGACAGCTCCAGGACCTTCTTGGCACGGGGGGTGAAGGGGATGTGGCCGGACGGGGCCTGCTGGCCCTGGCCGATGATCTCCTCCACCTGCTGGCGGACCGCCTCGAGCGAAATCCCGAGGCTCTCAAGGGCCTTGGCGGCGACACCTTCACCCTCGTGGATCAGGCCCAGGAGGATGTGCTCAGTGCCGATGTAGTTGTGGTTGAGCATCCGGGCTTCTTCCTGAGCCAGGACGACAACCCGCCGCGCGCGGTCGGTGAACCTCTCGAACATCGTTAATCGCTCCTCAGAGCGGTCAGGCAGTGGGGGGAACTTCCCCTCCCTGTCCTTCCGCAGCTTAGTCCCGCAAGCGGGGACCGCTCATTCCAACTGCCGACACCGTCGATGGCCTCCTGACCCCGAACGCCGACATCTGCTCCAACCCGATGGTGCGAGACGATGTTCCCGCAGGCCAGACAGTTACCCCCTTCGCCAGTACGCCGATGGCGAACGTGAGACGGCCTTTCCTGCGTGGCGCCCCCTCCCACTAGGGATGTCTTACCCGTGGGGACCGGAAGTCCATGCCGAACGCCCCTGTCCCCTCCGCTACGGGCGAACAACCTTGCGCCTCCCCGCGCCCCCCGCACGCGCCTTTTTTCGCGACTCTGTGCGCTTGCGGCAGCACCCAGCGTAACTCGCGTGCCGTTCGGGCGGTTGCACTTGGCATGTTCGGCGCCCCTCGCTCTGTGACCGCGTCCGGGTCCCAGGTGGTCCCGTCTCCCCGCAGGCCGCTCGACCCGGCCGGCCATGGTTCCGGTCGTCCCGTCGCGAGCGGTGAGGGCGGTGAGGGCGGTGAGGTCCGGCGGTGGTACGAGAACGAACTGGGCTGGCCGACTGCGCCCGGGGATCCGGTGCGGCTGGTGGTGGGGGCGCGCTTCGACGTCCTGGACGTACCGGCCGAGGCGGGGCACGCGGCACTCCGGCATCTGGGAGCGGGCTCTCCGGTGGCGCTGCGGGAGGGCCGGATGTGGCTGCTGGTGGCCCCGGGCAGCGCGGAGGAACTCCCTGGGCTGCTGGAGTGGCTGGAGTGGGGCTCGCTGCCGCTCGGCCTGACGGCGATCGGCGCGGGGGGACTGGTGGAGGCGCCGCTGTGCGGTGGGGCGGGGGAGGCGCTGTGCGGTGGGGCGGAGGCGCTGCCCGCTGGGGTTGAGGGGCTGCCCGGTGGGGCTGGGAGGCTGCCTGGTGAGGCGAGGGAGGCGCTGCCCGGCGGGCCTGAGGGGCTGCCTGGTGGGGCGGAGGGACTGCCCGGTGGGGCTGAGGGACTGGGGCCCTTCAGGCCGGGAGGGCCTTCGGAGGGGCGGCCGCTTTATCGGGGCCCAGTCGGTTCCCAGGGGGCCGCTGAGTGGCTGCGGCCCCCCGAGCCGGGATGCGAGGTCGAGGCCTCGCTGCCGACGCTGTCGGCCATGGGGGGCGGTGGAGACGCCCCTGATCTCGTACGGCTGGTGGACACGGTGGCCACCCACTGCCACCGGGTCCGGCTGCGGCGCGCGGGCGCCCAGCCGCCGGCCTTGCGTGCGCAGGGTCGGTGGTGAATGCAGTTGCTCAGCCGTTGGCCTTCTCGTAGGCCTCGCGAATGGTCGCGGGGACACGGCCGCGGTCGTTGACCTCGTAGCCGTTCTCCTTCGCCCAGGCGCGGATGGCCGCGGTGTCCTGGCTGCCGCTCGAAGCCGCACGTGCCTTTCCGCGCCCGCCCGAAGCCCGGCCTCCGGTACGACGACCGCCCTTCACGTAAGGCTCGAGAAGGCCACGGAGCTTGTCCGCATTGGACGTGGTGAGATCGATCTCGTACGTCTTGCCGTCCAACGCGAACGTCACGGTCTCGTCCGCCTCGCCGCCGTCGAGGTCGTCGACAAGAAGGACCTGAACCTTCTGTGCCACCGGATTTCCTTTCATCGATATCTTCAGGGCCGGGGTGTGCCGGCGTCTGCCGTATCGCCGTCCCCTGTTATATGCAGTACTGCAGTACGTCGGAAAGCAAACCGCTTTTGCCGGAAAAACACAAACCCTCGGCGGAGACCAGCAGCCCGGGCTGCGTCCGGAAACGTGCGCGTTTCGGACATAGGCCCCCTGGGCAGGACGGCGGCACAGAATATGTCTTGACGAACCGGGCGGCCGGTGTTGTGTCCCCGTCTTGTGGGCCGCCTCGACGATCACAGATGCAGAAGCATGCGACTGTTGCCCAAGGTGTTCGGTTTCACTCGTTCGAGACCGAGGAACTCCGCGACACCCTCGTCATAGGAACGCAGCAGCTCCGCGTAGACATCCGTGTCGACGGGCGTCTCGCCGATCTCCACGAAGCCGTGCTTGGTGAAGAAGTCCACTTCGAAGGTCAGACAGAAAACGCGGCGAACGCCGAGCCAGCGGGCGGTGTGCAGCAACTTCTCCAGCAACTGGTGTCCGACGCCCGCGCCCTTCAGGCCGGGCTTCACCGCGAGAGTGCGGACTTCCGCGAGGTCTTCCCACATCACGTGCAGCGCGCCACAGCCGACGACCTCGGCGTTGTCGTCCCGTTCCGCGACCCAGAACTCCTGGATGTCCTCGTAAAGCGTCACCGTCGCTTTGTCGAGCAGGATGCGACCACGGACGTAGGCGTCAAGGAGACCGCGCACTGCCTGGACATCGCTGGTACGGGCCCGTCGGACAGTGATGGCTTTTGCGGGGGCTTCGGGGCTCTTCGCGGACATGAGCGGACGCTATCGCCCGCCGTGGTCCCGAGCGGAGGCGGGGTTCTCCGGGGAGCGTTCCGGGCCTTCCCCGGGTTCCGCGGGTGGCGGTTCGGCCGATTCCGACGGTTCGGTCGGTTTCTGGGTTTCCGGGACCTGGACGATGCGCACGGCATCGCGGAGAGCCTGCCGCTGTTCCTCGCTCATCATGCCGAAGAAGGCGACGAGAGCCGCGGCGGGGTTGTCGCTCTGCGACCAGGCGTCGTTCATCAGGGCGGCGGCGTAGGCGGCGCGTGTGGAGACCGCCTCATATCGATAGGCGCGGCCTTCCGCCTCGCGGCGCACCCAGCCCTTCTGATGGAGATTGTCCAAAACGGTCATCACGGTGGTGTACGCGATGGACCGCTCCTTCTGAAGATCTTCCAGGACTTCTCGAACGGTCACCGGGCGGTTCCACTTCCACACCCGCGACATGACCGCGTCTTCGAGTTCTCCCAATGGGCGAGGCACAGCTCAGAACAATAGTGGGAGATCTCGGTAATGGCGTGGCGGACGTGCGCTTCACCGGCGAACGGGAACAAAAAGGGCGTACGACTCGAAAGCGTGTCACGCTTCGGGGTCGTACGCCGCCGGCGAGGGGGGGTGGGTCAGGCGTCGGCCTGAGGGGCCTGAGGGGGTGTCGTCGAGGGCTGCCGGGTGCCCTCCACGCGCGCGAGGGCGGCGTCCACGGCCGCGTCCTCCTTGGCCTTGTTGGCGCCGCCCTGCGTCTTCACGATCACCCGGATCACGCCGATGAAGAAGATGGCCATGACGACCGGGGGCAGGAGCGCGGAGACGTAGTCCATGGATCCAGAGTAGCCACGTCAGCCCGCGGCGAGCTGCTGGGGGTTGGCGGGAGGCGGTGGGGTGGGCTTGCGGCGCGGGAAGACCTCGCCGGGGGTGGGGATGGGGCGGGAGGGCTTCAAGTCGGAGGGCCAAGCGGTCTTAGG
>NZ_BAABET010000021.1:0-31395 GCF_039540295.1 Streptomyces venetus
CGCAGATCAGAAGCCTCGTCACCACCGCCGGAGGGCCCCCAGAAGCACTCTTCCCCCTTCTCAAAGAATCACCAACACCACAGCTCACACCCCACCCACCACACCAACTACGAACCTCTCAATCACACCCGTGGAATGGCAACGCGCCTTCCACCTCACCCGACAGCGCTTGGAGCAGCGCGGCGAACTGCCGATATCGCCGGGCGCGGTCGTGCGCCAGGGCGAAGACCTCGGCCGATGGGTGAGGGCGCAGCGGCTCGGGTGGGACAAGCTCACCAGCGTCCAGCAGTGGATGTGCGAACACATCCTCGGCATCCAACCCGCGGCCGAGGACGAGAAACCCACACCGCGCACCTCGCAGGCCGACAAATGGGCCCTCAACTACACCGCCGCCAAGCAGTACTACGAGCGCGAGGGACACCTACGGGTCCCGAGGAAGCACGTCGAACGGATCGTCATCGGCGGCGACGGAGACGGAGACGGCGGTAAGGACCAGGAGGAACGAGCGCTCCGCCTCGGGGCATGGGTCGGGAATCATCGGAGCCGGGCCGCGACGCTGTCGCCGGAGCGGGTGGAGCTGCTGTCCGCCATCGGGATGCGGTGGTCGTGATGGGTGTCGTCGTCACCGGGGTCGTCGCGCTCGCGGCGGGCTATCTGCTCGGCCGGCTGCGTCCGTGGTGTCGCCTGGGGGACTGGGCGGCCGATCAGGTCCGCCTCACCGGGGCGGGGGTGCGGGGCGGTGGCGCTGAACTGGTGGGCAGGCCTGCCTCGCCACTCCACCCACTGCGGGACGTCCAGGATGGCGCTGGGTCAGCGACGCCGGTGCCCTCGAGGAACACGACGAGGTCGTGGTCGCTGTAGGCGGTGCCGAGGACCTCGTCCTGGCCGCTGACATGTGTGCTCGGGTGGAGTCGCTGGGCGCACTGGTTGAGGAGTCGGTCCTGTGCGAGGCAGGTACGCGGCGTGGGGAGTGCCGCGGCCGGGTGCTGGAGTCGGTACTGATGCTGGTCCTGCTGCGGCGGACCGTGCTGGAGGCGGCCGCGGCCGCCCGCCTGGCGGAGTATCTGGAGCGCGATATGCGCCTTGGCAGCGCAGCCCCCGCCCGGGCCAGGACAGGGGCCTCGGGGCCATGTAGGCGAGTATTTCGATCAGGATGCCGGTCGTGGTGATGTCGTGCCGGGCGTCGCTGCTCCTGGTGATGCGTCGACGACCGTGGCCTCGCCGCTGGAGCGGCGATGATGTTGGACGGCTTGATGTCCCGGTGGGTCAGGCCCGCCTCGTGCGCGGCCTACAAGGCGTCGGCGACACAGGCAGCCGTGTACATGCCCTTCGATAGCGGGAGCCGTCCAGCCTCGAGGACCCTTCAGCCGTCGGTCTTCGGCATGCGCAGCTCCGGCGTTCCGGCACCGGACGCTGCCGCGCTGGACGGGGTTGCATGTGAAAGGGCAGGAAGCGGCGAGGCCGCTCCTGCCAGTGCTCGTGCGTTCAGACCGGCAACATGCTCTGCCTCCGGCAGCCGAATACTCTCTTCGCTCGCTTCGCGCGTCCCCGAGCGAAATGCCCGCCTCCGGCGGGGGGGTTGATGGAATTGGCCTCCGGCCATTCCATAACCCTGCGTGCCTCCGGCACGGAAAAGACGGGCGAATAGGGTTTGTGCCTCCGGCAAAAAACCCGGGTGCTGAGTTTTCGTGTGTGGGTGGGGAGTTCGGGTTTGAGTTGGGGTGTGGGTTGAGGATTCGTCATGTTCCCTTTGTTGAGGCGACGTTCAGGGGGAATCTCCGATTCCCTTAAAGCCGGGGGGTGTGTTTGCTGGTATTCCCTGAGAAAAGGAAATCACGGAATACGAAGGGAGAGCAACAGGGCCCCTCCGGGGCCGGGTTGGCCGTGGGAGAGGGAGAGGGGAGGGAAACCTGACTCCGGGAGGAGGGCGGTGGACGTTGCCGCGGCCTACCGCCAGCTCCGCAAAGCATTTGAGGACGGCAAGAACGAGCCCGGAGCCGCCGATTTCTACTACGGCGAGATGGAGATGCGGCGGCACGACAAATCCTCCACCCCGCGAGCCGAACGAGGTCTGCTCCACGGCTACTGGCTGCTGTCCGGCTACGGCCTGCGCGCTTCCCGCGCCCTCGTCTGGCTCGCCGTGGCCATGCTCACCAC
Source organism: Streptomyces venetus (assembly GCF_039540295.1). Classification (NCBI taxonomy): domain Bacteria; kingdom Bacillati; phylum Actinomycetota; class Actinomycetes; order Kitasatosporales; family Streptomycetaceae; genus Streptomyces; species Streptomyces venetus. Next base: position 2,158 of record NZ_BAABET010000021.1, read on the forward strand.
CATCCTGCTCCTCATGGCCTTCGGCCTGCCCCAGCACTCCCCCACACAGCAAGCCACCGGCACCGTCCCCGCAGGCGGCGGCCGCGCCTTCACCCTCGACAAGGACGACCCGCAGAACCCGACTACCGATCGGCTCACGAGTAAGCGGTTCGAAAGAGCCCTCAATGTCACGCTCAACTCGGTGGTCTTCCGCTCCAGCGGCCAAGATCTCACGACGTCCGGCACCTACATCGAAATGGCTTCGCGCCTTCTCGAACCTGCCCTCCTCGCCCTGGCCGTCCTGGCGACCCGAGGACGCATCAAACGCTGACCCCCTCGCGATCCCGATCGAAGGGCGTCGTACGACTGCCTCGAGGCCCTCAAGCGGTCATGCCGGACTGCTTCACAGCAGCCGTTCGTCCACCGCCACCGTTGCCAGGCCAGCCGGGCCGTGGATATGGAGGACGGTGCCCCTTGGGCCGGAACCAGCGGCGAGCGCGTGCACTGGCGCACCGGTGAGCAGACTGTGCCGGAGAGAGCCAGTCCAGGGGTCCCAGATGCGGACGCCTCCAGCGTCACCTGAGGCCAGTAGGGTTCGGCCGTCGGGCAGGTCTAGGCCGGTCAGGGCCAGCGTGTCCGGGGAGGCCCACGTGGCGAGCAGCGTGCCGTCGACTGTGTCCCATACGTGAATGGCGGCACCGTTGGTTTTAATGCCGCGGCCACGGACTGCCTTACTTGTCGAGGCGGCGAGCAGGTTTCGGCCTTGGGCCGTGAAGCTGCACAGGTGTTGGGGATCGACCCAGAGGTCAGGCAGAGGCAGCGTGCCCGCGCAGTCGCCGGAGGCCATGTCAACGAGAGAGATGCCTTCTGCGGTCGCCGCGGCGACGACGCCCAGGTCGCCGGTCCAACGCGGTGGCACGGCGACCAGGGAAGTGGGTCGGCCAACTTCCCAGTCAGACACGACGGCCGAGTCCACTACTTCGCCGGCATCCGCATCCCACTCGAAGTAACGGAACGTTGCGGGGCGCGGGCGCTCCGCGATGACAAGCATTGGTCCTCCCGCAGGTGTCAACGCCATGCATGAGGGCCCTCCGCCCAATTGCGAGACGTGCATGGACGCCACGGGATGGCCGGACACCAGGTCCAAAATGGTCCACGACCTCCGCCCTGTGACAGCCACCAGGGCGGTACGAGGCGCAGACGGGAGTGACTGAACGGCGATGACCTCTCCGATGTTGATGCGCTTCAGCTCTTCCCCCGTCACCGCGTCGTAAATTTCCAGCCCCGTGGACGTGCCCAAGGCGAGAACATCCACGGCCGCGTCTGCGCCTTCTCGCGGAATACGTGCCCTGGTCAGGAGCCGCATGTGGAGTAGCGGCGGCGCCGCCCGAGCGGTCCGATATTGCGTTCCCCTCGATCTGCGCACGTCAGGATGAGCCTCGGCCTCGATCTCGCCGTCGAGGTCCCAGACTCTGATGCCTTGCGACCCGGCTGAGAAGACCCGACGGGCCGCGGGACCCTCCGATACAGCGAGGGCGTCGACGGTCGGGACGTCCGCGTCGAAGTATCGCTCTTTGCCGGTGTCGAAGTCTCGTACGACCAGTCGGCCACGCATGACCCGGGCGAGCCCCGTGCCTCCCGCCAGCGCCACCGCTCCACGACCTCCCCCATCGAGCTGTGCCGTTCGCACGCGTGTGAAGGGGTTCCAAACTTCCATGTAGCGGCCCACCCGTCCGTTCTCCACGAGGAGCAGGTCGTCTTTCTCGGGCCTGGCAACTGCCGTTGGTGTGGCCGCCGTCCGGCCCCCGAAGGGCGCCTGCGCGACGAGTCCCGCAACAGGGTCCCAGAGACGGATCCCTTCCGTGGTGGTGGCGGCGACCAGAGCGTGACCGCTCGCCCTGCGCACGACAGCCGTTGTGCGGGATCCGTGCCAGGGTTTCACTGGCGGAAATCCGCTGGCCTCGACCAGCTTCCCGGAACGGGCGTGCCGGGCTGAGGATCGCGCGTGCCGGGGTGAGGGCCTCCATAGGTACGCGGCGCTTTGGGTGCGGATGAAGAGCTTCCACAGCGCGAAGCCGTCCTCCAAGACATGTACTTCAACCGCGCCGGGGAGGGACACAGTCGTGATTATCTGACCCGACGTCGGGTCGAAGATCTTGACGCCTGAAGTGTCGAGTGAGACGAGGAACGTCCGTCCGCCCGTGGCTCTAATGGGCCGGAGTCCGTCCGGGTGCTCGCCCCCATCGAGGTCTGCGGTGCGTTCGCCCGTCGCGGCATCCCAGACCCGGAGACTCGCCTCTTCCGCTGCGGCTACTGCGATGAGCGTGCGTCCGTCCATGGTCGGCAGGACGCACAGGGCGGCTGTATGCCTGAAGGGCGGAGCCACAACGTTCGTCGGCGCTGTCCACCGGCTCCAGACAGGCGCGGTCGGAAGTCCGTCCGGCACCTCTCGTTGCACGTTCCAGTGAAAGACGATGCTGCTCAGACGAGACGTGAAGTCGACGCTGTCGTCGAGGTACGGCTCGATGATTCCGGCGGCTGTCAGAGTTCGGCGCGACGGGTCCGCTGCCGGGAGTGGCAGGCCGAGGTGGGCCCGCAGTGCGCCCGAGGTCTCCTGGGCCAGAAGTTCCAGCGGCACACCCTCGTCGATCAGGACTTTGCCGGCGGCCGCGTGCTGGAGGAAGTGCCTGCGGATGTATGGGTGGGTCAGATGCGGTCGGGAGCGCCGGACTAACCCGGCCAGCGCCTCTGCGATCGCCGCGTGGGCAGTGACCAGCGGCTGCGACTCGGCGACCGGACGCCACCAGCGGGAGCCGGTAGCCGAGGGCGGGGCCAGCAACCAGTCATGGTCTCTCACCAGCAGGTCTGCGAGTCGCTGGTGCACAGGCCGGTAGACCGCACGGGCGTCTTCCTCAGCTGTGGCGAGATAGCCCGTGAGACGGCTGGAGCGGAGCCTGCGGATGGCGCCATCGGCGGCATCAGGGGAGGCGTAGTCACTGCCATATTCGTGTGCCACCAGCGCGGCGGTTGCCGTTGGCCAGACCTCGGCCCAGGGCATGCCTGCTCCTGGGGCGAAGGCGGTCGCGCGAAGAGCCGCAACCAGCAGGGCGGCCGGTACGTTGGTCGACAGGGAAACGGCCTTGATGTCCTCGCGCAGTAGCCCGGCAGTGCCGTCGGCGAGGCGCTCGAGCCATTTCTCCTCGGTCAAGTCCTGGCGGGCTTCTGCCCTGCGTAGCTGGTCGGCAGCGATGCGGGCGTCCAGGAAGGACGGGGCAACCGCGGCCGCGACGGCTCGTGAAGCCTCCGCTGCTGCTTCCGGCGCTCCCTGGTACGGGCTGTCCGCTGGTGCCAGCAGTAACGTGGCGACATAGGCGGCAATGTCGCCAACGGAGTCGGGGTCGTCGGTGCGGAGTACCTGCGCAGGGCTGTCCTCAGCCGACAGGCTCTCGGTGAGCTGCCTCAGCAGCTGGTCCGCTCGCCCATCGTGCAGGTGCTCGTCGGTCATGTGGGACACAACGGGCGAGCTGCGGATGCCGAGAAGGAGACGGACGGCGCTGCCGCGGTCCGGGGACCTCAGACGTGCCAGCGGCAAGATGACGTCGTTGACGAGGGCGAGCGGGTCTTCAGCCTCGTCCAGCGCGTCGATCACCACAGTGACCGGCCTCGCCAGCTCGTCGGACTGGCCGCTCACCAGCCGGACTAAGGCCTGGAGCGGCAGCTCCCTGTGAGCCCCTCTTTGCGTACCGTCCTCGCCACCGAGTGCGGTGAGCAGGTCCTCCACGACGGTGCGCACGGATTTGCTGCGGGCCATCACCGCGACGTCCACCGACTTCGGCGCGGGCCGTAGTTGCGGTGCGATGTTCGCCACCATGGCCTCGTGGTGTGGATCCGTGACGAAGTCCGGATCGGAGAGGGTGACCAGTCGGGCCAGAAGGGCGGACTTGCCGGAGCCGGCCGCGCCGGTGACGATCAGGACGCCAGCTGTGCCGTGCAAGAACCCGGTCATATGAGTCATCAGCTCGGCACGCCCGCTGAAATACCAGCCAGGGTCGTCGGCGGCCGCGCGCCCAGACGCCCGCTCGAGCCAGAACTCATCAAGGGAGCCTTGCGCCGGCTCGTCGCCCGCTTCCGTCTCTATCCCTGCCGCAGAGGTCAGGGCGAGCTGGCGCAGCGCCGGGCTGGCCGTGCTCTGCAGAGGCCGGTAGCGAGGGTTGGGCAGGCAGGCGCTCAACTGCTGTTGACGGGAATTGGGAACGATCCACTCGGTGCTGATTAGGTCTTTTTCTTGGCCGTTGTCGTGTTGTCCCACTTGGTGCAGGAGTTGCTCCCACTCGGCGTAGGACAGGTGGGAGGCGGTGTAGCCGGCAGCTTCGTCCAGCATCCGCTCGCGGGCGAGCGCCAGGCGCAGGGTGAACGAGCCCACCAACGGTTGTTCTTTGAAGTCCCCGGCGGTAACGACGGCGAGCCCATGGTGCCTGCGGCGATCGTCGGACAGGGCTAGGAGCAAGGGTTGCAGTTCTGCGCGCAGGATGCCGGAGAAGCATGAGTCGACGAGCACCATCACGTGCTCGGCCTCGCTGTCGAGGATCGCGGTGATGAGTTCGCTCGTGGGAAAGGCCGTGGCGAACGGGCGGTCCGGCTCCGTCTCGGGGAGGGTGAGGAAGTGGCGGGTCGCGTCACGGCGCAGGCCGTGGCCGGTGATGTAGACGACGACGGCTTCCTGGTAGCTGGCGGCAGCGAGGCTCTCGCTCCGCAGAAAATCACGGAGCTCGTCGACCGTACGTACCGAGGGTGCCCGGCTCACTTCGAAGCGGCGGTCAGGACCGAGACTCGGGTCGGCCAGCCAGCCAGTGATCCGGTCCACCTGCTCGGCGATGGCCCTCTCGAAACCGTCCGGCTGATTGTCATATCCGTCGATCGCGACCACGATCAGCCGCCGTCGGACCACGCCGTCCAGCTCTTCCGTGCTCACAGCTCCCCCTCCCAGCTCTGCACGCGCTGCGCCAGCCTAACCAGAGGCGTACGCACCGCGGCGCACGGTTACCATCACCACCACGGCTCGGCGGAGAAGAACGGGGGGAGTCGTGAACGCCCTTCAAGTCATCGGTGTGCACGGAATCAAGCAGGGTTCCTCAGCCACGACGGCGGGATTGAGCAGCAAGTGGCAAAAGACCCTGGACGCGGCTGTGGCAGCCTCCAAGCATGCCGAGCAGGTGGGTCCGGTCGAGCTCACCGTTCCCTCTTACCAGGGGGCCTTTCCCAAGACGGCCACCCGCTTCATTCGTCTGGGACCGGACGAGGCTGACGACGCCCCCGTCGACGAGGAGGAAGAGGCCTTCATCCTGGAGGCACTGGCGTCCTACGCCCCGTCCGCCTTGGCCGAGGAGGACGACTCGCCACTGGCAGGTCACACCCTCGGCGTGGTGGGGCGGCTGACGCCCCGGATTCTGCGCCGTGCGCACGCTGTGGACCAGGTGGCCGGCAGGGGGGTGACCGGGCGCCTGCTGTGGGTGGTCCGCGAAGCCCATGGCTACCTGCGCCACGAGGAGACGGCGGCTGCTGTGCGCGCCGAGATCCGGGCGGCGCTGACCGCCACGGGTGCCCGCGTGGTCATCGCCCACTCACTGGGGAGCGTGGTGTTCTACGACATGCTGAGCCGCGGCGAGGTGCCCACCGGGCACGATGGCGGACCCGGCGTGACCACCTTCATTACCTGCGGGTCCCCGCTGAGCTGGCTGTGCGTGAGGGAGGGCGTCCACACCCCCGGGGCTCCGCTGTCCGTGCCAGCCGGGGTGGAGTGGACCAACCTCCACTCCCCGAACGACGTCGTGAACAAAGGGGCGGGCCTTTCCCACCTTGCTGTGGGGGTTACCGATGTCGTGGCGTACAACGGTGGCGTCGCCAAGGCGCACGATGTCCATCGCTACCTGGCCCAGGACGCCGTCCTCGAACGCATCGCCAAGGCACGGGCCTCTTGAATGGGGGACGTTCGTTCCGTGATCCGGTCCGGACGCCGCAGATACGTCGCGCGCGCAGGGTGCGCCGTCCCATCGGCAGCGATCGAGGTTGCTCGGACGATCTGATTCAACTTCGGGCATGCCGCACCCCAGCACCGCACCGTAAGCAACTTCCGCTATCTGGCCGCGCTGTAGTCGCGGAAGCAGTCTCAGTCCCGGCGCCTGCCACGGTCGAACACAACATCCACCGCGTGCAGGTGGCTAGACACGGTGCGTGGTACGTGAGGAAACTGGATCATGGCCTCTCAGGTATCTCACGATGCGTCAGCCTCCGCTCTGGGCTACCTCTATCAGGCGAAGTGGGCGCTGCTGGAATTGGTGCGCGGGTCGTCCGAACGGCCTGACGGAGCGATCAGCCTCGAGTTGCACGACGACGTCGCGTGGGAGGTTGCTGACCGTCCTGTCGACCTGCTGCAGACCAAGCTCCACCAACGATCGAGCCGAACACTGGGCGATCGCGATGATGATCTGTGGCGCGCGATCCGGTCCTGGATGGACACCCATGCTCCCGGTGATACAGAGGGGCCTTGGCTGACGCTCGTCACCACCCAACACGCGCGCGACGGTTCGGCAGCGGCTGCACTGCGAAGCCCGAGCCGAGAGCCTGATGTGGCTCTGCGACGCCTTGAGACGGCCGCGGCAGAGTCGAAGTCGAAGGAGACTGCCGAGGCCCGGGCACGCTTCCTCGCCCTGTCGGCCAGCGAGCGCGCGACGTTCGTTCAGCGCATGCGCGTCATCGACGGCACTCTTGGCATCGACGGCCTCGATGTGGCCGTACGGAAGTGGCTGCTGTTCACTCTCCCGTCGGGCGACGGTCCGCAGGCGGCGTTTATGGAGCAGTTGTGGGCGTGGTGGTACGACCAGGTCGTCGAAATGCTGCAGAAGCGCCGGACGAGCGTCTCCGTGGAGACAGTGAAGCGACGGGTGGAGCAGATCCGGGATGACTACACCGCCGACCGGCTTCCCACACTGGTAGACCGGAGCGATTGGCAGGCCGCCCAGCAGGAGGGCGTGGACTACAGCGAGCGGTACTTCGTCCATCAGCTGCGGTGGGTCAACCTCGGCCGGCCAGAGCTGGAAAAGGCGATGATGGACTATTACCGGGCCTACAACCAGGCAGTGGCCTGGGCCGACAACGACCTGATCGGTTTGGACGAACTGGAGTGCTACCAGGCCGACTTGGTCGACGAGTGGGAGCGGCTCTTTGCCCGGATGGTCCGACGGCTGCCAGCGGATGCGAGTGAGCAGGACCGGCAGGACGCAGGCGAAGAGCTGCTGTGGCAGGTGCTGGACAGCGTCACGGTCCGGATCCGGGACCAGTACGACCAGGTCTTCTTTCACCGGGGCCAGCACCACTGCCTGGCGGATGAAGCCCGCGTGGGATGGCATCCCGAGTTCCTGCAGCGAGTCCAGGCACTGACCGTCGGCGCCGTCCATGCCTAGCCGTCTACAGCAGCCGCAGGCCTTCGCCGCGTTTTTGAATCCGGCGATGGTGGGTGCGGTGCAGGCCGTGATGGCCCAGGAGTACGAACTCAAGCGCGGGCGGGCGATGGCCTGGCCGCTGGCCATGGTCCTTCCCGTTCTGGTGCTGCATCGCCCCACGCGCGAAGCGCTGCCGTCCAGTATCAGGACACACCTGCCGACGTGGGCGGGACGCAATCCCGCGCTGCTCCTGAACTTCTTCTCGTCCCGGGGCTGGCAGTCCTGGGACATCGAGCATCGGCCGCTGATCCCCGAGGGGATGCCCGTGCTCATCGACAACGATCTGCGCTTCGAGGACGGCCCGGCCGCACCGCGTCCGACGGCGGTGGTGAACCGGTGGTTGCGTGAGCTCCCGGCCAGCGGGGCGCCGGCTCCGAGCTCGTGGGAGAACTACGCGCGGGTGGTCAAGGAGTGGATGGAGTTCCTGGCTGAGCACGGGGTGGGTCTTTTCGACTCGCGGGTACGGCTGAAAGCAGGGCTGAGCCGGTACGCCGAGCACCGGGCGGCGAGGCCGTTGACGGCCCGGTTCGCGGCGACGACGTGGGGCCAGCACATGAGCATCCTGTCGTTGTTCTACCGGTGGGCGATGCACGAGGAGTACGCGACGGCCGAGCCCTTCACCTACCGGGCCGCGCGGGCCCTGTTCGCCGGGACCGGGCGGGAGGTGAAGGTGAATCTGGCGGTCCGCCGCACCCCCAAGCCGCACGTGAAGATCAAGTACTTGGAGCCGGACTTCACCGAGCTGTTCCGCAAGGGGCTGCGGGGGCTCGCCCCGGACGGTTCTCAGGACACTGGTTTTCACGGGCGGGAGCTGACTCGCAACGGGGCGGTCGGGGATCACGCGCTGGCCACCGGGATGCAGCTGCAGGAGTTCACCTATCTGCTGCCCTGGGAGATCCCCGCGCTGCCGCCGGAGCCGACCGCGGTTCCGCACCACGTGGACCTCTTACGAGGCCCTGGCCGGGTTGCACGACTATGTCGAGCTGGACCGGGCCGCCACGACGGACAGCTCGCTCTGGCGGCCGCCACGGCGGTGGGGTGAACCGCTGATGGTGAGTGAGCCGGACGCCCGGGGAGGGCTGATCAACGGGTGTCGGCGGCCCTGGGAGTCGCTGACGCCAGCCGAGCGGCGTCGCTTGGTCGCCCCGGACGGCGGTTCGTGCCTGCTCGCGGTGAAGAACGGTGGAGGCCCGTTCACCGCCTGGGCCACGGTCTTCGAGCGGACCTCGGACCGGATCCGGGCCCGCTTCGAACCCCGTTTCCCGCACGTCTGGCCCCACCGATGCCGTCACACCTTCTCGATGAGGACCTTGGAATACCTGGTCACCGGGCACTACCGGCAGGCCGCGAAGCTCGTGCGGGACACCGATGCCGACGCCGCCCTGGTCTTCTACCTCAGCAAGGCCGACCCGCTGCTGGTACTTCGTGATCTTCTAGGACATTCCACCGTCCTCACCACGGAAAAATACCTCCGGCGCTTGGACACAACCCGCATCTTCCGGGAGGCATACGAGGGCGCCGGGGCCTCAGCCGGACTGACCGACGACGCAAGCGCCGATCGGGAAGCCACCGCCGAGTTCGAGGACGACATCGAGGACGGGGCTGCTTGATGCCGACCATGCTGATTGACCAACCCCTGGGAATCACTTGCGTGTTCAGCGACGGAAGCCGTGCGGCGTTCTCGCTGGACGGCCTGCCGAACCCGTTGCTGGCCCGGCAGTTGGCCACCGGCCTGGTGGACCTGATCCACCCGCACGGCACTGCGGATTCCGCGGGCACGGTCAACCACTACGCCCAGGCGATCCGAGGCATGGTGCGGACACTGGCCGGAACTGGTTGGGCGAACGGGCGACCGGCGGCCTGCAACAGATCACCACCCGGGACTGCGAGGCATACCTGGCCCACCGCCGCTACGTGCTCGATGAGGACGGAGCCGTGATCGGCGAGAACAGCCACGCGATCAGGAGATCCGCCGCCCAGGTCGTTGTCGACCTGGTGAACTACCGCGACCTGTTGGGGCGGCGCCACCGCCTCCGCCCCCAGCGGCCGAGATGAGAACAAGACCCAACCGGTCGCGGACGACATCATGCAGCCGATGCTCGCGGCCGCGCTCTATCTGATGTCCACACTGGGTCCGCACGCCGTCGACCTGGCACACAAGATCCGCGAATCCGACCTTCACTCGGCACGGCGAGCCAAGGGACTCCGGCGCGTCGGCCCCAAGAACCGCGTCCCTGTCCGGGAGCTCAGCGAAATCCTCGCCGAGTACACGCGAACGTGCACAGCCCTGCCCATGTTGGAGGACCATTACATCTCGAAACGCCTGGAAAAGGGCTGGGCCGAGGACGATCCTCTTCTCCCGGTGGCCATGGGCACCCTCGCCCGCCGGGCCGGGCTGAGCCAGTTCTGCCACCCGTGGCTGCCCACCATGAGGCCGGCGTTGGAGGCTGCCCTCGCACGGGTCGGCGTCGAGAGACCGTTCGGCCGCGACGCGGACCCGGTCCCCGCAGTCGACGGAACATCGTCAGTGCCCTGGACCCTGCCACTGTCCCGGCTCCAGGCCGTCGCCCTGGTCGGCATCGTCCGCACTGCCGCGATCATTACCGCTGCCGCCGTCTCAGGCGTGCGCGCGAGTGAGCTGATGGAATTGCGCATCGGCTGCCGACGACCGCCCGAAGAGCCCGTCCCGGGCCTACCCCGCTTCCCCGACGAGCGGCCCGATTACTGCTCGTCCTGCCAGCAACCGGCTGATCTCCTGCCGGGACGCCGCTGTCCACGCTGCACCCTGCTCGCCAAGGTGACCAGCCTGCTCTCACGCGACGGAACCACCTTCGACGCCTCCCTGCGGCCGCTCGCCGATGTACTCAGCAACGCTCCCAACCCCTACCCGGTCCTGGCCTGGCTGCGCCGAAGCCCCGCCGCGCGCCTCCTGGGCCAGCTGGTAACCGCGCCCGACGAACTCGACCACGCGGCCCTGGATGCGCTGCCCCAAGGACACGCCACCACCTACGTCCGCAGCCTGCTCACCACCGCAGGCCTACTTCCGCCACGCGATGAGAACCTCGCCCTGCTCATCAACTGGACGGCCCGCACGCTGGCCAAGCTGCCGGGACATCAGGCGACCCTGATCCGCCCGTTCGCCGAGTGGCACATCATCCGAGACGCCCGCCGACGCTCGGCGCGCGGCCGCTACACCTACACCGCCCACAAGGGCGACTGCGCCAACATCCGCGCCGCCATCGACTTCCTCACCTGGCTGGACACCCAAGCAACACATCCTCCAGGACCTCACACAGGAAGACCTGGACCTCTGGGCAATCTCCAGGCCCACCCTGCGAGCCCGCTCCATCCCTTTCATCCGCTGGGCCGGCGCCCGCCACCTCACCCGGGCCGGCCTGACCATCGAACACCCACCCTCCCAGCTCCCCGGCCAGTTCCAGATCGAAGAAAACCACTACAAGGAACTACGCTGGTGCCTGAACGACCCCACGCTTCCGTCGGACGTTCGCATCGCCGCAGCCCTCATCCGCCTCTACGCCCTCCCTCTGACCCGCATCGTCGAACTCACCACCGACCACCTCCACCACGACGCGGATCACACCTACCTGAAGATCATCCGCCACCCCGTCGTCCTGCCCCCGAAGCTCGCCCACCTCATCGACGACCACCTCGCAGACGGATCCCGGCACGGCAACCAAGCCATCAGGTACCTGCTACCGGGCCGAGCCCCCGGGCGCCCCCGCAACCCTGCGGGCCTGTCCGACAAACTCAAACGCTACGGCCTGCCCGCCCGCGCAGCCCGGAACACGGCCATGATGCAAGCGCTCGCCGACCTGCCACCCGTCGTCCTCTCCGACTTGATTGGCATCCAGCCGAGAACCGCAGAACGCTTCGCAGCCATGGCCGGCGAGAACTGGTCCGACTACCTCGCCGCGGCTCGCCCGCATGGCGCTATGCGCGGCCCGGGGGCAGGTGAACGGTCATGATCAGGTGGCATGTCTGGGTGCCTGAGCCGCGGTAGGTGTGGGGGACGTCGCCGTCGAAGGTGGCGGTCTGACCGGCCTCGACCGGGTGCTCTGTGCCGTCGACGACGAGGACCATCTCTCCGGCGGTGACGCTGACGGTCTCCACGACGCCGGTTTGGTGGGGGTGGCTGGGGTACTCCTCGCCGGGTTCAAGCCTCCAGCGCCACACCTCGACCGGGGCCGCTCCCGACGTGGTCAGCATGAGCCGGGCCTCGCCGCCCTTCTCTCCGGCCCACAGAGGCATGACGGCGTCGGCGGACACGACTCTGACGCGGCCTTCGGCCGGCCCTTCCATCAGTGCGGACACCGAGATCCCAAGGGTGTCGGCGAGACGGACCAGGGTGGCGAAGTTGGGGTTGCCCTGTGCCCTTTCCAGGGCGACCAGGGCGCCCTTGCTGACTTTGGCACGGCGGCCGAGTTCGTCCAGGGACAGTCCGGCGCGGGTGCGGGCCGCGCGGACGTTGTGCGCGAGTGTCCGCAGCGCCGCCTCGGTCTCGGCCATCTCTCTCACCTCTTCAGACAGTGGACCACTGTACTGGACCGCGCGGTCGTTTGGTTGACGACTTCCGGTCGGTGCGTTGTACGGTGTAGTCGTTCCATTGATAGTAAGGGATGTACCTTCTGTGATCGCTCTGCTGCTGGCCCTAGGCAGCTCTCTGGCCTATGGATGCGCCGACTTCCTCGGCGGTCTCGGCGCCCGCAAGGCTCATGTCCTGCGCACCGTGATGGTGGCCGCGCCGGCGTCGCTCACGGTCGAGCTGCTGCTGTGGCCCTTCCTCGGTGCCTCGTTCGCTCCTGCCACGCTCGCCTGGGGCGTCGCTTCCGGCGTTGCGTCGGCTGCCGCGTTCGCCCTGCTCTACCGCACGCTCGCGATCGGCCCGATGAACGTGCTGTCGCCCATCACGGCGCTGGTCTCGGCGATGATGCCGGTCGGTGTCGGGCTGGTGCAGGGGGAGCACCTGGGGCTGGCCGGGCTGATCGGGCTGCCGCTGGCGTTGGCGGCCGTGGTGCTGGTCAGCGCCGGGCACGGCGCGAAGTCGGCCCGCCCGTCGCGTTCCGCGCTGCTGCTGGCCTTCGGCGCGGGGGCGGCCATCGCCCTGCAGTTGGTCTTCCTGCACCAGGCGCCGTCCGACAGCGGCGTCGGCCCTTTGATCATCGGCCGCGCCGTGTCCTCCGCGGTCACGCTGGCCGCCGCGGGTGTGATGTTCCGGCGGCTGGGCCCGGAGAGGCCCGCGTACGCGATCTCGGCGACCGCCGGAATCCTGGACGCGGTGGCGAACCTGCTGTTCCTGCTCGCCGCCCGCAGCGGTGACCTGGCCGTAGTCGCGGTGATCACCGCCCTGTACCCGGCGGGCACCGTCCTGCTCGCCCGCAGTGTCCTGGCCGAGCGGATGCACCGAGGTCAGCTGATCGGCCTGGGCACCGCCGCCGTCGCCGTCAGTCTCCTCGCCCTCACCTGAGCGGCCCGGCACACCGTGCGGAAGGACCTCCGTGATGTTCATCCAGCCCTGGGACGCCGCCCTGGACGACGCCGAATGGCAGACCTGGATCGCCGACGGTCACGACTTCGGCATCCTGAGCGTCAACGGCCTGCTGGGACACGCCCCGATCGTCGTGCCCACCCACTTCACCGTCGACGGCACAGCCCTGCTGGTCCATCTCGCTCGGCCCAACCCCGTCTGGGAGACGATCGAGGTCGATCCGAACGTCACGTTCACCGTCACCGGCGACTACGCCTTCGTCCCGGGCCCCTGGCGCGCCAAGCCGGACGTGCCGCCCACCGTCGGCGTCCCCACCAGCTACTACGCGGCCGTCCAGTTCACCTGCCAGGCCACCATCGTCGACGAGCCCGAGGTCAAGGCCGAGCTGCTGCGTCGGCAGATGGCCCACTTTCAGCCGGACGGCGACCACGCACCCATCGAGGCCGGCCGCCCGCCCTACGGGCGGATGCTTTCCGGAATCCGCGGTCTGCGCCTGGACGTCACCGAGGTCCGCGCCAAGTTCAAGTACGACGACCACAAGCCCGTCGCGCAGCGCGCCGACACCGCCCGCCGGCTCACCGGACGCGGCCAGGGCCTGGACGCGTCCGCCGCAGCCCAGCAAAGGCGCCGGCTGGACCGCACCGGTACCTGGAAAGCCTGACCGACCTTTTGACCCCGCTCGCCCTCACGGAACGGATCCCGTTGCGATGACCATCTTCCATATCAGCCCCGCTGTCGCCGACGCCTTCCCCGACACCCTCATCGCCATCGTCACCGCCACCGGCCTGCGCGGCACCGAGCCCTGGCCCGCGACCTCCAGCGCGCTGGAGGACCTGGAGGCGCAGCTCGCCGGCGGTGCCTGGCAGCCCGCCGACGAGAGCGATCCGCGCATCGAGGCATGGCACACCGCCTACCGCTCTTTTGGCACCAACCCCCGCCGCATCCGCCCTAGCGTCGACGCGCTCGGCCGCCGCATGGCGAAGAAGGGCACCCTGCCCCGGATCAACCCGGCCGTCGACTCCTACAACGCCGTCTCCGTCCGCCACGGCCTGCCCTCCGGCGCCTTCGACCTCGACCACGTCACCGACGGTGTCGAGATCCGCTACGCCGACGGCAGCGAGACCTTCACCCCGCTCGGCGAACCCGACACGGTCGAGAACCCCAAGCCCGGCGAGATCATCTATACCGACTCCACCGACGTGCTCACCCGGCACTGGAACCACCGCGACGCCCACCGCACCCGCGTCACCGAAGCCTCCACGCACGTCGCATTCGTCCTGGAGACCGTCGCCGCCACCCGCGACGGGCACCTGCTCAAGACCGCGGCCAACGAGCTGCAGGCCCTGCTCCAGCCGCACTGCGAGCAGAGCACCGTGCACTACCTCAGCCCCGCCCACCCCGACACCACCGCCTGAGCACCACCCCCGGCCCGCCTGCCACAACGGCACCGCACACGGTGGGCAAGGTGCAGCTCACCACTGAAGGCCACCCGCAGCCCCTGGAGGTTCGTCTTGTTCACCGGCCTGAGCGCCTTCCCGCTCACCCCCATTCCCGGCAACGGCAGCGTCGACGAGAAGGCGTTCGCCTCGCTGGTCGGACGGCTCGCCACCGCCGGCGTCGACTCGATCGGGGCACTGGGCTCCACCGGTTCCTACGCCTACCTGACCCTCAAGGAACGCGCCCGTGTCGCCCGCATCGCCGTCGAGCACGCCGACGGGGTGCCGGTCATCGTCGGCATCGGGGCCCTGCGCACCCGCCAGGTGCTCCAGACGGCTGAGGACGCCCAGAACGCCGGCGCCGCCGGAGTCCTGCTGGCGCCGGTGTCCTACCAGCCACTGACGGACGACGACGTCTTCGGCCTATTCGAAGAGGTCACCGCGAACCTGTCGGTCCCCCTGGTGATCTACGACAACCCCGGCACCACGCACTTCACCTTCACCGACGAGCTGTACACCCGCCTGGCCTGGCTGCCGCAGGTGGCATCCATCAAGATCCCCGCCCTTCCCGACGACCCCGCACAGGCCCGGGCCCGTGTCGAGCATCTGCGCCGGCTCCTGCCCGAGACGGTGACCGTGGGCATCAGCGGAGACGCCGCCGCAGCGCGAGGTCTGCACGCGGGCTGCGACGCCTGGTACTCCGTGATCGGCGGCACCTTCCCCCAGCCGGCCCTCGCCCTCACCCGCGCAGCCCAGGCCGGCCGACACGAGCAGGCCCTCGAAGAATCCCAGCGCCTCCAGCCCCTGTGGGACCTGTTCGCCCAGCACGGAGGATCCCTGCGCGTCGTCGCCGCGGCCGCAGCCCACCTCGGTCTGACCGCCCACCGCAACCTCCCGCTGCCCCTGCGCGGCCTGGACGCCAAGGAACGCGCCCACCTCGCCACCGTGATCGAGCAGCTGCAGCTCACCACGTGACAGCCCGCCGCCCCCCCTCGACCTGAGGGGGCGGCGCCCTTCCTCTGCCCGCCATCACCACAGGAGAGCGCGCGGCCATGCGCCCAAGCACCGACCACCCCGTCGACGAGCCCGGCTGGGGCCCACTGGCCCGCTACGTCATCGCCGCGACACTGGCCCGCACCTCCGACGGCGGCGCCGTCGTGGC
This sequence comes from Streptomyces venetus, assembly GCF_039540295.1. Classification (NCBI taxonomy): domain Bacteria; kingdom Bacillati; phylum Actinomycetota; class Actinomycetes; order Kitasatosporales; family Streptomycetaceae; genus Streptomyces; species Streptomyces venetus. Next base: position 17,740 of record NZ_BAABET010000021.1, read on the forward strand.
CATCGTGCTCATGGTCAACACCAGCGGGGGCTCGGGCTGGCTGGCCGGCGCCCTGGGCGCCTGCATCACCGCACCCCACCTCCTGGGCCCCTTCGTCGCACGCAGCCTGGACACCGCCCGCGACAGCCGCACCGTCATCGCCGCGGCCTCCCTCGCCCACGGCACCACTCTCGCCGCCGCCGTCCTGCTCTACCCCCACACCCACCCCGCCGTCACCGCCGTCCTCCTGACCATCTCTGGCCTCTTCGGACCTCTGCTCACCGGAGGCATCAGCAGCCGCCTGCCCGCCATCGCCGGCCCCAGCCAGCGACGCCAACGCCGCGCCCAGGGCTGGGACGTGGCCACCTACGGCATCAGCGGAACCGTCGGCCCCACCCTCGTCGCCGCCGTCTCCGCCTGGGCCTCACCCGCCACCGCAGCCCTCACCCTGGCTGCCGGTTGCTACATCGCCGCCGCCGTCATCCGCTTCCTGCCCTACGCCCCTGCTCCCGGCAAGACCGCAGACGTCCCCCGCCCCCTCCGCACCCTCACAGGCATCCTCGCCTCCGGCCCCCTGCGCCGCACGCTGTATCTGACCGTGACCGTCGCCTTCAGCGTCGCCGCCCTGCCCGTCACCGCCGTCTCCAGCACCCACACCCTCGGCGTCAGCGCCGCCGCAGCCGGCATCCTGACCGCCGCCTACGGCCTGGGCAACCTCGCCGGATCCGCAGGCGTCATGATCCGCCCCTCCCACACCGAAGCCGACCGGCTCACCACCCACCTCGCCGCCACGGTCGCCGCCACCCTCCTCCTGATCACTCTCACCCCCTCCTTCCCGCTCGCCGTCACCGCCTACGCCGCCGCCGGCATCGCCAACGCCTACTTCTTCGCCGCCACCCTCGCCGCCCGCAACGAATACGCCCCCGACAACGCCCGCGGACAGATCTTCGTCTGGGTCGGCGCTCTGAAGATCACCGCCGGATCAGCCGGAACAGCAGCCGCCGGCGCCCTCATCAGCACGAGCGCCGCACTCCCTCTTCTCCTGGCCGTCGCGCTCACCATCGCCAGCACCCTGCTCTCCCTCGCAGAACGCCGCCACAACCGCCGGTACAACGCTCCCTGCGGCCCCGCATCCCCGCACACCCAGCCCGAGAACGGACGACCGCACCCGACCGGGCCCACGGACCGCATACACGACTGCTCGAACCGCGGATAGGCGCACGGCCAAACGCCGTTTACGCAGCGGATCGCCGACGGCACGTGCACCGAGTACTGCATGATTCGAATACTGACTCTTCACCAGTAAAGCGGGTCCGGTAGAGCGGAACCGCGGTCGGCGTTGAAGGCTGGTGGGTGACCGTGCCCTTCCCCGCCGGTCCGGCAGTGCGCAGGGACAACGGGTGTCGGCCGGGCGAAGCGCTGTTACTCACTTTCGGGTGACGCCCCGAGCCGCCGGGGGGGGTGCAACATGGTGAACAGACCTCGTGTTTCAACGCCCGCAAGTGTCGTGGGTCTGATGGCGCGTCAACTTCACTGGAACTACCGGCGGCGGTGCGCAGGGCCAACCGACGGAATTCGCTGACCTCCTGAAATGCGACCCCCAGGGGCGTGAGCATCCCGTGAAGGGTTGTGGGGTCTCCCGGTGAACTCCGGTACGCCGGTGTCGTCGGTATGGGTGGTCACGGTCGGTTCCCAGATTGGGAACCAACTGGGTCCTGGCGCTGGCCACCGAGTCCACCTTCCAGGAGCGCCCCAAGATCCCCGAGCAGGTCCCGCGTTCCCAGTCTGGGAACCCAGCGCGGCGCGAGCGCCGACGGACACGCGGCGGTCGTACGTCCCGCTGCATCCGCTCCCCGCATTCCGTCACCTCGGGAGCCGCATTTCGTCGGTTCCCTGATCAGTTCAAGGGGTGCGGTACGTCCCATCCACCGCAATCTGTTTCCCAGCCGTTGTCGACGATGCACTCCTTCACCTCGAAGGGCTGCTCCGTGTCGGCCTCCCAGCGGTACAGGCTGTCACTGGCGGACGTGGTGTTGCCCTTGCCCGAAGCGGTGATCCGCCAGGAGTCGCTGAATCCCCCATTGATCAAACGCCAACGGAAGTACATACGCGCGCTTGCGCCGTCGCCCTTGGTGTCCTCGACGGTCGCGTGCACGGTCCAATCGCCGTTGCTGCCACCGATGAGCGCATAGTCGCCGTGGGCCCAGGCTCCCACGACGTCGGCCTGAGTGTCGGTCGCGTTCCAGTTGGTGGCTGCGGCTTGTGCACTGCCGGCCATGGTGAAGACAGTCGATAAGGACAGGGCACTGGCGGCTACAGCCAGAGAGAGCCTACGTCCTGTGTTCTTCATGATGAGTACCTCCAGAGGCGGGTGTCGTGCCCTCCGACTGCCGGTGGGCTCAGTGCTTGTTTTCGATCCGATGGGATGTTGGCCAGGATGGCTGAGCGGCTGATCGAGCGTCGACGTGATTTGAGCTAGCCCGAATAACGACATCCTGGACATGCTCCGTGCCATGCCGGTACGCATCCACTTCACAACCGAGGACATGGCCCGCACCCGTTTCGCGGAGGCACCCCGTCCTTTGCTTGAGCTGAACATCGCGCTGCGGCAACTGCAGGAACGCAGCCATCCGACCCGGTTCGGGCCCTGGAGGCGGGAATCGTTGCGGCGCCTGTCCCCAAGGGTGCAGCAGTTGTTCGATCTGATCCCGTCAACGGGCTGGTCGGTGGGCTTCCTCGGACTCCCGGCGGCCAAGGACATCGGAGAGGTGCTGGATCAGATCCGGGCTATGTCTGCTGGCCGTGTCCGGAAGGACATGGAGGTCTGGGCTAGCCGCGACCATCAGCGTCCGGTGCCGGCCTGGACGCAGTCGCTCGGCAGTGACAAAGAGATGCTGCTGGAGTTGACCGATGTCGCAGCCCACGTGCACCAGCACGTCATCGCTCCCTACCAGCAGCGCATTGATGCCCTCGCCGTTGCGGACCAAGCGCTGCGTAGACGTCAGGCCGCCCACGGCGGACTCCATGCCTTGCTGTCCGGACTCAACCCCCGCCATATCAAGTGGAAGCCGCCTGTGCTGGAACTCGCCATGGCTAACGGTGCGGACGACGACATTCATCTCTCCGGCTGCGGCCTGCTGCTGATTCCATCGGTCTTCGGGGTCGCATCCCCTGTACTGGGCGTGAGCGCAGAACCTCAGCCGTATCTGGCCTACCCCGTCCGCCATGACGACACAGACCTCGCTCTGCCGCCTACGGAGACCGCACAGGTCCTCAGCACCGTCCCCAACTCCATGACGACGCTCCTCGGCCACACCCGGGCCATCGTGTTATGGACCATCGCCCATCGTCCCGGCTGCACCACCACCGAACTCGCCCGCCACGCCGGTATCTCCCCGGCCAGCGCCAGCCAGCATGCGACTGTTCTACGCACCGCCGGGCTGACCACCACCGTCCGCCACCACAACACCGCCCTCCACACCACGACCCCGCTGGGCACCAGCCTCCTCAACACCACCGCTTGAGAGTGCGCCGCACATTTCGCGAACGGCGCACTCTCGCCTAGTTCCGTCCCTTTGCGGTGCGTGAGCTGGACGTCCAAAAATAGGCACCTATAGGGAGTGGGCAAGTTCGGCGATGCGCTCCTTGACGGCTGGTACCTGGGCAAGACGCGAGGGGAGCTTGGTGGTCGAGTCGATGATGGCGGTAGCCAGCTGCTCTGCTTGCAGGTTCAGCGCGCCTGTCAGGTTTGCTTCACGCAGGTCCGCGTCCTTGAGCGGTGAAGGCTTTCCTCGAACAGGCCGCCGTCAACGGCGGCCTGGAGGTCGGCCTCGGTCTTCGGCACCCACCGGGGGTTGTCGGAGGAGAGGTAGATCGATGTCACTGCGCGTCCCCCCTTCCCGTGATTCAAGGCCCAGCGCGGGCCGCGTAGCCCAAGCGGCTGAGCGCCAAGAGTACGGAGAGGGACCGACAGCCGAGTGTTCGTCTACTCCGGGCCAGGATCGCGTAGCGGGTTACGGTGCCCGCAGTCCCAGCACTTCACAGTCTCCGGTAGGTTCTCGAATCGCGAGCCGGAGACGCCGAAGGAGCCGTCGATGCGGAAGCCTCCGCATCGCTGGCACGGCGTGGCCTGGAAAGGCTTGTCGCAGCGGAAGCAGGCACCGTCCGCGCTGGTCTGGTCGAGGCGGGTCACTCTGGTGTCTGCGCTGCCACATCGCACGCAGAACGCTTCTTGAGTGTTCATAACCCTGGTGTACATCAGATTCGCCAAGACGTTCCCCCTGCTCTGATCTCGCGGCATCGCAGGCGGGTCGCCGGGCGCGTGACGTGCAGGCCTGAGTCGTGGGGTCGGGCGGTGACTCCATAAACTCGGGCCCCGGGCATGTCATTCCCGGGGCCCGTGGTGTGTCTGGACGTGGGTCAGATCCCCCCGGCCGCAGTGGGGTGAGCCAGTTGGTGGCTTCGGCGTCGGTCATCAGCACCGCCTGGGCTGGGTGGGCGGTGCCGTCCTGGACGACGTGGACGCGGCCCGGGAACGGGCTGCTCCTGGGGACGGGGTCGACTATCGGGGCGAGCCGCTGCCAGGTACCGGCGCTGACGCGGGCGAGGATGACGGTGGCGAACTGCTCGCGGGCACCGGGGATGAGGCGCCGCCGGTGGTGGCAAGTCCGTTGTAGATGACGTGGATGCGGGCCGCGCGCCCCTCTTACAGAACGGCCTCGAGGGCGCCGATGGCCGGGGACCGCTTCTCTCCGGCGCCGCCTTCTGGTTCCAAAGCCGCCGTGGCGGGCAGTCCCGCGGGTAAGCGCAGCCTCGGTCATCTCCTTGCCGACGGGCTGGGGGTTACCCAAGCCCTGGCTGAGGCAGAGCGACTGTTCCAGGAGGCAGCCGACGACGGGGACGCTCACGCCCGGTTCAAACCAGGCACGGTTGTGGTGGGGCAAGCGCGACCCTCAGACCGTGGCCGAGCTCCTGCGCTCCGCAGCCGAGGGCGGGGTCGAAGAGGCGTACGGCCCGCTCTGTGACCTGCTCACCGCCACGGGCGAGAGCGTCGAGGCCCTGACGTGCTACTTCGCGTCGATCCACGCGGGCGACGCCGACGTGCTCCACGATGCAATCACCCTCGCGCGCAGCCTGACCAACGAAGACATCCGTCATGCTGGGGAGCTGGCCGGCTGCCCAGGAGAGGCCGAGGCCATGGTGAAGACGGTTTGAAAGTACCGCTGAGCCGATGAGTGAGCTTGTTCAGCGTTGCAGCTCCAATGTGAGGACCGCCTTCACCGGCGGCAAGGTCATCTTCACCGGTGCGCCGTTCAACGCCGGCGCGGTCGACTTCTCCGGTGCGCAGTTCACCGGCGGCACGGTCGACTTGGCAGATGCTGAGGGTACGGCCCGGATGGCCTGCCGCAGAGCGGGTCGTCTCTGCCGACCGGACTGATCCTGCCTCCCACCTGGTAGCTGACCCCGCAGGACAGCGTGTCTCGCTGGAGGCTAGATGACGCCAAACTCCCCAGACTGGCGCACCCACTGGCGGTGCGTTCGGTACAACGGGAGGTCCTGTTGATCTGTAGGGGGCTGGGGATGACCGAGAGCGAAGCGCCCAAGCGTGCCGAGGGGTACGAGAAGATGGCTCTCATCTGGGCGAAGAGGGCGCAGGAGGGCCAGGTGGGGGCGGCCCAGTTGGCACAGACGTACGCCTCCCTTGCGATGTCCGCGCGTATGCAGCACATGCAGTGGCGCCTGCGGGTCCACGGTGGCCAGCTCGAGGACATGAAGAAGTCGATGGACATGCTCCGTCGCAAGCTGCCCGACCGGTGACTGCCCGCTCTAGCGAGCGCCGTCAGGCGTGACAGTGAGCCGCGCGGGGTGCTTGTAGGCGCGGGGGCGCGCGGTTCTGAGGTGGGCCGGGAGTTACCGGGGCGCCACGCCCGTGTCGATGGGAAATAGACACCACGTCGTCGTGCGCCAGCGAGCACAAGGCGAACCGCTCGCAGACCTCGCGCCGATCGCGGGACTGAGCAGGGCCTCCTCTTGCGGGAGGCGTGCGGCGGCGTAGGCGTGGTAGGCCGGGCGGTGCAGGTCGTAGAAGGCGTAGGCACGGGGCTACCACGACATGACCGCCCCAGGGCTGGTCACCGAAGCCGGCGAAATCCTGGAGCCGACACACCTCCGACGATCATTCCCGCTGGCAGTCAGACGGCCACGGCAGGGCGGGAGGAGCATCGCCCCTCGCTGCCCCAACCGTCATAGCTGCCCGATGCTCGTGTCGAGGAGGCCTAGAGCTGAGCAGAGGGAGATAGAAAGGGTCATCCACACGACAAACGCCCCACCGCCGTAGAGCACTGCGCGTGGCACGCTTCCGTCTACTGCCCAAGACAGCACACCAGCGACGAAGGCCACCAGTAGCGAAAGGCTAGTTACCAAGGCAAGGAGCAAAATCCGCGTCGAAAGTCCGGAGCGCAAGGCCGACATCCTCCTGCGAAGGGTGGCCGCTCCGAGACACGCGTCTCAGCCCGACCACCGAAGACGGTAGTTGGCTGAGACGGTGTGTCCCCGGGATGTGGTCCGGACCGTGAACGGTCCGGGCCCCCCCGGGGAGACGCCCTCAATCAGTCCTCTGATGGTAGAAGACTCTGACAGATCACACCAGACAGAGCCTGCTACACATCGAGACAGTCTCAGTGGTGATCGCTAAATGGTGGTTGAGGGGCCCGCGCCATCCCCCTGCTTGAGCAGACCCTCGCAGACCAGTTGCGGATACTGGGCGCAGACCACCCCCACACCCTGAACACCCGCAACAACCTCGCCGTCGCCCACCAGGAGGCGGGGGATCCGGCCCGCGCCATCCCCCTGCTTGAGCAGACCCTCGCAGACCAGTTGCGGGTACTGGGCGCAGACCACCCCCACACCCTGAACACCCGTAACAGCCTCGCTGGCGCCTATGACGAGGCGGGGGATCTGGCCCGCGCGATCCCCCTGTACGAGCAGACCCTCGCAGACCAGTTGCGGATACTGGGCGCAGACCATCCCCACACCCTGAACACCCGCAACAACCTTGCCGGCGCCTATGAGGAGGGTGAGGCGAGAGTCGCATCCGAATCTGACCAACTGGACCGGCAACTGGCGCCGAACTCCCCTGCATCCGCATCCCGAGGCACTCCTGCTCCTCAACGGACGATGGAGGAAGATGCAGTTGGCGCGGCCGCACAGTTGCTGAAGGAACGCACACAGGTCCTGGGACCGGACCACCCCGACACCCTGCGCGCCTGGGCAAGCCTTGCCTACAACAGGGGTAAGGCCGGAGATCCAGCCAGCGCGGCAGCCACACAGGAGGAACTCCTGGAGGCCTGCCTGCGCATGCTCGGCCCGAACCACCCTGACACCCTGACGACGATGGGCGTCCTCGCTCACTGGCGTGAAGACGCGGGAAACCACTCCGGCGCTGCAGCTGCGTGGAAGAAGCTCCTGGCGGCTCGTGTGCGGGTACTGGGGTACAACCATCCCGACACGATCACAGCCTGGGACCTGCTCGCGTCGTCCCTGAGGAAGGCTGGCGACCCCGTGGGCGCTGTTGCCGCCGCCGAAGAAGTGGTAGCCGGGCGTGTACGCCTCCTGGGCCGGGAGCACCCCGACACCCTCTCTGCGCGAGGTCACCTCGCCCACTGCCAAGGCATGGCGGGCGACGCAGACGGGGCGGCGACCGCCTTCACGCAACTGCTGGAGGACTCCCTCCGTGTCTTGGGACCAGACCACCCCGACATCCGCGTCACCCGTGAATGCGCCGCCTATTGGCAGACCAGAGCCGGCAAAGGGGCTCCCTGAACGCGACCGCCCGCCAGGACGGCCCCACCCCAGCCAGGGCACGCAAGGCCGTCGGCATGGCCTGGGCAGGCGAGCCCACCGTCAAAGGCCCTTGGTTCAGAGAAGGTCACCGTGCCGATCACCGTGGCCAGCGCCACCGAGGACCACTCGATCCGCTTCCACCAGTACCACCTGGAAGAAAGGCCATGCGGAGCAGCTTGTACGGCTTCGCGGCCACCTGTCCGCGGGGCGTCAGGTAGTAGCCCTCGCCGATCTTCAGGGGGTCGACGGAGTCCAGCGGCACGAACGCGACGATCTCGATCGCCTTGGCCGTCGGCAGGGGAAGGTCCTGCAGCTTGGACCGGAGCCGCAAGGTGGCCGTCGCGAAGTACGCCTGGTCCGGCCGGGAGCGGCTGGGCCTGCTGCGGGTGCGGGACGACGTGATCGTGCTGCACGCGATGCGCTGGCCCGACAAGATCAGGGCCCCGGAGACTGCTGCCCCCGCCCGTCGAGCTCAGCGACGAGGAGATCGACAGCGCACTCGCGCTCATGGACACCATGACCCGCGAAGACCTCGACGACGAGGAGTTCCAGGTGACCCAGCCAGCGAAGGGGGTGGCACCGGCCCCACCCCCTCACAATGGAGAGCACTCCGATTCTCCCACTGCAAGCACCCAAGTGGTGTCAAAACTCAGCGATATCACTCTCCACGGACACCGGGCGCTGTCGCTCCCGATCGACAACCGGTGTCAGCACTCACTGAGTGCGTTGTGGCAAACCGGATCATGTTCGAGCGGCAGCGGGTGATCATCTGGACGGAGGTTCGGGTGCGGTCGTGGGCATGAGAGAACGGGCCCCTTGGTAGTGACGCGGTTACGACACCAGCACGACCAAGGAAGCCCGTTGCCTCATCAGTTGAGCAGTATCTCTGCGTATGCGTCCACCCATGCCTGACCGCCAGTCCGGCGGCCGCTCACCATGCCCCGCGCCCGGGCCGCCCGATCCCACGGCGTCAGCCATCTCACCACCGGACGGCACCGGAACCGGCGTATTCACCGGACTCTCCCCGGCCAGCACCGACACAAGCTCCTCACGCCCCACCCGGGCCCGCTCGACCCGCTCCCGCGCGGCATCCACCTCCGCCTGAGCCTGCTCCAGGACCTCCGTCCAGGACTCCAGATCCTGCCTCGCCCGCGCCTCACGCTGTTCCATCAACCCCAGCACCGACGGCATCGCACCCTCCTCGATCCACAACAAGCCGTCCGCTGCCTGCCCCTACCCCAAGGCGATCATGCCCCGCACACGAAGAAGCCCCTGCTCATCGAACAGGGACTCCCTTTGCCACAACGCACTGAGATGTCCCAGTCGATCTCGCCCGCGACGTCGGCAGCGGCTTGGACCTGCTGCAGCAGACGCTCCCACGTTCCGTCGGCCGACCACAGCCGGTGGCGTTCATAGACGGTCTTCCAGGGGCCGAACCGCTCGGGAAGATCCCGCCACTGCACTCCGGTCCGCACCCGATGCAGGATCCCATCGACCACCTGTCGGTGGTCCCGCCATCGGCCACAACGTCCATTGCTCACCGGCAGGAACGGTCGCAACCGTTGCAACTCGGCATCTGTTAGATCGCCCCGCCCCATGCCCACAGCAACGACCCAGGCACGGGGCGGTTACATGATCGCCCGGACAGCTCCTAGCCGACTTCGGACTTGAGTGGGCAGTCGCGTAGCCGCATGGGAGGCTGTGCCAGGGCCCGTGCCGGACTCACCCGGCACGGGCCCTCCGCGTGCACGCGACCTCTCCGCCCCGGGCGAGCCCGGCCACCGCGAACGGCTCTGCTCACGTGACGGGCAGGCCGCACTCTCGGTACCGTGTGGCTCCCCCCGAGTCGGGCCCCGGACCGGGCATGGCCAACTCTCCCTCCGGGGCCCGCGTCTCTCCCTTGAGAAGGGCGAGGCATCGATGTCGACCGTGAGGCCGTGACGACATCCTCCTCGCGGCGCGCAGGACGGTGCCAGTCAGCCTCGTACCGCCTGCCGACCCGGTGCTGATACAGCCCCAGCAAGAAGCGCGGTCGACGGCTGGCACTTACTGGCGGGGCTGGCGTCGTACCGCGGCCGCTCCAAGGCGTTGCTCCTGGCCGAGGCAGCTGGTGTCGGGGCGGTCGTTTTGCTGTCAATCACTCGCCCGAGTGACCAGGATCGTGTCATCTCGACAGCTGAGTCGGCCTGCCCTGCTCTAGGACGGATGGTAGGCGCTCACCAGCAGCGTGTCGGCGGTGCGCGGCCCGACAGTGGCGGGCAACACGTCCACTGTCATGTTGGTGAATCCGGCCTCGTCGAGCAGTTTGGTCCACACATGCTCCTGGAGGACCCAGCGGCGCATCGTGGTGGCTTCGCCGCCTGGTGTCTTTGCCGGGATGTCGGCAACTACTGCATCGGGCTGGGCGGGCGCCCCGTTCAGGTAGTGGGCGAGAGTGGAGTACACCAGCCTGCCGCCCGGCTTGAGGGGCGGCTGCCGCCGCTGGCAGCGCCTCGCGTGGATCGGTAAAGAGCGACATGTTCTCGCCCTTACGCGGCGACGTCGTCTGCACACCCGCCCCCTGTCGATCACCGGAGAAGAAACGGTAGTCACCGATACGCACATCTGCGGCCACTTCGCACATCTGGCATGGGCATCCTTCCCGTGCGCCTCTGGGCGATAGTGAGCACTTTCGCGATGCCGCCGGTTGGGCCGGAGATGGCGATCAGGGCCGTAGTCGATCGTGGCCACGGCGGTCGGGCCAGTGTCTCGCGTGCGGGCGGTCTCAATACCTGCCGCTGTGGCTGCGGGGATACACAGTGTGGTGCACCAGCTGTGTGGCGCTCGTAGGCTGGTGCTGCACGGGGAGGCAGGGAGGTCCGCCATGTCCAAGGAATCCCGAGCGCTGAAGAAGCAGCAGCGGCAGGAGATCAAGAAGCTGCCATTCCGTGAGCGAGTCGCGGCGGCGCGGCGGATGGCCGAAGGGCTGGGCCCGGAGCTGCCGGACGCGCCAGTGACGCGCGAGCGGTTCCGTGTGGACGTGCAGGAGAACATCGATACTGCCGGCTTCCACACGACCAGCCTGGAGAAGTACCGGTACACAGTCACCGACACAGTTACCGGACGCATTCAGACGACGGGGTACCAATTCAGTCAGCGCATGGCCCAGTCGGAGGGGAACGTCTACGTGACCAAGATCCTCAGCGGCAAGCGGGCGATCAAGTAGGGACGAACCATTCCGCAGATGCGGAACACAGGTGACCTCCATAGCCTGGTGCTGCTCGGGGCAGCTCGCGGAGTTCTGTCATGCCCCGAACCGTGTGGCCAGGTGCCATCAGCTTTGGTCTCGGAAGAGCTTGACCACCTCACCGCGCTTCGCGCGGCGATGACCGCCGGCGTGGACGTGCGCTCCCGGCCCGGGCCGGGCGACCCGGATCGCGTCGATGACGGCCTCGGCCTGGGTGCAGTCGTTGCGGGTGCCGACCGTGAGGGTGAAGGCCAGCGGTCGTCCCCGTCCGTCGCAGGCGAGGTGGATCTTGCTGGTCAGCCCGCCGCGGGAGCGTCCGAGTCCTCGTTCCTCGAGCCCCCTTTGACGGCGGTGTGCTGATGAGCCCTGACGATCGTGGAGTCCAGGGCGACCAGCCAGTCCACCTCGGCCTGGCCCTGGGCCGCGGACAGGAGCCGGTCGGGCCCGGGCCTTGCGCCGCCGGCCTGTCAGTGACCCGTCCCAGCTGGCCGGGCATCTTCAAGTAGTGGTCACCACCCACTCCCCGATCCTGTCGGCCGCGGCCAGCGTGAAGAATCTGGTGGTCATGGCCCCCTGCCCGGCCGGGCTGTCCGACGGCTGGCAGGCACAGCCCTTGCCCATCCCTCGGCTGTGTCTGAGCCCAACTGGGTGCGGCATCCGGACCGCTACCTGGATGCCACCAAGAGCGCCCTGCTGTTCGCCTCACGGGCGATCCTGACCTACCAGCCGGAAGAACTGGTACGGCTGGCGTTGTCCAAGCCGGCTTGCTGTTCTGCGATCGCGCCCCGCTGGGGCCCGGTCACGCCTAGGGGAGGCGTCCGGGTGCAGAACGGGCGAGGTGCCTGCGGGTGCGGTTTCAGGCCAACGTCTCCCGGAGCCAGGTCCTTTCGGCGTGGCTGGTGGCGCGGGCGATGGTGAGCATGCCGCGCCGGTAGGGGTCGTCGGTGTCGTCGGCGCCCAGTAGGCGGTCACCGTCGTGGAAGAAGCTCGCGGGCTGTTCCAGGAAATCCAGTCGCCGGCGCAGTACCGCGTGCTGGTCAGCGGTGTCGGGCAGGTGAGACAGGAAGGCCAGGACCGTGAAGTATCGGGTGCTGTCACTGATGTCCAGGCCGTTGGCATCCCGCAGTCGGCGCAGCAGCTCGCAGTGGCCGGCATTAGTCAGGCTCAGGGTGTGCCGCGGAGCGGCTGAGGAGCCCGGTTCGGTCCGCCGGTCGAGCAATTCGGCGCTGACCAGCCGGTTGATCGCCGGGTAGAGGCTGCCGTCGCTGACCGGCCGGGCATGGCCGGACAAGTGCTCTATCCGGTGGCGCAGTTGATAGCCGTGCAGCGGTCCCTCGGCCAGGAATCCCAGGATCGCGAGTTCGAGCATGCTGCTACTCTCGCACATCGGAGCGAGGTACCTCGGATCGAGGCAGGAGCCAGGATGACATACACCGAGGAATGGGTGATCACACGGGCGCGCAATGCTTACGAGCGTGGCCGGGCATCGTTCGACATACCGTCTGAACAGGCGGCACTGCTGGTGATCGACATGCAAGACGAATTCGTCCGGCCCGGCTGGAGTCCCTACTGGGTGCCTGCGGCCACCCGGATGGCGCCCCGGTTGCACCAACTGGTCGAAGAATGCCGGGCGACCTCCGTCCCGGTGATCTGGACCATCTTCGACGACACCCATCTCGGACTGGACCGGCCGCACGCCTTGCGGTTCCTCCCGCACGCCGACACCGACTGGCGCCGACCGGGCCCTGCCGAGGTGTGGGCCCCGATGGGCCGCCGCCCCGACGAGGTCCTCATCCGCAAGCCCTCCTACGGGGCGTTCTACGACACCCCGCTCGATACGATGCTGCGTAACCTCGGGCGCGACACGGTCATCGTCACGGGAACGCTCACCAACTACTGCTGCGGCACCACGGCCCGGCAGGCATACGAACGTGGCTACAAGGTCGTCTTCGGCTCCGACGTCACGGCAACCGACGACGAGTCCCGGCAAGAACCTGAACTCGCAGTCCTGCGCAAGGGTTTCGCCCTCGTGCTGAGCGCAGAAGAGATCACCAACCGACTGACCTCTGTCACCCCGGCATGAGAGGACGAGTAGCGGGCGAACGTTGCCTGATGCGGCACTAGCTCAGCTGGTGCAGAGCCTCTGAGCGTAGAACCCGCCTCTGACATGACCCGCACTCAGCTCAACCGCAGCCGGCAACCCCGGGGGTGACGCCGGAGACGCGCTGTCGTTGAACAGCGCAACTCCATATGCCGGGCCCGGAGACGTCACGGCAGATCCCCCGGGGCGCGTGGTATGACCGGCACAAGCGGGAGGACCGCGAGCCGCCGAAACTTCAGGAGCCGGAGTCGAAGCCGGGGCAGGTCGTCGACCTGATGGCCGCGCTGCACGAGTCCGTGCAGCAGGCCCGGGCCTCGCGTGGCGAGGACGCCGACGTGCACGAGATGCCGAAGAAGAAGACCGCGAAGAAGCAACCGGCCTAGAAGACCTCAGGGCGCCGGCCGCGCAGCGCTTAGACCTCGATGCCGAGCACCGTGTCCGGCCTGCACTTCGTACACGCCGGCACCCCAGCACACCCCGGTGTGTACGGCGACGATGTTGCGGCGAT
>NZ_BAABET010000022.1:0-27458 GCF_039540295.1 Streptomyces venetus
TAGGGCATCTGGTAAGCACGGGCACTAGACCGCCTTGAGCTGGGTGTCCAGCCAGGTCACCGTGTCCTTGGTAAGGCCGAGGTCTTCCGGCGCTCGGCCGGCGGCGCGCAGCACTCCGGCGATGCTCGTCTCGCTGCGGTGGGTGTTGATCAGGTCCTCAAGAACAGGGTCGGCTGCCTCGGCCCGGTCAAGGAAGTCCAGCTCGTCGCCCTGAATGCGCATCTGCCGGGCGGCATCTGCCTGGATGTCGTAGAGGCGCCGGTGCTCGGTCTGGGCCTTTTTGCGGCGTGCGGGGATGCTGGCCCTGAAGTTGGACCAGTGGACGATGAAGAGAGTCCCCTGGTGGCCGGTGCCGGTGTTCTGGTCGTCCTTTGTGGTGCGGCCGCCTCCGCAGCCTCCAGTGACCGTTACATCCGGTCCGGTGTTTCCAGTCGTGCCGGCACCGGGGCCGGGGTCACTCGTCCCCGTCCTGTCCTGGCCCTCTACGCCGGGGGCCTTCTGGTCCGTGGTGCCGTCCCGAGCACCGGTCGTGCCCGTGTGGCCTTCAGTGGTGTCCGGTCCCGTCTCGATCACCGCGGAGCGGGCCTGGTCGTACTTCAGGTACTGCACTTCCAGGTACTTGGCGGCGGGGGCATTCGGGACGATGATCTGTTCGGCCACCCGGAAGGCGTGGGTGATGCCGTCGCGCAGGTTCATGACGATCAGCTCGCACATGGTCTTGCGGAACTCATAAGGGCTGTCACCCGCCTTCTCGTTGGCCTCGTCGCAGATGCCGGCCAGCCAGTGAGCAGTGTCGGGCGGGTAACGGTCGAAGAAGAACGGGGCGTTGTCGCCGAGGCCGTCGTTGTTCATGCGGTCGTGCTCTCTACGAGGCGCAGGCCACCGGGCTTGCGCGCGTTGGTGATGGTGGCAGCCCACTGGGCTACGTCGTCGGCGAGATGGGTGACGAGCCGGAGGAGGTCGTCGTCGGCGTTGGCGGCGACCTTGTCGGCGGGGTACCAGTCGGAGACGAAGGCGGTGAAGCGGCCGACCGCCCGGGCGAAGTCCTGCCGCCATTCGGCCAGCAGCAGTTCGTCACTGGGCCGATTGCCTCCGAGAACTTGGACGAGCTCGCGGAAGACGATCTCCCCCGGCTCAGCATCCGGCGCCTCAGCGTCCGGGGCGGGCAGAGCGGCTTCTTGCGCGACCGCCTGGATCAGGTCGGGGTCTTCACGCAGCACGGCGCGGGCGAGCGCGGGTCGCTGCACGAGGTAGGAGGCGGCAACGGTGCGGGTGGCTTCCGCGTCGGCCTTCACCGCTCCGACGATCGCCTCGCGCACCTCGGGCTGACGCGCTTCGAACTGATGGACCGCGGTGACGACTGCCCTGCGCTCGGACTGGGCACCGGGACGGCGGCTGGGTGGGATCGCCTTGCGGACGGCCTTGAGGTAGTCGGTCTCAGTGACTTCCAGGATCTCGTGCTGCTCGGCGAGCGTCATCAAGCCGAGCAGGACAGCGACCTTCTCCTCGAACTGCTCCTGGTCGAAGTCGCCCTGGCCGCTGCTGAGGGCGACCTGATACATGGTGGTGAACGAGACGTACACCGGGGAGTCCATGACGGGCTGGCGCTGCTGCGGCTTCCACCGGCAGGCCACCAGACGGCACTTGCGCAGCGTGTTGGGCGACAGCTTGAGTCGTGCGGTAAGCACATCGAGCTGCGCCTCCGTGGCGTAGCGCGATCCGGGCTTCGCCGGTGGCCCGAACTTTGCCAGGAGCCAGTCTCCGACCGCGAAGCGCGTGGCCCGAAACTCCCGGCCCGTGGTCGACCCACGAGTGACGATTCGTTCGATCTCCTCGAATTCCGAGGGTGTGCAGCCGGCTTCGTCGGCGGCTTGGGGTTCGGTCCAAAACGATGTGGACGGCGTGTTCATCTCATGCCCTCCGAGTAGGAAGGCCGCCCGCATCGAGCGACCGGACACGGAGGGTAACTGTCTCTGTGCATTGCCTACTTTGAGTGATCATCTTCTTGGGGTGGAGAGGGGGCAGCGTCCTACGCGCGAGGCATCAACCCGACGTACGGGAAGACCACCGCATCGGGTGTACGGGGGCATTGGCGCTGCCCTCCGCAGCGCGCCGCGCATAGTCACAGGCCGTCGCCCACAGCCAGCGCAGGGCCAACGGATGCGCGGCCGCGGCTGCCGCCTCTGCGTTCGCCGCGGCGTAGCCCCACCGCTCCCGCCGCAACCCAGAGCACCCCTGCTCAACCACGCGAAGGCACAGGGCAAAGTCACGGATGCGCTCCCGCGGCGGGCAGGGCCCACTGAGGAAAAAAGGAGGAGAGCAAGAGGCCTGACTGTCACATGTCTCCGTGATCAGCAGTTCGGCTGCGAAGTCCGACCCGGACACGGGCGAGATGAGCTGAGCGGTCATGAGAGGACCGTAGGAACGGGCGGTGACAGAGAGTCCTGCATCTGGAGCAACCCCATTCACCCTCTGGGCGCCCTCTCACCCGATCGGACCTGCTGACGCCAGACCCCCGTACGCCGCTGGACCGCTTCCCCCGACCGCGACATGTCTGCCGGCTCCCGAGCGGACACCACAGGCATGCCGAGGACGGCGGCACGGATCGACCCCTGGAAACCCTTAGCAGGTGGAGAGGGGCACTTGGCAGAATCCGGCGTGTGGCAACGGCACCGCAGACATCGCGGCAACACCTCATCTCCCAGGTCCTGCTCAAGCAGTTCACGATGCCCGGGCCCAAAGGCAGCGGCTGGCAGCTGCTCCCGTTCGACCTGCGCTACCCCGGACGCCTGCACAAGCTCAAGAGCACCCGCGCATGCGGCTGGGCTGAGAACTTCGTCGCCTTCGACTCCACATCCGCTGAGGCGCTGTGGTGCGACGTGGAGAGGCGCGTGCCTGCGGCATTCTCCGCCGTACACGCCGGCACTCCGTTTACCGACTCACTTCACGTGGCCGCGCTGCGCGACCTGGTCGTGCTCCACTACGTCCGGTCGCTCCACTACCGCGACGTGCACTCCGACGCGCTCGAGCGGGCCCGCACGCGCTTGGTCGCCAAGGTGATCAGCCAGTATCCGGAGCAGCTGCGCCGCGAGGCCCTGCGCGAGACGGGCCTGCATCTGTCCGGCCCAGCTTCCCTGGGCGCCTTCGCTGAGCGTCTCATCGAACGGTCCTCGGTCATGCGCGACCACGAGAGCGGCAAGCTCTTCCGCACCAGCATCGAGGACACCTTCCGCAAGATGCGGGACCTGGCGTCGACGCGGCGGTTGGAGGTCATCACGCCGGAGACGGGCCAGTTCCTGATCGGCGACAACCCGGCCCTGACTTTGACCCTGGACGGAAGCCGCACCACGTACGGCATGGCGTTCGGTGACGCTCAGACCCTCGTACTTCCCATCGGCCCAAGGCACATGCTGTCCTTGGGCCCAGAGAACGTCATGCTCACCGTCCCCCGGTCCTTCGTCGACCGACTCAACGCCGTGCAGGTCCACGCCGCCGACCGCTACGTGTACATGCACCCCAAGAGTGGCCTGGAGCCGTTCGTGGAACGCGCCGCACAGCGACGACCGGCCGAGAAACGCACCACCTAACAGGCGATCGTCTTCGCGGTACCTCTGCGGGGACTTGCGGCATTTCTCCGGCCACCGCATCCGAACCGACCGGCTAACTCAGGTCCAGGTAGCAGCGCAGCCTTACGCCAGGTGCGGCCGAGGGTCTGTCAGGCCCTGCCGATGCCAAGCACCAGGCGGCCGCCCGCGCACAGCTCAAGCCCCTGCTGTTCTGGCCGGTCTGACCGCAGCCGGTATCAGCATCCCGGTGCTCCGCTCCCTCATCGGCTGATGCCCGGCCACGGGCTTCTGACCGAAGGCGGCACCGTGGAGCAGCTCCCCGCCGGGCTTCAGGACAGGGCGCTGCTCCTCGAGGTCTTCCGCCTCATCGGGGGATGATCAGGTCGATGAGCTGCCCCGCGGTTGGCATCCGCCCGCGGTTGACGACGACCGCGACGAAGATGACCACGACCGGCAGCAGAGGGATGAGAGCCGCGTCGGGCAAGCCGAGGAACGCTGCGCCAGCCATCACCAGGACGACCGTAAGCCCCACCACGATCCCCCGCAGACGCTCTCTCGGTGCAGCCGGAGTCACGCCTGCGAGGTGGTCTGCGTCGAGAAGGTCGTCAATACGGCCCTCGGCGTAGCGTTCGGCGATGGTCAGGAGCATCACCGTGAGGTCCTCCAGAGCGGGGCCCGGCTTGGAGTCCTGTCGTGCTTCGGCTTGTCGCAGCGCGCCCACCACCAGCGCGGCATGGGCTTTGAACTGCCGTTCGTTGTGTCGTCTGGCTCTGGCGCGGCGGGTGCGGTGGGCCCTCCAGATGGCGCGCTCGACCGGCTGCACGGAGACGCGCGGGATCTGGCAGTCCGGCTGGGTTTCCTCCCAGCGCCGCAGAACTGTGGCGCACTGGGCAGCGACCGTCAGCAGGGCCACGACCGGCCAACAGCGCCGGTCCTCCACGAGCACGCTCTCCCCGTCCGCGCGGCCGGTGAGGACGTCCAGGTCGTAGGCGGCAACCGTCGCGCCGCTGCGGGAGCTGGTCAGGTTCACGCGCTTGATGAACCGCACCTCGGCGATCAGGATCAAGGCCACGAGCAAGAGCACCGATACTCTGCTGATCGTGGAGGAGTCCCAGGTAGCAACCGACATCGGCATGGCCACGAAGCTGCTGATCAGCGCCTGCATCACACCGGGGTGCGGTCCCGGGTCCGCACTCCACCGCAGGTTCTCCCAGTCGGCCACATCGTCGACGTGCGCCACGACGTACAGCAGCAGCACAAACCGGATGACGTTGAACGGTCCGGCCAGAGGCCGGGCACGCCACCACCGAACGACATACCCGGGGGCCAAGCCGTGGCCGCCGACCCGGTCTCGTATTCGTGGTGGCAGCAGCAGCAACTGTGTCAGAAGCGGAGCAGCTCGATGCACCCCCGAGTCGGCACGGCATCGCTCGAAGCGCGCCAAGGACGCCAATCCCCAGCGCTGAACTGGCCCAGGAAAGAGGAACAGAGCCATTGCGACCAAGACCAACCACGGAGTGACCGCGAAGAGGAGACCGTTCAGCACCTTGGCAGTCTCACGCATCCCACCGCCAACAACCCCTGGAATGTGAGGAACCGACGACGGCGCATCGCGGCGGACGTGCAAGCGCCGCACCGGAGGCAAAAGCGGTGTGGCCTCGCCCGGCACGACGTCCCTCTCCCACTCCGCCTGGCCGTCCCGGCCCCCGTAGGATCACACAGCCTGGATGTGTGCGGCGTCCAGACGGTCCAGGCCTCCATCCGGCGGGACTCTCCCGCCTAAGCGGACACCGACACCGACCACCGTGCCGCCACGCAGCCCTCATAAGAATCAGAAGTGCCGTTCCCGAGACAGTGGAGCGAAGCGAGGTATACCGGCCCATGACAGCCGTGGCCGTCGCATGCACCGCCCCACGACAGTGACCACGCCCCCGCTCAATGCCCAACCAGCGAGGACACCCCGGCCTGACGCGCCGTCACTGACACCACTCCACTGACACCAAACCAGCACATCGCAGTCAGCGCCTGTGTTTGTCGCAGGTTTGACGGAGTTCTGAACGCGACATTCCCAGATCGTTGGCTAGGAAATTACTTTCACACCAACATTCATTATCCGCATCACCCCAAGGGTCCTCCTGCATCTTCTGATATTCGGCGGCTATATCGGCTGCTTCTGCAGCATCGACTTCACTTGCTTCTCTGGCATACCGCGACTCGTCCCGCAAGACACCTTCGTAGGCCTCCTTGGCCGCCTGGCGCGCCTTGCCATAGACCTTACGATCGGCCTCTCGTGATTCCAGCGAAGCTGTCTGTCCTGCCGGATAGTGATCAGCATCGAGATATACGCCATAGGCCGCATCCCGAGCAGCCTTCAAAGCACGCTCGGCGAAATCATCCCGCGCGTATTCCTCTGAAAAGACGCCCCAGGGGTCATAGTATTTGGCCCATTGCTCAGTCTTCTTGGCGACCTTGTCCGCAACGCGGTTACGCGCTGCCTCCTGCCGTCCTCGTTCAACGACCAGATGATCTCCTGGAGGCCTGGACCTACGGGGTGGGGCCCCGCCCCGGGTGGGCCTGGAGACGGGTATCCCCAGACTGTCGACCATTACTTCCGGGCCTTTGCCCGAGAAGCGGTCGTACCGCTGCACTTTGCCCGAGATCCCTCTCGGACTCATACCGATCGTGGGCTGCCATTTGTAGGGTCCCCCGCCGATGCCTCGGCGTCCTCCTCCGCTTCCTGGAATGCGCGGCGGTCGTGGCATAGCAGTCTCCTTTCTTACCAGTCGGATCCGGCGTATTCGCCGTCCGCGTCGTAGTAGTCCGAGTGGGTCCCGGCATCCCAAGAGCTGCCCAGGTACTCGCCCGCTGCGTCGCGCACATCGGTCTCCCGGTCGCTGATCTTCCATTCGCGCTGGGTAAGTCCTTCGCCGACCCCGTAGGTGTCGACTCGGTCGTCATAGATCCAGGAGGTGCTGACCTGACGACCGAGTTCGTCAAAGTTCTCGATCCGATCGCCCTTGTGGACGGAGCTGCCCAGGTACTCCCCGTTGGGGCCGTAGCGCTGATGCGTACTCAAGGAGTCACTTCCTTCTTACTCGTTGTCCCTGCGACCTTCTGGCCACAGGCCGGACGGGAGCCCGGACCAGCGAGGGTACGTGAACCTTTTCACATAAAGAAAGATCTTGTACCTTATGTGAAACTTGCTGATAATGCCCAGTTTGGGAGCCCATCAAATCACGATCAGCCCACCCTGTTTGCGCCCGCGTCGAGCAGGTAGGCGGGGCGTTCATGTGACTGGCCACCCTGGAAGGCATCAAAGACGTGACCTGGGCCCTGCCCGAGCCGATGCTCACCGCGGCCGTGGACGGCCCTGACTTGCCCGCTGGGTGGGCTGCGGAGCCGAAGTGGGATGGCTACCGTGCCCAGCTCGCGGTGTACGAGGGCGGGCGGGTGCTGCTGCGCTCACGGCGCGGCACGGACATGACGGCCTCGTTCCCCGAGATCCGGGCGGCGGCCCTGGCGCAGCTGCCGGCGGACACCGGGATCGATGGCGAGCTGGTGGTGTGGGAGCGGGACAGGCTGGCGTTCGAGCGGCTGCAGCAGCGGCTCGCCCGGCGCGGGGCAGCTGCCGCTCAGGCGGCACGGGAGTGGCCGGCGCACTTCGTGGCCTTCGACCTGGTCCAGCGAGGCGACGACCTGACCGGCTGGCCGTACGCCCGGCGCCGCGCGGCGTTGGAGGAGCTGTTCGCGGAGCTCGGCCTGACGGCGCCGTTCACGCTGTGCCCGTCGACGACCGACCCGGCCCTGGCGCGCGAGTGGCTGTCGTGGACGGCGGCCGCGGTGGAGGGACTGTGCTTCAAGCGGCTGGAGGAGTCCTATCGCGGGGGCGTGCGGTCGTGGCGGAAGTACAAGGTGAGGGTCACCACGGAAGCCGTGATCGGCGCGGTCACCGGATCGCTTGCCGCGCCCCACACGCTGCTGCTGGGCCGCTACGACACGGCGGGCCGCCTGCAGTACATCGGCCGCAGCACCACTCTGTCCCGGGCCACCGGCCGCGCTGTGGCCGACCAGTTGGGCCCGCCGCACGGCGCGCACCCGTGGACGGGCTGGACGTTCAGCGCAGGCTGGGGAACACAGCGCACCCTCGTTGTCGTCCTGGTGCAGCCGGAGGTCGTTCTGGAAGTCGACGTCGACGTCGCCCGCGACAGCGCCGGACGGTGGCGGCACCCGGCCCGCCCACACCGCATCCGCGCGGACATCGACGTCCAGGAGGTGCCGCTGTTCGGCGAAGGCGGCCCCTTGTCATGAGTCAGGGCCGGGCCAAGGTCGGCTCCATGGTCGGGCCGACCACGGCGGCCGCGGTGAGCTCCTGGCGCAAGTCCAGGTAGCAACGCAGCCGTACGCCGGGCTCGCCCGCGTCTCGGGTCGTGTGCTGCGCTGTGGCCGTC
This sequence comes from Streptomyces venetus, assembly GCF_039540295.1. Classification (NCBI taxonomy): domain Bacteria; kingdom Bacillati; phylum Actinomycetota; class Actinomycetes; order Kitasatosporales; family Streptomycetaceae; genus Streptomyces; species Streptomyces venetus. Next base: position 8,015 of record NZ_BAABET010000022.1, read on the forward strand.
GCCCAGCGGTCGGCGAGCAGCTGCTGGAAGGCGAGCGCGGTGGCGTCGTCGGCGGCCGCGACGTCGACGACGAGCAGGCCCGGCTCGCTCACGTGCGTCTCGTGGATCGGGTTCATGTACGGCACTACGCCCGGTCACCTCGGGAGAGTTCCGCCGCTGCCGTGTCTTCACCCGACCGAGTGGCAGGCCGTCAGGGGCTGTCGCCGCCCCAGTCCCAGCGGGCCGGATCACCGGGCGCGGGTCGTCATCCAAATTCACGTCCGTCCTGCCGCGCATCAGCTGGCGCATCACGCGCACCGCGACCCCTGACGCCCAGGTGCTGGTACCCGTGCGCGATCTGGACTGGGTCGCCAACCGCTCCCGGGGAGAGCACGAGTAGACGGAAGGTCACCGACTCCATTACTGGCACTCGACCCGCTAGACCCTTTCGACAGCGCAAGGCCGGGACCAGGCGTCCGGGCCTTCGTCATGCCCCGGAATCTTTCTTCCCGGCCGCTGCTGTCCGGGCCCCGGCTTCCAGCCCTACGGGGTGAAAGAGCCGTGCCCGGCAGGACGAGACGCAAGCACCCGAGCCCTGTCACTGTCCCGCCCGCCATGTCGAACTCACGCCGGAGGCAGTACCGATGACCAGTCGCCAGACACCCGGGGCAACACCCGCGCCGATCGCCGCTACGCTGAACACGCCCACCCTGGGCCGGGCCGAGACCCCACAGGGACGCTCTCAGGCAGAGAGCCGCAGCAGGACCGCCGACCGCGAGGCGCGCACCACCCCCACGCGGACGACACCACCACAGGTGTCCGCTGTCCTCGATCTCTCTGCTCAAGGGAGCAGCATCATGACCCGGGACAACGTTCCCGCGCCCGTCCAGTCGCCCGACCCCGCGCCCGTCCCGCAGCAGCCCGCCGTGGGGGCCGGTCTGAGCGCCGCGATAGGCCAGGGCGCCGTTCAGGGCGCCGCCCGCTCCATCACCGACCGGCTGGTGGACAAGTTCCTCACCAACCCGCCCGACTGGCTCAGAGCTCTGTGGCACGCGCTACCGAAACCCTGGGAGTAGCCGCCACGGCCGGGCAGGACGGTCCTGCCCGGCCGTGGTCTCGCCCGGACGTCAGCCGCGGAAGCGGGAGAGCCAGGTGCCGCCGGCCTTCTGCTCGGGCACGGCCTGGTCGTGCTCCTGGTGCTCGTGCCCAGCCTGCCCTGCTTGGCGTTCGGCGGTGATGGCGCGCTGCTTGCAGTCATCGCACAGGTGCGGGTGGGTATCGCGCGGGGTGCCCCACCCGGCGGGCTCGATGGCCTTCCACCGTGCGTCGGTGAACCGGGTGCCGCAGCCGGCGCACACGGGACGGCGGGCCTCCCGCTCGGCTCGCTTCTGTTCGGCCGCGCGGCGCAGTTGCTCCTTGTACTCCCGTTCGCGGGCTTCGTATTCGGCTTGCTGGCAGGCGTCGTGGACTTCGCGGCGCGGGTTGCCGATCGCCTCGAGGAGGGTCTGGTTGTGCGGGCGGCCGAAGCGCCGGAAGATCGCCCCGACCGGGCCGTGCTCTTGGAGCTGCTTCATGCCGGTGACGACGATGGGGAGCTTGCCGTCGTACATGTGGAAGCCGCCCTCGTAGGCGGTGCCCTGCCAGTGCCGCTCGGTCAGCTCAGCCAGCTGCGCGATGACGGTGTCGGGGTTGCGCGGGCCGATCCGGCTGAAGACGAGCAGCAGCGGCGGGTGCGGCTGATCGCTGCGGCGGCCGTCGGACACCCACCAGCGGGTGCGCCACATCGGCCGCTCCTTGCCGTCGACGTCCTTCACCTTCCGCTGGCAGAACCGCATGTACTTGTCGATCTTCGTCGCGGCGAGGACCTGCGCGGACTCGAAGCAGTTGTCGATCTCCACGAACAGCAGCGGCACCCCGTCCTCGGGCGCGGTGATGACGATGTCCGCCTGGGCGCCGCCCTTGCCGGGGTTGGACCAGGTGCCGGTCGCGGACAGCGCCACCTCGGTCGTGTAGGAGGCGATGGTGCCCAGCCCGGCGGGCGCATCAAAGGCGGCCTGCGCGGCGGCGCGGACGTCGGCCGGCTCGCTGGCGAGCTGGGACAGGTCCGGCTTCGGGCGCAGCAGGGCGAGCACGGCTTCGTTGACCTTCATCGGGTGGGAGGCGCCGGTGCGCCCGGCGCCGCGGGCCGGGTTGCCCATTTCCCCCACTGGCCGCCCCAGCTCGCGAGCGGCGGCCTTCAGGCCCATGGGCGTCAGGTTGCGCAGCGTGTCCCCGCTCGGAAGCTGCCCGCCGTTCTCCGCCAGGCCGTGCTTGCGCAGATCGGACAGCGCGCCCGTGTGGGAGGCGGTGCGGGCCTGTTTCCGCTTCGAGGGTGTCGGCTTGTCGGTGTGCCGGTAGCTCAGGTGCGGGGCTGCGATCTGCTGGATCTGTTCGACCGTCGCGACCTTCAGCACCCCGAGCACGCGCAGCACGTCGCCGCGCAGGTTGTTCGACGACCCCGCCGGGTTCTCCTCACGCTTGGCCGCCATCAGCCCCGCCCTCCCGTCGTCCGCGTTCGGCCACCGGCCGGGCGCCGGCCCCGCCCGGCCGCACAGGGCATCCGGCCCCCGGATCCGATGATCTCCTCCTCCACGGACATCACAGAGAAGTTCAGGAGGAGAGAAGAGGGTTGTGACAGCGGGGCGCGCGGCCGTATCTGCGTGGTGACCTGGGCTTTCTTCATCCAGCTTGGTGTCGGGCACCAAAGTGGGTTCCACAGTGGCGTCCCAAGTGCGCACCGCAGGAGGCCGGGGCGGCTTGCCCGGTGCTGGTCGGGCCCGTGGTTGGGGCGGGCGCGCCGGGCGCCTGCCGGTGGTCGGCGAGTGGTCATCGCAGTGGCTCCTTCGCTTCAGGCCGCCCTGGCGGGCGGGGACTCAAGGGAGCAGCGTGCAACCGACCCCCTTGTCCGCGGTCTGACCGTGGCCGGTAGCGGCCGTGGACAAGGGGAAACGCGGCGTTGGTCGGGGCGGTAGCAGAGGTGGACAAGGGGCGTGGTCGGGTCCGTGGTCGGGCCGACCAGGCTGGACAAGGGGGCCGGGTTTGGCCCTAGCAGCCCGATTCATCCCCTCGGCAGTCGTTCCTGACGGGGTGCGGCAGCGGGTGCAGTTGTTCTCGCCGTAGCAGGGGGCGGTCACCTCAGGCGTTGGCCGCCCTTCCATTGAGCACCACCACATACAGGCCACCACTGGTTCGGCCCGGGGAATCCGGCACACTGGCAAGAACCAGTGCGAGCTATCGCCGGAAACGCACGCGGGCTGGTGGTGCGTGGATCATTGCCAACTGGGCGTCGGCGTGCCATCCGGGTCCAGGCCGTAAGGCCACAGCCTCTTGAGCTCGTCCGTCATCCTGCGGGGGTACATGACTTCGGTGCTGCCGTGGTCGGCGGCCTGCCGATAGAGGGTTTCGGCGCCCTCCCGATCTCCGGTCTCCTCCCGCATCCGGGCCAGGTGGATTAGGACGAGGGGATCGCCATGGTCGGCGGCCTGCCGGGCCAGGGCCTCCGCGCCCTCCCGATCACCGGCTTCCTCCCGCATCCGGGCCAGGTGAAGCAGGGCGTCGGTGCTGCCGTAGTCGATGGCACGCCGATAGAGGGCTTCGGCGCTCTCCCGGCCCTCGGCCTCCTCCCGCATCCGGGCCAAGCGGACCAAGGCGAAAAGGTTGCCGTGATCGGCGGCCTGCCGGGCCAGGACCTCCGCACCCTCCCGATCCCCGGCCCTCTCCCGCATCCGGGCCAGGCAGTACAGCGCAAGAGAGTTGCCGTGATCGGCGGCCTGCCGGGCCAGAGCCTCAGCACACTCCCGATCCCCGGCCTCCTCCCGCATCCGGGCCAAGCGGACCAAGGCGGAAAGGTTGCCGTGATCGGCGGCCTGCCGGGCCAGGTCCTCCGCACCCTCCCGATCCCCGGCCCTCTCCCGCATCCGGGCCAGGTAGAGCAGAGCGTCGGTATTGTCGTAGTCGGTGGCCTGCCGGGCCAGGACCTCCGCGCCCTCCCGATCCCCGGCCTCCTCCCGCATCCGGGCCAGGTGAAGCAGGGCGTCGGTGCTGCCGTAGTCGATGGCACGCCGATAGAGGGCTTCGGCGCTCTCCCGGTCTCCGGCTTCCTCCCGCATCCGGGCCAAGCGGTACAAGGCAAGAGGGTTGCCGTAGTCGGCTGCCTGCCGGGCCAGGATCTCAGCACCCTCCCGATCACCGGCCCTCTCCCGCATCCGGGCCAAGCTGTACAGGGTCAAAAGGTCGCCGTGGTCGGTGGCTTGCCGGGCCAGGATCTCAGCACCCTCCCGATCACCGGCCTCCTCCCGCATCCGGGCCAAGCTGTATACGGCAAAAGGGCTGCCGTAGTCGGCTGCCTGTCGATAGATGGTTTCAGCACCCTCCCGATCACCGGCCTCCTCCCGCACCCAGGCCAGGGCTCCAATGCCCTCTCGGGCCCCAAGCCCTTTTCGTCGAGCCAGGGACGGCGCGCGTGTGCTGCTGCTACCGGCGGCGCTGTGGCGGAGGTGGTAGGCCCACTGCAGTCGGTGCCGGTCTTCGGCTGCCCGAGCGAGGTTGTACAGGTCGTCGGGGCGGGTGAGATGGGTGTGGGCGGCATGCCAGAAGGAGGCGGGCGGGCACAGGTGGCGGCGGGTGGCGCGACCGTGTTGTTCGAGGTAGTCGGCGAGGCGGAACACCGGCCCCGCCAGCCGCGGTGGCGGGGCGTCTGCAGGCGTTGAAGGGCTGGGTGGGCGGCGTTGAGGTCGGGGGGTGACCCGGCTCAAGGAGGCCTGCTTACCATGCACCCGCTCAGCGACCTCGGCGTAGGCCTTTTCTGCCCAGTCATCGGTGAGCTGGTTCCAGTCAGTGTCATGGAGATAGTCGGAGGCGGCGTCGTTGAGGAAGGCCTGCGGCAGGTGCAGACCGATGCCGAGGCGGCGGGCGTCCATCGCCGCCTGAAGGAGTGCTTTGGCGGCGGGGCTGGCGGTGCGGTAGCGCTCCAGAAGCGCGGGGCCTCCGGCAAGGTCCTGCGTGAGGCGTCCATCGGCACGGGCACGGCTGAGGGCATCGGCCAGCAGCCGGTCACCGCGCTTGGCCAATGCCGTCGCCGAAGCCAAGGCGTGGGTGTCAAAGGCGTCAGGGACACTCACAGTGTGTCCGGCGAGTAGTTCTCTCACCCGGCTGTGCGGATCCAGCCCACCGGGGGCGGGCAGGGCGATGTACTGCTTGACGTAGTCGTCCCACAGCGTGCCCAGGACGAGAACTGGCCCGCGCTGGGGACTGGTCAGCAGCTGGTGTAGGGCCGCGGCGATCTCCTCCCCGTCCTCCCGGTCGCCTAGGTAGTGCTGGGCCTCGTTCAGCCATACAACCGTGCGCGGACCGACCCGGTGCAGGTCCTCAAGGGCGGCGCTGGCGCGGGTGGGGTCGAAAGGATGCCACAGCCGCCACCCCTGTTCCGCCAGCGGTTGCACAGCTTCCCAACATGCCCGGGTCTTGCCCGTCGAAGAGGAGCCGACCAAGACCAGCATCCGGCTACGGCCGGCCGCCGCATCCCGCACCGCCTCCTCCAGAACCCGGTCGTGCTCGCGGGGCACATAGCCAGGCAACAACATCTGCTCCAGCGAGCTGGTACCCGTCTGGGCGCTGCTGGCCGGGTGGACCTCCAGCGCGTGCGGATCCCACTGGCTGATCGGACGCCCCAGCCCACCCGGCGTGACTGCGCCCGACTCCATGGCCGCAGTCCGCCGCAACTCCAGCAGCTCCCCCGTCGCCAATTTCAGCGCGCGAGCCAGCGCCGCCATCGTCGGTCCGGACGGCACCGGCCCGTCGGCCTGGAACGCCAGCTGCACGGTCGTGCGGCTCAGCCCTGTCCGAGCGACGAGGTCCGTCTTCTTCAACCCGGTCCTGGCCAGCCCGCCCTCAAGCCTCCGGCGCAGTTCGGTCAGAGCCGAGTCCGGAGTGTGGCCGGTCCGTTCGTCGTGCACGCGCGCCCCCGCGGGTGGTGATGTGTTCGCCGGTGTTCATCTTCGTCCCGGTGAACCCCGGCGCACACCCATTCCGAGACCTTCGTCCACGTCAACACCTCAACCCTGACGGGAGTCTGCCGTGAACATCGCGCTCGTCCTCCTCACCACCGCACTCGTGCTCGTCGTCGCGACGCTGGCGGCCGCCGGCGCGGGCAAGCTCGCCCGCCTGGACGGCGCCACCTACCCTGCCGCCCTCGCCCGCGCCGCCACCGCCTTCGCCGCATTCCTCACTCTCGCCGCCGCCGCGGCTGGCGCCCTCGCGGCCCTCCTCACCTAACGCCTCGGTGCGGTCCGGGCTGCTGCGGGTGGTGCGACCGCTGGTCGTCCTGGCGCACCGGCTGCGCTCCATCGGAATCATCCTGTTCGGCATAGCGGTCCGCGCGGGTACGGGAGGCGTCGGCCGCCTTGGAGAACGCGTCCTGAAGGTGGCGCAGCCGCTCGTCCGTGAGATCGAGGGCTTCCACGTCCGTACGCGACTCCCGCAAGGCCCGCAGCGCCGTCAGGTCGATCGCCTCCCGGCGTCCGGGCTCCTGCTCCTGGTCGTCGCGCTCGGGGTCGGCCAGCTCGGGCACGAGCAGCTGCTCGGTCATCGCCGCCTGCTGGTGGGCGACGACGTCGTACGCCCGGCCCCGCACGGCGGTGGTGGTGCGCAGCTTCTCGCGCACCACCGCGCCGGCGAGGACGGCGCGCTCGTACTGGAGCGGGATGCGGGGGATCTCCCACTCCCCCGCGTCCTGGCCCGGGGGCCGGGGTTCGGCCGGCTCACCGGGGTCGGCCGGTGGTTGCCGGTCGGGCGCGGGGGTCGGAGGTCGGCGGCGGGCGGGGAGGTCGGACAGGGACCACCGGGCGGTATACAGGCGGTAGCCGGCCTCCAGGCCACGTACGGTCTTCGGCTCGCTGATGTCCAGGCAGTGGGTGGAGATGGCGGCGGCCACGACTTGGTCGTCCAGGCCGGGGTCGCGTCGGCGACCGCGCAGGACCAGGGCGAGGTGGCGACGGGCTTCGGCGAGCAGGTGCCGACGGTGGAAGCGGCCGCCGACATTCATCACAAACACCGTCGCGGTGACGTCGACGGCCGCCAGCGCTATGTCGACCACGGCGGCAACCCGGGCCCGGATCGCCACGGCGGCGGCGCGGGCGTACTCGAGGAGGGAGGTGATGACGTCGGCGGCGACCCCGGAGGTGAGGATCGCGCTCGCCTTCCACCACGCGCGCAGTTGCTCGAGCGGCCGGGCCGACTGCTTGGGGGGGGCGGGTCTTGCGGGCGGCGATCTGGTTCAGCTTGGCGCGGGCCCGCTCGGAGACCACGGGCAGGAACCGCGGCTCGCCGTCGTCGTCGACGGCGGTGACGTACTCGTGCTCCAGCTCGGTCAGGCAGGCGGCGATCTGGCCGCTGCGCCGGGCAGTCCAGCGGATCAGCTCGTGCGGCACCCCGGCAATCTCCATCACCGGCCGGCGCCCCGGGGTGACGGTGCGCGGCTCGGTCGACAGCCCCAGCGTCTCGCAGACCTCAGCGGCCACCAGTTCGTTGTAGAGCGCGGAGGCGGCCACGGTGTTCTCGTGGAGGGCCGTGGTGTGGATCGAGCCCCACTTCCCGTCCAGGCGCTGCCCCTTCACGCTCAGAAGCAGATGGTCATGGAGCAAGGGGCGCCCGGAGCGCGCCTCGTAGTGGCGGAAGCGGGCGGCGACCAGGCCGCCGGGCGGGCGCACCCGGTAGATGCCGTCCTTGCCGTACCGGATCACCGCGACCTCGTTCTCGATCCACTCCAGCACCCGCTCGATCGCGTACTCGTGCGCGGCCTCGATCACCCGCCGGGTCTCCTCATCCCCCAGCGCCCACAACAGGTAGATCGTCGGCTGCGGCCGGAAGACGAAGTCGACGCCCGTGACCGTCACCCGGCGTCCGAGGGCGCCGGCCTTGAACGCCTTCTTCGGGGAGTCGCCCTTAGAAGCTGTTTCGGGTCCTTGCATGACAAGTTGGCTGGTCTGTTGATGCAGGTCACGAGCTCGCCGCTTGTGGCGGATCCGCCACAAGCGGGGGGTGTGCGGATGCGGTTGCCGTCCGTACGGTGGTCGCATGGGCAGGGATGGGTCGCCCCGGCTGCGCCTGGTCGTGGTCATGGACGACGATGACGGGCCGCGGCTGTGTCGCGGGTGCGGTGGTCCGCTGATGCCGGCGGCAAAGGCGAGGGCGGTGTTCTGTTCGTCGGCGTGCCGTTCGCGTCACTGGCGGCGGATACGGCGGGCGCGGGTAAGGACCGAGGCGGTCCAGGCCGACCTGGCGGCTACCTGCCCGGAGTGCGGAACGTACTGGACGGTCGGGGTCGAGCATCCCGTCTCGGCAACGTACTGCTCTCCCCGCTGCCGCAAACGAGCCTGGCACAGGCGGCGCGCGCAGCAGCGAGAGGTGTGAGACCGGGCGTCTAGCGACCATACGGACGCTCCACGCGCCGGGGTCGCACGCCCTTTCCGGCGGCCGGAAGCCGTCGGATGGTGCGAAGTGACGGGCTAGTAGGGCGAGTTGGCGGCATGGACAGGGTGCCACACCCGGGCCCGTGGGGGTGGTGTCCGGATGTCCGCGATGGTCGGCAGTGTGACCCGGGAGCGCTACGACGAGCTGGTCAAGCTGGGGCGGGACTGGGTCGCCACGATGAGCAGCGCCCAGTGGCGTCTCGGTGACGCGGCCCTGGAGATCGAGCCGATGCGTTCGTACGGGGGTGCGAATCCGTCCGGGAAGGACGACCTGTTCACCGTCAGCGAGGCCATCCGGCTGTTCGCGGAAGACGTCGGCCTGGCCTATACGACGGTGCGCAGCTACCGGTGGGTGTCCTCGCGCTGGCCGGCTGAGCACCGGCGGGCGGACGTCTCGCACACCATCCACAAGATCCTGGCCAGCATCCCCGACGAGCAGGAGCGTTTCGAGGCGGTCAACAACCCCCCGCCCAACCCGCGTGGCGGGCCGAGCAGGTGGACGCACGACAGTGCCAAACGCGTGGTGGGCTGGAAAGTCGACTCCCCGGAGAGCGTCCAGGAGAAGGTGGAGGCCATCCACGACCTGGCCACCGACGACGCGGTCGCTGCAGTGGTCACGACCGACTTCCTGCGCCGTCCGGCGGTCGCTTCGAAGGCGATGGCAGACGACACGGCCCGGCACGCTGTCAATAAAGCCCAGTTCGACCGGTTCCGCCAGCAGACCCAGTTCGTGCACGAGGAGGCGGCCCCGCAGCTGCAGCGCATGGAGCACAGCGCGCAGTTCGTCGCCACGGCTGGCCGGATCGTGCCGAACCTGAAAGGCGAGCACTACGACGATGCCGAACGCCAGACCATCGGCCGAGGGCTTGCGCGGGTACGTGCCGCGGCCGACTGGATCGAGAACGCCGTCACCCGCGGCGAGGTGGACCTGGACGAGCAGCTCGCAAGGCTGCTGAAGGGCTCGGGTGAGTAGGCGATGGGGCGGGGTGTCCCCGCTCACGTCCACGCCGAAGCGATCCTCAGTGCCCTGCAGGAGGCCCGCCCCGCCGGACTGACCGTCATCCAGCTCATGGCCGCCACCGAACGCACCCGCGCGCAGATCCACACCGGACTCGCGCACCTGCGCCAGGTCGCAGCCGCGCGCGGCCTTCCGCCCGTGACCTGGGACAGAAAGTGGGGATACCGGCTGCTGGATGACGCCCCGGAGGTGTGGATCGGCTACGAGCGAGCCTTCTTCGACACCGTGCACCACCGAGTCGCCAACTTCGTCGCCGGGATCCTCCTCCCGCACCAGAAGAAGACCCCCAACGACCCCTATATCCGCACCGTCATGGCCCAGATGGGTGCGATCGAGTCCACCCTTCAGCTGCTGGCCAACTTGGAATGAAGCAGAGCAGGAAGGCAGGCAACGGGCCGCGATCACAGCGCAGTTGGCGCCTGAACCCCAGATCGCGGCCCTGGTCTCATGTTGCTGCCGCACTACCGCTACCCCTCCGACACCAGTGACGTGGAATGGTTCCTGCTGGAGCCCCTTCTCCCCGTTCCCGCATCATCACCGACAACGGGGCGAAGTGGAGGGCGCTGCCCGCCGACTTCGGCATCCCCTGGCGCACCGTGTTCGGGTACTTCGCCCGCTGGGCGAAGGCCGGTGCGCTGGGGCGGATCCTTGACCAACTCCGCCGACGGCTGCGGCTACGCCGTCGCCGCTGTCCCTGGCCGGTCCGGGTGATCGTGGACTCCCAGTCCGTGAAAGGTGCGGAGACAGTGTCGAACGCGACGCGCGGATACGACGCGAACAAACATATAAATGGGCGAAAACGGCATCTTCTCGTCGACCAGGACGGCCTGCTCGTCGACCTGCTCGTCACCCCCGCCGACGTCCAGGACCGCGACGTGGCCCGCATCCTGCTGACCCGCCTTCACGCCGAACACCCAGAAATCGTCCTGGTGTGGGCGGACAACGGCTACGGCGGAGAGGAGTTCAGCACCTGGGCCCAGGACACCCTGGGTATCACGATCAAGGTCGTTCCCCGCCCAAAAGACGCCAAGGGCTTCGTTCTGCTGCCCAAGAGGTGGGTGGTGGAACGGAGCAACTCGTGGACGATGCGGGCCCGGCGCAACGCAAGGGATTACGAACGGCTCATGTCCCACGCCGAAGCCCACATCCAGTGGGCCTTCATCACTCTCATGACCCGCCGGCTGTCCCGACACCACCACCGCCCAGAGAAGGTCATCACATCCACCCTCGCGGCAGATGTCTGAAGAGCAACTTCAGAAACTGGCTTGAGCGCCGCCCTGGAAGCCGCCGTGACGCCCTTCAGCAGGGGAAGGGGCGGCCGCGCCTGCCGAGCTTTGAGCGCAGCTCGCGGCCCCCGCTCCGAACCTCGCTACCGGCCTTGCACGGCGTCGCGCCATACGGGCTGAGCTGGGATTTTGTGCCCTCTGGCCGTACTGTCTCCCCATCGTGAAAGGGGGCCGTATGGACCGGAACATCCGCACCGTCGAGGACGTGCTGAATCTCCTGGACGACCTGTTCACGCCCGACGCCGACCGCTGGACGAGCGACGCAGGCGCCTGGTGGGACGCCTTCTATGCCGACCGCTCCAGACCTGTGCCGTTCTTCGAGGCCAAGCCGGACGAGAATCTCGCCTCATACCTCGACCGCCGGCTCATCACCCCGGGCCGGGCACTGGACCTGGGCTGCGGCCCCGGACGCAACGCCCTTTATCTGGACTCCCTCGGCTTCCAGGTGGACGCCGTCGACCTCTCCCCGACAGCCGTCGGCTGGGCCGAGGAACGCGCCCGTGAGACCGGAGCCAACATCCGGTTCCACAGGGGAGACGCCTTCGCCCTCGCCGGCACCGAGCTGAGCGGACGCTATGACCTGATCTACGACTCGGGCTGCTTCCACCACCTGCCGCCCCACCGCCGCATCAGCTACCTCGCCCTGCTCGACCAACTCCTGGCACCCGGCGGCTACTTCGCACTCACCTGCTTCACCGACGGAGAAAGCGGAGGATCCGACCTCCCCGACGCGGCCTTCTACCGTGACGCCCGCCTCCATGGCGGACTCGCCTACACCCCGCACTCCCTGCGCCGGATCTTCTCCAACCTCACAGAGGTCGAACTTCGGCTCATGCGCGACGAACCGACCGAGTCCGTCTACTTCGGCGAACCCTTCCTCTGGACGGCCCTGTTCCGACGCGATGCCTAGCCAAGCACGAGCTGTCCGAGGAAGCCGTCAACAGCCGCCGTTTGCTTCACCGTCCATCGACGCCAAACCGAACGGGACCCCCGGCATCACCCCCATGTCAACCCTGGTGACCTGCGGAAAGAGGTTGTGACACAGCTTCTTAGGCATCGAGATCGAGCACCGGGTCCGCGACGGTCTGCTGGAGATCAGCAAGAAGCTCGGCATCCCCCCGCTGGTCACCAACGACTCGCACTACACGTACGCGCACGAAGCGTCCGCCCACGACGCCCTGCTGTGCATCCAGACCGGCAAGAACCTCTCCGACCCCGACCGCTTCCGGTTCGACGGCACCGGCTACTACCTGAAGTCCACGGACGAGATGTACGCCATCGACTCCTCGGACGCCTGGCAGGAAGGCTGCGCCAACACCCTCCTGGTCGCCGAGCAGATCGACACCACCGGCATGTTCGAGGCCAAGAACCTCATGCCGAAGTTCGACATCCCGGAGGGCTACACCGAGGTCACTGGTTCAAGGAGGAGGTCCGCCGCGGCATGGAGCGCCGCTTCCCCGGCGGCATCCCCGAGGACCGGCAGAAGCAGGTCGAGTACGAGATGGACGTCATCATCCAGATGGGGTTCCCCGGGTACTTCCTCGTCGTCGCCGACTTCATCATGTGGGCCAAGAACAACGGCATCGCCGTGGGCCCCGGCCGAGGCTAGGCGGCCGGTTCCATCGTCGCGTACGCCATGGGCACCACCGACCTCGACCCGATCCCGCACGGCCTGATCTTCGAGCGCTTCCTCAACCCCGAGCGCGTCTCCATGCCCGACGTCGACATCAACTTCGAAACCGAGGACGGCGTCCCCGTCGGGATCGAGGACATCACGCCCAACGTCCGCACGGACGCCGAGTTCCCGAAACAGGCCTTCAAGGACAGCGGCCACCAAGTCCCGGAAGCTGTCGGGCGTGGTCACCGAGTTCAGCAACCGGGGAGAGCTCCCCCGCGGTTCGCTGGCCAGCGGAGCGAGAGCGGGAACCTCCGCCCCGCACGAGGCGCCGTCTGAGGAGCTCCTAGAGCGTCGCATGGTGGAGCCACGTCATGCTCTCCCTCGGCAACGCTTTCGCCGAGATGGTCGACGACCTTCGGGGTCCAAGCGAGGACATCACGCGCAGCGTATGCAGCGGTTCCGAGGTCCCGGCGATTCGACGAAGGGGTTCCCGGCGGAACCAGCAACCGAGCCGCGGATGACCAACCTGCACGTCAAACGGCAAGTTCGGCGGCTGAGCGGGCGGCGGCTCGTCGTCAGCCCGAAGCACTGGTCAGGCCGCGCTCCAACATGCTCTTCATCAACGAGGGCATGTTCGGGAAGCCGCTGCTCACGACCGTCCCGGTAGCCGACGGAAACACACAGCCCGGCCGCCTTCGAGTAGTGTTTACCCAGGTCAAGGGCGTCGACCTGGAGCTGCTGAGCCTCCCGCTGGACGACCCCAAGACCTTCGAACTGCTCCAGCGCGGCGACACCCTCGGCGTCTTCCAGTTCGACGGCGGCCCCATGCGCTCGCTGCTGCGGCTGATGAAGTCCGACAACTTCGAAGACATCTCCGCCGTCTCCGCGCTCTACCGTCCCGGCCCGATGGGCATGGACTCGCACACCAACTACGCGCTGCGCAAGAACAAGCTCCAGGAGATCACCCCCGATCCACCCCGAGCTGGAGGAGCCCCTCAAGGAGGTCCTGGACGTCACCTACGGCCTGATCGAGTACCAGGAGCAGGTGCAGAAGGCCGCCCAGATCATCGCCGGCTACTCGCTCGGCGAGGCCGACATCCTCCGCCGCGTCATGGGCAAGAAGAAGCCCGACGAACTGGCGAAGAACTACGCCCTCCCTCGACAACGTCTTCGGCGCGGGCAGGCGCGTCGAGGTGATCCGGTACCTGGCCGAGGGAGCCGGGCCAGGACGTCCCCTCCCTGGCTGCTTGGGGAAAGCTCAATATTTCTTCTAAGGGCTGTCCCGCAAAAGCTGGCTGGGTCATGAACCGGGTGCTGGGCGGGATACTCGCGAGACTCCGACACGGCAGCTGTGGCAGCCTGAGGACATGCCCGAGCTGCTTGTTCACGCAGGCCATCACTACGCGCTCCAGTTCCACTACGCGTTGCCGGACGATGCCTGGTGTGTGGAGCTGAGCTAGGCTGTCCCGGCGCCGGCCGCGTGGGCTGAGATTCCCAACGCCGAGACACACCTGCCTAGAGCTGCCTTCCTGGTGGCGTCACGCCTTCCTGCCCCTGCTGGCCAACCCCCGCACCCTGCCGACCGTCGTCGGCCTGCTGAGCCCCAACCTGCATCTGCTCTCCGCCCACCTGATCGCTCTGCCCTCCGGTCCCCCGCGCACCATCCGCACGCCCGAACGCCCCGGATGGCACCGCGACATGTACGGCGTGACCGCCGACCTCGGCTTCGCCCACACGCCGCGCATGGCCATCAAGGTCGCCCACTACCTCACCCCCGTCACCGGCGACTGCGGGCTCACCATGTTCCTGCCGGGCAGCCACCTCCTCACCGAGGAACCCCGCATCCTCGCCGGCGCGGCCGATCCCATCGGAGCGCTCACACCGGAACTCAAGGACGGCGACGCCGTGCTGTTCGAGAACCGCACCTGGCACGCCAGCGGCATCAACCTCTCGGGCCTTCCCCGCATCGCCTTGATGCTCCAGTACGGCTACCGGTGGCTTCAGCCGGTCGACGCCCCTGCCACCGACCTGCTGGCCGATCCCGCGCTCAGCCCGATCGAGCGGCAGCTCGTCGGCATGCCCGACCGCAACCCAGACGGTTCCCTCGCCAAAGGCGCAGGCGCCGCACCGCTGCGCAGCTGGTGGCATTCCATGGAGTGATCCACGGCCGCCTCTGGCTCCGGTCCCGGCCGACGCCCCGAGTGCCGCACCCTCAACTCCGCATGCCCTACGGACGCGCTTGATGACTTCGGCGACCGGACCGGGCACCCCCCCCGGCCGGCACCGAGAGGTGCGGGAACCTGCTGCTCGACACGTAGGAGACGCCTCCCCGACGCTGCTACGACATGCGGCCCGTGTTCGGCAGCAGACTGGTGTCGGCCCGACGCCGCATCCGCGTGACGGCCGCCGGGTCAGTGATGATGAGCGCTTACTGACTTTCAAAGCGTGATGTCGTCATGGTGGGGAGAGCACGAGTCCGGTTCCGGTGAGGCAGCCGTCGAGGACGTCGTGGCGGTACTGGAGCTGGCGTAGGCCCCGCCGGACGGCGGTGATCAGGTCATGGGGGTCGGCGAAGGCGCGGTTGGCCGTGGTGGTGCGCCGCAGCACCGACCAGATGCCCTCGACCGGGTTGAGGTCCGGTGCGTAAGGCGGGAGTTGGTAGACGGTGAGCCAGTCCCGCTCGGCGATGTAGCGGCGCATCCCGGCCGTCAGGTGAGTGTTCAAGTTGTCCCATACCAGCACGATCGGACCGCCGAGCTGCTGGTGCGCGGTCTGGATCAGGTCGCGGTAGTCCTTCCACGAGAAGCTCTTGCGTCCGTCGGGCCGGGCGTCCGGGCAGGGCCGGTAGATCAGCCGCGGGCGTTCGCCGGGTTTGTAGCAGGCCAGGGCCGCGACGGATAAGCGGCGGCGGGAGCGGCCTCGCACACGCACGACGGGAGTACGGCCGCGGCGGGACCAGGTGCGGGTGGTGGGCGGCGTCATCGAGAATCCGGCCTCGTCCTCGAAGACGAGCCAGGCCCCGAGCGCCGCCACGGACCTTCCACGCTTGGCCAGGTCTCCTTCACCCAGCCGGCCACCGCCGCGTCGTCGCGCTCCACCGCCCGGCGGGCCGGCACCTGGCAGCTCCAGCCATGCCGCTTGAGCAGCGCGGCAACACCCTGCAGGGTGTACGTCTTGTGGAACCGGCGCCCGATGAGGGTTTTGACCCGTGACAGGGTCCAGGTCTGGTCCGGCCAGCCGTGCGCCACCGGCCCCTTGGCCAGCTCCTGCTCCAGCACAGCGAACATCTCGTCACTGAGCAGCGGCAACGACGCCGGACCTCTGGAGGCCAGGGCTCTCGGCCCGTCCTTGGACCAGGCCTTGCGCCAGCGCTGTACCGACCGGACGCTGACCCGCAGGTCGTGCGCGATGACCGGGTTCTCGTCGCCCTGGGCGAACCGCTCGGCCGCCTCCATCCTCAACTTCTCACGGAAGGCCCGCCGCGCGTCGGTCAGCCCGCCCCCTTGCGCATACCTCATGCAGTCGGCATACCGCAGGGATCACCGGCCGCCAGCCCCTGCCGACACCACGCTTTGAAGCTCAGTAGAAGGTCCGCGAGCAACGGCCGTCGGGCGAGCGGCTCACCACCACAGACCTGGGGCAGCACGGCAGGTGCCGTCGGCCGAGGGACCCTCGAAAGCTGGCTGAACTGCGCACGTGCTCCTGACGGCCAGTGCTACCTACCCGTTTACCGGCCGTGGGGCAAACTCCATTGCATGGTGAGTTTGCACATCATCACGTCAGATGACTGGCCGTTGTGGCAGGAGATCCGCGTTGCCGCGCTGACCGATGCGCCGCACGCATTCAAAGCCAGGCTCGCCGACTGGCACCGGGGTGGCCAGGAGCAGTGGCGTGCTCGCCTGGGTATCTCCGGTTCCTACAACGTCGTCGCGCTGCAGGGAAGCCTGCCTGTCGGCATGGTCAGGGGCATCCCCGGGGACGGCGAAACTAGCGAGCTCAGGTCGCTGTGGGTCAGCCCCGAGGCACGAGGCAACGGCGTCGGAGACCAGCTGATCGAAGCAGTCACGACGTGGGCCCTGCGATCGGGCTCCACAACACTGAAGCTCGCGGTGATCCCAGGAAACGAGTCCGCCACCGCCCTCTACCAACGCAACGGGTTCATCGCCACCGGAGAACTTGGGGACCTGCTGCCCGACGGCGTGACCAGGGAGCAGGTGATGGCCAAGAGACTTCGCGCCCCGCAGCGCCGTCATCTCTCGTGAACATTCCCGGCTGGGCAGATCACCAACTGCCGTCGAAACTCATGACCGCGTACTGTCGCTACACGTGAACAGAGCCACGAGGCTGTTCGCCGTGCCGCTGCCCACGGAGCCGCCCGAGCTTTTGATCGTTGGCCCTGGTACGTGTCGCAGCGGAGTTGTGCTCGACGGGCTTGTGATACTGGCAACGCGTGGCGGTCCAGGGCCTGTTCCCCGTGCAGGCCATGTACCGCGCCCTTCTCCGGTTGACCGGCCGGTGACCAGCGGCCTCGGGCCTCGCAGGGACCCGAGCCGTAGGTCGGCCCTTCGACCGCGGCTCAGCCGTGGTGTCAGGCCGGGCGGGGCCGGCGGGGACCGCCGTGGCAGTAAGCCAGTCGGCGGCTTCGGCATCGGTCATCGCTGTGTCGTTTCTCCGGTACGACCATTGCACTCACACGAGGGGCGCAACCGCCGTGCCCGGCACGTGCGCCCCAGGTGGGCCGCTACCTACAGGTACATGCGTACCGCTCTGCTGCGCGGCCTGCCCGTCGCACTCCTCGCCGTCCTGTCCCTCACCACCGCACCGCCCGCACACGCCGCCCAGGCCGTCGCTCCCGCGGCGCCCTCCTACACGCTGCCGCTCACCAACGCGGTGAACACGATCTCCGTCGCCGCGGAAGACCGCACCGGCTACGACCGCAAGCAGGCCTTCGGCGACTGGATCGATGCCGACCGCGACGGCTGCAACACCCGTGCCGAGGTCCTGCTGGCCGAGGCCGTCGAGCCGCCGGGGGTGAGCGGACGGTGCACCCTGACCGGGGGGCTTTGGTACTCCTGGTACGACGACCAGTACGTCACCAAGACCGACATCGACCACATGGTGCCGCTCGCTGAAGCCTGGGACTCCGGCGCCTCGCAGTGGACCCGTCAGCGCCGCGTCGAGTACGCCAACTACCTGGGTGATGACCGGCATCTGGTCGCGGTCAGCCAGCGTTCCAACCGGCAGAAGTCCGACCAGGACGTCACCACCTGGATCGTGCCCCACAACCCCTCCCAGCGGTGCCACTACCTGTCCGACCAGGTGGCGATCAAACTCGCCTGGGAGTTGACCGTCGACCCCGCCGAACAGGCAGCCATGCGCCGCATCGCCGACGAGTGCCCCGACACCGACGTCACCGTCAATCCCGTCCCCTGATGCCGGCTCGCCGTGGGTTTTCGTGCCGGTGGGACGCTGGCGCAGCGGTCCCCCGGTGGAGTGAACCCGCGGCACACCAAGCCGTACCGGGCCCGGCGGGCAGTACTTGTAGTGGGTGATCAAAAACCTGATGCGTGCCGCGGCGGTCACCGCCCTGGTCTTCTGTCCGGTGGCCGTCCCTGCCTCCGCTTCCAGTGCACCTGGCGTGGTGAAGGCCGCGATCGACTGCCCGTCCGGCTACGTGTGTATCTACCCAGAGATCAACTTCGGTGGTCAGCCGTGGGTACGGCGGGCTGTGGACGGCAGCGTGAAGGACCTGCCGTCCGCGATCCGTGACCGCGGTAGCTCGATTCGCAACAACTCCGACCGCACCGCCCGCGTGTATGAGAAGCGCAACCACAGCGGCCGACATGTGTGCGTCACCCGCAGCGGCGGTTCCATCCACGACCTGCGCGGCTACAACCTCAACGACCAGACCCGCTCCCTGAAAATCAACCGCAACGACTGCGGCTGACCACCGACAGCACGAGGAAAGGGTGGGGCCGATCCCCCTGGCCCCGCTTTCGCACCTGTTCATTTGTGAGAACGGGACCGGTGGCCGGCGTTCGGCTGAGGGATGGGGCCGAACCCGTCGATGCCGTCGACAGCGACCTCCGGGCCGCGGCTGCCGATCCTGCCGGGATCCGCTGCCCGGGCTGCGGAGGCCCAGGGGTCGCTGTTCAGCACTCCGAGCAATCAAGCTGATGACCAGGCGAATCACCCGCCAGCGGAAGCGGCCAGCCGACATCTCGCGAAGCCGACCAGGCCTGATCAATCTCAAGGCCAGGCCCACCCCTTTGGCGCTGCGTCGCTCTGAACGCCACTCGCGCCGCCCGGCACGGCCTTACTGCTCATTTCAGAATGACGTTCGGAGTCGTCTCAAGCAGATGATGCTGCAAGCGAGTTGGAGCAGTCCGAGGTGGAGGTCGGCTCGTATCTCGTGGCGGATCCGCAGGCGTTTGATCTCGACCGGCGGCGGCAGCAGTGCGGGCGGACCGTACTGGTTCGTGAGCTGTTCGATCGCGGGGTACGCAGGCGTCTTACCAGGCCTCTACTCGGTCGAGTGAAGAGGCAGGGATCGGGAACCCCCGGCGGCCGCTCACGCGTAGTGCCGGGCATGAAGCCGATCAACGAACGGGCGGGCAGAGGGCCGGGAGGTGCGCTGGAGGAGTTGTTATGGGGGTCGGAGACGGTAGCGAGAATGATTTGCAGTATTTCGGCGAAGTAGGGGCCGGGGGCGGGGGTGTCGGTGTCGGGATGGCGGTGATAGTCGGCGGTGACCCCGGAGGCGGTGTACGACATCACGGCGAGCGTCGTGTCGCTGTAGGGGCGGTCACTGTCGGCGGTCATCTGCGTGACGATGCGCAGGACGGTGGCGGTGCTGGCCTGGCACTCTGAGGCCCCCCTGCTGTTCCTTCCCTACGGCCGCTGCACCGCGTCGGTGCTTGGACGTGGTGCGGGGTCGAGCCGATGTCGCCACCACGCGCTCGCACGGGCAGTTGTCAGCGGGCCCGTGGATCCCACACGAATAGTGATGCGGGTCGTGATCACGTGGACCCTCCTT
>NZ_BAABET010000023.1:0-27350 GCF_039540295.1 Streptomyces venetus
AGCGGGACGAATGCGCACGTGGTGGTGGAGGAAGCCCCCGAGGAGGAGAAGCAGCCCGAAGTCGTGATCCGCAGTTCCGGGTTGGTGTCGTGGGTGGTGTCCGGGGCCAGTGCGGGTGGGCTGCGCGGGCAGGTGGAGCGGTTGGTGTCGTTCGTGGGGGAGCGGCCGGGGCTTGATGTGGGTTCGGTTGCGGTGGGGTTGGCGGGGCGTGCTGGGTTGCGGCGTCGGTTGGCTGTGGTGGGTGGGTCGGTCGAGGAGCTTGTGGCGGGGTTGGAGTCGGCTGTCCGGGAGCAGGGGGTGATGGCTCGTGAGGGTGTGCGGGTGGGGTTGTTGTTCGCGGGTCAGGGGGCTCAGTGGCCGGGGATGGGCCGGGAGTTGTATGAGCAGTCGCCCTTGTTTGCGGGGGTGGTTGATGAGGTCTGCGGGGTTCTCGATGGGTTGATGGGTGGTTCGGTCCGGGAGGTGATGTTCGGTCTCGGGTCGGATCGGGAGGTGCTGCATCAGACGGTGTGGGCGCAGGCGGCGTTGTTCGTGCTGGAGGTGGGGCTGTTCCGGCTGGTGGAGTCGTGGGGCGTGGCGCCGGATGTGGTGGTGGGCCATTCGGTGGGGGAGATCGCTGCGGCGCATGTGGCGGGTGTGTTGTCGTTGGGGGACGCGTGTGCGCTGGTGGCGGCTCGTGGTCGGCTGATGCAGCAGTTGCCTCCGGGTGGGGCGATGGCGTCGGTGGCTGCGGGTGTGGACGTGGTGGAACCACTCATCGCTGGTGTGGCCGGGGTGGGTATCGCGGCGGTGAACGGTCCGGCCTCGACCGTCGTCTCGGGGGATGAGGACGCGGTGACCGTCGTCATGGACGCCTGTGCGGAACAGGGCGTACGGACACGGCGGTTGCGGGTATCTCATGCGTTTCATTCGGCGCGGATGGATCCGATGCTGGCCGAGTTCCGCTCGGTGGTGGAGGGGCTGGAGTTCCGTGATCCGGCGATCGGGATCGTGTCGACGTTGCTGGGGCGTTTGGCGGGGCCGGGTGAGTTGAGCCGGGCGGAGTACTGGGTGCGGCAGGTGCGTGAGCCGGTGCTGTTCGCCGCGGCGGTCGGCGAAGCCCTGAAGGGCGGTGTGAGCGCGTTCCTGGAGGTGGGGCCGGGCGGCACGCTGACGGCGATGGCGCAGGAGTGCGTCCCGGACAGCGACACCCTGCTGGTGTCCATGCTGCGCAAGGACCGCCCCGAGTCCGCTTCGGTGCTTCAGGCGGCCGGCAAGCTGTGGACCCGAGGCGTTGAGATCGACTGGCGGTCGATCCTGCCCCCGGCCCCGCCCGTGGAACTGCCGACCTACGCCTTCGACCACACCCCCTACTGGCTGGAACAGGACAGCACCGCGCCCGCCGACCCGGTGGAGCAGGAGTTCTGGGACCTGGTGGAGAGCCAGGACGCGGGGCGGTTGAGCGCGCTCGTCGGGCTGGACGAGGACGCTCGTTCCGCGGCCGGCGCCGTGCTGCCCGCGCTGTCGTCCTGGCGACGTCGCCAGAGGCGGAGCGGTCTTCTCGACTCCTGGCGGTACAGGATCGACTGGAAGCCCGTGACCGTCGGCACGGCGAGCCTGTCCGGAACCTGGCTCGTGGTGGTCCCGGCGGGCCGGGACGGTGAGGAGCCGGTGGCCGGATGCGTCCGGGCCGTCACCCGGCACGGCGGCGAGGTGCGACAGCTCGTGGTGGACACCGGGAGCGACGAGGCCCGTGCCGACCTGATCACGGCGCTGCGCGAAGCGGCCACCGGGACACCGGAGATCGCGGGCGTGGTGTCGCTGCTGGGGCTGGCCGAGGCGCCGCTGCCCGCGCATCCCGAACTGCCGGCCGGTGTGGCGGGCACCGTACTGCTGGTGCAGGCGCTGGCCGAGACGGGCATCGACGCCCGTCTCTGGTCGGTGACGAGCGGTGCCGTACGCGCGGTGGACGAGGACAGGACGGTGCGGCCGGAGCAAGCCTCGGTGTGGGGGCTCAGTCGTGTCGTGGCGCTGGAGGAGCCCAAGCGCTGGGCCGGTCTGATCGACGTGCCCGTGGCACTCGGCGACCGGGCCGGGGAGGCGCTCGCGGCCCTACTGGCCGGGAACGGCGACGAGGACCAGGTCGCCGTCCGGGACGGTGGTGTGCTGGCCCGCCGGCTGGTGCGCGCCCCGCTGGGCGGTGCGGCGCCGGAGCGTGAGTGGCGGTCCGGTGGTACCGCGCTGATCACCGGCGGCACCGGAGTGCTCGGCGGGCTCGCGGCCCGCTGGCTCGCCGCTCATGGCGCCGCCCACCTGTTGCTGGTCAGCCGCGGCGGACCGGACGCCCCCGGGGCGTCCGAGCTGCGGGACGAACTGGCCTCCATGGGCGCCGAGGTGACGATCGCCGCCTGTGACGTCGCCGACCGCGCGGCGCTCGCCGCTCTGCTGGCCGGGATCCCGGCCGAGCATCCGCTGACCGCCGTCGTGCACGCCGCGGGCGCGCTCGGCAGGGGAGCGGCACTGCTCGACTCGGACCTGGCCGAGATCGCGGAACTGTTCGCGGGCAAGGTCACCGGCGCGGTGAACCTGCACGAACTGACCGCCGGCACGCCGCTCGACCTGTTCCTGTTGTACTCCTCGAACGCGGGTGTGTGGGGCGGTGCCGGGCAGGCCGGTTACGCGGCGGCCAATGCCTGCTTGGACGCCCTGGCGGAGCACCGCCGTGCCCAGGACCTGACCGCCACGTCCGTGGCCTGGGGGGCCTGGGCGGGCGGTGGCATGGCCGACGACGAGGAGGCCGTCGCCTGGCTGGGCCGCAGCGGGATGCGCACGCTGGACCCCGAGATGGCGATGGCCGCGCTGCACCAGATCGTGGAGCACGACGAGACGTGCGTGGTCGTCTCCGACCTGGACTGGCCGCGGTTCGCCGAGACGTTCACCGCGGCCCGGCCCCGGCCGCTGATCGCGGAGATCCCCGAGGCACGGCGGGCCGAGGAGGAACCGGCGGCCGAACCGGGGGCGGCTCCGCTGGCGCGGCTGGTCGCGGAGACGGCCCCGGCACGCGGGCCCGTGGTCCTTTTCGAGGCGCTCTGCACCGAGGTGGCCGCCGTGCTCGGGCACACCACGGTGTCCGAGTTCGACCGTGAACTGCCCTTCGGAGACCTCGGGTTCGACTCCCTCACCGGTGTCGAACTGCGCAACCGGCTGACCGCCGCCACCGGACTGAGCCTGCCGTCGACGCTGGTGTTCGACCACCCGACGCTCGGCGCGCTCGCCGAGCACCTGCTCGGTCTGCTTCAGCCGCGACAGGAGGAGCAGTCGGGTCAGGTCCTGGGCGAGATCCACCGTCTGGAGCGGCTCCTCGGCTCGCTCGCGGACACCGAGGACCGCGACGAGATCACCGGCCGGCTGGAGACGCTGCTGTGGAACTGGCGTCGTGCGGCCCACGGTGACGACGACCCGGACCCGGTCGCTCTCGACTCCGTGTCGGACGACGACATCTTCGGCCTCATCGACAAGGAGCTCGGCGGCAGCTGACCCGGAGGACGGCCCGGCCGACGGACGGTGAAGACCCCGGGTGCGGCGACGACACGGCCTCGTCACCGCACCCGGGGTCTTCGTGCCTCACGTTCCGCACCGGCCCGAGGATCAGGCC
Organism: Streptomyces venetus; assembly: GCF_039540295.1. Classification (NCBI taxonomy): domain Bacteria; kingdom Bacillati; phylum Actinomycetota; class Actinomycetes; order Kitasatosporales; family Streptomycetaceae; genus Streptomyces; species Streptomyces venetus. The sequence continues at coordinate 3,635 of NZ_BAABET010000023.1, forward strand.
GACCGGTTCCGCACCGGCCCGAGGATCAGGCCCCGGATTCCTGGAAGCCGTCCTCCAGGCAGGCCAGCAGCCGGTCCAGCTCGGCGGCGGGGTCCAGGTCGGGCTGGTTCGCCCAGCGCAGCATGACGTCCATCATGATCCCGAAGATCGCGCCGCTCAGTGCCCGCACCGCCGCGTCAGCCGGGTCGGCGCCGGTGCGCTCCGCGACCAGCTCGCCGAGGGTGCGCAGCATCTGCTTCACGTTGCCCAGGCTCGCCGACCACAGCTCGGGCACGGTCACCATCAGGATGTCGCGGTCGCGCTGGGTGCTCATCTCCGTGGCCGAGAGGCCGTCCAGCGTGCTGTGCAGGGCGCGGCGCATGGCCTGGACGGGGGGCAGTTCCGGCGGCTGGGCACGGAAGGCGCGCACGAAGAGCGTCTCGTCGTCCGAGAGGACCAGGTCCTCCTTGGTGGCGAAGTAGCGGAACACGGTGCTCGCCGACACCTCCGCCGCCTCGGCGATCTGCTCGATCGTCGTCGCCTCGTAGCCCTGGTCCCGGAAGAGCCGCAGGGCCTCCTGCTGGATGGCTGTCCGTGTCCTGGCCTTCTTCCGCTCCCGCTGGCTGATCTTCCCGGGATGACGGTCGGTCCCTTGCGTCGGCTTCAAGTTGGGCACGCTCATGCTCCACATTCTCCAGGCTCTCCGGCCGCCCGCCCGGCGCGGCCGTACCGCGCCACGACGTCATGCGGTGGTGGCACCCAGGGAGGTTCTCAACCCCCCAAAGTGCTAGTAGGCTATCAATTGAAAGTCGACTCCCAAAAGAAAGTTGCCTGTCATGAGGCTCGTTCTTTACCGGCTGGGGCGCGCGTGCTTCCGGCGACGGCGTCTGGTCTCGTTACTGTGGGTCGCCGTCGTCGTCGCCGCGAGCGTGGCCGGAGCGCTGCTGTCCAGGCCGACCGTGGACTCGCTCGCCATCCCGGACACGGAGTCGCAGCGGGCGATCGACCTGTTGGACGAGCGCTTCCCGGAGGCCGCGGCCGACGGGGCGGTGGCGCGCGTCGTGTTCGCCGCGCCGCAGGGCAGAGAGCTGGACCGCCCCGAGTACCGGCAGGCGATCGGGCGGGTCCTCGGTGAGGTGCGCGACCTGCCGGACGTGGCCGACGTGACCGACCCGTTCCAGGAGAAGGCGGTCTCGCCGGACGGGCGCATCGCCTACGCCCAGGTCTCCTACTCGGTCACCAGGAACGATCTGGCGGACAAGGACCGTGAGGCGCTGCTGGACACGGCGGAGCCGGGCACGCGGGCCGGTCTGACCGTCGAGTTCGGTGGCGAGGCGGCCCAGCTGCGGCCCGGGCAGGGGGCGGGCGAACTGCTCGGACTGGCGGCCGCCGCCGTCGTCCTGTTCGTGACGTTCGGCTCGTTCGTCGCCGCGGGACTGCCGCTGCTCGCGGCCATCCTGGGCGTGGTGTTCAGCCTGAGCATGATCGAGGTGAGCACCCGCTTCACGGACCTCAACTCGGACACCACCGCCCTCGCGCTGATGCTCGGCCTTGCCATGTCCATCGACTACGCCATGTTCGTGGCCTTCCGCTACCGGGAGGAACTGCGGGCCGGCGAGGACCCCGAGCACGCCATCGGCACCTCCGTGACCACGGCCGGTGCCGCCGTCCTGTTCGCCGGGCTCACCACCGCCATCGCCCTGGCGGGTCTCGTCGTCGTCGGCATCCCGATCCTCACGCAGGTCGGTCTCGCCGCCGCGTTCGCCGTCCTCGTCTCCACCGCGGTCGGCCTGACCCTCGTACCCGCGCTCCTCGGCTTCATCGGCCGCCGGATCCACGGCCGGCGCGCCGCCCACGTGCGGGACAAAGCGGAGCTCGCCCAGGTCCACGCGGAGGCACAGCACCGCGCGGAGGGCTACCGGGCCGACGGTAAGCCGACGTTCGGCATGCGCTGGGTGCGCCTCGTCGTCCGCCGGCCCATCACGTTCTGCCTCGCCTCCGTGGTCCTGCTGGGCGTCCTGGCCGTGCCCGCGCTCGATCTGCGGCTCGGACTGCCCGACGACAGCGCCGAGCCGGAGAGCTCCACCTCGCACCAGGCCTACGACCTGCTGACCGAGGGCTTCGGACCCGGGTTCAACGGGCCGCTGACCGTGGTCGTGGACACCGCGAAGAGCGGCAAGGACGCGGCGGCGACGGCCGAGGGCATCGGACGGGAACTGGCCGGGATCCGGGGCGTGGAGGACGTCAGCCCGCCGGTGCCCAACAAGTCCGGCGACGCCGCGGTGATGTCCGTGGTGCCCGGCAGCGGCCCCACAGCGGCCGCGACGGAGCAGGTCGTGGATGACATCCGGGCGGCGGTGAAGGACACCCGGGACTCGGGTGAGGCGGCCGTCGCCGTCACCGGCCAGACCGCGATCAACATCGACATGTCGAAGCGGATCGCCGACACACTGCTGCCCTACCTGCTGATCGTCGTCGGGTGTGCCTTCCTGCTGATGATCATCATCTTCCGGTCGATCCTGGTGCCCGTGAAGGCGACCCTCGGCTTCCTGCTCAGCCTCGCCGCCACCTTCGGGGCCCTGGTCGCCGTGTTCCAGTGGGGCTGGCTGAACGACCTGCTCGGCATCCACTCCACCGGCATCGTCGTCAACCTGCTGCCCGTCATCGTCATCGGCCTGTCGTTCGGACTGGCCGTCGACTACGAGATGTTCCTCGTGACCCGGATGCGCGAGGAGTACGCCCGTGGGAACACGCCGGCCGAGGCCATCGTCAAGGGCTTCATGCAGAGCGCCCGGGTCGTCACGGCACTGGCCCTCATCATGATCAGCGTGTTCGCGGGGTTCATCCTGGCCGACGCCGACCTGACGAAGTCCTTCGGATTCGCCCTCGCCGTGGCGGTGTTCCTGGACGCCTTCGTCCTGCGGGTGACCATCGTGCCCGCCGTGATGGCGCTCTTCGACCGCGCCGCCTGGTGGCTGCCCCGGTGGCTGGACCGCAGGCTGCCCCACCTCGACATCGAGAAGTCGGACATCGCCCCGCCGGGCACCGACAGCGACGTCGAGGAGAGCGCCGGAGAGAGTGCGGGGGAAAGCGCCGGGTCCCGTTCCTGACCGGCCTCCCGGCACACGACAGCGGCCCCCGCCGGTGCGGGGGCCGCTGCCCTGACCGGACCTGCCGGCCGTCAGCTCTTCTTCTTGCGGGCCCCCTTCATCCGGTTCTGCCCAAACCCCGGAACCTTCTCCTCGTCGTGCGACGGGCCCGCCTCCAGCACGGTGTACGGCAGCGTACGGCCGCCCGCGACGAGGTACCGGTCCCAGTCCACCCGGGCCACGCCGACCCCGCCCGCACCACCGGCGTTCCCGGCGACCGGAAGGGCGAGCAGCGTGTCCAGCACGTCACCGCCGGGCGCCGCGTACACCCCGGCCCCGGCGAACGCGGCGGCCGTCTCCGGCGCCTCGTCGACGGCTTCCAGCCACGGGCCCCAGGCCGCGGCGACCACCGGCAGACCTGCCGCCCGCAGGTGACCGGCCAGCGCGGTCAGGAACGCGTCGGCTGCCGAGTCGACGACCGTTCCGGCCCGGCCGGGCAGCGAGGTGACCGACGTGGACAGCACGAAGAAGTCCAGGCCGTCCGCGAACCGCCGCGTCAGCTCCACGGGTCCCCGCAGGGCTTCGGCGAGCGCGGCGCCGAACCGGGGCCCGTCCAGGTCGTCCAGGCGTCGGTCCGCGGCCTGCCGCCGCAGCGACAGCACGCCTCGCAGCGGCGGCCGACCGTCGGCCAGCAGCCCGGCGAGCCGTCCCACACCGTCCCCCGACGCGAGGTCCACGGCCGCCTGTTCGAACCGCTCGAACCGCTTCGGGCGGTCTCCGAGCACGTCGTCCGGCAGGGGCTGCGCACCCGCCAGCACCACCGACCGGGCCCCTCGCGCGGCCAGCCACTCCAGCGCCACCGCCGTGTGCCGGGCGTCGCCGCCGGCGACCAGGTACGTGGCGTCGGGCCGCAGCGCCGGCCGTTCTCCGCCACCGACCGGGACCGGCCACCTTTCCAGCCGGGCCTCGAACCAGCGCCCGCGCCGACGGGCCAGCCGCCCCGCGCCCGGCAGTCGCGTCACCTGCCCGAGCAGGTCCGCCACCGCGGGCGGCTCCTCCTCGGGGTCGAGATCGACCTGCGCGCACGGCAGGTGCGGGTGCTCCCACGCCAGCGACGTGAACAACGCCGACAACGGCGCCTGTGCCGGGCGCGGTGAGCCGCCCGCGAGACCGGTCGCCGCGCCCGCCGAGCAGAGCACGATCCGCGGCGCCCGCTCCGCCTGCCCCGCGTACTCCTGGAGGAACCCCCGCAGCAGCGCCAGCGTCCGGCCGCCCCGGCGGCACGCGGCGTCCAGCGCGTCCTCCGAGCCGGGCTCCTCCTCCGCGGCGATGTCCGGCCCGTGGCCCGCGTCGTGGACGAGGAGCCCGGCCACCGTGACGCCCCGCTCCCGCAGTTCCGCGAACGTCTTCCGTACGACGTCCGGGTCGCCGGTGCCGACCGGCACGGTCTCCGTACCGTCCCGGCCCGCGGTGTCCTCACCGGCCAGCGCGAGCGCCGGCACGCCGAGCAGCGCAAGTTCGGCGCACCACGCCGCAGCCCGTTCCGGGTTGTCGCTGAACACCAGCCAACTGCCGCTGCCGCCACCGAGGGTGGCCGGGCGACCGTCCTCCGCGAGGGCGTGCCACACCACTTCGTGCCGCTCCAGGGGGGCCTCGGCCAGCCGTGCCGCAGCCGCGCCCGGGAGCGGCCGCAGCCGCAGCCCCGTCACGGCCGCCGCGCGGGTGCCGTCCTCGGACAGCAGGACGACGTCGGCCGACCCGTCCGCTCCGTGCCGCACCCGCAGCCACAGCGTGTCGGGCGGTGGCCCGGTCACCTCGAGCCGGTCCGCGGACACCACCGTGCGCGAGCCGGCGCCCGACAGCGAGCCGGAGCCCGACAGCGCCACGAGCTGAACGGCCCCTTCGAGCACAGCGGCCCACCGCCCCCAGGGGCCGGCCGGGCCCGTCGGCACATCGGCCGTACCGACCAGTGCCACGGCCTCGTCACCGCCGAGCCACACACGCTCCAGCACCCGAAGCGGCTCGCCGTACTCGTGGCCCTGCCGCCACAGCGTCCGGTACGCATCCACTGCGTCCAGCTCGGCCAGACGCGCGTGCAGTGACTCCGGTTCGATCCGGTCGGACGCGGTCCGGGGCGGGTCCTGGACGGCCGTAGCGCACCCCCGCTCGGCCCACCGGCCGTCGCCGTCCGGGCCCTGCTCCTTGACGAAGCCCCGCACCCGCACCCCCTCGCCGCTCTCCTCACGGAGGGTCTGCAGCGTGACCGGCGTGCCGGAAGCGGCGCTCACCGTGCCGGACAGATGTACGTCGGTGAGCGTCCAGGCCGAGTCGCCGGACCCGTGGCGGGCCGCCGCCAGCAGCCACTCCAGGCGGGCCCCGGCCGACAGCACCGGCGTGCCGTGCAGGCGCTGCCCGAACACGCCCGCCACCTGCCCCGGCGTCAGCTGCTGCGCGAACGACTGGCCCGGGGCGTCCACCAGATCCAGGGCGGTGCCCAGCAGCGGATGCGGCGGCGCGGCCGCAGGCTCGGGAGCCTCCGGCTCGGGCGGAACCAGCCAGCAGCGCACCTTCTGGTAGGGGTACGTCGGCAGGTCCACCCGGCGCGGGTCCCGGCCGTCGAAGGCCGGGGACCAGTCGATGTCGACGCCGTCGGCGTGCAGGTCCCCGAGGGCTGACAACAGTCCCTGCTCCGCGGACTGTCCGCGGCCCGGCACACCGGTGAGCAGCAGCGGCCTCCCCGGCTCGCCGAAGCCGGTGGCGCAGCGGCCGGCCCGTCCGGTGAGATCGGCCGACAGATCCAGCCCGACCAGCCGTGTCACACCGTCCGCCCGCAGGTGCCGCACCCCGTCCAGGAAGCGTGCCGGGCCGCGCAGGTGCTCCAGCCAGTGCTCGGCGGACCGCAGCTCGGCCAGGTCCACCGGCCGCCCGGTCGCCGTGGACACGACGGGCAGCTCGGGTTCGTGGAACGTCAAGCGTTCGACGACGGCCCGGAGTTCCGACTCCGCCGCGGCCGCCGCCCCCGGCGCGAGCAACCGCGCGGGTCGCGGGTCGCCCGTCGCCCTGCCGCTCGCGCGCCAGTGCTCGGCGAACCGGGCGACGGCCCCGGCATCGCCGGAGACGACCGTCGTACCGGGCTCGTCGATCGCGGCGACGGCGACACCGGCCGCGTCCGGGCCGGACAGCGCGGCACGGACCTCGTCCGCGGTGGCCCGCACCCACGCCGACGCGCCGGACACGGCGGCCACCCGCTCCGTGAGCCGGCCCAGCGCCGTCACCAGGACGGCTCCGTCCGCCGGTGACAGGGCGCCCGCCGCGCACGCGGCGGCCACCTCACCGATCCCGTGCCCCAGCAGGGCGTCCGGCCGTACCCCGAACGCCGTCAGCAGCCGGTACAGCGCCGTGTTCAGCGCGAACACCACCGCCTGACCCAGCGCGGTCGGCTCCGCCGGCAGCGGCCCGGGCCGGCGCACTGACGACCGGATCTCCGGCCCGGCCTCGGCGGCCAGCAGCTCCGCCACCTCGTCCAGCGCCGAGGCGAACTCCGGGAACGCCGCGTACAGATCGGGTGCGCCGTCCGCACCGGCCGGCAGGTCGCCGCCCGCACCACCGAAGATCAAGGCGGTCCGCCCCTGGGGGCGGGCGAACCCGCGCACCGTGCCGCGCGCGGTCCGGTCACCGGCCAGCGCCTCCAGCCCCGCGACGAGTTGGTCCCGGTCGGTCCCGACGACCACCGCGCGGTGCCTGAACGACGACCGGGTGGTGTGCAGCGAGTGGCCGACGTCGACCGGTTCGGCCGTCGTGACCGTGGCGCGCAGCCGTTCCGCCTGAGCGCGCAGCGCGCCCGGCGACTTGGCGGAGAGGACCAGCGGCACCGCGCGCTCCGGCCCGGCCGGGCGGGCGGCCGGTTCGTCCGCGGGCGGCTCCTCGATGACCAGATGGCCGTTGGTGCCGCTGAGGGTCAGACAGGTCAGACCGGCGCGCCGTACCCGCTCGCCCCGCCGCCACGGCTCGGGCTCCGTCAGCAGCCGCACGGTGCCGGGCGACCAGTCCGCGTGCGGGGTGGGCCCGTCGATGTGCAGGGTCCGCGGCAGCCGTTCATGGCGCAGCGCCATCACCAGTTTCGCGATGCCGGCGACGGCGCCCACCGTCTGGGTGTGGCCGATGTTGGACTTGACGGAGCCCAGCAGCAACGGCCGTCCACCCGGACGCTCCTGGCCGTAGGTGGCCAGCAGCGACGTCACCTCGACGCCGTCGCCGAGGGTGGCGCCCACGCCGTGGCCCTCCACCACGTCGACACTGTCGGCCGTGACGCGTCCGTCGGCCAGCGCCGCCCTGATCACGCGTTCCTGCGCGCGGCCGCTGGGGGAGACGATGCCGTTGGTGGCGCCGTCCTGGTTGATGGCGGAACCGCGGATCACCGCGAGCACGGGATGGCCGGCCCGGCGGGCGTCGGACAGCCGCTCCAGGAGCAGCATGCCGGCGCCTTCCGCCAGGCTGACACCGTCGGCCGCCGCGGCGAACGACTTGGAACGGCCGTCCGGTGCGAGGAGGTTGCGGCGGTGGAAGTCCATCAGGACGGTCGGCAGTGACATCACGCAGGCACCGCCGGCCAGGGCGAACGCGCACTCGCCGTTGCGCAGCGCCTTCACCGCCAGGTGGAGGGCCACGATCGACGAGGTGCACTGGGTGTCGACCGTGACCGCGCCACCCACCAGGCCGAACTGGTACGCCAGTCGGCCGGAGGCGGCGCCCACCGAGTTGCCGAGACCGAGGTGGTCGAGGATCTGCGGGGACGGGGCCTCCCGCATCAACAGCGGATATCCGCCGAACTGCACACCCGCGTAGACGGCGGTGCGGCTGCCGCGGGCCGTAACCGGGTCGATCCCGGCCCGCTCGAACGCTTCCCAGGTCGTCTCCAGCAGCAGCCGCTGCTGCGGGTCCATGGCGGTCGCCTCGACGGGGTCGAGGCCGAAGAAGTGCGGGTCGAACTGCTCGGCGTCATGGATGAAACCGCCGTTGACGCCGTCCAGCGCGCTCCCGGTCTGCCAGCCGCGGCCCGTGGGCAGACCGCCGACGACATCACTGCCCGAGTCGACGAGGTCCCACAGGTCCTCGGGAGAGCGCACGCCCCCGGGGAACCGGCACCCGATTCCCAGGACGGCGATGGGCTCCTGGCTCTGGGACTCCGCCGCCGCGAGCCGTCGGCGGGCCTGTTGCAGCTCGGCCGTGACCTTCCGTAGGTACTTCTGCAGTTTCTCTTCGTCGGGCATCTCGCCGTCAGCTCCCCTGCTGCTCCGGGGTGACGTGGCAGTCCTGGGTGTCGTAGTGCTTCCACTCGCCCTCCACCTCGACGTACGCGTCGAGCTGGAAATGGTGGTCGTCGATCATCGTGTACACGTCCTTGGTCATGGAGCGGACCCCGACCTCACCGAGCACACAGGGCCCGCTGAACACCAGATGGCCGTCGTCCTGCCACCCCGGCGAGCTGACGGAGCCCAGCGTCCCCATCGTGTCGACGTAGTAGGACTCGAACTTCTGCTCGACCTCGTTCCAGCCGATGATCCACTTGCCGTCCAGCTTCCAGGTGCCGTCCGCGTACGTGCCGGTGAGGTCCATCTGGATGTAGTGACCGTGCATGACGCGCCGGGTCACCGACTCCATGCGCACACCGGTGTCGAAGTGGGTGACCATCCTGCCGAGCAGGAAGTCGAGGTCCTTCAGGCGCGGGGACGGGGGCTGGTGGTCGGTGCGGGGCCGTTCCGTCGGGCGGCCGGAGAGATAGGTGTTGATCTTGCCGGCGTCGCTGGCGATGTCCGTCATGCTGTCGTCACCCTCGTTTCTTGGCAGTTCGTCACTGTCGGCCGTACGTGCTGTGCCGCGGCGCGGCGGCAGCAGGGCGGTGGTCAGACCGCCGAGTGCTGGAGCTCGCGCACCATCGCCGTGATGCTCCGCACGTTCTTCAGATCGGCGGGGTTGATCCGCAGGGACGGCACGGCGACGCCGAGCTCCTCACGGATGTGCGCCAGGAGGAGCACGGTGTTCAGGGAGTTGAGGACCCCCAGCTCCAGCAGGGGCGTGGTCTCCTCCAGTTCGCCCTGCGGGTCCCCGTCGAGAAAGCGGTCCCGGATGAAGGCGGAGATCCGCTCGGAGATCTCGTCCTGGGCCATGGGTGCTCCTTCGTGTCCGTCACGGTTCGAGCCGCGCGGCGAGCGCGGCCCGGTCGACCTTGCCGTTGCGGGTCCTCGGCAGTTCCGGCAGCAGCCGCAGGACATCCGCGAGCATGTAGCGCGGCAGCCGTTTCGCGCAGTGGCCGCGCAGGGTGAGAGGGCCGGGACGGCGGCCGGGCCCCGGCACCACGAACGCGGCCAGCCGGGCGTCCACACCGTGCCCGGTGACCACCACCGCCGCCTCGGCCACGTCCGGGTGCGACGTCAACGCCGCCTCGACGTCCCCGAGTTCGACGCGGTGACCGCGCACCTTCACCATGTGGTCGCGGCGTCCCACGTAGTCGAACGAGCCGTCCGTGCGCAGCCGCACGATGTCGCCGGTGGCGTACGCACCGCGCTGCGGGGCTCCGCCCCAGTAGCCGAGCATCACCGTCGGCCCGGCCACCAGCAGCTCGCCCTCCTCGCCCGGGCCGCACACGGAGCCGTCGGCCGCCCGTGCCCACACCCGGTCTCCGCTCGCCGCCCGGCCGATCGGCACCGGCCGGCCCCGTTCCAGGTCGGCGGGCGTCACCTCGTGGTACGTGCACACGTTCGTCTCGGTCGGCCCGTAGAGGTTCAGCAGCCGCGCCGGCGTCCAGGCCGCCAGCCGCCGCACCTGGCCGATGGGGAAGGGCTCCCCGGCGAAGAGCACGGCACGCAGCCCGTCCGGCGCCGGCCTCTCCAGCAGACCACCGGAGCGCATCATCAGCGTCAGCGCGGACGGCACCGAGTACCAGACCGTGATCCGCCGCTCGTACAGGAACGCCACGAGCTGCTCGGGCGCGTAGGCCAGCTCGGACGGCACCAGGTGCACGGCCGCGCCGACCGTGAACGCGGCGTACAGGTCGAGCACCGACAAGTCGAACGTCAGCGGGGCGTGATTGGCGAACCGGTCCTCCGGGCCGGGCGCCAGCAGATCGACCACCCAGCCCGAGAAGGCCAGGGCGTTGCGGTGGCTGATGCACACCCCTTTCGGGGTGCCGGTCGACCCGGAGGTGTAGAGGATGTACGCCAGGTCGTCCGGCTCCACGGCCGCCATGAATGGCCCCGATTCGTCCGGCTCCACGGCCGCCTCGAACCGCCCCGGTTCGTCCGTCGCCCCGCCGCCCCCCGCCCCGGCCTCGGCGAGGCCGGCGCACCGCACCCCCGGCAGCAGGGCGGACAGTTCGGGCACCCGGTCCGCGGCCGTCAGCACGACACCCGCCGCGCAGTCGCGGGCGACCAGTGCCACCCGCTCCGCGGGCGCGCTGTCGTCGGCCGGTACGTAGGCGGCGCCCAGCCGCAATACGCCCTGCATGGCGGCGACGACGTCGGCCGACTTCCCGGACCAGACGACGACCCGGTCACCGCGACCGACGCCGAGGTCGCGCAGACGGCGGGCGAACGCGTCGGCCCGGCGGTCGAGTCCGGCGTAGTCGAGCGTGCCGTCGGCGGCGACCACGGCGGGCCGGTCCGGATGTTTGACGGCGGAATCCCTGACCAGGTGGTGCAGCATCACAGCCCCAGCTCCTTGGCGACGATTTCCCGCTGGATCTCGGTGGTGCCGGAGAAGACCCGGGCCGGCAGGGAGTCGCGCAGCTGCTCCTCGACGCCGGTGTCGGCCAGATAGCCGAGACCGCCGAAGAGCTGCATGGCGTCCAGGCCGTTGGCCACCGCCGCCTCGGAGACCGCGGCCTTCGCGAGGGCGATGGCGCTCTTGTCCTCCCGGCCCTCGTCCAGCAGCCAGCACGCGCGGTACAGCAGCAGCCGGCCACTCTCGAGGCGCTGTTTCATGACGGCCGTCCGGTGCGACACCGCCTGGAACTCGCCGATGCGCCGCCCGAACTGGCGGCGGCGGCCGGCGTGTTCGACGCACTGCGCGAGCTGGCGCTCCATCAGCCCGAGGTAGACGCCGAACAGCGCGGCTCGCTCCCACGCCATGGAGTGCTGGAAGATGCCCGAGCCCTGGCCCTCCGCCCCCAGCAGGTAGCGGCGCGGCACATGGCAGTCGGTGAACGTGACCCGGCCGGCCAGACAGTTCGTCAACCCCATCTTGCGCAGCGGCGGGCCGAACGAGACACCGGGCAGGTCGCCTGGCACCGCGAACGCGGACAGCCCGAGGAACCCCAGCTCCGGTGCGGTGCAGGCGTAGGTGACGACGAGGCCGGCCACGGGTGCGTTGCTCGCCCAGGACTTCTCCCCGTTCAGCACGTACCCGTCGGACACCGGGCGGGCCGTCACGCCCAGACGCCCGATGTCGGAACCGGCCTCGTCCTCCGTCATGGCGTTGGCCGCGATGAGCTCACCGGAGGCCAGCCCCTTGAGCAGCGGGCCGCGGACGTCGTCGGTGGCGAAGTCCCGTACGGGAACCGCACAGGCCAGCAGATGGGCCGCGACCCCGAAGGCGAGCCCGGTGTCGGGACAGCCGCGGCCGAACGCCTCCAGGCCCAGCGCCGTGTCCAGCGCGCCGAGCCCGCCGCCGCCGAACTCCTCCGGCAGACACAGCCCCGTCACACCGATACCGGCGGCCGTCCTGAAGCCACGGCGCACGGCATCCGGATCCCCGTCCGGACGATGCTCGCCCAGGCGCGAACCCGACTCCCGCAAGATTTCCCCGTAGCGTTTCTCCTGTGCGGCCGAGAGATCAAAATCCATGGCAGTTATGCGCCTCATCGTGAGGTGGTAATGAACGGCTGCATGCGGGCCCAGGCTAAATTCGCCTTCGACGGGTGTCACCCCCTAGCCCGCCCCCTATAAGAAATGCCGGAAGACAGCCCGCAATTGTGTGTGGCCCGGCATTTATAGGGGTGTCCAGCCGGTCGCGAGTCGCCCACCATTTTGGAGCGGTCGGCGCCAAGCGAAACGTGTAATGGCGGTGATTCGAAGACAGGGAGAAAACGGCATGGATTCGTTGCAGGCGGCCGGCACACAGCCCGGCGAGCCCGGCATCCGCTCCCACCCGTTCCTCGACGGCCGCGCGGCACATCAGCAGCCGCAGTGGACGGACCCGGACATCGTGGCCGCCGCCCGCGCCGAACTGGCCGGTCTGCCCCCGCTGGTGTCGTACGCCGACACCGCACGGCTGCGGGACCGGCTGGCGGACGTCGCGCACGGCCGCGCCTACGTCGTCCAGGCCGGCGACTGCGCCGAGGACCCGGGCGAGTGCACGGGCGGCTACGTCGCCCGCAAGGCCGGACTGATCGAGATGCTGGCCGGCCGCATGAAGATGCTCACCCACAAACCGGTCCTGCGCGTCGGCCGGATCGCCGGCCAGTACGCCAAACCGCGCTCCCGCCCCACCGAACGCGTCGGCGGACGCGAACTGCCCGTCTACCGAGGCCACTTGATCAACGGCCCCGAACCGGACCCCGCGCTGCGCCGGCCCGACCCCGCGCGCCTGCTGCTGTGCTACCGGGCCGCCGCCGAGGTGCTGGGCCACCTGGGCTGGTCCCGGCGCCCGGACGGCACCCCCGACCACGGCAGCACCCTGTGGGCCAGCCACGAGGCGCTGCTCCTGGACTACGAGGCGCCCCTGCTGCGCCGCACCGAGGACGGGCAGCTCTACCTGTCCTCCACCCACTGGCCGTGGATCGGCGAACGCACCCGGCAACCCGACGGCGCCCACGTGGCGCTGCTCGCGGCGGTGGCCAACCCGGTGGCCTGCAAGGTCGGTCCGGACACCACCGAGGCGGAGCTGCTGGACCTGTGCGAGCGGCTGGACCCGGAGCGGCGGCCGGGCCGCCTGACCCTGGTCGCGCGCATGGGCGCCGGCACCGTGGCCCGGCGCCTGCCGCCGCTCGTGCGGGCCGTACGGGCCGGCGGCCACCCCGTGATCTGGCTCGGCGACCCGATGCACGGCAACACCCTGACCGCCCCCAACGGGCTGAAGACCCGGCTGCTGGAAACGGTCCTGAGGGAGACCAAGGAGTTCCAGTGCGCCGTGCGCGAGGCCGGCGGCGTCGCCGGCGGCCTCCACCTCGAGATCACCCCGGACGACGTCACCGAGTGCGTCCACGACGAGTCGTCGTTCGAGCAGCTAGGCAAGAAGTACACGACGCTCTGCGATCCACGCCTCGACCCACGGCAGGCCGACCGCGTCGTCACCGCCTGGCGATGAACACCTCCGCGTGACGACCGCGACGCGCCTCACAGCGAATGGAGTTCCGCACGATGACTCGCACGACGGAGAGCCGCGCCATGCAGGGCAAGGTCGCGCTCGTCACCGGCGCGGCCGGCGGCATCGGCGCCGCGGTGGTCCGCGCGATCGCCGAACGCGGCGGCGTGACCGCGGCCGTGGACGCCAACAGCGTCGCGCTGAAGGAGACGACCGAGCCGCTCGCCGCCGAGGGCCTGCGGGTCGAGGCCTTCGTCGCCGACGTCACCCGGCCCGACGACGTCGAGGCGACCGTGAGCGCCGTGGAGGCCCGACTCGGCCCCGTCGACTACCTCGTCAACGCCGCCGGCATCCTCCGCCTCGGCGACGCCCGGAACCTGTCGGACACCGACTGGGCCGACACCATGGCCGTGAACGCCACCGGCGTCTTCCACATGTCGCGCGCCGTGGTCAACCGCATGGTGCCCCGGCGCGCCGGCGCCCTCGTCACCGTGGCCTCCAACGCCGCCGGCACCCCCCGGACACAGATGGCCGCCTACGCCGCCTCCAAGGCCGCCGCCACGATGTTCACCAAGTGCCTCGGACTCGAGGTCGCCGAGTACGGCATCCGCTGCAACCTGGTGGCACCGGGCTCCACGGACACCCCCATGCTCAGCTCCATGTGGCACGACCACGACAGCGGCCGGGAGACGACCGTCCGGGGCAGCCTGGAGACCTACAAGGTCGGCATCCCGCTGCGGAAGCTCGCCACACCGCGGGAGATCGCCGACGCGGTCGTCTTCCTGCTCTCCGAACAGGCCTCCCACATCACGCTGCACGCGCTCACGGTCGACGGTGGGGCCACGCTCGGCGTCTGAACCCTGTCCGGCACACCTGAAGAGGAAACGCCATGCCAGGCATACCACCCATCGAACCGTACGCCCTCCCCACCCGGGAGACCCTGCCCGCCAACACGGCCGGCTGGGCACCCGACGCCGGCCGCGCCGTGCTGCTCGTCCACGACATGCAGCGGTTCTTCCTCGAACCGCTGCCCGCGGACACCCTGCGCCGCACCCTGACCGGCAACGTGACGCGGCTGCGCGCGGACTGCGCCGCCCACGCCGTACCGGTCGCCTACACCGCGCAGCCCGGCGGCATGACCCCTGAACAGCGGGGGCTGCTCTCGGACTTCTGGGGCCCCGGCATGTCACCCGAGCCCGAACACCGCGAGATCGCCGACGGCCTCGCCCCGGCACCGGGCGACCAGGTCTTCACCAAATGGCGCTACAGCGCGTTCCACCGCTCGGGCCTGCTGGAGTGGCTGACCGTCACGGGCCGCGACCAGCTGATCATCTGCGGTGTCTACGCGCACGTAGGGGTGCTGATGACGGCCGTCGACGCCTTCAGCCACGGCATCCAGCCGTTCCTGGTCGCCGACGCCACCGCGGACTTCTCCGCACGCCACCACGGCTCGGCCCTGGAGTACGCCGCCGGACGCTGCGCCGTCGTACTCACCGGCTCCGACATACGCGCCGCACTCGAAACCGGCCCCCGGGCCGTGCCCGCGACCGCGTCCGGAACGGCCCGATGAGCGGCCGCCCCGCTCCCCGGACCGCCGCCGGCCCGCTCGGCCGCATCCTCACCGACGACCCTCCGCCGTTCGCCCTGCTGCACCGCCCGGCCGTGCACGGCCCCGACGCCGTCGACATCCTCGTCGGCGACATCGGCGCCCACGAGACACTGGCCGGCCTGCCGGTCCCGCCGGCCACCGCGGCGGGCGGCCCGCCACCGCCGGTGCTGGCCCTCATCCCCTACCGCCAGATCGGCGAACGGGGCTTCGCCCACGTCGACGACGGCACGCCGCTGCTCGCCATGACCGCCGAGAGCCACACCACCGCACCCGTCGCCGAGGTCACCGCCGCCATCCCCGACCTCCCGGTCCGCATCACGGACGGCCGCTTCGACACCGACGACGACACCTACGCCGCCACCGTCCGCCGCGTCCTCGACGACGAGATCGGCGAGGGCACCGGCGCGAATTTCGTGATCCGCCGGTCCTACGTCGCGCGGATCCCCGACTACTCGCCGCTCGGCGCGCTGGTCGTCTTCCGCCGCCTGCTGCGTCGCGAGTCCGGTGCCTACTGGACGTTCGTCGTGCACACCGGCGAGCGCACCCTGGTCGGTGCCACACCCGAGCGGCACATCACCCTGCGCGACGGCATCGCCGTGATGAACCCCATCAGCGGCACGTACCGCTATCCGTCCGCCGGCCCCGACCTGCCCGGGCTCATGGACTTCATCGCGAACCAGAAGGAGACCGAAGAGCTCTACATGGTGCTGGACGAGGAGCTCAAGATGATGGCCCGCCTCTGCGAACGCGGCGGCTGGGTCACGGGCCCGCACCTGCGGGAGATGACGAAGCTCGCCCACACCGAGTACTTCATCCGGGGCGCCACCCGCCGCGACGTACGGGAGATCCTGCACGAGACGATGTTCGCGCCGACCGTCACCGGCAGCCCCCTGGAGAGCGCCTGCCGCGTCATCAGCGCCTACGAACCGCAGGGCCGCGGCTACTACAGCGGCGTCGTGGCGCTCATCGGCAGGGACCGGCACGGGGCGCAGACACTCGACTCGTCCATCCTCATCCGCACCGCGGACATCGACCGTTGCGGCACCGTCCGGATCGGCACCGGCGCCACCCTGGTCCGCCACTCCGACCCCGCCGAGGAGGTCGCCGAGACCCGTGCCAAGGCCGCCGGACTCATCGGCGCCCTCACCGGGGACGACGGCGGCTTCGGGGAGCACCCCGAGGTCCGCACCGCCCTGGAGAAGCGCAACGACGTCCTCGCCGACTTCTGGCTGCGCACCGACACCCAGCGGGCGCGGTCCGACCGCGAGTTCACCGGACGCCGCGTCCTGATCGTCGACGCCGAGGACAGCTTCACCTCGATGCTCGGCCGGCAGCTCCAGTCCCTGGGGCTGTCCGTGACGATGCGCCGGTTCGACGAGCCGTACGCCGTCGACGACCACGACCTCGTCGTGATGGGCCCCGGCCCGGGGGATCCGCTCGCCGCGCACGACCGCAAGATCACGTACCTGGACACCGCCGTCGCCGCCCTGCTGGCCGAACGCCGCCCGTTCCTCGCGGTGTGCCTCAGCCACCAGGTGCTCAGCCTCCGGCTCGGCTTCGACGTGCGCCGCCGGGGCACGCCCAACCAGGGCACCCAGAGCGCGATCGACCTCTTCGGGGGGAGGCGGCACGTCGGGTTCTACAACACGTTCGCCGCCTACAGCCGGGACGACAAGGTGGACTGCCCAGGCGCCGGTGTGGTGGAGGTGAGCAGGGACCGGGCGACGGGGGAGGTGCACGCCCTGCGCGGCGGCCACTTCACGTCCTTCCAGTTCCACGCCGAGTCGGTCCTCACCAGGGGCGGCGAGGAGATCCTCGCCGACGCCGTCAGAGACCTGCTGCGCGCCTAGGCCGTGGAGGCAGGGTGCGGAGGCGGGCGAGACCGCCTCCGCAGTGCCGCGGGCGGGGTACGCGCCCGGTCAGAACCCGTGTCCGTCGCCCCTGGGCATCTCACCCACGTCCTCGGCGTACACGGACAGTTCGGCCGGCAGATCCGCCCGGCGCTTCACGCCCAGCTTGCGGTACACCCGGGTCAGGTGCTGCTCCACCGTGCTCACGGTGATGAACAGCGCCGTCGATATCTGACGGTTGGTGTGCCCCAGCGAGGCCAGCGCGGCCACCCGCAACTCCGCCTTGCTCAGCCCGTACCCGGACTGCGGCACATCGCGCTCCGGCTCGGACTCCGGAAGACACCCCCCGGGCACCAGCCGGTTCGCCAGGGACTGGGCACCGGACTCCCGCGCGAGCTGGTACGCGCGGCGCATCAGCAACTGCGCCTGCCCCGGATCGCCGGGCAACTGCTGGACAACGGTCCCCAGGTCTCTCAGGGCCCTGGCCAGCTCCACCTTGTCACCGCACGCCTGGAGCAGATCGACCGCCTCGGAGAGCAGCCGCTTGCGCTGCTCGGGCGCCACCGTCCTGGCGAGCAGACGCAGCCCCCGGCCGCGGGTGCGCCGGTCGGTGCGCCGGTCGCCGGAGAGCTCCTCCTGGACCAGACGCGCCGCCTCCGCCCGGCGGTCCAGCCGCAACTGCGCCCGGGCCAGCTCCAGCCGCCACGGCACCAGGCCCGCGATGTCGAGGCGCCACTTCTCCATCAGGTCCGCACACTGCCGGAAGTCCTCGCACGCCGCGTCCGGCTGACCGGCCGCCAGGTGGTAACGGCCACGCGCGGCCAGATAGTGCAGTCCGAGCGGCGTCTGGAACATGCCCACCGGAGTGGGGAGCGCCAGCCACATGTCGGCCTCGTGATGCCGGCCGGACTCCGCCGCGCAGGTGATGAGTGTGCCCAGCGGGCCAGCCACCACCACACCCCAGCCCTGCGGCGTGATCAGCTCCAGTGCCGACCGAGCGCACTGCTCGGCCCTGCCGAGGTCGCCCAGCCGCAGCAGCGCCTCACCCCGGATCGCCTCCAGGACCGCCTGCCACACCGGCGCGTACCGTACGCCCGCCTCGTCCAGCACGGTGTCCGTCCAGGCCACGACCCGGTCCGGACGCCCCGCGTACAGCATGGCCAGCAGCGCCCCGGCCGGCAGGCCCGGCGCACCGGTCCTGCCGTCGTGCCGCCGGAGGATCTGCTCGCTTCGTGACACCACGTCACAGTACGGATTGGACGTCAGCGCCTGGTGGAGGACCGTGACCGCCTCCAGGCGCTGACTCACCACGGGAGTGCCCGACGCCCCGCTGTACATCCCGTCGGTGCAGTGGGCGTCGGCCAGGACCTCCGAGCGGCACAGCGACACCAGCAGATGCAGCACCCGGAGTTCGGCGGCGTCCTCCGTGTCCTGTCCCTCGTCCAGCTCGAGCTGCGCCAGCAGGTCGTCCGCCTCGCCGACCCGCCCCTGCCACAGCAGCGGCGGCAGCACCGACGCGACCCGAGGCAGCGAGGTCCCCCGCTCCCGGATCGTTTCCAGCAAATCGGGCAAATACGTTTCCGCCGACAGCGGGTTGGTCTGCCAGCGCGCCGTCAGCATCAGCGCCTCGATGCCCGCACGCTGTTCCTCGTCGGTCTCCGCCCGCCACGCCTGGCGCAGACACGCGCCGGCGAACTCCGGGCGTCCCGAGGCCAGCGCGTGCACCGCGGCCTCCTGGAGCGTGGGCGCCGCCCAGCTGCCCTCGACCCAGTCCGCCGCGATCAGGTGACCGGCCAGCACGTTCGACCCCGCCTCCTGGTGGCGCAGCACCTCCGCGGCCCGGGAGTGCAGCACTCGCCGGTGTTCCGCGGTGAGGTCGCCCAGCACCGAGCGGGCGATGCGCGGATGCCGCAGTTCGTAGCCCTCCACCAGACCGGACACGCGCAGCAGGTGCAGGGCGCGCAGGGCCGACTCGTGTGTCGTGCCGAGCATGGCGGCGAGGACGTCGACGGTCGTGGCACGGCCCAGCACGGCGAGCGCCTGCGCCACCTGCCGCACCTGCGGCTCGTGCCGGTACAGGCAGCCGAGCACCGCCTGGTCGAACAGACCGCCGCGGGACGGCGGTGTGCCGTCCGCCTCTGCGTGCCGCGCCGGCAGCTCGTCCATGAGGGCGCGGGCGAGCAGCGGGCTGCCGCCGGTCACGGCGATGACGCGTTCCGCCGTTCTGCGGGCATCGGTCGTGCCGGGGTGCGCACTCGCCAGCAGGGCCAGGGAGTCCTGGGTGAGCGGCTCCAGTGTGATCCGCGAGGAGTGCGGCTGGCTCAGGAGTTCGGCGCGGAACTGCGGGTGGGGGAGCCGCAGCATGGGCGCCTCGGTCATCAGGACGAGCATCGGCGAGTACCGCAGCCGGCGGATGACGTACAGCAGGCACTGCAGTGAGGCCGAGTCGGCGTGCTGGACGTCGTCGACGGCCAGCACGAGCGGGCCGCGCCGCGCCAGGTCGCTGAGGGTGGAGAACAGGCGGCTCAGGACGGGCGCCTGCTCGACGGGGGAGATCCGGCCGACGGCCGACGGCCGTCCGGACAGACGTGCCACATCGGTGTGCTCGGGAAGCAGGTCCCGCACTTTTTGGCGGGCCTGCTCGGGTAAGTGCGCGCCGTGCAGCAACTGGCCGATGACGCCGAACGGGATGTCGCGCTCGGCTTCGGAGGCCACGGCGCGCAGGACCTGGGCCACCTCGTCGGAGAGATCGTCGGTGAGGGCTTCGAGGAGGGTCGTCTTGCCACTGCCCACCGCTCCCGTGATGAGAGCGGCATGACCGCGGAGCTGCTCGCGACAGTCCTCGAACGCCGTTCGTATGTGCCTGAATTGCTCCTCGCGCTGGGCTAGAACCACTCGGTACACTTTCTCGTGCGTGGGAGGTCGATCGCTGGAAACGGTGTGCCGCAGGAGGGCGCCGGGCGCGTTCCGCGACACCACGTGATCCTGGGCCGGGAACCGATGCGTCACGGCGACGGCCGCTTCCGGCCGGGGCCGTGCCGCGCCGTCCGGGGGGTCGCCGGAACCGGACGGCCGGCCCACGTCGTCCTGGCGTCGTCGGGCGAGTCGGCGCGAAGGCGGCGGTTCACCCGTGTCTGCCGGACTCTCGCCCAGGTCGCGTCGGCGACCTGGAGCCTCCCGTTCTACGTGCTGATACATCCCCGTCCCCCTGAACTTGGAGCTGTTGCGGGGGCAGGGCCGAGCCGTCTCACAGGCACGGTCGCTGTGCGTCCCCCGACGTTCCAACACGTGCTCACCTGCCGGTACGACCGACCCGGCGCGGTGAAGCCGCTCGTGGTGACGATCCTCCGGTTCGACACCCCTGCGGCCATCTCGCAATCGAGATTCGAGTGTGACACACCGAGAACAAGCCGGTTACCCCACAATTCATAGGTACACCAAGTCGATCTAGGCGAATCTAGGGGTTGACAAGACGGCATGCCGGACGAGGCCGGGACAGCAAGAGCTTGCATTTCATGGAGCACCGCTCTTGCGGATTGATTCACTCCGTATTCGCGTGTAAGTCACACCGGTCCGGCCGGGGTACCTGACGAAGTCTGCGACCGGCTATTGGCGCACCCCAGGACGGCTCGGCATAGTGCGGGAGACGCCGAGTACCAAGGTGATTTCGGCCGGCAACTCCTGTCGGCCGTCGAGCCCCAGACGGAAGGCTGCCGCCACGATGACCAACAATCTCCGGACCGGACGAGAAGAGACGGAACGGCTGCTGGGTGAGGCATCCGGAACAACGGAATTCGAGCTGCTGGGCCTCGAGTGGACTCTCCTGCCGGGCGTGTTCGCCCCGTTCCACTCCCCTTCGACGTCCCACTATTCCCAGTGGCTGCCCTATCCGGCCGGCGGGGCCCTGCTGGAGATGGGCTGCGGCGCCGGCGTCACCGCCGTCTACGGCGCGCTGCGCGGCTGCACGGCGGTCACGGCCGTGGACATCGTCCCCGCCGCCGTCGACAACGCCCGGCGCAACGCCGAGCGGCACGGCGTGGCCGACCGGGTCCGTGCCCTGGAGAGCGACATGTTCCGCGCACTCGACCCCGGCGAACGGTACGACCTCGTCTTCTGGAACTCCAACGCCATCGAGGCACCCGCCGACTTCGTCTACACCCAGGATCTGGAACACTCCGTCCTCGACCGCGGATACGAGAGCCACCGCGCCTATCTCCGAGAGGCGCCGCGCCACCTCACGGACACCGGACGGCTGTTCATCGGCTTCAACAGCCGGGGCGACCTCGACCATCTTCAGCGCATCGCCGACGAAGAGGGCCTGCGCCTGCAGAAGATCAATTCCACGAACCACGAATTCCCCGACCGTGTCGTGGAGTTCCGGCTGTTCGAAATCGTTCGCGGAGCCTCCTGACCACCTGGACGCCGGGCCGTCCGGGCGACTTGACGGATACCGGGCGCAGTCGTTGACCGGGTATTTCTCGCGGTGTCATCCTCCCTGGCATGGAGACGTCAATTCTCGACCAGCGACCCCTCTTCGACGTCGGAGCCGACATTCGCATCGCGGCGGGCGCCAAGGAGATTTACGAGGCGGTCAGCGATCTTCCGAGGCACGCGGAGTGGAGCACGGAACTCCGCGGCGGCGAATGGATTTCCGGAACCCCCGGTGAGGTGGGTTCCATCTACCGCGGTGAGAACTTCCGTGCCGACGACATCGTGGAATGGGCACCCCTCATCCGTGGGATCTGGCACACCAAGTCGGAAGTGATGACGACCGAACCGAACCATCGCTTCCGCTGGCGGATCCACTCCAAGACCGGAGAGCCCCAGGAGCTCATCTGGACCTTCGAGATCACCCCGGACGGCGACGAGTGCGTCGTCGCGCAGAAATTCTGGATGGGCTGGGCGTCCCCGGGGATCCACGACATCACCAAGGACATGGCAGAGCCGGAGAAACGGCGGTTCATCACGGAGTGGGCCGCCAAGCTGGAGAACGACATCCAGCTGACCCTGGAACGCATCAAAAAGGTCCTCGAGGCGTAGCCGAACACCGCGACGCGGCGGCCTCGTCACGGCCGGGACACCGACGCCGTGTCCCGGCCGCCGCCCAGGGCCTTCCGCTCGCCGGTCTCACGGCCCGCTCCCGACTGCCGGGCGCGGGCCAGGGAAAGGGCCTGCACCGCGTGCGCGGCCGAGACGAGCGTCATGTGCCGGTGCCACCCCGTGAAGGAACGGCCCACGAAGTCCCGCATGCCCACCTGTTCGGAGATCTCGGCGGCGTCACGGCCGACACGGCGCACCAGCCGTGTCAGCCGCGCCAGACCGGCCGGCGACGACGAGACGGAGTCCGTCAGCCACAGCTCGCCCGGCCACTGCCGGCCGGGCCCCGCCAGGCCGAGCAGGAGCAGATCACCCTGCCGGTCCGCCCCCGCCCCCGCCCCGATCAGCGGCACCCGCACCCGGACAGCGGCCATCAGACCGCCCCGGCCGCCCGGCGTCCCGCCGGGTTCCCGCCACGGCACCGGCCGCCGTAGCGGAGCCGCCGCCCGCATGATCTCCGCGGCCGACCAGTGCCCGTCGCCGCGCCCGGGCAACGCAGGATCGGCGACGGCCAGCCTGAGCCGGCCGTCCACGCGCACCAGTTGCTGCCGCAGCCCCGCCGCCCGCAGCCGCCCCAGCACGGCGAGCGCGTCCACCTCCGGCACGTCCACGACCACCGGCCGGGCGGGCAGCCCCCAGCCGCCACCCGCCACTTGGGCACTCGCCCGCACCGCACACATTCCCATGGTCTCGGGACAGGCCCCGGCAGGAATGCCCGCCTGCGCACGGCGCACGGGGTCGCCCAGCCAGGCACCGGACAGCAGCAGCCGCCAGTTCACCGGGCACGCCAGCCGCTCCGACGCCAGCCACACACCTACGGCCCGCTGCGTGTAGAAGGCCGGCGAGGCGCAGCGCTCCACCCCGACGGAGTTCTCCCCGGTCTTGGTGATCACCAACGGCCGTACCACCCACGCCTGCGGAGGCTCCACCGCGGCCACATACCGCGCCAGCGCCACCCGCGGCGGATCCCACCGCCAGGTGGACCCGCACACGAAGTGGTGCAGACGCTGCTCTGCGGCCCGGCCCCCGCGCAGGGACGCGATGTTGCGGATGGACTTGCGGCCCCGGGCATGAATGAGCCCGTGGACGTAGTCGAGCCCCCGCCCGCGCTGGTCGCTGCGAGGCAACGAGGCGAGGAGGACATCACACAGATCGTGCAGCACCTCGTCCACACCCCCCGGCCCCACGTCGAGGCCGGACCGCTCAAGACCATGTCCGGTGATCATGTCTCCCCCATCTCGGCCGAGCGGCCACGGCGGCTCGGCGTTCGGTCCGTTCGGGCAGGCGGGCGGGCCGGGCGGCGGGGCGGCAGGGCGGTCGGTCGGCCGCGCGTGGGAACGCCCGAGACAGGTCCGTGAGCGAGAGGCCGGCTCGCGAACCCGTGGCCCGTGGCTCAGTTCAGCTCGTTGTCGATGAAGTCGAGCAGCTCGTCCGTCGTGGCCGACTCCAGCCGTGCGGTCACCGGAGCGTCACCGGACGCCGACCCGGCACCCCCGGCCGACGCGCCGCGCATCTGCGCGCGGTCCAGCAGCGACCGCAGCCGTTCCGCGGCTCCCGCCGCCAGGACGTCCTCCGCCCGAGCGGCCGTCAGCATCTCCTCCAGCCGGCCGAACTCGGCCAGCAGCGCCGCCCCGGCCGCACCCGGGCCGCCGGGACCGTCGGTGCTGGTGTCTTCGGCGTGTTCGGGGGTGGTGGTGAGTTGGGGGAGGAGGTGGTGGGTGAGGGCGGTGGGGGTGGGGTGGTCGAAGACGGTGGTGGCGGGGAGGGTGAGGCCGGTGCTGGTGGCGAGCCGG
>NZ_BAABET010000024.1:0-24212 GCF_039540295.1 Streptomyces venetus
TGTGATTGAGAGGTTCGTAGTTGGTGTGGTGGGTGGGGTGTGAGCTGTGGTGTTGGTGATTCTTTGAGAAGGGGGAAGAGTGCTTCTGGGGGCCCTCCGGCGGTGGTGACGAGGCTTCTGATCTGCGTTTGTTGGGGGTCTGTTGATAAGGGGGGTGTGGTGTTGGGGATAGGTTCTAGAACCTAATGGACCGGTGCGTGTTCGTGCTGGTCAGGGGCTTGCTGTGTGGTTGGGATGGCCGGCCGCTGGCGGGTGGGGCCGGGGAGTAGGTCGGTCATCGAGGCCGCGCGACGGGGGTGGCTGTGGAACGATCAGGGTGTAGTCCGGCGTGTCCTTGGGACGTCAGCTCTCCGGTCGGGGTGCTGGCCTGGGCCGGCCGATAGGGGGTGGCGCCGGTGCCACAGGCGCAGGACCGTGAGGTTCCTCTGGAGCGGTTGTCCGGGCAACACTTCGGTCCGGTCGACCTTGATAGGCAGCAGCGGATTCTGAGTCGCCTGCGCCGGTTCGGCCCCGGGCCCGCGGGCTGGTACGCCGATATCTGCGCCCTGCTGGATGAGAATCTGCCGCTGCGTTCGACCGGGATGCTGGTCTCGCACCTGTTCCGGGAACTGGAGAGCGCCCTCCGCGAGGTCCTCCTGCCCGATGCCATCCGGAACGATCCGACCGCGGGCGCGGGGCAGCGGCACGTGTTCGAAGTACAAGGTGTTCTGGACTGGCTGGGTATCCCAGCCGACAACCCCGCGGCCATCGTCTGGCTGGCAGAAGCGAGGAAACTGCACACCTACGCGCACAGGGTCCGTATGGAACAGACGCCGATGGACGCAGCGGTCCGTATGCGCCTGGCCGACCTGGAGAACATGCTCGATGTGGTGCTCGACCGCTTCGAGACCCGCTACGTCACCGTTCTGCAGCGTCTGGAGACACTGGCTGCCGTCCGCAATCCAGGAAAGGCTCATGTGAAGCTGCTCCTGGGAGCCTTCCCCCAGGACTACTTGACCCAGGAACGCTTCTTCGGACTTCTCGACGCCCCGCAGTGGCTGCCGCACCTGCACGAGCACGGCTTCTTCAGCACGCCGCCGGCACCGGAGTCCGACGACGAAGAGCGCACGGTGGCCTTTCCCGCCTGGCCAGCCTCAACGTATCTGATGCGGATGACCAGCGTTGCCCCGGCACGCGTGGCGGCAATCGCCGAGGAGATCCCGTCGACGGACAACCCGCGGGTCAACCTCGATCTTGCGGAGGTGGCACTTCTGCTGCCCCCCGCGGACGCGGCGCGTCTGGTGCCGCGGGCAGTGGAGGCGATCGGTGGCCCCTACCTGATCGCCCCGGACCGCTATGCCCAACTCGCAGTCCACTGTGCCCAGGCTGGTCACATCGAGCAGGCTCTGGCGGTGATGGCCGCGCTCCTGCAGGCCGCACAGGACGATGGCCGGATCGACGACTACGATCTCCAGGAGATCCTGCGCACGCACAACGCCGCCTTGGCCCGTCACCTGGGGGCGGCCTGGTTGGAGGCTCTGGCCGGCAGCCTGGCAAGCGCGCTCCTGGCCACCGGAATGGACCCTGACCGAGCCAACGGGGAAGATCTGTCCAGCGTGTGGTATCCGGTGCTGGACCCGGGCCACGGGGGGATGCGCTCCGATGACCGGGCACTGCTCACGGAGGCGGTCCGTGACACGGCCGACCACCTGGCGGCCACAGACATCCACGTTGTCCTGCCCATCCTGGAGTCCCAGCCTTGGCTGGTCTTCCGCAGGCTGCGCCTCCTTATTCTCCAGCGTCATGGTGCCAACGCCCCGGCCGTGGTGGAGAACATCGTGACCGACCGGGACCAGATCGCCGCCGCCTCGTCGCACCGTGAGTGGGCACTCCTGGCCCGCGCCCACGCCAGCTCGCTGAGCTCGCCCGTGCTCGAACAGGTGCTGGCTGTCATCGACGCCGGCCCGGACACTGAACGGTTCGTGCAGCGGTTCCGCAGCACTTCCGGTGGCGCCGAGCCGCCGGAGCAGTACGTTGAGCAGTGGGCGGGCGCTTGGCGGCGAGACCGCTACGCCGCACTTGCCGACGTCCTGCCCGAACAGCAGCTGCGGCACTACCACGAGTTGCTCGAGAAACTCGGCCCGGCACCGTCGCTGGACACGATTCCCCAGCCCCTGGCCTGGTCGGAATCCGAAGAGCAGGGCTCGCCGGAGAACCTGGCCGCGATGACCGCCACCGAACTGATCAGTCACGCTCGGCAGTTCCAGCCCACACCGACCCGGTTCGGAACGAACGCCGAGGCCTTCTGCAGCCAGCTGCAGGCTGCCGTGACCAGCCAGGCCCTCATCTACCAGGAGGACGCCCGGCAGTTCGCCGAGTTGGCCGATGATCACCTCGCCGCCGTCCTCGACGGATTCCGTACGGCTATTCAGACCGGTCAGCGACTCAGTTGGGCGACCATCCTCCCGCTCGTACAGTCGGCTACCAGCCGCCCTCATACTTCCGACACCGGCACCCTGCACCTGGCCGTCGCCCGGTTTGTACTGGCGGGACTGGAACTGCAGAACACCCAGCAGATCCCCACCCTGCTCGGCGACGCACTGTGGGACGTACTCGAGTCGGTCTGGAGCGCCGCCAGGTCACCACAAGACGACCTTGACGACGACCAGCAGTCTGTTTGGGACGAGAGTTTGGAAACAGCCTTGCGCGCCGCCGTCGCGTGGGCCCTGTGGCGTCGCGAACACGACGCTGCCTTCCAGGTGCTGTTCACCGCCTTGGACACCCTGCTGCTGGACGCGGCCGGCACGCCCGCTGCCCCGGGCGCCAGCCCCGTCGGCCGGACCGTCGGATCCTTGATCACCCGACTCGATGCTCTCGACCCGGCGTGGACGCGACGCCGAATCGAGGTCCTGTTCACCCCCGACACCGCGCTGGGCCGTGCAAGCTGGACGGCCTACCTGAGCACCGCCTCATCACTCACCTAGTCCGTCGTGAGCATGCTCATGGACACCTACCGCATCGCAGCACGCACACCCGCAGCGAACGGTCAGGAGCACCGGGACTTGCACCGGCGGCTGGGTGATCACCTCATGGCCATCTATCTGGCAGGTCTGCTCGGACTGGACGACGAGAGCACCATGGCTGACTACCTGTACTCCTCACCCGTGGCTGCTGTTCAGCTCGCTTCGTTCTTGAGCGAGGTCGTCCATGACCGCGACCTGTCACCGGATACCCGCGACTGCATCATGCGGTGGTGGACTTGGCGCCTGACGGCTCGGGACGACAGCGCGCATGGACCTGCACCGCAACCCAAGGAGATCCACGCCCTGATCGGCCCGCTGGTCCGCAATGACGCCTTCCCGGTCACCTGGCGCCTGCAACAGCTGAGCGTTGCCCTTGAGATGACCGGAAGCCTCGGCCGTGACCGGCGCATCTACTCTTTCCTGGCCGAAGCAGCCACCGACTACCTGGGGCCAGTCCTGGAACTGATGCACCGATGGGTCACCACGCTGGACATGTACGACTACGCCCCACGGATCAGGGAGAGCGACATCCGCGCTGTTCTGCTGGCCGGGCTCGCCTCTCCTGAACACCAGGAACTGGCCCGCGACATCGTCAACCGAGCCACCTATCGCGGGCACTACCAATTCGCACCCCTGCTCGCGGACACCGATGACCAGCCCGGCCCGTCCTGACCAAGCCACCCAGCAGAGCGGTCGGCAGAGCGGCACCTGCCGTGCCGAGGGCTTCCGGCATCTAAAGGATCGGTGTCAGTTGTGCTGGTCAGCGGCTTGGTGCCGGGTTAGGTCTGCCGGTCCAGTACAGGGCGGTGTCGATGTCGCGTGTGGTCCAGCCGTCGGCGCGTGCTCCGCCGTGGTGGAGGAGGTCGTCGAGGAGCTGGAGGTAGCGGCCGTAGCGTCCCGGTGCGGGGGTGAGAGGGAGGCCGAGACCGTTGAGGGCGTGTTGGACGCGGCGGTCGTAGACGGCCATCCGCTGGGGTGCTGCTGCGGTCAGGATGGCTGAGGCGAGGGCGTCGCCGGTGCGGAAGCCGGGCAGTTCCCAGATGACGCTGCGTCCGGTGCGGGCGGCGTCGCTGCGGGTGAGGGTGGTGTCGCGGACGGCGGTGACGGCTCGCTCGGTGACGGCTCGTACGTGGGTGTCGGGCAGGGACATGAGGTCTGTCACCCAGCGGGTTTGCGCGGAGAGCCGTTTCCAGACGACGAGGGCTGCGATGTCCGTCTTGCCGAGGCTGCCGGTGTGCTCGGTGCGCTGCGCGACGTCGTGGAGGACCTCGTCGTAGTGGGGTGAGACGTCGGCGAGGTAGCCGGCGCGGGCGGGGATCAGGGTGTTCCAGGCCTGCCGGCAGAGGGCAGCGAATTCGTCGGTGCCCGGCGTCTCGGTGGTCGTCTTCATGCCCGCATCATGCCGTTCTGGCGGGTTGGCGGGTACGGGGGCGGTTTGCTTCTTCGGCGAGGTGGTCGAGCTGGATGGTTTCGAGCGCCTTTTTGGTGATGCGTTCGGTGCCGTCGCAGATGGCGGTGATGGCTGCTTGGCGGATGAGGCGGGCGAGGCTTCCGATGCGGCCGGCGGTGCGCTGGTGGAGGTAGGAGGCGTGGCGGGGGAGTGTGCCGGGTGTGTGCTGGGTGAGGTCGAGGGCGTTCTCCATGTCGGTGATGAGGTCGGTGAAGGGGCGGGTGTTTCCGTGGCGGGCGGGGAGGGGGCCGCAGTTGATGAGGCTGGCGCGGCCGGCGAGTTGGGCGCCGCGTATGCCGCTGAACAGGGGTGTGGCGGCGACGTCGATGCCGGTGTAGACGAAGGTTGCTTTGATGCGTTCGGTGAGGTCTTTGAGCAGGTCAGCGGCTTCGGCACCGGTGGTGGTGCGGGGGTTGAGGCGGTGGATCTCGTCGATGAGGACCAGGCGGACGCCAGCTTGGGTGTAGGTGTGGCAGACGGCGCTGGTGATCTGGGCCTGGGTCATGCGGGTGGTGACGGGGATGCCGAGGTAGCGGGCGAATTCGATGGCGAGGGTCTTCGCGGTGGCGCCAGGCGGCACCAGCAGGTACGCGACCGGCACCTGCTCATGGGCACGTCCGGGCGAGGCCGGGTTCTTGCGGGTGTGGGCAAGGTGGCAGGTGCGCCCGACCTCGAGGAGGGCGGTCGTTTTCCCGGCCGCTGCGGGCCCGGTGACGATCAGCGAGGGCCGGGCGGTGTTCTGCTGGTGGCGGCCGAGCAGCATCAGGGTGCGGACCTGGGTGGCGAGGGTGTCGATGGCAGGGGTGCGGACGGTGACGAACGCGGAGTGGTAGGCGAGGCGTTCTTCCGTGCTGCGGGGTGCGTCGCCGGGCTGGGGCGGGGCGAGGGGCGGGGTGGTGGCGAAGTGCTGCCAGCCCTGCCAGGTGGTGATCGGCCACTCCGGCTCTGCCGTGTGCGTGCCGGGCAGTGGTACCTCGGTGCCGGTGGTGGCGTGGTGGTCGTGTGCGGGGCTGGTCACCAGTTGAGGGCTTCCTGGGCGGGGTCGTAGAGGCCGAGTCCGGTGTACGGGACGGGCGCGTCGCCGTTGTCGAGGGTTTCCTCCTCGCCATCAGCCTGCTCTGGGTCGTCAGGCAGGTCGTCGAGGTCGTCGAGACTGTCGTCGTCCCATCCGTCGGCCTGAGGGCCCGGGGCGTGGGGCGTGCGGTGATCGGCGGCAGGCGGGGGCGTTTTCAGCGGTGCGGTGCGGGTGATCAGGCGTTGCTCGCCCGCGGTGGCGGTGCTGGTCTGGGTTCGGCGCATGAGCTGGTCGAGGGCGTCGGCGAGGTCGGCCTCGTGGGTGTCGCGGTCGCTGTGGCGGGCGGTGATGGTTTTGATGTGCTGCCAGGTGGCGCTGTTGAAGGGCTGGTGGATGTGGTCGCGGTGGATCCACGGGATCTCTGTGAGGTGTCCGTCGGGCAGGCGGATCCAGACCTGGCGGGCGTCGTGGGGGTTGGTGTGGACTTCCCATTTGCCGCCGCGCGCCGTGACGGGGGAGGGCTGGCCGCGGTAAGGGGAGAGGACATCGTGGTCGTAGGTGCGGTGGTCGACGCGGATGCCGCGTTCGGTGATGGCCTGCCAGCGCACCGGCAGCAGTTCGAGGTAGTCGCTGCCGCTGAGGGGGAGGGGCACGTGGCCGGCCACGGCGATGAGCGCGGCCCACATCTGGTTCGGGGTGAGGGCCTTCTTGGGCAGGGTGGGGTGGCGCAGGCCTTCGTGGGGGCGGTGGTGGTAGTGGATCAGCCATTCGTCCAGCAGGTCCTGCAGCTGGGCGACGCTGAAGCAGGCCTCGGTTTCGGCATCCGGTCCGCGGCGGGTGACGTCGGAGCCGGTGTAGCCGGGCAGGTGCTGGCACAGCAGGGCGTTGATGGTGCCGAAGGTGCGCTCGACGATGCCTTTGGCGGCGGGGGCGTGGGGCGGGGTGGGCTGGACGCTGATGCCGAGAGTTTCGCAGGCGGCGCTGAACGCCGTGGACAGGTAGATCTTGCCCCGGTCCACGACGATCGTCTCGGGCACCACGACCGGCCGGGCGGCGGCGCCCTGAAGGCGTTCGTCCAGGCTCATCAGCCTTTTCAGGTGGGGGAGTTGGGTGTGGGCGAGGCGCAGCGCGTCGGGCCAGGAGGGGTGGGCCGGGTGCGGGACGGCCATCTCCGCCAGCAGCAGGGCCGCATCCACGGCCTTGGTGCCGGCCGGGCGCAGGACGGCGGCGAGGATGGCGCGGGTGGCGACATCTACGGCGATCGTGAGTTCGGGCCGGCCGGTGGTGCCGTCGTCGAAGACGGCCAGGACATCCAGCCGCGTGGTGTCGACCTGCACCTGCTCGCCCGGCCGCAGCGCCACGGTCGGAGTGAACGCCCGCCTGCCGGCCGGGGAGGGCAGAGTGCGGGCGGGGCGGTGGGGGTGTTCGGCGGGACCGGCGAGTTGGTGGACGAGCCGGTAGAAGGTGGCCTGGGAGGGGACGGTCACTGTGCCGCGGCCGTGCCGGTCGGTAAGGATCTGCGTGACCAGGGGCATCAGGCCCTTGACGGTGCCTTTGGAGCGGCCGCGCTGGCGGCGTAGCGCTTCCTCGATGGCGGCGATGACGCGTTCGTCGGTGCGCCCGGTAGGCACGGGCCGGCGGGTGGTGCGGTGGTCGACCAGCCCCCACAGGCCCTGCTTGCGGTAGGCCAGGCGCATGCGCTGCACCGTGGTCCGGGAGACAGGTCCGAAGCCGATCGCGGTCAGCTCCGCGGCCTTGGCCTCCTCGCGCTGCGCGAGCGTGAACCGGTCGGGATCGTACTCGGCCCGGGGCACCCCGCCGCTGTCCGTCCCGCCGGGCAGGCCGGACTCCACCTCGCGGATGTGCCGCTGCCAGGCCAGCGCCTTGCGCCGCGCCTCCTCGGGCGCGGTTTCGAACAGCCCCCACTGCGTCACGGCCTGGGGCATCTCGGCGCCCACGATGGAGAAGGACGGGTCGGCGAACAGATGCCCGGCCACGACCGTCTCGTCTTCGCCTGTCTCGCCTGCTAGGTGGACCTGCTGCCCCGCCACAGCGATGACCTGCCAGACGCGGTCACGAAAACGGACGTGCGCTCCCACCTGCAGCACCGGCCGCCCGCCACGCCGAACGCTCATCGTCCGTCCCCGCTGCCCGGGCCGCCGCGGCCGTTCGCACCGTCGGCGCCGGTGCTGACGAGGACCCGCTCGTTCAGCGGCGTCTCCAGGTCTGTCGTCAGCTTTCCGTGCCATAGGGAGTGGAAGACGACGGGCAGGACTTCGATCGGGTCGCCCGCCGCTTCGGCGCCCTCGATCAGCGGCCGCGGCTGTGCGAACGCCTCACGGACGGCGGCCGCGAGACGGGGACGGCCGGCGTTGCGGGGGTGGCGGTAGCCAGCCAGCCAATTCAGGTTCGCCGTCAGGGTCTTCTCCAGCGGCTCAAGGCGCCGGTAGCTCCAGCCGGCCTGCGCGCACGCCGCCTCAAGGACCTTCGTGGCCTTCCGGGCCCGTTCACCGCCGGCCTCCGGGTGGCTGGGGCAGTCGGCCAGCACAGCGGTGCCGTCGCGGTGGCGGGCGAAGAGCTGCGGTACCCACGAGCGCACCTGGCCGCGCGCGTCCCGCCACAGCAGACGGACCGGCCGCCCGGCCAGGCCGACCACCTCAGGATCGCGGTCCAGCACCATCAGCTGCGCCCGCATCGCGGCCGACCCGCAGGCCACATGCCGGCCGGTCGTGGCCGACCACCACTGGCCGGGCCCCCACCGCCGCCCCGGCACCACCGGGAACGCCGACACTGGCTCCAGCTCCTCGAAGGCCACCGCGAGGACCGCGTCCGCCCACCGCTGCTGCACCACCTGCCCGATGGGGTCGACGAAGACCGCCTCCCACTCGGAGCCGGTATCCGTCTGCATGTGCTGTGAGCGGCCGCCCGATGCGGCCGCTGTGTTCTTGCTGCCCACGCGCCCCAGTCAAGCCCGTTGTGCCTGCGTGGCGGGCGGCTTCACGGATTTTGATCACGAGTGCCGGGCGATGAGGTACCGCCCCGGCGGACGACGGCCCGTGCACGCCTGCCGGCTTCCTGATGCGTGCTCACCACTCTTTTGCCTGCTGCTCGTTGTGGTGGTCGGCGAGTGCTTCGGCGAGGACATCGGCCGGCAGGCGGGCCCAGCGTGCCAGATCCTCCAGTGCCATCCCGGCCGTGAGTGCTCCTGCTGCGGTCTCCCGTACGGCCTGCTCGATCAGTGTGGCGGCATGGCCGAGGTTGCCCAGCAACTGCTGCGCGGCGTCGGCGGTCTTGCCGTACTGGGCGCCGCGCAGCTGGGTCAGCTGCTCTTCGGCGTCGTTGACCAGGCTGGTGATCAGCGCCCGCTGCTCGGCCGACACCGCAGAGCGCCACGTGGTGCCCGAGCCGGGCGCGCTGCGTTCCTTGGACAGGACACGCAGCTGTCCGGCCATGGTGACGGGCTGGTGATCCTGCCTCAGCCACCACGGATCGTTGCCGTAGCCGGGCGGGCCTCCGGCGCCGCGGCGGATCCGGATGATCGCGCCCATCCACGAGGTCAGCGGGCCGCCGTAGTCGGTAGCGGCCAGCGGCCCCAGCCACCCCCGCCCGACCCGCTCGCCCAGCCGGCGGCAGAACGACCCGTCGGCGGGCAGCGGTCGCGGTCGCCCGGCCCCGCTGTCCCTCCACACCAGCTCGGCCATGACCGGGTCCAGCAGTGCGTCGGCGACGGCCACCACTTCGGGGAAGACGACGGCGTCCCGACCCACGATCCGCCACCGCTCCAGCTCTGTTCCGGCGTTGCCGCCCGCGACCTGGTGCAGCCGCTGCGGCCAGGTTGCCTCGCGCTCCCAGTGCAGGGCCTGCTCCCACCACCGGGCCACCACCGCGTGCGCCAGCGCGAACACCCGCTCCGGCTCCACTCCGGCCCGTACCGCCCGCCGCGCCACCCCCGTCCACCGCCGCTGCGCTACGGCCACCTCCGGCACACCCCGCACGTCCAGATACTCAAGAGGCTGGTGGGCGTCCGCGTCCAGGAGCCACCGCCCGTGCCGGACACACACCC
The DNA here is from genome assembly GCF_039540295.1 of Streptomyces venetus. Taxonomy (NCBI): domain Bacteria; kingdom Bacillati; phylum Actinomycetota; class Actinomycetes; order Kitasatosporales; family Streptomycetaceae; genus Streptomyces; species Streptomyces venetus. Next base: position 9,531 of record NZ_BAABET010000024.1, read on the forward strand.
GCTCCCATCGCGGCGCGTACCGCACCACCCGCACGGCCGTCCCCGTACGCCGGGCGGCGCACAGGCGGCAGCCGAAGGCGACCGGCCCGGCGACCGCGCCCCCGGTCCGCCAGGCCGCCGCCGGCACCCCGTTCCTTCCGGCCGACAGCTTGGCGTCCTCCTGTCCCCAGGACGGCAACGCCCGCGCCAGCATGTCTTCTTCGACACCGCACAGGCCTGCCAGGAGATGCCGTCCGGCTGCGTTCAGCAGTACCTCGGCGTCGGCCCGTGCGCCCCCGCCGTCGTGCCCTGGCGGGTAGTTGCGCCACTGCCAGCACGACCGCAACACCTTCGCGTCCATCCCATAGCGGCCCGCGATACGGCAGATCAGGGACGACGTCGTCTCCCCTGTGACGGGAGCGGTGCGGAACACCCCGCCGGGGTTGGGGTCGCCCTCGTGGGGCTGCCCGGGAGAGTGGACCACTTCGGCCTCGTCCTTCTTGTGACAACGTGGCTTGCATGACAGCGGCATCGGACACCGCAGGGCAATTCGCGCCCGGCGAGTACCGCATCCCTGCCATGGGCGACTTCCGAGCCGCCGCCTGCTCCCTGCGAGCGCTGTGATCAACCCATCACCTGCGTCCGCTACGACGATGCCGTGCGCGAGGACGGTCAGCTCGCAACGATCGTCGGCGTGCTCGCCTTTGCGATCGATTCCGATGCCGCCCCGCCGCACACAGCGTGACCGGATCCAACCTGATCACCCGGGCGGAGTCGGCGACACCAGAGCGTGGACCGAGACCCGCGCCCGACCATCATGGTCGGCCTGACGGCTGTCGCGTCCCTGATCATCTCGTGTACTCCCGCCCGGGCCCCGGGGCCCGGGCGACATGAGGTCGTCAGTCCCGCCGTGCGCGCAGGTAGCCGGTCAGCAGGGTGAAACTCTCGGAGATGACGTCGACCAGGAGCGTGGTCAGCGCCGCCACCAGCAGCTCGTGGTGCCACTTCTCCATCATCGTGGAGCCGGCGATCAGCAGGGAGCTCACCACCCGTCCGGTGATCCGCAGCCCGCCTCCGCGCCGGGCGGACAGCCAGGGCGCTCCGACCCGGAGGGTGGCGATGACGGTGCCGTCCGCGGCCCGTCGCGTCGACGCCCGCACGCTGCGCAGCACCCGCCACAGCCGCCCGGAGGCGTCGAGCGCCGACAGGCCCACGTCGATGAGCACGTCCAGGCTCAGCAGCACCAGCCCCGCAAGCAGCAGCCCGCTGTGCAAGTCCTCGGTGTGAGGCATCAGTTGGACACCAGTGGTGACCGCACCGGTGACACGCGCCAGCAGCCGCCCGCGAGAGACCGGCTGCGGATGGCCCGGCAGTGGTCGGTCCCCGCCGCCCGGCGTCGGCGGACCGAACGGGGAGGCCGCCTCCCCGCCCACGGGGGCCTGCGCCGAGGCCTTCGGCTTCTTGCTGGCCTTCATGCCGGCCCGCCGCTTGGCCGCGGCCTTACTGCCGGAGGCGGAGTCGTTCTTCTTCGTCATGCCCCACCCCACTCCGTACGCCGCACGAATCTTTCACCCGCCCCGCCCGTGCAAGGTTTCGGCGCCGCCCGCGTGGAGCTGAGTGGTGTACCCGACGAATGGAGATCTACATGGCGGCCTTCAAGACGCCGAACGACGACGGCGACGAGCATGGAGGTGATCCACCCCAGGAGACGAGTTCCATCCCCCTGAGGCTCAGTCCGGATCAGATCCCGCAGATCACGGCGCTGGCCAAGGAGTACCACCTGTCGGTCTACCGCTACTTCCTGTGGGCGACCCGTGATCAGTACAAGGCGGAAGACCTCACCCAGGAAGTGCACGTCCTCATGTGCCGGGTGATCGCCAAGGGCAAGACCTTCACCGGCAACCCCATCGCGTACGCGATGAGGACCGCGCGGAACGTGCTGATCAGCCACGTCTATCGGAAGAAGGTGGTCGAACTGCCGGTAGAGGAGGTCGGCGACGCCTACACAGCGTGGCTGACCCAGCGTGGCGACGCAGATCCCACGGCGGCCAGTGTGCGCTTCGTCGAGCTGCTCCACGAAGTCAAGAACGCCATCGGGAACGAAGCCGAGATCGAGGTCTGGGAGTACCGGGTGCTCTGGGGCCTCAGCGGCGTCGAGGTCGCGGAGCTCCTCGATGTGAGCGAGGCGACGGTGTCGCGAAGGTTCAAGGCAGCCGTCATGAAGGCCGGCGGCATCAAGTAGCCAACGGCCAGCAGGACATCTGGTTCCTGCCTCTGAGGCGTGGCAGCCAACCGACTTCGGGTGCACCGCTCGCCGCGCTTCGGGGACGGGACCTAGCCGGTCCCGGGGGGACAACACCCCCACGACAAGGAAGAGGAAAGGTCATCGCATCACGCCCGGGGTCTGGTGCCGAGCGAGGCAACGCTCAACACCAGACCCCATCCCTGAATGGACTCTCCGAAAGGACACACCCTGTATGTTCGACAACCCTCCCGAGCCACTGCCTGACAGTCCGCATCAGCGGATGCTCGACTTCCTCGCGGAAAGCGACGCAGTCACTGCCCACGTCGTGCCCACCGACCCCGACTGGGACGCGATGATCGACAGGATCAACCGCGTCCTGGAGAACGAGGACGGCATGCACCTCATCGGACAGGACCGGTGACCCATGCCTCACGCACAACTAGCTAGGTCCGTCGCCCGGATCTTCGCGTGCTTTCACGGGGACAGCACGTTGTACTGGCGCGGCATCCTCGAAACAGCAGCGGCTGCGGCAGCGGCACAAAGGGCGTACATCCATGACGCGCTCCGAACCGCCTTGCCCACGGCAGCCACAGGACCCAGCCACCGGGGGACTGAAGCGACGTCCGTCGCTTCAGCAGCGCTGGTCCTATGCAGCTACGCAAGGCGAGCAAAGGCGGGAGCGGCTTGCAGGAACCGTCCCACACGGCCACATGCTGCGAGTCTTCATACGCAGGGCTGGCCAACAGCCAGGCCCCGTCCTATCAGCGGCGCAGAGCGGGTGCCTCAACCAAACCGGCATCCACGGCCTGAGCACCCTGTGCGCCGACGAAACGCAGTACGCACCACTGGATTGCATCAACTACACGGCCGGAGGAACCGGCTGAGCTGCCCATAGAGCGGTAGCAGCGGAGCAGGGGCGAGCCTGAAATGCCCCTGCTCCGCAGCTCCGACCTTCACAACGCATCAATCAGCCGGGCGGCTCAAGTGGCGAGTGTCCGGCCCCAGACATCTGTACGACACCTAGCGGCCGCGCTGAAGGACCACCGGCGACGCGTAATCAGCCATGAACGAACTGACGTTCCGTTATTTTCGGCCATCCTCCGGCGTGGGTGGAAAAGGTATGAGATCTGCAACGCGGCAGGTCGGAGCCGCTTCTAATATGACCTCACTTTTGGGGATCTCGGGGGAGGGGACACGGCGGGATGAAGGTTCTCAGGCCGACGCAGCCGACGAGCGAGCAGCTTACGGTGATCACCAATCACAAGCCGGGGGTGTTCGTCGTACGGGGCGCCGCCGGCAGCGGCAAGACCACCACCGCCCTCTACCGGCTGAAGTTCACCGTCCGGTACTGGCAGCGGCGCCGCCGTGACGGCTTCATCGACGGCCCCGTACGCGTCCTGGTCCTCACCTACAACAAGACTCTGCGCGGCTACATCGAGGAGCTGACCAAGGAACAGATCAAGGGCAACGACGTCGAGCTGACGATCTCCACCTTCGCCAAGTGGGCCACCGACCGCGTGCCCTACGAGCGGATCCTCCAGGAGCACGAGCACAACGGAAAGCTGGACGCCCTGGCCGCGGCCCTGCCCCTGTCCGAGGACTTTGTACGCTCTGAAGTTGACTATGTCCTGGGCCGATTCATGCCGGACCGCCTAGCCGAGTACATCGAGTGCGAGCGGCAGGGCCGTGGCCGTTCCCCGCGCATGCCGGCCTCGCTGCGTCGTCGGCTGCTGGACGAGGTGGTCGTTCCTTTTCAGGAGTGGAAGAAGGAGCAGCAGGCCTGGGACTGGTCTGACCTGGCTAACGCCATGGCGGCTAAGCGTGCCGACGACCCGTACCACGTCGTCGTTGTGGACGAGGCCCAGGATTTCTCCGCCAACCAGGTCAGGGCGGTCCTCAACCACGTCACCGACGAGCACACCCTCACGTTCGTCCTCGACGCTGCTCAGCGCATCTACCCCCAGCGCTTTACCTGGGCTGAAGTTGGCTTGAGTGTGGGGCCGCACAACAGCAAGCTGCTGTCGAAGAACTTCCGCAACACCCGGCAGATCGCTGCCTTCGCGGCCCCTTTGCTGCACGATGTAGAGACCACGGACGACGCCGCGATCCCGGATCTCTCCTCGTGTGGGGAGGACGGCGACAAGCCTTTGCTGGTCCAGGGGACCTTCACCCAGCAGATGGACCATGTCGTGCAGTTCCTCAATGACCTCGGCCCGGAAAACGACGAGTCCGTCGCCATCCTCCATGCCAAGGGTGGGGGCTGGTTTAGCGAGGTCAAGGCACGGCTGAATGCTGCCGGGCTGGCCTGGGTCCCGCTCACGCGTACCGGGGAATGGCCCACCGGCCCGGTGAACGTGGCGCTGTCGACCATGCACTCCGCAAAGGGCCTGGAGTTCGACCACGTGATCATCGTCGGCCTCAACAGCGAGGTCATGCCGCACGCCACCGAGCCCGGCGACAGCGAACGAGACGCCCACCTGCGCCTGCTGGCCATGTCCGCTGGACGGGCCCGTAAGACGTTGACCATCACTTACAAGCCCTCCGAGGCCAGCGACCTCATCGCCTGCATGGACCCGGACACCTATGACGTGAAGGCCGTATGACCACCACAGAGCCGAGCCCGCCCACATCAGACGGCGACATACACGCCGAGGGAATCAGAACGCTCATCCAGAAACGGAAGATCACCGAAGTGGTGCACTTCACCACCAACCGTGGTCTGCTCGGCATCCTCGTGCAGCGGCTGTGCAAGGCTCGGGCGCTTCTTGCCAAAGACGAGTACCTCGAGAGTATCTACCACGAGAACACCAAGTGGCGTCGTGAGGACCCCAAGTACTGGTCGTACGTGAACCTCAGCATCAGCGAGCCCAACCACCGCTTCCTGCGCATCAGCAGCGAAGACTGGTGGGCGAACGAAGACCTTTTCTGGGCTGTCCTCAGCTTCGATCCAGTGATCATGACGCACCCCGACGTCCTGTTCGCCCCAGGCAACATGGGCTACGAAGGCATCACCCCCGTCGAGGGGCTGCCCGGAGCCGAAGCCCTCTTCGCCGACCGTGTCCCTAAAGGCTTCTACAAGACGATGCCGCGCTGGGACCGAGCGCCCCACCTCCCAACCAATCCCCAGGCCGAAGTGCTCTACCCGCAGGCCGTCGCCACCCGACACCTGCAGCGCATCTACGTCCTCACCGACGAAGATGCAGCGAAGGCCGAGGCCATTGTCAGTGTCAGCGGACATGATGAGGTCGACATCATCGTCGACCCGGTCACGTTCGGCAGGTAAGGACTACGGTGAGCGCCATGCAATGGGAGGCAGTACGCGCCTCGGCCCAGTGGGCTGCGTACGGAGACGCACTCGGCTTCATCACCGAACTGACCGACACCGCCGGCGTACGTCGCCGCATCGGGCGGGATGACGTCACCACCACAGTCCCCTGGAAAAGGCGCGTGGGAGGACGCTACGGACGCGACATGCCGCTTCCCGCAGGCGCGTACTCCGACGACACCCAGCTGCGCCTGGCAACTTCACGCGCCATCCGCGGAGACGGGGAATTCGATGCCGAGGCCTTCGCGAAGATCGAAGTCGTTGCCTGGCAGGCTTACGCCCTCGGAGCCGGCCGTGGGACCAAAGCGGCAGCCACCGGCTTGATGAGAGTCGAAGCCAAGTGGTCCCAGAATATTTTCGCAACCAAAGCCGCCCGCTACGTCGACATCGGCGGCAACGGGGCCGCTATGCGCATCCAGCCCCATGTCTGGTCCGCACGGGACCTCACCAACTGGGACAACATCACCCGCGACGTCGTACGGAACGCCGTCAGCACCCACGGCCACCCCCGAGGCATCCTCGGCGCGGTTCTGCACGCCGTCCTGCTGGCCCACGCCCTCGACACCATGGAACTCCCTGGCCCCAAGCAGTGGCGCCCCGCAATCGACTGGCTCGAGCAAGTACCGGACATCATTGCGAAGGACGACGAACTTGCATATCTGTGGCTGCCGACATGGAGTGACGCCGCAGGCATCGACTTCCGCTCAGCTGCGATCACCGTCGCCAACGAATGTCGCGCAGCACTCGAAGCTTTCGAACCCACATCCCCCTTGACCACCGAGACCTATGCGGCCTTGGTGGAGCAGTGGGGCGGCTTCAACGAAGCGACTCGCGGATCAGGCACAGTCACAACTCTGCTTGCCGCGGTTCTCGCACACGCCTACTCCGACTCACCAGAAGCCGGCCTGCTCCTCGCCGCTAACACTCTCGGCTCGGACACTGACACCATCGCCACCATGGCTGGCGCACTCCTAGGCGCCGTCACGGCAGGCCCTCCACCTGGCACCGTGCAAGATGCCAAGGTCATCGACTCCGAGGCACGCCGCATGTGGGACATTTCCCAAGGGCGTGAGGCCGCCACGTTCGCCTACCCTGATCTGCTCCGCTGGAGCCCTCCCAAGGCCACGCTCGACCTTGTAGGCCACACGCCAATGGGGCCGGCACTGGCTGGTCTAGGGCCCCTGACGCCGATGGACCCGCCGGCGACGAGCAACCAGGCCACATACGTGTGGGGCACCTTGTCGTTCGGTCAGAGCATCCTGGTTCGCGCCAGGCCTGACCTCAGGCCACTGGATGAGAACCTGCTCCCAGGAGATGTGAGACAACCGCGGGGCCGGCCTGCTGGGGATGCTCGGCCTGCTGGGGATGCTCCGAGAGAACAGCAACTCCTCTTCGAAGCTCCATTGCAGGCTGCTGCATCAGCCGAGCAAAGGCCTGTCCTAGCCGGAACAGCGCCGGAGGCCGTGAGTGAGCGTGCCCATAGGCACGCACCGCCGCCTGTTGAGGAGATCGTTCAAGAGCTGGCAAGAAACGGGTTCACTCCCGAACAGGTAGGCCGTGCATTGCTTCAACAGATCCGAGGCGGCCGATACAGCGTAGAGCGGGCTGCTGCGTTCGCCGGGCTCCTTGCCCGTGCCTACCACCAGGACGATCAGTAGCAGTTCGGGCCAGCGAGCTGTCCATGACACCTATCAGCCGAGATGGCCTCGCCGCTCCGAGTGCAACATACGTGCGTGTAGGCCGACGGCTGTCAGCAGTCCTTGCTGGTGAGGGTGGAGCTGTTCCCACAGGGTGGTCTGTTTGCGGGCCCAGCGCCGTAGTTCGGGTGGGAGGGGCTGGCCTGTGGCATGGAGGGTGCGGCATTGGTGGTAGTGCCGTTGCCAGACGAAGGGCCATGGCGGGTTCCACCAGGGGTCCAGAGTGGTGAGTTCTTGCAGGGTGCGGGCGGACAGCCGGCCTGAGCGGGCTTTGCGCCGCTGCTGCAGCAGCCAGGATCCCAGGGGGAAGCCCGCGTGCTCGGTGGGGGTGGGGACGGCGAGGTGGCCGTGTTCGGCGGCGTAGCTGCGGGCGTGGGGGAGACCTTTGCTCGGTGGGTAGCGGCGTGCCGTGGTGATGGCTGTCGGCAGGGTGGCGGGGGCGGCGCCGAGCTGGGTCAGGAGCTGCTGCTGGAGGGGGTGGAGGCTGTCCCACAGCCGGGTCTGGGTGATGATCCAGCGGCGTTCAGCCTCGGTGAGGGTGTCACTCACGGTCGCGGTGGCGGTGCGGGCTCGGTGGTAGGCGCGTTGCCAGGCCAGGGGCCATGGCGGGTTCCAGTGCGGGTCGAGGGCGTTGAGAGCGGTGAGCCGTTCGGCCTCGATATGCCCTTGGGCGGCGCGGTGCCGCTGGCGCATCAGCCAGCCGCCCAAGGGAAAGCCGTGGTGGCTGCTCTCTACGGTGATCGCGAGGCTGCCGTGTTCGCCGGCGTAGCTGCGAGCGTGCTCCAGCCCGTGATCCATGGGCGTGCGGCGGCCCACGGCGGTGATCATGCGGGCGGTGGCGGCGGTGATTCCGATGTCCGCCAGGAGATTTTGCTGCTCAAGCTGGAGGACATCGTGGCGCGCGCACTGGCGGCGCAGCCACGCCGCTACCTCGTCCGCCTCATCGATCCGGTCCTTGTCCTGCTGATGATGAGTGGTGGACGTGCCGGGCAGAGGCAGCCTGCCTGCCCGCCACAGGGCGTGGGCCTGCCGGTAGCAGCGCTGCCAGGAAAAGCGCCAAGAGGGATTCCACCAGGGATCCAGGACAGTGAGCAGCTGCCCTCGCGGCCACGGGCCTCTACTCGACCGGGCATGCCTGCTGTCCTGCATGCGCTGTGAGGCCAGCCACCGGCCCAGGGGGTATCCGTTGTGGACGTAGTCGGAGGCCACTGCCAGGTGCCCGTGTGCCGTGGCGAAGGAACGGGCGCTGGCCAGGCCCGCATCCGGCGTCGTCCCGGCCGCATCCGCGGCCTGGTCGTCTCCTATGGCAGCCGGAGCCTTCTCGCTCTCCGCAAGCACGCCGATCTCTGCCAGCAGGCGCCGTTGGTCGGGGTGAAGGTTCTCAGGAGCGGCATGTTGCTGTGACAGCCACCGAGCCAGTTCGGCATCGATCCCCGGGAATCCGGCAGACGCGTCCAGCTGCTGATCGCTTTCCACGAGTCGGCGGACACGAGCGTAGGCGCGTTGCCAGGCCAGTGGCCATGGCGGGTTCCACCATGGATCGATGGCATCGAGTGCGAGGGACCGCTTCGTGGCGCTCGGGGCGCGCCGTGCTCGGTTGCGCTGGCTGGTGAGCCAGGCTCCCAGCGGATAGCCCTGGTACCTCACGCTCTTGCCCGAGACCGCCAGGTGCCCGTGTTCGGCGGCGTAGGCCTTGGCGTGTGTCAGTGCCGCCTCGAAGCGGGCCTGCATGCTGGCCCGCCGGGGCCGGGCCGTGCGGGCCACCTCAGCGGTGATCCCGATGTCGGCCAGCAGACGCTGCTGTTCACGATGGAGCGAGTCGTAGTGGCTGCACTGCAGATACAGCCACTCTCCGTTGAGGATGTGGGTGCCGGGAAAGCCGGCGGCCGCATCCGGCGGCCCGTGCACCGCAGCATGATCACGGGCCCGGTAGTACGAGCGCTGCCACTGCGTCGCCCAGGGCACGTTCCACCACACATCCAAAGCTTCCAGCGCCTCTACACGCTCCTGCGACAGTGCCCAGGCTCTGGTCTTGACGTTGTGCAGCCATTCGCCCAGCCGGAAGGAATCCACCACGGTGTCCTTCTGGACAGCCAGACTGCCGTGCTCTTGCAGATACCGGCGGGCGTAGGACAGACCGGTGGCGAAGGCCTTATCCGCTTGCTGGCTGTGCCCTCGCCGTCTCTTGGCCCCCGCGCTGCGCCCAGCGGGCCTGGCCGCCTCGGCGAGCTCGTCTGCCACCGGGCGCGGACGATGGGCGGAGGCCACCGCCCATATCTCCCGCTCCGCGGCCTGCCCGCCCCGGTGCGCCCGCACGCACTGATGAGCCCATGTGAACAATGGGCCTGCCGTCTGCGCCGCTAGTTCCTCCGCAAGCCAGGGCCGTCGCAGACAGCGCGCGACCACTTTGGGCAACGACGGCAGATCAGCCAGCCGGAACGGAACGCCCCCACGCGCCTCGGCCACCACGCGTCTTCGAAAAGCGCCGTCGGCGAGCAACGTGGCAAGGGCCACGGTCTCCGGATACGTCACAGCCTCCCGCGCCACCACCTGCCACGTCTCCCACAGCACCTGCGTGTCCCACAGCGCACGCAGCCGCGCCGGCCACAGCTGCTCACGCCGCCACATCCGCTGCCACCACGACGCGGTCACCGCCTGAGCCACCCCGAAGGCGCCCACCGCCGCCGCAGTGCGCCCCAACAGCTTCCGATGCCGCTTGTGCGCCTGTACCCACAGCTCACCCGCCGGCAGCGCCACAACACAGCCTGCCGTGCCGGGCACCTGCATCAACCACGAGCGGTGCAGGACGCACACACGCTGGCCGGGCTGCAGGTACAAGCGCACGTCCTCTAACCGCCCAGTCCGTCTGACCGTGCATTCGGGGCACGCCGGCCCCCACGGCAGGACCTTCTCCGGCGTGTGATGGAACTGCGCCGCCGGGCCTGTGGCAAACCGGCGACGCGGCTCCTCCTGAGTCCAGGCTGGCAGTGCCTTGTGCAGGTGGTGAGGGGCGACACGGCATAGCACTGCTACGCGATCGCGGGCCTCTTGGCTGAGATAGACCTCGCTGTCCGGTCGTGCTCGGCCCATGACGTTCGACAGTCCACCGGCATCGGCTACGGCCGGCAGGAGCTCCTTGATCTCCATGCCGTACCTGGCTGCCAACCTGCCCAGGAACGACTGCGTCATCTCGCCGTGTACCGGCGCCACCCGCCATACGCCAGCACCTAGCACCAACAGCTCAGCCTTCCCCCAGCTCTGATCCCTCTCGCCCGTCCCTACACATAACCCTCCATGGATGTACCTCGGTTACGGAATGCCGCTCAACCGGGCTCGCTTTTCTGCCATCCCGGCCGCTGGCATGCGTCTATGCCCAGCGCATGCCGATGTTGGAGAGCTGCTCGCGCCGGTCCTCCGACAGCGTCGCCGCGCGCGAGCGTTGGTTGCTGATCCATGCCCCCAGCCGAACCTGTCGTACCTCTTGGCCCTCGCCGTCCTCACGGTCACCCGCCTCCCCGTGCCCGCTGCCGACGACGATCGTCTCGACATGCTTACGCGGCACCTTCAGGTGTCCTTCACGCTGGTAGTACTGCTTGGCGGCCTCGTAGTGCATCGCCCATTTGTCGGCCTGGCTGGTCCGCGGTTTGGGTTTCTCCTCGTCGCCCGCGGGTGTGATGCCAAGGATGTGTTCGCACATCCACTGCTGCACGGTCGTGAGCTTGTCCCAGCCGAGCCGCACCGACCGCACCCACCGCCCAAGGTCCTCGCCCTGGCGTACGACATCACCTGGCTCGGTCGGCAGCGCGCCGCCGGCCTCCAGGTGCAGCCGGGTCAGGTGGAACGCTCTCTGCCACTCCACTCGCCAGGTCGGGCACCACGACGGATCGATCTCCTCTAGCTGGTAGCGCCGTTCCTCCGGCAGGGCGCCGGCAGCTGACTGAACCGGCAGGCCTTCGGCATGCAGTTGTTCGATCTCCGAGGCCTTCCGTGCGGCGGCCCTGGCGTTCTTGAGAAAGATCCCCACTCGGTAACCCTCGAAGGTGGCGTTCAGCGGCGCCAAGAGGTGGCCCGCTTCGGCGGCCCACCCGCGCGCTGCAGAGAGGCCTTCCTCCCACGCGACGTCGTAGTGGGACCAAATCATGCCGAGCTTCTCGAGCTGTGCGATGCGGTCTTCGTCCATGTCCCCGCAGGAGTAGAAGCGCCTGGCGTCGGCGATCCATTGCCCCAGTGGGAACGCGGCGAGAGAGGCCGGCCACCCCTCGGCTTCCGCCTCCTGGGCGCCGCCGGTGGGGACGCGGTAGGTGAACGGCACCTTGAGGTCTCCGTGGATCCGGTGGTACAGGGTGGCGGCTTCGACGCCGCGCCGCCAGTGCTGGTGTTCGGGGTTGAGGACACGCAGGTTGATGAACGCGGCCAGTTGCGCGGGGTCGCGCGGCGTGGAGAACTTCAGCAACTCCCGAGCGGGCACCGACAGTCGGTCGCTCCGGTCGCTCTCAACCCCCTCGCCTTCCTCTCCGCTGCGGCTTTGAACGCCTCGGACACGACTTTGTGCCTGTTGCTCTGCGAGCTGTTCCACCACCCGGGTGTCGTGCGCTCTGAGCGCCTCCAAGAGCTTCGCCAACCCGCCGTACGCCCGTGAGGTGAGCATGTTGTCCGCCGTCTCACCCGGCCCGAGCAGCACCGGCACCACGAGCGAGGCGACCTTCCCCTCACCCGGCTGCATCCGCAGCGCCCGGCCGACGGCCTGGACGAGGTCGGGCATGGAGCCGCGCACGTCGGCGAAGTAAACGGAGTCACAGTGCGATGTGTCGATGCCTTCGCCGAGCACGCGAACGGACCCGAGAAACGTCTTCTCCACGACCCTGCCGTCAGCAGCGATTCCCCTGGAGAACTCGTCCAGGACCCGGCGCCGGTAGAGCGGCTTGTGCTCACCGCACAGCCAGTCGGCCCAGATGATGGCCGGGTACAGCTCCGGGTCGGCGGCGCGCAGCTGCGCGGCGACGTCGGGAAGGCCGGCCGCGAACGCCTCGGCCTCCTTCACCATGTGGTGAAAGACGAGCGTCCTGCGGAAGCCATCCTCGGCCGAAGCCTTCACCAGAGCCGTCTGCAGCGCGGCGAGCCGGGCCCCGCGCACCGGGTCTGACCGGCCCTCGGCACCCAGCAGCATGGCAGCCTGGAGCTGGCTGTCGGTGATGTCCACGCACACCACCTGGTACGGCGCACAGATTCCCCTGTCGACCGCCTCCGACAACGTCAGGGTGAAACACCTGCTGCCGAAGGGGCCGTCCGGGTCATCTTCCATCGAGGCCACCAGCTCGCCCGGCGCGCCCTGTTCAGCGTCCTCGTCCAGCTGCCACAACCGGGGAGTGGCGGTCATGTAGAGGCGGCGGAGGGCGGGGATGCGGGTGTTGTCGTGGACGACCGCCCACGGTCGGCCGATCCTGCCCGAAACCCTGTGCGCCTCGTCCACGACGATCAGGGCCCACCCCGGGAGGCCGGCGGCGTGGGCCCGTTCCAGGGTGCCCAGTCCAAGGGAGGCGTACGTGGCGAACACGGTGACCTTGTCGTACGGCCGCACCCAGGAGACCAGCTCGTCCACGTCCGTGGTGTTCGGGAAGGACGCCTCCGGCCCCCGAAGAGACGAGACCCCGATCATCAGCCCCGCACGCCCGCCCTCACGCCAGGCAGCCTCAGTCTGCGCGAGCAGGTCCAGCGACGGCACCAGCACCAGCACACGACCCGCCTGCAACTCCTCCGCGCTGCGCACGGCGACGAGGGTCTTACCCGATCCGGTCGCCATGACCACCTGAGTCCGCAGCCCCCGCTCGGGAACAGTAGATCTTGCAGGCAATTCGAGCGCCCGGAGCACTGCGTCCACGGCTTCTCGCTGATGCGGACGGACTTCCCTCACAGTCACTTCGGTGCCCCTCTCCTGCAGGCTGGACGACAGCTCCCACGACCGACACCCAACCAACCAGCAGTAGCTCACTAGTCGTTGATCCAGCCGCTATAGCACCCAGACCGAGCCACCGGATCGCCGCTCCGATGCAGACCCCGCAGACGGCCACACTCGAACGGGTCACAGAACTCACAGAACGATGCCCATTTAATTCCAGAGTCTATCGCAACCACAGAATGAAGCAGACGCTGGAGAATCAACACGGAAACCCCGGGTACTCCGCAAGCACCACCTACACCCCATCACGGGAGAGCCATGACACAGAAGACCGGAAACGACGGAGGCAACCGGTTCTGCAAGGCCTGCGGCACGCCCGCCGAAGACGGGAAACTGTGCAACCACTGCGGCGCCGCCCTGGACCTCCCGGACAGCGCCGGGCTGATCGAAGACCAAGGCGCAGCCGTACGACGCGACTTCGAAGGACGCACCCAGCAGCAAGAGCACAGGCAAACGAAACAGCAACGACCCCAGTCTGCCGAACAACAGGCACGGGGGTACACGGGCCGGCAAGGCATCCACGACTGATCGCACCGAGTCCCTGCGGGCCGTGCGGCAGCTGCACCGGATCCGCACCCTCTACACGATGCGCGCCCTGATGTGAGCGGCATCGACCGCCCGGACCAGCTGGCAGACCCCCGGGAGCCGACAGATGTGGGTATCCCCCCTCCTGGCCATCTTCACCGGCGCTGCTCACAAGCCTCCCTGTGGCTCCAGCGCCTTCAAAAGCACAAGCGCGGCCGGCCCTGCGCACCACGCCGCACCACGGCGAGCGGCAGGGCCACACCACGCACATGCCTGACTTATCGCTTGGGTCACGCCCCAGACGCCCGGCTTGACTTCCTGGCGTCTGCGGGTGCGATAGCTGGGCATACGGGCTTCACCCCCTTGTGAAAGGAGCTCGTCATGCTTGGCATAGTCGCGGCGGTGCTGTTCTTCTTTGCGTTTTTGATCAACGCGGCTGACATCAGTACCAACGATGCGTTCTCTTCGACGAACGTCATGCTGCTGGGGCTGACAGCTCTGGCTTTGCATGTAGCAGGAGTCGGTGCCAGCTGGGCCCGCAGACGCTGACACCCATGCCGACGGCCTGCGGTGACAGACCGTCACCGCAGGCCGTTGAGCCGCGGGACCCACCATAGCTCTCTGCAGCCAGCCCCGGCCCGCGTCAGCGGGCCGTAATGGTCCTGCAGGCGCAGCCGGAAGGACCACAAAGGCGGGGAGCGCAGCGGACCGCCGACTCGGCTGAAGCGCAGCGAAAGCCGGGGGACGCAAGCCCTGTTCCGGGAGCGGAGCGAACGGAGCATCATCCTGCTGCGCAGCATGCAGGATGAGCGGGATGCGAAGCATCCCGCTAGCGCTCCCGCGGAGCGGGAGCGCAACCACCGTGCGCAGCACGGTGGTTCGCTTGCATCGCGCGCAGCGCGATGGGACCCACTGCGCGGTGGCGCTGCCCGACTACAACCAGGCCGTCAACATC
>NZ_BAABET010000025.1:0-18431 GCF_039540295.1 Streptomyces venetus
GGTCATGCCTGCTCCGCGGGGTGGGGGGGTGGGCTGTGTGGCGCCACGATCATGGAATCGAACATATGAACGATCCAGAGTCGTCGCGCCCCGCGCTGCTCCGTTTCCTGGAGCGCGTGCAGGAGCGCGACCTGGCCTGCACCCGCAGGTGGATCGCCGAGGAACAGCGCTGCGAGACCGAGCGGCTGCGCGGCGGAGAGCGTCGGCCGGCTGCCCCCGACTGGCTGCTGGAGCAGGGCCTCAGCCGGGACGCGGCGCTGCGTATGCCCGCCGACGGGGTAGAGGCCTGCGGGGGCGTGCTGGCCGGACAGCGCGCTCGGGTTCCTTGACTAGTAGGACTCCGTTGCGTCGTTGCGGATCTTGCTGCCTGGCGTCTGATTCGGGATGGGGAACGGTGGTGCCTGAGGCCAGGGAGGAGGACCTTCACCCCTGTGCCGGGTGCCGCCGCGAACGTAGGGGGCTACGGTTGACCTGGAGTGTTATTCCGCTGTGGGAAGGCGGCGTGCCAGTGGACGAGCGTCGGCACGGCCCCCGGCCCCCCCGCCGTATTCCTGAGGATCGCTCGGAAGGGTTCGGCGAGCGGCTGCTCGGGCAGTTGCTGGACCGGTCTCACGAGCTGCCGCCGCAGCTCATTGCTCCACTGGTGGCGGAAGAGGTTGCCAGGATCGGGGGCCGCGACGTTTCGATCCACTTTCAGGACTACGCGCTGATCACGCTGGTGCCGCTGCCGGGCCGGGGCCTCAAGGTGGGGGACCCCGTTGCCCTGGACGGCTCACCGGAGGGATACGCATTCCTCGGCAGGCGCATGGTGGAGGAGTCGCAGGCCGACGGGGTGCGCGTTTATGTGCCGCTGGTGGACGGTGCTGACGAGGTCGGTGTGCTGTCACTCACTCTGGAGGCCTTGGAGGAGGACGACCGTCGGCTCCTGAGGCGACTCGCGGCCCTGATCGCGGAGATGGTGATCTCCAAGACCCGCTACACGGACCAGTTCTTCATGGCACGACGCCGAGACCGGCCGCTGAGCCTGGCCGCGGAGATCCAGTACGCGCATCTTCCTCCGTTGGCGATGCACACGCCGCAGGTGTCTCTCGCGGCTGCTCTGGAGCCGGCGTACGAGGTGGCGGGGGACAGCCTGGACTACGCGCTGAACGACGGCATCCTGCACTTGGCGATCATCGACGCGATGGGGCACGGTCTGGAAGCCGCGCTGCTGGCGACCCTCGCTCTGGGAGCCCATCGCCGCGGCCGACGTATGGATGTCGGGCTCATGGAGCTGTACGAATTGATGGACCAGAGCATCGACGGCACGTTCGGGCTCGAACAGTTCGTGACCGCTCAGATGATGCGCCTGAACGTCTCCACGGGTTACCTTCAGTGGGTCAACGCCGGTCATCCGGAGCCGCTGCTGATCAGAGGGCACCGCGTCATTGAGCGGCTGGAGACTGCGGACAGGCTGCCCATGGGCTTCGGTCTCCCCGCTCCTCAGATCGCCACGGCTCAGCTTCTGCCGGGGGACCGGGTGTTGTTCTTCACCGACGGCGTTATCGAGGAACGAGGTCCCGCCGGGCAGGAGTTCCACGAATCCCGCTTGATCGAGGCCATCCAGTACGTCGGACCTTCCAGCAAGGGCGTTATTCAAACCGTCCGCAGGCTCGCCGCCACCCTGGAACGCGTCCGGGGCGGCGTGAGCAGCGACGACGCCACCTTGTTCCTCATCGAATGGCACGGCGGCACAGCAGACCACCTCGCCGAGCTCGATACCTAGCTAGTTGGCCGAGGGTTGGGCGACGGCCGCGGCGAGGACCAGCACCTGGGCCAGAAGCAGGAGGACGGCCATCCGGTAGGTCCGAGCGCGTCTGCCCAGCTCAGCGCTGTTGCTTCCCTGAGCCTCGACCATCGCGTCGGTTACGTCGACCTTCACATCCTGCGTGTCGCCGCCCCCCTCCCACCGTTCCAGGATGATGCGGGCCGACGGGCAATGCAGCCACCGGCGTGTCGGCAGCAGAACGATGTGCCAGGGCATCATCCACGAGGCTGACGCCGCCCCGCCGTATCGCCCGCTTCGACACCGCTCGCGACCCCCGGCGGCGCCCTGGCCTTCGCCAGTCTCCTGGTCCTGGCCGACTGGGAAGAAGGCGCCCAGTTCTGGCTACGCCGCCGGCGGCGGCCAGGCGACCGGCGCCATCTGCCTCTACCTCATGCATCTGCGCCGGGGTGAATGGCGGGATGCGAAGTACTGGGCCGGGCAGCTCGATGCCCTGGAACGCGAACCTTGCCAGTACGCGCCCGTCGGCTGACTGCCCCGGAAACGGGCGAAGGCCGCTCCGGGCGGGCGGCCGACGGGTCGGCCGCCCAGGCTCGTGGAGCCGGGACTTCCTACGCCGTCCCTTCTAGGGCCGTGTGAGCACAGAGGGCGCGCCAGAGGGCCCAGTGGCCCGCGCGGTCGCGCCGGAGCCTGACGAGGACGACGGTGGGCAGGACTGACCCGAACCCGCGGCCGACGGCAGGTACCTTCCCTGTGCGGCAACGCTCTGTCTGGACCGACGGCCAAGTGACTTCCAGGCGCCGCCCTGGGAAAAAATGATCTTGGTGGTGCTATGTGGGGGTGCCACACGTTTCCAGGTCCACTACTCGCACGGCCGGGTCGGACAGCAGGGCACTGTCGCCTACCTTGCTGGGGGCTGGCATCGCAGCTGATGAAGCGCTGAGCTGGCCGGAGACTGAACGGGTCCAACCCCTGCCTTTTGCGTCGGCCACATCAAGCCGCGCGATGCTATACGGCCCGCGGAAGGGCTCGTCAGTTAGCGGAGATTGAAAGAAGTCATCGAGCACCTCGTTCGGGATCTCGATGCGATTGCAGGGCGGGAGCATTCCCACCCAGTACATGAAGCCAGGACTGTCACTGGGGCTGGTCTTGGATCGTGCCGCAGCCCACACGGCGGCTGGATCGAGAGATCGGTTCGCGATGACCGTCGTGTCCTTCTCGACCCAGAAGTTGATCAATGCGGCCTGTTTGCGATCATCCGCAACCTGCTGCTCCTTGGATTGCGCGAGCTGATCGTCGGCTACCTGAGCCGCCTTCCACGTGCCCCAGGCCGTGAATGCCAGACTCACCGCGCCCACAACAGCGGCCAGGACCGCCGTGTGTCTGGCCCAGTCGACTCGTGCGTACCAGTGGGAGAGGCGGCGGATCGAGCTTGAGAACCACCGTTCGTTACGCGGTAACCGCGCTCGCCTGGAAGACTTTCGCTGGGTGACAGGCCGACGGATTGAGGAAGCCTGACGGCTGACTTGGTGTCGTACGCGTAGCCGTGGCTGCCGGGGCCTTGGGGTTGGCATTCCACCTCACAGATCTTGGTTTCGCGATGGTACAGACGCCCGACGGGGATTGGTGGTTCTCTCGGCGCGACCTTAAGCCCGCCACGCCCGCCATCCTCCGACCGTGACCAAAGTCTGATGAGCGAGCTCACCCTGGCGGACGCGGATCCAGTCTCTGCGATCATCGCGTGGCTGCAGGAGTACCCGGAGGTCGCCGACGCGCTCGGCGCCCCCGGCCGTGTGTCCGGAATCCAAGAGGCGCCCTGGCCTCACCTGCGCCTCGATCACGGCCCCGGCGGAGACCTGCGGGAGCTGAACTGGGCCCTCGCGCCGGAGGTGACGCTCGAGGCGTACGGCGACCCGTAGTGCGCACCGAGGGACAGGGCAATGCCTCTGCGGCCAAACAGCCTCGTAGGGACGGGACTTGGCGGCGGCGCTCAGACCGCCCCGGGTATCACGAGCCCCGACTCGTACGCCACTATCACCAGCTGCGCCCGGTCACGTGCCCCCAACTTGCCCATGATCCGGCTGACATGGGTCTTCGCGGTGAGCGGGCTGAGCCCCAGCGCTTCGGCGATCTCGGTGTTGTTGAACCCGCGCGCGACCAGGGTGAGCACCTGCCGCTCCCGCTCGGACAGTCCGTCCGGGCCGCCCACCGCTGACATCAACGTGTCGGGTGCGCGCAGGAAACGGGCGATGAGCCGTGAGGTGGGTCCTGGCGAGAGCAGGGAGTCCCCGGCGGCCACGGTCCGGATGGCGTCGAGGAGTTCGGCCGGCCGGATGTCCTTCACCAGGAAGCCGGACGCCCCGGCCCGCAGCGCATCGACGATGTGCTCGTCGGTGTCGTACGTCGTCAGGACGAGCACCTTCACGCCCGCCAAGTCCTCGTCGGCGGCGATGAGCCGGGTCGCCTCGATGCCGTCCAGGTCGGGCATGCGGATGTCCATCACGACGAGGTCGGCCCTCGCGGAACGGGCGAGGTCCACGGCCTGCCGCCCGGTGCCCGCCTCGGCGACGACCTCCATGTCCCCGGCGGACGCGACGAGCATCGCGAACGAGGCCCGTACGAGGGTCTGGTCGTCGGCGAGCAGTACGCGGATCGGCATCGGGGCCGTCACGAGGGTTCCTCCCGGGGCAGCGGCAGCTCGGCGGTCACTTCGAAGCCCACGGTGGGACCCGGTCCGGCGTCCAGTGTGCCGCCCACGCTACGGGCCCGCTCACGCATCCCGACGAGCCCGAACCCCGGCGCGCCGCCGACGGCTCCCTGTCCGTGCCCCACCCCGTTGCGCACCGCGCTACTCACCCCGTGGCCCGTCCCCTGCCCCGCCCCGTCGTCGGCGACGGTCACCCGCAGGGTCCCCTCCGCCGCCCGCAGTCCCACCCGGACGGTCAGGTCGTCTCGGCCCCCGTGGCGTACGGCATTGGTGAGCGCCTCCTGCACGATCCGGTAGGCGGCGGCGCCCACCGAGGGCGGTACGCCGTCCGCGTGGACGGACAGTTCGACCTTGGCCCCGGCCACCCTGGCCGCCTCCGCGAGCGCGCCCAGCCCGTCGAGCCCGGGCAGCGGCCCGCGCCCGTCCGGAGAGCCGAGCCCGGGACCGGAACTCGATCCGGAGCCGGGTTCGGCCACCCACTCCCGTTCACCTCCGACACTCACGCTCATCTCGTTCGCCCGCAGCACCTCCAGCGTCGTACGCAACTCGCCCCGGGCCGTCCGGCAGGTCTCCGCGATGTCGTCGAGCGCCTGGGCGACCGCCTTGCGGTCTAGCCGGTCCGGATCCGCGGTGAGGACGTGGGCCGCCACGGACGTCTGCACACCGATCAGGGTGATGCTGTGCGCGAGCAGGTCGTGCAGGTCGCGGGCGATCCGGAGCCGCTCCTCGACGACCCGGCGCCGCGCCTCCTCCTCGCGGGTCCGTTCGGCCCGTTCGGCCCGCTCGACGATGGAGGCAACGTACTGGCGGTAGAAGCGGGCGTCGACGCCGAAGAACAGGACCGCGATGACCCAGCCGGAGATCCGCAGGAGCTCCAGTGCCCCATCGGGGTTGGTGAAGCTGTTGATGATCAGCGTCGGGCCGAGGACGACGACAGCGGTGAGCAGCGAGCGGCGTACCGTGCCGGTCGCCGCGACCGTGTAGAGCGCCAGGAGGGTCGCGGGGATCGGTACGGCGTGGTTGTAGTCGAGGGCGTGGTACGGGGTGACGCAGGCCGCCACCGCGAGCAGCACGAGCAGCGGACGGCTGCGCCGCCATACGAGCGGCACATGGGCGCCGGCCAGCAGGGCCCAGCCGGGCGGACCGAGCGGGAGTCCGTCGTCGAGGAGCAACGCGAAGATGACGGCCAGCACGGCGACACCGACGGCGAGGAACGCGTCGTTGCGGGTGCGATGCGGCGCGGTGAGCGGGTCTCGGTTGACGACCGCCATGACGCGCTCGATCCGGCGGGGCCGCGCGTTACCCCGTACGACGGTGGTTGTCATGTCCCCTGCGGCTGAGGTCGCTCCCCGATCTTGCACGACTCCATCTTCCGTCATGGGGGCGCCCCTCCGGCAGAAGGCAGGAGAGGCGCCCGGTCGGCTGTGGTGAGCCTGGCAGGTCAGGGCGCGCCGACCTGTTCCGGCTGCCGCGGCGGCTCTGTCGGTTCGGACGGCCCGGCGCCGGGCGCGGGTTCGCGGGAGAGGCCGCCCGGCCACCACATCTTCCGGCGCAGGGCGACGCTGGCACTGGTCACCAGGTATGTCCGTACGAGGAAGGTGTCGAGGAGTACGCCGACGGCGATCACGAAGCCGAGTTCGACGAGTTGCACGAGCCCCATGTTCATCAGCACGGCGAAGGTCGCGGCGAGGACCAGGCCGGCGGAGGCGATGACGGCGCCTGTGCTCCGCAGAGCGGTGAGCGCGGCGGCGGCCGGTTCCGCGCCGGCCAGGGACTCCTCCCGCATCCGGTGCATGAGGAAGATGCCGTAGTCGACGCCGAGGGCGACGAGGAACACGAAGGACAGCAACCCGAGCCCGGGATCGGTTCCCTTGATGCCGAGGACCGGCCCGAAGACCAGCCCGCCGATCCCGAGGGCCGCGCCCCAGACCGCGACCACGGCGGTCACCAGGATGAGCGACGCGACGAGACTGCGCAGCAGGACGAACAGGATGAGCAGCACCGAGACGAGGACCAGGGGTACGACGATCTTCGTGTCCCGGCTGTTGGTGTCCTCCAGGTCGATCTGCTCGGCGCTGTCCCCGCCGACGTACGAGCCCTTCAGTTCGCTGCGCAGGGACTTGATGGTGGCGGTCTCTCCCGCCGACTGGGGTGTGTCCTTCGCGATGACGGAGATCTCGGCCCAGCCGTCTCCGGTACGGCTCTTCTCGGCGCTCTCGACTCCCCGGGTGTCCCGGATCGCGGCGAGGGTCCGGTCGACGCGGTCCGCCGGGGTGATCACGTCGATGGGCTGGGTGCCGCGCTCGGGGTATGCCCGGGCGAGGGTCTCCATGGCGGTGACGGCCTCCGGCTTGGTGACGAAGGAGTCCTCCTGCTTGACCGGTCCCGGCAGGTTGAGCGTGCCGAAGGCGAGTGCGCCGAGCAGGACGGCTCCGGTCGCGAGCACGGTCAGCGGCCTGCGTCCGGCGGAGTCGCCCATCGCGGCGAAGAGGCTCCGCCGCTGTTTGGGTTCGCTGCCGTAGGCCGGTACGAGCGGCCAGAAGACCCGCCGCCCGAGCAGTACGAGGATGGCGGGGAGCAGTGTCAGCATCGCGATCAGCGCGCACAGCACACCGACCGTGCCGAGCGGGCCCATGCCACGGCTGCTGTTGAGATCGGCGGCGAGCAGGCACAGCAGGCCGGCGGCGACGGTGCCGGAGGAGGCGAGCACGGCGGGCCCGCAGCCGCGCAGGGCGGCGACCATGGCCTCGTACGGGCGCTCGATGCGCCGCAGTTCCTCCCGGTAGCGGGAGACGAGGAGCAGTGCGTAGTCGGTGCCCGCGCCGAACACGAGGATCGTCATCACGGCGGAGCTCTGGCCCGTGACGGTGGTACCGAAGGCCTGGTTGAGCCCGTACGCGACGCCCATCGACATGAGGTCGGCGATGCCGGCGACTACGAGCGGCACGAGCCAGAGCACCGGGCTGCGGTAGATCAGGATCAGCAGAAGGGCGACGACGGCGACGGTGGTGTAGAGCAGTGGCCCGCCGAGTGAGTCGTAGACCTTCCCGGCGTCGGTGCCGAGCGCTCCGGTGCCGCCCACCTCGACGCTCAGCCCGTCCTGGCCGCGGGCGATGCCCCGGACGTCCTCGACGAGCGCGTCCCGTAGCTTCTCGTCGCTCCCGGGCTCGTTGCTGACGACGGGGTACATGAGGGTCGTACCGTCGTCAGACGGAATCCCCTTGGGCGCCCCGCCGACCAGCTCATGCGCTTCGGCGATCTCCTCGACCTGCCCGGCCGCCACCCGCCGGTCGTCGGCGCTCAGCCCGCCGCCCCGGTGATACACGATCACCATCTCGGTGCTCTCGCCCCCGGGCAGCGCGTCCTGTATCCGGGCCACTTGGGTCGAGTCGGCGCTGGAGGGCAGGTAGTCGGTGGCCCGGTCGTGCTGCACGTCGGCGAGCTTCGCCGCGAACGGGCCGACCAGCGCGAGCACGGCCACCCATAGCCCGAGCAGCGCCCAGGGCACGGCCCGCCTGCGTCCCACGCCCTTGGTGGTTGTCTTCCCGACCGTCATGAGCAGATCTCCCTCGCTACGACGCTTCCGTTTCAGCTGTCAGCCTTCCGGCACGGGGAGGGGTTTACGTCGGACGGGAGGGGGAGCCTGCGGGTACTGCCTGGGGTGGCGGGGGGTGCGGATTACTCCCCCGGGAGTAATGGGAGCCGCGGGTGCGTGTTCGTCTGCGGGTAGGCGGCGGGTTGGAGGCGATGGCGGCGACGGGCCGCATCCAGGTCGATTACCGGGGGCTGCGGGTGGGCGAGTATCCGGCGGCTTGCTACGCGCAAGCGCGGCAGTTGTTCGTGACCGATCCGGACCTTGCTCCGCTGCTCCTCTACGCGGCGGGGCTGAGCGGGCGAAACCCGGAGACGCTCACCGAGGGCAGATGACTGCCGCGCAGGACATCCGACAGCGTGCTCCGCGCCAGTCGGCACCCCCATTCACGCCGTGCTCGCCTTTCAAGCGTTCGCAAGGTGGGGCTGCCCCGGTTGATGCGCAACAGCCGCACAGCCTCGATCAGTGCTGCCGGGGTGCCGATGAGCTGCGGCGCCAGCCCTGGACGCGTGACATGGCTGGCCCCTCTCGCAGGACGGGGCTCGTTCTTGCTGGCTAGGGAGGCTTCGAACCACAACTTCCTGGTCGGCCGCACATCCGCACCGCAGGCCGTCGAGAACCCCGCCACGGTCTCCCATCGGACAGAACTGCGGCCTTGCTCCGCCCGACACAGTGAGGGAGCCGAGCAGCCCGGACGCCCCTCGAGTCTTGCCGCCACTGCGCGCAAGGAGAGGCTGGCCAGCTGTCGCTGCTGCTTCAGGTGAGCCCCCAGCGCAGCGTAGGCGTCCTTCCCTGACTTGCCAGACCGCTGCTTACGCAGCGCCCTTTGCACCAAGGAAGGCGGCATTCGAGGTCCGTCCTCGAACTTCGGCGTCTCCATCAGCGGCCTGACCCCACCCGATCGATGACCACTCTCAAAGAGCTCATTGTGTTCGCACCCGTTGCCGGCGCCCGGCCCGGAACGCAGGAGAGCCGCGTACGGGACCGGTCGGGTCCGTACACGGCTCTGCGGAGTTCGCCTCTGCGTTACTTGAATTCCAGCTCGGTGCCCTTGGGGACGGCCTGGATGTCCAGGTCAACCTTGATGTTCGAGCCGACCACGGCGATGTTGCGCGCCAGCATGGTCTGCCAGTTGATGTCGTAGTCCTCGCGGTGCAGTTCGGTCGTGGCGTGGATGGCGGCGCGGGTCTCGCCCTCCATGCCCACTCGCACGCCGTTGTACTGCGCGTCGAGGGTCACCGTGCGGGTCACCCCGTGGAGGGTGAGACCGCCCGTGATCACCCAGTTCTGGCCGCCGCGGTGCACGAAGCGGTCGCTGTAGAACTCCAAGGTCGGGAAGTTCTCCACATCGAGGAAGTCCCCGGACCGCAGGTGGTTGTCACGCATCTTGACGTTGGTGTCGATCGATGCCGCGTCGATGACGACGTGCATCGCGGTGTGCTCCATGGTGCTGCCGACCCTGATGGCCCCGGCAAAGTTGCCGAAGCCGCCGTAAACGCGGCCGAGACCGATGTGGCGGGCCGTGAAGCCTATTCGGGTGTGCGCGGCCTCGATCTCCCAATCGCCCGGTTCGGGCAGGGGCAGCGTGGGCGCGGCATGCAGGGTGAGGTCGCCGAGCGCAACGGGCGCACCCCCCTCTCGCACGGACGCGCGTCCCAGGTGCGCGGCGAAGCCGTCCGCCGAGACCGACATGCGGTACTCGCCGACGGGGACCACGACGACGCCCCAGCCGTACGGGTCCGTCTTCCCTGCGACGACCTTGCGCCCCTGGGTGTCGTTCAGCGTGTACTGCGCCTGCACCAGGGGCTCACCGACCGGGTCGATGACGCGGAAGCTGAGGAGGCCCGCACTCTGCGGCACCGAGAGGCCGGCGAGCGCGCCTTTCTTCTGGTTCGCGACTTTTCGTCTGCCCAACAAGTGACTGATCAATTTTCGCGTGTCCCTGTACGAACGTTGCTACGAGCGGTGGCGCGCCCCGCTCCTGTCAAAACTGCTGGACGGAAAGGCGATCGGCCGACACCCTGCGCAGCCCGGCCCCAGCATAGACCGGTATGAGCAAGTAACTTCGCACAGGCAATTGAACCCCCACCCGGTGCTTCAGCGGGGTCGGGGCCGCCCGACCCCTGCGACCAGGGCCGACGCCCGGCTGCACGGGCACGCGCGGTCTCGTCGGCACGCCTTTGCTCACACAATCTCCGGTCGATGTTCACTGAGCTCTTTCAGTGGGGCCACTGATCGCGTGACGGGTCGGTGTCCCACAACGCACGAGGCTCCCGCGCCGTTGAGAGAGGTGTTCGACGTCTCAACTCATCAGCGCAGGAGCCTCGTTGGTTCCCTATACAGCCGCACTCGACCTGCCTCACGCCCTCGTCGAGTGGGTAACCATGCTGATCGTCACCCGTGAGGGTGACCGACGCTGCAAGCTCCCGCCTCACCAGCGTGCTTCATCGCCCTGGTCTACCTGCGCCGGCACGACCCGCTTACACAGATCGCCGCCGGGTTCGGTATACCCGTCGGCACCGCCCACGCCTAGGTCACTGCCGTCGTCGACCACCTCGCCCGGCGGGCGCCCGGCCTGCTGCGAGTCCTGAGGGAGACCGATCCCGAGCATGTCCTGCTCGACGGCACGCTCGCCGAGTGCGACCGGGTCGGCGACAGCCGCGCGAGCGGCCACGACGCGGGCGCACTCGTACGAACAAGGCGAACCCCAGGCAGCTGGGCGGGAGGCCGGGCCTACTGGAGCATGCCCCAGATGAGTTCGGTGTCGGCGTCGGTCACACCGGTCGTGGTGACGCCGGACGACGTGCCGGGGAAGCGCAGCGAGCCGTTGATGGCGCCGACGTAGAGGTCGGCCTTGCCGTCGCGGTTGGTGTCGCGGAGGCGGACCGGCTCGCCGAAGCAGTCGTTCCATGTGACGTCGCCGGGGACACCGGAGGTGTTGCGGGCGAGCCACTGGGAGTTGGTGCCGGTGATCCCGCTCGCGCTGCCGCGCAGGACGTGGACGCCGCCCTCGGTCGTCTCCTGGCTGATCTTCTCTCCGTAGACGCCGATCGCGAGGTCCTTGTAGCCGTCGCCGTTGATGTCGGCGGCCGAGACGGAGGAGCCGAACAGGTCGCCGGACTCTGGGGTGCCGGCGACGTTGGTGGTGGCCTGCGTGATACGGACGGCGGTAGCGGGGCCGGTGGAGGAGCCGTACCAGATGGACACCCGGCCCTGGTAGTTGTTGTACATCTGGCTGCCCGCCGCGAGGTCCCCGTAGCCGTCCTTGTCGAAGTCGGCGATCACCGCCTCGCTGGGGTCGCCGTAGTCCGTGACGAGGCGCAGGGTCTTGCCCGCGCTGAGCGTGGAGCCGCCCTTGATGAACCACGCGTCCGTGCCGAAGTTGTCGGGCTCGTCGGTGATTCCGATGATCACCAGATCGGTCTTGGAGTCCCCGTTCATACTGCCCGAGACCAGGGACGTGGGCGCGAATCTCGTCGTCTTGTCGTGGCTGGTGACCGAGCCTGCCACACCGGTGCGCGTGATGCTCCGGTAGACGTAGGCCTTGCTCCCGCTGATCGCGGCCAGGTCCTTCTTGCCGTCCCCGTTGAAGTCCCCGGCGGCGAGGTCGCGGCCGAAGCGGGCGTTCGACACCTTGGCGCCGGCGTTGGGGATCGCGGTGCCACCCGAGAGGCCGGTCGCGCTTCCCCACAGGATGATGACGCCGCCCTCGTCCGTGCGTCCGTCGACGTCCTCGCGCGACACCGACACGGCGAGGTCCCCGTATCCGTCGGCGTTGAAGTCGGCAGGCACCCGGACGTCGCCGAACTGGTCCTCCGTCTCGTCGGCGCCGGGGACACCGGGGCTGTCCTGGGTGATCAACTGGGTCTGGGTGCCGGGTCCGGAGGCGGTACCGAAGGTGATCCGGACGCCGCCGCCCTTGCTGTACTGCTCGTAGGTGTAGCTGGCGTAGTCGCGGTAGCCGTCGCCGTTGAAGTCGTCCGCGTACCTGGCCGCCGCCGCGCTGGCGGGAGGTGCCGTGAGGATGGGGGCGAGGGACGCCACAAGGAGTGCCGCGCAGGCTGCGGGGCGAATGTGCATGAACTGTCTCCTGATGATTCTGGGCGACCGCTCCTGTGCCGACTGATTTCTCAGGGACCACAGAGACAGGAGCGGTTGATGATCAGGAGACAATCGGATGGTGGAAAAGGTTGCAGGCGGATAGCTACGCAGGTCAGGGATCGGTCCGAACGCCCCCAGCGGCAGGTGCGGCTCGATCAACTCCACTCGGCATCGGTCAGATCACCATGAGTCCCGCGACCGGTCCACCGCAGCCAGCACCCTCCTGGAGCGGGAATGACCGATCCCGTGATCGCAACTCAGAACACTCCCTAGTACTCCAGCCGTAGATCGTGATCTTGTTGCTGGAGTGCGGTGGAGAGGGGGGCAGCGGTCAGTCGTCGACGAGATCGAGCTGGGCAGCACAGACGTCCGCTACTCGAGTCCTTCGAGACGGCGGGCATCTTTGATCTCGCTGATCCTGGCAGCCGTCATCGGGGTCCACTCCCTCCTCTCTCCAGCGGCACGGAGGGCTTCTCCAACCTCGATGAGCTTCACGGAGGACAACACGCCCGCCCGCTCGATCAGGTCGTCCCGGGCCACGGTGGTCAGCCATGTGCACGGAGTAAAGCCTGGACGCGGCAACGCGAACCGCAGCACGCCTTCGAAGGGCAGTCCTTCCGGGGCTCCTACGGCCACTTCAACGCCCAGGCCGCTGATGTCGACGCCCGCTGGCGCAACGACCTGCATCGCCTGAAATCCGGATGACTCCTCGTCCGAGAGCAGCACGACCGGGCGTCGCTCATCGAAGTCGACCCACCAGACTTCACCGCGTTGCATGTGTCCTCCTGGCACGAGACGGCGGGCGAACGCTGCGTGCCCCGTGCGGGACACGGAAGGGATGCGGCCCCGTCTTCGCACGTCGTGACCGAGGGGCGGTGAAGACGGGCGTGGCCACCGTTGATCATCGGTGTGTGAAGACTGAAGATCATGCGGTGGCCGCGAGTCACAGCGTAGACCCTGCCCACTGGCAGGAGGCGTTCGAGGTCCTGATGTCCCGGATACCGGGGCCGGTTCGCGTGGCTTGAACCCCGGCTTCGTGTGCGGGACTTGATGCTGGGGCTGCTGTCGGACCTGCCGCGCGAGAACTGCTGGAGCATCGCCGAGTGGGCCGGGCAGGCCAGTCCGCATGGAATGTGAGTGCAGCCGCAGGCGTCCTCAACCTTGTCTGGCTCTGCGTCTGGCTTGAGAAGTCATCCGCTTACCGCTCAATAGGCTTGATCAGTCGAAGAGGGTTCGTTTCCAGGTGAGATCCACCTGGCGCAGGCGCAGGGAAGGCCCTGCCCGAGTCCGTGCTGCTGGCGGAGCGGGGGTCCTCGGAGAGCTGGCCTGGTGGTGCGACGCGTATGCGGTTCGCATCAGGCAGAATCAGTTCCGTGGCCGATGGACTGCGTCGTGCCGCGCAAAGTTCAGGGGCGGGTGGGGCCGGTGGCCGCCGGCCCCTCACTGTATGTGAGTGCCAGGACGCGAGGGACACGGAAGAACGATGCGGGGCGACTCCATGGACATGCTCCCGGCCGAGCTGGGTGTGTGTGCGGATCAGATGCGAACGGCTCGAACCCCGAGAGGGGGTGTACTCCTCGGTTTTCGGTGCGAGCCTGGGGCGTGTCTCGACGTGTGGAGGCGCGCTCGTGAGCGATACGAGACCACAGGGTTGTGGCCCGTCATCACCCACACTTCTCCGACCGAATGGGAATGGGCGGACGTACCCGGCGATAGCCACGACGAGAAGCTCAGCCAGTCGATCATCGGCAGGCTGACGGAGCTGCTGGCGAAGGAACTCCTCACGGAGGCCGAGTGGTTCAAACCGTCCCAAGGAGACCCGAGCCCTGTCCACGACCTCGAAGACCTGGCCCGGCGACTCACAGATGTCATTCCGGCGGCCGGAACGCGAGCACCTAGGTCTGCGGAATCACTGCTTGCCACCTTCTTCGTAGAGCCCCCCGAGTGGATCTGTCTCGTCCCCACCGAGGACCCGCCGGGCCTCCCGGAGCTCCTGGACGCACCGGACACGCCGAACCACACGCCGTTCCCCGGCAGGGAAGCCCTCTCCTACCGGGACCACGCGAACGTCCTTCGGGAGTGGCACGACCGGTACGGTGCGGAGATCTGCTACCTCGACACCCACGAGGTGCTGCTGTCGGTCGAGCACCCCCCGGCGGCCCCGTCCGAGGCGGCGCGGGTCGCGATCGAGCACTACGCCTACTGCCCCGACCTTGACCAGGTCATCGGCGGACTGCCCGAGGTCGCCTTGCAGGTCCCGACACGGACCTGGTTCTTCTGGTGGGACTGAGCAGTCACCGTTACCGCTGGGCAGGCTTGATCAGTCGAACGGGGTTCCTGTTCGGGTGTCTCCCGGTGGTCGGCGCATGACAACAGACACCTCCTGGTGCTGCTCGGCTGGGATCCCAACCGAGCAGCACCAGGAGGTGTCTGTTGTCGCAGTCCACGCGAGGCGCTGCCAGCGGCGGCAGCCGCCCTCAAGCCGGGCGGCAGGCTGGTGTACTCCACTCTCGCCCACTACCTGAACGGGGCGCCCGCCCAGCCCGATGCAGTAGCTGCCGACATCCCGGCAAAGACACCAGACGGCGAAGCCACCACGATGCGCCGCTGGGTCCTCCAGGACCATGTGTGGACCAAACTGCTCGACGAGGCCGGATTCACCAACATCACAGTGGACGTGCTGCCCGCCACCGTCGGGCCGCGCAGTTCTGGGCCACCTGGGCCATCGGCAACAGCGCAGGCGGCGACCGCCACCGCTACGTCAAGACCCACTTCAGCAAGAACACCTGGGTCGAACTCGGTGTCTACCGCTTCACCGGCACGCCACGGGTGGAGCTGACGAACACCACCGACGACGGCACCGCGGACGAAGACATCGCCTGGGACGCCATCGCATTCCAGCCACTGTCGGGCAAACCGAAGCACATGGTCGTCGCCATGGGCGACTCCTACACCTCCGGTGAGGGGGCCGGAGCCTATTCGCCCGAGTCCGACCGGGACCACGGAAAGAGCAGTTGGAACGCGTGCCGGCGCAGCCCGAACGCGTGGCCCCGCAAGGTGACTCTCCCGGGCCAGACGAAAAGCGTCGGTGCGCTCGCGGACAGCTTCGACCCGGCGCTGGGCTTCCAGTTCACCGCCTGCTCCGGAGCTAAGACGTACCAGATGACCCAGGGAAATCCCAACGCCTGGGGCTCCGACGGGAACTTCCACGAGAAGACCCAAATCGACTCGGGGGTCCTCAGCGCGGACACCACTCTGGTCATGCTGACCATCGGTGGAAATGACGCGCGATTCGACAATAAGATCCAGACGTGTGTCATGGAAGGGTGCCCGTCGGAGACCTCGATGAAGGCAGACATCGACACTGCTGTAGCCGAGACTCGCACGGTGCTGGAACAGGTCCATGCCCAGGCGCCGAACGCGGCGATCTCGCTGATGGGCTACCCCTTGCTCTTCAGCCGCACTCAGGCGTGCTCGACCTTGGTGAGCGTTGTGGCCGGGCCGAACGGCGACGGCGACTTCCACCACGGCGACAAGAACACCCAGCTCTGCTGGTAGTTCACGGGAGACACTTGCCTCAGCCGGGAGAGCTACCACCCGAACCAGACAGGGACCAGCGCCTACGCGCAGGCATTCATGACGGCCGGCCCGATGGCAGCCGTCACACGAAAGGACTAGTGAGGACGAGCATGTCTGATCACGGCACCGTGGCGCGGCAGCACCGCGTCACGGTGCCGGCCCCCGGATGCCTCATTGCCCTTCTGGCGCCTATCGTCGCCGTGCTGATCGCGGCACTGGTGCTCATAGTCATGCACCACCGCCAGCAGCGTGCGAATGAACGAAACGAGTCAGAAGCTCTGAACAGGACCGCAGCCCTAGCCCGGTCGTACGCGCGTGACGTGCTGGCGGCCCCGAACGGCTTTCCCGACCGGGAAGCCGTGCGCGGCATCGCCGAGCGGCACGACGGCAGGCTCATCTCCTACGCACGGTCGGAGCGTTCGCTGACCACCACCGTCCGCTTCTTCGGAGAGTACAAGGACACCAGCATGTTCGGCGTGTCGTACTTCCGGACCCACCGCTGCTATTCCATCGTGCTCCGGAAAGAGGCCGAATAGGCGCGCTGACGATGGGGGAGGAATGGGAGTCACGGCGACGACGGTCCGCGCGGTGAACGGGTTGACCGCGCGGTGGGCGGGTGCGTCGGAGGACTGCACGGCATTCTCGGCGGCGGGAGTGTGGCCGCTGCTGGCCCACTTGGCCGACGGGGCTGGGGGCGCGGCACGGGCCGAGCTGGCGGAGGCTCTCGGGCTCCCCGCCAGGCAGGCTACGGACGCCGCACGCGAGTTGCTCGTCGCGATGGGCGCCATGCGGGGACTGGATACAGCTCTGGGGCTGTGGACGAAGCGCACGCTGGAGCTGAAACAGGAGTGGGAGGCGGGCCTGTCGGCCGACGCCCGCGGGGTACTCACCGGGGACCCTGCGGCCGATCACCGTGCGCTGGACGCCTGGACGGCGAAGCAGACCGGCGGGCTCATCGACCGCATGCCGGTCACGCTGGCCGAGGACACGCAGATGGTGCTGGCGAGCGCGCTGACCATGCGCACGCAGTGGCTGAGGCCCTTCCAAGAGGTGGAATTGGAGACGGCCCACGAGCCCTGGGCCACCAAGCCGCGGCTGGGCTTGCGCCGCTCCAGTGCGCTGCTGGACCGGGTCGGGGTGGCGGACACACCCGGCGGATACGTCACCGAGCTGAAGGTGCTGGGGAACAACGCCCTGGACGTGCACCTGCTGCTCGGCGAGAGGGACATGAAGCCGGGGCAAGTGCTGGGGGCCGGGGTCGACATCCTCGCCGGCCGGTACGCGGTCGTGCCGGGGCCACGGCTGCCGTATGGGAAGGTGGGCCCCGGCCTGCGGGTGGAGAAGGTGCGCTGCACGCGGCCCGTACCGCCGTCGCTTGAGGTGACGACCGCGGCGTACCACATGAACGCGAGCCACGATCTGCTGAAGCTGCACCGGTTGTTCGGGCTCACGACCGTACGGGACATCTCGCGCGGGCACTTCCCCGGCATCAGCGACTTCCCGCTCGCCATCGGTTCGGCCGAGCAGAACACCATGGCGAAGTTCGGCGCGCTGGGTTTCGAGGCCGCTGCGGTGACAGCGTTCGGTGTAGTCGCCGGGGGCCTACCCGACCTCCGCTACGTCACCACCAGGATCAGCGCCGCCTTCGACCGTCCCTTCGGCTTCCTCGCCCTCCATCGCCACACGCGGCTCGTGCTGACAGCGGGCTGGGTCACAGATCCGTTGCCGTTGCCCGAGTATGACTGGGAAGACGAGCGGTGAACGGGACGTCAACGCACCGGCCGCGCGGTCAAACAGACCGACAGCACGCTGAGCCGGACTCCATGCGAGGCACGGTCCCCTCCTCCGCTCTGCCGGCGGACGGACTCTCTCGTCGTCGGTGAAAGCCTGCCCACGCGACTGAGGACGGCTTCCTCTCCGAGCTCCTTCTGGCCGAATGCGATGACCGGGCCCGCCGCCGGTCCGAGCGGCGCATCAAGGCCGCCGGCTTTCCCCGCGGCAAGTCGCTGCGCAAGTTCGACCTCGACGCCAACCCAACATCAACGCGGCCATGGTCTACACCCTCGCCAAATGCGAATGGATCAGGAAGGGACTGCCACTCTGCCTCATCGGCGACTCCGGCACGGGCAAGTCGCGCCTGCTGATGGCGCTCGGCACCGAGGCGGCGATGGCTGGCCACCGAGGTGGAACCGCTCGCTGTCCACGTCACTCACTGTCCCAGCCGCCCTCGTGGGTGGAGGTGCACAGCCGCAGCCGCGTGTCGGCCGCGACCTCGCGCAGTTCCTCGAGGAACTGCGCCGGCCGCACGCGCAGCGTCGGGTGTGTCGCGAGGATGCACTCCTGGCACCGGTCCAGCCAGCGGGGCCCGTGCTCCGGATCGTGGAGCACGCCGCTGGTGCGGGACGGCTGGCCGCAGGCTGAGCAGGGCGGCTCCTGCTGCCCCCGCTTCGCCCGGGTCTGGGCGAAGCGGGGCGCGGCCGGGGCAGGGGAGAGGGAGGCCGGTTCAACGCCGAGCCTGCGGGCGGGCTCCTCGTGGTTCATGCCTGCTCCGCGGGTGTTCTGCCACGGAACCTTGACCGTTTGCCGCTGAGGTTTGACCGATGGGCCGCGTGTGGAGGGTGTAGCCATGGACAATGAAGTGCCGCTGTTCGGCGGGCGCATCACCACGGGCGTGGTCAGGGTCGGGA
>NZ_BAABET010000026.1:0-7753 GCF_039540295.1 Streptomyces venetus
TCGGCGCGGATGGATCCGATGCTGGCCGAGTTCCGCTCGGTGGTGGAGGGGCTGGAGTTCCGTGATCCGGCGATCGGGATCGTGTCGACGTTGCTGGGGCGTTTGGCGGGGCCGGGTGAGTTGAGCCAGGCGGAGTACTGGGTGCGGCAGGTGCGTGAGCCGGTGCTGTTCGCCGCGGCGGTCGATGAAGCGGTCCGGGGCGGAGTGGGTGCGTTCCTGGAGATCGGTCCGGGTGGTGCGCTGACGGCGATGGCGCAGGAGTGTGTCACGGACGGCGAGGCGCTGTTGGTGTCCATGCTGCGCAAGGACCGTCCGGAGCCGGCCTCGGTGCTTCAGGCAGCGGGCAGGTTGTGGACGCAGGGTGTTGAGGTCGACTGGCGGTCGATCCTGCCCCCGGCCCCGCCCGTGGAACTGCCGACCTACGCCTTCGACCACACCCCCTACTGGCTGGGCCGGAGCAAGAACGGCGTGGACGTCTCGGGTGTCGGTCTGCGCGAGGTGGGTCACGGCCTGGTGTCCGTCGCCGTCGAGGTCGCCGCCGGTGACTCGGTCGTCCTGTCCGGACGGCTGTCGACCGCGTCCGACGGCTGGCTGAAGGACCACTCCGTGGCGGAGCAGACGGTCTTCCCCGGCGGCGGCTTCGTCGAGATGGTGGTGCGTGCCGCCGACGAGGTGGGCTGCGGTCGCGTCGACGAACTGTCTCTCAAGGCACCGCTGTTGATACCCGCCGACGGAGCGGTCGACCTCCAGATCGTCGTCGGGGCGGCCGACGGGAACCAACGACGCGACGTCGCCGTGTACGCACGGCCGGCCGACAGCGAGAGGTGGACCCGTCATGCCCAGGCGACCGTCGCCCCAGGCACGCCCGCCGAACTCGCCGTCGCTCCGTCCGGTGCGTGGCCGCCCGACGGAGCGCGCCCCGTCGACCTAGACGACCGGTACGACGAACTGCGAGCCGACGGGTACACCTACGGCCCGGTGTTCCAAAGCCTCGAACGAGCCTGGCGGGTCGGCGACGAGTTGCTGGCCGAAGCGGAGTTGCCACAGAGCACGGCCGACGACACCGACCGGTTCGGCCTGCACCCGGCGCTGTGGGAAGCGGCCGCACAAGCGGTGGGGCTCACCCAACCGGACCGGCCGTCCACCGAGGCCGGCGCGCTGACGGCATCCGTCTGGCAGGGCGTCACCCTGCGCGCCACGGGAGCCACCCGCCTGCGCTTGCGCGTACGGCCCACGGGTACGGACACCGCCCGTGTCGAAATGGCGGACAGCACCGGCGAGCCCGTCGCCGTCATCGAGTGCATGACCGTCCGGCGCACGACCGCGGCCGCACTGACCGGCACCGCCCCTGACGGCACCGACGGTCTCTTCACCTTGGCCTGGACGCCGGTCGGGGATGCCGCCACGACTGCTCCACCCTCGGACGTGTCCGTCGCCGTAGCGGGCGACGAGGCCGAGGGATCCGCCGACGAGGCCGACATCGTCGTGCTGCCCGTCTTCGACTCCCTCGCCGCAGACGCAGACGCAGAGGCAGAGGCAGACAACGGGGCCGATGCCGAGGGCGTGGGTGCCGTCGCCGAGCGGCTGCTCGGTGCGCTGCAGAGGTGGCTCGCGGACGAGCGAAACGCCGCCCGCCGGCTCGCCGTGGTCACCCGGGGTGCCGTGGCCGCGTGCGAGGACACAGACGAGGCGCTTCCGGACGTGCCCGGCCTGGCCGCTTCGGTGGCATGGGGCATGATGCGCACCGCGCAGAGCGAGCACCCGGACCGGTTCCTGCTGCTCGACCTCGACCCTGCGGTCGGCGGGAGTGAGCTGCCGGACCTGGTGGCGAAGGCCGCCCGGACCGGCGAACCACAGTTGGCGCTGCGCGGCGAGCGGTTCCTCGCGCCCCGTCTGCGCCGCAGCACGGGTGCCGCCAGGCAGGGGGCCGCGCCCGACCCGGACGGCACCGTGCTGATCACCGGTGGCACCGGCATGCTCGGCCGGCTCCTGGCCCGCCATCTGGTCACGACCCACCAGGCCCGGCACCTGCTCCTGGTCGGTCGCCGAGGGCCCGAGGCGCCCGGCGCGGCGGAACTGCGGGACGAACTCACGGCGCTGGGAGCCGAGGTACGCGTCGCCGCCTGTGACGTCACCGACCGCCCCGCGCTCGCCGCACTCCTGGCCGGAATCCCGGCCGAGCACCCCCTGACCACCGTCGTGCACGCGGCCGGTGTCACCCGCAACGGCGTGCTGAGCGACGTGGAGCCGCAAGAACTGCACACCGCGCTCCGGGCCCGAATCGCCGGCGCCCTGAACCTGCACCACCTCACCCGTGACCTCCCCCTGTCGGCGTTCGTCCTGTTCTCGTCCGCCGCGGGCACGGTGGGCAGCTCCGGGCACACGACCCTCGCCACCGCGGCCGCCTTCCTCGACGCCCTCGCTCACCACCGCCGGGCGCGGGGACTGAACGCCCTTTCGCTGGTGTGGGGCGCCTGGGCCCCGGAGGGCCCGTCCGCACGCCCGCTGACCGACGCGGACACGGTACGGCTCGCACGCGAGGGAGCAGTCCCGCTCCCAGCCGCGGAGGGACTCGCGCTGTTCGACGCGGCATCGGCCGTGGGCGCCGCCCAGCTCGTCGCCTCGAAGATCGACGCCTCGGCACTGCGCGCACGTGCCGCCGCCGGTGTGCTGTCCCCGTTGTGGCACGACCTGTTCCGCACCACCACGCGCCGCCGGTCCGCGAACGACAGTGGCGACAGCCCCGGCAGCAGGGCATTCGCCCGCCAACTCCTCGACCTGGGGGAGGAGGAGCGGGCGCGCGTCGCCGTGGACCTCGTACGCCGACACGCCGCCGCTGTCCTCGGCCACGCGTCGCCCTCGCAGGTCGACCCCCAACGCGGCCTGATGGACGCGGGGTTCGACTCGCTCACCGCCGTCGAGTTCCGCAATCGTCTCGCCGCCGAGACCGGATTGCATCTGCCCGCCACGCTGATCTTCGACCATCCCACACCCGCCGCGCTGGCCACGTTCGTCCTGACGGAGACGCTCGGCGCGAGCGCCGATCCGGACGCCGGTGACACCGTCGTCACCCGGGTCGCCGTCGACGACGAGCCGATCGCGATCGTGGGTATGGCGTGCCGTTATCCGGGTGGGGTGTCGTCGCCGGAGGATTTGTGGCGGCTGGTGGCCGGGGGTGTGGACGCTACCTCGGAGTTTCCGGCGGACCGGGGGTGGCCGGAGGACTTGTACGACCCGGATCCGGATGCGTCGGGGAAGTCGTATGTGCGGCGTGGTGGATTCCTGGATGACGTGGCCGGTTTCGACGCGGACTTCTTCGGGATCTCGCCGCGTGAGGCGTTGGCGATGGATCCGCAGCAGCGGTTGCTGCTGGAGGTGGCGTGGGAGGCGCTGGAGCGGGCCGGGCTGAAGGCGCAGGAGCTGCGCGGCAGCCGCACCGGCGTGTTCATCGGCGCCACGAACTCTGCGTACGTCCCCGACATGGACCGCGTACCGGAGGCCATCGAAGGCTACGCCCAGACCGGTAACACCCTCAGCGTGCTGTCCGGCCGGGTGTCGTACACATTCGGTTTCGAGGGGCCGTCGGTGTCGGTGGACACGGCGTGTTCGTCGTCGCTGGTCGCTCTGCATCTGGCGGTGCAGGCGCTGCGCCAGGGCGAATGCTCCCTCGCGCTCGCCGGCGGTGTCACGGTGATCGCCAGTCCGGGTGGATTCGTCGACTTCTCCCGCCAGCGGGCGCTGTCCCCCGAGGGCCGGTGCAAGCCCTTCGCCGCCTCGGCCGACGGCACGACCTGGGCGGAGGGCGTCGGCCTCGTCATGTTCGAGCGTCTGTCGGACGCGAGGCGTCTCGGGCATCGCGTGCTGGGTGTGGTGCGTGGCTCTGCGGTCAACCAGGACGGCGCGAGCAGCGGACTGACCGCGCCGAACGGGCCGTCGCAGCAGCGGGTGATCCGGGCGGCGTTGGAGAACGCGGGCCTGCGCGCGGCTGATGTGGATGTGGTGGAGGCGCACGGTACGGGCACCAAGCTGGGTGACCCGATCGAGGCGCAGGCGCTGATCGCGACGTACGGTCAGGACCGCCCCGAAGGCCGTCCGCTGTGGCTCGGATCCATGAAGTCCAACATCGGTCACTCCGTCGCCGCCGCGGGTGTGGCGGGTGTGATCAAGATGGTGATGGCGTTGCGGCAGGGGGAGTTGCCGCCGTCGTTGTATGCGGGTGAGCCGACGCCGATGGTGGACTGGTCGGCCGGGTCGGTGTCGCTGCTGGCTGAGGGGGTCGCCTGGGCGCGCGGGGAACGCGTGCGCCGGGCCGGTGTGTCGTCCTTCGGCGTGAGCGGGACGAACGCGCACGTCATCGTGGAAGAGGCGCCTGCGGAAGAGCCCGCTGCCGAGCCTGTGAGCGACGGTGCGGGGCTGGTGTCGTGGGTGCTGTCCGGGGCCAGTGCGGGCGGGCTGCGGGGCCAGGCCGAGCGGTTGGTGTCCTTCGTCGAGCAGCGGCCCGAGGCGGGTGCCGGATCGATCGCGGCTGCCTTGGCGGGACGTGAGGGGCTGCGGCATCGGCTCGCGGTGGTGGGTGAGTCGGCGGAGGAGCTCGCGGAGGGACTGGAGTCCTTCCTGTCCGGCGATCTCTCTGCCGGCGCCGCTCAAGGTGTTGCCGGTACGGAGCCGAAGGTGGTCTTCGTGTTTCCGGGGCAGGGGTGGCAGTGGGTGGAGATGGGGGTGGAACTGCTCGCCACCAGTGAGGTGTTCGCCCGGGTGGTGGGTGAGTGCTCGGCCGTGGTGGAGGACTTGGCCGGCTGGTCTGTGCTGGAGGTTCTGCGGCGGGAGCCCGGGGCGCCTGGCTTCGACCGGGTGGACGTGGTGCAGCCGGTGATGTTCTCGGTGATGGTGGGCCTGGCCCGGCTCTGGGAGTCGGTGGGCGTGGTGCCCTCGGCCGTCGTCGGGCATTCCCAGGGCGAGATCGCGGCGGCGCATGTGGCCGGGGTGCTCTCGCTGGAGGATGCGGTGCGGGTGGTGGTGGCCCGCTCCGAGGCGCTGGTGGAGATCTGTGGGCAGGGTGCCATGGCCTCCGTGGCCTTGGGGTGTGCGGAGGTTCAGGAGCGCATCGCGGGACTGGAGTCGGTGAGTGTGGCCGCCGTCAACGGGCCGAACTCCACGGTGGTGTCCGGGGGTGCGGAGGAGATCGCCGGCCTTGTGGCGGGGCTGACGGCGTCGGGGGTGCGGGCGCGGCGGATCGACGTGGACTATGCCTCACACTCGGTGCACGTCGAGCAAGTCCGCCAGCGCATCGAGGAAGCATTGGCGTCCGTCCAGCCGCGCACCGGGCAGGTGCCGGTGTACTCGACACTGCGCGGTGAGGTGCTGACCGGGCCGGAGATGGACGGCCGTTACTGGTATGCCAACCTGCGCGGGCATGTGGAGTTCGAGCAGGCGGTGCGCGGTCTGCTGGCCGACGGGTTCACCACCCTCGTCGAGTGCAGCGCCCACCCCGTCCTGACACCCGGCATCGGCGAAACGGTCGACACCGTACCCGGAGCGCAGGTGACAGTGACGGGGACGCTGCGGCGCGACGACGGCGGCCTACGCCGCTTCCTGACCAGCACGAGCACCCTGTGGACGGCCGGGGTGGATGTCGACTGGAGCTCCCTGCTGCCGGAAGCAGAACCGGTCGAACTGCCGACGTATGCCTTCGACCGGTCACGGTTCTGGCTGGAGCGCACCACCGGAACAGGAAACGCCTCCGGTATGGGGCTGGGCGCGGTCGAGCACGGTCTGGTCTCGGCGGTGGTGGAGGTCTCTGCCGGAGGGGCAGTGGTGTTGTGCGGGCGTCTGTCCCGTTCCCGGCAGCGTTGGCTGGCCGATCACGCTGTTTCCGGGCAGGTGTTGTTCCCCGGGACGGGGTTCATGGATCTGGTGTTGCGGGCGGCGGACCAGGTCGGCTGCCAGGTGGTCGAGGAACTGGTCGTGCAGGCGCCCTTGCTGTTGCCCGACAGCGGTGACGTGGATCTGCAGATCGTCATCGAACCGGCCGGAGACGGCGGCGGGCGTCAGGTCGTGGTGTGCTCCCGGCCGGCCGGCACCGACAGCGTCTGGACCCAGCACGCACAGGCGGTGATCGCTCACGGCAGCACGGTCGATGTGGGACCTGTGGGTGTGTGGCCGCCGTCGGGTGCGGAGGTCATCGATGTGTCCGGTCTGTATGAGGAGCTGGCGGGGCGGGGGTATGCCTACGGGCCGGTATTCCGGGGGGTGCGGGCGGCCTGGCGGCAGGGCCCGGACGTCTACGGTGAGATCGAGCTGCCGGAGTCGGCCGTGGAAGAGGCGGCCCGGTTCGGGCTGCATCCGGCCCTGTGTGACGCGGCGGCGCATCTGCTGCAGTTCAGTGAGGTGCTGGACCAGGACGGGGTGTGGCTGCCGTTCGCGTGGAACGATGTGCGGCTGCTGGCCACCGGCGCCACCCGCCTACGAGTGCGGATCACACCGCTCGGTGAGGGCAGTGTCCGTATGGACCTCTACGACGTGGCCGGCGAGCCCGTCGCTGTGGTCGAGCAGCTGACCGCCCGCCGCCTGGACGCCAGCGAACTCCAGCCCACCAGCACCGCGGGCGCGCGGGGCCTGTTCGCCCTGACATGGCCCACCCTGCCCACACCCAACAGCCCCCAGCCGGCGACCGACGTCCTCGTATGGACGCCCGAGGGCAATACAGCGGAGGACACCTGGGGTCTGCCCGTGGTCACCGACCTCGCGGACATCCCTCCATCCGTGCGGACGGTGGTCCTGCCGGTGTCAGGCAAAAACCAAGACCTGGCCGACGTCAGCTGCGATGTGCTCGCGGCGTTGCAGTCCTGGCTGGCCCGGGATCATTCGGCCCGGCTGGTGGTGACCACCCAGGGTGCGGTAGGTGTCGACACCGGCACGGGTGCGGACGTCACCGACCTGTCGGCTTCCGGGACATGGGGCATGGTGCGCACCGCCCAGACCGAGTACCCCGACCGCTTCACCCTCCTCGACCTCGACCCCGACGAGCCGGATCCTTCTGCCCTTCTCCAGGCCCTCGCCGTGACCGGCGAGCCTCAACTGGCCTGGCGTGACGGCAAACTGCACGCGCCACGACTGGTACGGGCACTCAGCGGCAGCGGCGTGATTCACGGGGTGTCCGGGTTCGGCGCCGGAGACAACTGGCGCATCACCCCCCAGGGCACCGGCTCCCTCGACGCCCTCGCCAAAACTCCACACGAGGCAGCCACCCGCCCCCTCAACCCGGGCGAAGTACGCATCGAAGTCCGTGCCGCAGGACTCAACTTCTACGACGTGGCAGTCGCGATCGGCTTGGCCGACAATCCCGAGGGCCTGGGCGCCGAAGGCGCGGGAGTGGTCACGGAGGTCGGCCCCGAAGTCACTCGATTCGCGGTCGGTGACCGGGTGATGGGTGCGTTCCCCGCTGCCTTCGCTGTCCGTACGGTCGCTGATGAGCGGATGCTCGTTCCGATCCCGGCTGACTGGTCCTTTGAGGATGCGGCGTCGGTGCCTGCGGTGTTCTTGACGGCGTATTACGCCCTGCACGACCTCGCCCATATCAAGCCCGGTCAGCGGGTTCTGATCCATTCCGCGGCCGGTGGTGTCGGTATGGCCGCCACCCAGCTCGCCCGCCACTTCGGCGCCGACGTCTACACCACCGCCCACCCCACCAAATGGCACACCCTCAAAGCCGCCGGCATCCCCGCCGACCACATCGCCTCCTCACGCACCACCG
>NZ_BAABET010000027.1:0-5195 GCF_039540295.1 Streptomyces venetus
AACACAGTGGACGCGAGCAACTGAGGACAAGCCCTCGGCCTATTAGTACCGGTCACCTCCACACGTTACCGTGCTTCCAGATCCGGCCTATCAACCCAGTCGTCTACTGGGAGCCTTACCCCATCAAGTGGGTGGGAGTCCTCATCTCGAAGCAGGCTTCCCGCTTAGATGCTTTCAGCGGTTATCCCTCCCGAACGTAGCCAACCAGCCATGCCCTTGGCAGAACAACTGGCACACCAGAGGTTCGTCCGTCCCGGTCCTCTCGTACTAGGGACAGCCCTTCTCAAGACTCCTACGCGCACAGCGGATAGGGACCGAACTGTCTCACGACGTTCTAAACCCAGCTCGCGTACCGCTTTAATGGGCGAACAGCCCAACCCTTGGGACCGACTCCAGCCCCAGGATGCGACGAGCCGACATCGAGGTGCCAAACCATCCCGTCGATATGGACTCTTGGGGAAGATCAGCCTGTTATCCCCGGGGTACCTTTTATCCGTTGAGCGACGGCGCTTCCACAAGCCACCGCCGGATCACTAGTCCCGACTTTCGTCCCTGCTCGACCCGTCGGTCTCACAGTCAAGCTCCCTTGTGCACTTACACTCAACACCTGATTGCCAACCAGGCTGAGGGAACCTTTGGGCGCCTCCGTTACTCTTTAGGAGGCAACCGCCCCAGTTAAACTACCCATCAGACACTGTCCCTGATCCGGATCACGGACCCAGGTTAGACATCCAGCACGACCAGACTGGTATTTCAACGACGACTCCACCCACACTGGCGTGTGAGCTTCACAGTCTCCCAGCTATCCTACACAAGCCGAACCGAACACCAATATCAAACTGTAGTAAAGGTCCCGGGGTCTTTCCGTCCTGCTGCGCGAAACGAGCATCTTTACTCGTAGTGCAATTTCACCGGGCCTATGGTTGAGACAGTCGAGAAGTCGTTACGCCATTCGTGCAGGTCGGAACTTACCCGACAAGGAATTTCGCTACCTTAGGATGGTTATAGTTACCACCGCCGTTTACTGGCGCTTAAGTTCTCAGCTTCGCCCAGACGAATCTGAGCTAACCGGTCCCCTTAACGTTCCAGCACCGGGCAGGCGTCAGTCCGTATACATCGCCTTACGGCTTCGCACGGACCTGTGTTTTTAGTAAACAGTCGCTTCTCGCTGGTCTCTGCGGCCACCCCCAGCTCAGGGCGTAAAGCCCATCACCAGGTGTGGCCCCCCTTCTCCCGAAGTTACGGGGGCATTTTGCCGAGTTCCTTAACCATAGTTCACCCGAACGCCTCGGTATTCTCTACCTGACCACCTGAGTCGGTTTAGGGTACGGGCCGCCATGAAACTCGCTAGAGGCTTTTCTCGACAGCATAGGATCATCCACTTCACCACAATCGGCTCGGCATCAGGTCTCAGCCACAAGTGCGACGGATTTACCTATCGCACGGCCTACACCCTTACCCCGGGACAACCACCGCCCGGGATGGACTACCTTCCTGCGTCACCCCATCACTCACCTACTAACCGCTTGGTTCAGCGGCTCC
The DNA here is from genome assembly GCF_039540295.1 of Streptomyces venetus. Lineage (NCBI taxonomy): Bacteria > Bacillati > Actinomycetota > Actinomycetes > Kitasatosporales > Streptomycetaceae > Streptomyces > Streptomyces venetus. The sequence continues at coordinate 1,543 of NZ_BAABET010000027.1, forward strand.
ACCACTCCGTGCTTGTCCGAAGACGCACACGACGGCTTCACGGCCTTAGCATCACGATGCTCGATGTTTGACGCTTCACAGCGGGTACCGGAATATCAACCGGTTATCCATCGACTACGCCTGTCGGCCTCGCCTTAGGTCCCGACTTACCCTGGGCAGATCAGCTTGACCCAGGAACCCTTAGTCAATCGGCGCACACGTTTCTCACGTGTGAATCGCTACTCATGCCTGCATTCTCACTCGTCAACCGTCCACAACTACCTTCCGGTGCTGCTTCACCCGGCAGACGACGCTCCCCTACCCATCACAGCCGGCGTTGGCCGTATATGCTGCAATGACACGACTTCGGCGGTACGCTTGAGCCCCGCTACATTGTCGGCGCGGAATCACTAGACCAGTGAGCTATTACGCACTCTTTCAAGGGTGGCTGCTTCTAAGCCAACCTCCTGGTTGTCTCTGCGACTCCACATCCTTTCCCACTTAGCGTACGCTTAGGGGCCTTAGTCGATGCTCTGGGCTGTTTCCCTCTCGACCATGGAGCTTATCCCCCACAGTCTCACTGCCGCGCTCTCACTTACCGGCATTCGGAGTTTGGCTAAGGTCAGTAACCCGGTAGGGCCCATCGCCTATCCAGTGCTCTACCTCCGGCAAGAAACACACGACGCTGCACCTAAATGCATTTCGGGGAGAACCAGCTATCACGGAGTTTGATTGGCCTTTCACCCCTAACCACAGGTCATCCCCCAGGTTTTCAACCCTGGTGGGTTCGGTCCTCCACGAAGTCTTACCTCCGCTTCAACCTGCCCATGGCTAGATCACTCCGCTTCGGGTCTTGAGCGTGCTACTCAAACGCCCTATTCGGACTCGCTTTCGCTACGGCTTCCCCACACGGGTTAACCTCGCAACACACCGCAAACTCGCAGGCTCATTCTTCAAAAGGCACGCAGTCACGAGAACAAGGCAAGCCTCGTTCCGACGCTCCCACGGCTTGTAGGCACACGGTTTCAGGTACTATTTCACTCCCCTCCCGGGGTACTTTTCACCATTCCCTCACGGTACTATCCGCTATCGGTCACCAGGGAATATTTAGGCTTAGCGGGTGGTCCCGCCAGATTCACACGGGATTTCTCGGGCCCCGTGCTACTTGGGTGTCTCTCAAACGAGCCGCTGACGTTTCGACTACGGGGGTCTTACCCTCTACGCCGGACCTTTCGCATGTCCTTCGCCTACATCAACGGTTTCTGACTCGTCTCACGGCCGGCAGACCGTAAAAGAGAGATCCCACAACCCCGTATGCGCAACCCCTGCCGGGTCTCACACGCATACGGTTTGGCCTCATCCAGTTTCGCTCGCCACTACTCCCGGAATCACGGTTGTTTTCTCTTCCTGCGGGTACTGAGATGTTTCACTTCCCCGCGTTCCCTCCACACTGCCTATGTGTTCAGCAGCGGGTGACAGCCCATGACGACTGCCGGGTTTCCCCATTCGGAAACCCCCGGATCAAAGCCTGGTTGACGACTCCCCGGGGACTATCGTGGCCTCCCACGTCCTTCATCGGTTCCTGGTGCCAAGGCATCCACCGTGCGCCCTTAAAAACTTGGCCACAGATGCTCGCGTCCACTGTGCAGTTCTCAAACAACGACCAGCCACCCATCACCCCGAACCCTTACGGTCCGAGTGCACTGGGGCCGGCGAATGAGGAAAGTTCATTCCCTCAGACACCCAACAGCGTGCCCGACACGATCAGCTGACCAGATCAGCGTTCCACGCCCCGAAGAGCAGTACTAGCGCCTGATCCATCCTGGATCGTGCCGAGTAGTCAACGTTCCACCCATGAGCAACCAGCATCAGACGTTCGCTGATGTACTGGCCTCTGAACCAGGCAAGCCCGGCTTAGAAGTGCTCCTTAGAAAGGAGGTGATCCAGCCGCACCTTCCGGTACGGCTACCTTGTTACGACTTCGTCCCAATCGCCAGTCCCACCTTCGACAGCTCCCTCCCACAAGGGGTTGGGCCACCGGCTTCGGGTGTTACCGACTTTCGTGACGTGACGGGCGGTGTGTACAAGGCCCGGGAACGTATTCACCGCAGCAATGCTGATCTGCGATTACTAGCGACTCCGACTTCATGGGGTCGAGTTGCAGACCCCAATCCGAACTGAGACCGGCTTTTTGAGATTCGCTCCACCTCGCGGTATCGCAGCTCATTGTACCGGCCATTGTAGCACGTGTGCAGCCCAAGACATAAGGGGCATGATGACTTGACGTCGTCCCCACCTTCCTCCGAGTTGACCCCGGCGGTCTCCCGTGAGTCCCCAGCACCACAAGGGCCTGCTGGCAACACGGGACAAGGGTTGCGCTCGTTGCGGGACTTAACCCAACATCTCACGACACGAGCTGACGACAGCCATGCACCACCTGTACACCGACCACAAGGGGGCGCCTGTCTCCAGACGTTTCCGGTGTATGTCAAGCCTTGGTAAGGTTCTTCGCGTTGCGTCGAATTAAGCCACATGCTCCGCCGCTTGTGCGGGCCCCCGTCAATTCCTTTGAGTTTTAGCCTTGCGGCCGTACTCCCCAGGCGGGGCACTTAATGCGTTAGCTGCGGCACGGACAACGTGGAATGTTGCCCACACCTAGTGCCCACCGTTTACGGCGTGGACTACCAGGGTATCTAATCCTGTTCGCTCCCCACGCTTTCGCTCCTCAGCGTCAGTATCGGCCCAGAGATCCGCCTTCGCCACCGGTGTTCCTCCTGATATCTGCGCATTTCACCGCTACACCAGGAATTCCGATCTCCCCTACCGAACTCTAGCCTGCCCGTATCGACTGCAGACCCGGGGTTAAGCCCCGGGCTTTCACAACCGACGCGACAAGCCGCCTACGAGCTCTTTACGCCCAATAATTCCGGACAACGCTCGCGCCCTACGTATTACCGCGGCTGCTGGCACGTAGTTAGCCGGCGCTTCTTCTGCAGGTACCGTCACTTTCGCTTCTTCCCTGCTGAAAGAGGTTTACAACCCGAAGGCCGTCATCCCTCACGCGGCGTCGCTGCATCAGGCTTTCGCCCATTGTGCAATATTCCCCACTGCTGCCTCCCGTAGGAGTCTGGGCCGTGTCTCAGTCCCAGTGTGGCCGGTCGCCCTCTCAGGCCGGCTACCCGTCGTCGCCTTGGTGAGCCATTACCTCACCAACAAGCTGATAGGCCGCGGGCTCATCCTGCACCGCCGGAGCTTTCCACCATCACGGATGCCCGCGATGGTCAATATCCGGTATTAGACCCCGTTTCCAGGGCTTGTCCCAGAGTGCAGGGCAGATTGCCCACGTGTTACTCACCCGTTCGCCACTAATCCACCCCGAAGGGCTTCATCGTTCGACTTGCATGTGTTAAGCACGCCGCCAGCGTTCGTCCTGAGCCAGGATCAAACTCTCCGTGAATGTGTACCGGTAATCCGGTCGACACCACGAGAGCGGAACAGTCAGGCGGAATAAGCCCGACCGTTCACAGCGTCCTCGCTGTGTTTATTTCAAAGGAACCTCGTCCCAGCCTGATGGCCGGAGACGGGGTATCAACATATCTGGCGTTGACTTTTGGCACGCTGTTGAGTTCTCAAGGAACGGTCGCTTCCTTTGTACTCACCCTCTCGGGCTTTCC
>NZ_BAABET010000028.1:0-1845 GCF_039540295.1 Streptomyces venetus
CGCGCAGCCCACCCGCACTGGCCCCGGACACCACCCACGACACCAACCCGGAACTGCGGATCACGACTTCGGGCTGCTTCTCCTCCTCGGGGGCTTCCTCCACCACCACGTGCGCATTCGTCCCGCTGATCCCGAACGAGGACACTCCGGCTCGACGGACGCGCTCACCGCGTGGCCACGCCACTCCCTCGCCGGTGAGCAGTGCTACGTCACCGCCGCTCCAGTCGACCATCGGCGTGGGGTCGCCGATGTGGAGCGACGGCGGCAACTTCTCGTTGCGCAACGCCATCACCATCTTGATCACACCCGCCACACCCGCGGCCGCCTGCGCGTGACCGATGTTCGACTTCACCGACCCCAACCACAACGGCCGGGACTCGGGGCGGCCTTGGCCGTATGTCGCGATCAGGGCCTGCGCCTCGATCGGGTCACCCAGCCGCGTCCCCGTACCGTGCGCCTCCACCGCGTCCACATCGGCCGGCTTCAGAGCGGCGTTCCGCAGAGCGGCCTCGATCACCCGTTGTTGCGCCGGCCCGTTGGGCGCCGTCAACCTGCTGCTGGCACCGTCCTGGTTGACGGCGGTTCCCCGCACGACGCCGAGGACCCGGTGGCCGTTGCGCCTCGCGTCCGACAGCCGCTCCACCGCCAGCACACCGACGCCTTCACCGGCACTGAACCCGTCGGCAGCGGCGGAGAACGCCTTGCAGCGACCGTCCTGAGCCAGGGCCCGCTGCCGGGAGAGTTCGATGATGCCTGTGGGCCCGGCTACGACGGTGACGCCGCCGGCGAGCGCGAGGGAGCATTCCCCCTGCCGCAGCGCCTGCACCGCCAGATGCAATGCCACCAGCGACGACGAGCACGCCGTGTCCACCGACACCGACGGTCCTTCCAGGCCCAGGAAGTAGGAGACCCGGCCGGAGAGCACGCTCAGGGTGTTCCCGGTGAGCGAGTAGCCCTCGACACTGTCCGGTACACGGTTGAGGTCGGGGATGTACGCGGACGTGGCGGCGCCGACGAACACCCCGGTGCGGCTGCCGCGCAGCTCCTCCGCCTTCAGCCCCGCCCGCTCCAACGCCTCCCACGCCACCTCCAGCAGCAACCGCTGCTGCGGATCCATCGCCAACGCCTCACGCGGCGAAATCCCGAAGAAGTCCGCGTCAAAACCGGCCACGTCGTCCAAGAAGCCACCGCGCCGTGCGTACGCCTTGCCCGAGGCGTCCGGATCCGGGTCGTACAGATCCTCCGGCCAGCCCCGGTCCTTCGGGAACTCGGACGTAGCGTCCACTCCGTCGGCGACCACGCGCCACAGGTCTTCCGGGGAGGCGATACCACCCGGGAACCGGCACGCCATCCCCACGATCGCGATCGGCTCCCGAGCGGCCTCGGCAAGGCGGTTGTTCTCGCGTTGCAGCCGCTCGTTCTGCTTCATCGATGCCCGGAGCGCACGCACCACGGAATCGTTCGATGCCGCCATCCTCAAACCTGCTTTCAGAGTCGAATCAAGAGTCTTCCGCGAGTGCCGCCTGCACGAGATCGTCGACGTCCATGTCGTCGATGGCGCTCTGCTCCTCCGCCTCCTCCGCGGTGTCCACGGCTCCCAGGCCGGTGAGGACCATCAGCGGTTCGAACAGCCCGGCATCCCGCAACTGGGTGAGCGACAGACCGGCGATCGCGCGTCGGATCTCCTCCTCACGCGGGCCGCCGGGACCGTCGGTGCCGGTGTCTTCGGCGTGTTCGGGGGTGGTGGTGAGTTGGGGGAGGAGGTGGTGGGTGAGGGCGGTGGGGGTGGGGTGGTCGAAGACGGTGGTGGCGGGGAGGGTGAGGCCGGTGCTGGTGGCGAGCCGG
>NZ_BAABET010000029.1:0-1253 GCF_039540295.1 Streptomyces venetus
AGAAGACCTCAGGGCGCCGGCCGCGCAGCGCTTAGACCTCGATGCCGAGCACCGTGTCCGGCCTGCACTTCGTACACGCCGGCACCCCAGCACACCCCGGTGTGTACGGCGACGATGTTGCGGCGATCCAGGCCGCGCTCGATCAGCCACTCGGGCGCAGGCGGGCGCCGCTCTTCGCCGACGCGCTGCTCGGACTCGCGGCGCTGTTCGTCGGCGACCCACTTGCGGTGCGGGCCGGATCGCGCTCCCGCACGCGCTCCAGGAAGCGGAGCAACGCGAGGCGCGACGCCAGCCCTAAGTCGTTCATATGTTCTGCTCTATGACCGTGGCGCCACACAGCCCACCTCCACCCCGCTGTCCGTGTCACGGAACTTTGACCGCGTGCCATCGAACTTTGACGAACGCGGTTCGTGTCGTCGAAGTTTGATCGCGCAGGTCGGAGGATCGGGCGGGTGTCAGTCCAGGGCTGCATCGAAGATCGCGCGGTTGGTCGAGGTGTAGGCGTGCTCTCGCTCGGACCACTGGATTCGCCCGGTGATCTCGTGGTCGTCGGCAACGCGCGGGGCCGGGTGGGCGAGGTGGCTGCGCCACCACTGAGCGTTGCGGGTCTGGCGCTCGAGCGCGGCATCGATGAGGCTGGAGCGGGTGGTGGCGTCGAGCCCGTACGCGTCGGCGAGGATGCGTAGCTGTGCGGCCTGGACGGTGGCGGGTGGAGCATCGGGTTTGGAGGAGATGCACCAGGTCCACGCCATGTACCCGAGGTCTTCGAGCGGATTGCCGGGGGCGGCGGTGTCGAAGTCGATGAAGGCGACGGGGACGTCGTCTGCGAAGACTGTGTTGTTCGGCCCCGGATCGTGGTGGCAGACCACGGGATGCCGACCGGTCAGGCGGCTGCCGCGGGTGGCGTCGTGGAAGGCGCGGAGCAGAAAGCCGGCGGCGGCCACCTGGGGATCGGTCCAGCGCTGGAAGCGGGCGGGCACGCGGCCAGGGAGGTAGCTGAGGATCTCGCGGCCGGCCATGTCGAACCCGAGGTGCCGCGGAGCGCCGTTGAAGCCCTGCCGCCGAAGGTCATCGAGCAGTTCGGCGACGAACGGGGACGATGCGGTGGCTGGTCGACGGACAGTGTTCCCGACCCTGACCACGCCCGTGGTGATGCGCCCGCCGAACAGCGGCACTTCATTGTCCATGGCTACACCCTCCACACGCGGCCCATCGGTCAAACCTCAGCGGCAAACGGTCAAGGTTCCGTGGCA
>NZ_BAABET010000030.1:0-1232 GCF_039540295.1 Streptomyces venetus
AGACGTCATCTCATTTGGTTGCCTCGGTAGGCTATCGGTCGTGGTGGCGATTGTTGAGCGGCTGGTGCCGGACGAATTGTGGGAGTTGTTCCAGCGGGTGGTGCCGGAGGCGCCTTCGCGGCCTCAGGGTGGCGGCCGTCGCCGGCATGGCGACCGTGAGGTGCTGGCCGCGATCGTGTTCGTGGCCACGTCGGGCTGCACGTGGCAGCAGTTGCCCGCTGCGTCGTTCGGTCCGTCGGGGGCGACGGCTCACCGCCGTTTTGCCGAGTGGACGAAGGCCAGGGTGTGGGCCAAGCTCCATCGCCTGGTCCTCGATGAACTCGGCTCCCGCGGCGAGTTGGACTGGTCCCGCTGCGCGATCGACTCGGTGAACATGCGGGCCCTGAAAAGGGGGACCTGACAGGCCCGAATCCTGTCGACCGGGGCAAGTACGGATCGAAGATCCATTTGATCACCGAGCGGACGGGTCTGCCCCTGTCCGTCGGAATCTCAGGGGCGAACCTGCACGACAGCCAGGCACTGATCCCCTTGGTGAAGGGCATACCTCCGGTCCGTTCTCGCCGCGGGCGGCGACGACGCAGGCCGGACAAGCTCCACGCAGACAAGGGCTACGACTACTCTCACCTGCGCCGATGGTTACGAGGGCGCGGCATCGGGCACCGTATCGCCCGCAAGGGGACCGAGACCTCGCAGCGGCTTGGCCGCCACCGCTGGACCATCGAGCGAACCATGTCCTGGCTCGCCGGCTGCCGCCGCCTCCACCGTCGCTATGAGCGCAAGGCCGAGCACTTCCTCGCCTTCACGAGCATCACCTGCACCCTCATCTGTTATCGGCGGCTCGTCTGCTGATGTGGGCCTGCAGAAGTTTCATCGCCAGGTCGTGGCCGTAGTGATTGGCCATGTCCATGGGGGTGCGGCCGTCTGGGTCTGCGAGCTCCGGATCAGCCCCGAAGGCCAGCAGCACGGCGGTGGTGTGCACAGTCAACGGCTGCCCGCTCTGCAAGGAGCCATCACCCTCGGCCTCGATCGCGTGCGTCAGCAGCGTCATGTTGCTGAAGACCTCGTCAGGATCGGAACCAGCGGCCAGCAACCGGGCCAGGGCCTCAGCATCCTCCTGCTCGACCGCTTGATGCGCGGGTGTCCAGTAGTCGCTCACCACGACATTCAACCGTCCCCACAGCACGCCTGCCAGCGACTATCTACCCCATCAGCCACCAATTGAGATGACGTCT
>NZ_BAABET010000031.1:0-1173 GCF_039540295.1 Streptomyces venetus
ATGGCCGCCACCCAGCTCGCCCGCCACTTCGGCGCCGACGTCTACACCACCGCCCACCCCACCAAATGGCACACCCTCAAAGCCGCCGGCATCCCCGCCGACCACATCGCCTCCTCACGCACCACCGACTTCGCCGACCAGTTCCGCCACCACACCCGCCACACCGGCCAGAACGGCCGGCCGGGCATGGACATCATCCTCGGATCCCTCTCCGGCGACCTCGTCGACGCCTGCCTGGACCTCCTCGCCCCCGGCGGCCGCTACATCGAAATGGGCAAAACCGATATCCGCGACCCCCACCACGTCACCACCACCCACCCCGGCACCACCTACCGCGCCTTCGACCTCAAAGAAGCCGGCCCCCAACGCACCGGCGAGATGCTCACCCACCTCCTCACCCTCTTCAACGACGGGGCACTGACCCTGCTGCCCCGCACCGAATGGGACCTCGCCCACCTCCCCAAAGCCCTGCGCCACATGAGCCAGGCCCGCCACACCGGCAAAAACGTCATCCGCATCCCCCGCCCCCTCAACCCCCACGGCACCGTCCTGATCACCGGCGGCACCGGCACCCTCGGCTCCCTCATCGCCCGCCACCTCGCCCACCACCACCACATCCGCCACTTCCTCCTCCTCAGCCGCCAAGGACCCCACGCCCCCACCGCACCCCAGCTCCACCACGACCTCTCCCACACAGGCGCCCACACCACCATCACCGCCTGCGACCTCACCGACCCCCACGCCCTGGCCAAAACCCTCGCCGACATCCCCACCGAACACCCCCTGACCGCCGTCATCCACGCCACCGGCCACCTCGACGACGCCACCCTCACCACCCTCACCCCCACCCAACTACGCACCGTCCTGGCCACCAAAGCCACCACCGCCCACCACCTCCACCACCACACCCAACCCCACAACCCCGCCCTCTTCCTGCTCTTCTCCTCCGCCGGCAGCATCCTCGGCAGCCCCGGACAAGCCAACTACAGCACCGCCAACACCTACCTCGACGCCCTCGCCCACCACCGCCGCCACCACAACCAACCCGCCACCAGCCTCGCCTGGGGCCTCTGGCAACAAACCAGCACCATGACCAGCCACCTCGACGAGCAGGATCTGGCGCGGTTGGCGCGCAACGCCATCGCGCCGATGTCGACGCCGGAGGCACTGGAG
>NZ_BAABET010000032.1:0-825 GCF_039540295.1 Streptomyces venetus
CCAGTTGAAGAACTTCACACCGGTCGGGACCGCGATCAGGAAGGTCATGAAGGAGAAGAACGGCAGCAGCACACCGCCGGTGACGTACATGTGGTGCGCCCACACCGTCACGGACAGACCCGCGATCGCGATGGTCGCGCCGATCAGACCCGTGTAACCGAACATCGGCTTACGGGAGAAGACCGGGATGACCTCGGAGATGATGCCGAAGAACGGCAGCGCGATGATGTACACCTCTGGATGGCCGAAGAACCAGAAGAGGTGTTGCCACAGCAACGCGCCGCCGTTGGCGGAGTCGAAGACGTGGGCGCCGAACTTGCGGTCCGCCTCCAGGGCGAACAGCGCCGCGGCCAGGACCGGGAAGGCGAGCAGGACCAGGACACCGGTCAGCAGCACGTTCCACACGAAGATCGGCATACGGAACATCGTCATGCCGGGGGCGCGCATGCAGATGATCGTGGTGATGAAGTTGACCGAGCCGAGGATGGTGCCGAAGCCGGAGAAGGCCAGACCCATGATCCACATGTCGGCGCCGATGCCCGGGGAGCGGACGGCGTCCGAGAGCGGGCTGTAGGCGAACCAGCCGAAGTCGGCCGCGCCCTGCGGGGTGAGGAAGCCACCCACCGCGATGAGCGAGCCGAACAGGTACAGCCAGTAGGCGAACATGTTCAGCCGGGGGAACGCCACGTCCGGCGCGCCGATCTGCAGCGGCATGATCCAGTTCGCGAAACCGGCGAACAGCGGCGTCGCGAACATCAGCAGCATGATCGTGCCGTGCATCGTGAACGCCTGGTTGAACTGCTCGTTCGACATGATCTGCAGACC
>NZ_BAABET010000033.1:0-818 GCF_039540295.1 Streptomyces venetus
TCCGAACCGCTGCCGCTGCTGGTCGAGCGGGAGCGGGCCCTGTACGGCTCCTGGTACGAGTTCTTCCCCCGCTCCGAGGGCACCCGCACCCAGCCCCACGGCACCTTCCGCACCGCCGCCCGCAGACTGCCGGCGATCGCCGCGATGGGCTTCGACGTGGTCTACCTCCCCCCGATCCACCCCATCGGCACCACCTTCCGCAAGGGCAAGAACAACACCCTCTCCCCCGGCCCCGACGACGTCGGCGTGCCCTGGGCCATCGGCTCACCCGAGGGCGGCCACGACGCCGTCCACCCCGACCTGGGCACCCTGGAGGACTTCACCTGGTTCGTGGACCAGGCCCGGGACCTGGGCCTGGAGGTCGCCCTCGACTTCGCCCTGCAGTGCTCCCCGGACCACCCCTGGGTGCACAAACACCCCGAGTGGTTCCACCACCGCCCCGACGGCACCATCGCCTACGCCGAGAACCCGCCCAAGAAGTACCAGGACATCTACCCCATCGCCTTCGACGCCGACATGGACGGCCTGATCGCCGAGACGGTACGGGTGCTGCGGCACTGGATGGACCACGGCGTGCGGATCTTCCGCGTGGACAACCCGCACACCAAACCGGTCGTCTTCTGGGAGCGGGTGATCGGGGAGGTCAACCGCACCGACCCCGACGTGATCTTCCTGGCGGAGGCCTTCACCCGCCCGGCGATGATGCACACCCTGGCCCAGATCGGCTTCCAGCAGTCCTACACCTACTTCACCTGGCGCAACACCAAGCAGGAACTGACCGAGTACCTCACCGAGCTGTCGGGCGAGGCCGCCTCCTA
>NZ_BAABET010000034.1:0-558 GCF_039540295.1 Streptomyces venetus
TGTTCGGGGGTGGTGGTGAGTTGGGGGAGGAGGTGGTGGGTGAGGGCGGTGGGGGTGGGGTGGTCGAAGACGGTGGTGGCGGGGAGGGTGAGGCCGGTGCTGGTGGCGAGCCGGTTGCGCAGTTCGAGAGCGGTGAGGGAGTCCAGTCCCTGCTCCGTGAACCCGCGGTGGGCGTCGACGGCGTCCAGCCCGGGCAGGGCCAGGATCGTCGCCGTGTGGCGGCGGATGTGGTCCAGCAGGACGTTGAACCGCTGCGCGGGCGCGAGCACCCCGAGCTGCTGGGCCGGCGAGGGCCCTTCCTCCACCGTGGCCGCCACCGCCCTGGTGACCGCCGCGAGCCGCTGCCACAGCGGGAGCCGGGGCAGTTGCCGCTCGTGAAGCAGGGCGGTGAGCAGCAGGGGATGCGGCGGCAGAGCGGAAGCGTCGAAGATCTCCAGTGCCTCCGGCGTCGACATCGGCGCGATGGCGTTGCGCGCCAACCGCGCCAGATCCTGCTCGTCGAGGTGGCTGGTCATGGTGCTGGTTTGTTGCCAGAGGCCCCAGGCGAGGCTGGTGGCG
>NZ_BAABET010000035.1:0-555 GCF_039540295.1 Streptomyces venetus
CGCCACCAGCCTCGCCTGGGGCCTCTGGCAACAAACCAGCACCATGACCAGCCACCTCGACGAGCAGGATCTGGCGCGGTTGGCGCGCAACGCCATCGCGCCGATGTCGACGCCGGAGGCACTGGAGCTGTTCGACGCCGTCGGCGCTCCTCCGCAGCCGTTGCTGATGGTGTCGCCCCTCAACACGCAGGCGATTCCAGCGCACCCGGTCTGGCAGCGGCTGAGCACACAGCGGCGCACCGCCGCCTCCGTCGAGCAGGGTCCGCAGTTGGCGCAGCAGCTCGGTTCGTTGCCGCCCGCCCAGCGGTTCAACGTCCTGCTGGACCACATCCGCCGCCACATCGCGACGATCCTGGCCCTGCCCGGCGTGGACGCCGTCGACGCCCATCTGGGCTTCATGGAGCAGGGACTCGACTCCCTCACCGCCGTCGAACTGCGCAACCGGCTCGCCACCAGCACCGGCCTCACCCTCCCCGCCACCACCGTCTTCGACCACCCCACCCCCACCGCCCTCACCCACCACCTCCTCCCCCAACTCACCACCACCCCCGAACA